>NZ_BAABIS010000001.1:6056737-7313474 GCF_039542905.1 Kitasatospora terrestris
CCCGTCCGGCTCCACGGCCTGGCTGAACCATCCGATGGTTCAGCCAGGCCGCACCTCGCGTGCCCACGGGACAAGCGCGATTCGATTCCGTGCGAATTCAGGCTAAATCGCCCTACTGGGTGGTGGTTAGACGTTCACGGATAATCATCGCAACTTGGATGCCGATAGCTTCGGTCGCGCGTCGATAAAGATTGGCTTGATCTCGACATTGTACTTCTTTGATGTTTCGTCCGCAAGCAGTCGAACTTCACCCATGAACTTCGGGTCGAAATGCTTGTTCTCGAATCCGATGCACACAAATAGTGCGTGCCTAATCTCCTCGGACTTGAGGTACTGGACGGTTTGCTTGGTCAAGCCGTGCCAAAACCCTGAATTGTTTGCCAGCTTCATTTCTATCAGGGCGCGAGAGGACCAGTTCTGGACGAACTTGAAGTCGACAGGTCCGCGCCCAGCGTTGGACTCTGAAGTCAGATCAATCTGATGCGCCCGGCAATACTGGGCGGCGGTAAACCTGAAGAGTGACTGGCACGCGCTTTCGGGGCGGAACTTCTCCTTATCCCATAGTAGTCGCCATCCATCGGAGTTCTCAATGCCGTGGCCGTATGCCTCGACCAGCGCTTCGATGAAGCGCTGGAATTCATCAGGTTGAGTTGGCGTAAAAGAAAGTGGATTTTCCCGCGCAAGCGAAGTGCCGAGCTCGTAGGTGCTGGTTCTCAGGAGCGGGTCATTCTCGATATCGTAGGGTGTCTTCTCGCGCGACTCACATACGCGCATGAAGTCCTTGACCAGCTTGGGATTCTGGCGCGCCATCTGGGCCTTGAGGGCGGCCGACACCTTCGTTGCCAGGTCGTAGTTGAAGTTGGCGCGCAGGGTCTCCGGATCTTCCCGCCATGCCCAGTCCCAAAACTCGTCGGCGCCAACCGTGAGGAGCTCACGAAGAAACCGCGCAGGTGAAAGTAGGACGCCGGACCCCGTGTAGGGGTTGCGCGGCAAGTCGACAATTGCGTCGCGCCATCGTGACGTTGAGTTATCCCATGAAGAATGGCGTACTCGAACCTTCTCCATTGGGACTGAGTGGCGAGCTGCTACTTTCTGAGTGTACCTAATGAAGTAAGATTTCAGAATGTTGCAGACCATGTCGCTGATGCGATCGAGGCCCATGCCTTCCTGGAAGAGCACAAGCTCCTCGATGTGGCCGACCGATTCGATATCGTAATTCACTGCAACCTTTGCGCTCGCTAGCATGGGAACTTGGAGTCCCTTGCCCGCGCCGGAGCCCCGTGGGCTCCCTTCGGTCACTCCCAAGCAGAATTCGTCCGGTTCGGGAAACAGGAGGAGTGACTTGGCTTTTCCCCATGACGAGGACCTCTCATTGCCCTTCGCGGCCTTCACTAGGGCCAGCACCATGGCAAAGAAGTCGATCATGTCATCGTGGGCGTGTGCCCAGAACTCTTCCCCATCGTCATAAATAAGGAAGGGGTCAATGCAGAGGTTGGTATCTGCAAGGAGCAAAGGGTCGAACCAGTCGTCCTCATCTGTGCGAACGATGCCGAACGTTTCACTGAACCGCACGTACCCTCCCCGTGGCGCTGTCGGCCGATCACACGTGATGATCCCATGTGTCCTGCGTAGGGTCACTAGTGCCGTCACGTGCGGTCATCTGCAGGTGGGACTGTAGCTGGCGAGACTGACACTGCGACAAATCCGAATATGGGTTCGATTTGAAGGTATTTGGCGAACCTGGATGATTGTTCAGTGTCAAGCCAGGGCGGTAAGTGGGTCTTCTGCCTGTCATTGATCGTCCCTACCGATCTTGCCTGGTGAGGTGGCACTTGGCAGCGGGCTTGCCGGCGCCGCACAGCGGGAACCGCTGAAGACCAGATCAGGACCGCACGGTGTGGGTGGAGTCGAACTGTGCCAGCTCGGCGGAACGCGCACTTGTCCGGTAATCAGTGGTTGACCTGCGGAAAGCGGTTGATTCCGCGATCTTGGGGTCAAGAGGTGAAGTGCAAACGGCGGTGAACTCAGCCTGCCAGCTGTCCAGGGCCTCGGGGTATTGGGAGTGGCTCGTGGTGGTGCCACACCAAGGATCGGTCTCGTTGTTGCAGTTCTGCCGATCCCCACTCCAGTCGAACGATGCCGCTGTGGTACGCGCATGCGTAGGCGACCAGGATGAGCTTCGTGTCTGGGGACAGCTTGGAGAGATCGCCGTGAACTTCGTCCTCGGGCGCTTCGAAGGCTGGTCCGAGGTCGAGTTCGCCTTGCCGCGGGTCGGGCCCATGACGGCGGATCAGGTCGGCACGAAGACCGGATGTCCGTCGGAGCTTCGCGGTGCTCACCGGCGTGTCTCTCTTTGCGTACCGGATCGGGTAGAGGACGTGCCCGGCTACCACCATGACGGTGCGGGCCTGGAGCCGGACGGCATCCGCACCAGGTAGGTCGGCAAGTCCCATGGCCAGCTGCTCAAACTGTGCCGCGTAGAGCCCGTGCCCGTACGCTTCGAGGGTTTGCGTTTGAGCGCCCTCGTGGGCGTCTCGTGCTCGCGCGTGAGCACGAGCCAGGCACTCTGGCACCAGGTCCATGAGCCGGGGGGCGAGCGCCCCGAACGCTTCCTCAGCCCACGGCGTCACTCGACCCTCTGCTGCCATCGGTCCCCCCGCGCTTCCAGTGCCAAGACCTGTCGCTTCGAAGATCAGACGACCGGTTCGGTATCACAAGGGCGCGCGGGGGGATCGAGGGGTGCACGGCTGGGCGCGTCGGCGAACGCGAGGTGTCCTCAGGGCGTGGAGGCGGGAGTCAGTGGCCGCCGGGCGGTACAACATCCGCGGGATCGATCTTGTTCTTCTCGAGCCACTTTGTGTAGCGCCATTCCAGCGCGCTCTCGTGCGGGAGCTTGGGCAGTGCCAGTCGGGGAGTGGTGATTCCGAGCTCCTCCAGCGTCGGGCCCTGAGGGCGGACCATCACGTGGAGGGTGGTCGGGTGGACGGCGAAGAGGTGGGCGTCGAACGCGCGGTGGAGGGCTGCGTTCATGGGGAGGCCGTTGCGGGGGTCGGAGCTGCCGTTCTCGGCGTCGGGCCGGAGATGGGCGGCTTCGATCATTTGGGGGACCGCAACACCGGACAGCGGGCATCGGGGACCGTACCGCTGGAAGACCTCGATTTTGAAGCGGGCCTGGTCGGGCCGGCTAACGACGGTTCCCGTGCGTTGACGGCGCCGGCTGCCCTCTAACTGGAAGGCGTGGTCCTCTGAGTGGTCCTTGTCGAGGATCTGCTCCGGTGCTCGCTCGCCGAACGTGATGAAGAAGAGCTTGCTCTCGTCCTCCCAACCTGCGACCCAACCGAGCCGTACCGAGCGCAGTGGACCGTGCTCCGAGATGAGGAAGACGGGCAGCTGGTGGGCGGCCGTCTCCTTGGTGGCGTCGATCTCGGCGATGTCCTGGCCGGCCCGCTTGGTCTCGGGGTAGTGGTAGAGCGCCCCTTCGTCGTCCACCTCGTCGGGGTAGTCGACGCCCGTGTGCTTGAGTCCCACGGCCAGGCCGACGGGGCTCAGCTTCTCGGTGCGGGCCTTGTCGACCCAGATGCCCTGTTGGCTGCCGTAGGCGTTCACTGCGCGCAGGTCGCCGGGGGAGAGCAGCCCGTCGGCGTTCTGCCGGGCGCAGAGGTTCTTCCAGATGGTGAAGCGCCAGGCCCGCTCCTCCTCGATGGTGGAGGGTATGCCGGACAGGACGGTGAAGCCGAGACGCCGCAGGACGGCGTTGGTGCTCGCCTCTCCGCCGTGGAAGTCGTTGTAGGCCAGGGACTTCCCGTGTTGGTAGCCGTGGGCAACTCCCGCGATCGCCTTGGGGTCGTAGAGGCAGTCGGCGTGTTGGAGGTAGTAGCGGGTGGAGGACCTGAAGCCGTGGGTCTCGAGGAAGCTCTTCTGCCCTACATCGTCGAACTCCCTGAGCGCGCTCAGGACCGCATCTACATCCGTCAGGTCTCGGATCCCCACGTCTCTCCTCATGCTGGTACCTGCCATGAGCATAAGGTCCATGGGCGCCAACCAAGTTGGTGTGTCTCTGCCCTGATCGGTGCGTGGCTCCAATGGCATTTGCAGTCCCAGTACCTTGCCGTGGCTGACATCCGCAGCTGACATCAACAGGCCAGAACAGCGACGCATCGGCTGGGACGAAGCGCCGCGGGCGACGAGCATGTGGATCGGTTCACCATGCCGAGTGGCCGAGCTGGTGCCGCGCTGATGCGCCTGGGGGTCAAGGGGTCGCAGGTTCAAATCCTGTCGTCCCGACAGTGATGTCGGAGCCCCGCTGACTGGACAGAAGTCCAGGCCAGCGGGGCTTTTGCCGTTTCTGTGGTCGGGTCAGCGAACAAGCCGCAGACGCCGACCGGAAGGGTCCTGCGGGACCACGGCGGGACCGGGGGCCTGCCGCGGCCCGCTGAGGTGGGCGCTCAGCGCCTCGCCGGCCAGCTCGATCGAGCGGCGGTCCGGGTGTAGATACCGCTGGGTGGTCGTCAGCGATCCGTGACCAGCGATCTTCCGCAGGACGTGCAGTGGCACGCCCGCGTCCGCCATCCACGTGAGCCCGGTATGGCGGAGGTCGGGGCGCCGTAGGTGCTCCAAGCCCAGCTCCATCACCACCTCGTCCCAGTGAGTGGCGTCCCGCAGGACCGCGGTCGTGATCCGGCCGTCCCGGGGAACCCTGACGCGCCGATCAGCCCGTTGTTCCCGTTCAGCAACGAGCGCACCGCCGAGCGGATCAAGGGCGCGGCCACGCCGCAGGAGTGGTTCGAGCAGCGGATGGCCGACGTCTTCTCCTCAGCGGGGTGTCCCCGGGCCGGGCCCGGAAACACCGGTGGGTCACGGCGCGCCGATGCCCCACAGCTCGGTCTTGGCCCAGGCGCCGACGATCGCCACGTCCGGGTTCTGGTGGCGCAGTTCGGCCCAGTGGCCGGCCAGCAGCTGGAGCCGGACGGTCAGCGGGAGCTGGGCCAGCACCGGGGGCAGTTCGGCGGCCGCGCCGGTGGCGGAGAGGGTGCCGACGGTGATGCCCTCCGCGGCGGCGGCCGCGCCGAGGGCGGCGGTCAGGCCGTCCTGGTCGGCCCCGGGCTCCAACAGCAGCAGGCCGTCGGCGGCACCGAACGGCACGGCCGAGCCGTGCAGGTAGAGCTCCGACTCGTAGCCCTCGGCGAGGATGCGGGCGGCCTCGCGGACCTTCAGCGCGCCCTCCCGGGCGGTGACGCCCCAGGGCCCGGCGCCGATCACGGCCAGCGCCCGGGCGGGCAGGGCGACGGCATCCAGGCCCGGGTCCTGGCCGGCCTCGCGGATCGCCTCGGCAGCGCGGTGCAGCTGCTCGGGGCCGTAACTCTCGGCGCCCAGGCGGTGGGCGAGCCCGGCGAGCACGGTGAGGGCGGCGGTGTAGCTGACGGTGTAGGTCTCGGACTGCTCCTTGGCCACTGTCTCGACCGCCTCCGGCCAGTCGCCGGTGCCGACGCCGGTGATCGAGACCGTGGGCACGCCTGCCGCGAGCGCCTGCTCGCGGCAGCGCAGCGCGAAGGCCGTCTCGGCCGTGTGGGTGATCACCACGACGGCGTCGCCGGAGCGCAGCGGCGCGCCCCATCGGGCGAACTGGGCGGCGGAGGACCAGCGGGCGTCCACCCCGGCGTGACCGAGCATCATGGCGCCGAGCTCGGCGGCGTGCTGGCTGGTGCCGGTGCCGAGCAGCAGCACCCGGCGGGCGCCGGCCAGCCGCTCGGCGGCCTGCGCGAGGTCGGCCTCGGCCAGGCGGTCGACGGCCTCCGCCTGGGCGTGGATCATGCGGTGGAGGGCGGTCTCCTGGAAGGTGCGGGGCATGGGGTCACTCCTCTCCGGCCGGGCGGGTGGCCGTGCAGATCAGGTGCGGTGAGTGGATGTGGAACGGGCTGAGGTCGTAGTCCCCGTGCAGCCCGTCCGGGGTCAGGCCTGCTCGGGTGAGCAGGGCGGTGAGCTCGTGGGCGCTGTAGACGCGGTAGTCGGCGGTGACAGTGCGCCGGACGGTGCCCGAGGCGGGGTCGAAAGCCTGGATGTTCCAGGCGATCCGGCTGGTCAGCGCGTCGAACCGCTCCTCGTACAGGTACGTCGTCCCGGTGCTGGAGTCGAAGTTGCGGACCACGAACTCCTCCGGCGCGGTGCCGAAGGACTCGCCGCTCTGGGTGAGGAACCAGTCCCGGTTCATCACGTCGATCAGGAGCCGCCCGCCCGGGGAAAGGCGGTCGCGGACCTCGCGCAGGACGGCGAGGTTCTCCTCCTCGGTGTGGAAGAAGCCGAAGCTGGTGTGCAGGCTCACCACGGCGTCGAAGGAGCCCTCGGGGAGGGCGCTCAGGTCGCGCATGTCGGCCCGCACGAAGGAGACCCGTTGCCCGGCGCGCTCGGCCCGCTCGCGGCCCTGTGCGAGGTACGGCTCCATCAGGTCCACGCCGGTGACCCGGAAACCCGCCGCGCCGAGCGGCACGCTGTGGCGGCCGGTGCCGCAGGCCAGGTCGAGCAGGGTGGCGCCGGGTTTCAGGTCGAGCGCGCTGGTGACGCAGCGCACCATCGCCTCGGCGGTGGCCGCGTCGCGCAGCTCCAGGTCGGAGCCGGTGTAGACGTCGGTGAAGAAGGTGCTCCACCACTCGGTGGGACGGTCGGTCACGGGTATCTGGTCCGTTCTGTGGTACGAGGGAGGTTCAGGCGGGCGGCCGGGCCTCGACGCCGAGGAGGCCGGGGGAGCCGGGGGCGTCGTGGCCCGCCGGGCCGAAGTACTCCAGGCTGGCCCGGAGCCCGGGGCCGGTGTAGTCGACGTAGTGCAGCCGGCCGGTGCCGGCGCGCAGGCCGGGCAGGCCGCCGAACTCGCCGACTGCCCGGTAGTCGCCGTGGCCGCGCTCGACCACGGCGAGCAACTGGCCGTCCAGGGTGGGGAGATCGGGGTCGAAGCCGGCCGCCTCGGCGGTGGTGCGGTGCCAGTACGAGCTGCGTTCGGTGCCGTCCGGCAAGGCCTCGACCGCCAGCCAGAGTGTCGTGCCGGTCCCGGCGGCCTCGCCGGTCAGCAGGTACTCCGCCCAGCGCTGGGTGGCGCTGCCGACCTGGACGGCGCCCCGGACGCTCAGCCCGCCCGGCAGGGTGTCACCCGGGCGCAGGTCCATCAGCCCGGTCATCAGAACTCCCGCCGGCTGTTCGGCCGGGGCTCCGGCCGCCAGGGTGCGTCGTGCAGCTGCTCCGGCCCGATGGGTAGACCGGCCATCAGGGCGGCGTTGTGGTAAGCCGGATTCTCCTCGGCGGTGAAGTAGTCGAGCATCATGGTCCACTCGCCCGGGGCCGGCCCGGTGGCGGGTGGCGGGTAGGGTGTCGGGTCTGCGTAGTACGAGGAGACGGTGACGTCGATGTGGTAGAGCGAGCCGTACCGCTCGGGGTCGGCGTCGGATGGCAGGTGGCCCGGCCGGGGTGGTCGGCGCAGACCGTAACCGGCCGGGCAGTCGCCGCCCAGGTGCCAGGTGCTGCTGTGACCGGTCGGGTGCCCGATGCCGCCGTTGCCGACCGAACGCAGCGCCGTGCCATGGGAGTTGCGGACGGCTTCGGCGTGGGTTCGGAACCGGCCGGCATCGTGCGCGACCTGGGTGTGGTGGCCCACGGCGTTGATGTTGAGCAGCATGCCGCCCGGCACCCGGTGGTCGTGCGCCCGGGTGAGGTGGGCACCGGTGAAGAACACCGTCATGCTGGCCGCGAACAGCTCCAGGCGCCCGTCGGGACGGCGCAGCGGCACGCCGTCCAAGCAGATGGTGTCGGCTGCGATCGGCGCCCACTCCGGCAGGTGCAGCCCGACCAGCAGTCGGAACACCTCCACCAGCTCCGGCCCCGGCCGGGCGTGGGCCAGCCGGGCGCTGTTGAACATCACCTGCAGACTGCTGGTGCGGCCCGCCACGGCGCGCGACTTCCAGCGCTCGCGGGCCTGTTGGAGCAGCTTCTCGACATGGTCGGCGCCGAGTGCCAGATCCTCCTCGTCCACCCAGCAGATGTCGAGCGCCGGGTCCGCGTCCGGCCGGGCGGCCACCTTGGCGAAGACGCACGGCTGGTGGCTGCCGAACCATCGGCGCAGCTCTGCCTCCTTCTCCTCCTTGGAGGCCGTCGCCGACAGCAGCACGGTGTGGGCCTCGTCGATGTCGGCGCCGAAGCTGCGCTCCGGAGCACCCGGGACGAGCCGGTCCAGGGCCGCCGTCAGCGGGTCGTCGCCGGGCGCAGCCGCCACCGCGGGTGCGGCGAGGTCGTGCCCTCCAGTACGTCGCATACGTAACTCCCCCATGCGGGCGCGTTCTTGAAGCCGTGGCCGGAGTCGCCCCCTACCAGCCAGACGGTCGGGGCGGCCGGGTGCCGCCCCAGGACGAACTCCTCGTCCTCGGTGGTCGTGTAGGTACAGGTCTCGGCGGCGAGCACCGGCGCCCCGGCCAGCGCCGGGAACCGTCGCTGCAGGTAGGCCCGGGCGGGCTGCGGCAGTTCGGGCGGCGAGGCGGGCAACACACCGGGCGGCGCCTCGACGTCGGGGACGACCTTGACCCCGGCGCTGCTCAACGCCCCTATGCCGTACATGGCGCGGCCCAGGTCGAGCCAGGCCGGTGCCCCGGGCCCGCAGGGCAGCGCGGGCGAGTCCAGGTAGTAGCTCACCTGGCCCGCCGGCCGCCCGCAGGCCAGCTCAGGGAAGAGCCCGGGCAGGGCGGCGCCGACCGCCCAGACCACCAGGTCGGCCCGGTGCTCGGCGCCGTCCACCAGCACCCCCGCCCCGGCCGGCCGGGCCTCGCCGCGCACGAACGCGCAGCCGTGCGCCCGGCAGGAGGCGGCCAGCGCCCGGACGGCCCGGCGGGCGCGCAGCACGCCCGCCTCTGGCTCGTACAGCGCGAACTCCAGTCCCTCGGTGCCCACGGCGGGGAAGCGCCGGGCCACTTCCCTGGGCGACAGCCGCTCAGCCGGGACGCCGAGGCCACGCAGCGCGGCCAGCGACCGTTCCTCCCAGCCGGTGGCCGTCCCCCGCGAGGCGAAGCTGAGCACCCCGGACGGGACCAGCAACTGCTGCCCGCTCTCGCGCTCCAACTCCCGCCAGCGGCCCAGCGACCGCCAGGTGAGCTCCGCGTACCGGCTCCGCGCCCCGTAGGCGCAGCGCAGGATGCGGGACTCGGCCGCCGAAGGTCCCTGCTCGCCGGGCTGGTTGGGGTCGGCAACGGTCACCCGGTGCCCTCGGAGGGCGAGTTCACGGGCGACCGAGAGGCCGACCACCCCCGCCCCGACGACGAGCGCGGTGCTCAACGGAGCCGGCCGCTCACCGGTCCATCACCTTGGCCTCCAGATCGGCGGGCTGGGGGCCGAAGAAGGTGATCCCCGCCTCCGCCGCGCCCTCGGCCGCGAGCGGGCCGACGCCCGTCCAGCGGACCGGCCCGGTGTGGCCCAGCGCCCGCCAGAGCCGCTCGGCGAACTCCGGCATGACGGGGTAGGCGAGCTGGGCGAGCAGCTGCGCGGCCGTCGCCTCCACCGCAAGCGTCGCGGCGTCCTCGGGGTGCCCGGCCGCGAACCCGGCGGTGCTGCGGACCAGGTCGCAGAGCGCCTGGGCGGCGGTGCGCGGCGAGAAGCTCCCGGCCAGGTACGCGCCGTGGCCGCGGGCGGCGAGGCGGGCCAGCTCGGCCAGCTGCGTGCGGTGCCCGTCGGTCAGGCCGGTGAGCTCGGTGGCGGCGCCGGCCGCCAGGCGGTCGAGCACCGAGGCCAGCCAGGGCTGCCAGCGCCCGGCCAACTCGCCGTCCGCCAGAGCGTGGAAGCGCTGCCAGGTGAAGTTGGTCCGCTCGTCCTCGGGCCGGTCCAGGGCCAGCACGAAGCGCACGGTGTCGGCGGGCACGTGGGCCAGCAGGTCGGTGGCCCAGATCGCGTGCCGGCGGCTGGTGGAGAACTTCGCCGCGTCGAGCTCGTAGAACTCGTTGGTCAGCAGCGCGTCCGGCAGCCGCAACGCCTCGTCGCAGGCCATCAGCAGGGCGGGGATCAGCGCGGCGTGGAAGTAGCTGTTGTCGAAGCCGAAGAACTGCACGACCTCGGCGCTGTCCCACACCTGCCGGGGGTCGGTGGCGTCGCCCCGGCGGCTGAGCGCCTCGGCCACCGCGTTGAGGTAGCCTGGCGCCATCTCGGCCCAGACGTAGACCCGCTGGTCCTCGAAGCCCGCTACCGGCACCGGCAGACCCCAGCCGGTGGGGTGACTGAGCGGGATGTCCGGCAGCCCGGCCGCGGTCAGCTCCAGGCAGAAGGCGCGGAGCCGCGGGCTCATCACCGTCCGGCGGTGGTACTCGGCGAGCCGCTCGGTGTACCGGCTGAGCGGGAAGACCAGGCGCTGGTAGGAGCGCAGCACGGGGGCCCGGTCGCAGCTGGTGCAGCGGGGGTCGGCCAGGTCGGTGCAGACGTTGGGCCAGGCGCAGACCTCGCAGGAGCTGCCGTCGGTGGCCACACCGCAGTGCGGGCAGCCGCCCCGGACGTACGCCTCGAAGAGGTAGCGCTCGCAGCCCTCGCAGTAGAGGCAGTCCTCGGTGCGGCGCTCCAGCCGGCCCTGCCGCTCCAGCGCGAGCACGAAGTCGCGGACGGCCTCCTGGTGGCCCGTCGAGTGCTGGGGGCGGACGTAGGAGTCGACAGCGAAGCCGATCGAGTCGAAGATGGCGGCGATCTCGTCGGCGAAGTCCTGGGCCATCGCCAGGGGTTCGTGGCCCAGGGTGCGGGCTTTGGCCGGCACGTAGCTCTGGTGGACGTCCGAGCCGGTCGCGTACAGGGCGCCCTCGGCGCGCAGGTGGCAGGCGCGGGTGTAGACGTCGGCGCCGGAGTACGGGCCGGCCAGGTGCCCCAGGTGGAGGTCGCCGTTCGGGGTCGGCGGTGCGGCGGTGACTATGCTGAACACGGGCATCGCGGGTGGGCTCCTCAGAGGCTGACGGGTCCGTGGCTCTCCGGCCAGTAGATGGAGAGGAAGACCAGCCGCTGGTCGCTGCTGGCGTTCGTCACCTGGTGGCGGCTGCCGCCGGGGATGAACACGGACAGGTCGGGGTGGACGGGCGCGCGCTCCTCGCCGATGGTGATCTCGCCGCTGCCCTCAAGGAAGACGAAGACCTCGTTCTCCTCGTGCTGGTGCGGCTCGGTCGCCCCGCCGGGCTCGACCACGGCCCTGCCGAACCCCCAGGGGGCCAAGTCCTCCCCGCCGTGCGGGTAGAGCTGCTGGTAGCGGATGCCGTATGCGTCGGTCAGTTCGTGCTCGGTCATCGGACGGATCAGCATGGACCCACCTTCCCCCGGCGAATTCGAGGCAATGCGGCTCAGGCGCGATTCCCCCGTCAACCCCGTTCGTCATCGATGGTTGGCGGAGTGATCATCGTCTCGGCTGTGAAGCACTGTCAAGGGGCGTCAGGCGTACCGATGTTGGCTCGGCCGAGTGGTTGGCAACCTGTCAGTCCCGGGCTGATGCGGCCTGCACATTGCCCCCTTGCGGGAATGTGTGAATTCCCGGTCGGATGCGAATTCGCGGTTCCGGGCCCGGCCGCCGATCCATCGCCCGGAGACCTGCTGGGCTTTGGCAGTCGGTTGCCGAGGATGGTTGGCCCATTGGCGCGTCAGCTGGCGGTCGCTGCCGGTGGACGAGGGTGGTGTGAGTTCGACGGTGGCGAGGTGCCACCAGACGATCCGGTCGAGATCGAGGTGTTCCGCGACCGGGAGGGCGGCTTCGAGGTCGTGTCCCGCGTGGTGGTGGAACCTCCGTGTGCTGACGTTCCGGCGGAGCGAGGTTCCTGGACCGGGGCTCGCGGGGCGACCCGCTGCCGTTCTCGGCGCAGGTGGCGGCGGGGGGGAACGTCCCGTCGATCAAGGGCTCGCAAGGGCCGGACAGCGGCTGTCGAGTCGCTGACCATGGCCTACTCCAAGATCGCTGCTACACCACTCGGCGGGACGCCATCCCCGAGGGCGCCACGAACACGATCGCGGTCAGCACCTCACGGTCCCCGTGCCGCCGACGGCCACCGCCCTGCGGCCGGGTCGGCGCCGGCGGCACCACCCGCTGGAACAACTCCCGCAACTCGTCCGGCACCAGGCGCTCCACGATCGTCACGTGAACAGCCCATAAGCCCAAATGAGATGACTTCTTACGCCAACCGGGCGAGTGTGCCCAGGGAGATGTGGCTGTCGCTGCTGCAGGAGGCCGAAACGCAGATCGACGTGCTCGTGCTCTCCGGGACGTTCTTCGCCCAGACCAATCCGCATGTCGCCGGAATGCTCGCAGAACGGGCCGCGGCCGGCGTTCGCGTACGTCTCCGCTTCGGAGATCCGATGGGCCGGGCCGCCGCCGTCCGGGGTCGCGAGGAGGGCATCGGCGACAGCCGCGCCGCGAAGATCCGCGCCTCGCTCACCTACTACCGGAGCCTGTCGGCCGAGGTCGGCTGCGAAGTGCGCCTCCACGACACCACGCTCCACAACTCGCTGTTCCGGTACGACGGTGAACTCCTGGTCAATCCCCACGTGTGGGGTCAGCCCGCGAGTGCGAACCCTCTGTTACACCTCAAGCGAATCAACTCCACGGACTGGTTCGACAACTACGCTCGGAGCTTCGAAGCCGTCTGGGTCAACGCAAGGCCCTGGACCCCGAACCTGAGGGGAACAGCACGCACGGGCAGGACTGAGTACCTCAACGACCCCGACGCCCCGAAGGCCGACACCCTTGTCTTCGCCAGCAACCTGCTCGTGGTTGACGACGACAGCGCCATCTTGCTCCAACGCCGTCGCGACACCGGCCTGGAGGAGACGGGCGTCGTCGCGGTGGTGACCGGCTTCCTGGGCGTCTACACCAATCCGAACCACATCGTCGCCTACACCGACGGCGAGATCCGCCAGCAGTACGAGAACGCCTACATCGGCCGTCCCGTGGGTGGCGAGCCCACCATCAACGACGAGGCCGACGGCGTCCGCTGGGTCCTGTCCGTGGACCTCGACCAGTACGACATCCACCCCGGCATGCGTCAGCAGATCGGCGACTACCTCGCTGGCACCTACCCCTACCTCGGCTGAGTAGCCGGCGTCGCCTCCACTCGCGCCACCGCCGCCAAGACCTCCGGTGTCGACCGGCGGATGAACCGCCCCACCACGCTGTCCGCCCCGTGGCGGCTGACGATCTCCGCCACCCGTTCCGCGGCAGTCGTGCTGGCCCCGCCGGGTGTCGTCGTCATGTCGCAGAAGACCAGCGCGTCCACCAGTCGCTGGTCCTCCAGCGGCGGGAACTCTGCCTCCAGCGCACCACGAAGCCCGCGCTCCTCCGCCTCCAGCAGTGCGAACGAGTGGTTCGCCACCAACCGTGTCAGCCGGTGGTCCGCGCCATGGACGTCACGGAGTAACCGGGCGCCGTCGAGCGGGTGGAATCCGGTAGTCACCAGCCGGGGCGCGTATCCGATGTCGTGCAGCACGGCTGCCGCGCGAAGTAGGCCGGCATCATCGCCGAGCACGCTCGCGAGGCCTCCTGCACGTGCCGCCACACCTCGCGAATGTGCCCACCGTTGCGGCAGGAAGCCGCTGAGCTCGGCCTCAGCCGTCTGGACGGCCCATCGCACCAGCTCGTCATCCATGTCCGAATGCTTGCCCTCACGGAGCCGGCGGCAGTTCTCCTCCGGAGGCCTCCTCGGGCCCTGCACCTTGGGGCACGCCATGTCCTGCCGGCAGTGCGGCGGTCAGCACTGCCAGAGGAAGCGGGCTCGGGCGCAGGGCTCGCAGGCGAAGGCGTAGGCCTTGCCGCGGCCGCCGAAGTTCATGCCGGTGGTGTGGGTGCAACCTTCTTCGAGCTGGGTGACCAGGGTCATCGCCTCGGTGCAGGTCGGGCAGGCGGGGGTTTCGTCGTACTGGAGCCAGGTGGGGTGGCCGCCGAGTTGGCCGAGGATCTCCATGGGGGAGCGGCTGGTGTGGGTTGTCCGCCATTCCTTGTGTGCCTGGTCGTAGTCCGCGGGGGTCGGGGGCTCGAAGGTGACGGCGCTGACCTCGCCGAGGAGGACGGTGTCCTCGTCCTCGTTCTCGGTGTCGAGGGTGGGGACGGGGATGGGCTGCAGGCCGGTGGTGGGGAAGATCAGCGCCTGGTTGCCGCCCGAGGTGGGGTTCCATTCGGCGCACATGCCCGGGTCGTTCTGGCACATGAAGAGGGCGAGGAGGCCGCGGCCTCCGGTGGCGCCCTGGCCGGCGTGGTGGCCGAGGTCGTCGAGGAGGACGTGGGCGAGGAACTGCATGGGACCGGTGCAGGTGGCGCAGTGGGGCCAGGCGGTGCCGGGCGGGGCGAGGGGGATGCCGCCGGTGCGGGTCTGGAGGGCGTCGGGGGCGGCGGCGCCTGCGTAGGTCATGAGGGTGGTCACGGTCGGCGAGTGTAGGGGAGGGCGCTGACGGTGACGGGGCGTCGGACCCGGCCGGGACGGGAGCGGGGGAACGCTGCGCGGGGCGGGGGCGGGGGAGGCGCCCGGCGGCGCGGGGTGGGGCTGCCGGCGACCCCGCAGGGGCTGGTGGGCCGGGTGGTTCGGGTGGTCGGGACGGGGTGGCTTCGTGTGCGGAGGGGTGTTCCGATCCGTTGACATGCTCGTCATGCCTCTGTAACCCTTGCCCAGCCGAGCGCAAAAGAGTGACAGAAGTTAGTCGCTTTCTCGACTCCCACTCCCCCCACCAGCTCAGAGACCCCCACCCACTCAGAGACAGAGGGATGTCATGAGATCACAACGCATCCTCCCGCGGCTGACGGCGTCGTCAGTCGCGGTGGGCATGCTCCTGCTCGCGGGGCCGCTGCTGCCGGCCCACGCCGCAGGCGGTCCGAACCTCGCCGCCGGCAAGCCGGTCACCGCGAGCAGCGTCAACGGCCAGTACGTGGTCGGGAACGTCAACGACGGCAACCAGTCGACCTATTGGGAGAGCGGCAACGGCGCGCTGCCCCAGTGGGTGCAGGTCGACCTGGGCAGCTCCGCGGCGATCGACCAGGTGGTGCTTAAGCTGCCCGGCAGTTGGGAGAGCCGCAGCGAGACGCTGACGGTGCTCGGCTCCACGGACGGCAGCAACTTCTCCACCGTGGTGGGCGCCACCGCCTACTCCTTCGACCCGGGTGCGGGCAACACCGTCCGGATCAACTTCGGCTCAACCAATGCGCGTTACGTGCGGATCCAGGTCGCCGCGAACAGCGTCTGGCCGGCCGCGCAGTTCTCCGAGTTCGAGGTGTACGGCGCGGCCAGCGCCTCGGCGAACCTGCTGCAGGGCCGCACCTTCACCGCGTCCAGCTCGAACGGGCAGTACACCCCGGGCAACGCGGCGGACGGCAGCCAGGCCAGCTACTGGGAGAGCAGTAACAACGCCTTCCCGCAGTGGGTGCAGGGCGACCTCGGCTCCGCGGTGCCGGTGAACAAGCTGGTGCTCAAGCTGCCCACCGGCTGGGAGCGGCGCGACGAGACGCTGAAGGTCCAGGGCTCCACCGACGGCACCAACTTCACCGACCTGGTGGCCTCGGCGGCGTACACCTTCGACCCGGCGGGCGGCAACGCGGTCACCGTCAACCTGCCGACCACCACGACCCGTTACCTGCGGCTGACCTTCACGGCCAACACCGCGTGGCCGGCCGCGCAGCTGGCGGAGTTCGAGGCGTACGGCCCGAACTCCGGCGACGTGCAGGCGCCGTCCGCGCCCGCCAACCTGGCGTACACCCAGCCGGCCTCCGGGCAGATCAAGCTGACCTGGGGCGCCTCGACCGACAACGTCGGGGTGGCGGGCTACGACGTGTACGCCGACGGGCAGCTGCTGACCAGTGTCGCCGGCAACGCGCTGACGTACACCGACAGCCGCGCCGACTCGGCGACGGTCTCGTACTACGTGAAGGCGAAGGACGCGGCGGGCAACCAGTCCGCGGCCAGCAACACGGTGACCCGCACCGGGCAGACCGGTGACACCCAGGACCCGTCGGCGCCGGCCGGCCTGGCGTTCACCCAGCCGGCCTCCGGCCAGATCAAGCTGACCTGGGGCGCGTCGAGCGACAACGTCGGGGTGACCGGGTACGACGTGTACGCCAACGGCGCGCTGCGCACCAGCGTGGCGGGCAACGTGCTGACGTACACCGACAGCCAGCCGGACACCGCGACCGTCTCGTACTACGTGAAGGCCAAGGACGCGGCGGGCAACCAGTCGGCCAGCAGCAACACCGTGGTGCGCACCGGCAGCGGCGGCGGCACCGGGACCAACCTGGCGGCGGGCAAGGCGATCACCGCCTCGTCCTCGGTGTTCACCTTCGTCGCGGGCAACGCCAACGACAACGACGTGACCACCTACTGGGAGGGTGCGGGCGGCTCCTACCCGAACTCCCTGACGGTGGCGCTGGGCGCCAACGCCGACACCAGCTCGGTGGTGCTGAAGCTCAACCCGGCCTCGGCGTGGTCGACCCGGACCGAGACCGTCGAGGTGCTGGGCCGCGAGCAGAGCAGCCAGAACTTCACCAGCCTGGTGGCGGCGAAGAGCTACACCTTCGACCCGGCGAGCGGCAACACGGTCACCATCCCGGTGAGCGCCCGGGTGGCCGACGTGCAGCTGAGGATCACCGCCAACTCGGGTGCCCCGGCGGGGCAGGTCGCCGAGTTCCAGGTGGTCGGCACCCCGGCGCCCAACCCGGACCTGGTGGTCACCGGCATCACCGGCTCCCCGGCGAGCCCGGTGGAGACCGACGCGGTCACGCTGTCCGCCACGGTGAAGAACGCCGGTACGGCGGCGGCCGGCGCGAGCGCGGTCGACCTCTTCCTGGGCTCCACCAAGGTCGGCACCGCGCAGGTCGGCGCGCTGGCGGCGGGCGCCTCGGCGACCGTCTCGGCGGCGATCGGCGCGCAGAACGCCGGAAGCTACCAGCTGTCCGCGAAGGCCGACGCGGCGGGCGCGGTGGTCGAGCAGGACGAGACCAACAACGGCTTCACCAGCCCGACCCCGCTGACCGTCTCCCCGGTGGCCAGCTCCGACCTGGTGGCCGCGCCGGTCGCCTGGTCGCCGTCGAACCCGGCGGTGGGCAGCGCGGTGAACTTCACCGTCGCGATCAAGAACCAGGGCACCGTCGCCTCGGCGGCCGGCAGCCACGCGGTCACCCTGACCGTCGCGGACGCCACCACCGGCGCCGTGGTGAAGACCCTGACCGGCTCGTACAGCGGTGCGATCGCCGCCGGCGCGACCACCTCGCCCGTCTCGCTGGGCAGCTGGACGGCGGCCAACGGCCGGTACACGGTGAAGACCGTGATCGCCAACGACAGCAACGAGCTGCCGGTCAAGCAGGGCAACAACACCAGCACCCAGCAGCTGTACGTGGGCCGCGGCGCGAACATGCCGTTCGACACCTACGAGGCCGAGGACGGCGTGCTGGCCGGCGGGGCGGCCGTGGTCGGCCCGAACCGGACCATCGGCGACGTGGCCGGCGAGGCCTCCGGCCGCAGGGCGGTGACCCTCAACCAGACCGGTTCGTCGGTGGAGTTCACCACCAAGGCGCCGACCAACACCCTGGTCACCCGGTTCTCCATCCCGGACGCGGCGGGCGGTGACGGCACCAACGCCACCCTGAACGTCTACGTGGACGGCAGCTTCCTCAAGTCGATCGACCTGACCTCGAAGTACGCCTGGCTGTACGGCAACGAGACCTCGCCCGGCAACGCGCCGAGCGCGGGCAGCCCGCGGCACGTCTACGACGAGGCCAACGTGCTGCTCGGGGTGAACGTCCCGGCCGGCCACAAGATCAAGCTGCAGAAGGACTCGGCCAACACCAGCCAGTACGCGATCGACTTCGTCAGCCTGGAGCAGGCCACCCAGGTCGCCAACCCGGACCCGGCGAAGTACGTCGTGCCGACCGGCTTCACCCACCAGGACGTGCAGAACGCCCTGGACAAGGTCCGGATGGACACCACCGGCACGCTGGTGGGCGTCTACCTCCCCGCGGGCGACTACCAGACCGCGAACAAGTTCCAGGTGTACGGCAAGGCCGTCAAGGTGATCGGCGCCGGCCCGTGGTTCACCCGGTTCTACGCGCCGACCGGCCAGTCCAACACCGACGTCGGCTTCCGGGCCGAGGCCACCGCCAACGGCTCGACCTTCGCCGGGTTCGCCTACTTCGGCAACTACACCTCGCGGATCGACGGCCCGGGCAAGGTCTTCGACTTCGCCAACGTCGCGAACATCACGATCGACAACATCTGGACCGAGCACATGGTCTGCATGTACTGGGGTGCCAACACGGACTCCATGAGGATCACCAACTCGCGGATCCGCGACACCTTCGCCGACGGCATCAACATGACCAACGGCTCGACCGACAACCTGGTCTCCAACAACGAGGCCCGGGCGACCGGTGACGACTCCTTCGCGCTGTTCTCCGCGATCGACGCCGGCGGCGCCGACGAGAAGAACAACGTCTTCGAGAACCTCACCTCGATCCTGACCTGGCGCGCGGCCGGCATCGCGGTCTACGGCGGCTACGCCAACACCTTCCGCAACATCTACATCGCGGACACCCTCTGCTACTCGGGCATCACGATCTCCTCGCTGGACTTCGGCTACCCGATGAACGGCTTCGGCGCCTCGCCGACGACCGACCTGCAGAACATCTCGATCGTGCGGGGCGGCGGCCACTTCTGGGGGGCGCAGGTCTTCCCGGCGATCTGGGTCTTCTCGGCCTCCAAGGTGTTCCAGGGCATCCGGGTGAGCGACGTGGACATCGTGGACCCGACGTACAGCGGCATCATGTTCCAGACCAACTACAGCGGCGGCCAGCCGCAGAACCCGGTCACGGACACGGTGTTCACCAACGTCTCGATCACCGGTGCCCGCAGGAGCGGCGACGCCTTCGACGCCAAGTCCGGCTACGGCATCTGGGCCAACGAGATGCCCGAGGCGGGGCAGGGCCCGGCGGTCGGCTCGGTCACCTTCAACCACCTCACCCTGAGCAACAACTTCAAGGACATCCAGAACACCACCTCCACCTTCAAGATCACCGTCAACCCGTAACCGGGGAACGGGAGAGGGCGGGCGCCCCGGGCGCCCGCCCTCTTCGTCGTCCCTCCGAAGAGCTCCTACGCGGCGGGCCGGTGCCGGGCCGGGCCGGTGGAGCCGCGGACGACCAGCTCGGGCTCGAACAGCAGCTCCCCGGGGGCGATCGCGGCGCCGTCGATCTGGCCGACCAGCAGCTCGACCGCGGCCCGGCCGAGCGACTCGATCGGCTGCCGGACGGTGGTCAGCGGCGGCTGGGTGCAGTTGATGAACGCCGAGTCGTCGAAGCCGATCACCGAGAGGTCCCCGGGGACGTCCAGGCCGGCCCGTCGGGCGGCCCGGACGACGCCGAGGGCGAACGGGTCGCTGGCGCAGACGACGCCGGTGACGCCGGCCTCCAGGAGGCGCCCTGCGGCCGCGTGGCCGCCCTCCAGGCCGAACAGGGCGCGCGCTATCCACTCGGGGCGCGGTTCGCGGCCCTGGAGGGCGTACTGGTGGACGTAGGAGGCGAGCTTGCGGCGGGAGGGCACGTGGCCCTCCGGGCCGACCACCAGGCCGATCCGCTCGTGCCCGAGCGCGGTCAGGTGGGCGAAGGCCTGGGCCACCGCGACGGTGTCGTCGGTGGAGACCTGGGGGAAGCCGAGCCGCTCCACGGCGGCGTTCAGCAGCACCACCGGGACGCCGCGCTCGCGCAGCTGCGCGAAGTGCTCGTGGGAGGCGTCCGCCTCGGCGCAGTGCCCGCCGGCGAAGACCACCCCGGAGACCCGCTGTTCGAGCAGCATGCTGACGTGCCCGGCCTCGCCGAGGCCGCCCGCGGTGCGGGTGCACAGCAGCGGCGTGAAGCCGCGCTGGGCGAGCGCGCCGCCGACCACCTCGGCCAGCGCCGGGAAGATCGGGTTCTGCAGCTCGGGCAGGACCAGGCCGATCAGTCGGGCGCGTTCGCCGCGCAGCTGGGTGGGCCGTTCGTAGCCCAGCACGTCGAGTGCGGTGAGCACCGCGTTGCGGGTGGCTGCGGAGACCCCCGGCCGGCCGTTGAGGACCCGGCTGACGGTGGCCTCGCTGACTCCGACTTTCTGCGCCACCACGGAGAGTCTGCTCTTCATGCGCAAAAGTAGAACAGTATTTGGCAAGAACCTGCAAGGTGGTCCGCAAGGGCCCAGGATCGCCGTTCGGATGCGGCGCAAGGCCCCAGAAGGGGTCGAGGGCCCCCCGATGCACAGTCGTAACTTTTCAGTCTGTCGTCAACCTCTTGCAATCACTGGTTCAAGGACCTACGTTCCTCACACGTCGGCTTTCGCCCGGCCTCACCGAAACCTCTTCCCACCCATGGGGTACGCATGAAGCTGAACAGATCGAGCAGGATGGCCGCCGTCGCTCTCGCGGCAGGGCTGCTGCTGACCACCGCCGCCTGCTCCAGCGGCTCCTCCGGCAGCGGCGACGCCGCCGGCGGCACGGCGGACGGCAAGCCGCTCGACCCGAACGCGACCGTCACCATCTCCATCGACTGCGCTCCGGGTGCGGACCAGGCGGCGGGCAAGGCGAACTACGCCGACGACCTGGCGCTCTTCAAGACCAAGTACCCGAACGTCACCATCAACGCGAAGCCGTACGTCGGCCAGTGCGAGGTGCCGGCCCAGCAGACCGCGCAGTACAAGGCGCACGACGAGACCGGCGCCTTCCACGCCTACTTCACCGACCGCGACGCCACGCTGAACTCCGGCGACGCCCAGGACATCACCGCCTACGTCAACGACCAGACGGTGCCCGGCTTCTCCTCCATGCTGCCGAGCGTCAAGCAGAACATGACGGTCGACGGCAAGGTCTACGCGCTGCCGATCAACTACTACAGCACCGGCCTGGTCTACAACCGCGACCTGTTCAAGCAGGCCGGCCTCGACCCGGACAACCCGCCGAAGACCTGGGACGAGGTCCAGGCCGCGGCCAAGAAGATCTCCGCCCTCGGCAACGGCATCTCCGGCTACGAGGACTACAGCGGCGGCAACACCGGCGGCTGGCACTTCACCTCCGAGCTCTACAGCCTCGGCGGCAAGATGGTCTCGCAGGACGGCAAGAAGGCCGCGTTCAACTCCGCCGAGGGCAAGCAGGTCCTCAAGCGCCTGCACGACATGCGCTTCACCGACCAGAGCATCAGCGCCACCCCGGTGACCGGCTGGGCCGACGCCTTCCCGCCGCTGGCCACCGGCAAGGTCGGCATGTTCCTCGGCGCGCCCGACGTCATCAAGCACCTGATCGAGGTGCTCGGCGCGGACGCCAAGGCCTACGGCCTCGGCCCGATGCCGGGCGCCACCGGCCCGGGCAACAGCCTCGGCGGCGGCGACCTGTACTACATCAAGAAGGGCCAGACCCCGAACCAGATCAAGGCCGAGATCGCCTGGATCAACTTCCAGTACCAGACCCCGGACTCCGGCCAGTTCAACTACGCCCGCGCCAAGACCCTGGCCGGCAGCAGCAAGGACCCGGTCGCGATCGCCGTCCCGCAGCCGTACTTCTGGAGCGCCGACTCGCCGCAGATCAAGGCGATCACCGAGTCGCTGAAGACTAACGGCAACCTGCCGCTGTCCAACTACGACCCCTACGTCAAGAACCCCACCACCACGCTGACCGAGCCCCCGGCGGCCCAGCAGCTGTACAAGATCCTCGACACCGCGATGTCGGCCGCGATGACCGACCCCAACGCGAACCTCGACACGGTGCTCGCCACCGCCGAGGCCCAGGCGAACCAGATCCTGGCCAACCAGTGACCCGCCGCCCGGCCGGACCGCACCTCCCCGCGGTCCGGCCGGCGGCCGGCACCCTGACGAGGAGCCACCTCCCATGACCACCACGCTGACCCGCGGCCCGGCCCGCGCCGAAGCGGCCCGCACCGGCAACCCGCCGCCGGGCGGGGCCTGGCGCCGCGCGCTGACGCGCAACCTGCGCGCCCACGCCTTCCTGATCGGCGCCCTGCTCTGCTTCGCGCTCTTCACCTGGTACCCGATGGTCCGTGAGATCGTCATGTCGTTCCAGAAGGTCCGCTACGGCGAGACCCACTGGGTCGGGTTCGACAACTTCCGCCAGATCTTCGCCGACCCGGAGTTCTGGCCGGCCTGGCAGCACACCCTCGAGTTCACCGGCATCGCCCTGTTCTTCGGCTTCGTGGCGCCGTTCGTCTCCGCGATCGTGATCAACGAGTTCCGGCACGCCCAGAGCTACCTGCGCATCCTGGTCTACCTGCCCGTGATGCTGCCGCCGGTCGCCGGCATCCTGCTCTTCAAGTACTTCATGGACCCCGGCTACGGCCTGTTCAACCAGATCCTCGAGGCGCTGCACCTGCCGACCTCGTCCTGGCTCGCCTCGCAGGACACCGCGATGCTCTCGCTGGTGATCGTCTCCACCTGGGCCAACATGGGCAGCGCCACCCTGGTCTACCTCGCCGCCCTGCAGAGCATCCCCGGCGAGCTCTACGAGGCCGCCGAGCTGGACGGCGCCGGACTGCTGCGCCGGATCTGGCACGTCACCGTGCCGCAGACCCGGCTGATCCTCTCGCTGATGCTGATGCTGCAGGTGGTCGCCACCATGCAGATGTTCACCGAGTCCTTCGTGCTCACCGGCGGCGGACCCCAGGGCTCGACCACCACCGTGGTCTACCTGCTCTACAACTACGCGTTCAGCTACGACAAGTTCAACACCGCGGCCGCACTGGGCGTCGTCCTGCTGCTGGTACTCGGCGCCTTCTCGGCCGTCTACCTCTGGCTGGAGCGCCGGGGCGGGGAGGAGTGACGATGAGCAAGGAAGCCCGTTCCGGCGCGACCCGCACCCTGATCTCCCCGGTGCGCCTCAACCAGCCCGCCGGCCGCCGGACGTACCGGATCGTCCTGGTCCTCACCCTGGTGATGGCGACGATCGTCTTCATCGGCCCGCTCTACTGGATGGCCACCGGCGGCTTCAAGTCCCCCCAGGAGCTGGTCCGGACCCCGCCGACGCTCTTCCCGGAGAGCCCCGGCACCCACGCCTTCACCGAGGCCTGGGACCGGCTCGGGATGGCGCAGCTGCTGCTCAACACGGTCGTCTACGCCGGCGGCGCGCTGCTCCTGCAGCTGGTCTTCTGCGTCGCCGCCGCGTACTCGCTCTCCAAGCTGCGCCCGGTCTTCGGCAACGTGATCCTCGGGATGATGCTGGCCTCGATGATGATCCCGGCCGCGGCCCTGGTGATCCCGCAGTACCTGACGGTGCTCGACCTGCCGCTGGTGCACTGGAACCTGATGAACACCCCGTGGGTGATCTGGCTGCCCACCGTGGCCAACGCGTTCAACATCTTCCTGCTGAAGCGCTTCTTCGACTCGATCCCCGACGAACTGCTCGACGCGGCCTCGATCGACGGGGCCGGCCCGGTACGGGTGCTGTGGTCCGTGGTCCTGCCGCTGTCGCGGCCGATCCTCGGCGTGGTCTCGATCTTCGGCCTGGTCGCGGTCTGGAAGGACTTCCTGTGGCCGCTGATCACCGTGCCCGCCCACGAGACGCTCAACGTCGGCGTCAACACCGCGGCGACCTCCATGCCGCAGAACACGCTGATCGCCGGGCTCTTCCTCGCCTCGCTCCCGACCATCGTCCTGTTCCTGGTCTTCCAGCGGAACATCATGGCGGGCCTCACCGCAGGCAGCCTCAAGGGCTGAACCCGCGCAACCCCCGTCCCGACAACGCCCCTCGAAAGGAAACCCGGACCGTGTCAGAGCAGTGGTGGCGGAACGCGGCGATCTACCAGGTGTACCCGCGCAGTTTCGCCGACGGCAACGGTGACGGCATCGGGGACCTCGCCGGAGTTCGCGCAAAGCTGTCGTACCTCGCCGAACTCGGCGTGGACGCCATCTGGTTCAACCCCTGGTACCCCTCGCCGATGGCCGACGGCGGCTACGACGTCGCCGACTACCGGGACGTCGACCCGGTGTTCGGCACCCTCCAGGACGCCGAGAAGCTCATCGTCGAGGCGCGCGAGCACGGCATCCGCACCATCGTGGACGTGGTGCCCAACCACGTCTCCGACCAGCACCCGTGGTTCCGCGCCGCGCTGGCGGCGGCCCCCGGCAGCCCCGAGCGGGAGCTGTTCCACTTCCGCGAGGGCCGCGGCGAGTGGGGCGAACTGCCGCCCAACAACTGGGAGTCGGAGTTCGGGGGCTGCCCGTGGACCCGGATCGACGACGGCTGGTGGTACCTCCACCTGTTCGCCGCCGCCCAGCCGGACCTCAACTGGGACCACCCGCTGGTCCGCCGCGAGCACGAGGAGATCCTGCGGTTCTGGTTCGACCGCGGCGCGGCCGGCGTCCGGATCGACTCGGCCGGCCTGCTGGCCAAGGACCCGGGCCTGCCCGACCTGGTCGAGGGCGCGAGCCCGCACCCCTACATCGACCGGGACGACCTGCACGAGATCTACCGGTCCTGGCGGGCCATCGCCGACTCCTACGAGCAGCCGCGCGTGCTGATCGGCGAGATCTGGGTGCCCGACACCGAACGGTTCGCCCGCTACCTGCGCCCGGACGAGCTGCACACCGCGTTCAACTTCGACTTCCTGGCCCGCCCGTGGGACGCGGCGCAGCTGCGCGCCTCGGTCGACGCCACGCTCGGCGCGCACGCCCCGGTCGGCGCCCCCGCCACCTGGGTGCTGTGCAACCACGACGTCACCCGCACCGTCACCCGGTACGGCCGCACCGACACCCGGTTCGACTTCGACACCAAGGCCTTCGGCACCCCGACCGACCTGGCGCTCGGCCTGCGCCGGGCCCGCGCCGCCGCGCTGCTCACCCTGGCCCTGCCCGGCTCGCTCTACCTCTACCAGGGCGAGGAGCTGGGCCTGCCCGAGGTGGAGGACCTGCCGCTGGACCGCCTCCAGGACCCGATGCACTTCCGCTCCGGGGGCACCGACCCGGGCCGGGACGGCTGCCGCGTCCCGCTGCCCTGGTCGGGTGTCGAGGCGCCGTTCGGCTTCTCCCCGGACGGTTCGAAGGAGCCGTGGCTGCCGCAGCCGGCCGACTGGGGGCGCCTCACCGTCGCCGCGCAGTCCGCCGACCCGGACTCGATGCTGGAGCTGTACCGCGCCGCGCTGCGCATCCGGCGGGCCGAACGCTCCCTCGCCGCACCGGACATGGCGTGGCTGCCGGCCGCGCCGGAGGTCCTCGCGTTCAGCCGCGGCACCGAGGGCTTCGCCTGCGTGGCCAACCTCGGCACCGCGCCGGTGGAGCTGCCCGCGCACGACGCGGTGCTGCTCACCAGCGGGCCGCTGACCGACGGTCAGCTGCCCCCCGACACGGCGGCCTGGCTCCGTCTGCCCTGACACGGACGGAGCGCAGGGCGCTCCGGGGGCCGCATCTTTCCTTGGGGGGAGTGGTGCGGCCCCTTCCGGTTCCACCACCCACCCCCACACCCCCGACTCGTCAGCCCCGTACGGGAGGTATCCCACCATGCACTTCCCACGCAGCTCCGCCACCGCGCTGGCCGCCGCGGTCTGCCTCGCCACCGCCGCCGGCGGCGGCGTCGCCCACGCGCAGGGCGGCCCGGCCGCCAAGGTCACCCGGGCCGCCCTGGACCCGTCCCTGGTCGCCGGCCGCGGCGCCGACCTCGGCTTCCAGGAGCAGGAGGCGGAGAACGCGCCGACCACCGGCACCGCGCTCGGCGCGAACCGGGAGGCGTACAGCCTGGCCGCGGAGGCGTCCGGCCGCGACGCCGTCCGGCTCCAGCCCGGCCAGTACGTCGAGTTCACCCTGCCGAAGGCCGCCAACGCGATCACCGTCCGCTACAGCCTCCCGGACGCCCCGACCGGCGGCGGCACCACCTCCCCGCTGGACGTGAGCGTCGACGGCAAGCGGCGCCACACCATGACGCTGACCTCCCAGTACTCCTGGCTCTACAACCAGTACCCGTTCACCGACGACCCGGGCGCGGACCTGCTCCACCCGGACTGGTGGATCACCGAGTGCGGCTGCGTCCCCGCCGCCACCACCCCGGCGCCGGTCGTCTCCAAGCCCTTCCGGCCGGGGCACGCCTTCGACGAGCAGCGGCTGCTGCTCGGCCGCAGCTACCCGGCCGGCGCCAAGGTCCGCCTCAGCGTCCCCGCCGGGGCCGCCGCCACCGTCGTCGACCTGCTGGACTCGCAGACCGTGGCCCCGCCGCACGTGGAGCTGCTCGCCGCCAACGTCCTGGTCTTCGGCGCCGACCCGACCGGCCGCCGCGACTCGGCCGACGCCATCGACCGGGCCGTCGCCTTCGCCCGGCAGAAGCACCTCAAGGTCTACCTCCCGCCGGGCACCTACCAGGTCAACCGGCACATCGTCGTGGACGACGTCACGGTCGTCGGCGCCGGCAGCTGGTACACCGTGGTCAAGGGCCACCGGACGGACCTGCCGGGCGGTGCGCACACCGGCGTCGGCTTCTACGGCAAGGACGCCGCCGAGGGCGGCAGCCGCAACGTGCACCTGTCCGGCTTCGCCATCGAGGGCGACGTGCGCGAGCGGATCGACACCGACCAGGTCAACGGCGTCGGCGGGGCGCTCAGCGACTCCAGCATCGAGGGCCTGTACATCCACCACACCAAGGTCGGCATGTGGCTCGACGGCCCGATGCGCAACCTGCGGATCACCGGCAACCAGATCGCCGACCAGATCGCCGACGGCATCAACTTCCACACCGCGGTGACCGACTCGGTCATCTCGAACAACTTCATCCGCAACACCGGTGACGACGGCATCGCCCTGTGGTCGGAGAAGGCCCAGGACGCCGGCAACGTCATCGACCACAACACCGTCCAGACGCCGACCCTGGCCAACGGCATCGCGATCTACGGCGGCGCCGACAACACGGTGTCGAACAACCTGGTCGCCGACCCGATCCGCGAGGGCAGCGCCCTGCACGTCGGCTCCCGCTTCGGCGCGGAGGCGTTCGCCGGACAGCTGCGGATCACCGACAACACCACCGTGCGGGCCGGCACCTTCGAGCTGAACTGGCGCGTCGGCCTCGGCGCGATCTGGTTCTACGCCCTGGAGAAGGATATCGAGGCGGACGTCCAGGTCACCGGCGACGACTTCCTCGACAACACCTACAACGCCGCCATGTTCGTCGCCGACTGGCCGGTCAAGGACCTCTACTCGATCACGAACGTGCACTTCAAGGACGTCAAGGTGGACGGCACCGGCACCTCGGTGGTCAGCGCCCGGGCGGCCGGCTCGGCGACCTTCGAGAACGTCCGGGCGCGCAACGTCGGCGCGGTCGGCGTCAACAACTGCGGAACCTTCCACTTCACCCCGGACGGTTCGGAGTTCCGGCTCGCCGACCAGGGCGGCAACAGCTCCTGGCTCGCGCCGTGGGAGGTGCCCAACACCATCACCTGCGACGACCGCCCGCCCGTCACCCCGCCGCCGGCCCCCGGCCCCTGGCAGTAGCCGGACCGCGGCCCGCCGCCGTCTCGCCGGGACTGCTTCCGGCGCCGAGCGGCAACGGCACGCACGGTCTTCGCGCCGCACGGCGCACAGGAACAGGGGGTGGCCTCGCGGCCCGGCGCGGCCACCCCCGCCCACCTCGACGGACCGGCCGACACCCTGGCCGTCAGGGGTGCATCCTGGCTCCCTTGAGGACCTTGTCGACGGCGTTCCGCGGGCCGTGGACGGCGAGGCCGACCAGGTCGAGGTCGGCGGTGGGCACGGCGCGGACGGCGGCCCGGTTGTCGCGGTCGTTGCCGGTGGTGAAGAGGTCCGAGGTGAAGACGGCGAGGGGGAGGGAGCGGGAGAGCGCCCGCCGGTGGGCGAGGCCGACGGTCTCCTTGCCGCCTTCGAGGACCAGGACGGGCTGGCGCAGCATCGGCAGGTAGGCGGTGTCGTCGGCGTCCCGGTAGGGCTCGCCGATCAGTTCGGGCGCCGCCGTGCCGAGGCCGCTGACCAGGAAGGCGGTGACGTTCAGCCGCTGCCAGGGTTCGAGGTCCTCGCGGAGCAGGACGGCGATCTTGGTGTCGAAGCGGACGGGGGCGGCGGGAGCGGCGGGTGCGGCCGGCGCGGCCGGCGAGGTCTGCTCGGGGGTGTTCACGGGTCGAGACTGCGCGATGCCGGGCGGCCCGGTCTTGTACGTTCCTTGCATGGCGTCGCGACCGGAGGTGTCGGCTTGGCGCCCGGCGGTCCCGGGCGTGGTGGAGGTGCTGCACGCCCGCTTCACCGAGCACGTGTACCCGATGCACGTCCACGACGCGTGGACGGTGCTGATCGTCGACTCCGGCGCGGTCCGCTACCACCTGGACCGGCACGAGCGCGGCACCCCGGGCGACACGGTCAGCCTGCTGCCGCCGCAGGTCCCGCACAACGGCGAGCCGGCCACCGCCGACGGCTTCCGCAAGCGGGTGGTCTACCTGGACATGACGCAGCTCGACGAGCGCTACATCGGCGCGGCGGTCGACGGCCCCGACCTGACCGACCCGCTGCTGCGCCGACGGGTCGTCCAGTTGCACGCCGCGCTCGCCGACCCGGGCGACGAACTGGAGGCGGAGAGCCGGCTGGCGTTCATCGGCGAGCGCCTGCGGGCGATCCTGCGCCCCCGCCCGGCGGTCACCGGCGGCGGCCCGCCGCGCGGCGTCGCCGGGGACCTGCGCGACCTGTTGGACGCCCGGCTGCCGGCCGCCGTCACGCTGGACGAGGCCGGCCGGCTGCTGCACGCGCACCCGACGCACCTGGTGCGGGCGTTCAGCGCCGCGTACGGCATCGCGCCGCACCAGTACGTGATGTCCCGGCGGGTCGACCGGGCCCGCCGGCTGCTGCTCGGCGGCCACCCGCCCGCGCTGGCGGCGACCGCCGCCGGCTTCTACGACCAGTCGCACCTGAACCGGCACTTCAAGCGGGTCCTCGGCGTCACCCCGGGCCGCTACGCCCGCGCCGGGCAGGGCGGTTGAGATTCGCCGGAGCGGGCGGTGCGCGGAGCCGGCGGGCGGGTGAAGCGGAGCGGTGCGGCGGCGGTGGGGCCGCAGCGGCGGGCACGACGGCGGCCGGGGAGAGCGGGCGGGCCGGTGGCCGGGGTCGACCGGCGGTCCGGTGGCCAGGCCGGCGGCCGGGTCAGCGGGCCCAGCGGATGCCGTGGAAGCCGGGGGCGACGTCCGGGTCGAGCAGGTGGGCGACGGTGCCGCCGATCAGGCGCAGCCGGGCGACGTCCTTGTGCGGGAGGCGGCTGTCGAGCCGCCAGATCCGGGCCGCGTGGCGGTAGCCGCGGGCGGCCGGCAGCCGGACGGTGAGTTCGTAGCGCTGCCCCGGGGTGCGGAACCAGTGGCCGTGGTAGGACTCCTCGCCGCTGCCGGTGGTGCGGTACTCGACGGTGAAGGTCTCGCCGCGGTCGAGCGGTGGCAGCAGGATCTCGGCGGCCAGCAGGGCCTGCGCGGGGTCGGCGCACACCCGGCCCAGGCGGCAGTCGCGGCCGGTGCGGATCAGCGGCACCGTGCCGTTGGTGGCGTGCGCCAGCACCACGTGCCGGTCGGCGCCGGTGCGGCGGGAGCGGACCACCAGCCGGACGGCGGTCTCCCAGCCGTGCTCGGAGACGGTGACGTCGTGGTGCACCGCGAGTTCGGCCAGGCCGGGGTCGCGGTCGGGGTCGAGCCGGGCGCGCAGCCGCCGCGCCTCCCGGACGGGGGTGCCGGGGATGGCGGTGGCGCGGCGGCCACGGCCGACGGGTTCGTCCAACAGGCGGGCCAGGCTGCCGGGGCGGACGTCGAGCAGCCGCTCCAGCTCGGTCAGGGCGCGCAGGCCCTGCGGGCCGCGGGGCCGGCCGGCGCCGCGCTGCCAGTTGCTGAGCGTGGACACCCCGACCGGCTGTCCGCGTGCGGCCAGGTGCTCGCGCAGCCGGGCCAGGGTGAGGCCGCGGGCGGTGATGGCCTCCCGCAGGGCCGTGTGGAACGGCCGGTGGGCGATTGGCTCGCGTGTGCCGTCGATCGGGTCCGCCTCCTTCCGGCTCGGTCACCGTCTTCCTGTCGGGGACACATCATGCCCGGAGTGGCGGGTGGTGACAGCCCCTCGGTTACCGGCCGGTACTGAATTTTTCGGCTCGCCGCGGATCGGTCCAGGTCGGCGCGGTCCGCGGCGGCCCGTCGTCCACGGACCGTCGCGCCGGGCGGCTTCCCAGCCGCCCGCGGCCGCACCAGCATGGCGGCGATCTCCACCGGACCGGAAGGGAGCAGACCCCATGCTGAGAAGAAGACTCGCGGTGGCCGCGCTGTGCGCCGCGCTGGCCGCGGCCACCGGCGCGGGCGTGGCGGCGGGCGCGCGGACGGACACCGCCGCCGGCGCGCAGACCGCCGTCGGCTCGGTGCCGCGGTTCGACCACGTCGTGGTGGTCCCGTTCGAGAACAAGGACTACTCGGCGGTGATCGGCAGCGCGGACGCGCCGTACATCAACTCGCTGGCGGCGCAGGGCGCGAGCTTCAGCCAGTCGTTCGGCGTGACCCACCCCAGCCAGGGCAACTACGTCGCGCTGTTCTCCGGCGGCCAGCAGGGCGTCACCGACGACAGCTGCCCCAAGAACTTCACCGGGAAGGCCAACCTGGGCAGCCAGTTGATCGCCGCCGGGTTCACCTTCAAGGGCTACTCCGAGGGCCTGCCGAGCGACGGCTTCACCGGCTGCTCGTCCAGCGACGGCCGGTACGTGCGCAAGCACAACCCCTGGGTGGACTTCGACAACGTGCCGGCCGCGAGCAACGTCCGGTACAGCACCTTCCCGACCGACTACACCCAACTGCCCACGGTCTCCTTCGTGGTCCCGGACATGTGCAACGACATGCACGGCGCCACCGGCTGCTCCGCGTCGATCCCCACCGGCGACAGCTGGCTGCGCACCAACCTCGACGCGTACGCGCAGTGGGCGAAGACCCACAACAGCCTGTTGGTGGTCACCTTCGACGAGGACAACTTCAGCTCGGTCAACCAGATCGCCACCGTCCTGGTCGGCGCCCAGGTCAGGACCGGCACCTACGCCGAGCAGATCAACCACTACAACCTGCTGCGCACCATCGAGGACGCCTACGGGCTCACCCCGCTCGGCAGCGCCGCCGGCGCGGCCCCGATCACCGACGTGTGGACCACCTCGCCCTCACCGTCGCCCTCGCCCTCGCCGAGCTCCAGCTCCTCCCCGTCCCCCTCGCCCTCCCCGACGCCCGTGCCGGGCGTGGTCAACGGCGGCTTCGAGTACGGGACGTTCAACGGCTGGACGGTCTCCGGCACCACCGCCGTCGCCGCCGGACGCAGCGGCGCGTACAGCGGGGCGGCCGGCGCCACCACGCCCACCGACGGGGACTCGGTGATCTCCCAGACCTTCACCGCCCCGCCGGGCGCCACCACGCTCACCGTGTGGTGGAAGGGCGACTGCCGCGACACCGTCCGCTACGCCTGGGCCACCGTCGTGCTCAAGCACAACACCAGCGGCACGACCACCACCCCGCTGCCCAGGACGTGCACGGCGAACGGCGGTTGGCAGAAGATCACCGACACCCTCACCCCCGGCCACTCCTACACCCTCCAACTGGTCAACCACGACGACAACTACCCCGGTGACCCCAGCATCACCTGGTTCGACGACGTCACCGTCGGCTGACCGGAACCACGGAGGACACCCATCGTGACAAGGCGGATCCTGGTCGCCGCGACCGTCGCCCTGCTGCTCACGGCCGTCTGCGCGGGCTACATCCTGGCCCGCGCCAGACCGGCGGCCGGTCCGCCCGCGTCCGGCCTCACGCTCCGGACCGCCGGCCTGCTGGTCCGCGACACGCAGAGCGGGCGCCTCGCCCTGGTCCGCGAGGACGGCAGCCGGGCCGTCAGCCCGCTCTCCTGCCTGCGGCTGTATGCGGCGGCCGGCACCGGGGTCTGCCTGCGGCAGGGCCCGGTCTCGGCCGAACTGGTGGTGACCGACCAGGCGTTGAAGGAGCTGCGGACGCTCCCGCTGAACGGCGTGCCGAACCGGGCCCGGGTCTCGCCGACCGGCCGGATGGTCTCCTGGACGGTCTTCGTCACCGGTGACTCCTACAACGGCGGTCAATTCTCCACCCGTTCGGGCATCCTCGACACCGGGACGGGCGAACTCGCCGGGAACCTGGAGAACTTCACCGTCGACGGCCACCACTCCCCGCCCGACGCCAACCTCTGGGGCGTCACCTTCGCCGCCGACGACAACCGGTTCTACGCGACCCTGGCCACCGGCGGGCAACGCCTGCTGGTCCGCGGCGACTTCGCCCGGCGCGACCTGCACGTCCTCGCCGAGAACGTCGAATGCCCGTCGCTCTCGCCCGACGGCACCCGGATCGCGTACAAGAAGATGCTCCCCGACCGGAGTTGGCGCCTGACCGTGCTCTCGCTCGCCGACCTGGCGCAGACCCCGTCCGCCGAGACCCGCAGCGTCGACGACCAGGCCGCCTGGCTGGACGACGGCACCCTCGCCTACGCGCTGCCGCACCGGGGCCGCGCCGGCGCCGACGTCTGGACCGTCCCCGCCGACGGCAGCGGCACCCCGCGCCTGCTCGCCGCCGACGCCGAATCACCCGCCCGGCTGCCCTGAACCGGGTCCGACCGCCCGGACCGGCCCCCACCGCTGCGAAGGACCGACCGCCCGTGTACCTCACCACCACCGGCATCCGCCCCCGCCGGCGCGGAGGCGCCGCCGCCCCCTGGCGCCAGGTCGGCGGCAACGTCCTCGCACTCGGCGCCGTCAGCCTGACCACCGACGTCTCCTCGGAGATGGTCACGGCCGTCCTCCCGCTCTACCTCGTCGCCGGCCTGCACCTCGGCCCCGCCGCGTACGGCCTGCTCGACGGCCTGTACGGCGGGGCGACCGTGCTGCTGCGGCTGGCCGGCGGCTACCTCGCCGACCGGACCCGCCGCCGCAAGGCCACCGCAGGCCTCGGCTACGGCCTGTCCGCCGCCGCGCGACTCGGCCTGCTCGCCGCCGGCGCCTCGACCGCCGGGCTCGCGCTCGCCGTCACCGCCGACCGGGCCGGCAAGGGCCTGCGCACCGCCCCCCGGGACGCGCTGATCGGCCTCTCCGTCCCGCCCGCCGTCCTCGGCCGGGCGTTCGGCGTGCACCGCGCGATGGACGCGGTGGGTGCCTTCACCGGGCCGCTGGTCGCGCTGGCCGTCCTCGCCGCCGCCGACCAGGCCTTCGACGCGGTCTTCCTGACCTCGTTCTGCGTGGCCTGCTTCGGGGTGCTGCTGCTGGCCCTGTTCGTCCGCGACCACCGTGACCGGCCCGGGCCGCGGTCCACGGCCGCCCCGCGCGCCCGGGAGGCCGCCGCGCTGCTCGGCCGCCCGGCCGTCCGCCGACTCCTCGGCGCGGCCTGCCTGTTGGGCCTGGCCACGGTCGGCGACGGCTTCGTGTACCTGCTGCTCCAACGCCGCACCGCGCTCGCCACCGGCTGGTTCCCGCTGCTCGCGGTGGGCACCGCGCTCGCGTACCTGCTGCTCGCCGCGCCGCTCGGGGCCCTGGCCGACCGGATCGGCCGGACCCCCGTCCTGCTCGCCGGCTACCTCGCCGTCGCCGCCGGGTACCTGCTGCTGGCCGGTCCGCTCGGCGGCCCGCCGCTCGTCCTCGCCGTCCTGCTGCTGCACGGGCTCTTCTACGCCGCCACCGACGGCGTCCTGATGGCCCTGGCCACCCCGGTCCTCCCGGAGCGGCTGCGCACCACCGGCCTCGCCCTGGTCCAGAGCGGCCAGGCCCTGGCCTACCTGGCGTCCTCCGCGCTGTTCGGCCTCGCCTGGCAGACCTGGGGCGTGCCCGCCGCCGCCACCGGAGCCGCCGTCACCGCAGTGCTGGCCGCCGCGGCGACCGCCGTGCTGCTCGGGCGCCGCGGCGGGCAGGGTGAGGCCTAGAAGTCTGATGAAGATCTTGGCATTGGGAGGGCTGTCCCGGTTGGGGCGGCCCTTCTGCGCTATGTGGTGGTGGGGGTGATGGTCCAGGTGTGGCGGGTGCGGGTGAGTCCGAGGTTGATCAGTCGGCGGAGGTTGAGTGCGGCGGCGCGGTTGTGGAGCCAGGTGTCGTTCCTCAGGACGCCTCGGTAGGGGACGCGGCGGTTGGCCTGTGCGGTGAGCCAGGCAATGGCGCGTTCGACCGGTGGCCGCCAGCGGCGGTATTCGGCCTGCCAGTCGGGGTCGGCTGCCTGGTCGCGGGCGGCTTTCAGGCGGTCGTAGTGGGCGTGGACCTGGAATGCTCGGCCGGTCTTGGAGCGGGTGCACCGATCGCGCAGGGGACAGTCGGTGCAGAGCTTCTTGAACTGGGCTGCCCGGGCGCCCTTGGCATCCGGGCGGCCGAGGGGTTTGGTGTGGCCGGCGGGGCAGGTGACGGTGCCGGCGTGGGTGTCGACGTGGAAGTCGTCGCCGGTGAAGCCGCCGGGGACGGCCTGCCGCAGTGGCGGGGGCTTGATGATCAGGGTATGGCCGTCGTCCTCGAGGGCTTCGCGCAGGTCGCCGGTGCCGTAGGCGGTGTCGCCGAGGACGGTCAGGGTCCCGGTCTCGTCGGCGAGCAGGTCCTGGGCGACGGCGGCCTCGTGGTTGTCCGCTCCGGTGCCGGCGGTGAGGGCGACCTCGGTCAGCAGACCGGTCTCGGGCTCGAACGCGGCGTGGGCGCGGAAGCCCTCCTGGTGGCGGGTGCGGTTCTTGTGGATGTGCCGGGCCTCGGGGTCCACCGTGGACACGATGCGGTCGCGGGCGGTGCCGCGGGCGATCCGCCATCGGCCGTCGCGTCCGTCGGAGCCGTCGGCGACCTCGACGTCCTGACCGGCGACCAGGGCCAGCAGTCCGACGGCGTCCGCGGCCTTCTCGTCCAGTGGCCGTTCGGGCAGGCGGCCCAGCAGGTTCAGCGCGTCGGTGACCAGGGCGTCCACCAGTGCGGTGCGGGCGGCCTCGTCACTCCAGGCGATGCGGGGCTTGCCCGGGTCGGTGTAGTCGTGGGCGGTGCACCACGCGGCGGCGGTCCGCTCCGCGTCGGGGACGTCCCGGATCACCCGGCGGATCGCGGCGATCAGCTGGGTGACGGTGTCCTGGGTGGCCACCGCGTCGTCCAGCACGGTGGAGTCCAGCGCCCGCCGCTGCCTGCCCCTGAGCACGCCGGTGGCCGCCACCACCTCCTTGACCCGGGCGAACAACCGGTTCGGATCCGGTGAGCGCTGCAGCCGGCGCCGGAAGTAGGCCAGCAGCGACGGGTCGAACGCGGTGTCGTGCAGGCCGAGCCCGCACGCGGCCTTCCACCGCAGGTCGCACCGCAACTGCTGGACCGTGTCGACGTCCGACAGGCCGTGCAGGCTCTGCAGGACCACGGCCGCCGCCAGGACCTGCGGCGGCATACTCGGCCGCCCGTTCCTCGACGGATACATGTCCGCGAACATCGAGCCCGGGAACAGGGCCTCCCGGTGCTCGGCCAGGAACGCGAACACACTCCCGGCCGGGATCAACTCCCGGCAGGTCTCCCACACATCCGGCCCGACCAACTCCCCAGCCCATTCCCCCATCGCCACGAAACGAGTCTGGCCCCACCGCACACGCGACGAGGCCAGAACCCAACATCTTCATCAGACTTCTAGAGGAGTTCGACGCCGACCGTCGCGGTGTCGCCGGGGAGCAGGGACTCGGCCGTGCGGACGGCGCGCTTGACCGGCAGGACGTAGCAGCCGCTCGTGCTGTCCGGGAAGACCGAGGTCTGCCAGCTGGTGGCCCCGATGGTGACCCGGACGCGTTGCGAGCCGAAGCCGCGCCGGGGGCCGGCGCCGCGGTCGCGGATCTCGTCGGAGGCGTCGGCGGGCAGGGTGACGAAGGTCCAGCTGTCGGAGCGCCGGGCGTCCCAGATCCACAGCTCCGCGTCGAAGGTGAACCGCATGCGCCCAGGATGGCACGCGGCGCCCCGCCTCAGTGCCGGACGGCCGCCCGCCCGTCCAGGACCCGGAGGGCGATCTCGCCCCAGCGGACGTTCTCCTGCTCGAAGGCGATGCCGCGCAGCAGCGTGAGGTACGGCCCGACCCGGTCGGCCTCGGCCAGGTGCTGCTCCTCGGACCGGCCGCCCAGCAGCCGGCCGCGCAGCCGCTCGTAGCGGGCGAGCTTGGCGCGCGACCAGTCCGTGCGTTCGGCGACCGCCTCCCGGACCGCGGCGGCGTCGCCCGCGTCGACGCACTGCACCTTGACCAGCAGCTCGTCGCGGATGGTGCTGGGCCTGGCGGGGAGTTCCGCGGTGTAGGCGTGGACGGCGGCGAGCCCGGCGTCGGTGAGCGAGAACAGGCGCTTGTTGGGGCGCTTCTCCTGCTCGACGACCCGGGCGCTGATCAGGCCGTCCGCCTCCATGCGGTCGAGCTCGCGGTAGAGCTGCTGGGGGGTGGCCATCCAGAAGTTGGCGACCGAGGCGTCGAACCCCTTGGCGAGGTCGTAGCCGGACGCCTCGCCCTCCAGCAGGGCGGCCATCAGTGCGTTCCGCAGAGCCATGCGGTCAACGTAGCACCCGTGGCATACTCGCCGACACACCTATTCAATTCGGTGACTATGGATGACCCTGGAGCTGAGCCGATGCACCCCTTCCGCAAGGCCGTCGAGGACCGCGACGAGCGGGCCATCACCGCGCTGCTCGCCGAGAACGTCGTGTTCACCAGCCCGGTCGCGTTCAAGCCGTACCCGGGCAAGCCCATCACCGCGGCGATCCTGCGGGGCGTGCTGCGGGTCTTCGAGGACTTCCGCTACGTCCGGGAGATCGCCGATCCGGGCGGCCGCGACCACGCCCTGGTGTTCACCGCCACCGTGGACGGGCGCGAGATCAACGGCTGCGACTTCCTGCACTTCGACGAGGACGGGCTGATCGACGACTTCACCGTGATGGTACGGCCGCTCTCCGCCGCGCAGGCGCTGTCCGCGGCTATGGGCGCGCAGTTCGAGCGGATCGCCGCGGAGGCGGCGGCGGAGGCGGGAGCCGCCGCGGAGCGGGAGCGGTGACGGCGTACCGGCGCTTCGTCGCGCTGGGCGACTCGCAGACCGAGGGCCTCGGCGACGGCGACGAGACCTCCGGCCACCGGGGCTGGGCCGACCGGCTCGCCGAACAACTCGCCGCCGGTGAAGCGGGGTTCACGTACGCCAACCTCGCGGTGCGGGGCAAGCGTGCCGCCGAGATCCGCGCGGGGCAGCTGGCGGCGGCGCTCGCGCTGCGGCCCGACCTGGCGAGCGTGATGGCCGGGATGAACGACCTGATCCGCCCCGGGTGCGAACCGGACGCGGTCGCGGGGGAGTTGGAGGCGATGTACGCCGCGCTGACGCGGAGCGGGGCACGGGTGATCACCTTCACCTTCCCCGACCTCACCCGGATCGTGCCGGTCGCCGCGCCGCTGCGGCCCCGGCTGCTCGACTTCAACACCCGGATCCGGGAGGCGGCGGCCCGGCACGGCGTGCTGGTCGTCGACACCTCCGGGTACGAGGTCAGCGTCGACCCGCGCTTGTGGAGCGGTGACCGGCTGCACCTCGCACCGCTCGGCCACGCCCGGATCGCCGCCGCCGCGGCGGACGCGCTGGGCCTGCCCGGCAGCGACGGCACCTGGCGCGAGCCGCTGCCGCCGCTGCCCCCGGCCCCGGTCTGGCGCCGTGCCGCCGCCGAACTCGCCTGGGCCGGACGGTTCCTCGGCCCCTGGCTCGGCCGCCGCCTCACCGGCCGCTCCTCCGGCGACGGCCGCACCGCGAAGCGCCCCCACCCCCTGCCCATGACCACCCCCGGCTGACCCGCGCACCCGCCCACCGGCCCGCCGCGAAGCGGCATGCAACGGGCGGAGGTCGGGAGGTCGAGGCCCTGCGGGCCGGTTCGCCGGCGGCGTTTTCGCCGGGCTGAAGGCGGCCTGGCGGCGGGTTCAGGCCCGGCCGGTCGGGGCGGGCTTCCACTCCTCGCGGAGGAGGCCGAGGAGGACGCGGTCGTAGTAGTGGCCGGCGAGCTGGACGGCCTGGCGGCGGCGGCCCTCCTCCTGGAAGCCGAGGCGGGTGAAGGCGCGCAGGGCGCGTTCGTTGCCGCTCCAGGTGTCGAGTTCCAGGCGGCGCAGCGGGTACGCGCCGAAGAGGTGGTCCACCAGCAGCGCGAGGGCCTGGGAGCCGTGGCCGCGGCCCCAGTACGCGCGTTCGCCGATGGTGACGCCGAGCGTGGCGGCGCCGCCGTACGGGTCGAGGTCGCGGTAGTCGGCCATGCCGATGGGGCGGCCGTCGGTGCGGTCCTCGATGGTGAGGACGGCTTCCTTGAGCGGGACGAGGCGCAGCATCGACTCGAAGGCGATGGCGAGTCCTTCGGCCGTCACCGGCCCGAAGCAGGGGTCGCCGGCGGCGGCCCAGCGGACCACCTCGGGGTCGTTGCGCCAGCGCAGGTGGTGTTCGGCGTCGTCGGCGCGCAGGGCGCGCAGCCGGACCAGGTCGCCTTCGAGCAAGGTGCTGTCTCCCGTCGGAGGGGCGTGATGACGTGAAGATCATCTCCCGTCCGGACGGACGTGATCAACGGGCGTCAGGCACCGCGCGGGCGGGCCACGGAGGTGAGGTAGCGGGCGTACTCGTCGAGGGCGGCGGTGGTGAGCTCCTCGTCGCGGTCGATCAGCCAGGTGAGGGTGAGGCCGTCGAGCATCCCCATGCCGTAGCGGGTGAGGACCGGCAGCGGCACCGTCCACTCGATGTCGGCGAGCCGGGCGAGGGCCTCCAGCGAGGTGCGGACGGTGCTCAGGTAGTGCTGGTACTGGCGGCGGGCGAGGTCGGTGAGGCCGGGCTGGCGCAGCGCGTACTGGGTGAGTTCATAGGTGAGCAACTGCTCGTCGGGGCTCTGCCGGATGCGGTCCCAGTAGGCGTGCAGGGCGGTGCGGACGACCTGCTCGGGCGGGCCGGCGGCGGTGACCGCGCCCAGCGCGGGGGCCAGCGAGCGGGCCATGATCCGTTCGACGACGCTCTGCAGCAGCTCCTCCTTGGAGCGGAAGCAGTAGTGGAAGGCGCCGAGCGGCAGTCCGGCCTCGGCGACCACGGCGCGGGTGGTGGCCCTGGCGACGCCGTCACGGATCATGACCCGGATCGCCGCCTCGATCAGCTCCTCGCGGCGCTCGTCGGCGGATCGGCGGTTCATGCGGGGCTCCTGGGGCTCCGGGGGCGGCGGACGCCTGGCACGTTACCGGAGGCCGGGGCGGTCACAGGAAGGCCCGGTCCTCGCCGCGGTAGGTGGGCACCTCGTCGACGATCCGGCCGTCCTCGACCAGGTGCAGCCGGTCGATCCGCTCGCACAGCTCGCCGGCCTTGGCGTGCCGGAACCAGACCCGGTCGCCGATCCGCAGCCGGTCGGCGGCGGCTCCGAGGAGCGGTGTCTGCACCTCGCCGGCGCCTTCGCGGGGGAGCAGGCGGAGTCCGGCGGGCCAGACGGGGGTCGGCAGCCGGTCGGGACCGGCCGGGCCGGAGGCGATCCAGCCGCCGCCGAGCACGGTGACGTGCCGGGGTGCGGGGCGGCGGGTGACGGTGAGCGCGAAGTACGCGGCGGGGCGCGGGGTGAAGGCGCGGTAGTGGTCGAACAGGACGGGCGCGTACAGGCCGGAGCCGGCCGCGAGTTCGGTGACGGCGGACTCCGCGGCGGTGGACTCCAGGCTGCCGGTGCCGCCGCCGTTGACGAATTCCAGCGGGGCCACGTCGAGGACGGCGCGGACGGCGGCGGCCCGCCGCTCGGCCAGCTCGCGGGCGGAGGCGCGCTGCATCGCGCGGACGCCGGCCCGCCGCAGCGGCGACCCCGGGGCGTCGTCCGCCATGCCGGCGATCTGGCCCTCGTACGCCATCACGCCGACCAGGTGCAGGCGGGGCCGGGCGAGGACGGCGCGGGCGAGCGCGCCGACGGTGTCGGGGGCGTGCAGCGGGGAGCGCCGCATGCCGAGGTGGACCCGGCCGCCGAGCAGGCGCAGCGAGGCGTCCAGGTCGAGGCAGACCCGCAGCCGGGGGCCGGTCTTTCCGGCGGCGGCCGCGAGGAGGTCGAGGTGCTCGACGCAGTCGGCCATCAGGGTGACGCGGGCCGCGGCCCGCTCGTCGGCGGCGAGTTCGGCGAGCGGTCCGGGGTCGGCGCAGGGGTAGCCGACCAGGATGTCGCCGGCCTCCTCGCCGAGGGCCCCGGCCAGCCAGCGGGCCTCGGGCACGGTGAAGGCCATCACGCCGCGGAAGCCGGGCACCCGCAGGGTGCGTTCGATCAGGGCCCGGCAGCGCAGCGACTTGCTGGCCAGCCGGATCGGCTTGCCGCCGGAGCGGCGCACCAGCTGGTCGGCGTTGGCGCGCAGCGCGTCCAGGTCGACGACGGCGAACGGCGGACGCAGCTCGGCGGTCGCCTGCCGCAGGTGCTCGATGCTCACGGGCGGTGTCCTCTCACGGGGCCGGCCGGGGTTCCTGGGGCGAAACCATGACTTGGTCGGTCGTCCAAGTCAAGGGTGTAGGACGGTTGACTTGGACGACCGACCAAGTTCATTCTTCCGTGCAACACCGGGCCGACGAGGAGTGCGGGACATGGCGGATACGTGGCGCAACTGGGCGGGCAACGAGCAGGCGCGGCCGGTCCGCGTGGTCGCCCCGCGCGACGCCGGAGAGGTCGCCGAGGCGGTCGCCGTCGCCGTCCGGGACGGCCACCGGGTCAAGGCCGTCGGCGCCGGCCACTCCTTCACCCCGATCGCCGTCGCCCCCGGCGTCCAGCTGCGCCTGGACCACCTGGACGGGCTCCTCGAGGTCGACGCGGCGAGCGGCCTGGTCACCGTCGGCGCCGGCATGCCGCTGTGGCGGCTCAACCCGCTGCTCGCCGAGCACGGCCTCGCGATGGAGATCCTCGGCGACATCGACCGGCAGACCGTCTCCGGCGCCATCTCCACCGGCACGCACGGCTCCGGCGTCCGCTTCGGCGGCATCGCCACCCAGGTGCGCGGGCTCGAACTCGCCCTCGCCGACGGCACCCTGGTGCGCTGCTCGACCGAGGAGCGGCCCGACCTGTTCGCCGCCGCCCGGGTCGGCCTCGGCGCGCTCGGCGTGATCACCCGGGTCACCCTGCAGTGCGTGCCGTTGTTCGCCCTGCACGCCCGCGACACCGCGATGCCGGTCGCCGAGGTCCTCGACGGCGTCCAGCAACTCGCCGACGGGAACGACCACTTCGAGTTCTTCTGGTTCCCGCACAGCGAGACCGCGCTGACCCGGCGGTTCACCCGGCTGCCCGGCTCCACCCCGCTGCGCCCGGTGCCCGCCCTCACTCGGCGCCTCGACGAGGCGCTGATGGGCCCCGGCTTCAAGGCGCTCTGCCGGATCGGCGCCCGCTTCCCCGGCACCGTCCGGCCGATCGCGCGCTTCTCGGCGAAGGCGATGTCCGCCCGCGAGTGGACCGACCTGTCGTACAAGGTCTTCGCCTCGCCGCGCGAGGTGCGCTTCCTGGAGAGCGAGTTCGCCGTTCCGCGCGAGCACGCGGCGGACGCCCTGCGGGAGATCGGGCAGTGGATCGACCGCCACGACGAGCGGGTCTCCTTCCCGATCGAGGTCCGGTTCGCCGCCGCCGACGACATCTGGCTCTCCACCGCCCACGAGCGGGAGAACTGCTACATCGCCGTCCACCAGTACCACCGGATGTCCCCCCGGCGGTACTTCGACGCCTGCCAGCGGATCCTCTCCGCCTACGGCGCCCGCCCGCACTGGGGCAAGATGCACACCCTCACCGCCGACGAGCTGCGCCCGCGCTACGCGCGCTTCGACGACTTCACCGCCCTGCGCGACGCCCTCGACCCGGAGGGCGTCTTCACCAACCCCTACCTCGACCGCGTGCTCGGCCCGGTGCCCGAATAGTCCGTTGTATCTGGGTTCGGGCGTCTCGGGCCGGTGATATTAGCGATTCCTTAACGCCGGCCTCCCCGGCCTGTCGGCGGGCTCGTCCACCTGCTCCGACCTGCGGAAACGTGCCGATGGGCGGGGGTGGACGGTCCACTTGTCGATTCGCCCGGGGCGCCTACTCTCGCTGGGGTGTTCAACGTGCCCCAGGCGCTCAAGCGCCTCGTGATCGGCAAGGCCATGCGCAGCGAGGAGCTGGGCGAGACGCTGCTGCCCAAGCGGCTGGCGCTGCCGATCTTCGCTTCCGACCCGCTGTCCTCGGTGGCCTACGCGACCGGCGAGATCCTGCTCGTCCTGACCGTGGGCGGCACCGCCTTCCTGTACCTGACGCCGTGGGTGGCGGCGGGTGTGGTCGCGCTGATGGCGGTGGTGGTGATGTCCTACCGGCAGGTGGTGCACGCCTACCCGTCGGGCGGCGGCTCGTACGAGGTGGTGTCGAAGAACCTCGGTCCGGGCGCGGGTCTGGTGGTGGCGGCGTCGCTGCTGGTCGACTACGTGATGACGGTGGCGGTGTCGGTCGCCTCGGGCGTGGACAACATCATCTCGGCGTTCGGCGGACTGGCCGGCTACCGGGTGGGGCTGGCGCTGTTCTTCGTGGCGGTGCTGACCGCGATGAACCTGCGCGGGGTGCGGGAGTCGGGGCGGGCGTTCGCCGCGCCGACGTACCTGTTCATCGGCGGCATCCTGCTGATGGTGGTGACCGGCCTGGTGCGGGTGGTGTTCGGGGACGATCCGCAGGCGCCGACCGCCGCCTTCGGGATCCACCCGGCCGAGGGCGGGGACAACCTGGCGGGCCTGGGCCTGCTGATGCTGGGCCTGCGGGCGTTCGCCTCGGGCTGCACGGCGCTGACGGGCGTGGAGGCGATCTCCAACGGCGTGCCCGCGTTCCGGGCGCCGAAGTCGAAGAACGCGGCGTCCACGATGAGCGCGATGGGCATCGTCGCGGTGCTGATGTTCGTCGGCGTCACCGTCCTCGCGATGACCTCGCACGTGCACTACGTGGACGACGCCTGCCAGTTGAGCGGCCTGCCGGGCGACTGCGCGGCGTACACCCAGCAGACGGTGATCGCGCAGCTGGCGTCGACCTTCCTGGGCGGTGACGGCAGCGTGCTGTTCTACTTCATCCAGGCGGCGACGGCGCTGGTGCTGATCCTGGCCGCGAACACGGCGTTCAACGGCTTCCCGCTGCTGGCGTCGATCCTGGCCCAGCACCGCTACCTGCCGCGGCAGATGCACACCCGGGGCGACCGGCTGGCGTTCTCCAACGGCATCATCGCGCTGGCGGTGGTGGCCGGCGGACTGCTGTGGTTCTACAAGGCGGACGTCACCAGCCTGATCCACCTGTACATCCTGGGCGTGTTCACCTCGTTCACGCTGTCGCAGGTCGGCATGGTCCGGCACTGGAACCGCACGCTGGCGAGCGAGTCCGATCCGGCGGTGCGGGCGGGTGCGCAGCGCTCGCGGGTGATCAACGGGCTGGGGGCGGTGACGACCGCGCTGGTGCTGGTGATCGTGCTGATCACCAAGTTCACCCAGGGTGCGTGGCTGGCGGTGCTGGCGGCGGGGCTGCTGTGGCTGATGATGCGGGGGATCCGCCGGCACTACGACGCGGTCTCGGCGGAGCTGGCGGTGGAGGATCCGCGGGCGGAGTCGGTCAGGCCGTCGAAGGTGCACGGCGTGGTGCTGGTCTCCAAGCTGCACAAGGCGACGCTGCGGGCGCTGGGTTACGCGGAGGCGTTCCGTCCGGACACCCTGGAGGCCCTCACCGTCGCGGTGGAGCAGGACGCCACGGACGAACTGCGCGGCCAGTGGGACGCGTACGGGATCGAGGTGCCGCTGAAGGTCCTGGACTCGCCGTACCGGGAGATCACCAAGCCGGTGGTGAGCTACGTGCGCGACTACCGGCGCAGCAGTCCGCGCGAGGCTGTGGCGGTCTTCATCCCGGAGTACGTGGTCGGCCACTGGTGGGAGCACCTGCTGCACAACCAGTCGGCGCTGTGGCTGAAGTCCCGGCTGCTGTTCACCCCGGGCGTGATGGTGATCAGCGTGCCCTGGCAGCTCGCCTCCGCCCCGCGGGCCGACCGGCCGGCCCGCCGCGCCCCGGGCGCCGCGCGGCGCGGAGAGCCCGCGCAGACCCGCGCCGAACGCGAACCCGAGCGCGTCTGACCCGACGGTTCGGGCCCCCTTCGACGCCCCGGACGGCACCCGCCGACCGGGGCGTCGGCGTGTCCGGACCCGGGCGCCGTCAAGGGGGCGTCAAGGGCGGCGGCCTCGCCGTAAGGGGCGCGTCAGGACCGCCGATACGCCCGTGACCTGCTGATTGGCTGCTGCTGCCGGTACTTCCACCGGCGCAGATCCGTCCAGTTGGTGGAGCGATAGCCATGCTCGATCTCGTCTTCGTCGGCATCACGGTCGCCGTGTTCGCCGTCATCGCCCTCATCGCGCGGGGGGTCGAGAAGCTGTGAGTGCCGACAACATCGCAGGTCTCGTCGTCGCCGTCGCCCTCGTCGGCTACCTCGTCCTCGCACTGCTCCACCCGGAGAAGTTCTGACCATGGACTCGACCCTCACCGGGTGGCTGCAGGCCCTCGCCCTGGTCGGCGCCCTGGCCCTCTGCTACCGCCCCCTGGGCGACCACATCGCCCACCTGCTGATGTCCCCGAAGCACCGGAGAGCCGAGAAGGGCCTCTACCGACTGGTCGGCGTCGACGGCGACGCCGACCAGCGCTGGCCCGTCTACCTGCGCTCGGCGCTGGCCTTCTCGGCCCTGTCGGTGCTGTTCCTGTACGGGCTGATCCGCCTCCAGACGCACCTGCTGCTGTCGCTGGGTGTCCCGGAGACGGCCCCGCACCAGGCGTGGAACACCGCGATCTCCTTCACCACCAACACCAACTGGCAGTCGTACAGCGGCGAGGCCGCGATGGGCCACCTGGTGCAGATGGCGGGCCTGGCGGTGCAGAACTTCGTCTCCGCGGCCGTCGGCATCGCGGTGATGGCCGCGCTGATCCGCGGCTTCACCCGCAACCGCACCGACCGGGTCGGCAACTTCTGGGTCGACCTGACCCGGATCGTGCTGCGCCTGCTGCTGCCGCTCTCGATCGTGTTCGCGCTGGTCCTGGTGGCCAACGGCGTGATCCAGAACTTCCACGGCTTCCACGAGGTCGCGACCCTGACCGGCGGCACCCAGGCGGTCCCGGGCGGCCCGGTGGCCTCCCAGGAGGTCATCAAGGAACTCGGTACGAACGGCGGCGGCTTCTTCAACGCCAACTCCGCCCACCCCTTCGAGAACCCGACCGGCTTCACCAACGGGCTGGAGGTCTTCCTGCTGCTGGTCATCCCGTTCGCCCTGCCCCGGACCTTCGGCCGGATGGTCGGCGACCACCGCCAGGGCTACGCGGTCGTCGCCGTGATGGGCCTGTTCTGGGTGGCGTCCGTGGCGCTGATCACGCTGGCGGAGTTCCAGCACTCCGGTACGGCGCTGAGCGCCGCCGGTGGTGCGACGGAGGGCAAGGAACAGCGCTTCGGCATCGCCGCCTCCAGCCTGTTCGCGGCGTCCACGACGCTGACCTCGACCGGTGCGGTGAACTCCTTCCACGACTCGTTCACGCCGTTCGGCGGCGGGCTGACGGTCTTCAACATGATGCTCGGCGAGATCGCGCCCGGCGGCACCGGCTCCGGCCTGTACGGCATGCTGATCCTCGCCATCGTCGCCGTCTTCGTGGCGGGCCTGATGGTCGGCCGCACCCCCGAGTACCTGGGCAAGAAGCTCGGCGGCCGGGAGATGAAGTTCGCCTCCCTCTACATCCTCACCACCCCCGCCATCGTGCTCATCGGCACCGGAGTGGCGATCGCCCTGCCCGGCGAGCGGGCGGGCATGCTCAACTCCGGTGCGCACGGCTTCTCCGAGGTCCTGTACGCGTTCACCTCGGCGAGCAACAACAACGGCTCGGCGTTCGCCGGCATCACCGTCAACACCGCGTGGTACGACACGGCGCTGGGTCTGGCGATGGTCCTCGGCCGCTTCCTGCCGATGGTGTTCGTCCTCGCGCTGGCCGGCTCGCTCGCCAGGCAGCAGCCCGTCCCGGCGAGCGCGGGCACGCTGCCCACCCACAGGCCGCTGTTCGTCGGACTGCTGGCGGGCGTGGTCCTCGTCGTCGTCGGCCTCACCTACTTCCCGGCCCTCGCGCTCGGGCCGATCGCGGAAGGTCTCCACTGATGTCCAGCACCCTTGTCGACCCCAGGCTGATCATCGCCTCCCTGCCGGACGCGGTGAGGAAGCTCGACCCCCGGGTGATGGTCAGGAACCCGGTCATGTTCGTCGTGGAGGTCGGGTCCGTCGTCACCACGGTCGCCGCGATCGCCGACCCGTCGGTCTTCGCCTGGGCGATCACCGCCTGGCTGTGGCTGACCACCGTCTTCGCCAACCTGGCCGAGGCGGTTGCCGAGGGCCGGGGCAAGGCCCAGGCCGACACGCTGCGCAGGGCCAGGACGGAGAGCGTCGCCCGGCGCCTGGTCGACTGGCCCGGCTCGCGGGCCGAGGAGGAGGTGGCGGGCACCGCGCTGCGGCTCGGCGACCACGTGGTGGTCGAGGCCGGACAGGTCATACCCGGTGACGGCGACGTGGTCGAGGGCGTCGCCAGCGTCGACGAGTCGGCGATCACCGGAGAGTCCGCGCCGGTGATCCGCGAGTCCGGCGGCGACCGCAGCGCGGTCACCGGCGGCACGAAGGTGCTGTCCGACCGGATCGTGGTCAGGATCTCCTCGGAGCCGGGCAAGACCTTCATCGACCGGATGATCGCCCTGGTCGAGGGCGCGGCGAGGCAGAAGACCCCGAACGAGATCGCGCTCAACATCCTGCTGGCGTCCCTCACGATCGTCTTCCTGATCGCCGTGGTGACCCTGCAGCCGATGGCGACCTACGCGGGAGCCCCGCAGTCGACGATCGTCCTGGTCGCGCTGATCGTCGCGCTGATCCCGACCACCATCGGCGCGCTGCTCTCGGCGATCGGCATCGCCGGTATGGACCGCCTGGTCCAGCGCAACGTGCTCGCCATGTCCGGCCGCGCGGTCGAGGCCGCCGGCGACGTCGACACCCTGCTGCTCGACAAGACCGGCACCATCACCCTCGGCAACCGGCAGGCCGCAGAGTTCCTCCCCGCCGCCGGCGTGGAGACCGGTGAACTCGCGGACGCGGCGCAGCTGTCGTCGCTGGCGGACGAGACCCCCGAGGGCCGCTCCATCGTGGTCCTCGCGAAGACCGGGCACGGTCTGCGAGCCCGCGCCCGGGGCGAGTTGGCGCACGCCACCTGGGTGCCGTTCACCGCCCGGACCAGGATGTCCGGTGTCGACGTGGACGGCCGGCAGGTCCGCAAGGGCGCGGCCGGGTCGGTCGCGAACTGGGTCACGGAGCAGGGCGGTTCGGTCGGCGCGGACGTGGCGCAGCTGGTCGACGGGATCTCCGCGTCCGGTGGCACCCCGTTGGTGGTGGCCGAGCAGCGGAACGGGGCGTCGCCGCGCGTCCTGGGCGTCGTCCACCTCAAGGACGTGGTCAAGGAGGGCATGCGCGAACGCTTCGAGGAACTGCGGCGCATGGGCATCAGGACCGTCATGATCACGGGTGACAACCCGCTGACCGCCAAGGCGATCGCGGAGGAGGCGGGCGTCGACGACTTCCTCGCCGAGGCCACCCCCGAGGACAAGATGGCCCTGATCCGCAAGGAACAGGAGGGCGGCAGACTGGTCGCGATGACCGGCGACGGCACCAACGACGCCCCCGCCCTCGCCCAGGCCGACGTCGGCGTCGCCATGAACACCGGCACCATGGCGGCCAAGGAGGCCGGCAACATGGTGGACCTCGACTCCAACCCGACCAAACTGATCGAGATCGTCGAGATCGGCAAACAACTCCTGATCACCCGCGGCGCGTTGACCACCTTCTCGATCGCCAACGACGTCGCCAAGTACTTCGCGATCATCCCGGAGATGTTCGCCGGCGTGTACCCGGGCCTCAAGCACCTGAACATCATGGGCCTGCACAGCCCGCAGTCCGCGATCACCTCGGCGATCGTCTTCAACGCCCTGGTCATCATCGGCCTGATCCCGCTCGCCCTGCGCGGCGTCACGTACCGTCCGTCCGGGGCGAGTTCGCTACTGGCCCGCAACATCGGGATCTACGGGCTCGGCGGCCTGATCGTCCCGTTCGTCGGCATCAAGGCGATCGACCTGATCGTCCAGTTCATCCCCGGCCTGAGCTGAGAGGGGCCAGACCCATGCCCACCATCGTGCGCACCCACCTCACCGCGATGCGGATGCTGCTGGTGATGACCGTGATCCTCGGCATCGCCTACCCGCTGCTGGTCACCGGCATCAGCCAGGTCGCCTTCGCCGACAAGGCCGACGGTTCGATCGTCACCTCGGACGGCAAGGAGGTCGGGTCCAGCCTCCTCGGCCAGAGCTTCGACCTGCCGAAGCAGAACCCCGACGACGCGAACGAGGAGGCGAAGCCGGACCCGAAGTGGTTCCAGCCGCGCTTCTCCGCCGGCTCCTACGACCCGAAGGCCTCCGGTGCCTCCAACCTCGGCCCGAACGACGAGAAGCTGACCGCGGCGATCCGGGACCGCCGGGCCGCGATCGCCGCCTTCGACGGTGTCGACCCGGCCACCGTCCCGGCCGACGCGGTCACCGCCTCCGGGTCCGGTCTCGACCCGCACATCTCCGTCGCCTACGCGAAGGAACAGGTCCAGCGGGTGGCCAGGGAGCGCGGCCTGCCGGCCGAGAAGCTGGAACAGCTGATCGAGAAGTGCACCGAGGGCCCGTCACTGGGCTTCCTCGGACAGCGGGGCGTCAACGTCGTCCTGCTCAACAAGGCCGTCGGCGAGGCCGGATGACCGCTGCCCCGGCCCGGCCCGGCCGCCGGCCCGGGCCGGCCCCCGCCGACGGGCCGCTCGACGCCCGCACCCCGCGCGAGCGCGAGGCCCTGCGCCTGGCCGCCGAACACCGATCCCCGTGAACCCGCGGCCCGGGCGGTCAGCGGTGGGGCCCCGCCGCCCCGCGGAACTCGATCCGGGCCGCGTTGGCGCGGATCGCCTCGCGCAGGAAGGCGTCCAGCCCCGGCCGCTGCTCACCGGGCGGGACGACCAGGGCGAAGGCGCGGGCGTCCTCCACGTAGTCGTCGGCGATCCGGCGGTGCACCTCGGGCGGGCAGTCGTTGAACCAGCGGACGATGTGCTGCCGGTGCTCCTCGGCGAGCTCCAGCGCCGCCGCGCCGTCCGCCGGGGCATCCGCGTCGAACGCGGCGAGCAGCGCGGCCCGCCAGGACGCCGCCTCGGCCATCAGCTGCCGCCAGTCCTCCTTGGTGTGGGCGGCGGCCCGGGCCAGCGACTCCCGGTGGTGCTCGCTGTCCGCCCACTTGAGGTGGGCGTCGGTGGCGTAGCTGAGGTCGAACGCGACGTCGCCGAAGACCTCGAACCGCTCCTCCGGGCCGAGTTCGACACCGGTGCGCTGCAGCTCGATGGCCCGCTCGGCGACGTCGACCAGCTTCTCCAGCCGGGCGATCTGCCCGCGCAGCTCGTCGCGCCGGCGCCGGAGCTGGTCCAGCGCGTCGGCCCGCGGGTCGTCCAGGATCGCCGCGATCTCCTCCAGCGGGAAGCCGAGCTCCCGGTAGAACAGGACCTGTTGCAGCCGGGCCAGGTCGGCGCCGCTGTACCGGCGGTACCCGGCGGCGCTGCGCTCGCTGGGCACCAGCAGCCCCGACCTGTCGTAGTGGTGCAGGGTGCGCACCGTGACGCCCGCGAACCCGGAGACCTGCCCGACCGAATAACTCATCGCTCCACCTCTCGTTCCGCCCCCACCCTCGACCCTGACGCGGGGTCAGGGTCAACTCGGGCGGAGCGGAGGGCGGCCGCGTGACGGAGGTGCCCGGCCACGGTGGGGGTCGCGGCCGGGCGGTCGGTGGGGGACTGTCCCGTCGGGCGGGACCGGTGCGTCCTGCGCACGGTTCCACCTTCCAGTTGCCGCCGGGCCGGTAAAGGTTGCCGCGGGATCCGAGAAATTTTTCCGGCGGCTTCAGGACCCCGTGCCGGAGCCTCCGCCGGGCCCTCCTCCGGGCCCGTCAGGTCGCCCTCAGGGCGCGGGGGCGAACCCCTCCCACGCCGGTGCCGGCCCCAGGCCGACCGCCGCCTCCACGTGGTAGCCGTCGCCGCTGTACTGCCGGTCGGCCGCGTGGGTGTACTGCCCGGCGAACACGTACGCCCCGGGGGGCAGCGTGACGCCGGACCGCAATGCCCAGCGGTACACCAGGTACCCGCCCTCCTCCCGGGCCGTGAACACGAAGTCCCCGTCCGAGCGGGACTGCCAGTGCCCGGCCTCGGCGACGCCGGGGGTGAGGGCGATCCGCAGGTCGACCCCGAGCACGGTCAGCGGCTCGTCGGTCCGCACCGTGACGTTGTTCTGCGCCCAGTAGTCGTTGCTGGTCGGGTCGACCACGCCGTCCGACCGCAGCGGGCCGTCGTGCGTCCCGGCACCCCCGCCGGCGCCGCCGCCGACCCGGGGCGAGGAGGACGAGGTCGTCCGGGAGCGCTGCTGCGTCGAGGAGGCGGACGGCGGTGGCGACGCGGGGCTGCCCGTGGCGCCGGCACCGGCCGCGGCCGAACCGGTGGTCTGCGGCGACGGCGAGGACTGCGGTCCGGTGGGCTCGGAGGGCGGGGCCGGGGCCGGGGCGGTCGAGGTGTCCGGCGCGGGGGAGGGGGTGCCGGGCGCGAGTGCGGTGCGCACCGGCTGCGGGGCGGGGGACTGCCCGATCGCGGCCACCGCGAACCCGCCCGCGACGGTCACGCCGATGGTGGCCGCGGCGGCCATCGCGGCCTTCGGCCACCACGGCAGGGAGGCCGCCCGGCGGCGGCCCGGCTCCGCGTCCGGCCGCTGCACGCCGCGTTCGACGCGGGCGAGGATCCGGGCCCGGTCGGGGCGGTGGGCCTCGGCGGCGCCGCGCAGCAGGGCGGTCGTCTCGGGCGGCGAGGACGGCTGCTTCCGGTCGTCTGTCACCGGCTCCCCCTTCCGGCCAGGTGCCCGGCGGCTCGTGGGCCGAGCAGCAGCTGGAGTTCGGCCAGCCCCTTGGAGGTCTGGCTCTTCACCGTACCGACCGAGATCCGCAGTTGTTGCGCGGTCTCGCGTTCGGACAGGTCGAAGGCGTGTCGCAGCACCACGCAGGCCCGCTTGCGGAACGGCAGTCGGGCGAGCGCGGCACGGACGTCCATGATCGCTGCCACGTCCGGACCCTCGACCGGTTCCGGGAAGCGCGACCAGAACAGCATCGTCCGCCGCCGCTCCCGGACCAGTCCGCGGATCCGCGCGCGGGCGAGGTTGACCACCACGCCGCGGGCGTACGCGAGCGGCTGGTCGGCCTGCCGGACCCGGTCCCAGCGGTGCCACAGCACCACCAGGGCATCGGCGGCGAGGTCGTCCGCGGCGTCCGTCTCACCGGTCAACAGATGGGCGAGACGGGCGAGTTCGGCGTGGTGGCGTTCGAAGAAGTCGTGGAACTCCGCGGACGCCTCGTCGAGGATGATGTCCGTGGTACGGCCTCTTCCGGGGGTGCGAACGTTCGTCCGTGAACGTTCTCAGGTCAGCGCGGGCGGCGGTAGCGTAGCAGTGATGTTCACGCAGGTGGACCCCCTGTGCACCCGTCAGTTCGACCGGATCACAGGGCTGCTGGGGAGACCGGCGCCCGGAGCATGAAGACGTCGACCGGGTCCTCGGAGGTCAGGGCGAAGCCGTGCCGCTCGTACAGGCGGCGGGCCGGGCTGCCCTGCAGGACGTTCAGCCGCACCGGCCGCCCCGCCCGGTCGCAGTCGGCCAGCAGCCCGCGCAGCACCGCGCCGCCGACGCCCCGCCCCTGCTGCCCGGCCGCGAGGTAGAAGTGCTCCAGCCAGTGCCCGTCCTCGGCCGGCCGCAGCGCCACCGAACCGGCGAGCCGCCCCTCCACCTCGATCACCCAGGTGTGCGCCGCGACGAACCCGTCCCGGAACCGCTGCCGCACGCGCGCCCCGTCGTAGCGGCCGAGCCGCTCCAGGTCCGGCCGCATCACCTCGGCGCGGAGCTCGGCGATCGGCTCCACGTCCGCGGCGGTGGCGGGACGGAGCGTCCACGTGGTGGTCATGGGCAATTCCTTCCGACGGTTCTGTTGACCTACGATGCCGAGCCATGGCAATGAGCACTGCGCTGTGGTCGTTCGCCCTCGTCGTGGGGCTCCTGACACTGACACCCGGCCTCGACACGGCCCTGATCCTGCGCACCGCCGCGCTCGGCCGGCGGCGGCGCGCCCGCGGCGTCGTGCTCGGGATCCAGACCGGCACCCTCCTGTGGGGCGCGGGCGCCTCGCTCGGGGTGACCGCGCTGCTGACCGCCTCCCGCCTCGGGTACGAGGCGCTGCGCTGGGGCGGGGTCGCCTACCTGGTGTGGATGGCGGCCCGGATGGTCCACGGCAGCTTCCGCGGATCCCCGCAGCACGGCACCGACGGCAGCGACGACCGTGACGGCAGCGACGACCGTGACGGCTTCGCGGCCGGTTGGCGGCAGGGTACCCTCACCAACCTGCTCAACCCCAAGGTGGGGGTGTTCTACGTGGCCGTACTACCGCAGTTCATCCCGGCCGGGGCACCGCACTTCACCACCGGCCTGCTGCTGACCTGCGTGCACGTCGTGCTCGGCGTGCTCTGGTCGGCCGTACTGATCGCCTCCGCCGCCGCACTCGGCGCCCGGCTGCGCCGCCCCCGGGTCCGCCGCCTGCTCGACCGCATCACCGGCACGGTGGTCGCGGCATTCGCCGTCAAACTCGCCCTCGGCGACTGACCCGCACTCAGCCCCCGGCAGCCCGGGCACCACCGCCACGCTCCGCCGACCCGTTCCACCGCTTCGGACCGCTGCCGCGCTCTGCTCTGCTCGGCTCGGCCGACTGCTCCGCCGCTCCGCAGCGCTGTTCCGCTCCGCCGCCCGAGCCTCGACGCACTGGCCTGCCGATCCGCCCCGCTGCTTCGCCCCGCTGCTTCGCCCCGCTGCTTCGCCCCGCTGCTTCGCCCCGCTGCTTCGCCCCGCCGTCCTGTGACGATCTCCCGGTCGCCCGGGCGGCGCGCACCCGCTTCCCACCGAGACCGGACGTGACATGACCGCCAAGCCACCGGCCGACCCCGGCTCCGCACCCGCCCCTGCTGCCGCATCCGACCGTGCCCGGGCACAACAGCACACCCTGCGCGTGCTGGTCGCCTCGCAGGTGCTCAGCGGCGCGGGCCTCGCCGCCGGAGTGACCGTCGGGGCGCTGCTCGCGCAGGACATGCTGCACTCCACCGGACTCGCCGGCCTGCCCAGCGCCCTGTTCACCGCCGGCTCCGCCCTCGCGGCGGTCGCCGTCGGCCGGATCTCCCAGGCCCGCGGCCGCCGGCCGGGCCTCGCCGCCGGCTACCTGGCCGGAGCCGTCGGCAGCGCGGGCGTGATCACGGCGGCGGTCCTGGACAACGCCGTGCTGCTCTTCGCCGCCCTGTTCGTCTACGGCGCCGGCACGGCCACCAACCTCCAGGCCCGCTACGCGGGTGCCGATCTCGCCGATCCGAACCACCGGGCCCGCGCGGTGTCCACCGTGCTGGTCGCGACCACCCTCGGCGGTGTGCTCGGTCCGAACCTGGCCGCGCCGACCGGCCACCTCGCCGGGGCGTTCGGCATCCCGCACCTCGCCGGGCCGTTCCTGCTGTCCGGCGCCGCGTACGCGCTCGCCGCGCTCGTCCTCGCGCTGCGCCTGCGCCCGGACCCACTGCTGCTCGCCCGCACCTTCGCCGAGGCCGAGGCCGAAGCCGCGGCCTCGGACGGCCCCTCCCCGCGGAGCACCGTCGGCACCCGCACCGGCACCGGCACTGGTACGGGCTTCGAGAACGGCGACCCGCGGGGCGTGCTGGTGGGCGCGCTGGTCATGGTGCTCACCCAGCTGGTGATGGTGGCGATCATGACGATGACCCCGGTGCAGCTGCACGACCACGGGCACGGCACCGCCGCGACCGGCCTGGTCATCGGCATCCACATCGGTGCGATGTACCTGCCCTCGCCGATCACCGGCCGGCTGGTCGACCGGTACGGGCGCCGCCGGCTGGCCGTCGCGTCCGGAGTGGTGCTGCTGGTGGCCGGGTTGCTGGCGGCGCTCGCCCCGGCCGACTCGGTCGCCCTGCTCGCGCTGGCCCTCGCCCTGCTCGGCATCGGGTGGAACCTCGGCCTGGTCTCCGGGACGGCGATCGTCACCGACACCGTGCCGTTGGCCACCCGCGCCCGGACGCAGGGTCTGGTCGACGTCTCGGTCGCGCTGGCCGGTGCGACCGGCGGCATGGCGTCGGGACTGGTGGTCGCCGCGACGAGCTACCCGGTCCTGGCGGTGGCGTGCGGGATCCTCGCGCTGGGCGTCCTGCCCGCCGTTGCCGCCTCCAGCGTCGCCGGCCCGCGCACGGCGCACGGCGGATGATCCCGCCCCTGCCCGCCGACGATGCGGCCGCCGTCGGGCGGAAGATCGGGGCCGGCCGATTGTTAACGTGAACATATACGCTGGACTGAGTGGACATGAGACAGTGGCACCGCCGCGCACCCAACGTGGCGGACGGTCGGACCGGGGCACCAGAGGGGGCTGCGCGTGGGAACTGAAGCGGTCGGTACGGATGCGCGCCTGCCGGTGATGGCGGATGTCGCCAAGCTGGCCGGCGTCTCCCACCAGACGGTGTCCCGGGTGCTCAACGGCGCCCCGCACGTCCGGCCGGGCACCCGGGAGAAGGTGTTGGCCGCGATCCGCGAGCTCGACTACCGCCCGAACTCCGCTGCCCGCGCCCTGGTCACCCGCCGCTCCCAGACCCTCGGCGTGGTCAGCTTCGACTCCACCCTGTACGGTCCCGCCTCCATGCTCGACGGCATCGAGCGGGCCGCCCGCACCGCCGACTACTTCGTCAGCGTCGCCAGCCTGCGCTCGCTGGACAGCCGCTCCGTCCAGGAGGCCGTCGACCGGCTGCGCGACCAGGGCGTGGAGGGCGTCGTGGTGATCGCGCCGCAGATCTCCGCGGTCAGCGCGGTCGCCAAGCTCTCCAGCTCGGTGCCGGTCGTCGCGGTCGGTTCCGGCAGCCAGGCCCGGGTGCCGATGGTCTCGGTCGACAACCGGGCCGGCGCCGAGGCCGCCACCCGGCACCTGCTCGACCTCGGCCACCGCACCGTCCACCACCTCGCCGGGCCGTCCGGCTGGATGGAGAGCCGCGACCGCCAGGACGGCTGGCGGCAGACCCTGGAAGCCGCCGGGGCGCACGTCCCACAAGCGGAGAGCGGCGACTGGAGCGCCCGCTCCGGCTACGAGGCGGGGCGCCGGATCGCCCAGGACCCCGAGGTCAGCGCCGTCTTCTGCGCCAACGACCACATGGCGCTCGGACTGCTGCGCGCCCTGCACGAGGCGGGCCGCGCGATGCCCGGCGACATCAGCGTGGTCGGCTTCGACGACATCCCCGAGGCGGCGTACTTCACCCCGCCGCTGACCACCGTCCGCCAGGACTTCGGCGAGCTCGGCCGCCGCGCCCTCGAACTCCTCCTGGAGGAGCTCGCGGGCGTCACCCACACCCGCAGCCACGTCCAGATCTCCCCGGAGATGGTCCTCCGCCGCAGCGCCGGCCCGGCCCGCCGGGACTAGGTCTGTCTTTCGGATCATGCCGGGCGGGCGCCGCCGGGGCACACCTGGGCGACCTGGCCCCGGAGCCGGTGGCGCTTCCGGGTGCGGAGCGGCATCCGGTCCTGGCGATTGCCGGGGCCGGTCTCCTCGCCGTCCACTCCGCCCGGTGCGCCGCCGGGGCCTCGACGCCGCGTGGGTGGACGCTCGACGGTGTCCGCCGCGGTGCGGACGTCGAGGAGACGGCCGCGATCACGGCGGTGGCCGACCACCGGGTGCGGGGTGTCCGGCGCGCGCTGACGGCACACTGACGTTCACCGACCTGGGGACCGGACTGCCGCTCGACCGCCCGCCACTGCTGCCGAACCCGGCGACGGCGCTCGCCGCGTTGCCGACCGCGTGTCCGGCTGACCGCTTCGGTCGCATCGGCGCAAACTCCTTTCAGGGATTCTGAGTTGACGGTGCAGCAGGAAGTCGGGTGAGGCGGTCGGGATGGGGAAGCGGGGTGGGAGGGCCTTGCCCGGCTGAATGATGAGCGCTGACAGCGCCTCGACGCCACCCGCCGCACCTGACGCCTCCGGCAGCGTCCACTGCGGCACCTGGACCTTTCGGTGGTGGCACGGGTGCCTTGACAGGGGAAATGTGAGCGCTAACAATCCTGTGTGACCCCGCCGGGTCCACCGGCCCCCGCTTCTCCGGGCGGCCCCGAGCGGTTCCCGTTCCGCTCCTTCGGAGGGTGAGTGCGGCGGAACATTTGCCGGCCGCCGGCGCCGCAGTGCTGCGGGACCGCCGGCGGTCGGCGCCCCACCCTCCGTCCCGCTCCACCCGATGCACCGAGGAAGAGACAGTGACCGTGACCTTCTCCCGAGACCAGGCGAGTGGACCGGAGAGCTATGTGGTCGGTATCGACTTCGGGACTCTGTCGGGCCGTGCGGTGGTGGTGCGGGTCCGTGACGGCGAGGAGCTGGGTACCGCCGTGCACGCCTATCCGCATGCGGTGATCGAGGAGCGGTTGCCCGGTTCGGGTTTGCGGCTGCCTCCGGATTGGGCGTTGCAGCATTTCGAGGACTGGCGTGAGGTGTTGCGCGAGGCCGTTCCGGCGGCGGTGGCGGCGGCGGGTGTCGACCCCTCTGCGGTGGTCGGTGTCGCGACGGATTTCACGGCGTGCACGGTGTTGCCGGTGCTGGCGGACGGCACGCCGCTTGCCGAGCTTGCGCAGTGGGCGGGTCGTCCGCATGCCTGGCCGAAGTTGTGGAAGCACCATGCGGCGCAGGGGCAGGCGGACCGGATCAATGCGCTGGCCCGTGCGCGGGGTGAGAAGTGGATCCACCGCTACGGCGGGAGGATCTCCGCGGAGTGGCAGTACGCCAAGGCGTTGCAGGTGCTGGAGGAGGACCCGGCCGTCTATGCGGCGTGCGAGCGGTGGATCGAGGCGGCGGACTGGATCGTGTGGCAGCTCACCGGTGCCGAGTCCCGCAATGCCTGCACGGCCGGGTACAAGGGGATCCATCAGGACGGCTCCTATCCGAGTGAGGAGTACCTGGCGGCCCTGCACCCGGGTTTCGCGGACTTCGCCCGGACCCGGCTGGAGCATCCGCTCGCGCCGCTGGGCTCGCGGGTCGGGTCGCTGACCGCCCAGGCCGCGGCCTGGACGGGCCTGCCGGAGGGTATCGCGGTGGCCGCCGGGAACGTGGACGCGCACGTGGCGGCGCCGGCCGCGCAGGCGGTGGACAACGGCCGGCTGCTGGCCATCATGGGCACCTCCACCTGCCACGTGGTCAACGGCCCCGCGCCGGCGGAGGTCCCCGGTATCTGCGGTGTGGTCGAGGGCGGCATCGTCGCCGGCGCCTGGGGTTACGAGGCCGGGCAGAGCGCGGTCGGCGACATCTTCGCCTGGTGGCTGCGCCAGGGCGTGCCCGCCGACTACCTGGCCGAGGCGCAGGCGCGCGGCGAGGACCTCCACCAGCTGCTGACCCGCAAGATCGCCGACCAGCCGGTCGGCGGCCACGGCCTGGTCGCGCTGGACTGGATGAACGGCAACCGCTCCACCCTGGTCGACCACCACCTGTCCGGCGTGATCGTGGGCCTGACCCTGGCCACCCGCCCCGAGGAGATCTACCGCGCCCTGCTGGAGGCCACCGCCTACGGCACCCGCGTGATCGTCGAAGCACTCGAGGCCGGCGGCGTGCCGGTCACCGAGTTCGTGGTCACCGGCGGCCTGAAGAAGAACACCCTGCTCATGCAGATCTACGCGGACGTGCTGCGCCGGCCGGTCTCGCTCGCGCTCTCCGAGCAGGGCCCGGCGCTGGGCTCGGCGATCCACGCCGCTGTCGCGGCCGGCGCCCATCGGGACGTGCGGGCCGCCGCCGCGGCGATGGGCCGGGTCGAGCGCGCCGCCTACCGGCCCGACACCGCCCGCGCGGACGCCTACGACGCGCTGTTCGCCGAGTACCGGGCCCTGCACGACCACTTCGGCACCGGCCCCGACAAGCAGCTCCACCGCCTGCGCCGCATCCGCAACGCGGCACTGACCGCACCCACCGCCCCGACCGTACCCACCGCACCGGCCGCACCCACCGCACCGGCCGCACCGGCCGCACCGGCCGCACCCACCGCACCGGCCGCACCGGCCGCACCGGCCGCACCGGCCGTGCTGGTCGCCCCGTCTGCCCCGACCGACAGCGAGGACTGACACACCCATGAGCGACACCATTGAACTGATTCGCCGTCAGGTGAGTGATCTGCATCAGGAGCTGGTCCGTTACGGGCTGGTGGTGTGGACGGCGGGGAACGTGTCCGCGCGGGTGCCGGGTGAGGACCTGATGGTCATCAAGCCCAGCGGTGTGTCCTACGACGAGCTGACGCCGGCGAGCATGATCCTGTGCGATCTGGACGGCAATGTCGTGGAGGGTGAGCATTCGCCGTCCTCGGACACGGCCGCGCACGCCTACGTGTATCGCGCGATGCCCGGGGTGGGGGGTGTGGTGCACACCCATTCCACGTATGCCAGTGCCTGGGCCGCCCGGGGTGAGGCGGTGCCGTGCGTGCTGACCGCGATGGCGGACGAGTTCGGCGCGGAGATCCCCGTCGGCCCGTTCGCGTTGATCGGTGACGACTCGATCGGCCGGGGCATCGTGGACACCCTGACCGGTCACCGCTCGCCGGCGGTGCTGATGAAGAGCCACGGCGTGTTCACCATCGGAGCGGACGCGAAGGCCGCGGTGAAGGCCGCGGTGATGTGCGAGGACGTGGCCCGCACCGTGCACATCTGTCGCCAGCTGGGCGAGCCGGTGCCGATCGCGCAGGCCGACATCGACCACCTCAACCACCGCTACCAGCACGTCTACGGCCAGCAGCCCGCTGCCCGCTAAGGAGCCGAACCCCGATGACCCACGCATTCGCAGGCCGCGAGATCTGGTTCCTCACCGGCAGCCAGGGCCTCTACGGCCAGGACACCCTGCGCCAGGTCGCCGACCAGTCCCGCGCCATCGCCGACCAGCTGGACGCCGATCCGGCCGTGGCGGTGCGGATCGTCTGGAAGCCGGTCCTCACCGACGCCGACGCGATCCGCCGGATCTGCCTGGACGCCAACGCCGACGACACCTGCATCGGCCTGATCGCCTGGATGCACACCTTCTCCCCGGCGAAGATGTGGATCGCCGGCCTGGACGCGCTGCGCAAGCCGCTGCTCCACCTGCACACCCAGGCCAACCGTGAACTGCCCTGGTCCACCATCGACATGGACTTCATGAACCTGAACCAGGCCGCCCACGGCGACCGCGAGTTCGGCTTCGTGCAGGCCCGCCTCGGTGTTTCCCGCAAGACCGTCGCCGGCCACGTCTCCGACCCGACCGTGGCGCGCCGGGTCGGCGCCTGGGCCCGCGCGGCCGCCGGCCGCGCCGAACTCGCCACCCTGCGCCTGGCCCGGTTCGGCGACAACATGCGCGACGTCGCCGTCACCGAGGGCGACAAGGTCGAGGCCCAGCGGCGCTTCGGCGTCTCCGTCAACACCTACGGCGTCAACGACCTGGTCGCCGCCGTGGACGCGGTCGCCGACGCCGCGGTCACCGAGCTGGTCAAGGACTACGACCAGCGCTACCGTCTGGCGCCCGAGCTGCGCCCCGGTGGCGAGCGGCACGCCTCGCTGCGCTACGCGGCCCGGATCGAGGCCGGCCTGCGGGGCTTCCTTCAGGAGGGCGGCTTCGGGGCGTTCACCACCAACTTCGAGGACCTGGGGGGCCTGCGCCAGCTTCCGGGGCTGGCGGTCCAGCGGTTGATGGCCGACGGCTACGGCTTCGGCGGTGAGGGCGACTGGAAGACCTCGGTGCTGCTGCGGACCCTGAAGACGGTCGCCTCCGGCCTGCCCGGTGGCACGTCCTTCATGGAGGACTACACCTACCACCTGGAGCCGGGGCGGGAGGTGATCCTGGGCGCGCACATGCTGGAGGTCTGTCCGTCGATCGCCGCCGCGGTGCCGTCGTGCGAGGTGCACCCGCTGGGGATCGGCGGCCGGGAGGACCCGGTGCGGCTGGTCTTCGACGCCGAGCCGGGCCCCGCGGTGGTGGTCGGTCTGGCCGACATGGGCGAGCGGTTCCGGCTGGTCGCCAACGAGATCGACGTGGTCGACCCCGCGGAGCCGCTGCCCGCCCTGCCGGTCGCCCGCGCGGTCTGGAAGCCCCGCCCGGACCTGCGGACCTCCACCGAGGCGTGGCTGACCGCCGGCGCGCCCCACCACACGGTGCTCTCCCGCGCCGTGGGCACCGAGGAACTGGAGGACCTCGCCGAGATGCTCGCCACCGAGCTGGTGGTGATCGACCAGGACACCAGCATCCGCCGCTTCACCCGCGAACTGCGCTGGAACCAGGCCTACTACCGCCTCGCCCAGGGCTTCTGACGCAGACCGTCCCCGAGCCCCCGCCGGGGGCTCGGGGCGCTGCCCGGCGGGGCGGCTGCGCCGCCGGGTGCCGACCGTCCCACCCGAGAGGTGTTGCACCGATGATGATCCGCCAGGAAGCGCCGTGGCAGCTGCCGGACGGCAGCGAGGTCGAGCGCTGGGTGTTCGGCGCCGAGGACGGCGTGCGGGCCGAGGTGCTGGGCCTCGGCGCGCGGCTGCAGGCGCTGCACGCGCCGGACCGCGACGGCCGGCTGGCCAACGTCGTGCTCGGCGCCCGGGGCCCGGCCGAACTGCTCGGCGGTGCCTGCTACTTCGGTGCGACCGTGGGGCGCTTCGCCAACCGCGTCGCCCGCGGCGAGCTGCCGCTCGACGGCGCCGTGCACAAGCTGGCGAGCCAGCGCAACGGCCACACCCTGCACGGCGGCCCGGACGGCTTCGCCACCCGCCGGTGGGAGGGCGAGGAGGTCCGCGACGAGGACCGCGTCGGCGTCCGGTTCACCCTGCACAGCCCGGACGGCGACCAGGGCTTCCCCGGCGCCGTCCGGGCCTCCGTGACGTACCTGCTGGACCGCGACGGCGCGCTGAGCATCGACTACACGGCGGTGACCGACGCCCCCACCGTGGTCAACCTGACCAACCACGCGTACGTCAACCTGGCCGGCGAGGGCGTCGGCCGCATCCTGGACCACCTGATCCGGGTGGAGGCCGACCACTACCTGCCGGTGGACAGCGAGCTGATCCCGTTCGGGCCGCCCGAACCGGTCAGCGGCACCCCGTTCGACCTCACCCGGCCGGCCGGGCTGGGCGGCAGGCTGTCCGCACCGCACCCCCAACTCTGGCTGGCGGGCGACGGTTTCGACCACAACTGGGTGCTCCGGGCGAACGGCACCGGCCTGCGCCGGGTGGCCACCCTGTGGCACCCGGGCAGTGGCCGCCGGCTCGACTGTCTGACCACCGAGCCCGGACTGCAGGTGTACACCGGCAACCAGTTCGACGGCTCGCTGACCGGCCCGGGTGGCGCGCCCTACCCCGCGTACGCGGGCATCGCGCTGGAGGCCCAGCACTTCCCCGACTCGCCGAACCATCCCGAGTACCCCTCGACCGTGCTGCGGCCCGGCGATGAGTACCGCTCCAGCACGGTCTACCGGTTCTCGGTGGACCGTGCCGAGGACCCCGAGACACCAGATTGTGAGCGTTGACCGAGCAACTTCCCCCGAAGGGACCGCGCGTGACCCCCACCCGTTCGCGTACCTGGCTCGCCCTGTCGGTGGCCGCCCTCTTCGCCCTGCTGTGCAGCTCCCTCGCGGTGCCCGCGCAGCCCGCGGCGGCGGCGGCCGCCGGCCGCACGTACACCAACCCGATCAAGTCGCAGAAGGGTGCCGACCCGTGGCTTGAGTACTACAGCGGCAACTACTACCTGGTGACCACGTCCTGGACCTCCGAGATCACCATGCGCAGGTCGCCGACGCTGGCCGGTCTGGCGACCGCGCCGAGCGTGCGGGTGTTCAGCGACAGCAACCCCAACCGCTGCTGCAACATCTGGGCACCGGAGCTGCACTTCTTCAACAACCATTGGTACCTGTACTACGTCGCCGGCCAGAACGTCGGCGACTACGGGCCGACCCAGCGCCTGCACGTCGCCGAGAGCGCCGGTACCGACCCCATGGGCCCGTACACCTTCAAGAACGACCTCGCCGCGCCGGGCACCGACACCTGGCTGATCGATGGCAGCGTGCTCCGGGTGAACGGCTCGCTGTACCTGCTCGGCAGCGCCTTCGGCGGCGGCACCCAGAACCTGGTCATCGCGCCGATGTCCAACCCGTACACGGTGAGCGGCGCGCTGAGCGTGATCTCCACCCCCACCTACAGCTGGGAGAAGTCCGGCGCCGCGGTCAACGAGGGCCCGGAGCCGCTCTACCACAACGGCAAGACCTTCATCGTCTACTCGGCGAGCTACTGCACCACCGCCGACTACAAGCTCGGCCGGCTCGAACTCACCGGCAGCAACCCGCTGCTCGCCTCCTCCTGGACCAAGAAGTCCACGCCGGTCTTCCAGCGCGACGACGCCGCCGGCGTCTACGGGCCCGGCCACAACGGCTTCTTCACCTCCCCGGACGGCACCGAGAGCTGGATCGTCTACCACGCCAACGACTCCGCCTCCGGCGGCTGCGACAACAACCGCACCACCCGCGCCCAGAAGTTCAGCTGGAACGCCGACGGCACCCCGAACTTCGGCGCCCCGGTCGCGCTCGGCACCTCGCTGGCAGGGCCGTCCGGTGAGACCGCGACCACCCCGACCAGCTACACCCTGGTCAACCGCAACAGCGGCAAGTGCCTCGACCTGGAGAACGGTTCGGCCGCCGACGGCGCCAACATCCGGCAGTGGTCCTGCAACGGCGCCGCCGCGCAGAAGTGGCGGATCGAGGACCGCGGCGACGACACCTCCCGGCTGGTGAACGTGGCCGGCGGCAAGGTGCTGGACACCGCCGACTGCTCGACGGCCGACGGCGCGGACCTGCGCCAGTGGTCCTGGCTGAACAACGCCTGCCAGCGCTTCCGCCTGGTGGTCAGCGACCAGGGCGGCTGGGTGCGCCTGGTCAACGCCAACAGCGGCAAGGTCGCCGACGTCGCCGGCTGCTCCACCGCCGACGGCGCGGACGTCCGCCAGTGGTCCTGGCTCGACAACGCCTGCCAGCAGTGGCAGCTCACGGCCGGTTGAGGCGTGTCCTTCGGCGGCGCCGGGCGGTCGCCGCCCGGCGCCGCCGATGCACACACCTCAACGACGCCCGCTGATCCGACGTGATCCGGAAGACACGCCCAGGAGACCCCACCCGATGAAGCGCACACTCCCGCTCGCCGCTGCGGCCGCCGTCCTCGCCGCCCCGCTGCTGCCCGCTCCCGCCGCGCAGGCCGCCGTTCCCGCCTCGCCCGCGGTCGGCTACAGCAACCCGCTGATCAACCAGCGGGCGGACGCCCAGATCTACAAGCACACCGACGGCTACTACTACTTCACCGCCACCGTCCCCGAGTACGACCGGATCGTCCTGCGCCGTGCCACCACCATCCAGGGCCTGGCCGGTGCCCCCGAGACGGTGATCTGGACCAAGCACGCCAGCGGCGCGATGGCCAACCACGTCTGGGCGCCGGAGATCCACTACATCGGCGGCAAGTGGTACGTCTACTTCGCGGCCGGCGACTCCGCCGACCAGTGGAAGATCCGGATGTACGTGCTGGAGTCCTCCTCCGCCAACCCGCTGACCGGCGGCTGGACGGAGAAGGGGCGGATCGCCACCCCGATGGACTCCTTCTCCCTGGACGCCACCACCTTCACGGTCAACGGCGTGCGTTACCTCAGCTGGGCGCAGAAGGACCCGGCGATCGCCACCAACTCCAACGTCTACATCGCCAAGCTGAGCAACCCCTGGACCATCTCCGGCACCCCGGTGCGGCTGACCGTGCCCACGTACGGCTGGGAGACGGTCGGCTACAAGGTCAACGAGGGCCCGGCGCTGATCCAGCACGGCGGCAAGGTCTTCCTGACCTACTCGGCGTCGGCCACCGACAGCAACTACTGCCTGGGCATGCTGACCGCCTCGGCCACCGCGGACCTGCTCGACCCGGCGGCGTGGACGAAGAGCACCTCGCCGGTGTTCGCCGGCAACGCGGCCACCTCGCAGTACGGGCCGGGGCACAACCAGTTCACCGTCTCCGAGGACGGCAAGAGCGACATCATGGTCTACCACGACCGCTCGTACAAGGACATCACCGGCGACCCGCTGAACGACCCGAACCGCCGCACCCGGGTGCAGAAGGTGTACTGGAACGCCGACGGCACGCCCAACTTCGGCATCCCGGTGGCCGACGGCGCCACTCCGATCCGGCTGTCCTCGTACAACTACCCGACGTACTTCGTCCGGCACTGGGACTACCGGGCGAAGCTGGAGCCCGACGTCGCCAACCTCGCCGACTCCCAGTTCCGGACCGTCACCGGCCTGTCCGGCAGCGGCACCGTCTCGCTGGAGTCCGCCAACTTCCCCGGCTACTACCTGCACAGCAGGAACGGCGAGGTGTGGGTGGAGAAGAACGACGGCACCACCGCCTTCAAGGACAGCGCCAGCTTCTACCAGCGGTCGGGCCTCGCGGATGCCGCCGGGGTGAGCTACGAGGCGTACAGCAGCCCCGGCCAGTACCTGCGGCACTACGAGTACCTGCTGTACACCCAGCCGGTCACCACCGCGCTCGCCCAGCAGGACGCCACTTTCTACCGGCAGTGACGACCCCCACCCCCGACCCCCCACCCCCGAGCCCCCACCCCCGGCCCGGCCGCCCCCGTGCGGCCGGGCCGGCACCCTCGCGCACGGCGGCACCGAGGTGCCCGTTCCGGTCGACTTCCCCGACCGCCATCTGCGGCAGAGCAGCTACGACGTGGTCCGACTGCCGCAGTAGAAGTACGGACGGCCCGGTGGAGCGGTTCCACCGGGCCGTCCTCGTCGCGACCACAGGTCCGGCTACGCCGGAGGCCCCCGTCCGTAGACGGGGGCCTCCCGCGCGGTCAGCGGGTCAGGAACCGACCTTGCGCTTGTTGTAGACGTCGAAGCCGACCGCCGCGAGCAGCACCAGGCCCTTGATCACCTGCTGGTAGTCGGTGCCGACGCCGACGATCGACATGCCGTTGTTGAGCACGCCGAGCACCAGGCCGCCGATGATCGCGCCGAGCACCGTGCCGACGCCGCCGGTCGCGGAGGCGCCGCCGATGAACGCCGCGGCGATGGCCTCCAGTTCGAAGTTGATGCCCGCCTGCGGGGTGCCGGCGTTCAACCGCGCGGCGAAGACCAGGCCGGCCAGCGCGGCCAGCACGCCCATGTTGACGAAGGCGAGGAAGACCACCCGCTTGCTCTTCACACCGGACAGCTTGGCCGCCGCCTCGTTGCCGCCGATCGCGTAGGTGTGGCGGCCGAGGATGGAGTTGCGCATCACGTAACCGAAGCCGACCAGCAGCGCGCCGAGGATCAGCAGCACGATCGGCACACCGTGGTAGCTGGCCAGCAGCAGCGTGAACACCAGCACCGCCGCCGCGATCGCGACCAGCTTGGCCGCGAACAGGCCGACGGGCAGCACCTCCAGGCCGTGCGAGGCGGCCTGGCGCCGTCCGCGCACCTCCTGCAGGACGGAGATCGCGAGCACTGCGAGGCCGAGCAGCAGGGTCAGGTTGTGGTAGTTGGTCTGCGGTCCGACCTCCGGCAGGAAGCCGCTGCTGATCTTCTGGAAGCCGGTCGGGAACGGTGCCACCGACTGGCCCTGCAGCAGGATCTGGGTGCCGCCGCGGAACAGCAGCATGCCGGCCAGCGTCACGATGAACGACGGGATGCCGATGTAGGCGATCCAGAAGCCCTGCCAGGCACCCGCCGCCGCACCGATCAGCAGCGCGGCGACCAGCGCGACCGGCCACGGCACCTGGTGCTTGACCATCATCACGGCGGCCGCCGCGCCGACGAACGCCGCCAGCGAACCGACCGAGAGGTCGATGTGCCCGGCGATGATGACGATCATCATGCCGATGGCCAGGATCAGGATGTAGCCGTTCTGCTGGATCAGGTTGGTGATGTTCAGCGGCTGCAGCAGGATGCCGTCGGTCCAGATCTGGAACAGCACCACGATCAGCGCGAGCGCGACCAGCATGCCGTACTGGCGGACGTTGCCGCGCAGCGCGGAGCCCAGCACCTCGCCGACCGATCGGCGGGCGGGCGCCGACGCACCGGCGGGCGGGGTCTGCGGGGTGGTCTCGGTCTGGGTCATGCCCTTACACCTGCTCGTCGTGGGGTACGGCGCTCATCGTCATGAGTCGCATCAGGGATTCCTGGGTGGCGTCGGCGCGGTCCACCTCGCCGGTGATCCGGCCCTCGGCCATGGTGTAGATCCGGTCGCACAGGCCGAGGAGTTCCGGCAGCTCGGAGGAGATCACCAGCACCGCCTTGCCCTGCTCGGCGAGGTCGGCGATCACCGTGTAGATCTCCGCCTTGGCGCCGACGTCGATGCCGCGGGTCGGCTCGTCCAGGATCAGCACCTCGGGACCGGCGAAGATCCACTTGCTGAGGACGACCTTCTGCTGGTTGCCGCCGCTGAGCTTCCCGGTCTCCGCGAACACCGAGGGAGCCTTGATGTTCATGGTCTTCCGGTAGGACTCGGCGACCCGCCGCTCCTCGTGCTGGTTCACCCAGCCGCGCCTGGCCACCTTGCCGAGCGCGCTCAGCGAGATGTTCCGGCTGATGTTGTCGCTCAGGTTGAGCCCGAGCTGCTTGCGGTCCTCGGTGACGTACGCGAGGCCGTGCGCGATCGCCTCCGGCACCGTGCGGGTGCGCACCTCGCGCCCGTCCAGCAGCACCCGGCCGCCGGTGTACCGGCCGTAGGAGCGCCCGAAGACGCTCATCGCGAGCTCGGTGCGCCCGGCGCCCATCAGGCCGGCGATGCCGACGATCTCGCCGCGCCGAACGTTCAGGGAGGCGTTGTCGACCACCTTGCGCTGGTGGTCGATCGGGTGCTGCACGGTCCAGTTCTCGACCGCGAAGGCGACCTCGCCGATCTGCGGGGTCCGCTCGGGGTAGCGGTGCTCCAGGTCGCGGCCGACCATGCCGCGGATGATCCGGTCCTCGGAGATGCCCTCGGCGCCGATCGCGATGGTCTCGATGGTCCGGCCGTCGCGCAGGATGGTCACCGAGTCGGCGACCCGGGCGATCTCGTTCAGCTTGTGCGAGATGATGATGCAGGAGATGCCCTGCGCCTTGAGCTCCAGGATCAGGTCGAGCAGCTTGCGGCTGTCCTCGTCGTTCAGCGCGGCGGTCGGCTCGTCCAGGATCAGCAGCTTCACCTCCTTCGCCAGGGCCTTGGCGATCTCGACGAGCTGCTGCTTGCCCACGCCGATGTCGGCGATCCGGGTCTGCGGGCTGTCGTGCAGGCCGACCCGCTCCAGCAGCTCCTTGGCGTGGGTGAGGGTGCGGTTCCAGCTGATCACGCCGCGCTTGGCGTGCTCGTTGCCGAGGAAGATGTTCTCGGCGATCGACAGGTACGGCACCAGGGCGAGCTCCTGGTGGATGATGACGATGCCGCGCTGCTCGCTGGCGCGGATGTCCTTGAACCGGCAGGGCTCGTCCTCGAAGAGGATCTCGCCCTCGTAGCTGCCGTGCGGGTAGACGCCGCTGACCACCTTCATCAGGGTGGACTTGCCGGCGCCGTTCTCACCGCAGATGGCGTGCACCTCGCCGGCGGCTACGCTGAGGTTGACGTCGGAGAGCGCCTTGACGCCCGGGAATGACTTGCTGATCGAACGCATCTCGAGGACCGGTCCGGCCATGGTTGCGCCATCCGTATCTCTGGGGGTGCGGTGGGCGGGGCGGCTCGCCGACCCGCCCACCGCACCGCTTCGGTCCGTTACTTGAGCTGGTCCGCGCTGTACTGGCCGCTGTCCACCAGCACCTTCGAGTAGTTCTCCTTGTCGACGCTGACCGGCTGCAGCAGGTAGGCGGGCACCGTCTTGGCGCCGTTCTCGTACTGGGTGGTGTCGTTGACCTCCGGCTTGCCGCCGGTGAGCACCGCGTCGCCCATCTGCACGGCCACCTTGGCCAGTTCGCGGGTGTCCTTGTAGACGGTCTGGGTCTGCTCGCCGGCGATGATCGACTTCACCGAGGCCAGCTCGGCGTCCTGACCGGTGACGATCGGCAGCGCCTTGCCCGCCGTACCGTAGCCGACGCCCTTGAGCGAGGACAGGATGCCGATCGAGATGCCGTCGTACGGCGACAGCACGGCATCGACCCGGGCCGAGGTGTACGACTTGCTCAGCAGGTTGTCCATCCGCGACTGCGCCACCCCGCCGTCCCAGCGCAGCGTGGCGACCTGGTTGAAGGCGGTCTGGCCGGACTGCACGACCACCTTCTTCTCGTCGATGTACGGCTTGAGCACGCTCATCGCACCGTTGAAGAAGAAGTTCGCGTTGTTGTCGTCCGGCGAGCCGGCGAACAGCTCGACGTTGAACGGGCCCTTGCCGTCCTTCAGGCCCAGCTTGTCGGCGATGTAGGTGCCCTGGAGGACACCGACCTTGTAGTTGTCGAAGGTCGCGTAGTAGTCGACGTTCTTGGTGCCGCGGATCAGCCGGTCGTAGGAGATCACCGGGATGTGGGCGTCGGCCGCCTTCTGCAGCACGTTGGTCAGCGAGGAGCCGTCGATGGCGGCGACCACCAGGAGCTTCGCACCCTTGGTGATCATGTTCTCGAGCTGGGCGACCTGGTTCTCCACCACGTTGTCGCCGTACTGCAGGTCGGTCTTGTACCCCTTGGCCTGGAACTCCTTGACCATGTTGTTGCCGTCGTTGATCCACCGCTCCGACGACTTGGTGGGCATCGCGATGCCCACCAGCCCGCCCTTGGCGTCTCCCTTGGCCGCGCCCGAGGCGCCGTCCCCGACGCCGTTGGCGCTCTGGCCGCAGGCGGCCAGGGACAGCGTGAGGCCCGCAGCGGCGAGGGCCATCGAAAGCTTGCGCACAGTTCCTCCAGTGATGTGCCGCGATCGGCGCGCGGCCTCGGCGTTTCACGAGTGTTAACGCTCACAGAAACCCCGTCAAGGGTTGTCGGGATCACCGTTAGGTCTCACAGGCGGCGCCTGCGGAGGGGGTTGACGGACTAATTGTTAGCGTTAACAATGGCGCCTGTGGAGGGTCGGTCCGCGGTCCGTCCGGATGGCCGGGATCCCGACGGTCCGGCCCGCGGGCGCCGCGGGCGTCGGCAACCGTCCGTCGCCGGTCCGGGAGCGGCCGGAGCGGCGACGGAGCGGCCGGGAGTGACCGGGAGTGGACATTTCCACCGGCGGGCGCCGGGCCCGGCACGCTCGGTGACCGCGGGGTCCGCAGCCTTGCTGTGAATTCGGCCACGTCGGCACCCCCGCCGGGCCGGGCCGGGGACCCCGTCCACGGCCCGTCAACCGAGCTCAGCGGCCGGGAAGTTGCCGGTAGCCGAGGAGTGGCCCCGCGGGCCGGCCGGGCGGACGGGGTGGAGTGTGACGTAGGCCGCTGGTCAGCGGAAAAGGCTCGAACGTTAACATGGCCCCACCCTCCTCTAGCTCGAAAGATGGACTTGTGACTGTCAACGACGACGTGTTCACGGACTGGATCAACCGCGAGGAGATCGCGGAGTCGATGATCCCGATCATTGGGCGACTGCACCGGGAGCGGGACGTGAACGTCCTGGTCCACAGCCGTTCCCTGGTGAACAAGTCGGTGATCAGCATCCTGAAGACTCACCGATTCGCCCGCCAGATCGACGGCGAGGAGCTGTCGGTCACCGAGACGCTGCCGTTCCTGAGCGCGCTCACCACGCTGGACCTCGGCCCCTCCCAGATCGACATCGGCATGCTCGCCGCGATGTACAAGTCCGACGACCGCGGTCTGTCGGTGGAGGAGTTCACCGCGCAGGCGGTGGCGGGTGCGCTGGGTGACAACAAGCTGGAGCGCCGCGAGGGCCGCGACGTCGTGCTGTACGGCTTCGGCCGGATCGGCCGCCTGCTGGCCCGCCTGCTGGTCGAGAAGGCCGGCGGCGGCAACGGCCTGCGGCTGCGCGCGATCGTGGTCCGCAACAGCGGTGGCGACGACCTGGTGAAGCGCGCCTCGCTGCTGCGCCGCGACTCGATCCACGGCCAGTTCTCGGGCTCCATCACGGTGGACGAGGCCAACAACAAGATCGTCGCGAACGGCAACGAGATCCAGGTGATCTACTCCAACGACCCGTCCGAGGTGGACTACACCGCGTACGGGATCAAGGACGCGATCCTGATCGACAACACCGGCCGCTGGCGCGACCGCGAGGGCCTGTCCAAGCACCTGCGCCCCGGCATCGCCAAGGTCGTGCTGACCGCCCCGGGCAAGGGCGACGTCCCGAACATCGTGCACGGCGTCAACCACGACACCGTGAAGCCGGACGAGCAGATCATCTCCTGCGCGTCCTGCACCACCAACGCGATCGTCCCGCCGCTGAAGGCGATGGCGGACAAGTACGGCGTGCTCCGCGGCCACGTGGAGACCGTCCACTCGTTCACCAACGACCAGAACCTGCTGGACAACTTCCACAAGGCCGACCGTCGCGGCCGTTCCGCGCCGATGAACATGGTGATCACCGAGACCGGTGCCGCCTCGGCCGTCGCCAAGGCCCTGCCGGAGCTCAAGGCGAAGATCACCGGCAGCTCGATCCGCGTCCCCGTGCCGGACGTCTCGATCGCGATCCTGAACCTGCAGCTGGCCACCGAGACGGACCGCGAGGACGTCCTGGAGTACCTGCGGAACATCTCGCTGACCTCGCCGCTGAAGCGCCAGATCGACTTCACCACGGCGCCGGACGCGGTCTCCAGCGACTTCATCGGCTCGCGGCACGCCTCGATCGTGGACGCCGGTGCGCTGAAGGTGGAGGGCGACAACGCCATCCTCTACCTGTGGTACGACAACGAGTTCGGCTACTCCTGCCAGGTGGTCCGGGTCGTCCAGCACGTCTCCGGCGTCGAGTACCCGACTTTCCCGGCCCCGGCGGTCTGACCCGGCCCCCGGGCCCGGCGTCCGTCACACGGATGGCGTACTACCTGGGCGGACCCCTGCTCCTGCGGTGAAGGTGGGAGCGGGGGTCACCGCCGAGGAGGCACCAGGATGTCGATGATGGACAAGCTCAAGCAGATGCTCAAGGGCCACGAGGACCAGGCCGACAAGGCCGTGGACAAGGCCGGTGACATGGCCGACGAGAGGACCGGCGGCCAGTACAGCGGCCAGGTCGACATGGCTCAGGACAAGGCCAAGGAGCAGTTCCGCGACGAACCTCCGCAGTGACCGGTGGACGCGGCGGATGCCCGGCAACCCCCAGGGGTTGCCGGGCATCCGTGCGTTCCGGGCGGTGTGCGCCCGCTCCGGGCCGTCCCGGGCGGTCAGGCCAGCTTGCCGAGCAGCTCGGCCGCGACCGGTGCGGAGGAGGCCGGGTTCTGCCCGGTGACCAGGTTGCGGTCGACCACCACGTGCGGGGCCCACGGCTCGCCGTTGCGGACGTCCACGCCCGCCTCGACCAGGCGGGTCTCCAGCAGCCACGCCGCCCGCTCGGCGAGGCCGGCCAGCGTCTCCTCGGTGTTGCTGAACGAGGTCGCCCGGTAGCCGGCGAAGGCGTTGGTGCCGTCCGCGGTGACCGCCGCGAGCAGCGCGGCCGAACCGTGGCAGACCACGCCCAGCGGGCGGCCGGACGCCAGCGCGTCGACCAGCAGGCGGCCGGAGTCCGGGTCCGCCGACAGGTCCTCCATCGGGCCGTGGCCGCCCGGGTAGAACACGGCCGCGTACTCGTCGAGCTTCACCTCGTCCAGGCCGATCGGCTGCCGCAGCTCGGGCATCGCGGCGAGCGCCCGCTCGATCCGGGCGGCGCCCTCCGGTCCGCCGTTGGCCTCGGGCGACAGGCTGCCCCGGTCGACGGTCGGGACCACCCCGCCCGGGGTGGCGACGACGACCTGGTGCCCGGCGGCGGTGAACGCCTCGTACGGGGTCACCGCCTCCTCCGCCCAGTAGCCGGACGGGTGCTCGGTGCCGTCGGCCAGGGTCCAGTGGTCGGCGCCGGTCATCACGAAAAGGATCTTTGACATCGGGTGCTGCTCCGCTCGTCTGGTGCGCGGTCGGTACGGGTACGTCCTCGACCGTAGGCCGGGTACCCGCGGGCCCGCCAATGCGCGGGCCGATGGGTGGTATCGGACGGCCGATGGGTCGGCGGTGCGGGTGGCGTAGGGTCGGACCGTGTCCGCCACCGGTTCCGCACCCGCCCCCGACGACGCGTCCGCCCCCGACGGCGCGTCCGCCCCCGACGGCGCGTCCGCCCCCGACTCCGCCTCCGACGCCGCCACCGGCGGGGAGCGGTTGCTGCGGGACGACCTGGGCGCCGGGGTCCGGCTCGGCGCGGTGCGCCGGGTGGTGTCCCTGGTGCCCTCGCTCACCGAGGCGATCGCCGAGAGCGCGCCCGGCCTGCTGGTCGGCGCCACCGACTGGTGCAGCCACCCGGCGGAGCTGGACGTGGCGCGGATCGGCGGCACCAAGAACCCGGACGTGGCGCGGATCGTCGCGCTGCGGCCGGACCTGGTGGTCGCCAACGAGGAGGAGAACCGGGCGGTCGAACTCGACGCGCTCCGGGCCGCCGGGGTGCCGGTCTGGGTGACCCGGATCCGGACGCTGGACGAGGCGTTCGACTCGCTGGAGCGGATGCTGGCCGGCGCGTGCGGACTGCCCGCGCAGCCCTGGCTCGCCGAGGCGCGCCGGGCGTGGGCCGGGCTTCCGCGGCCGGCGGGCGAGCCGGTCCGGGCGGTGGTGCCGATCTGGCGGCGGCCGTGGATGGTGCTGGGCCGCGACACCTTCGCCGGGGACCTGCTGCGCCGGCTCGGCGTCGAGCAGTTGTACGCGGACCACGCGGAGCGCTACCCGGCCGTTCCGCTGGAGGAGCTGCGGGCATCGGGGCCGGAGCTGGTGGTGCTGCCGGACGAGCCGTACCGCTTCACGGCGACGGACGGACCGGAGGCCTTCCCCGGGGTGCCGGCGGCCCTGGTCGGCGGCCGCCACCTGACCTGGTACGGGCCCTCGCTGGTGACGGCACCGGCGGTGCTGGCCCGGCAACTGGCGGACACCGTGCGGGAGTAGGACCCCGTGGCGGACGGCGGTGCCGTTCGCCACGGGGGTCAGCCGAGCGGGAGCTCCCGGACGGCGGCGACCTCGCGGACCGCCTCGGCCAGCGCCCGGAAGTCCTTGCGCAGGATCTTCGAGTGGTTGCTGGGGACCTTGGCGGAGACCCGGATGTTGGGCCGACGGGCCAGCACCGGTTCGATGTTGGCGCGGATCGACTCCATCAGCCCGGCCTCGCCGCCGAGGTTGCCGCCGGTGGCGAGCACGTACCGGACCGGTGTGCTCACCCGGTCGAAGACCGGGTCGATGGCGGCCGGTGCGAGCAGCTCGTTGATCTCGATGTTGATCTCGGCGTGCTGCGCGGCGCTCATCCGCGCGGCCATGCCGATCCGGCGGGCGACCGGGAAGAGCGGGCTGAGCCGGCGGAACAGCCTGCGGATCTGCACCTTGGTCTCCTCGGTCAGCCACTCGTGCGGGAGGGCGCCGTCGACGGAGACCACCCCGGCGACCCGGTCCGGGTGCCGTGCGGCCCAGTGGATCGCCAGGGCCGCGCCGTAGGACCAGCCGATCAGGATCGGCCGTTCCACGCCCCGCGCGGTGAGCACCGCGTCGAGGTCGCGCAGGCAGGCCTCGAAGGAGTAGTCCGAGGAGGTCCGGGACCTGCCGCGGGCGCGCTCGTCGTAGCTGATGTGCCGGAAGCCGTCGCCGAGTTCGGCGATCACCCGGCGCCAGTGCGACTGGTCGGCGTACGAGCCGTTGAGGTAGACCACCGGGCGGCCGGTGCCGCCGGTGTCGGTGACCGCGAGGGCGGTGTCCTCGATCGCGACCGTGCCGGACCAGGGGGAGTGCGCGGTGCTCATGGAGGTGTTCATGGGGGTGGCTGCCTTTCGGGAGTGGTGGGGGAGGCGGGGGCGCCGCCGGCTCAGAGGCTGCGGGCGGTGATGTCGCCGTGGCCGGTGGTGGCGCTGATGGTGAGGCCGGGAGTGCCGTCGTTGCGGAGGGCGTTGCCGATCCGGCCGTGGCCGGTGCCGGCGTCGAGGACGGCGGAGACGCCGCGGGCGGCGCCCACCGTCACGTCGCCGGACCGGGTGCGCAGCACGACCGCGCCGTGCACCGCCTTGGCCACGCCGATGTCGCCGTGGTCGGTGCTGATCCCGGCCGGGCCGCCGAGCCGGCCGACGGTGATGTCGCCGGCCAGCACGGTGAGGTGGGCGGCCGCGGTCTCGGCGAGCTCGACCGCGGCGCGGTCGGCGGTCAGGGTGACGTCGCCGAGCCGGCCGGTGCCGCGCACGTCGGCGTCGGAGACCTTCGCCTCGACGTGCGAGCCGGCCGGCAGCCGGACGGTGATCTCGACGCTGCCGATGGGGCCCACGAGCCGGTGCCGGGCCGGGGCGGCGGCGATCCGCAGCACGCCGCCGGCGTAGTCGACCGAGGTCCGCTCGGCGGCGGTGACGTCGCGGCCCTTCGCGGCGTCGGCGGGCCGGACCTCGACGGTGGCGTCGGCGCGGTCGTCCGCCACGAGGCGGATCCGGCCGGCCGGCAGGTCGATGACGGTGGTGATCGGGGCGGTGGTGGCGAAGGTCTGCATCTCTGGGTCCCGTCTCTGCGGAGCGGCGTTTCTGATGCTGGAAACGCTACGTTGCGATCAGGGAACTGGCAACGAATTCGTTGCGATATTTAGGCATCGATGCAGGTTAAAGTGGTGAAATTGTTGCAATGGGGCTGGAAACAACGCAACGTCAGGCCAGGCGTGCGTTGCAATGGAAAGAGAGTGAACGCTATGCTGGCCGCCACCACGGACCATGAAGGAGACCGCGATGCCGGGAGGCAGACTCACCCAGCCGGAACGCCAGCAGATCGCGCTGGGCCTGGCCGACGGCCTCGCCTACGCGGAGATCGCCCGGCGGCTCGACCGGCCCACCTCGACGGTCACCCGCGAGGTGATGCGCAACGGCGGCCCCAACGGCTACCGTGCCGACCTCGCCCACCGCGCCACCGAGCAGCGGGCCCACCGCCGCCGGCCCGCGGCCGCACGCGGCCCCAAGGCGCCCGCGCAGCCGTACGGGCGCGACTCCGAGGCGGTGCGCGCGTACGAGGAGGTGTTCACCACGGTGCTGATGGGTTCGGGCATGTCCAAGATGCCCGCCCGGATCCTGGTCGCGCTCTACACCAGCGACACCGGCAGCCTCGGCGCCTCCGAGCTCGCCCAGCGCCTCCAGGTCAGCCCGGCGTCGGTCTCCAAGGCGGTCGCCTTCCTCGACGGCCAGGGGCTGGTCCGGCGGGAGCGCGACGAGCGGCGCCGGGAGCGGTACATCGTCGACGACGACGTCTGGTACCGCTCCACCATGGCCACCGCCCGCTCCACCGCCGAACTCGTCGCCACCGCCCGGCAGGGCGTCGCCGTCCTCGGCCCGGAGACGCCGGCCGCCGAGCGGCTGGAGAACATCGCCCGTTTCGTCGACTTCATCTCGGAGAGCATCGCCCGCGCCGCGGAGCAGGCCCGCGAGGTCCTCCACACCAGGCCCGCGCCGCCCCGGGACGACCAGGAGTAGGCGGCCGAGGGGATCAGCCCGCGGCGTCGACCGGCTGCCAGGCCGGGGAACGGCCGGTCAGGGCGAGCAACCGGGTGAACGGCGAGGCGTCGTCGGAGGTGGGCACCGGCGGGCCGAACAGGCCCGGGATGCCGTCCGGTTGCCGGTCGACCACCGCGTGGACCCAGCCGAGGGCCGCGGCCACCGCCCCGGCCAGGGCCGGGTCCTCGCCCGGGTAGTGCCGGCCGGTCGCGACGGCGAGCTCCCAGCCGTGCACCACGACCTCGTCCACGGCGGAGGCGCCGGCCGCCGCGGCCGGCATCTCGCCGCCGCCGATCCGGGTGCTGCCCTCCCAGGCGGCCGCGGGGTGCCAGGCCTCGGCGAGTGCGTCCAGCCGCCGCGGCAGCCGCTCCCGCCAGTCGGTGCCGAGCCGGGACGCGTCCGGCACCCGGGCCCGGCCGCCGTCCGGGTGCTGCGTCTTGGTGCCCGCGGCGGCGAACGCGACGCACAGGCCGTCGATGTGGTCGAGCAGTTCGCCGACGGTCAGCCCGCCGCAGGGCGTCGGCAGGCCGAGCTGCTCGTCCCGGACGCCGCGGACGAGCTCCGCCAGCGCCGAGGTGGCCGGCCGCAGGTCGGGGTTCGCGCCGGGGTTCACGGCGGAGTCCACGCCGGGGTTCACGCCGCCACCGCCGCGGCCAGGCGGTCGAGCAGGGCGTCCCAGCCGCCGGCCGCCTGCGAGGCGGCCTCGGGCAGGGCCTCGGCGAGGGCCCCCAGGTGCTCGTGCAGCAGGACCAAGCGGGTGCCGCCGCCGGGAGCCGGGTGCAGGGTGACCGTCAGCAGTGAGTCGAAGTGCGGCCCCTCCTCGCGGCCGGAGCCGGTGAAGCCCCAGCGCAGGACGATCCGCTCGTCCGGCACCAGCTCCAGCAGTTCGGCCTCGAAGCCGTCGACCGGCACGTCCGGCCGGGGCTGATGGACCCGGTAGCGGCCGCCGACCCGCTCGTCGATCTCGGCCCGGACCGGTGCCGGCCCGCCCGGGGCCAGCCACCGGCGGACGAGCTGCGGATCGAGCCAGGCCCGGTAGACGGCGTGCGGCGGCGCGGCGAGCGTGCGCTCACGCCTGATCGTCGGGAAGGGAACGGTGGCGGACGGCATGCTGGGCCTCCTCGTCGAGAGCGGTCGCTTGCTCCAGAACGTCCTGCAGGGAGTCGAGGCGCTCGTCCCAGAAGCGCTCGGCGAAGCGCAGCCACGCGGCCGCGTCGGAGAGCGGGCCGGGCCGCAGGCGGCACAGGTGGCGGCGGCCGGTGACGGTCCGTCGCACGAGCCCGGCCTGTTCGAGCACCTTCACGTGCTTCGACGCCGCCGCGAGGGACATCTGCAGCGGCGCGGCGAGTTCTCCCACGGTGAGCTCGCCGGCCGCGAGCCGGCGCAGCATGTCCCGTCGCGCGTCGTGCGCGAGGGCGTGGAAGACCGCGTCCAGCGCCGGAGCACCTTCAACCATGTGGTTGACGATACGTGCCCCGCGGCAGACGTTCAACCATGTGGTTGAGGATTGCGGGCCGGCGCCCGGTCGAAGACGCAGTCGCCGCAGATGCCGCCGCCGGTGACGCGGTAGTACAGGCAGCAGGAGGTGCGCCGGAAGCGCGGTGGACCGCCGGGGGCGAGGGTGCCGGTGCCGAGCAGCGGCGGGCGCTCCAGCAGGGAGCGGACCAGGGAGTCGGCGGCGCGGGCGGCGCCGGCCTGCCGCAGGACGGGGTCGGCGGTGATCATCCGGGCGGCGCCGGCCAGCGCGGAGGCGCTGTTGCCGTCGAGCAGGCGGGTCGCCAGCGGGGCGTGGGAGCGGACGGCGTCGGAGAGCGGGCCGAGGTTGGCGGTGGTGACGGCGCGGTGCAGCTCCTCGGCGGGGTCCGGCGCCGGGGCGCCGGGCGCGGGTGGCAGCCAGAGGTCGAGCGGTCCGGTCGGCGGCAGGTGGAAGTGGGCCAGGTCCGGGCCGAGTTCGGGCACGGCCCCGGTGAGTGCGGCGTGGCCGAGGGCGACCGACCAGAGCCGGGCGGCGAGGCCGAGGTGCACCACCGAGACGGCGACCCGTGCCTCCCTGGTGCCCAACTGCCGTGCGGCGGCAGCGAACTTGGCGGCGAGCGGGGTGCCGGGTCCGGGTGCGTACAGCTCGCGCAGCGGCCGGAAGCCGGGCGGCGGCGCGTCGCCGGCGCGCACGGTGAAGTACGGGCCGAGCCGGCCGAGCAGGAAGAGCGGCGGTTCGGGGTGCAAGCGGTCCTCCGGGGGCGGTGCGGTCACTGCGCGCGGGCGGCGGCCAGCAGCCGCTCGCGGACCAGGGCGGTGTGCGGGTTGGCGGAGCCGGTGGGGTGCTGCACCAGGTAGGCGGTGTTGATCGGCGGGTCCTCGGGGTGGTGGAGCACCCGCAGGGCGCCGGAGGCGAGTTCGGCCCGGCACAGGTAGGACGGCAGGACCGTCCAGCCGGCGCCGGCGGCCACCGCGGCCAGCACGCCGCGCAGGTCGGGCACGGTGAGCGCGGCCGCCGTCTGCAGCCGGCGGTCGAACACGTGCCGCCAGTAGCGGCGCAGGATGGGCAGGTCCGCGGCGTACCCGACCGGCGGGACGCGGTCGAGCGCGCCGGGCAGCTCGCGGCCGGCCAGCCGGTCCGCCCAGACGGGGGCGGCGACCAGGACGAACTCCTCGTCGGCGAGCGGTTCGGCGTACAGGGTGCGGCCGCGCGGGCGCTGGGTGGCGACGACCAGGTCGTGCCGGCCGGCGCGCAGCGCGGTCAGCAGCGGGTCGGTCAGGCCGGTGGCGACCTCGATCCGGACGCCGTCGGCGACCAGCGGGGCGAGCGCGGGGAGCAGCACCGTCCCGAGGAACTCGGCGGGCCCGGCGAGGCGGACCGGCTCCGGCCCGGCGTCCGGGGATCCGCCGATCGTGCCGGCGAGCGCGTCCAGCGGGCCGGCGACGCGGACGGCGAGGGCGTCGGCGTGCGGCAGCGGGGCGGCGCCGCGGGCCCGGCGCTCGAAGAGCGGGCCGCCCAGTCGCTCCTCCAGGGCCCGGACCTGCGCGGTGACGGTGGACTGGGAGAGGCCGAGCTGCTGGGCGGCGGCGGTGAAGGAGCCGGAGCGGTGGACGGCGAGGAACGTGCGCAGCAGGTTCAGGTCCAGGGCCGGCCGATCGTTCATGGAGGCGAGCGTACGGGAGTGCCGGCCCCGGACCGGCCGGGGCGACGGGCGCGGCCTCAGTCCTGATCGGACCGCCAGACCGCGTTGTTGTGCTCGGCCCGCTGCAGGGCGTGCCCGGCCACCTCGGCGCTCGGGAACGGTCCCAGCAGGGAGGTGACCGGGCACTGGTAGTCGCGCTCCACCCGGTGGTGGTCCAGGCAGAAGAACCACTCCTGGGGAGTGCCGGTCTCGCCGTCCAGCGCCGCCACGTCGTCGTTCACGGTGTGCTCCTCTCGGTCGGACCCCACGCCGCGATCATGCTGCGACCGGTCCGATCCCGCCCGCCGGGGCGGCCGTTGGTGTACCCGGGCGGCTCTGGCAGACTGACCGCGAGCTGACGGATCTTCAGTGGGACATGACAACGGGGGCTGGCATGTGGGGTCGGGGCACCGTGCTGGGCGGGCGCTACACGCTCGTCGAGCGGATCGGCGGCGGCGCGATGGGCGACGTCTGGCAGGCCGAGGACGGGGTGCTGGAACGCCGGGTCGCGGTGAAGATCCTGCTCCCCGCCCTGCTGGACGACGAGCGCTTCGCCCGGCGCTTCCGCCGTGAGGCGCGGATCGTCGCCGGGCTGAGCCACCCCGGCGTGGTCGACGTCCACGACTACGGCGAGAGCGAGACCGGACCCGGCAGCGGTCCGGCCGCGTACATCGTGATGGAGCTGGTCGAGGGCGAGCCGCTGCACGAGGTGCTGGCCGCGCGTGGCCCACTGCCCGTCGAGCAGGCCCTCGACCTGGTCGCCCAGGCAGCCGAGGCGCTGCACGAGGCGCACGGCAAGGACGTGGTGCACCGCGACATCAAGCCCTCCAACCTGATGCTGCGCCGGGACGGGCGGATCACCGTCACGGACTTCGGCATCGCCCGCGCCGAGGGCGGGACGAAGATCACCGCCACCCACGCGGTGCTCGGCACCGCCCTGTACGTGGCGCCCGAGCAGGCCGAGGGCCGGGCGGTGACGCCCGCGAGCGACCTCTACTCGCTCGGCGCGGTCTGCTACGAACTGCTCACCGGAGAGCCGCCGTTCACCGGCGAAGCGGTCCTGGAGGTGGTGCTCAAGCACATCCGGGAGCCCGCGCCGGAGCTGCCGGAGGGCTTCCCGCCGGCGGTCCGCGCGTTCGTCGCCCGGGCGCTGCGGAAGGAGCCGGAGGAGCGGCACCCGGACGCCGCGGCGATGGCCGCCGCCGCGCGGGCCGCGGCCGCCGGTCGGACGGTCGTGGAGCCGGTGCCCGCCGTGGAGCCGGTGCCCGCTGTGGAGCCGGAGCCTGCCGCGCCCGCGCCGGCCGCGCCCGCGGGCCCGGCGCCGGTGGTGGAGGCGGCGACGCAGGCCGGCGGCGGGCGGCCCCGGCGGCGCGGGATCCTGGTGCCGCTGGTGGTGCCGGTGGTGATCTCGGTCGGCGCGGGCACCGTGTGGATGGTGGAGGCCGCGCCGTTCCGTACCGACCAGGGCGGCCGGCAGGGCACGGCGAGCGCGCCCCTCACTCCGGGTGGCGGCTCCGGCTCCGGTGCCGCGGCGGGGTCCACGGCGCCCGGCGGCTCGGCCGCACCCTCCGCGGCCGGGGACGTGCCGCCGGGCGCGGCGTCCGGCGCGGCGGCGGGCGGGACGCAGCCGGGTGCGGAGGCGGGCGGTGCCGCGGCCGGAGGCGTCGGCGCGGGTACGGGCGCGGGGGCGGGTGCCGGTACGGGTACCGGCTCCGGCTCGGGTGCCGGTTCGGGCTCGGGCTCGGGCTCCGGTGCGGCGGCCGGGGGCGGCGGCGCGGCAGCCGGGGGCGGCGGGAGCACCCCGACGCGGACCGCGCAGCCCGCGCCGTCCACGCCCGCACCCGGGCCGACCCGGCCCGCCAACTGCGGCGGCGACCACTGGGGCGACATCGTCAACGTCGGCTCGGGCCGCAAGCTCGGGCCGGCCACCGACAGCCTCACCGACAACACCCCGGTGCTGATGGGCGGTCGGAGCCAGTACGGCTGGGTGCGGGAGTTCGGGTCCTTCGACGGGTTCCGGGTGTGCAACCTGGGTTCGCCGGCACTCGCCTTCCAGGCCACCTTCGACGGCTCGGCGCCGCCGGTCGTGCTCGGCACCACGTTCCCGAACACCACCTCCTGGCGGCTCGCCGACGCCGGCGGCGGCACGTACTACATCAAGGACTTCCAGGGGCAGTACTGCCTGACCGACAACGGCGCCGGGCGCCAGCCCGTCCTCCAGGCCTGCACGCCGGGCAACGGCGCGCAGCGCTTCCGGGTGCCGTCCTGACCTGCGGCGCGTGGCGACTGATCTCCGGTCAGGCGGTCGCATAGTCTGACCCCGCCGCCCGCCCGACGGGGCGGCGGAGCCGACGGGAGGACATGTGGTCGCCGCCGCACCGGTCGAGGGGGGTTCGGCGCGCAGCCGGTTCCGCGCGTGGCTGCTGGAGGGCCTGTCCGACATGGCCAAGCAGCACCCAGGACCGCACGCCCAGACGCCGCCCGAGCACAAGGGGCAGCGCTGGTGGAAGGTCATGTGCCTGACCGGCCTGGACTACTTCTCCACGCTCGGCTACCAGCCGGGCATCGCCGCCCTCGCGGCCGGGGCGCTGTCGCCGGTGGCGACCGTCGTGCTGGTGATGGTGACCCTGTTCGGCGCGCTGCCGGTGTACCGGCGGGTGGCCCAGGAGAGCCCGCACGGCGAAGGGTCGATCGCCATGCTGGAGCGGCTGCTGTCGTTCTGGAAGGGCAAGCTGTTCGTGCTGGCCCTGCTGGGCTTCGCGGCCACCGACTTCCTGATCACCATCACGCTGTCCGCCGCCGACGCCACCGCCCACCTGGTGGAGAACCCGCACCTGAGCAGCGCGCTCGACGGCAAGCAGGTGCTGATCACCCTGCTGCTGATCTCGCTGCTCGGCGCGGTGTTCCTGAAGGGCTTCGGCGAGGCGATCGGCCTGGCGGTCGGCCTGGTCGCGGTCTACCTGGCGCTGAACGTGGTGGTGATCGCGGTCGGGCTGTGGCACGTGCTGACCGATCCGGGCCTGATCGGCGACTGGACGGACGCGCTCTCCGCCGAGCACAGCAGCCCGCTCGCCATGATCGGCGTCGCCCTGGTGGTCTTCCCCAAGCTGGCGCTCGGCCTGTCCGGCTTCGAGACCGGGGTCGCGGTGATGCCGCACATCGAGGGCGACCGGGACGACACCGAGGAGAAGCCGACCGGGCGGATCCGCGGCGCCCGCAAGCTGCTCACCACCGCAGCGCTGATCATGAGCGTCGCCCTGATCACCACCAGCTTCATCACCACCCTGCTCATCCCCGAGTCCGCCTTCGAGCCGGGCGGCGCGGCCAACGGACGGGCGCTCGCGTACCTGGCGCACGAGTACCTGGGCGGTGCGTTCGGCTCCGTCTACGACCTGTCGACCATCCTGATCCTGTGGTTCGCCGGCGCCTCGGCGATGGCCGGACTGCTCAACCTGATGCCGCGCTACCTGCCCCGGTACGGCATGGCCCCGCACTGGGCGCGGGCCGTGCGCCCGATGGTCCTGGTGCTCACCGCCATCGCCTTCCTGGTCACCTGGATCTTCGACGCCAGCGTCGACGCCCAGGGCGGCGCCTACGCCACCGGCGTCCTGGTGCTGATCACCTCGGCGGCGATCGCGGTGACCATCGCCGCGCACGCCGCCCGGCAGCGCCGCTGGACCGTCGGCTTCGCGGTGATCGCCGCGGTCTTCGTCTACACCACGGCGGCCAACATCGCCGAGCGGCCGGACGGCGTGAAGATCGGAGCCTGCTTCATCGCCGCCATCATCCTGGTCTCGATCGCCTCCCGGCTCGCCCGGGCCTTCGAGCTCCGCGTCACCGACGTGGTCCTGGACGGGGTCGCCGACCGCTTCGTCCGGGACACCGCGCACCGCACCATCCGGCTGATCGCCAACGAGCCGAACAGCCGCGACCTCTCCGAGTACCGCGACAAGGCGCACCAGATCCGCACCGACAACGACCTGCCGGCCGAGGACGACCTGGTCTTCGTCGAGGTGACGGTGCTCGACCCGTCCGACTTCGAGGCGGAGCTGCGGGTCCGCGGCGAGGTGCTGCACGACCGGTACCGGGTGCTGACCCTGGAGCACTCCAGCGTGCCGAACGCACTCGCCGCGCTGCTGCTGCACGTCCGCGACCGCACCGGGCAGCAGCCGCACATCTACTTCGAGTGGACCGAGGGCAACCCCTTCGCGCAGTTCCTGCGGTTCTTCCTGTTCGGGCAGGGCGAGGTCGCGCCGGTCACCCGCGAGGTGCTCCGCGAGGCCGAGCCCGACCGCACCCGCCGCCCCCGCGTCCACGTCGGCTGACCCGGGACGCCTGACCGCGGGGGTGCGCCGGAGGGGGTGTGCCTGACAGGATCCCCTCCGGCGCGGACGCCGGTCGGTGCGTCCCCGTGGCGGAGGGGTGTGGGGCGATGGACGGCCGGGGCGGGGAGCTGGGGCGGCGGCGGTTCCTGGGGTACGTGCTGGCCGCGTCGACGCTGACCGTGGCGGCCCAGCTCGGGGAGGCGGGCCCGGCCGCGGCCGCGGTGCCCTCGCTGCCCGGGCCGGCCGAGCTGTACGACCTGACCGACCTGGTCACCGACGCGGCGCTGCCCACCTCCGGCCTGATCACCGTGCAGCTCCACGAGGACGGCACGGCCTCCTTCGCCCTGCCCCGCGCCGAGGTCGGCCAGGGCATCACCACCTCCACCGCGATGCTGATCGCCGAGGAGCTGGAGCTGCCGCTGGAGCGGGTCCGCGTCACCCTCGCCGACGCCCGGCCCGAGCTGCTGTTCAACCAGCTGACCGGCGGCTCCACCACCACCGCCTCCACGTACACGCCGGTCCGGGTGGCCGCCGCGGTGGCCCGCGGCCGGCTGCTCGCGGCGGCCGCGGAACTGCTCGGCGCCCCGCTCGCCGGGCTGGTCGCCAGGGCCGGCGCGGTCCTCGCGCCGGACGGCCGCAGCGTCGGCTACGGCGAGCTGGCGGTCCGGGCGGGCAGCGCGGTGACCGCGCGGGTCGCGGTGGAGCTCAAGGACGCCTCCCGGTTCGAGGTGATCGGCACCGGCCGGACCCGGGTCGACGCGCTGGCCGCGGTCACCGGCCGCAAGCAGTTCGCGATGGACGTGCGGGTGCCGGGCGCGCTGCCCACGATGGTCTGCCGCCCGCCGACGATCAACGGCACCGTGCGGTCGGTCCGCAACCTCGCCGAGGTCCGGGCGATGCCGGGGGTCACCGACGTGGTGACGGTGCGCACCGGGGTCGCGGTGCGCGCCCGGACCTTCGGCCAGTGCGTCGACGCCGTCCGCGCGCTGAGCGTGGACTGGGGGCCGGGCACCGCGGAGGGCGTGAGCGAGGCGGACGTGCTGCAGGAGCTGCGGGCCGCCGAACTGCCGCTGGTGGTGCCGCCGCTGCCGCTGCTCACCAAGGCCGTGGATGCCCGCTTCACCTTCCACTTCGCCAGCAACGCGGCCCTGGAGACCAACTGCGCGGTGGCGGACGTCCGGCCCGACCGGGCGGAGGTCTGGGCCTCGCTGAAGGCGCCGATCGCCGCCCAGGAGGAGATCGCGGCGCGCCTGGGCCTGCCGGTCGGAGCGGTCACCGTGCACGTGGTCGAGGGCGGCGGCTCGTTCGGCCGCAAGCTCTTCCACGACGCGGCGCTGGAAGCCGCCGAGGTCTCCCGGGCGATGGGCAAGGCGGTCCGGCTGATGTGGCACCGCACCGACGACTTCCGCCAGGGCCGGGTCCACCCGATGGCCACCTCCCGGGTCCGGGCGACGTACTCGCTGGGCGAGGTGCTGACGTACGAGCAGCGGCACACCTCGGTCGCCACCGACTTCGGCCACGGGCTCGGCGAGATGCTCACCGCGATGGCCGCCGAGCTGCCCGTCGCGGACCTGGGCTTCTCCGAGACCATGTTCGCGCTCACCACCCAGAGCCCGTACCACTTCGGGGTCACCACCCAGCTGCTCAGCGAGGTCGACCACGGCTTCAACACCGGCTCGATGCGCAACATCTACTCGCCGAACGTGCGCTGCGCGCAGGAGCTGGTGGTCGACCAGCTGGCCAGGGGGACGGGCCGGGACCCGTACGCCTTCCGGCGGCGGTTCCTCAAGGAGGAGCGGGCCAGGGCGGTGCTCGACAAGGTCGCGGAGCTCGGCCGGTGGGGCCGCGCGATGCCCGCCGGGACGGCGCAGGGGCTCGCCGTCCACCCCGAGTACCACTCGTTCGTCGCCGTGCTCGCCGAGATCGACTGCCGGCCGCAGACCGTCGGGCGGAGCGTCCCGCACGCGTACACCGGGCCGCGGGTGACCAAGGTGGTGTGCGCCGTGGACGTCGGACTCGCGGTCAACCCGCGCGGGCTGGAGGCGCAGATGATGGGCGGCATCATGGACGGCATCGCGGTGGCCCTCAGTTCCAGCCTGCACCTGAAGGACGGCCGCTTCCTGGAAGGCAGTTGGGACCAGTACTACTACACCCGGCAGTGGAACACCCCGCCGGAGCTGGAGATCGTGGTGATGCCGACCACCACCGGAGTCCCGGGCGGGGCGGGCGAGTTGGCGGTCGCCGGCGCGATGGCGGCGGTCGCCTGCGCGTACGGCCGGGCCACCGGCACCATGCCGACCACCTTCCCGATCAACCACGACGGGCCGCTCGGCTTCGAACCGGTGCCCGCCGTGCCGCCGATCCCGCAGTCGCCCACCGACGGCCGCAGCCGCGCGTATTAGCAGCCGCACCTGTTAGGAGCCAGTCCGTGCCCCAGCACACCTTCATCCTCAACGGCGACCGGGTCACCGTGGACATCGAGGACGACGTCCGCCTGCTCTGGGTGCTGCGCGACGTACTCGGCGTCACCGGCCCCAAGTACGGCTGCGGGGTGGGCGTCTGCCAGTCCTGCACCAGCCACCTGAACGGACGGGCCTTCACCCCCTGCGCCGTCCCGGTCGGCGACCTGGCGCCGGACGACTCGGTCACCACCATCGAGGGCCTGCCGGCCACCGTCGGACGCGAACTGCACCCGATGCAGGAGGCCTGGATCGAGTACGACGTCGCCCAGTGCGGCTACTGCCAGCCCGGCCAGATCATGGCCGCCGTGGCCAAGGTCCGGCAGGCCCGGGAGGCCGGGCGGGAGATCGCCGAGTCCGACCTCGACGAGATCCGCAACATCTGCCGGTGCGGCACCTACCACCGGATCCGCGAGGCGATCACGGCCGCCGCGCAGCGCTACTGACGGACCGGCGGCCGGGCGGGGACGGCCGTCCGGCCGCCGGCGCCGGGAGCGGGCGCCCGACCTCGGGATCCGGCGGACCGCCGCGTCCCTGACGGGGTTGTTTGCCATCGGTCGGTAGAATCGACCGGGTTGTCTTGCTTCGGGGCGCCTGCGCTGGGTCGGTCCGGGGAATCCCATGACGAGGACCGGATGGCTGCGATGACCACCCCGATGACCGTGTCCGACACGCCGATGGCGTTGTTCGGAGGGCAGTCGGCGCCCGACGTCCGGACGCTGGTGGAGGTGGTGCGCGCCACCGCGGCCGCCCACCCGGACGAGCCCGCGCTGGACGACGGCGCCGTGGTGCTCTCGTACGCGGAGCTGATGACGGCGGTCGAACGGCAGCGCCGCCAGCTGGCGGAGGCCGGGATCGGCCTCGGCGCCCGGGTCGGCGTCCGGGTGCCGTCCGGCACCAACGAGCTGTACGTGGGGATCCTGGCGGTGCTGGCGGCGGGCGCCGCGTACGTGCCGGTGGACGCGGAGGACCCGGACGAGCGCGCCGACCTGGTGTTCGGCGAGGCGGATGTCAACGCGGTGCTCGGCGCCGGCGGGACGCTCGGCGCGGTGAAGCCCTCGGGCAGCGCGGCCGCGGACCCCGGGCCGGAGCACGACGCCTGGATCATCTTCACCTCCGGCTCGACCGGCAAGCCCAAGGGCGTGGCGGTCAGCCACCGCAGCGCGGCCGCGTTCGTCGACGCCGAGGCCGCGATGTTCCTGCAGGACGAGCCGATCGGCCCCGGCGACCGGGTGATGGCCGGCCTCTCGGTGGCCTTCGACGCGTCCTGCGAGGAGATGTGGCTGGCCTGGCGGCACGGCGCCTGCCTGGTGCCGGTGCCGCGCGCCCAGGTGCGCAGCGGCGTGGACCTGGGCCCGTGGCTGGCCGAGCAGGAGATCACCGTGATCTCCACGGTGCCCACGCTGGCCGCGCTCTGGCCGGCCGAGGCGCTGAACGAGGTCCGGCTGCTGATCTTCGGCGGCGAGGCGTGCCCGCCCGAGCTGGTGGAGCGGCTGGTCACCGAGGGCCGCGAGGTGTGGAACACCTACGGCCCGACCGAGGCCACCGTGGTCGCCTGCGGCTCGCTGATGACCGGCGAGGGCCCGGTCCGGATCGGCCTGCCGCTCGACGGCTGGGAACTCGCGGTGGTCGACGAGGCCGGCGAGCCGGTGCCGATGGGCGGCAGCGGGCAGCTGGTGATCGGCGGCGTCGGCCTGGCCCGGTACCTGGACCCGGTCAAGGACGCCGAGAAGTACGCCCCGCTGGAGTCGCTCGGCTGGGAGCGCGCCTACCGCAGCGGCGACCTGGTCCGGGCCGAACCCGAGGGGCTGGTCTTCCTCGGCCGCGGCGACGAGCAGATCAAGCTCGGCGGCCGGCGGATCGAGCTCGGCGAGGTGGACGCCGCCCTGCAGGCCCTGCCCGGCGTCGCCGGAGCCGCGGCCGCGGTGCGCACCGCCCGCGGCGGCAACCAGCTGCTGGTCGGCTACCTGGTCACCCAGGACGGCTTCGACCGGGACGCGGCCGTGGAGCGGCTGCGCGCCGAGCTGCCCGCGGCCCTGGTGCCGCTGCTGGCGCCGGTCGACGAGCTGCCCACCCGGACCTCCGGCAAGGTCGACCGCGACGCACTGCCCTGGCCGCTGCCGGAGCTGGAGCAGTCCGGCCCGAGCGAGCAGCTGTACGGCACCGAGGCCTGGCTGGCCGAGCAGTGGGCCGAGGTGCTCGGAGCCCCGGTGCGCGGCGCCGGCGACGACTTCTTCGCGATCGGCGGCGGCTCGCTGGCCGCCGCCCAGCTGACCACCCGGCTGCGCGGCCGCTACCCGTCGGTGTCGGTGCTCGACATCTACCAGCAGCCGACCCTGCGCAAGCTGGCCCGGCTGCTGGAGCGCTCTGTGCAGGCGGACGGCGAGGCCCGCAGCGTCGAGCCGACGCCGGCCCGCGCCCAGCTGCTCCAGACCCTCCTGCTGCTGCCGCTGGCCACCCTGACCGGCCTGCGCTGGACGGTGGCGCTGCTCGCCCTCGGCAATGTCCTGCACCTGCTCGGCGGCTACGCCTGGGCACCGACCGCGTCCTGGTGGACGGTCGGCGCGGCCGCCCTGCTGCTGTTCTCCGCGCCCGGCCGGATCGCGCTGGCGGCCGGCGGCGCCCGGCTGCTGCTGCGCGGCGTCAGGCCCGGCTCCCACCCGCGCGGCGGCTCGGTCCACCTGCGGCTGTGGACCGCCGAGCGCCTCGCCGAGGCGGTCGGCGCCGGCTCGCTCTCCGGCTCCTGGCTGGTGCGCTACGCGCGGGCGCTGGGCGCCAAGGTCGGCGAGGACGTCGACCTGCACGCCCTGCCGCCGGTCACCGGCTTCCTGAGGCTCGGCAAGGGCTGCGCGATCGAGAACGAGGTCGACCTGTCCGGCTACTGGCTGGACGGCGACCGGCTGGAGGTCGGCGCGATCCGGGTCGGCTCCGGCGCGGTGATCGGCACCCGCTCCACGCTCTTCCCCGGCGCCCGGATCGGCAAGCGGGCCGAGGTCGCGCCCGGCTCCGGCGTGACCGGGCAGATCCCCACCGGCCAGCGCTGGGCGGGCGCCCCCGCCGTGAAGCTCGGCAAGGCCGAGCGCTCCTGGCCCAAGCAGCGCCCGGCCCGCAGCCCCCGCTGGGCCGCCGTGTACGGCGCGACCGGCTTCGCCCTCGGCGTCCTGCCGCTGCTGTCCGCCGTCCCCGCGCTGCTGGTCGCCGGCCTCTTCGTGCACCCCGGCGACGACCTGCAGGCCGCGCTGCGCGGCGCGCTGCTCGCCGTGGTGCCCGCGACGCTGGCGTACGGCCTGACGTACGCGGCGCTGGTGCTGGCCGGGGTCCGGCTGCTCAGCCGGGGGCTGCGCACCGGCCACCACCCGCTGCACGGCCGGATCGGCTGGCAGGCCTGGACCGTCACCCAGCTGATGGACCTGGCCCGGGAGACCCTCTTCCCGCTCTACGCGGGCCTGGTCACCCCGGTGTGGCTGCGGCTGCTCGGCATGCGGGTCGGCCGCCGCGCCGAGGTCTCCACGGTGCTGGCGCTGCCCAGCCTCACCAAGGTCGGCGACGGCGCCTTCCTCGCCGACGACACCCTGATCGCCCCGTACGAGCTGGGCGGCGGCTGGCTGCGGATCGGGAAGGCCGAGATCGGCCGCAAGGCCTTCCTCGGCAACTCCGGGATGACCGCGCCCGGCCGCTCGGTGCCCGACCGCGGTCTGGTCGGCGTGCTCTCGGCGACCCCGAAGAAGGCCAAGCGCGGCAGCTCCTACCTGGGCATGCCGCCGGTGAAGCTGCCGCGCTCCGCCGACACCGCCGACGAGGGCCGCACCTACGACCCGCCGACCCGGCTGCTGTGGGCGCGCGGCCTGACCGAGCTGGCCCGGATGCTGCCGGTCTTCGCCTCCGCCACCCTGGCGGTCTGCACCGCGGCCGCGCTCTGCGCGCTGGACGCCCCGCTGCTGTCCGGCCTGGTGGTGCTCGGCGCCGGCGTGGTGGCCTGCGCGGTGGCGATCGCCGCCAAGTGGGTGCTGGTCGGGAAGTTCCGGGTCGGCGAGCACCCGCTGTGGTCCGGCTTCGTGTGGCGCAACGAGCTCGCCGACACCTTCGTCGAGGTGCTGGCCGTCCCGTGGCTGGTCGGGCGGATCCCCGGCACCGCCGTGATGGCCCTGTGGCTGCGCGGTCTCGGCGCCCGGATCGGGCGCGGCGTGTGGTGCGAGAGCTACTGGCTGCCCGAGGCCGACCTGGTCGAGCTGGGCGCCGGCGTCAGCGTCAACCGCGGCTGCGTGCTGCAGACCCACCTCTTCCACGACCGGATCATGAGGCTGGATACTGTGGTCCTCCGCGAGGGCGCCACCCTGGGCCCGGGCGGAATCGTGCTGCCCGGCAGTACCATCGGGGAACGTTCCACCCTCGGCCCGGCGTCCCTCGTGATGCGCGCGGAGACGGTCCCGGCCGACACCCGCTGGCTCGGCAACCCGATCGAGGCCTGGCAGTAGCCACGCCATGACCGAGACCGCGCACGGAGAGATCGAACCGGTGAGCCCCAAGCAGGCCGCGGCCGCTGACCCGTACTTCCCCGCCAACGGTGACCACCGCTGGCACGCCCACCGCTACGAGCTCACCCTCGACTACCGGCCGGGCCCCAACCGGCTGGCCGGCTCGGCCCGGATCAACGCCATAGCGGGCCCGGTGCAGCTGCGCGAGTTCGCCCTGGACCTGGCCGACTTCCGGATCGGCCGGGTGCTGGTCGACGGCCGGGCCGCGCACTACGCCCACCGCGGCGGCAAGCTGCGGGTCAAGCCCGCCAAGGCGCCCGCCGCCGGGGCCGCCTTCACCGTCGAGGTGCACTGGTCGGGCAACCCCAGGCCGGTCCGCAGCCCCTGGGGCGGCCTCGGCTGGGAGGAGCTGACCGACGGCGCCCTGGTCGCCAGCCAGCCGGTCGGCGCGCCCTCCTGGTACCCATGCAACGACCGGCCCTCCGACAAGGCCAGTTACCAGATCTCGCTCACCACGCCGTCCCCGTACACCGTGGTCACCGGTGGGCGGCTGCTCACCCGCACCACCCGGGCCTCCGCCACCACCTGGGTGTACGAGCAGTCCGCACCGACCGCCAGCTACCTGGTCGGCGTCTCCATCGGCCCGTACCGGGCGGTCCCGCTGGCCGAGCGGGAGACCGGCCAGGTGCCGCAGACCGGGTACGTGCCGGCCGCGCTGCGCGAGCGCTTCGAGCACGACTTCGCCCGGCAGCCGCAGATGATGTGGCTCTTCGAGGACCTCTTCGGCCCGTACCCCTTCGACGGGTACACCGTGGTGGTCGCCGACGAGGAGCTGGACGTGCCGGTCGAGGCCCAGGGCCTGGCCACCTTCGGCACCAACCACGTGGACGGCGCCCGCGGCGCCGAGCGGCTGGTCGCGCACGAGCTGGCCCACCAGTGGTTCGGCAACAGCGTGACCGTCGGCGGCTGGCAGCACATCTGGCTGAACGAGGGTTTCGCCAAGTACGCCGAGTGGCTGTGGTCCGAGCGCTCCGGCGGGGTGTCCGCCCAGCGCAAGGCCGAGGCCGCGTACCGGCAGCTGCTCGGCCTGCCGCAGGACCTGCGGATCGGCGACCCCGGCCGGCGGCTGATGTTCGACGACCGGGTCTACGAGCGCGGGGGCCTCACCGTCCACGCCCTGCGGGTCGCCCTGGGCGACGAGGCGTTCTTCCGGATGGTCCGCGACTGGGCCACCACCCGCCGCCACTCGGTGGTCACCACCGCGGACTTCACCGCCCACGCCGCCCGCTACAGCCCCCACCGCCTCACCCCGCTCCTCACCGGGTGGCTCGACACCGGCGCCCTCCCCCCGCTCCCGGTCCTCGGGCCGGCGGGCCGCGCCGGCGGTCAGTAGACGCCGGTCAGTATCAGTAGACGTCGCGGGCGTAGCGCTTCTCTGCGGAGAGCCGCTTGAGCCAGGCGGCGGCCTCGTCCTCGCCGAGGCCGCCGTGGGCGACGGCTATCTCGCGCAGGGTGCGGTCCACGTCCTTGGCCATCCGGTTGGCGTCGCCGCAGACGTAGAAGTGGGCGCCGTCCTGCAGCCAGGACCAGAGCTGGGCGCCGTGCTCGCGCATCCGGTCCTGGACGTAGACCTTGTTGCGCTGGTCGCGGGAGAAGGCCAGGTCCAGGCGGGTCAGCGTGCCGTGGCGGTGCAGCTCCTCCAGCTCCTCGCGGTAGTAGAAGTCGGTGGCCCGGCGCTGCTCGCCGAAGAGCAGCCAGTTGCCGCCGTGGTGGCCGCGGGCCCGGCGCTCCTCCAGGAACCCGAGGAAGGGCGCCACGCCGGTGCCGGGGCCGACCATCACCGCCGGGACGGCGGGGTCGGCGGGCGGCCGGAAGTGCGCCGAGCGCTGCACGAACACCGGGACGGGGCTGTCCGGCCCGGCGTCGGCGAGGAAGGTGGAGGCGACGCCCTTGCGGAGCCGGCCGCTGCGGCCCTCGTAGCGCAGCACGGACACGGTGAGCGAGACGTGCCGCGGGTCGGCGAGCGGGCTGGAGGATATCGAGTACAGCCGGGGCTGCAGCCGCTTCAGCCGGTCGGCCCACTCCTGGGCGGACACCCGGACGGGGTACTCGGCGAGCACGTCCGCCGCCTGCCGGTCCCAGGCCCACTGCGCCAGTTCGCCCTTGTTGTCCGGGCGGAGCAGCTTGCGCAGGGTCCGGTCGCCGGTCCGGTCGGCGGCGAGCCGCAGCAGGTCGGGGGTGATCCTGGTGATGTCCAGGTGGCGTTCCAGCGCCTCGCCGAACGGCAGCGGGTCGAGGCCGCCGAGGGCCACCTCGGCGTTCCGGTCGAGGCCGGTGGCGGCGAGCCATTCGTCGACCAGGTCGGGGCAGTTGACCGGCCACACGCCGAGCGCGTCGCCCGCCTCGTACGCCGGGCCGTCCTCGCCGAGGTCGAAGGTGAACCGCCGGACCTCCTTGGCCGCGCCCGGCAGGCTGAGCAGCCGGTTGCCGACCAGCCGGGCGGTGTGCGGGGCGGCCTTGGAGGGGCGGCCGCCGGCCGGCGACGCCGAGGGCGCCGCGGCGGCGGCCGGGGCGGCGGCGGTGCCGAGCAGGCCGAGCACCTCGGTCAGCCACTCCTCGGCGGGCTGCTCGAAGTCCGGTTCGCAGTCCCGGCGTTCCAGCAGCCGGACGCCGCCGAGCTCGCCGAGCCGGGCGTCCAGCCGGCGGCCGTGGCCGCAGAAGTCGTCGTAGTTGGAGTCGCCGAACGCCAGCACCGCGTAGCGCAGGTCGGCGAAGCGGCGGGCGTCGGCGGCGTTCAGCGACTGCCAGAAGTCGGCCCCGTTGTCGGGCGCGTCGCCGTCGCCGAAGGTGGAAGTGACCACCAGCAGGTCGGTGCCGGGCACGATCGTGCCGGGCGGGCAGTCGGCCATCGACAGGACCGAGGCGGTGCGGCCGGAGGCGGTCAGGCGTCCGGCGACGGTGGTGGCGAACTCCTCGGCGTTGCCGGTCTGCGAGGCCCACAGGACGAGCACCCGGCGGCCGGGCGGGGCCGGGGCGTCGGCCCCGGGTGCGGGGGAGAGGACGGTGGAGCGGTCGGTGGAGCGGGAGAACAGCCCGGCGAGCATCCCGTCCACCCACAGCGCGTGCTCGCGGGCGAACGGCGCCCCGACGGGCAGCGCGGGCACCCCGACGGCGGCGGGCGCGGCGGCCACGCCGACCAGGAAGCCCGCCAGGTACCGCCGTTCGTCCTCCGCCAGGACCGGGGGCACCAGCTCGGCGACGCCGAAGACCTCGGCCAGCGAGGGCAGCGGCCCCGCCGGGCCCGGCCCGCCGCCGGGCCGGGGCGCCGCGGCGGCCTCGGCGGGTGCGGCGGGTGCGGCTGATCCGGTGGTCCCGGCACGTCCGGAGCCGGCGGCGGTGAAGTCCGGCACGGGAACGGTGGAGCGGCTCAGCGCGACGGCGCAGAACTTCAGCTCCGGCTGCTGGGAGACCGGGTCGACCGCGTCCGAGGTGACCGCGTTGACGCTCAGGTACTCGCCGAACAGGTCGTTCCAGTGCATCGGCGCGAAGCAGGTGCCCTGCCGCACCCGGTCGGTGACCACGGCGGGCAGCACGGCCCGGCCGCGCCGGGAGGCGATCTCGACCGCGTCCCCGTCCGCGAGGCCGAGCGCTTCCGCGTCCAGCGGGTGGATCTCGACGAACGGGCCGGGGTTGAGCCGGTTCAGCTTGGCGACCTTGCCGGTCTTGGTCAGGGTGTGCCACTGGTGCTGGACCCGGCCGGTGTTCAGCACGAACGGGAAGTCTTCGTCCGGGAGTTCGGCCGGGTCGGCGTGCGGCCGGGCGTGGAAGACGGCCCGCCCGCTGGGGGTCGGGAAGGCCAGCGCGGGCCGGGTGCCGTCCTCGCGGACCAGCAGCTGCTGGCTGACGCCGTCGTTGCGGTAGCGCACCGGGTTGCGGTCCGGACCGTCCTCGGCGGCGGCCGGCCACTGCACCGGGGTCCGCCGCAGCCGCTCGTACGAGACACCGCGCAGGTCCCAGCCGGTCTTCGGGTTCCGGAAGCGCTTGAGCTCCTCGAAGACCTCCTCGGCGCTCGCGTAGGCGAACGCCTCGGCGAAGCCCATCGCGCAGGCCACCCGGGCGATCAACTGCCAGTCGGGCAGCGCCTGTCCGGGTGGGTCGAGGACGCCCTGCACCAGCGTCAGGTTGCGTTCGGAGTTGACCTGCACGCCGTCGGACTCGGCCCAGAGCGTGGCGGGCAGCACCAGGTCGGCGTACGCGTTGGTCTCGGTGTCGGCGAACACGTCCTGGGTGATCACCAGTTCGGCGGCCTCCAGGCCCTCGATCACGGTCCGCCGGTTGGCCACCGAGGCGACCGGGTTGGTGCAGATGATCCAGCACGCCTTGACCCGGCCGGCCGCCATCCGCTCGAACAGCTCGATCGTGCCGCCGCCGACCTCGGTGCGCAGGGTGCCCTCCGGCAGGCCCCACACCTCCTCGGTGAACCGCCGCTCCTCCGCCACCAGGACGGAGCGCTGGCCGGGCAGGCCCGGGCCCATGTAGCCCATCTCCCGGCCGCCCATGGCGTTCGGCTGGCCGGTGAGCGAGAACGGGCCGCTGCCCGGACGGCAGATCGCGCCGGTCGCCAGGTGCAGGTTGACCAGGGCGTTGGTGTTCCAGGTGCCGTGGGTGGACTGGTTGAGGCCCATGGTCCAGCAGCTCATCCACTCGCCGGCCTCGCCGATCAGCCGGGCCGCCTCGCGGATCGACTCCTCGGGCAGACCGGTCAGTTCGGCGACCTTCGCCGGCGGGTAGTCGGCCAGGAAGGCCGGCAGCTGCTCCCAGCCCTCGGTGTGCTCGGCGATGAACTCCTGGTCGGTGAAGCCGCCTTCGACCAGCAGGTGGAGCAGGCCGTTCAGCAGCGCCAGGTCGGTGCCGGGCCGGATCTGCAGGAACAGGTCGGCCTTGGCGGCGGTCGCGGAGCGCCGCGGGTCCACCACGATCAGCTTGGCGCCGGCCTTCACGCGGTCCATCATCCGCAGGAACAGGATCGGGTGGCAGTCGGCCATGTTGGAGCCGATCACCAGGAAGACGTCGGCGTGGTCGAAGTCCCGGTACGAGCCGGGCGGGCCGTCCGCACCGAGCGAGAGCTTGTAGCCGCTGCCCGCACTGGCCATGCACAGACGGGAGTTGGACTCGATGGAGTTGGTCCGCACGAAGCCCTTGGCCAGCTTGTTGGCCAGGTACTGCGCCTCCAGGCTCATCTGGCCGGAGACGTAGAAGGCGAGCGCGTCCGGGCCGTGCTCGTCCAGGACCGCGCGCAGCCGGCGGGCGGTCTCGGCGATCGCCTCGTCCACGTCCAGCGGCTCGGGTTCGGCGCCCCGGTCGGTGCGGTGCAGCGCGGTGGTCAGCCGGCCGGGCGCGGACATCAGCTCGGCACCGGTCGCGCCCTTGGTGCACAGCCGGCCCGCGTTCGCCGGGTGCTCGGGGTCGCCCGAGACCTTCGCGACGGTGCGCCGGCCGGCCGCGTCGCGGCCGATCTCCAGGACGATCCCGCAGCCGACGCCGCAGTACGAGCAGACCGTCCGCACCCGGTCGCCCGCCGGTGTGCCCGCCGTCGCTGCCGTCACCCTCTGGCCTCCTCGATCCGATGCGAGGCCCAAGCTAGGCAGCTCCTGTTGCGGGCAGGTGACATCGGACGGCCCCCCGCCGTTACGCGTGCCGCACCGGCGGGGGCGCAACCTGTGAGGTCGGGGAGGGTCGGCGGGATGTGCCCGGCCCGGTGGGCGGGGCCCGGTCAGGGGCCGGTGGCCACGGTCTGCGGGTCGGTCCAGAAGACGGCCAGCGCGCCGTCCTTGAACGGCTGCGGGCTGACGCTCAGGTCGCCGGAGAACGGCCGGTCCAGCACCACCACCAGCAGCAGGCTGAACCCGATCAGCGCGGCCACCGAGCCGACGAACAGCAGCTGGATGCGGCGGCTGCGGATTCCGTACAGGAAGGTCAGCGGCAGGATCACCACCGCGCCGCCGAACACCAGCACCTGCAGCAGGACGGGCAGCTGCTGGTGGCTCTGGGTGATCCGGGCCCGGCGCTGGGCGACCACCTGGTCGAGGTTGGTGACCGCCTGCTCGTAGAAGGTCTGCTCGGTCCCGGTGGTCGGCTCGTACCCGCGCAGCGCGTGGTACACCGCCTCCAGCTTGGGCGAGGTGCGGCCGTAGTCGCCGCTGCCGTCGCGCATCAGCGGCCACTGCTGCTCGACCACCGCGTGCACGTAGCTGCCCACCGCGGTCTGCACCTCGGTGCGCGGGCCGGGCGGGAACGCCTGGGCGTCCCGGACGATCTGCGCCGCGGCGGTGGCCTCGGTGGCGATGACCGACTCGGCGCTCTGCAACTGCGTCCACAGGTTGACGATCACGAAGGCCAGGATCACCCCGTAGATCGCGCCGAACATGGAGAGCACCACCCCGACCATCTCGTTGTGGCCGCCCTCGGCGGTCGCCGGGTGGTACCGGCGGGTGAGCGCGCTGCCCAGCACCGCCAGCACGACGATCCCGCCGACCACCACCACGCCGAGGGTGAAGGTGGACAGGTGGTTGAGCAGCCAGAGTTCCACCGCTCAGACTCCGGCCCGGACGGCCACGACGGCCACGACGGGCGCGGGGGAGGCGGCGGAGGGGGAGCGGAGGCAGGAGTCGGTCACCGTGCGAGCCTACGGGCGGGACGGGCCGCCAGGAGGCGCGACCGGCTCATGATCACCCGCACGGGCGCTGCTCCGGCGGGCAGTTGACCGGGCGTCCGGTCAGCCGGTCAGCCGTCCGTGGTGGATGCGGTGGAGGTGGAGGTGGTGGATGCGGCGAACGCGGTGAGCAGCCGGGCGACGGCGTCGGCGAACTCGTCGAGCCGGTCGAGGTCCACGGACTCGCCCGCGTCGCCGGTGGCAGGGACGGCGGTGCCGGGGCCGAACAGCACGGTGAGGGTGTCCGGCAGCCCGGCGGTCCAGATCGCGTCGCTGTCGAACGCGGGCTCCTCCCCGGGCCACCGGGCGAGGCCGGCCCGGGTCAGCAGCCGCTCCAGCGCCGGGTGGCGGGAGTCCAGTACGGGCAGCCCGCGCTGCAGCCACTCCACGGCGGTGATCCGGGCGCACTCCCCGGCGGTCCGGGCGAGGCCGGGCAGGTCGGCGAAGTCCGTCCGGAAGCGGGCCAGCCCGCCGGCCACGGCCGCCTCCACCGTCCGCTCCGCCGCGCGCCCGGCCGCCGCGTCCCCGTACGGCAGCTCCAGCAGCAACTCGCCGCCACCCGCGGCCACGCCGGGCAGCGGACCGGCCGTGAGCCCGCCGATCCGCACCGGCCGGTCGGCGAGCTCGCGGGCCAGGTACTGGGCGAGGAAGCCCAGCAGCACCGCCGCCTCGATGCGCCCGTCCGTCCGGTCGGCGGCCACGTCCTCGCCGCGGACCCGCAGCCGGGCCGTCGAGGCGGCGGTCGCCCGGGGGAGCCAGCGCAGACCGGTCGGCGCGCAGAAGACGTTCAGCGCGCCGACGTACCCGCGCTCCACCAGCGGACGGGTGCCCAGCACACCACCGGCCCCGCCCGCCGCCAGCTGGACCAGCACGGTGATCCGCTCCCCCAGGGCGGGCGCCATCGCCAGCGCCGCCCGGATCCCGGCCAGCAGCGCCACCGCCGGGCCCGCGCCGCCGTTCGCGCCGGGCCCGCGGACCCGCCGCCCGTCGAAGGAGACCGGCGCCGACCCGGGGGCGGCGTCCAGCCGCACGTTGACCATCACCGTGCGGGCCGCGGAACGCGCCGGCCCGAGCCGCAGCACCAGGCTGGGCCGGTCCGCCAGGTAACCCGGCCGCTCGGCCACGGCCCGGCGGACCGCCGGCGGCACGTCCGGGCGGTCCAGCTCCGCCGGCAGCGGCGAGCCGAAGTGCACCGTCGCCAACCCCAGCCGGTCGGCCGCCGCGGCGTACCGCTCCATGGCCCGCACGGTGTCCGGCACCGGCCCGCCGGCCCCGTCCGCCCACGGACCGCCCGCCAGGGACAGGGCCTCCGTCCGGCCGTCCGCCGGAGGAGCCGCCGGCGTCCGCAGCAGGTGCAGCAGCAGCTCGCAGTCGACCGGCAGCAGCCCGGTCGCCGCCCACACCGGGACGGGGCTCATCCGGCGGCCTCCAGCAGTCGCCGGGCGGCCAGCTTCCCGGAGCGGATCGCGCCTTCGCCGGTGGGCCTGAGCATCACCCAGTCCCCGGCGTACTCGACCGTCCGCACCGGCCGGCGCAGGAACGCGGCGCGCAGCCGCAGGGCGGCGGGTGTGCACTCGGGCAGGCCGTGGCGGAAGCGGTGGACCAGGGTGGTGAGGGTCGCCTCGCGGAGGCCGGGCAGGAAGCGCTCGGCCTCCGCGCAGGCCAGCTCGGCGATCCTGGCGTCCGGCGCGTCCAGCAGCTCCGGGCAGATCCACGGGGAGAGGAGGATGCCTACCAGGCCGCGACCGGCCGGTGCCCGGCCCGCCGCCCGGAGGTGGTCCAGGACCAGGCCGCTGCACACCCGGCTCTCGGTGGCCGGGACGGCCAGGGCGTAGCTGGGGCTGCGGGTCGGGCTCGGCAGGGGGCGGTCCAGCAGGCAGGAGACCTTCAGCATCGGCGTGTAGCCGCCGGCCTCCAGGTACGGCCGCTCCTCGTCGGGAACGCGGTCCTCCAGGACCCGCAGCGCGAGCGGCGCGGGGACGGCCAGCACGACCTGCCGGGCGCGCAGCAGCAGGCCGTCGGCGAGCCGGAGCGCGGCGCCGCCGCCGTGCAGCGGCACCACCTCCCGCACCTCGGCCTTCAGGTTGACCTCGTGCCGTGCGGCGAGGGCGCGGGGCAGGGCGTCCATGCCGTCGCGGTAGGCCGTCCGGCGGGCGCCGCCGCCGACCGGGAGCAGGTCGGTGACCAGCGGGGCGGCGGCCGAGCGGTCCGGGCGCCAGCCGAAGCGGTGCGCGGCGACCGGTTGGAGCAGGCCGTCCAGCAGTTCGCCGCGGCCGGCGTACTGGCTGATCGTCAGGTCGCCGAGCGGGGTGGCCTCCGGTCGGTCGGCGTCGAAGGAGCGGGCGCGCGCGGCGAGGCGCGCGGCGAGCCGGAGCCACTGTGCGCGTCCGCGCAGCGACAGCCCGGCGCCGGTCGTCAGTCCCTTGGGGTGGGCGAGGTAGGGGTGGGCCCGGCCGTGCCGCCAGAGGGCGAGCCCGGCCTCGACCGCCAGGAGCCGGTCCGCCGGGATCCCGGCCGCGCGGATCAGCTCCCAGGTGGCTTCCTGGCCGCGTCCGGCGAGGGTGTCGGCGCCCTCGTCCACCAGGTAGCCGTCGTGCCGGGTGGTGGCCATCCGGCCGCCGACCCGTTCGCTCGCCTCCAGCAGGGTCACCTCGCGCCCCGCCGCCCGCAGGTGGTGGGCGGCGGACAGCCCGGCGATCCCGGCTCCGACCACTGCCACGTCCAGCTCGTTGGCCCCTGTCACGGAATTGCTGGTCCTCTCGGAACGGATACCGGGCGAACGAAACCGTACACGAGGAAATGTGGCCCAACGATCTTTGCTTTTACCGGAGTTGACGCCATGTCGGATGGAACGACGAGCCGATCGTCGGAGGATCCCCCCGGGCGGCCGAACCGGCCCCGCGGGGCCTGTCGCTCCACCGCTTTCCCCCCGCCGCCGCGCAGAATGGTCCCGGGTTCCCGAGCGGCCGCCGACCGCGCGGCCGGTGGTCACCGCGTGGTCGGCGGCACCCCCACCCGGCCGGGCGCTGCCACCTCTTGCCCGGCCCCGCACCCGGGACCACGCTGTTAGCAGGAGGTGCCGCCATGCACAACCAGTGGGACGTCGAACTCAGCTTCGAGGAGGACGGCACGCACACCGCCTGCGAGGCGCGGCTGATCGGTACGGGCGCCCCCGCCCTGACCGGCCGCGGTGCCGCCGAGCGCAGTGCCGCCGACCGCCCCGTCACCCGGATCGGCGAGGAGGTCGCCGCCTCCCGCGCCCTGGACGAACTCAGCCGCCGACTCCGTACGCAGGCCGGCGGTGACATCGACGACGCCGGCCTGCGCCCCGGCTACCTGATCTACTGACCCTGATCCCTTGCTCACACTCCGCAGCGGCGCTGGGCGCGCCGCCTGCGGTCCTGACACGATGACCGGGACCGCACGCAGCCTCGCTCCTCGGAGGACCACAGCATCATGAGCAGCACCCACTACGACGTCGTCGTCCTCGGCGCGGGCCCCGGCGGCTACACCGCCGCGGTCCGGTCGGCCCAGCTGGGCCTGCGCACGGCGGTGATCGAGTCCAAGTACTGGGGCGGAGTGTGCCTGAACGTGGGCTGCATCCCGTCCAAGGCCCTGCTGCGCAACGCCGAGCTGGCGCACACGGTGACCAAGGAGGCGAAGACCTACGGCATCCAGGTGGAGGGCAAGGTCACCTTCGACTTCGGTGCCGCCTTCCAGCGCAGCCGCCAGGTCGCCGACGGCCGGGTCAAGGGCGTCCACTACCTGATGAAGAAGAACGGCATCACCGAGTACGACGGCCGCGGCACCTTCGTCGACGACCGCACCATCCAGGTGGCGCTGAACGACGGCGGCTTCGAGGTCGTCACCTTCGACCACTGCATCGTCGCCGCCGGCGCCACCACCCGGCTGCTGCCGGGCACCAGCCTGAGCGACCGGGTGGTGACCTACGAGGAGCAGATCCTCACCGAGCAGCTGCCCGGTTCGATCATCATCGCGGGCGCCGGCGCGATCGGCGTCGAGTTCGCCTACGTGCTGCACAACTACGGCGTGAAGGTGACCATCGTCGAGTTCCTCGACCGGATGGTGCCGCTGGAGGACGCCGACGTCTCCGTCGAACTGGCGAAGCAGTACCGCAAGCTCGGCATCGAGGTGCTCACCTCCACCCGGGTCGAGTCGATCGACGACTCCGACCCGAACGCGCCGGTCCGGGTCACCGTGACGCGCGACGGGCAGCAGCAGGTGCTGGAGGCCGACAAGGTGCTCCAGGCGATCGGCTTCGTGCCGCGGGTCAACGGCTACGGCCTGGAGAACACCGGCGTGAAGCTCACCGACCGCGGCGCGATCGCGGTGGACGGCCGCGGCCGCACCTCGGTCGACCACATCTTCGCGATCGGCGACGTCACCGCCAAGCTGATGCTGGCGCACGCCGCCGAGTCGATGGCCGTGATCGCGGCCGAGACCATCGCCGGCGCGGAGACCATGGAGATCGACTTCGTGATGGTCCCGCGCGCCACCTACTGCCAGCCGCAGGTCGCCAGCTTCGGCTACACCGAGGCGCAGGCCCGCGAGCAGGGCTACGACGTCAAGGTCGCCAAGTTCCCGTTCACCGCGAACGGCAAGGCCCACGGCCTCGGCCACCCGATCGGCTTCGTCAAGGTGATCAGCGACAACAAGTACGGCGAGCTGCTCGGCGCCCACCTGATCGGCCCCGAGGTCACCGAGCTGCTGCCGGAGCTGACCCTGGCCCAGCAGTGGGACCTGACGGTGCACGAGGTGGCGCGCAACGTGCACGCCCACCCGACCCTCGGCGAAGCGGTCAAGGAGGCGATCCACGGCCTCGCCGGTCACATGATCAACATGTGACCGGAGCGGGTTCCCGGGGCCTCCGGGGGTCGCTCGGACTTCCGGGGTCTTCGGGGTTCCCCCGGGCCTCCTGGTTCGGGCCTCCGGGTTCGGGTCGACGGATTTCCTGGGCCGACCGGGTGAATCCGCCCGCCGCCGGGCCGCTCCCCGCATGCCGGCGGGCGGCCCGGCGGTACCTCTCCCCGAAAGTCCGGGCCCGGGCCGGCGGGCTGCCGCCGGGCCCGGGCGCCGGAGCGCGTGGGAGGAGCAGCCGATGGCCGAGCCGGTGCGGGTACGCGAGGGGTACGGGCGGCAGGCGCGCAAGCAGGTGCCGCGCTCGGCACACGGCGAGTGGGAGCCCGCCGCCGACCGGCCCGACCCGGTCGCCGTGCTGGAGGCGCAGGCCGCCACCCGGCTGCCCGAGCTGGTCCCGATCCGGTACGGGCGGATGTCCGCCTCCGCCTTCGCCTTCCTGCGCGGCGCCGCTGCCGTGATGGCCGCCGACCTCGCCTCCGGCCCGCACACCGGGCTGAACGTCCAGCTCTGCGGGGACGCCCACCTGGCCAACTTCGGGGTGTTCGGCGCACCCGACCGGGCGCTGCTGTTCGACCTCAACGACTTCGACGAGACCCTGCCGGGCCCCTTCGAGTGGGACGTCAAACGGCTCGCCGCCAGCCTCGCCGTCGCCGCCCGGGAGAACGGCGCCGACGACGAGGAGGGCCGCGAGGTGGTGCTGGGCGCCGTCCGCGCCTACCGGGAGGGCGTGCGGAGCCTCGCCGAGGAGGGCGAACTCGCGGTCTGGTACCGGCGGATCGACGCCGAACAGCTGCTCCCGCTGGTCGGCTCCGGAGGCCAGCGCCGCAAGATCGAGGCCAAGCTCGCCGCCGCCCGCCGCCGCGACAGCCTGCAGGCCGCCGGCAAGCTCACCGAGGTGGTCGACGGACGCCGCCGTTTCGTCGACAACCCGCCGCTGGTCCAGCGCACCGCCGTGGACCCGGACGAGCTGCACGCGATGCTCTCCGACTACCGCGCCACCCTGTCCGACGAGCGCGGCGAGCTGCTCGACCGGTACGACTTCGTGGACGCCGCCATGAAGGTGGTGGGCGTCGGCAGTGTCGGCACCCGCTGCTTCGTCGTGCTGCTCCGGGGCCGCGACGAGAAGGACCCGCTGATCCTCCAGCTCAAGCAGGCCGAGGCGTCCGTCCTGGAGGCGTACCTGCCGCCCGGCGGCCACGACCACCACGGTCGGCGGGTGGTGGCCGGACAGCACCTCACCCAGGCCGCCGGCGACATCTTCCTCGGCTGGATGACCGCCCCCGGAGGCCGGCACTTCTACTGGCGCCAGCTGCGTGACATGAAGGGCTCCGCCGAGGTCGGCACCATGTCGGCGGGCCGCCTGCGCGCGTACGCCGGGCTCTGCGGCACCGCGCTGGCCCGCGCCCACGCCCGGTCCGGCGACCGGATCGCCATCGCCGCCTACCTCGGCTCCTCCGACACCTTCGACCGCGCGATCGCCCGCTTCGCGCTCCGCTACGCCGACCTCAACGCGGCCGACCACGCCGCACTCGCGGCCGCCGCCGCGGCGGGCCGGATCCACGCCGAGACCGCCTGACCCGGGCGGCCCGCCCGACGTACCATCAGATCCGGTCGGATTCAGGAATCTCACAGGAATTGGGACAGGCATTACCTGTCCATGGGATTCTGTTGACCTGGGGCGGCGACGCTCCGCTGTGCACCGGACCGGGGGGAATCATGCGCCGTGCCCGCAGGCGGGCGGCCGACGCGCTGCTGCGCCACTCACCACTTCAGCTCGCGTTCCGGGCCGCGTCCACCCGCCGATTGGCGGTACTCGCGTACCACGGGGTGGACGACCCGGTGAGCTTCGCCGCCCAGTTGGAGCGGCTGGCGAGCACCGCCAACCCCGTCTCGCTCGCCCAGGTCGAGCGCGCCGTCACCGAGGGTCGGCCGCTGCCCCTGCGCAGCGTCCTGGTGACCTTCGACGACGGCGACCGGTCGCTGCTCACCCACGGCCTGCCGGCCCTGATCCGCAACCGGATCCCGGCCGCGGCGTACGTCATCCCGCAACTGATCGGCAGCGACCAGCCGTTCTGGTGGACGGAGGCTGCCGAGCTGGCCGGCTCCGGCGGACGCACGGCCCTCGGCGCGCTCGCGCCGGGCGCCCTGGTCGCCCGCCTCAAGCGGCTCCCCGACGCCGAGCGGCTCACCGCGCTGGAGGAACTGCGCGCAACCGCCGCCGCCCCCGCGCCGCGCACCCCCCAACTCACCGCGCAGGAACTGTTCGTGCTCCGCGAGGGCGGCGTGGCGATCGGCAACCACACCATGACCCACCCCTGCCTCGACCGCTGCGCGGACGACACCCTGCGCACCGAGATCGCCGAGGCGCACACCATGCTCACCGGCTGGCTGGGTGCCCCGCCCACCACCTTCGCCTACCCGAACGGCAACCACGACCCGCGCGCCGAGCAGTTGCTGCGCGAACTCGGCTACCGGCTGGCCTTCCTGTTCGACCACCGGCACGACCGGCTGCTGCCCGCCTCGCCGCTGCGGATCAGCCGACTTCGGGTGAACTCGCACACCGGACGGGCCAGGTTCGACACCATTCTGTCCGGGCTGCACCCCACCGTGCACCGGATGCGCGGCGGGGTCTGACCCGGCCCGCGCGGGCCGCCCGACCTGCCCGGGTCCACCGGACGCGCCCGAGCCGCCGGACGTGCCCGAGCCGGCCGCCGGACCTGCCCGGGTCCACCGGACGCGCCCGAGCCGGCCGTCGCACCTGCCGGGCCGCCCGACCCGTACCGCGCCTTCCTTGGGGGGAAGAGTGACCGCAGCACCGGAGATCCACACCACGCCCGACCTGCCCGCCGAACTCGTCGACGGCTGGCGGGCGCTGGTCGCCGCCGACCCGGGCGGCTCCTGGTTCATGACGCCCGACTGGGTGCTCTCCTGGTGGGAGACGCTCGGCGCGGGCCGGCCCGCCGAGATCGCCGTGTGGCGCGGCGCCGACGGCCGGCCGGAGGCGGTCGTCCCGCTGCTGAACACCCGGCTGCGGCTGCACCCGCGCGCACCGCTCACCGTTGGCTGCCTCACCCTGCTCGGCTCCGGACCCGGCGCCGCCGACCACTGCGGAATCCCCGCGCTGCCCGGACGCCGCGCAGAGGTCCGCGAGTTCCTCGCCGAACGGGCCCGGCGCGCCACCCTGTGGCTGCCCGACCTCGACCCGGACCAGGCCGACCTGCTGCCCGGCCACGCCCGCCCGGTCGCCCGCGCCGCCTGCCCCCGCGCCGACCTCACCGCGGGCGCGGACGCCCTCGGCTCCCGCCAGTTCCGATCCACCGTCCGCCGGTACGGGCGCAAGCTCGCCGCCGCCGGCGTCACCTTCCGCTGGGCCACCCCGGACCAGGCCGGGCCCGACGTCCTCGACCGGGTGCTGCGCCTGCACCGGCTGCGGCGTGCGGCGCTCGGCCGCCCCACCACCTTCGACGGGCAGCGCCGGCCCCTGCACGCCCGGGTGATCGAACGCGCAGCCGCCTCGGGCAGCGGCGGCGGACCGGCCTTCCTGCTCGCCGAACAGGAGGACCGGCTCGTCGGCGCCCTCTACGGGTTCCGCTGGGGCAGCGGCTTCTCCTACTACCAGATCGGCTGGGAGCCGGAGCTGGCCCCGCTGCGGCTCGGCACCGCCGTGATCGACCAGGCGATCCGCGCCTGCGCCGACCAGGGCCTGCACACCTTCGACTTCCTGCGCGGCACCGAACCGTACAAGTACCGCTTCGGCGCCGTCGACCGGCACGACGTCTCCTGGCTGGCCCCGCGCGGCACCTCCGGCGCGCTGCTCGACCTCAAGCACCGGGTGCGCGACGGCCGCCCCCGGGCTCAGTCGACGACGCCGTCCACGTAGACCCACGCACCGGCCTCGCGACGGAAGTGGCTGTTCTCGCGCAGCACCCCCGCCTCCCGGCCCACCCGGTAGTACGCGCGGAACTCCACCGTGCCCTCGGTGTGGAACGCGCCGCCCTCGGTGGCGCCCAGCACCTCCAGCCGCTCCCAGCGCAGCTCCGGGTCGAAATCCACCTCGGCCGGCCGGGTCTCCGGCGCCCAGCTGCGCAGCAGGTACGCCTCGTCGTGCACCGCGAACGCGCTGAACCGCGACCGCATCAACAGCTCCGCCGTGGCCGCCTGCGCCTCGCCCCGGTGCAGCCGGCCGCAGCACTCCGCGTAGCGCGCGGGCAGACCGCACGGGCACGCCTCGGGAGCGGCGGGGGAGGGAGAAGGAGATGGAGCTGGGGCGGTGGGCCTGCGACGTCGCGACATGCCTGCCATTCTCCCCTCCCGCCGTCCGCGTCCTGCCGTCCGTGTCCTGCCGTCCGTGTCCCGCCGTCCGCTCAGGACGGGCGCAGTCCGTGCAGGCGCTCCAGGTCGCGGCGGTCACGCTTGGTCGGGCGGCCCGTACCCCGGTCGCGCAGACCGGCCACCGCCGGTACCTCGGTGCGGGGCGGCCGCGGCGGGCTCTGGTCGACGAAGCACTCGGCGGCAACCGGCGGGCCGACCCGCTTGCTGATCACCCGGGTCACCTCGACCACCCGCTCCCAGCCCTCGACCCGGACCCGTACCTCGTCCCCGGGCTTGACGTGCTGCGCGGGCTTCGCCCGGTCACCGTTCACCTTCACGTGCCCGCCGCGGCACGCCGCCCCGGCCGCCGATCGCGTCTTGATCAGCCGCACCGCCCAGATCCAACTGTCGACCCGCGCCGTGGTCTCGTCCGTAGCCATGACCCGACTCTACGACCCCGTGGCGGCGCCACCCGGCCGGTCGGGGCGGCGGGCCTAGGATCGGTCGCATGTCGCTGCCGCACGCCATCCTGACCGCCCTGCTGGAGAAGCCGTCCTCGGGCCTGGAGCTGACGCGGCGGTTCGACAAGTCGATCGGCTTCTTCTGGTCGGCCACCCACCAGCAGATCTACCGTGAGCTGGGCCGGCTGGAGCAGACCGGCCTGATCCGCGCGCTCCCGCAGGCGGCGGACGCCCGCGGCCCGCGCAAGGAGTACGAGGTGCTGCCCGCCGGCCGTGAGGCGCTGGCGGCGTGGGTGGGGGAGCGGCAGGAGCCCAAGCCGATCCGGGACCCGCTGCTGTTGCGGCTGCGCGCCGCCGCCGTGGTGGGTGCCGACGGGCTCGGTGCGGAGCTGGGCCGCCACCTGGAACTGCACCGGCGCCAGCTCGCCGAGTACCGGGAGATCGAGGCCCGCGACTTCCCGCCGGAACGTGCCGGGGAGGAGAACGCCCTGCACCACCTGGTCCTGCAGGGCGGTATCCAGCTGGAGTCGTTCTGGACCGAGTGGCTGGCCCAGGCGGTCGCCACCCTCGGCTCCGGGACCGCCTCCGACCTCAGGGAATAGTGCTGGCACCGACCCCGTTCTGCATGGTTGAATATTGAATCAACCAGGAGGAGCTGAGAGCGGTGACGGTGCAGTTCGGGATCTTCAGCGTCGGCGACGTGACCACCGACCCCACCACCGGTCGGACCCCGACCGAGCACGAGCGGATCAAGGCGATGGTGGCCATCGCCCTCAAGGCCGAGGAGGTCGGCCTCGACGTCTTCGCCACCGGCGAGCACCACAACCCGCCGTTCGTGCCGTCCTCGCCCACCACCATGCTCGGGTACATCGCCGCCCGCACCGAGCGCCTGATCCTCTCCACCTCCACCACCCTGATCACCACCAACGACCCGGTGAAGATCGCCGAGGACTTCGCGATGCTCCAGCACCTCGCCGAGGGCCGGGTCGACGTGATGATGGGCCGCGGGAACACCGGCCCCGTCTACCCGTGGTTCGGGCAGGACATCCGCCAGGGCATCCCGCTCGCGATCGAGAACTACGCGCTGCTGCACCAGCTGTGGCGCGAGGAGAACGTCGACTGGCGGGGCCGCTTCCGCACGCCCCTGCAGTCCTTCACCTCCACCCCGCGCCCGCTCGACGACACCCCGCCGTTCGTCTGGCACGGCTCGATCCGCTCGCCGGAGATCGCCGAGCAGGCCGCGTACTACGGTGACGGCTTCTTCGCCAACAACATCTTCTGGCCCAAGGAGCACTTCCAGAAGCTGATCGAGCTGTACCGCGAGCGGTACGCCCACTACGGCCACGGCACGCCCGAGCAGGCGATCGTCGGCCTCGGAGGCCAGGTGTTCATGCGCAAGAACTCGCAGGACGCGGTGCGCGAGTTCCGTCCCTACTTCGACAACGCCCCCGTCTACGGCCACGGGCCCTCGCTGGAGGAGTTCACCGACCAGACCCCGCTCACCGTCGGCAGCCCGCAGGAGGTCATCGAGAAGACGCTGACCTTCCGCGAGTCCTTCGGCGACTACCAGCGCCAGCTGTTCCTGATGGACCACGCCGGCCTGCCGCTGAAGACGGTGCTCGAGCAGCTGGACCTGCTCGGTGAGGAGGTCGTGCCGGTGCTGCGCCAGGAGTTCGCCAAGAACCGCCCGGCCGAGGTGCCCGACGGCCCGACCCACGCTGCCCGCCTTGCCGCGACGCGTACCGGCTCGGCCGCCTCGGCCGGTGAGGCCGTTGCCGAGTCCGCGGCTGGGTCGGTTGCCGGGTCGGTTGCCGGGTCGGTCGCTGCTGGAGCGGCGGAGGTGGCGAAGTGAGCGCGCTGAAGCTGGCGGTGGTGACGGCCGGGTTGTCCGTCCCGTCCTCCACCCGGCTGCTGGCCGACCGCCTGTCCGACGCCGTCGCGCGCGAACTGCGCGACGGCGGCCGGGAGGTGGAGGTCACCGTGGTCGAACTCCGCGACCTCGCCCGAGACATCGCCGACAACCTGGTGACCGGCTTCCCCGGCCCGGCGCTGCGCCGCGCGATCGAGGCGGTGGAACGGGCGGACGGTGTGATCGCCGTCTCGCCGATCTTCAGCGCCTCGTACAGCGGCCTGTTCAAGTCCTTCGTCGACGTGCTCGACCGGGACGCGCTGACCGGCACCCCGGTGCTGATCGCCGCGACCGGCGGCACCGCCCGCCACTCGCTCGCCCTGGAGCACGCGATGCGGCCGCTCTTCGCGTACCTGCGGTCAGTGGTCGCGCCGACGGCCGTGTACGCGGCGTCCGAGGACTGGGGCTCGGCCGGCACCGCGGACGGCGGGCTGGCCGCCCGGATCGCCCGGGCGGCGGGCGAACTCGCCGAGCTGATGGCCCACCGGCCGCAGACGTCCGGCCGGGTCACCGAGACGGTGGTCCCGTTCGAGCAGCAGCTGGCCGCCCTGCGGAACGGCTGAACCACCCCGACGGCCGTCGACCGACAGCCGTCGACCGGCGGCCGTCGGGCGTCACCGTCCGGCGGAACACCGAGCCCGAACCACCCACCGAGGAGCACAGATGGAACCCCGCGTCAGCGACAACCCGGAGCTGTCCCGCTTCGAGATCCACACCGACGAAGGCCTGGCTGGCTTCGCCGAGTACCACCTCTCCGAGGGGGAACTGGCGTTCATCCACACCGAGATCGACCCGCAGTTCGAGGGCCGCGGACTCGGTGGGCGGCTCGCCCGCGCCGCCCTGGACGCCGCCCGCGAACGCGGCCTCGCCGTGCTTCCGTACTGCCCGTTCATCCGCGCCTGGATCGGCAAGCACCCCGAGTACACCGACCTGGTGCCGGCCGATCGGCGCGGCCGATTCGGCTTCTGAGCAAGGATGTTGACCCGGTGCCGGTGCTGCGGCCGGCAGCCGCAGCGGCGGTGGCGGCGAGGCCGAGTCGGCTTCGGTCCGGACGCGGATCGGTGTCGGCCGGGAGGCGGCCGCGCATCGACGTGCTGGCGACCGGAGCTGACCCCGTGTCGACCCCGTACGCCGGTCCTGGATCCGACCCGGTGGCAACCCGGTGCCGTGCCCGCATCCGGCCCGCGTCGGTCCCGGATCAAGTCCTGATCCGGTGCCGAACCGGACCGGATGCGGCCCGGATTCGACCCCGTGCAGGCCCGCTCGGCCCATCCGGTGGACCGCCCGGCGCGTGACATGGACGCCACGCGCCGGGCGGACTAGTGTCGACCGACGTGACCTTCTCCATCGTGGCGCGTTCCGGCCCGGCCTTCGGGATCGCCGTGGCCAGCAAGTTCCTCGCCGTCGGCGCGGTGGTACCGGCCGCCGGAGCGGCCGTCGGCGCCCTCGCGACCCAGGCGTGGGCCAATGTCGCCTACCGCGAACAGGGCCTGGCGATGCTGCGCACCGGAGTCGAACCGGACGCGGTGGTCGCCGCCCTGACCGCCGCCGACCCGAAGAGCGCCCACCGCCAGCTCGGTGTGGTCGGCCCCGAGGGCGCGGGCGCCTCCTTCACCGGTGCGGAGTGCCTCGACTGGGCGGGCGGCGCCGCCGGCCACGGCTACGCGATCCAGGGCAACCTGCTGGTCGGGCCCGAGGTCGTCCGCGATGCCGAGGCGGTCTGGCTGGCCTCCGCCGAACTCCCCTTCGCCGACCGCCTGGTGGCCGCCCTCGCCGCCGGCGACGCGGCCGGCGGCGACCGCCGTGGTCGACAGAGCGCCGCCCTGTACATCGTCGACCCCGGCCGCGGCGTCGGTGGCTACGGCGACGTCGCGTACGACCTGCGGGTCGACGACCACACCGACCCGATCGCCGAACTGCGCCGGCTGCTCGCCGTCCACGAGATCCTGCACGGCACCCCCGACCCGGCCACCCTGCTCGACCTCACCGGCGAGCTCGCCGCCGAGGTCCGCGCGCTGCTGTCCGGCCTCGGCTACGACTCGCTGGACACCTGGGCTGGCGTGGAGAACCTCGAAGGCCGGCTGGTCGCTGACCGGATCGACCCGCTCGTCCTCGCCCACCTGCGGGCCGTCTCCGCGAAGTGACCGCGGTCCGGCCGCCGGCCGCGCCCGGCCGCCCCGCCCTGGCGTAGCGCCCTACCCGGGTGTGGTGCTCCGCCCGACGTCGCCGCTCCGCCCCGCATCGCGGCTCAGAGCCAGCCGCGGCGGGCGGCCTGGAGACCGGCCTGGAAGCGGGTCTGGGAGTCCAGGACGTTCAGGATGTGGCTGATCCGGCGGGTCATGGTGCGCTGGGTGATGCCGAGGCTGCGGACGATCGCGGCGTCCTTCATCCCGCTGGCCATCATCGCCAGCAGTTCCCGGTCGCGTTCGTCGAGCTCTCCGGTCTGCTGACCGACGCCGAGCGGCGTCGCCCGCTCCCAGAGCAGGTCGAAGCAGGTCACCAGCGCCGTCAGCAGCGGCGAGGGCCGCACCCACAGCGCGGCGGTGGACTCGGTGGCCTCGAAGCTGAGCGGGATCATCGCGTAGCGGCGGTCCGCGACCAGCATCTTCATCCGCACCGACGGCAGGCTCCTGGCCTGCTCGCCCGCCGCGATGCACTCCATCACGAAGCCCATCCGGGCGGCGCCCTCCAGCCCGGGGGCGTCGTACAGCGCCCGGTAGACGACACCGCGCTCGAGGAGCTGGAACTCCATCGGATTGGCGGTCGGGTCGTCGAAGTACGGCGGACAGTCGATGATCAGGATCTCCTGCTGGGCGCCGAGCTGGAGCTGCTCGGCGCGGTGCCGCATGGCTTCCTGGCCCTCGATCAGCTCGACCAGCTCGGCGGACTTGGAGCTGTCCAACTTCTGGAACTTGTGCGCGAGTTCGCGGATCCGGCTGCGCAGCAGGTCCATCTCGTGCTGGCGCTGCGCGGCGAGCGCGTCGACCGCGACCTCGGGTGGCGCGGCGGTGTACCGGACCGGTGACCCGGCGAGCCGGGTGACCAGGCCGGTGGTGACGAGACGGCCGAGCGCCGTGCGGATGCCCGCCGGGGTGGAGCTGAGCGCCTCGGCGAGCTGGGCGGTGGTGGAGCGGGGTGCGGACAGCACGTGGAGGTAGAGCGCACTCTCCGTCGCGCCCAGCCCGACCGGCTCCAGGAGGTCGTCCGACATACGGCCAGAATAGGGATCTTCCGCTGGCGACTTGTGGCCATTGTCCACCATTCGCCGCAGCAGATCCGGCCATTCGGCCTTACGGTACAAGTCATCGGCAGTCTGTCCGCCGCTCCGGGCGGGGCAGGGTGGCCGAGCCCCACCGCGGCCGGACGACGGCACCCCACCCCGTGGTCGACCGCCCCGCTTGAAGGGACCGACATGGCTGTCGCGGACCTGCCCCAGACCGTGCGGTACGGCCTGAGCCTCCCCACCGTGCCCGCGTCCGTGCCGGAGGCACGACGCCGGGTGCGCGCCGAACTGGGCGCGCACGGCATCGGACCGGACCACCCGCTGACCGACACGGTGCTGCTGGTCGTGAGCGAGCTGGTGACCAATGCTGTCCGGCACGCCGCCGAGCACTCGCCGAGCACCGCCCTCGGCCTGACCGTGGGGCCGGACGAACTCGTGGTGAGCGTGCACGACCGGCATCCGCACTGCCCGCAGGCGCTGGCCGTGCCGCACCAGGACGGCAGCGGCGGCTGGGGTCTCGGGCTGGTCGCGGAGCTGGCGGAGGCGTTTGGCGGCGGCATGGACTCGCACGCCGACCCGGACGGGGGCGGAAAGACCATGGTGGTCCGGCTCCCGCTGGGGTAGCGCCGCGGCGCTGCGGTTCAGCGCTACGGCTCGGTGCTGCGGTTCAGCGCTGCGGCCCGGTGCTGCGGCCCGGCGCCGTGGCAGCGGCCGCGGGCGCCGTCGAGCCCGTGGCGCGGCGCCGGGTGTCCCTGGCAGCGGTGTGGCGCGTCTGGCCGGGCCGGGCGCGCCCACGGTGGTGTCGGTCGATCGGTCTCGGTGGCGGGGCCGGCACCGTGGACCGGCGGGCGCCGGGTGGGAAGACGATCTCGACCCCGCGCCCACCACTCTGCTGCATCTAGCTCTTTATTGCAACTAGCTCGCAATAAGACTTCCAGTGCCCCCTCAGTGCTGTGCAGTGCCTCGCGCTCCCTTGCCCGGCTCGTCACTCAGAGCCGCCGCAGCGCTCCCTCCGCCCGCAGTGTTGCGATCGACGGGTAGCCGTCCACCGCCATCAGCAGGTCCGCCTCGGCCAGCAGCGAGCGCAGCACGTGTACCGCGCCGTCCGTCCCGCCCAGGGCGAGCCCGTACACGTAGGGGCGCCCGATCGCGACGGCCGTGGCGCCGAGTGCCAGCGCCTTCACCGCGTCCGCGCCGCTGCGCACCCCGGAGTCGAACAGCACCGGCAGCCCGTCCGCCGCCTCCACCACCTCGGGCAGCGACTCCAGCGCGGGCAGCCCGCCGTTGGCCTGCCGGCCGCCGTGGTTGGAGCAGTAGATGCCGTCCGCGCCGCCGTCCCGCGCCCGCCGGACGTCCTCCGGGTGGCAGATGCCCTTGAGGATCAGCGGCAGTGAGGTCAGCGACCGCAGCCACGCCAGGTCGTCCCAGGTCAACGGGCTGGGGAAGACCTGGGTCCACTCCATGACCGCCTGCCGTGGATCGCCGTCCGGGTCGACGCCGGCGGCGGCCAGCCGGGCCCGGAACACCGGGTCGGAGGTGTAGTTGGCCAGGCAGTGCCCGCGCAGCTGCGGGAAGTTGCCGGTGGCCAGGTCGCGCGGACGCCAGCCGGTCACCCAGGTGTCCAGGGTGACCACGATGCCCCGGTAGCCGGCCTGCTCGGCCCGGTGCACCAGGCTCTCGGCCAGCGCCCGGTCGTTCGGCGGGTACAGCTGGAAGAACCCGGGAGTGTCGCCGAACTCCGCGGCCACCTGCTCCAGCGGGTCCACCGAGAGGGTGGAGGCGATCATCGGCACGCCGGTGCGGGCGGCGGCGCGGGCCGTCGCCAGGTCGCCGTGACCGTCCGGTGCGCACAGCCCGAGCACCCCGACGGGTGCCAGCAGCAGCGGCGTCGGCAGCGACAGTCCGAACAGCTCCACGCCCAGGTCGCGCTGCGCCGCGCCGACCATCATCCGGGGGACCAGCCCCCAGCGCTCGAACGCCGCAGCGTTGGCCCGCTGGGTGTGTTCGTCGCCGGCGCCGCCCGCCACGTACGACCACACCGAAGGCGGCAGCGCGGCCGCGGCCCGCTCCGCCAGCTCGGCGAAGGCCATCGGGTACTTCGGCTGGACGCCGAACAGGCCCTCGAAGTAGATCTCGTTCTGGAAATCGCCGAACTGTGGCCCCATCGCCGCTCCCTCCGCCTGCGGACGCCCACCGTCCCCCGCCGCGAACCTACCGTCAAGTAGCGGACGGCATTCGCGTACGGTCTGGGCATGAGGGAGATCGCCAACCATCCTGTCCTGACCACCGAACGGCTTCGGCTGCGCCCGCTGACCAGCGCCGACACCGAGTGGTGGGTCCGCCTGCACGCCGACCCGGAGGTCAACCGCTTCGTCGGCGCCTACACCGAGGAGCAGGCCGCCGACCGGCTGCGGGCCATCGAGCAGCAGTGGACGGAGCGCGGCCACGGCCTCTGCGCGGTGGAACTCCGCGACACCGGCGAGGCGATCGGGCGCTGCGGACTCAACTGGTGGGCGCAGTACCAGGAGACCGAGGCCGGCTGGACCTTTGCCCGCGCCCACTGGGGCCGCGGCTACGCGACCGAGGCGGCGAGCGCCGTGCTCGACTGGGGCTTCGGCGCCCTCGGACTGGCGCGGATCACCGCCATGATCGCTCCCGGCAACGCGCCCTCCGCCGCCGTGGCGGCGCGACTCGGGTTCTCCCCGCTCCGCGAGGACACGTTGTCCGGCAAGCCGGTCACCGTTCACGCCCTCGACCGGGAGGGGTGGAACGGCACGACGGTAGGCTCGACGGCGTGATCAAAGGTGTGATGTTCGACTTCTCCGGCACGCTGTTCAGGATCGACTCGACCGCGCGCTGGCTGGACGGCTACCTCGCCGCGACGGCCCTCGTCCTCGATGCTGCCGAGCGCGCGGAACTGGTCGCCCGGCTGGAGGAGTTCGGTGCGCTTCCGGGTGGTGTCCCGCCGCGCACCCTGCCCGCCGAGCTGGCCGACGCATGGGCGATCCGGGACCTCGGTGCCGCCGAACACCGCACCGCCTACGCCGGGTTGGCCCGCGCCGCGCTCGCCGGGGCCGCGGAGCCGCCCACCGCCGTGGACGCGGACGTTTCCGTCGTGGCCGCCTTCGATGCGGCCGCCTCTGATGTGGCTGCCGTGGCTGCCGTCGACGCGGACGCGCTCTACGACCGGCACATGGACCCTGACGCCTGGCAGCCCTACGCGGACGCCGGACCCGTCCTGCGCGAACTCCGCCGCCGCGGCATCCCGGTCGCCGTGGTCAGCAACATCGGCTGGGACCTGCGTCCGATCTTCCGCCGCCACGGGCTCGACGAGTTCGTGGACGTGTACCTCCTCTCCTTCGAGTTCGGGGCGCAGAAGCCCGAGCCGACGATCTTCCAGGAGGCGTGCGACCGCCTCGGCCTGGCTCCCGCCGACGTCCTGATGGTCGGCGACGACGTCCCCGCCGACGGCGCGGCCGCCGCCCTCGGCTGCGCCTTCCACCGGGTCGACCACCTGCCTGTCGAGCAGCGACCGGACGGGCTGCGCCCGGTGCTCGACCTCCTCGGCTGACCGACCGTCGCGTTGTGCGGTCACGGTGCGGGCCGGGGCCGTGGTCGTGGCCGTCGTTGTGACCGTCGTCGTGGTCGGGGCCGGGGAGGTCGGGGCTGGAGCTGCAGCCGGGAGCGGGGGCGTGCTGCGGTGTGGCGCGGATGGCGGCGGTAGCTGTCGGACGGTGGTGGTGCCGGTCGGTTTGGGGTACCAGGTCGGCCCAGGGTGCCGGTCGGTCCGGGGTTCCGAGCCGTCCGGGGTCCCGATCGGCCGGCGGCGACTGCCGCCCGTGGGCGCCTGCCGGGCGGGGGTGCCAGTCAGTCGGTCAGACGGAGCAGCCCGGCCGCTGTCGTCCGGAACCCGCACTCGGTGAGATAGAACGCCGACAGCTCCGGCTCGAAGTCCACGTGCAGCCACTCGCATCCGGCCGCACGGGCCTCCCGCGCCGCCTCCGCGACCAGTCGGGAGCCGATCCCACCGCGCTGGGCATCCGGTGACACCACCGTGTCCAGCAGGAAGGCGTGCCGCCCGCCGTCCCAGGCCACGTTGACGAACCCGATCAGGCGCCCGCCGGCCTCCCGGGCGCACACCCAGCCGAGGCTGTGCCGCCGCACCTGCTCGCCCCACCCGTGGCCGGTCGGCCGGTAGCCGAAGCCGGCCGCGTGCAGCTCGCCCAACTCCCCGTCCGTGAACCCGTCGCGCCACTCGTACGTGATCACCATGCGGCGATGGTACTGACGCACGGAACCCGCGGCGGTACGGGCGCGCGCCGGAGAGGGCCGGCGGAGAGGTAGCCTGGCAGCGGATGTGGTGAGAATGCGACAGGCTCAGCAGCGGACCCGCGGACCGGAGATTCCGGAAGTCCCGTTCGCCGCTCCGCCCGGCACCCCGGCGGGCGTCGAGGTGATGACCCTGGCCGAGCTGCGCCGACGCCACCCCGGAGACGCCTTCTTCCGGCCTCAGCGGCCTGCCTTCCACCATCTGCTCACGCTGGACACCGGCAGGCTGTGCCACACCGTCGACTTCACCGGCTACACGCTCGAACCCGGCACGTGGCTGTGGGTGCGGCCCGGTCAGGTCCAGCAGTGGGGCGGGCTCACCGGGGCCGAGGGGACGCTGGTGCTGTTCGAACCGGGCTTCCCCGACCCCGCGACGGTTGCCGCCGCTCGGCTCGACGATCCGTTCGCGCCCGCCGTGCAGCAGCCGTGCGGTGAGGACCGGGAAGCCCTCGACGGCGCCGTCCGCCACCTGCACCGAGAGTTCGACTCCGGCGGGGCGCTGCCCGCCGATGTCCACCTCGCGCTGCTGCGGCACCTGCTTGCCGCCGTCGTGCTGCGTCTCGCCCATCTCACGGCGCCGGCCGGGGCCGGGGCCGTCGAGCCGGGGGAGACGTACCTGCGGTTCCGCCAAGCCGTGGAACGCGACTACACCCGTACCCGTCGGGTCGAGGACTACGCACGGGCCCTCGGCTACTCGCCGCGCACGCTCTCCCGGGCAACCCTGGCGGCGGCCGGGGTCGGCGCGAAGGAGTTCGTCGACCGCCGGGTGATCCTGGAGGCCAAGCGCCTGCTGGCGCACAGCGACCGCTCCGCCGCCCGGATCGCCGAGCACCTCGGCTTCGCGGACGCCGCCAACTTCGCCAAGTACTTCCATCAACGGACTGGCACCTCCCCGATCGCATTTCGTACTGCCGTCACATCTGCCGGTTCCACTCCGTCGCCCCGGTGACGGACCGACCAGCTGTCGGCCGGCCGGCCCTGGTGCCGTACCGACCACGAGGAGAGCGGGCGATGGCCGAGCAGCAGTCCCAGCCCTCCGCGGGGCGCCCCGGTGCGTCACCCGGTGCCGGCCCCTCGCGGGTGGTTCGTGGCGCCGAGACGGTCGCGCGCGAAGCGCTTGCCCTCGTCGGGCTCGTCGACGGCTCCTGCCGCATCCTGATCAACGGTGAGCCCGGTCTCCTGGCCGCTCCGAACGGTCACCCGCAAGCCGTCGTGAGCCTGACTGTCCGGGGCGGTCGGATCGTCGAGATCAATGTGATGGCCGACCCCTCCCCTCCGCGGCCTTCCTGATGCATGCGGCTTCCCTGATGCACGCGCCCTCCTCGACGCCCGTGGCCTCCTCGACGCCCACGGCCTCTCCGATACCGGCGCCCTTCCTGACGGGTGCGACCTCCCCGACGGCCCCGATCTCCCGGTCGAGGCCGACATTCCTGACGGGCCCGCAGGTCGGGTCTGCACCCCGGGCGCCACGTGACACCGGACACGGCGCTGACGGACCGTCGGGAGTAGCGTGCCGAGACATGAGCGACGAGGCATTCTCCGTACGGATCACCGTCCGCGGGTACGAGACCGACACCCAGGGCCACCTCAACCAGGCCGTTTACCTCCAGTACGCCGAGCACGCCCGCTGGGAGCACCTCCAGGCGGCGGGCATCCGCCAGGCCGACCTCCTCTCCAAGGGCGTGGGACCGGTTGTCCTGGAGACCACCATCAAGTACCGCCGCGAGCTGCGCGCCGGCGACGAGGTGGATGTGAGTTGTGCCTTCATCTGGGCGGAGGGGAAGACCTTCCGCCTGGAGCAGCGGATCACCCGCACCGACGGTGTGCTCGCTGCCGAGTTCGACGTGGTCGGAGGCATCCTGGACCTCAACGCCCGCCGTCTGGTCGCCGACCCCCGCGAACCGCTGCGCGCCCTTGCCTCGGACCCCGTGTTGCTCGGCCTCTAGACCATCTCGCATCCGGGCGGGCCCGCGCGTCCACCGATCGGTTGACACGGGTGTCGACCGATCCGGGAGCGCAACGGAGCCGGTCCGTCGATGTGGAGGCACCGGCCGTCGGACCAGGATGGTGGCACCAACCGAGGAGAAGCCCGGAGGTGTCCAGATGATGCGCAAGCGGTCCGCCCCCAGTGAGCCCCGCCCCCGCCCCCGCCCCCGTGTGCTTCGCGCCTTGATCGTCCCCGTCGCGGCCGTGGCCGGCCTCGTCACCGCCTGTGCACCCGGCCCGGCCGCCTCGCCCTCGGCGGCGTCCCCGCCCTCCACCACCGCTGCCCCGCCCTCGACCTCTCCCGCCGGAGCGACCTCCCCCACCGCGCCGGCCACCCCTGCCGCACCGACCCCGACCGGCACGTTCCTGGTGACCGACTTCGGTGCGGACACGGTGACCTTCGTCGACCCGCAACGCGGCGCCATCGGCTCCGTCGAGGTCGGCACCGCCCCCTACGGTCTGGCGGTCGACGGCGCGGGCCGTGCCTGGGTCGCCACCGCCGAGGGTGTCGCCGTCGTCGACACCGCGTCCCGCACCCGACTCGACCTGATTCCGTACCGGACGGCGACCGGCCGCGTCACCACCGGTGAGTACCGCGGCGGGGGCATGGGCATAGCGCTCTCCCCGGACGGCCGCCGCGCCTATGTGGGGGTGAACGTGCCCGGTGGCGACGGCGTCCTGGAGGTCGTCGACACTGCGGCACGCAAGGTGACCGACACCGTCCCGGTCGGCCGCCGCCCCTTCGACGTGGACGTCTCGCCGGACGGCGCCACGGTCTACGCCACCGACCATGACTCCTTCGACGTCACCGCGGTCCCCACCGCCACACTCGTTCCCAGGCGGATCGAAGTCGCCCCGTACGGCACGGAGGGCGGCCTCGGGTCCTGGCTCAAGCCGCACTACACCGCCGTCCGTCCTTCCGACGGCAGACTGCTGCTCCCGTTCGAGGGGGAGCGGCTGGCCGTCGTCGACCCCGCCACCGGCCGCACCACCATCGAGCCGATGACCGCCCACACCCACCAGCACGGCGCCACTCTCGCCCCCGACGGACGCCTCCTCGTCGTGGGCACCGGGCCGATCGACCCCGCCACCGACGCCGGCCCCTCGTTGACCGTCCGCAATCCCGACGGCACCGAGCGGCTCTACCCCCTCGACGGCCCCCACGAGACCGTCACCACCAGCCCTGACGGCCGCACCGCCTACGTCACCGGCGGCTTCACCCGCGACGGCTACTGGAACGGCCTCACCGTCATCGACCTCGCCAGCGGCGACACCCATCGCCTCCCCGCCGGCACCCGGCCCCTGTCCATAGCCGTCCTCTAACTCTCCGACCGGAGCGCTTCGCGGATCCGTGCGGCAGTGTCGGCGGCCTGGGCGTCGTCGCCGTAGCGGGTGCGCGGCCAGAAGAACCCCCGCAGGCCGTCCTTGCGGTTGCGCGGCACCACATGGACGTGGAGGTGGGGCACGGACTGGCTGACCCGGTTGTTGGCGGCGACGAAGCTGCCTGCCGCCGCCATCCCGGCCTCGACCGCTGCCGTGACCTCGCGGACCCGTTCGAAGAACGGGCCGACCAGGTCCTCCGGCAGATCGGTGAGGGTCTCCACGTGCGTCCGGGGTACGACCAGCACGTGCCCGTGGAAGAGCGGCCGGTGGTCGAGGAACGCCACCGCCACCTCGTCCTCGAGCACCAGGTGCACCGGCACCTCCCCGGTGATCACCTGGCAGAACAGACACTCCGGACGGCCCTGGCGCTCCATCCCCTCATTGTGAGCAGATGTCCCCGACTCGGCGCCTCCGGCTCACCGTCCCGGCCTGCCGACACGGTTCACCGCACCCACGCGGGGTCGAGTGCGATGGTGCGCAGCTGTTCGACCGTCAGCACCGGAGTGCCGGGCTTGGCGCCGTACCAGGTGGTGCTGTTCACCTCGGAGAGGGTGATCATCGTGCCGTCGGGCCGGAGCACCTCGGCCTGCCAGTAGTGCACCGGCTCGGGCTGGCCCTTGGACGTCCCGGTGAGCCGGATCACCGAGACGGTGCCGTCGGCGGCGCGCACCAGGTCGTGCTGGTTGCTGTCCGAGCCGAACGAGTTCCGCTGCTCGGCGTTCCCCCAGTTCGGCTCGATCTGGACGAGGAGGCTGCCGGTGCGGTCCGCGGCGGTGACCGGCAGATGGGCCCGCCCCGGGATGTCCTGCGGACCGGGGTCGCCCGGAGTGACGCCGGTCGGGAGGAGCTGCCGGAGGGTGGCCAGCAGGTTCGTGGGTGCGGCGAGGACCGGCTCGGGTGCGGTCGGCCGTCCGGTGGCGCCCCGCCGGAAGTCCTCGAACAGCGGGTCCCAGGTGGAGCTGGTGATCACGGCGGTGAGCTGCTCGGGTGTCAGTGGCAGTTGGGTACGACCGGAGGAGGTGCCGTTAGGTTGGAAGTCGCGTTCAGAGAGGCGGACATGGCGTCCGTCGGTTCCGGTGTAGGTGGCGATCCATGTGCGGTCGGTGGCCGGCGAGCGCGGCAGTTGTTTGGTGACCACCACGATCGAGCCGTCCGGGCGGACGGTCCGGTCGCAGCTCTCGATCGGGGTGTCGAAGGGGTCCTCGCACCGGGTGCCCGGGGTGTCGGCGCCGATCGGCAGATCGACTCGGTCGGTGGAGAGGTTGACCTGCACCGAGCCGTGCCCGTCGTCGAACTGCAGCCAGGCGGTCGGCCCCATGTCGGGCATGGCCATCTGCCCGATGCCGAAGCCCTGCTCGTCGCTGATCCCGCCGGCGGGCAGCAGCGCACGCAGGGTCTGGCTCATGTACGTGCCGGTGATCCGGCCGCGAGGGCCGCCCGGCTTGACCTTGTCCCCGTCCCCGCCGGGGAACGCCAGACCCAGGTGGCCGGCGGACGCCAGCAGCGCCACACCGAGCACTCCCGCGCCGGCCACCGAGGCGGCCCGGCGGCGTCCCCGCCTGGCCTGGCCGCGGGCCTCGGCGACACGGGCGAGCATCTCGCCCGGCAGGTCCGGCGCCAGCTCGGCGGAGTTCCGCAGCGCCTTGGCGAACTCTTCCTCGAATGCGTCGACAACCATCGGTCAGCTCCTCAGCATCGAAAGCGAATCGGCGCCCAGTCGCTCCCGCAGGCGCGCCAGGGCACGGCTGCTGCGGGAGCGGACGGCTCCGGCGGTCAGGTGCAGGGCGGAGGCGGTCTCCTCGACGCTGCGGTCCTCCCAGAAGCGCAGTACCAGCACCGCCCGGTCCCGGGCGGGCAGTTCGGAGAGCACCTGCAGCAGGGTGATCCGCAGGGCCGGATCGGGTTCCGGGGCGGCGCCGTCGGTGAAGGTGTCGGTGACGTGCTCCCCGCTGCTGCGGCGTCGCCGGTACGACAGGAAGGTGTTGACCAGGACGGTCTGGGTGTATCCGGCCGGGTTCTCCAGGCGGGAGACCTTCCGCCAGCGGCCGTAGACCCGGCCGAGGGCCTCCTGGGCGAGGTCCTCGGCGAGGTGTGCGTCGCCACCGGTCAGCAGATAAGCGGTTCTGACCAGGTGGCGCCCCCTCGCCGCAGCGAACTCCCGGAAGTCCAGGTGACCTGGCGCAGTGGTTGTTGTGCGGTCCATGACCGTTTAACGCGGTGGACTCCCGACCCTGTGTCAGACGGATCGCCGGAAGTTGTCGGGGCCCCGGCCGGTCCGGACGCCCCGTCACCGGGCCGGACCTGCGGACGGGCGGCGGACGATCACCGGTGTGACGATGCGAGGGTGACCACCACCAGCGAGACCGCACCCGCCAGCCCGTCGTCGGCGCCGCCCGTGCTCGACCGGCGGCAGCGCAACATCGTCTTCGGCACCATCATGCTCGGCATGCTGCTGGCTGCCCTGGACCAGACGATCGTCGGCACCGCGCTGCCGACGATCGTCGCTGACCTCGGTGGCGCCTCGCACATGTCCTGGGTGGTGACCTCGTACCTGCTGGCGGAGACCGTCACCACCGCACTGGTCGGGAAGTTCGGCGACCTGTTCGGCCGCAAGGTGGTCTTCCAGGTCTCGGCGATCGTCTTCATCACCGGCTCGTTCCTGTGCGGCCTGGCAACCAACATGTCCTTGCTGATCGCCTGGCGGGCGATGCAGGGCGTCGGTGCCGGCGGCCTGATGGTCACCTCGATGGCGCTGATCGCCGACGTCATCCCGCTGCGCGAGCGGGGCAAGTACCAGGGCGCGATCGGCGCGGTGTTCGGTGTGGCCACGGTGATCGGTCCGCTGCTGGGCGGCCTGTTCACCGACCACCTGACCTGGCGCTGGGCGTTCTACGTGAACGTGCCGATCGCGATCCTGGTGGTCATCGCGGCGGCCCGGAACATCCCGGCGGTGCGGTCGGTGGCCCGGCCGGTCATCGACTACCTGGGCATCACCCTCGTCGCGGTCGGCGCCAGCGCACTGATCCTGGCCACCAGTTGGGGCGGCAACGAGTACGCCTGGGGCTCGCCGGTGATCATCGGCCTGTTCGTGGTCGGCGTGCTCGCACTCGCGGCGTTCTGCTGGGCGGAGACCCGTGCGGCCGAGCCGATGCTGCCGATGCGGCTGTTCCGCAACCCGGTCTTCACCGTCTGCTCCGTCCTCAGCTTCATCGTCGGCTTCGCGATGCTCGGCGCGATGACCTTCCTGCCGACCTTCCTGCAGTACGTCGACGGCGACTCGGCGACCATCTCCGGCGTGCGCACCCTGCCGATGGTGATCGGCCTCCTGATCGCCTCGGTGTTCAGCGGCAACGTGGTCTCCAAGACCGGCCAGTACCGCTGGTTCCCGGTGGTCGGCTCGCTGGTCATGGCCCTCGGCCTCTACCTGCTCTCGCTGATGCGGGCCGGCACCAGCGCCTGGCTGGCCTCGCTGTACATGTTCGTGCTCGGCGTCGGCATCGGCCTGTGCATGCAGGTGTTGACCATCGCCGTGCAGAACACCGTGGACTACACGGACCTCGGCACCGCCACCTCCGGCGTCACCTTCTTCCGCACCCTCGGCAGCTCCTTCGGTACCGCCGTCTTCGGCACCATCTACGTCAACTCCCTCAAACCGAACCTCGCCCAGGGCGTCGCCGAGGCCGCCCGGACCACCGGCGCCGACCCGCGGGCACTCGCCGCCGCGGCACAGAGCCCGCAGGGCGTGCACGAGCTGCCGCCCGACCAGGCCGCCCCGATCATCGACGCGTACGCGGACTCCCTGCACACCGTCTTCCTGTGGACCGTCCCGGTGGCCCTGATCGGCTTCGTGGTGGCGCTCTTCCTCAAGCAGGTCAAGCTGCGCGACACCGCCAGGGCCAGCTCCACCGACATGGGCGAGGGCTTCGCCCAGCCGACCTCCGGCGACTCCGCGCGGGTGCTGGAGCTGGCCGTCGGCAAGATCATCCGGCAGGTGGGCATGGACACCGCGCGCCGAGTGGTCGGATCCTCCGGCACCCGGCTGGACGTCGCCGGGGCCTGGGCGGTGATGCAGGTCGAGTTCTTCACCCGAGCCGTGGGCCACGCCAACATCAACCTGATCGCGGCCCGCCGCCGCGTTCCCCCGGAGGTGCTGGAGCCGACGTTCACCCGGATGGTCCAGGAGGGCTACCTGAGCCGACAGAACGGTTTCTACGCCCACACCGAGGCCGGCGACCGGGAGGCCGCCGCGATCACCAAGGCCTGGTCGAACTGGCTGAACGAGCGGTTGGAGGAGGACCGGGGCCGTCCGCGCAGTGCCGAGCTGCGCGCCGCCGCCGACACCATCGCCAAGCGCCTGCTCGCCGAGGACCTCGCCGAGGGCCTGCCCGAGGACCACCCGGCCCGGGAGAACGCGGGCTCCGCGACCCGCTGATGCCCTCGACGGCACCGACCGCTTCGACCACTTCGACCGCACCGACCACTTCGACGGAACCGGGACAGCGGGGGTACCGACAATGACAGGGCTGCTGGTCTACGCCCCGGCTGCGATCTTCCTGGCGCTGTTCATCGGCGGGGTCCTGCGTGACCCCCGGCGGTTCAGCAACGCCGTCCTGCTGGGGCTGACCGTCACCTTCACCGCCCTCGCCATGCTGGTCGAACTCGGCCGGGCCGACTCCGTCGCCGCCGAACTCGTCCTGGTCGCGATGGTGCTGCTACCCGCCGTCGGCACCCTGGTCCTGGCCGGACTGCTGATCGCCAACGGCGTGAAGATGATCCAGAAGGAGGGCCGCCGACTCGCCAACCTGCTGTCACTCCTCGCCGGCCTCGGCATCCTCGGCGTCGTCGGACTGCTGCTCGCCGCCACCCAGGCCGACTCGCACGCCCTGGTGGTCGCGGCCAGGACGGTCTTCCTGCTGGCCAGCTACCTCTCGTTCCTGTTCCTCTGCTTCATCGGCTACGGCTTCCTGTACGGTCGGCTCACCCCGCGCGAGGACGTCGACTACGTGGTGGTGCTCGGTGCGGGCCTGGCCGGCGGCGTCCGGGTCACCCCGCTGCTCGCCGGCCGGCTCGACCGTGGGCGACTGCTGTACGAGGCGCAGACGCTCCGCGGCCGGGCCCCGGTGATCATCGCCTCCGGTGGGAAGGGGCCCGATGAGGGGGTGCCGGAGTCCCACGCCATGGCCGACTACCTCTTGGAGCGAGGCGTCCCCGACGACCGGATCGAGCGGGAGGACCGCTCGCGCAACACGGAGGAGAACCTCGCCTTCTCGCAGGTGATCATGGCTCGGGAGAAGCCGGACTACCTCTGCGTCGTGGTCACCAACAACTTCCACGCCTTCCGCGCCGCGCTGCTCGCACGCAAGGCGGGGATCAACGGCCAGGTGGTCGGTTCGCCGACCGCCGCGTACTTCTGGCCGAGCGCGACCATCCGGGAGTTCGTGGCGGTGTTCCTGGCATACCGGACGGTCAACCTCGGGGTCTGCGCCCTGCTGGTGCTGGCGGGTGTGCTCCCGTAGCCCCGCCTTGACACGGTTGCCGGCGGTGCCTATGCCGGAGAGGAGGGCTGAGGAGGCGGACGGCGATGACCGACCCCGGTGGTGATCGGATCGAACGGCTGCTGGCCGAGCGGACGGCGGACCTGCAACGCCTGCAGGCGGAGTTCGCGAACTACCGCAAGCGAGTCCACCGGGACCGGCTCGTGGTGGGCGAGGCCGCCGTCGCCAACGTGCTGGCCGGGCTGCTGCCGGTGCTCGACGCCTTGGACGCCGCCCGCGCCCAGGGCCGCCTCACCGGTGGGCTGCGCGCCGTCGCCGAACTGCTGGAGAGCCGGCTCGGCGCGCTCGGGCTGGAGTCCGTCGGTGAGCCCGGTGATCCGTTCGACCCGACCTGCCACGACGCGGTGGACCGGGCGCCCGGTGACACCGGCACCGCTGTGCCGGGAGCCGGACCGGTCTGCGCCGAGATCGTCCGCACCGGCTACCGGGTCGGCGGCCACCTGCTGCGCCCCGCCGAGGTGGTCGTCACCCAGCCGCTCTCCTCGCCGCCCCCGCCGGGGAGCCCGCCCGGCAGCCCGCCAGCGACCCCGCCCACAGGGAGTCCGTCCGGGAGTCCGCCACCCGCGACCAGGCCACCCGCGACCCGGCCACCGCCGGACACTGCTCCGTCCGAGAGCTGACCGACAGGGCGGCGGCGGGCCGCGCCTAGACTCGCGGCGGTCGGGCAGAGTCGCGAGCCGGCGGACGAGGGGAGTCGTGGGGTGGACGCGCAGCGTGAGCCGTTCCTGTACATCGTGGTGTGTGCGGCGGGGGTGGCTGCGGAGGTGTCGGAGCTGATCGAGACGGCCAGGGGCCGAGGCTGGCGGGTGGGGGTGGTGGCGACGCCGAATTCCCTGGCGATCGTCGACCGGGCGGCGCTGGAGGCGCAGACCGGTCTGCCGGTGCGCTGCGAGTGGCGGGCGCCGGGAGCGTCGCGGCCGCTGCCGCCGCCGGACGCGATCGCGGTGGCTCCGGCGACGTTCAACACGGTCAACAAGTGGGCGGCGGGCATCGCGGACACCCTGGCGCTGGCGATCCTGTGCGAGGCGTACGGACTGGGTGTTCCGACGGCGGTGCATCCGAGGGTGAACGCCGCGCTGGCCGCCCATCCGGCGTACCGGGCGGCGGTCGAGCGGCTGTCCGGGATGGGTGTTCGCTTCCCGGCGGAGGAGCAGGCACGACCACGGGCGGCCGCGGACGACGACGCGCCCTTCGAGTGGGGCACCGTGCTCGATCTGCTGGGTCCGCCGCGGCTGCGCTGATCGTCGGTCGGTCGAGTCGGTCGATCGCCACCCGGCCGCCCGGCGAGCAGCCCGGCCGCCCGGCGAGTAGACCGGCCGGCCGGCCACCCGGCCGGACGCCTCAGGTCCGGAGGCCGGTGAGGAGGGCGAGCGGGTCGGCGTCGAGGTGGAAGGTGTGGCGCAGTGCCCGCCGGGCGGCGTGCAGTCCGGACATGCCGTGGACGCCGGGGCCGGGCGGGGTGGAGGCCGAGCACAGGTACAGCCCGGGGAGCGGGGTGCGGTAGGGGTCGAGTGCGGGGCGTGGCCGGAACACGGTCTGGCGCAGGGTCATGGCGCCGGCGCTGATGTCCCCGCCGACGTAGTTGGCGTTGTACCGGGCCAGGTCGGCTGCGGTGGTGGTGTGCCGGGCGAGGACCAGGTCGCGGAAGCCGGGGGCGAAGCGCTCGACCTGGGCGGTGACGGCGTCGGCGACGTCCAGGGTGGATCCGTGCGGGACGTGCGCGTAGGTGTAGAGGGTGTGGCGGCCGGCGGGGGCGCGGGTGGTGTCCACGATGCCGGGCTGGACGGCGAGCACGTACGGGCGCTCGGGGTGCCGGCCGGCGGCGACCTCGCGTTCGACGGCGAGGGTCTCCTCCTGGGTGCCGGACAGGTGCAGGGTGCCGGCGTACGCGCAGTCGGGGTCGGTCCACGGGACGGGTCCGGAGAGCGCGAAGTCGACCTTGCAGGCGCCCGCGCCGTAGCGGAAGGCGCGCAGCTGCCGGGCGTGGCGTTCGGGCAGGGCGGGACCGGCGATGCGGAGCAGCCCGGCGGGGCTGGTGTCGAGCAGGACGGCGCGGGCCCGGGGCAGGTCGGTGAGCCGGCCGATCGGCCGACCGGTGTGGATCCGGCCGCCGAGCCGGGTGAGTTCGGCGGTCATGGCGTCGGCGATGGCCTGGCTGCCGCCGCGCGGGACGGGCCAGCCGACGGCGTGTCCGAGGGTGGCGAGCAGCAGCCCGGCGCCTGCCGCGGGGAGGGTGCGAGGCGGCTGGATCGCGTGGGCGGCGACGCCGGCGAGCAGGGCGCGGGCGGCGGGTTCGCGGAACCGGGCGGTCCAGGCGGGGGTGCCGAACTCGGCGACCCGCAGCAGCAGCCGCAGTGCGGTGAGCGGTTTCGTGAGCGGCGTCGTGGGTGGGGTCCGTTGGTCGGAGAGGGCGGTGTCGACCAGGTCCGGCCAGTGGTCGACGAGGGGGCCGAAGACCGCGCGCCACGCCCGGCCGTCCCGGCCGAGGCCGGCGGCGGTCCGGTCCAGGTCGCGCCAGGCGACGGCGGCCGGCCGACCGTCCAGCGGCTGGGCGAAGGCGGCTGCGGGTTGCAACAGCTCGACCCGGTCGGCGAGGCCGAAGGCCCGGTAGAACGGCGAGGCGAGGGCCATCGGGTGGGCGACCGAGCAGAGGTCGTGGCGGTAGCCGGGGAGGGTGGTTTCGGCGGTCCGGGTACCGCCGCCCGGGGTGTCGGCGGCCTCGTACACCTCGACCCGCAGGCCTGCGGCGGCGAGGGCCAGGGCGGCGGCCAGCCCGTTCGGGCCGGAGCCGACCACCACCGCGTCGGTCTCCCCGTTGGACCGTTCGCCGAGCCCAGCTGTCACCGCGGCACCTCCGCCGTCGCGCCTCGTACGAGAAGCATTCCACGCCCTCGCCACCGTCCGACGGCAAGGGCGCGGAAGGACGCGGAGGAGGGCGCGGAAGGGCGCGGAGTGACGCGACGAGGGCCTGGAAGGCGAGGCAAGCACGCGGCGAGTGCGGGGAAGCACGCGGCGAGTGCGGGGAAGCACGCGGCGAGTGCGGGGACGGGCGCGCCTGCGCCTGTGGCGACGGCCCGACGACGGCCCGACGACGGCCCGGGGGCCCGGGGGCCGACGGCGGGCCGTAGCGGTCAGCGCTTGGTGGAGTCGACGATCACCGGGGTGCCGCCGCTGCCGCAGGGGCTTGCGTACACCGGGTTCTTCTCGGCGGCGGCCTTGAAGGCCTCGATGCACTGGCTGAGCAGCAGCTTGTCGGTCAGCGAGCCGGCGATCGCCGCGTTGGCGGCGGCGGTGGAGTCGGCGTCGATCTTCCGCTTCTCGGCCTCCGCCTTGGCGGTGCGGACGGCGGCCTCGGCCTGGGCGGTGGCCTGGTCCTGCTGGATCTTCGCCTCGATCGCGTGCTGCAGGCTGTCGCTGGGCTTGACGTTGCGCAGGTTGACGCCGTTGACCAGGATGCCGCGCGGGGCGAGCCGGTCGGTGATCTGCTTCTCGATCTCGGCGGCGATGGCCTCGCGCTGGGAGGTGTACCCCTCGACGCCGGTGTGCTTGGCGAAGACGTTGCGGACGATCTCGCGGCTGTCGGGCTGGACCAGCCGCTGCTGCACCGCCTCGGCGCTGCCGGCGAGCTTGTACAGGGCGAGGGTGTGCTGCGGGTCGATCGACCACTTCACGGTGAGGTCGGCGTAGAGCACGCCGCCCTCGGAGGAGCGGACCTCGACCGTGTCGTTGCCGTTCAGGTTCAGGTCGGACGGGCGGGTGGAGAAGCTCGTCACGTCGGTGAGCGGGGACTTCAGGTGCAGCCCGGGCTGCCAGGTGCCGCCGATCTTGCCGAGCGTGGTGGGCACGGCGACCTCGTACGGCTCCACCACGTGGACGAAGGTGGTCACGCCGAGCAGGACGCCCAGCACGCCGGTCAGGATGCCGCCGGCGGTTGCCGCCCGACCCCGGACCGCGCCGCGGCGCCGGAGCACCATGACGACCAGGCCGGCGGCCAGCAGCAGGAGGGAGATGAAGAGCATCGTCACGTCTTTCGGACTCTTGTTATCAGATGCTCGGAGCGTAGGAGTCGGGTGTGACCTCAGGGGGTGGGTTCAGCCTCTCTTCAGTGAAGTCAGTGACAGCCGGACCTGGTTAGATCGGCAACCAGGGCGAGGACGAGAGGGAGACACGATGAGCAGGGCCGAGTCGCACACCGCCGACAGCCACGACCTGATCCGGGTGATCGGCGCCCGCGAGAACAACCTCAAGGACGTCAGCGTTGAGATCCCCAAGCGCCGGCTGACCGTCTTCACCGGTGTCTCCGGCTCGGGCAAGAGCTCGCTGGTCTTCGACACCGTCGCCGCCGAGTCGCAGCGCCTGATCAACGAGACCTACAGCGCCTTCGTCCAGGGCTTCATGCCCACCCTCGCCCGGCCCGAGGTGGACGTCCTGGAGGGGCTGACCACCGCGATCATCGTCGACCAGCAGCGGATGGGCGCCGACCCGCGCTCCACCGTCGGCACCGCCACCGACGCCAACGCGATGCTGCGCATCCTGTTCAGCCGGCTCGGCGACCCGCACATCGGCTCGCCCAAGGCGTACTCCTTCAACGTCGCCTCGATCAGCGGCGCCGGCGCGGTCACCGTGGAGCGCGGCGGACAGACCGTCAAGGAGCGCCGCAGCTTCAGCATCACCGGCGGCATGTGTCCGCGCTGCGAGGGCCGCGGCAACGTCAACGACATCGACCTGGCGCAGCTCTACGACGACACCAAGTCGCTGGACGAGGGCGCGCTCACCATCCCCGGCTACAAGCCCGGCGGCTGGAACCACCGGCTGTACAGCGAGTCCGGGCTCTTCCCCTCGGACAAGCCGATCGGGAAGTTCACCAAGAAGGAACTGGCCGCCTTCCTGCACCACGAGCCGACCCGGATGAAGATCGCCGGGATCAACATGACCTACGAGGGCCTGATCCCGCGGATCCAGAAGTCCATGCTCGCCAAGGAGAAGGAGGGCATGCAGCCGCACATCCGGGAGTTCGTCGACCGGGCCGTCACCTTCACCACCTGCCCCGACTGCGGCGGCACCCGGTTGAGCGAGGCCGCCCGCTCCTCCAGGATCCGCGGCGTCTCGATCGCCGACGCCTGCGCGATGCAGATCAGCGACCTGGCGGAGTGGGTCCGCGGCCTGGACGAGCCGTCCGTCGCCCCGCTGCTCGCCACCCTCCGGCACACCCTCGACTCCTTCGTCGAGATCGGCCTCGGCTACCTCTCGCTGGAGCGTCCGGCCGGCACCCTCTCGGGCGGCGAGGCCCAGCGGGTGAAGATGATCCGCCACCTCGGCTCCTCGCTCACCGACGTCACGTACGTCTTCGACGAGCCCACCACCGGCCTGCACCCGCACGACATCCAGCGGATGAACGGCCTGCTGCTGCGCCTGCGCGACAAGGGCAACACGGTGCTGGTGGTCGAGCACAAGCCGGAGACCATCGCGATAGCGGACCACGTCGTCGACCTCGGCCCCGGCGCCGGCACGGCGGGCGGCACGGTCTGCTTCGAGGGGACGGTCGGCGGGCTGCGCTCCAGCGGGACGGTGACCGGGCGTCACTTCGACGACCGGGCCGCGGTGAAGCCCTCGGTGCGCGCGGCGACCGGGAAGCTGTCGATCCGCGGGGCGTCCGCCAACAACCTGCGGGACGTGGACGTCGACATCCCGCTCGGGGTGCTGACCGTGATCACCGGTGTCGCCGGTTCGGGTAAGAGCTCGCTGGTGCACGGGTCGATCCCGGCGGGGGAGGGGGTGGTCTCGGTCGACCAGGCCCCGATCAAGGGCTCCCGGCGCAGCAACCCGGCCACCTACACCGGGCTGCTGGAGCCGATCCGCAAGGCCTTCGCCAAGGCCAACGGGGTCAAGCCGGCGCTGTTCAGCGCCAACTCGGAGGGTGCCTGCCCGAACTGCAACGGCGCGGGCGTGGTCTACACCGACCTGGCGATGATGGCGGGGGTGGCCACCCCGTGCGAGGAGTGCGAGGGCAAGCGGTTCGACGCCTCGGTGCTCGAGTACCGCTTCGGCGGGCGGGACATCAGCGAGGTGCTGGCCATGCCCGTCGCCGAGGCGCGCGAGTTCTTCGCGGCGGGGGAGGCCAAGACCCCGGCCGCCAGCCGGATCCTGGACCGTCTGGCGGACGTCGGCCTCGGGTACGTCAGCCTCGGTCAGCCGCTCACCACGCTGTCCGGCGGCGAGCGGCAGCGGCTCAAGCTCGCCACCCACATGGCCGACCGGGGCGGCGTCTACGTCCTCGACGAGCCCACCACCGGCCTGCACCTGGCCGACGTCGAGCAACTCCTCGGCCTGCTCGACCGGCTGGTCGACGCCGGCAAGTCGGTGATCGTGATCGAGCACCACCAGGCCGTCATGGCGCACGCCGACTGGATCATCGACCTCGGTCCGGGCGCCGGCCACGACGGCGGCCGGGTCGTCTTCGAGGGCACTCCGGCGGAGCTGATCGCCGCGGGCGGCACGCTGACGGCCCAGCACCTGGCGGAGTACGTCCGGTAGGCGCCGGGCCCCCCGGCCCTCGGCCCCCGCCGACTGCCCACCGGCCGACGCCCACCGGCCGACGCCCCCCGCCGACCGCCCACCCGGCCGACGCCCCCAGCCGAAGCCCGCCGACGCCCCCCCGTCGACCGCCCCCGCCTACCGCCCCGCGTGCGCGGTCGTGGTGGCGCGGAGGCGGTGGTAGGCGGGGGCGTCGAACCGGCCGGCCCGCGGGGCGAGCACGGTGGCGGCGGAGAGGGCCACCGCGTCGGGCAGGATCGCCTGCCAGCCGGCGCCGCCGAGCAGGCCCGCGGCCAGCGCGGCGACCACGGAGTCGCCGGCGCCGGTGGGGTTGCCGGTGACGGCGGCGGGCGGTGCGCAGCGCCAGGCGCCCTCGGGGTCGACGGCGAGCAGCCCGTCCGGTCCGAGGGAGGCCAGGACGGCGCCGGCGCCGCGTTCGAGCAGGGCGGCGGCGGCCGCGGCCGGGTCGGTGAGGCCGGTGGCGGCGGCCAGTTCGGCGGCGTTCGGCTTGACCACGGTCGGGCCGGCGGCGAGCGCGGCGGTGAGGGCGGGGCCGTCCGCGTCGAGGACGCAGGGCACCTCGGCCCGCCGCGCCAGGGCCACCAGCTGCGCGTACCCGTCGGCCGGTACGCCGCGCGGCAGGCTGCCGGACAGCACCAGGACGCCCACCCCGGGCAGCAGCCGCCCGACCTCGCGGCACAGCCGCTGCCACTCGGCGTCCGTCAGTTCCGGACCGGCCTCGTTGAGCATGGTGGCGTCGGTCTCGTCGACCACGGCGACGGTCCGGCGGGTCTCGCCGGCGATCCGCACCGCGTGGTACCGCAGCCCGGCCGCCCGCAGGTCGGCCTCGACCGCGTCGCCCGTCGCGCCGCCGAGCGGCAGGACGCACTGCGCCTCCCGGCCCAGCGCGCTCAGCACCCGGGCGACGTTCACCCCCTTGCCGCCGGCCTGGGCGGCGACCTCGGCCACCCGGTGGCTGCGGTGCGGCCGGAACCCGGGCACCGCGTACGTGACGTCCAGGGCCGGGTTGGGGGTGACGGTCAGGATCACGACGACAGGCTCCCATGATTGAATGCGCTCGAAAATAACTCGTTCTGCGCAGATTCAATCATCTACTTGAGGAGTCGCGACAGTCTCCGGTCGGCCAGGGTCCGGCCGCCGGTCTGGCAGGTCGGGCAGTACTGCAGCGAGGAGTCGGCGAAGTCGACCGAGCGGACGGTGTCCCCGCAGATCGGGCAGCGCTCCCCGGCCCGCCCGTGCACGGCGAGGCCGGCCTTCTTCTCGGACTTCAGGCCGCCGGGCGGTGCCGAGCGGGCGTGCTCCAGCGCCGTGCCGAGCACCTGCCGGACCGCCGCGTGCAGCCGCTCGACCTGCTCCTCCTTCAGCGCGGACGCCATCGCGTACGGCGAGAGCCGCGCCGCGTGCAGGATCTCGTCGGAGTAGGCGTTCCCGATCCCGGCCATGACCGCCTGGTCGGTCAGGAAGGTCTTCAACCGCTGCCGCGCCCCGTCCGCCAGCGCGCCCAGCTCCTGCGCGGTCACCGCCAGGGCGTCCGGCCCGAGCCGGGCGACGCCGGGCACCAGTTGCGGATCGGTCACCACGTACGCGGCCAGCCGCTTGGTCGTGCCCTGCTCGGTCAGGTCGAAGCCGGACCCGTCGTCCAGCACGATCCGCAGCGCGAGCGGGCCGCGGCGGCTCGGCGGCGCGGCGGGGAAGGAGGTGCGCTCGTGCACCCAGCCCGCCCGGGCGAGGTGGACCACCAGGTGGGGGCCGTCCTCCGTCGCCAGGTCCAGGAACTTGCCGTGCCGGCCGACCTCCCGCACCGGAAGGCCGTGCAGCGCGTGGACCGGCGGGTCGAAGGTCTTGAGCACCTGGACGGAGAGGGTGTCCACGCGGGCGAGGGTGCGGCCGGCGCAGGCGGTGGTCATGCGCTCGGCCAGGGCCTGCACTTCGGGCAGCTCGGGCACCCGTCCAGTGTCACCCGGCAGGCGCAGTGCCATCCGCCGACGCGCCGCCGTTCGGCCCAGTACGAGTCAACCATCAGTCGTGTCATGGGTGTTGACTGATGACGCGCTCTCTTGACGGTCCCATGACATTGAGTCACCATCGGCTGGGCGCGCCTCCTCCGTACGTTCCGAAATCCCCCACCGGACCCCCACAGGAGGACAGTCATGCGACTGCCCCGCCGCGGCCGGCCGGCCCTCGCCGCCGCCGCCCTGCTCACACTCGCCCTCGCCGCACCGCTCGGCGCGGCCGCTCCCGCCGCCGCGCGCTCCGACGCCGCACCCTTCGACGCGGCCCGCTTCGACGCCGCTCGGATCGGGGCAGCCGAGGAGACCGTCCGCCAGTACGCGGTCGACGGCCCCTCCACGGTGGCCGAGCGGACCGCCGTCGCCGCCACCGGCGCCTCCATCGACGAGGTGGACGCCCGCTCGCTGGTCGTCTCCGCCAACGCCGCCGAACTGCTGCGGCTGAAGGCCCTCGGCTGGCGGCTCACCGAGCTGCCCGGCCCCGAGCAGAACGCCCAGCTCGGCCCCGGCATCAACGACTTCCCCAGCAAGGACTCGGCCTACCACAACTACGCCGAGGCCACCGCCGACATCAACGCCGTGGTCGCCGCCCACCCCGGGATCATGAGCAAGCAGGTGATCGGGAAGTCCTACGAGGGCCGGGACATCCTCGCGGTGAAGGTCAGCGACAACGTCGCCACCGACGAGAACGAGCCCGAGGTGCTGTTCACCTTCCACCAGCACGCCCGCGAGCACCTGACCGTGGAGATGGCGCTCTACCTGCTGCACGAGCTCGGCGACAAGTACGCCACCGACTCCCGGATCGCGGCCGCGGTCAACGGCCGGGAGATCTGGATCGTCCCGGACCTCAACCCGGACGGCGGCGAGTACGACATCTCCACCGGCAGCTACAAGAGCTGGCGCAAGGACCGCCAGCCCAACTCCGGCAGCCGGTACGTCGGCACCGACCTCAACCGGAACTGGGACTACAAGTTCGGCTGCTGCGGCGGCTCGTCCGGCTCCACCTCCAGCGAGACCTACCGGGGCAGCGCCCCGGAGTCCGCGAAGGAGGTCAAGGTGGTGGCCGACTTCGTGCGCTCCCGGGTGGTCGGCGGCAAGCAGCAGATCACCGCGGCGATCGACTTCCACACCTACAGCGAGCTGGTGCTCTGGCCGTTCGGCTGGACCACCGCCGACACCGCGACCGGCATGACCGCCGACGAGGCCAACACCTTCGCCGCCTTCGGGCGGAACATGGCCGGCACCAACGGCTACACCCCCGAGCAGTCCAGCGACCTGTACATCACCGACGGGTCGATCGACGACTGGCTGTGGGGCGCGCAGCGGATCTTCGCGTACACCTTCGAGATGTACCCGACCTCCAGCAGCGGCGGCGGCTTCTACCCGCCCGGCTCGGTCATCACCCGGGAGACCACCCGCAACCGGGAGGCGATGCTGCGGCTGCTGGAGAACGCCGACTGCATGTACCGGGCCATCGGCAAGCAGCAGCAGTACTGCGGCATCGCAAGCTGAGCCGGGCCTGGGCTAGGGTACGGGCGTCACAGCAACACTCAGAAGGGGCATCGTCCAGATGGACATCGACAAGGCCAAGGCCGCGTTCGACCGTTTCGACGTGAACGGCGACGGCTTCATCTCGCCGGAGGAGTACTCCAAGGTCATGGCCGAGATGGGCGACTTCAACGTCACCGTGACGGTCGCGCAGGCGATCATCGCCAAGGCCGACACCAGCAAGGACGGCCTGCTGTCCTGGGACGAGTTCAAGGCCGTCAACGTCGGCTGACGTCCAGCGCTTCGCCGGGCCCGGCATTCCGTATCCGTACGGTGCGCCGGGCCCGACGCGTGTCCGGCGGCGCGGGACGGGCACCGCCGGGACCGGGCACCGCCGGACCCGGGTTCCGCTACTCGCCGGGCGAGTGGCCGAGGATCGCGCCCAGGCCGGCCCGGCTGGCCGCCACCACCACCTGCTCGCCCTCGCGGAGCACCCTGTCCCGGGCCGGCCGCCAGCGCGGCTCCGGCCGGTCGGTACCGGCCGGCTGCACGGCGATGATCCGCACCGCGCCGGACTGCTCGGCGTCGGCGACCGTCCGCCCGGCGAGCTCCGGGTGCCCGGAGACGTCCACCGCCGCGATCAGCACCACCTGGCGTCCCACCGCGAGCGCGCCCAGCACCTGCCGGCCCATCATCGCGGCGGCGAACGCCGGCGCGGACAGGAACGAGACGCTGTGGCTGCGGGTCTCCGCCTCCGGGTAGGAGTCGCGCAGCGCCCGGTACAGCTCGGTCGCGAAGTCGTCGTCGAAGAGCCCGAGCACCACCCGCAGCTCCGGGGAGGACTCCCGGGCCAGGACCGCGGCCTCCAGGTTGGAGCTGTCCCCGGTCAGCGCGATCAGCGCCGAACTGCGGCCGATCCGGGCCGCCTCCAGCACCCCCTCCTGGGTGGCGTCGCCCAGCACCACCGGCACCCCGTACGCCCTGGCCCGGGCCACGCCGCGGGCCGTCGGGTCGCTCTCCACGCAGACCACCGGGATGTCCAGCTCCCAGAGCTGGTCCAGCACCCGGCTGCCGACCCGGCCCAGGCCCAGCAGCACCACGTGACCGGAGATCCGGCGCGGCGGACGGCGCAGCGTGCTGGCGGCGCGGAAGGTGCCCAGCGCCTCCAGGGCGAGGGCCGTGAGCAGCGGCATCAGCAGCAGCCCGCTGACGGCGGTGAGGATCTGCAGTACCTTGCGCGGGGCTGCCTGGTCGGTGGCCGGGTCGGCGATGGCGATCACGTCGAGCACCGCGAGGTACCCGGTGTGCAGCGGGTCGGCGCCGGTCAGCGCCGAGGTCAGACCCGCGAAGGCCAGCAGCAGCAGGGCCAGCGAGCCGAACGCCCAGCGCAGCCGGGGCGAGAACAGGGCGGCGAAGGGCAGTTCGGCCAGGCCCGGCAGGTGGCGACGGCGGCGGGGCGGCTCCGCGGTGCCGCCGAGCATCTCCAGCACCAGCCGGCGGCCCTCCGCCGCGTCCGGCAGCAGCTCGGCCGGCGCCGTCCGGGCCTCGGGGAGGGCCGCCAGGGTGGTCAGTTCGGTGCCGGTGGCGGGCTGCCCGGCGGGCAGCTCGGTGGCCCGCAGCAGCCGCCCGCCCACATTGACCACCACGCTGCCGCCGGAGACCGCGGCGGCCACCAGGGCCGGCGCGGCCGTGAACGAGGTGGACAGGACGGCGGTGGAGGCGGAACGCTCACGGGCGGTGGCCGTGCGGTCGAGCAGCAGACCCACCCGGCGGCCGAGCTTGCGGTTGTAGACCCGCAGCACCAGCCGGAGCCCGGGATTGAGCCGCCGGGCCCGCAGCGCGGCCTGGATGTTCGCCTGGTCGTCGTCGCCGGTCAGCGCCAGCGCGGACGCCTCCCGCACCCCGGCCGCGGCCAGGGTGTGCGAGGCGAGGTCCTCGGCCTCCACCAGCCGCAGGCCCGGGTGCTGGGCGGCGAGCGCGGCCAGCTGCGGCCCCTGCCCCTCGCGCAGCGAGCGGAGCACCACGGTCACCGGCCGGCCGTACACCGTGGTCAGCTCCTGGGCCAGCCGCAGCGCCAGCGCGTCGTCGCCGCAGACCACCATCGCGCCGGTGGTGGCCGCGGTGGCGGAGGCGGTGGGGACGGTGGCAGCCGTCTGGGCGGGGAGGCCGGCGGAGGTCGGGCGGGTCGGTGACATGGCGTCAGTCTGCCGGTCCGGCTGCTCCGCCCGGCGGGCGGCCCCCGGGTGCCCCGACGCCCGGCGTTCACCGAGGAGCGCTAAGTTGTGCAGACAACTTCTCGCCTCGGAGGTGCTCGTGGGACCGGAAGCAGCGGTGCCGATCGTCGTGCTGACCGCCGCCGTACTGCACGCGGTGTGGAACGCGCTCGCCCACTCCGCGACCGACAAACTGGCCGGAATGGCCCTGATGAACTGCGCGTTCCTCGGCTGCGGACTCGCCCTCACCGCACTCTTCCCACTGCCCGGCGCGGCCGCCCTGCCCTACCTCGCCGCCTCCACCGCCTGCCAGCTCGGCTACCAACTGCTCCTGGTCCGCGCCTACCGGCTCGGCGACTTCGGGCAGATGTACCCCATCGCCCGCGGCACCTCCCCGCTCGCCGTCGCGCTGCTCTCGGTCACCCTGCTCCACCGGACCCTGCCCGGCAGCACCTGGGCCGGCGTCCTGGTCATCTCGCTCGGCCTGGCCGGCCTCGCCCTCGCCGGCGGCGCACCCGGCCGCGAACAACTGCCCGCGCTCGGCGCCGCGCTCGCCACCGGCGTACTGATCTCCGGGTACACCGTGATCGACGGCACGGGAGTGCGGGTGTCCGCCTCCGTCGGCGGATACATCGCCTGGATGTTCGTCACCCAGGGCGCGGCCATGCTGCTCGTCGCCTTCGCGGTGCGGGGGCGCGACCTGCGAGGCGCGATGCGAGGCGGCCGCCTGCGCGGCCTGACGGGCGGGGTGCTGTCACTGACCGCGTACGGGCTGGTGGTCTGGGCGCAGTCGTACGGTGAGCTGGCGGTGATCGCCGCGATGCGGGAGACCGGGATCGTGGTCGCCGCGGTCATCGGCGCCGTCGTCTTCCGCGAACGGCTCGGCCACTGGCGGCTCGCCGCCGGCGCGACCGTCCTGGCGGGCATCGCCGTCCTGCAACTCGCCCCCGGCTGAGCCCCGCCCCCGCCTGCGGCGTGGCTTCGCGCCGCGCCCACGGCCGGCCGGGACCGAGCTGCCTGCGACGGCCCTGGGCCTGCGACACGGGCGCGCCTGAAGCTCTGCCCGGCGTCCGCCGGAAAGTGCGCGCGCGGGTGGGCTTTGGCTTCGCCGGGCCTGGCCCGCCTGCGGCGGTGTTCCGGCTTCGCCGGGAGGTGCGTCTGTGGCGATGCTTCGGCTTCGCCGGGGGTGTGTCTGTGGGGCGTCGAGTTGCGTCTGCGGTGGGCTTTTGGCTTCGCCGTGGTGGCCCGCTTTCGGCGGTGTTCCGGCTTCGCCGGGAGGTGCGCCTGTGGCGATGCTTCGGCTTCGCCGGGGGTGCGTCTGCGGGGCGCGTCGAGCTGCGCCTGCGGGTGGGCTTTGGCTTCGCCGGGGCTGGCTCGCCTGTGGCGGGGGCCGGCTTCGCCGGGAGGGGTGCCTGGGGTGGTGCTGCGGGGGCTGGGGTTTCGGTGGGGGTGCTGGGTGGGGGTGGGGGCGGGACGATGGGGGGTGGGGAGTCCGACGGGTTGTGCGAGGAGGCGTCGGTGCGATGGCTGGGAGGATCGCCCTGCGCGGGCGGATCGTCACGATGGACCAGCGGGACACGGTCCTGCCGGACGGGGTGCTGTACGTCGGGGCGGGCGGGGTGATCGAGGCGGTGCGGCCGGCGGCGGAGCCGCCGCCGGCGGGGTTCGCGGGGGTCCCGGTGACGGGGACGGGGGCGACGGTCTACCCGGGGCTGATCGAGTTGCACAACCACCTGCCGTACGACGTGCTGCAGCTGTGGCAGGTGCCCAAGCGGTTCGACAACCGCGGCCAGTGGGGCGGCACGAAGGACTACCGGCGGCTGGTGACGGGGCCGATGACGGCGCTGGGGCACGATCCGCTGCTGATGCCCGCGGTGGTGCGGTACGTCGAGGCGAAGGCGCTGCTGAACGGGACCACGACGAGCCAGGGCATCGCGCTGTTCAGCAACGCGGGCGCCCGCCGGATGTACCGGGGCGTGGTGCGCAACGTCGAGCAGCCGAAGGACCCGGCGCTGCCGGCGGCCGCGTCGCGGATCGCGGACGTGGACGCGGACGACGCCCGCCGCTTCCTGGACCGGCTGAACCGCAAGCAGCGGCTGCTGCTGCACCTCGCCGAGGGCGTGGACGACGTGGCTCGCGGCCACTTCCGGGCGCTGGAGTTCGAGCCCGGCCGCTGGGCGATCACCGAGAACCTGGTCGGCATCCACTGCACCGGCCTCGGCAGCGAGGACTTCAAGATCCTCGCCGATCACGGCGGCTCGATGGTCTGGTCGCCGCTGTCCAACCTGCTGCTGTACGGACGGACGGCCGACATCGCCGCGGCCCGGGCGGCGGGCGTGCGGGTGGCGCTGGGGTCGGACTGGTCGGTGTCGGGGTCGAAGGGGCTGCTGGGCGAGTTGAAGGCGGCCCGGCTGGCCGCGGCGGGGACGGTGACCGAGCAGGAGCTGGTGGCGATGGCGACCCGTGACGCGGCCCGGATCCTGCGCTGGGACGGGGCGCTGGGGATGCTGCGGCCCGGTCTGCGGGCCGATCTGCTGGCGGTGGCCACCACCGACGCCGATCCGTACCGGGGGCTGGTCGCCGCCCGGGACGGCGACATCCGGCTGGTGGCGATCGACGGCACGGCCCGGTACGGGGAGGCGGGGTTGATGCGGAGCCTGGCCGCGCCGGGGGCCCGGCTGGAGGAGCCGCTACCGGAGCGGCTGGTGGACCTGGACGACCAGGACGGCGATCCGCTGGTCGCGGGGGTCACGCTGGCCGAGGCGACCCGGCGGCTGACCGGGGCGCTGGCCTCGCTGCCCACGCTCGGGGTGGGCCCGGGTCCGCTCGCCGTGCCCGGTGAGCGGCCGACCTGGCGGCTGGCGCTGGACGAGATCCAGCAGACCGGCGCCGAGCTGCGTCCGCGCCTCCCGTTCGGCGACCGGCCGAGCGGGCCGGTGATCGACCTGGCGCCGCCGGCGGCGCTGACCGCGCTGGGCCTGGACGGCCTGACGGCCGGGGCGGACGCCGCGTACCGCACGACCCTGGCCGCCGAGGCCAACCTTCCGACCGGCCTGCGCACGGCCCTGGTGGCGCAGCTGGCGTGAGTTCCCGCGGGCGGGTGTCCGCGGGGCGAGCGGGTTCCCGCGGGGAGGACGAGTGGGAGGGAGGGTCGGGCCGCGAGCGCGCGCAGCACGGCGCCGCGGACGGAGGGCCCCCTGTCCCGACGCCGTCCCGACCCGGTCGGGCGCGCAGCACGACCGTACCGGGATCGACGCCGTAGTGACAGGGACACGACCGATCTCAGCCGGGCAGGCCGCGGCCGGACTGCTGCAGGCGGTCGACCAGCAGCGCCGCGAGGGTGCCCAGCTCCTCCTCGGTGCGGGACTGCGCGGTGACGTCCATGCCGACCGTCAGCACGCCGTTGACCTGGCCGCTCCGGGCGTTGCGCAGCGGGGTGCAGGTGAAGGTGTACACCTGCTCGGCGCGCCGGGCGCTGGGCAGGTAGGACTGCACCCGGACCTCCTTGAGCACGGTGGCCCGCCCGCTCAGGTACGCGTCGGCGACCGCGTGGGCGAGGCCCGCGGCGGCCAGCTGCGGGTACATCTGGCCGATCGGCGCGTAGGGCCCGGGGTTGCCGAAGATGCCCGCGTGCTCGCCGTTGGCGTAGCGGATCAGGTGGTCCGGGCCGTCGGTGAGCATGATCGGGAACGGCGAGCCGTCGAACGCGGCGAACATCTCCTGCTGCTGCAGCAGCAGGTTGTCGCGCAGCCGGATCTCGGACAGCAGGGCCTCGGCGAGGTGCTGGATGTCCTTGAGCCGCTCGCGGCCCCACTGGCGGGGTTCGCGGTCGAGCACGCAGACGGTGCCGATCACGGTGTTGGTGTCGTCGACCAGGGGGGCGCCCAGGTAGGCGCGCACACCCAGTTCGTCCACCACCGGGTTTCCGGCGAACCGCGGGTAGGCCAGGATGTCGTCCAGCGCGAGGGGGGAGCGCTGTGCCACCACGTGCGGGCAGAAGCCGTGGCTGAGCGGCATCTCCCGGTTGGGCAGGTCGAAGGCGATGCCCCGGTCGGCCCAGGTGTCGTCGTCCTCCAGCTGGGCCGGATTTGGCGGAATGTAGAGCCCGCGGAACATCTGCCGCTCGTCGTTGACGAAGTTCACCATCGCGATCGGGGCCCTGGTGATGCTGGCCGCGAGGTGCGCGAAGCGGTCGAAGGCCTCGTCCGGGCTGGGGTCGTTCAAGCCGAGGCTGCGCAGGCGCCGGGTCCGCTCCGACTCGCCGCCACCGCCGCCCGGGAAGGCGTTCTGAGCGCCCATCACATCTGTCATGGCGCACATGTAATCAGACTTCGGTAGCGCCTTCGAAGACGGCCCGTCAGTTCCGCTCCGTGGAACCTGGGCAAGATCAATTCCCACCTGGCGGGCGCTCAAACCATTCGCGAATTCGTTCCGCCGACTTCTCGCCATTCCATGATCACACCCTGGAGTCCCACGCTCACCCCATATGACAATGAGCGGCGCCGAACAGGTCCGCTCCCGTGCGATGGGCGGCCACGCGGCCTCGGGGGGCAGCCGGGGGCGACGACCGATCACGAGAGGACACTGGAGCATGGTGGGCACGGGCACAGGTGCGGACTACTTCACCGACGAGCGCCACGACCGGCTCCGCGAGGAGGTCCGGGCGTTCGCCGAGAAGGAGGTCCGCCCGCAGGTGGCGCGGATGGAGTCCGACCGCGAGGTCGAGTTCGAGCTGGCGCGGGAGATCGCGCGCAGAGGTTGGATAGGCGTCACGATAGGACGCGAGTACGGCGGCATGGGGCTCGGCCACCTGGCGAAGACCGTGGTGATCGAGGAGCTGGCCCGGGTCAGCGGCGCGATCGGCGCGATCGCCCAGGCCTCCCAGCTGGGCGTCGCCAAGGTGATCCACTTCGGCAACGAGCGGCAGCGCCGGTACTGGCTGCCGCGGTTCGCCTCCGGGGAGGCGCTGCCGACGATCGCGGTCACCGAGCCGGAGTCCGGCGGCCACGTGCTCGGGATGTCCGGCACCGCCCGCCGCGAGGGCGACGAGTACGTGCTGAACGGTCGCAAGTGGTTCGTCGGCAACTCGCACATCGGCGACGTGCACGGCGTGGTGTTCCGGACCGGCAAGGGCTCGCGCGGGCTCTCCGCGTTCCTGGTGGAGAGCGACCGGCCGGGCTTCCGGCTGGGCGACCTCGGCAGCCAGAGCGGCCTGCACGGCTTCAGCTTCGGCGAGTTGGTCTTCGAGGACTGCCGGATCCCGGCCACCAACCGGCTCGGCCGCGAGGGCCAGGGGCTGGACGTCGCGTACTCCTCGTCGATCCTCTACGGGCGGCCCAACCTGGCCGCGGTCGCGCTCGGCATCCACCGGGCGATCGTCGAGGACACCGTCCGCTTCGCCGAGGACCGCACGATGTACGGCCGGCCGCTGTCCGCGCTGCCCAACATCAGCCTGAAGATCGGTGAGATGCAGTCCCGGCTGATGACCGCCCGGCTGGCCGCGTACCACGCCGCCCACCTGCTGGACCGCGGACTGCCCTGCGACGCCGAGCTGATGAACTCCAAGCTGATCAACACCGAGTACGCGCTGGACTCGGCCCGCGCCGCGATGGAGATCCACGCCGCGCGCGGCCTGCAGTCGTCCTTCGCGATCGAGCGCTACCTGCGCGACGCGACCCACGTCTACCCGCCGGCCGGCACCTCGGACGTCCAGCGGCTGCGTCTCGGGCAGGTGGCGGCGGGCAGTTACGGCGTCCAGTGGTCGGAGAAGCTCGGCCACCTCGCGAAGCTCCCCGACGACGGCCCGGGCCTGCGGGCGCTGGCCAGCTGACCTGCGAGGACGCCGGACCGGGCGGCCCGTCGGAGCAGTCCGACGGGCCGCCCGGACATGACGTGTTCATTAACGTATCGTCAGTTGATGTTGCTATCGGGCCCGTCGGGGCTGGTAGCGTGCGTGCAGCCAGCAAGCTCGCTGCACGGAACCGTTCGATGACGGACAGTCAAATCCACCGACTGGACCGGGCGTCCACCCGGCGCCGCGCACCCGTACAAGGACTCAGATGCCAGGCACACCGGCCACGCACCCCGGACACCGCGCCGGCCGCTCCGGCTCCCTCCGCACCTCGCTCCTTCCCCTGGTCCTGGTGCCCTGCCTGGGCCTGGCGCTCGGCTGGGGCTGGGCCGCCGTCCTGCTGCTGAGCAGCGGGCACGGCGCAGCGGCCGCGGTCGGCACCCCGCTGGTCGCCGCCGTCCTGGCCTGGAGCCTGGTCCGCGGCCGCCAGACCGCCCTCGCGCTCACCGCCCGCATCGACGGGCTGCGCGAGCTCGCCCGCGGCCTGGCCGAGAGCGAACTGCCCGACGTGGTCGACCGGATCCGGGCCGGCGAGGACCTCCCGCCGCTCGCCCAGTCCTTCCCCGCCGCCCCGCGCGACCGCCGGGCCGGCGGCGACGAGCTCCAGCAGGTCGCCGAGGCGGTGGACGCCGTCCGGAGCGCCGCCGTCGCCGCCATCGTCCAGCAGGCCCAGGGCCGCGAGGGATCCAAGAAGGTCTTCCTCAACATCGCCCGCCGCACCCAGGTGCTGATCCACCGCCAGATCAACATGCTGGACGCCCTGGAGCGCGAGCACGAGGAACCCGAGCTGCTCAAGGAGCTGTTCGCGGTCGACCACCTGGCCACCCGGATGCGGCGCAACGCCGAGAACCTGGTCATCCTCGGCGGCGCGCTGCCCGCCCGCCGCTGGCGCAACGCGGTGCCGATGGTCAACGTGCTGCGCAGCTCGGTCTCCGAGACCGAGAACTACGCCCGGGTCGCCGTCCAGGGCGTGCCGCGGATCTCGCTCAGCGGCCAGGCGGTCGCCGACGTCATCCACCTGACCGCCGAGCTGATCGAGAACGGCACCACCTTCTCCCCGCCGTACACCCAGGTGCTGGTCTCCGCCCAGGAGGTCCCCAAGGGCCTGGCCGTCGAGGTCGAGGACCGCGGGCTCGGCATGTCCGAGGAGGAGTACGAGCGGCTCAACGCCTACCTCGCCGACCCGCCCGAGCTGGACGTCGCCGCGCTCGGCGACGACCTGCGGCTCGGCCTGTTCGTGGTCTCCCGGCTCGCCGCCCGGCACGACATCCAGGTCACCCTGCGGCCCTCGCCGTACGGCGGCACCCGGGCCGTGGTGCTGGTCCCCGCCGCGCTGCTGGAGCAGCCGGAGTCCCCGGCGGGCATCCCCGGGCTGCCCTTCGGCGCCCGGGTCGCCGGCCCGGCCGCGGGCCCGGGCGCGGCGCCCGCGCTGAGTGCGCTGACCGGCGGCGCGGTCGAGCCGGCGGCGGTCGAGCCGCAGGCCGGCGACGCGATCCCGGGTTTGCCCGGCGCCGTGGTGGCCGCCTTCTCCTTCCCCCGGCCGACCGCCGAGGCCGCCGATCCGTACGGCCCGCTGGAGCCGGACGACCTGGACGCGGCGCTGGCCGCCGCCCTCTCCGCGCGCGCCGCCGCCCGGCCCGAGGCGCTGGAGGCCGACCCGGCCGAGTCCGCGCCGACCGATCCGGAGCCGCCGGTGCACGGCGCGGTGGCCGACGCCGTCGAGCTCGCGGAGCCGGCCCGGCCCGGCGCCGACTGGTTCGACGCCGCCCGCTCGGGCTTCGAGTCCGGCGAGGACGACGGGCTGCGCACCCCCGCGGTGCTGCCCAAGCGGGTGCGCAACGCCAGCCTGGCCGACCAGCTGCGGGAGGCCGCGGCCGAACGGCCCGAGCCCGCCGCGCCGTCCCCCGCCGAACCGGCCGCCGAGCACACCCCGCAGCGCTCCCGCGCCACCATGGCCGCGATCCAGCGCGGCACCCGGAGCGCCCGGCTGACCCCCGACCACCCTGCCGCCGAGGCCGCCGCCCCGGCGCCCGAGGACGCATCGCCTACCGAGGATCCCCACCGATGACCCAGCTCACCGACACCCAGCGCGATCTCAACTGGCTCCTCGACGAGCTGGTGTCCCGGGTCCCCGAGACCCGGCACGCGATCGTGCTGTCCGAGGACGGCCTGCTGGTCGGCATGTCGAAGCAGCTCGACCGCGCGGACGCCGAGCACCTCTCCGCGGTCGCCTCCGGCCTGCAGAGCCTGGCTCGCGGCGCGGGCCAGCGCTTCGACGGCGGCACCGTCCGGCAGACGGTGATCGAGATGGACCGGCTGTTCCTGTTCGTCACCACCGCCGGCCAGGGCGCCCGGCTCGCCGTCCTCACCTCCGAGGAGGTCGACGCCGGCCTGATGGCGTACGAGATCAACATGCTGGTCAAGCAGGTCGGCCAGTACCTGACCGCCGCGCCGCGCAGCGACGCCGGTCGGGGCGCCGCGGGTGACGGCGCGTGACCGTGGAGTCCGAGGACGCCTGGTTCGACCGCGACGCCGGTCACCTGGTCCGCCCGTACGCCATCACCGGCGGGCGGACCGCCTCCGAGCGGGCCGACCTCTCGCTGATCACCCTCGTGGTGACCACCGACCCGCGCACCGACACCACGCGGATGTCGCCGGAGCAGGCCGCCATCCTGGCGCTCTGCCTGGAGCGGCCGCTCGCGGTGGCGGAGATCGCCGCCAGCCTGGACCTGCCGGTCAGCGTGGTCAAGGTGCTGCTGGGCGACCTCGCGGAGGCCGCGCTGATCCTCACCCGCGCGCCCGTCCCGCTGGCCGAGGTCCCGGACCTGGCGCTGATCCAGGCCGTGATCGAGGGCGTCCGCAACCTCTGACCGGCGGCCGGGCCGACCGCCCGACCGCCCCGACCGCACGTCACCTGCACTGAGGGGTACACACGATGGAGCTCGCCGCATGACCGCCGGCCTGGTGCCGGGGGCGGTCAAGATCCTGGTCGCCGGCGGCTTCGGCGTGGGCAAGACCACCATGGTCGGCTCGGTCAGCGAGATCGAGCCGCTGCAGACCGAGGAGCGGATCACCCAGGCCAGCGTCGGCGTGGACAGCCTGGACGGGGTCCGCACCAAGTCCACCACCACGGTGGCGATGGACTTCGGGCGGATCACCATCCACGACGAGCTGGTGCTCTACCTGTTCGGCACGCCCGGGCAGTTCCGTTTCTGGTTCATGTGGGACGACCTCTCGCTCGGCGCGCTGGGCGCGGTGGTGCTGGCCGACACCCGGCGGCTGGAGAGCAGCTTCGCCGCGGTCGACTTCTTCGAGCAGCGCGGCATCCCGTTCGCCGTCGGGGTCAACTGCTTCCACGGGCGCCGCGACTGCACCCCGGACGAGGTGCGGGCCGCGCTCGACCTCGACCCGTCGGTGCCGGTGGTCCTGTGCGACGTGCGCGACCGCGCCTCCAGCAAGGACGTGCTGCTCGCCCTGCTCGACCGGGTCCGCGACCGCGCCCTCAGCGCGGCGGCGGTCTAGCCCCCGGGCCCAGCCCTCAGGTCTCGCCCAGGGCGCGGCGGAGGCGGTGGACGCCCTCGGTGATCCGGGCCGGGGATTCGGCGCAGGCGTAGCCGACCCGCAGGTGCGGGCCGGGCGGCTCGGCGGTGAAGTAGCCGCGGCCCGGGGTGACGGCTGCGCCCTCGCGCAGGGCGGCGGCCGCGACGGCGGCCGGGTCGGTGCCCTCCGGCAGCCGGAGCCACAGGTGGTAGCCGCCGTACGGCAGCCGGGCGGGGGCGAGCCCGCCGAGCGCCGTGGCCGCAGCGGTGCGCCGCTCCCGCAGGGCGTTGCCGAGCGCCTTGAGGTGGCGCGGCCAGCCGGGGGAGCCGACCAGTTCGAGTGCCGCCTCCTGGAGCGGGCGCGGTACGAAGAAGGAGTCCACCGCCTGCACCGCGCGCAGCCTGGCCAGCGCCGGACCCTTCGCGGCGAGCGCCGCGACCCGCAGGTTGGGCGAGGTGGCCTTGGTGAGCGAGCGGATGTGCACCACGACGCCGTCCGGGTCGTCGGCGGCGAGCGGCGGCGGCAGTTCGGGCGCGTCGGCGTGCACCAGCCGCCGGGCGAAGTCGTCCTCGACCACGAACGCCCCGGCGTCCCGGGCGATCCGCACCACCTCGCGGCGCCGCTCGGCGGAGAGCACCGTTCCGGTGGGGTTCTGGAACAGCGGCTGGCAGACCAGCAGCCGGGCGCCGCTGGCGGCGAAGGCTCCGGCCAGCAGGTCGGTGCGCAGCCCGTCGCGGTCGACCGGCACCGGGACGGGTCGCAGCCCGGCGGCGCGGGCGATCGCCAGCATCCCGGGGTAGGTCGGCGACTCGACCAGGACCGGCGCGCCGGGCGCGGCCAGCGAGCGCAGCGCGGTGGTGAGCGCGGACTGCCCGCCGGCGGCGATCAGCACGTCGGCCGCGGTGACGCTCTCGGCGATGTCCCGGGCGAACCAGGCGCGCAGCTCGGGCAGGCCCTCCAGTGGCGGGCGGCTCCAGGCGCCGGGCCGCCGCCCGGCCCGGGCGAGCGCCCCGGCGAGGGCCTGCTCGGGCTGGAGCGAGGGGTGCAGGTAGCCGCTGTTGAGGTCGATCACCTCGGCGGGCGGCAGGGCGAGGGCGGTGAGCACGCCGGAGGCGTCGATGGAGCGGGCGGGTGGCAGCCCGGCCTCGGCGCTGAGCGCGACCTCCTGCCAGGAGGTGTCGCCGGGGGCGGGTGCGGAGCGCCTCGGCTCGGCGCGGAACACCCCGGCGCCGGGCCGGGCCACCACCAGGCCCTCGGCGGCCAGCGCGGAGATCGCCCGGGAGACCGTCACCGGGCTCACCTGGTGCCGCTGCACGAGCTCCCGGCTGGACGGCAGCTTCTCGCCGATGGAGTAGCGGACGACCTCCCGCCGCAGCATCGAGGCCAGCTCAGCCACGCTCGTCCGCTCCATGGCCGGCCGCCCTTCGCAACTGCTACGCTCCTGTATGACAGCACACGATAGCGCTTTTCTCCCCCGCTCGATAGCGGTCGGCGGCACCGCCCGCGCCTCCCTCGGGGTGCTCTGCTTCTCCTTCAGCTTCCCGGCCACGGTGTGGGCGCTCGACGGCTTCGGCCCCTGGAGCGCCACCGGACTGCGCGGTGTGCTGGCCGCCCTGGTGGCGGGCGTCTGCCTGGTGGTCCGCCGGGTGCCGCTGCCGGCCCGGGCCGACCGGCCGGGCCTGCTGGTCGTCGCGGCGGGGTGCGTGCTCGGCTTCCCGCTGCTCACCACGCTGGCGCTGACCAGCTCCTCGACTGCGCACTCGGCGGTGGTGATCGGCCTGCTGCCGCTGGCCACCGCGGTGGTCTCGGCGGTGCGGACGGGGGCCCGCCCGCCGCGGGCGTTCTGGTGGGCGGCGGGTGCGGGGGCGGCCGTGGTGGCGGCGTTCACGCTGCAGCAGAGCAGCGGCGCGCCGGGCCTGGCGGACCTGTACCTGATGGGCGCGCTGCTGGTCTGCGCGGCCGGCTACGCGGAGGGCGGCCGGCTGGCGCGGCGGATGCCGGGCTGGCAGGTGATCGCCTGGGCGGTGGTGGCGGCGCTGCCGGTGATGGTGCTGACCGCGGCACTGGGGCTGGGCGCCGAACCGGTGCGGGCGAGCACGCACGGACTGCTGGGCCTGGTGTACGTCGGCGCGGTCTCGCAGTTCGGCGGCTTCGTGCCCTGGTACCGGGGGATGGCGGAGATCGGCGTGCCCCGGGCCAGTCAGCTGCAGCTCGCCCAGCCGCTGCTGACGCTCGGCTGGGCGGTGCTGGTGCTGGGCGAGCGGCTGCCGGCCGCCGCGCCGGTCGCGGCGCTGGCGGTGGTCGGCTGCATCGCCGCCACCCAGCGGATCCGCCGCTGAGCCGGCCGGCCTCGGTGGCCCGGTGGCCCGGCGGCGGATCCCGGGTCAGACCTGGATGCCGAGGTCCTTGCAGGCCTTGGCGTACGTCCCGGAGCAGACCTCGGACGCCTTGTAGAGCCCGCCGGCGATCACCGTGTCGTTGATCTTGGCCTTGGTGACCACGATCGGGGTGAGCAGCATCGAGGGGATCTGGTTGCCCTGGCTGTCGGTGATGGTGGCCGCGACGGCGGTGACGTCCAGGCCCTTCAGCAGGTAGACGGCGAGGTTGGCGGCGGCGTCCGCCTCCGGCCGGTACGGCTTGTAGATGGTGTACGTCTGCTCACCGGTCAGCACCCGCCGGACCGCGTCCAGCGAGGCGTCCTGCCCGCCGACCGGGACGTCGTTGCGCCCGGCCTTGTGCAGGGTGTCGATGATCGAGGCGGCCATGCCGTCGTTGGCGGAGTAGACGGCCTGGAAGCCGTTCTTGCCGAGCTTGCCGATCGCGTCGTTCATCTTCTGCGCGGCGACCTCCGGCTTCCACTCGCCGGACTGCTCGTAGGCGATCCGCTTGACCTTGCCGTCGAGGGCCTTGTGCGCGCCCTCCTTGAAGTCGGCGGCGTTCGGGTCGGTCTCCGAGCCGTTGATCATCACGATCTCGGCGTTGGCGGCCTTCGGGCCCAGCGCGTCCAGCAGGGCCTGGCCCTGGAGTTCGCCGGTGCGCTTGTTGTCGAAGGAGATGTACGCGGCGACCTTGCCGGCGGCGAGCCGGTCGTACGCGATCACCTTGGTGCCCTGCTTGGTGGCCTTCTCGACCCAGGGCGCGGTGACGGCGGCGTTCACCGGGTCGAGCACGATCACCTTGACCCCGCGGGAGAGCAGCGCGTCGAACTGCTCCTTCTGCTTGTTCTCGTCACCGTCGGCGTTGGCGTAGTCGACGGTGCAGCGGGTGCACAGACCGGTGACCGAAGCCTCGATCATCGGCTTGTCGAACGCCTCGTAGCGGGTGGACGACGCCCGTTCGGGCAGGAGCAGTCCGACCGCTCGGTTGTTGCTCGACGACGGCTTCGCGCCGTCCGACCCGCAGGCGGACAGCGACAGGGCCAGCGCCACGGCGGCGGCCGTGGCGACGGCGATGCGAGGCGGGGTTGCGCTCATGGTGGGTGGGGCCTCCTGACAGCGCCGCAACATTGCAGCGAGGTGAAGGAGTCAAGCGGGCGCGTCAAGGTGACGTCAATAAGTAAAACAATCTGCTCACAGAATCGACCAAGTCGTTACCTTCTTGAATGCTCCGTTCAGGGTCCCCGACTACCGCTCGGTACGCACCACCAGGCACACCCCGGCCACCACGATCGCGCCGCCCAGGACGATCGGCCAGGTCAGGGGCTCGGCGAGGATCAGCCAGCCGAGCACCACCGCCACCACCGGATTGACGTACGCGTACGTCGCGACCAGCGGAAGCGGTGCGCGCTGCAGCAGCCATGCATAGGCCGTGAACGCGACAAGTGAACCGAACGTAAACAGGTACGCCAGGGCGAACCAGGACGCGGTGGACACCGCCGCCGGGTCGAAGTGCCGCTGCTCGCCCCGTGCCAGCGCCAGCAGGCCCGCGCCGACGCCGGCCGTCAGCATCTCGTACACGCTGGCCGCGAACGGGTTGGCCGGCATCGGCAGATAGCCCGCGAGGAACGAGCCGAACGCCCAGACCAGCGCCGCCGCGACCACCATCAGCAGGCCGGTCAGCCGCACCTCGCCGGTCAGTCCGGGCGAGGTCAGCACCAGCAGTCCGACCAGGCCGAGCAGCACCCCGCCGACCGTCGCCGCCGGGGTCCGCCGGCCCGCCGCGCGCCGCAGCAGCACCACCCACAGCGGCACGCTCGCCACCAGCAGCGCGGTCAGCCCGGACGGCACCGTCCGCTCGGCCAGCACCACCAGGCCGTTGCCGCCGATCAGCAGCAGCACGCCGACCAGCGCCGCCGACGCGAACTGCCGCCCGCCCACCCGCAGCGCGGACGGGCCCTGCCGCCATGCCACCAGCGCGGCCAGCAGTGCCCCGGCGACCAGGAAGCGGGCGGAGGCGGAGAGGAACGGCGGGATGGTCTCCACCACCACCCGGATCGCCAGGTAGGTGGAGCCCCAGACCACGTACACGATGCCGAGGGCGGCCCAGATCGCGCCGGAGGTGGAGCGGGCCGCCGGGGGAGCGGAGTCCTGGAGGGGAGGGGAGACCGGTGGTCGGGACTGGGTGGTCATGAGCATCTCCGGGTTACGGTCCTGTTGTGGGGGTCGCTCGCATGAGACCACACCGCAGGCCGTCCCCGACAGCGGCATTCCGGCAGGATCACCGCGAAATACCGCCGACCGGTCGCGGTGTCGAGCGGGCGTGCGCCGACCGCGGGCCGGCCGTGCGCCGGTCGGGTGCCGACCGTGGGCCGACCGGATGAACCGGCAGGTCCGGCACGCCCGCGAGGCCCGCCGCCCCGGCCCGCCGGGTGGTACGGATGGGGGCGGCCCGAGCGCAGCCGACCCGACGACCCGAGGAGCGGCCAGGATGGACTGGTTCGCCGCCCCCGAGTACTGGCTCGCCCGGGAGGTGTGCCAGAGCCTGATCGCCGCCCTCTACGTGATCGCCTTCGTCGCCGCCGCACGCCAGTTCCGCGCCCTGATCGGCGAACACGGCATGCTGCCCGTCCCGCGCCACCTGGCCCGCGCCGGCTTCCGCCGCTCACCCAGCCTGTTCCACTGGCGCTACTCCGACCGCCTGTTCGCCGGCGTCTCCTGGACCGGCGCGCTGCTCTCCGCCGCCCTCGCCGCCGGGGCGGACGACCTCGTGCCGCCGGCCGCCGCCATCGCCCTGTGGCTGCTGCTCTGGGCGCTCTACCTCTCGATCGTCAACGTCGGCCAGACCTGGTACGCCTTCGGCTGGGAGTCCCTGCTGCTGGAGGCGGGCTTCCTGGCCGCCTTCCTCGGCAACGGCGACCTCGCACCGCCCGTCCTCGGCATGTGGCTGCTGCGCTGGCTGCTCTTCCGGGTCGAATTCGGCGCCGGACTGATCAAATGGCGCGGCGACGCCTGCTGGCGCGAGCTCACCTGCCTCTACTACCACCACGAGACCCAGCCGATGCCCGGCCCGCTCAGCTGGTTCTTCCACCACCTGCCCCGCCCGCTGCACAGGGTCGAGGCCGCCGCCAACCACGCCGTCCAACTCGTGGTGCCCTTCGGCCTCTTCCTGCCCCAGCCCGGCGCGACCGTCGCCGCCCTGCTGATCACCGTCACCCAGCTGTGGCTCGTCCTCTCCGGCAACTTCGCCTGGCTCAACTGGCTGACCATCGCCCTCGCCCTCTCCGCCGTCGACACCACCCGGCTGTCCGCACTGCCCGCACCGCCCTCGTTCGGAGACCAACCACTGTGGTACCAGGGACTGCTGGCCGCCCTCACCGCCCTCGTGCTGGCACTCAGCTGGTGGCCGGTGCGCAACCTGATCTCCCCGCGGCAGCGGATGAACTTCTCCTTCAACCGCCTCCACCTGGTCAACGCGTACGGCGCCTTCGGCTCGGTCAACCGGATCCGGTACGAGATCGTGGTCGAAGGCACCACCGAATTCCCACCGGACCGGCACACCCGCTGGCACCCGTACGGATTCAAGGGCAAACCGGGCGAATTGCGACGGATGCCCCGCCAGTTCGCCCCCTACCACCTGCGCCTGGACTGGCTGATGTGGTTCGCCGCGATCTCACCCGACTACGCCAGGCCCTGGTTCGCCCCGTTCGTCGCCCGGCTGCTCGTCAACGACCCCGACACCCTCCGGCTGCTGCGCCACAACCCCTTCCCCGACCGCCCGCCCGCCTGCGTCCGCGCCAGGCTCTACCGCTACCGTTTCACCCACCCGCGCCAACTCCGTTCCGACGGCGCGTGGTGGGAGCGGACCCCGGTCCGCGAGTACCTCCCGCCCGTCACCATCGAGGACCTCGCCCACCTCGCACCCCGGCACCGGCGGGGACGGCAATGACGCCGCCCCCGGCGACGCCGTGGCACGCCGGTGCAGACAGGGGTCCGGTGCGTGCATGGCTCGAACGCTCACCCGTATCCTGGCCCTCCGCAAACCCCCGCCGCACCTCCCGTCCCAACGCCTCCCCCCGCCACGAACCGGACTTCACATGACTGTGCCCAACCTGAAGGACGCCGACAACACGGCGTCGGCCGCCCCGGCCGCCCCCGGCCCGAGGGACGGCGACGACCGCCCCAGCACCCGCGAGGAGCTCGGCCGGTACGCCGAACAGGGCGGCTTCACCCTGACCGCCGCCGCCAACCCCTGGCTCGAGGCCGCGGACTCGATCGCCGGCGCCGAGGACGCCCGCGCCGCGTCCAGCGTCCTCGCCGAACTGCGCAGCCGCGACATCCGCGCCATCGGCAGCTCCGTCACCGGCATCGCCGCCAAGGCCGGCCTCGACGTCCCCGAGACGCTGATCGGCCTCGCCACCCTGCTCGACCTGCTCCAGCGCGTCCACGCCACCGCCGCGGTCCTCACCGCCGCCGCGTACGACGCCGACCTCGACGCGCTCACCGCCGCCACCGCGAGCGGCCGCTGGCGCAAGGACCAGGGCGTCAAGCTCTCCTGGGGCCTGCGCCGCACCCTGCGCTCCACCGCCCGCGGCTACGCCGTCGGCGGCAAGCGCGCCGGACGCGCCGACCTGCACGCAGCGCTGCTCGCCGCTGGCACCGTCCGCGCCGACTGGGCCGCGCTCGCCGCCGAGGGCACGACCGCCCGTCCGTCCGTACCCGTCGACGGCACCCTCCTCGCCGAGACCGCCCAGGCCGTCGAGTCGCTCGCCGACGCCGTCCGCACCCTCGGCCGGCTGCTGCCCGACCGCAGCCTCGACACCCACCCGCTCGGCGAACTCGCCGACCTCGTCGACCGGCTCGCCGCGGACGAGGGCACCCTCTACCGGCTGCCCGCCCTCCGCGAGCTGCGCACCGCCCTCGACGAGCAGGGCCTCGGCGACCTGCTGACCGAACTCAGCGAGCGCCAGGCCGACCGCGACGCCGCCCTCGCGGCGTACGACCGCCACCTGGAGCCCGAGTCCGCCCGCAGCGCCCTCGCCGCCGGCCCCCGCACCCCGGCCGACGAAACCGTCACCGACGCCGCGACCGCCGCGCAGCCGGAGACCGAGCCGGAGACGGACGTCGAGCCCGCCGCTGAGGTCACCACCGAGGCCAAGGCGGACGTCGAGCCCGTCGCTGAGGTCACCACCGAGGCCGAGGCGGACGTCGAGCCCGTCGCTGAGGTCACCACCGAGGCCGAGGCGGACCCGGAGCCGGAGCCCGTCGCTGAGCTCGAGGTTGCTGCTGAGGCGGAGACCGTCACCGAGGCCGAGGCTGCGACCGAGTCGGTGGCGGATGTCGAGGCTGCCGTTGAGCCGGTCGCCGTTGAGGACGCCGCCACCGAGGTGGAGGCCGACGCAGAGCCTGAGCCGGTGGCCGTCGCTGAGGCCGAGGCTGCTGCCGAGCCGGAGCCCGAGGCTGACCCGAAGGTCGTTGCCGAGGTCGAGGCCGAGGTTGCGTCTGAGCCCGTTGCCGTTGCCGAGGTCGAGGTTGCTGCCGAGTCTGAGGCGGAGCCCGTCGTCGAGGTCGAGGCTGCGGCCGAGCCCGAGGTCGCCGCTGAGCCGGCCACTGCGCCCGAGGCGGACGTGGAGCCGGAGGTCGAGGCTGCCGCTGAGGCGGAGGTCATTGCCTCGCCGGAGTCGGAGGCAGTCACCGACGCCGAGGCTGCTGTCGAGCCAGAGACCGCTGCTGAGGTCGAGGCCGAGGTCGTGGTCGTGGCTGCGGTTGAGCCGGAGGCTGACGTCGAGCTGGTGGCCGAGGTTGAGCCCGAGCCGGTAGTCGAGACCGTTGCCGAGGCCGAGCCCGTGGCCGAGGTTGAGTCCGAGCCGGTAGTCGAGGCCGCTGCCGAGGCCGAGCCGGTGGCCGAGGTTGAGTCCGAGGCGGTCGTCGAGGCCGGTGGGCGGCCGGCGCGGCCGGCGGTCGTGGCCGGGCGTCCGGTGACCGCGTACGAGCCGGCGGAGCTGGTCGCGCTGGTGCGGTGGCTGGACACCGACGGCAGCACCCGGTCCGACGACGAGCTGCTCCGGGCCGCCATGAAGGAGCTCGGGTTCGCCCGTCTCGGCCCCCGGATCAAGGAGGCGCTGGGCGCCGCCGTCGCCGAGGTCCGCACCGCCTGACGTCACGACGAGGGACGACCGCGCCCGCCCGCCGGAGGTTTCCGGCGGGCGGGCGCGGTCATTCGCCGATGTCCTCGAACCACAGCTCGGGCTGCGCGGCGATGAAGCCGCTCATCATCCGGACGCACTCGGGGTCGTCGAGCAGGGTGATCCGCACGCCGTGCTCGGCGAGCCAGTCGTGGCCGCCGCTGAAGGTGCGGGCTTCGCCGATCACCACCCGTCCGATGCCGAACTGCCGGACCAGGCCGGAGCAGTACCAGCAAGGTGACAGCGTGGTGACCATCACCGTGCGCCGGTAGCCGCGCAGTCGGCCGGCGTCGCGGAAGGCGGCGGTCTCGGCGTGCATGGACGGGTCGCCGTCCTGGACGCGCCGGTTGTGGCCGCGGCCGAGCAGTTCGCCGTCGGGGCCGAACAGGGCCGCCCCGATCGGGATGCCGCCTTCGGCGAGCCCGGTGAGGGCCTCCTCGACGGCGACCGCCAGCATCCGCGCGGTGTCGTTCTCCGGGTCCATCGGTCCTCCAGCTCGGTCCGTCCGTCGTGCCGCCGTCGTGCCGGCCGTCGTACGGCCACCGCGGCTCTGCTCTCGACTCGTACCCGCTCGGCACCCCGCCCGAGCGGTCCGGGGACCTGACCGTAGGCTTCCCGCATGCGAGATTTCGGGGCGGGCCTGGGCTATCTGTTCAAGGGCCAGCGGTGGGTGGCGCGGCACGGCCGGTGGTGGGCGTTCGGGATGATTCCGGCGCTGATCACCCTGGTGGGGTACGTCGCGGTGATGACCGCGTTGATCGTCTGGTCGGGGGACATCGCCGACTGGGCGACGCCGTTCGCGGACGGCTGGGGCTCGCCCTGGCAGGGGCTGGTGCGGGACGCGGTCTCGGTGGCGGTGGTGGGTTCCGGCGGGCTGCTGGCGCTGGTGACGTTCACGGCGGTGACGCTGCTGGTCGGGCAGCCGTTCTACGAGTCGCTGTGCGAGAAGGTGGACGAGTCGGAGGGCAGCGCGCCGGCCAAGCCGGAGGTGCCGCTCTGGCGGGAGCTGCTGGTCTCGGCGCGGGACAGCCTGGCGGTGCTGCTGCGGGTGGCGGCGTTCGGTGTGGTGCTGTTCCTGTGCGGGTTCATCCCGGTGGTGGGGCAGACGGTGGTGCCGGCGATCGGCATCTGCGTGTCGGGCTACTTCCTGACGGTGGAGCTGTCGGCCGTCGCGCTGCAGCGCCGGGGTTTCGCGCAGAAGGAGCGGCTGCGGATGCTGCGTCGCCGGCTGCCGCTGGCGGTGGGCTTCGGTGCGGCGTTGGTGCTGCTGTTCCTGGTGCCGTTCCTGACGGTGCTGGCGATGCCGGGAGCGGTGGCCGGCGCGACGCTGCTGGCCCGCGACCTGGCTCCGGTCGAGGAGCCGGGCGAGGAGGACGGCGGGACCGACGAGGACGATGCCCCCGGCACCCCCGACGCCCCCGGCACCCCCGACGGGCAGGACACCCCAGACGCCTTCCGTAAGTCATGATGATCGGACAATAATCCCAATTCCCGTCCCGTTGACGGGATTTGACAGCGCATCCGCCGGTGCGCCATAACGTGCTGCATGAGTGCACCGGCGGGCGTCCACACGCCGAGCGGGATCGACCTCGGCGACCCGGAGTTCTGGCGGCTGCCCGCGCCCGACCGCGCGGCGGCGTTCGCCGAGCTGCGCCGACTGGACGCGCCGGTGGTCTTCACCGACCGGGCGACCGGCCGGCCGTTCCACGCGCTGGTGCGGCACGCGGACGTGGTGACGGCCAGCCGTACGCCGGAGGTGTTCCTCAGCGGGCCGGGTGTCACCACGCCCGAGCCGGCCCGCTGGGTGCGGACGGTGTTCGGTGACTCGATGGTCAACCTGGACGATCCCCGCCACGCCGACCTGCGCCGGATCGTCTCCCGGGCGTTCACCCCGCGGCTGGTCGCCCGGGTCGAGGACTCCATCCGGGAGATCGCGACCGGGCTGGTCGACCGGGTGGTGGCCGAGCGCCCCGAGGAGTTCGTCACCGCTGTCGCCGCCGAGCTCCCGTACCAGGTGATCTGCACCATGATGGGCATCCCGGACCGGCAGCGCCGGCAGATCCTGGCCCTGGTCAACCACGCCTCGGAGAACACCGGCGTGGCCCGCAGCCGGATCCGCGTCCCCGGTCGGGGGCTGCGGGCGCTGGCCCGGATGCAGTCGGTGATCGCCGCGCTGGGCCGGGAGCGCCGCCGCCGGCCCGCGGACGACCTGATCTCCGCCCTGGTGACCGCCGACGTGGACGGCCGCCGGCTGAACTCCCGGGAGCTGGGCGCCTTCTTCTCGCTGCTGCTGGTGGCGGGCGTGGAGACCACCCGCAACGCGCTCGCCCACGGGCTGCACCTGCTGACCACCCACCCCGAGCAGCGGGCCCTGCTGCTGGGCGACCCGGACACCCACCTGGGCACCGCGGTGGAGGAGATCGTCCGGTACTCGACGCCGATCATCCAGTTCCGCCGCACCGTGGCGACCGACTTCGAGCTGCACGGCAACCGGCTGCGCGAGGGCGACAAGGTGGTGCTGTTCTTCGGTTCGGCCAACCGGGACGAGGCGGTCTTCACCGACCCGGAGGCCTTCGACATCACCCGCTCGCCCAACCCGCACCTGGGCTTCGGCGGCGGCGGCCCGCACTTCTGCCTGGGCGCCTACCTGGCCCGGCAGGAGATGAAGGTGCTCTTCCGCGAGCTGTACGACCGGCTGCCCGGACTGCGCTCGGTCGGCGAGCCGGAGCTGATCCCGTCCAGCTTCGACCACCGGGTGCGCGCCCTGGGGTTCGACTACTGACGGGTACGGCCACCCGCGATCCGTACGGTTCGCACCCGCGCCGTTGTCCGCGCCGTCGAGCGCCCCACCGGCCTGCCTCGGCCTACCGTTCCGGGACCACCGAGCACGAGAGAGCGGGCCCCGGCATGGACTGGCTGATCCACGACTACCGCGAGGACGACCTGGCGGCGGTCGTCCACCTCATCGACACCACCGCCGAGCTCGGCCAGGAGTCGGTGTTCTCGCTGGCCGAGTGCATCACCGCGCTCACCTCCCGGCAGCCGGCCGTGGTCGCGGTCAGCCAGGGCGCCCCGATCGGCGCCGCGCTGGCCCACCTGGCGGGCGACCGGGCCTGGGTGATGCGGATCGCCATCGCCCCGGCCTGGCGCGGGCGCGGCCTGGCCAGTGGTCTGCTGCGCGAGCTGGAGCGCCGGCTGGTCGAGCGCCGGGTCCGCCGGATCGCCTACGTGCTGCCGGAGGAGGAGCAGCTCGGCGAGGGCCTGCGCAACGCGGGCTACACCCGCCGGCCGGCGGTCGCGTACTTCGAGAAGGCGGAGCCGCCGACCGGGCCGCTGGAGGGCCTGATGGAGGAGCTCGGCGGCCGGCTGCTGCCCGGCGACCTGTGGGCGAAGGTGGCGGGCATGGCGGCGGAGAAGTCGCTGATCGAGCGCCGTGTGGTCAGCCCGCTCGCCGAGCCGGAGCGGGCCGCCCGGCACGGGGTGCGGCCGCCCCGGGCGATCGCCCTGTTCGGGCCGCCGGGCACCGGCAAGACCACCTTCGCCCGCGCGGTCGCCTCCCGGCTGGGCTGGCCGTTCGTCGAGCTGCTGCCCTCCCGGCTCGCCGACGAGGGCAACCTGGCGGCAGCCCTGCGTACCGCCTTCGCCCGGATCTCCCGGCTGGAGCGGGTGCTGGTCTTCATCGACGAGGTGGAGGAGATCGCCCCGGTCCGCACCGAGGGGGCGGCGGGCGGCATGCACGGGGTGACCAACGAGCTGCTCAAGCTGATCCCCGGCTTCCGGGAGGGCGAGGAGCGGCTGCTGGTCTGCGCCACCAATTCGATCCGCTCGCTGGACCCGGCGTTCCTGCGCCCCGGGCGCTTCGACTACCTGATCCCGATCGGTACCCCCGACGCGGCCGCGCGGGCCGCGATCTGGTCCCGGTACGCGGCCACCCGCGCCGACGTGGACCTGGACACCCTGGTCGCGGCGAGCGAGCTGTTCACTCCCGCGGACATCGAGCACACCGCCCGGATCGCCGCCCAGAGCGCCTTCGAACGCGACCTGGCCCGCCCCGCCGACGGCGGCGCGGGCCCGGACGCGGCGGGGGCGACCACGGACGACTACCTCGCCGCGATCGCCCAGTGCCGGCCGACGGTGACCCCCGCGATGATCGAGGAGTTCACCGCCGACATCGGCTCGCACGCACGCCTGTGACCCGGGCTCAGGACGGGTGGGCGCCCACCGCGTCGCGGATCTGGGCGCCGAGCTCGCTGTTGGCCCGGGCGCAGTTGGCGCAGCAGAAGAAGCTGCCCGCCACCTCCACGCCGTGGCCGACGATCCGGACCTGGCACTGCTCGCAGCGCGGTGCGAGCTTCTCCATCGCGCACTCGAAGCTGTCGAAGGTGTAGGTGTCCCCGCTGATCGTCTTGATCTCGAAGGACAGCCAGTAGTCGTTGTTGCACACCACGCAGACCGCCATGGAAGGACTCCTGTTCTCGGGACGTTCGGACACAGCTGCGTGATCGAGTCTTCGCCGCCCGCGGCCACCCGGCAATCGGCGGCGGTCCGAACGGATAATGGGCCCAGGGGCCCGGCTGAGGAGGCCACCATGATCGTCCGCATCTGGGAGGCGCAGGTGTCGCCGCGCCGGATCGAGCAGTTCTGCGCGGAACTCGCGGCGGAGGTGCTGCCGACGATCGCGGAGCGCGAGGGCTTCCTCGGCGGGGAGCTGCTGCGGGCCCTGGTCGACGGCGACCACCGGGTGCGGATGATCACCCGGTGGCGCGACGAGGACGCCCTGCGCGCGTACGCCGGGCCGATGTGGCGGATCCGCCCGGTGTGGGCCGAGGGCGAGCTGAACTACCTGGACCACCCGCCGACCGTCTCGCACTTCACCTCCTTCTCCCGGGTCGGGCAGGACTGAGGGCAGCCGGAGCCGGGGGCTCAGACGCCGGACGGGAGCCCCTTGGCGGCGCTGCGCATCCGGAAGGCCGTGACGATCTCGACGAGGCCGAGGACCAGCAGGACGCAGCCGGTCAGGACGGCGAGCGCGGTGATCGACTCCACCGGCCAGACCATCAGCAGGATGCCGCCGAGCACGTTGAGCACGCCGGCGAAGACCTGCCAGCCCCGCTGCGGCATGGCGTGGTCGGAGGCGGCCGCGGCGAGCTGGGTGATGCCGCGGAAGAGCCAGCCGATGCCGATCCACAGGCCGAGCAGGACCAGCGAGCGCACGGCGCTGCGGAAGCAGAGCAGGCCGAGCATCACGCACAGGGCGCCGCTGATGAAGGCCAGGACCCGCATCGCGGTGGAGACGTGGGTGCCGAAGGCGGCGACCAGCTGGACGACGCCGATCACCAGCAGGTAGATGCCGAAGAGCACGCCGATGACGGTCAGCGTCTCCTTCGGCCAGGCGATGACCACGACGCCGAGGGCCAGGGAGATCAGGCCGCCGATCAGCACGGCCTCCCAGGCGATCTTGGCCAGTCGCTGGAGCGGCCCGTCGAGACCGGGGTGTTCCGGGGTCGGAGTGGGTGCGGTGGCCATGGTGACTCCTGAAGGGCGGAGGGCTGGACCTTTCCACTCTCCTGGCGGAACGGCCGGACGGCACCGCGGGCACACCCGTTCGGATGGTCGGTCGGGCAACTGATTGCCCGTCGGTCATCTGCCGTCTTCCTTCGGGGCCGAACGGGGGATCTAGAATCTGACGGTATGACGGAGGAAGGGCGGGGGACCCCTGAGGCCGAGCTCGGCGGGCACTACATCGTCTGCGGCGGCAACGCGCTCGCCCATCGGCTGATCGAGGAGCTGCTCGACCAGTACGAGGTGCCGGTGGTGGCGCTGGTGCCGGACGTGGCCCGGGAGCACGGGCCGCGGATCGCCGGGCTGGAGGGGCTGGCCGCGGTGGTGGAGTCCGGCGCGGTGACGGAGGAGGCGCTGCGCTCGGCGGGGGTGGACACCGCGGTCGGGATCGCGCTGATGGACGCCACCGACCAGGAGAACATCCACGCCGCGCTGACCGCCGAGAACCGCAACCACGGCATCCGGATCGTCCTGCGGGTCTTCAACCAGCGGCTGGGCGAGCACCTGGAGAAGCTGCTGCCCAACTGCGCCGCGCTGTCCGCCTCGGCGACCGCCGCCCCGGCGTTCGCCAACGGCGCGCTGGGCCGGCCGAACTCGGTGCGGGTCGGCGAGCGCTACCTGTACGTCGCGTACGGCGAGGACATCCGCGACAACCAGGTCTGCCTGGTCGCCGACCGGATCGACCCGCAGGACCTGAGCACCATGCGGGTGCTCCCGGAGGGCGAGAGCCGGATGGCCGAGTACGTGGAGCTGGCCACCCGGATGAGCGACGAGAGCCCGATCGAGCTGGGCCGCCCGCCGCTGCGGGAGCCGGCCGACCGCGGGCAGGTCGCCGCGCTGCAGGCGCTGACCACCGAGCCGCCGCTGCCGATCCCGTTCCGCAAGCGGCTGCGCTGGTGGGCGCAGGACGTCCTGCGGTACTTCACCAGCGTCCGGCTGCGGGTGGTGCTGTCGACCGCGTTCGCGGCGGTGCTGCTCGGCACGGTGGTGCTCTGGCGGCACAGCGGCGACCTCGGCTGGACCGTCTACTACAGCCTGCTGGACGTCGCCGGTGCCGCCCAGCCCGACGTGCCGGGGCAGGAGTTGCTGGGCAGCGCGTGGACCCGGGCGGCCCAGGTGCTGATCACCTTCTGCGGGATCACCTTCGTGCCGGTGGCCACCGCGATCGCGGTCGAGGCGCTGGCCAGCGGCCGCCGCGGGATCCCGCGCTCGCCGGGCGCCCGGACCCGCGACCACGTGGTGGTGGTCGGCCTCGGCAACGTCGGCACCCGGGTGGCGACGGTGGCGCACGAGGCCGGGGTGCCGGTGGTGTGCGTCGAGCGGGACCCGCAGGCGCGCGGCATCGCGGCGGCGCGGGCGCTGGGGCTGCCGGTGGTGATGGGCGAGGGCCCGCTGGCCGCGCAGCTCACCCGGGCGAGGGCCCGGCACGCCCGGGCGGTGGTCGCGGTCACCCGTGACGACGCGGCGAACCTGGAGGCGGCGCTGGAGGCCCGGGCGATGCGGCCCGAGGTGCGGGTGGTGGTGCGGCTGTTCGACGACGAGTTCGCCCGCCGGGTGTACGCCACCCTCGGCAACGTGGCCTCCCGCTCGGTGTCCTACCTGGCGGCGCCGGCCTTCGCGGCCGCGCTGATGGGGCGCGAGGTGCTGGGCACCCTCTCGGTGTACCGGCACGTGCTGCTGATCGCCGAGCTGGCCGCCGACGAGGGGTCCGGCCTGCTGGGCAGCAACCTGCGCACCATCGAGGAGGGCGGCGGGGTGCGGGTGGTGGCGGTCCGCCTCGCCCGGTGGCCGCAGGAGTACCAGTGGAGCTTCGCCGACCGGGCGCGGGCGCTGGAGCCGGGTGACCGCATCGTGGTGGCGGCCACCCGGGCGGGGCTGGCCCGGCTGATCCAGTGACGCCGGGCCGCCGCCGGCCGCCTACTTGTTGCTGAAGTTCGCCGGGCGCTTCTCGGCGAAGGCGGTCATGCCCTCCTTCTGGTCCGCGGTGGCGAAGGCGGCGTGGAACAGCCGGCGTTCGAAGCGGACGCCCTCGGCGAGGGTGGTCTCGAAGGCCCGGTTCACCGACTCCTTCATCATCACCGCGGCGGGGGCGGACATCGCGGCGACCGTCTCGGCGGTGGCCATCGCCTCGGCCAGCAGCTGGTCGGCGGGGACGATCCGGGAGACCAGGCCGGCCCGCTCGGCCTCCTCGGCGTCCATCATCCGGCCGGTCAGGCACAGCTCCATCGCCTTGGCCTTGCCGACCGCGCGGGTCAGGCGCTGCGAGCCGCCGATGCCGGGGATGACGCCGAGCTTGATCTCCGGCTGGCCGAACTTCGCGGTGTCGGCGGCCAGCAGGATGTCGCAGAGCATCGCCAGCTCGCAGCCGCCGCCGAGCGCGTAGCCCGCCACCGCGGCGACCACCGGCTTGCGCAGCCGGCCCAGCTCGTCCCACGGGCCCAGCCAGTCGTCCAGGTAGACGTCGGGGAAGCGGTTGTCCTGCATCTCCTTGATGTCGGCGCCGGCCGCGAAGGCCTTCTCCGAACCGGTGATCACCAGACAGCCGATCTCCGGGTCGCGGTCGAAGTCCTTGGCGGCGGCGACGACCTCGGTCATCAGCTGGGTGTTGAGCGCGTTCAGCGCCTTCGGCCGGTTGAGCGTGATGATCCCGACCCGGCCCTTGCGGTCGACCAGGATCGTCTCGTACTCGGTCATCGTCGTTGACTCCCTTGCGTTGCCCTGCGGCTCACTGACGGTGGATACGATCTCCGAACCGGCGCCCGGGCGCCAGTCTCGCCAGGCGAGACGATCGTCACCCGAGGCCCAGGTCGCCGTCGACCGGCGCGGTGAAGAAACCGGCCACCTCGGCCTCGGTGACCTCGGCGAGCGTCGCGGGGCGCCACTTGGGGTCGCGGTCCTTGTCGACCACCTGGGCCCGGATGCCCTCCACCAGGTCGTGGTGGGCCAGGGCGGCGCAGGAGATCCGGTACTCCTGGTCGAGGGTCTCGGCGAGGGTGGCCAGCGTCCGGGCCCGGCGCAGCGCCGCCAGGGTGACCTTGAGCATGGTCGGGGACTTGGCGGCGATCTGCTCGGCGGCCTCCTTGGCCTCCGGGACGCCGCAGTCCAGCAGCCGCTCCACGATCTCCTCGACCCGGTCGGCGGCGTAGCAGGCGTCGATCCACTCGCGCTGTCCGGCCAGTTCGCCCGCCGGGGCGTCGGCGGCGTGCGCGGCCAGCGCCTCGGCGGGGGTGCGGGTGGCGAGCTCGGCGGTGAAGGCGGGCAGCGCGGCGGCGGGCACGAAGTGGTCGGCGAAGCCGCAGTGCAGGGCGTCGCCGGCGGTCATCGACGCGGCGGTGAGCGCCAGGTGGGTGCCGAGCTCGCCGGGGGCCAGGGCGAGCAGCCGGCTGCCGCCGACGTCCGGGACGAGGCCGATCCGGGTCTCCGGCATCGCCACCGTGGTGCGCCCGGTGACCACCCGCACGCCGGCGTGGGCGGAGAGGCCGACGCCGCCGCCCATGGTGATGCCGTCCATCACGGCGACGTACGGCTTGGGGTAGCGGGAGATCAGCTCGTTGAGCCGGTACTCGTCGCGGAAGAAGCGGCGGTAGCCGGCGCCGCCCCGCTTGGCGTCGTCGTGCATGGCGCGGATGTCGGCGCCCGCGCACAGGCCGCGCTCGCCGGCGCCGGTGAGCACCACGGTGGCCACCTCGGGGTCGGCCGCCCAGCCGTCGAGGGTCTCGCGGATGGAGCGCAGCATGCCGTGGGTCAGCGAGTTGAGCGCACTCGGCCGGTTCAGGATGATGCGTCCGGCGTGGCCGTCCCGCTCGAAAAGCACGTCCATGGTGGCTGTCTCCTTGCTTCCGAAGGTCTCCCCGGCGCCAACCGTACCGGGCCCGTCGCGCGGGGCGGCGGGCCCGGGGGCCGGGGGAGCGACCGGTCAGCAGGAGTGGGCGGGGGCGAGCGGGAAGGCGTGGACGCAGTGGGCCGGGTACGGGGCCTTCGGGCCGACGAGTACGGCGGCGGCCGGGGTCGGATGCGACGGGTACGGGACGAGGGCGTCGGCCCGGGGCACGGGCAGCAGCAGGTTGGCGGCGGCGAACGCGGCTCCGCAGAGCAGGGTGCGCAGCTTCATCGGGGGGTCCTCCGGGGGAGAGTGTCCGCAACGGCGCGTCCCCGTCGGCACCGGGCGTGGGCTGCCCGGCCGGGGGGACGCTGGTGCGTCAACTTCTAGGGGAGGACCGGCCGGTGGGGCCGCAATCTCACCCGTACGGCGGCGCGCTGCGTGCACGTCGTTGACGCGCGCGCCGCCGTGGGGAGGGGTGCTACGGGACGACCCGGCCGGTCACCTCGCCGAAGCCGATCCGGCTGCCGTCCGGGCCGGGGGCGGTGGCGGTGATGGTCACCTCGTCGCCGTTCTCCAGGAAGGTGCGGGTGGTGCCGTCGGCCAGCTTCACCGGCTGTTCGCCGTTCCAGGTCAGCTCGATCAGCGCGCCGCGGGTGGCCGGCTCGGGGCCGCTGACGGTGCCGGAGGCGTACAGGTCGCCGGTGCGCAGCGAGGCGCCGTTGACCGTCATGTGGGCGAGCTGCTGGGCGGCCGTCCAGTACATCGAGGCGAACGGCGGGCGGGAGACCGTCTCGCCGTTGAGCGCGACCTCCATCGCCAGGTCCAGGCCCCACGGCTCGCCGTCGCGGTCGTCCAGGTACGGCAGCGGCTCGACGTCCCGGGCGGGCGGGGCGACCCGGGCCTGCTCCAGGGCGTCCAGCGGGACGACCCACGGGGAGACCGAGGTGGCGAAGGACTTGCCGAGGAACGGGCCGAGCGGCACGTACTCCCAGGCCTGGATGTCGCGCGCCGACCAGTCGTTGAGCAGCAGCACGCCGAAGACGTGCTCGCGGAAGTCGGCGAGCCCCACCCGGGTGCCGAGGGCGGTCGGGGTGCCGACCACGAAGCCGACCTCCGCCTCGATGTCCAGGCGGCGGCTCGGGCCGAAGGACGGCGCCGGGTCGGCGGGCGCCTTGCGCTGGCCGTGCGGGCGGACCACCGGGGTGCCGGAGACCACCACGGTGCCGGCCCGGCCGTGGTAGCCGATCGGCAGGTGCTTCCAGTTGGGGGTGAGCGGCTCCGTGCCGGGGCGGAAGATCCGACCCAGGTTGGTGGCGTGGTGCTCGGAGGCGTAGAAGTCGACGTAGTCGGCGACCTCGAACGGCAGGTGCAGCTCGACCCCGGCGAGGTCGTGCAGGCAGCGGCCGATCTCCGGCCGGTGCGCCTCGTCGGACAGCCACGAGGTGAGCGCCGCGCGGACCGCCGTCCAGGTCGGCCGGCCGGCCGCCATCAGCGGGTTGAGGCTGTCCGCGTCCAGCAGCACGGACGGGCTGCCGACCGCGCGGGCCGCCGCCCCCGCGTCCAGCACGAGGTCGCCGATCCGCACGCCGATCCGTCGCCGGCCGGGCTGGTCGGGGGCGGTGAACACGCCGTAGGGGAGGTTGTGGATGCCGTACGGGGAGTCGGCGGGCAGGTCGAGCCAGGTGGTGGTCAACGGTCCTCCAGGGGGTGGGCCAGCAGGCCGAGCGTGTGCAGGTCCTCGAGCGGCTCGGTGATGCTGCAGGTGCCGAAGGAGGTGAAGAAGCGGCGGACGTAGTCGACCTGGTGGTCGCTCAGGCCGCGCACGGCGTCGGCGAGCACGGTGCCGTCGCGCTCGGCGAGCAGCTCGGCGGCGGCCTTGCGCTCCCCGGTCAGGGCGGCCAGCGCCACGTTCAGGAAGCCGTGGTGCTCGAAGCCGGTCGCCGGGTCGGTGTGCCGCACCGCGTGGTGCAGGCCGGCGGTGCACTTGTACGGCAGGCCGCGCTCGGCGCAGCCGGCCAGGAAGGCGGCCAGCTCGTCCTCGTCGGGGAAGGCGTCGGCGCTCAGGCCGCCGGTGCGGTACTTGGCGCGGTGGGGGGAGGCCACGAGGGCGTCCAGGTGGTCCTCCAGCCGCCCGGTGCGCGGGATCTCGACGGCCGCGGTGACGCCGATCGGCAGCAGCCCGTCCAGCGCGGCGACCGCCGCCGGGACGTCGGGCGCGGCCAGCTCGACCGTCACCACGGTCAGGCCGGCCGCGTCCGCGAGCGCCGCCCGGAGCTGGGCGCTGCCCCCCGGCAGCACCAGGCCCACCGGCAGGTCGGGGCCGGCCAGTGCGGCCAGCTCGCCGATCCGGGCCGCTCCGCACAGGAACGGGCCGACGGCGTCGGCGTACCGGGAGGACCGGTGCGCGAGGTGCGCGGGCACCGCCTCGGCGAGCGGCGCGTCCCCGGGCGGGAACAGCGCCGCGTCGTCGAACAGGCCCGTGAAGAGGGCGGGAACGGTCGTCATCGCCGCGACCACGTCCACGCGTAGTTCGGGTCCTCGCAGGCGCCGGCCGCCTCGCCGAGCTCCAGCGGGCGGAAGGTGTCCACCATCACCGCCAGCTCGTCGAAGAACTCCACGCCGATGGAGCGCTCGTACGCGCCCGGCTGCGGGCCGTGGGTGTGGCCGCCGGGGTGCAGCGAGATCGAGCCCTGGCCGATGCCCGAGCCCTTGCGCGCCTCGTAGTTGCCGCCGCAGTAGAACATGACCTCGTCGCTGTCCACGTTGGAGTGGTAGTACGGCACCGGGATCGACAGCGGGTGGTAGTCGACCTTGCGCGGCACGAAGTTGCAGATGACGAAGTTGTTGCCCTCGAAGACCTGGTGGGCCGGCGGCGGCTGGTGGATCCGGCCGGTGATCGGCTCGAAGTCGGCGATGTTGAAGGCGTACGGGTAGAGACAGCCGTCCCAGCCGACCACGTCGAACGGGTGGTGCGGCACGGTGTACCGGGTGCCCACCACCCCGCCCGGGCCGCGGTGCTTGACCAGCACGTCGACCTCGCCGCCGTCCACCACCAGCGGGCCGACCGGACCGCGCAGGTCCCGCTCGCAGAACGGCGCGTGCTCCAGCAGCTGGCCGTACTTGGAGAGGTAGCGGCGGGCGGGCGTGATGTGGCTGTTGGCCTCGATGCAGTAGGCCCGCAGCGGCTCGTCGCCGGCCGGCACCCAGCGGTGGGTGGTGGCCCGGGGGACGATCACGTAGTCCCCCCGGCCGACCTCCAGGCTGCCGAAGACGGTCTCCACCACGGCGGAGCCCGACTCGACGTAGACGCACTCGTCGCCGAGCCCGTTGCGGTACAGCTCGCTCGGGGCCCCGGCGACGACGTACGACAGGCGCACGTCCGCGTTGCCGAGCACCAGTCGGCGCCCGGTCACCACGTCGGTGTTCTTCCACTCCGCGCCCTGGAACAGCTCGTGCAGCTTCAGGTGGCGCGGGATCAGCGGGAGGTTCGCGGTGGTGGACTGGTCCGGCAGCTCCCACACCGAGGCCGCCGTGATCGCCGACGGGATTCCCTTGTGGTAGAGCAGCGAGGAGTCCGAGAAGAAGCCCTCCTCGCCCATCAACTCCTCGTAGTAGAGGCCGCCCTCGGGGGTGCGGTGCTGGGTGTGCCGCTTGCGGGGGACGTCGCCCAGCTGCCGGTAGTGCGCCATGGTCTACGAATCTCCCTGTCGACTCAGAGGTTGCCGCGCTTTTCCTGCTCGCGCTCGATCGCCTCGAAGAGCGCCTTGAAGTTGCCCTTGCCGAAGCCCAGGGAACCGTGCCGCTCGATGAACTCGTAGAACACGGTCGGCCGGTCGCCGATCGGCTTGGTGAAGATCTGCAGCAGGTAGCCGTCCTCGTCGCGGTCGACCAGGATGCCGCGGCTCTTCAGCTCCTCGATCGGCACGCGGACCTTGCCGATCCGCTCGCGCAGCGCCGGGTCGTCGTAGTAGGAGTCCGGGGTGTTCAGGAACTCCACGCCGCGCGAGCGCAGCACGTCGACGGTGGTGAGGATGTCGTTGGTGGCGAGCGCCATGTGCTGGCAGCCGGCGCCGGTGTAGAACTCGAGGTACTCGTCGATCTGCGACTTCTTCTTGGCGACCGCCGGCTCGTTCAGCGGGAACTTCACCCGGTGGTTGCCGCTGGCGACGACCTTGGACATCAGCGCCGAGTACTCGGTGGCGATGTCGTCGCCGACGAACTCGGCCATGTTCACGAAGCCCATGACGCGGTTGTAGAACGAGACCCACTCGTCCATCCGGCCGAGCTCCACGTTGCCGACCGCGTGGTCCAGCGCCTGGAACAGCCGCTTCGGCGCGCCCTCGGGGCGGACCACGGTGGAGGTCCGCGCGACGTAGCCCGGCAGGTACGGGCCGTGGTAGCGGGAGCGGTCGATCAGGGTGTGCCGGGTCTCGCCGTAGGTCGCGATCGCCGCGCGGCGGACCGTGCCGTTCTCGTCGGAGACGTCGTTCGGCTCCTCCAGGATCGTGGCGCCCTGGGCGCGGGCGTGCGCGATGCACTTGTCCACGTCCGGCACCTCGAGCGCCAGGTCGACCACGCCGTCGCCGTGCCGGCGGTGGTGGTCCAGCAGCGGGCTGTCCGGCAGCACGCCGCCCTTGATCACGAAGCGGCAGGAGCCCGACCGCAGGACGAACGCCTTGCGGTCGCGGCGGCCGGTCTCCGGACCGGAGTAGGCGACCAGCTCCATGCCGAACACGGCCTGGTAGAACTGCGCCGTCTGGGTGGCGTTGCCGACCACGAAGACCACCGCGTCCTGGGCGGTCACCGGGAACGGGTCGTTCCCGGCGTCGTGCTCGACCAGGCCCACCAGGGTGCGCAGCTGCTCGGCCGTGAGACCGGCCTCCAGCTCCTCGGGCGTCAGTTCAACGGCGTTGGCGGTCATCGGTGCTTCCTCCACGTCGAGGTCGGTTGCGCTGAGCTTGGCCCCTGCCGGATGGATGGGCAACAGGTCGGATTTGAGCTGATCAATGTGTGCAAGATGAGCAGGTGAGGGGGGCCCTCAATGGACAGATTGTTCAGTTGTCGGCCGGTAGGTGCGTGGTGAACCAGGAGACCGCCAGGTCCGCCACCGCCTCCAGCGCGCCCGGCTCCTCGAACAGGTGCCCGGCGCCCGGCACCACCTGCAGCGAACTCTCGCAGCGCAGCTCCGAGCGCGCCCGCCGGTTCAGGTCCAGCACGTCCGGGTCGGCGCCGCCGACGATCAGCAGGGTCGGCGTGCGCACCTCGGCCAGGCGCGGGCCGGTCAGGTCGGGGCGCCCGCCCCGCGAGACGACCGCCACCGGATCGAGGTCCGGCTCGGCGGCGGCCCACAGCGCGGCCGCCGCGCCGGTGGACGCCCCGAAGAAGCCGACCGGCAGGCTGCCGACCGCGGCCGGCAGCCGGCGGGCCGCCCCCGCCAGCCGGGAGCCCAGCAGCGCGGTGTCGAAGACCTTCCGACGGTCCGGCTCCTCCTCGGCGGTCAGCAGGTCGAACAGCAGGGTCGCCAGGCCGGCGCGGTTCAGCTCGGCCGCCACCCGGCGGTTGCGCGGGCTGTGGCGGCTGCTGCCGCTGCCGTGCGCGAACAGCACCAGGCCGGCGGCGGACGCGGGGACCGCGAGATCGCCCGGCAGGGTGACGTCCGGGAGGGCCAGCTCGACCTCGACCGGATCCGGCTCGGGGTCCGGCGCCGGATCCGTCGGCGCCGCCTCCAGCAGCTCGACCACCTCCGCGTCCGAGGTCTGCGAGAAGTCGGCGTAGAACTCGCCGATCGCCCAGAAGCGGCCCGGCGTGTGCGGGCACACGAACGCGTCCACCTCGGTGCCCAGGCGCTGCGCCCAGTCCTGCGGCGCCACCGGGACGGCCAGTACCACCCGCGCCGCGCCCCGGGCCCGGACGATCCGGCAGGCCGCGAGCGCCGTCGACCCCGTCGCCACGCCGTCGTCGACCACCACCACCGTGCGGCCGCGCAGGTCCACCGGCGCGCGGCCGCGGCGGTAGCGGGTGGCCCGGCGGTGCAGCTCGGCGCGCTCGCGCCGCTCCACCTCGGCGAACTGCTCCGGGGTGACGGCCGCGCCGCGGACGATCGGGTCGTTGACCACCCGGGCGCCGTCCTCGCCGATCGCCCCCATGCCCAGCTCCGGCTGGAACGGCACCCCCAGCTTGCGGATCACGCAGATGTCGAGCGGGGCGTGCAGCGCCCGCGCCACCTCCGCCGCCACCGGCACCCCGCCCCGCGGCAGGCCCACCACCACCGGGTCCTCCGGGTGCGAGCGCACCACCTCCGCCGCCAGCCTGCGGCCCGCGTCACGCCGATCGGTGTACATGGCAGCTGCCTCCGCCTTCCACGGTACGCGCGCAGGCGCAGGCCGGTCAGGGGCTCGCCGTCCCTCGAAACCGGGCCTGGTTCCGGGCCCGCGGCACCGGGCACCGGATCTGCGTGCCGCCCGCCCGCGAACGGGTCAAGACGGTGGACCCGGTCCACCGGGCCGTCGAAGCGATGGACCGGTTCGGGACCGCCCGGCGCGGCGGGCAGGCGGCGGCGTGCTGGTGGACGCCGGGGCCGGCGTCGACTTCGGTGCGGGCGGGAACCGGCTCGGCGCCCACCACCGGCCCTCGCCACCCCGCTCGACCCGGCCCGGCCGGTACGGAGTGCGGACTCCGTACCGGCCGGGCCTCTTGACGCGGGCTTTGCCGACACCCAATCATCATGGTCGCGTCAATCCATGTTCCGTTCCCGTTCTGCCCCACCAGAATCCGGAGCTCCCGTTGCCCGAGCCTGCCCTGCGGCGATCCCGCGTGCGCCGCTCCCTGCCCGTGGCCGCCGCGATCGCCGCCGCCGCGCTTGTCCTGCCCGCCTCCACCGCCACCGCGTCGGTCCACGCCGCCGCGGTGCCCGCCGCGGCGCCCGGCCTGGTCGCCGCGCCGGACATCCCGGTGGCCAACGTCAAGGCCCACCTGGCCCAGCTGCAGTCGATCGCCACCGCCAACGGCGGCAACCGGGCGCACGGAAAGCCCGGTTACAAGGCGTCCGTCGACTACGTGAAGGCCAAGCTGGACGCGGCCGGCTTCACCACCGTGCTGCAGTCCTACACCTACAACGGCGCCACCGGCTGGAACGTCATCGCCGACTGGCCCGGCGGCGACACCGCGCACACCGTGATGGTCGGCGCCCACCTGGACTCGGTCAGCGCCGGGCCCGGCATCAACGACGACGGCTCCGGCTCGTCCGGCATCCTGGAGGCCGCGCTGGCCGTCTCCCGGGCCGGCTTCCAGCCCGCCAAGCACCTGCGCTTCGGCTGGTGGGGCACCGAGGAGGCCGGCATGGTCGGCTCCTCGAAGTACGTCAACAGCCTTGCGGCCGGCGACCGTTCGAAGATCGAGGCGTACCTCAACTTCGACATGATCGGCTCGCCCAACCCCGGCTACTTCGTCTACGACGACGACACCAAGCTGGACCAGCTGTTCAAGACCTACTTCTCCGGCCTGGGCGTCGCCACCGAGCCGGAGACCGAGGGCGACGGCCGCTCCGACCACGCCCCGTTCAAGAACGCGGGCATCCCGGTCGGCGGCCTGTTCAGCGGCGCCGACTACATCAAGACCAGTGCCCAGGCGAGCAAGTGGGGCGGGACGTCCGGTCAGGCCTTCGACCGCTGCTACCACCAGTCCTGCGACACCAGCTCCAACATCAACGACACCGTGCTCGACCGGATGAGCGACGCCATCGGGTACGCGCTGTGGACGCTGGGCTCCGAGTCCGCGCCGCCGCCCGGCACGGTGTACGAGAACACCACCGACGTGGCGGTCCCGGACGCGGGCGCCGCCGTGGAGTCGCCGGTCACGGTCAGCGGCCGCACCGGCAACGCCCCGTCGACCCTCCAGGTGGGTGTGGACATCAAGCACACCTGGCGTGGGGATCTGGTGATCGACCTGGTCGCCCCGGACGGCAGCACGTACCGTCTGAAGGGTTCCAGCTCCAACGACTCGGCCGACAATGTGATCGCGACGTACACCGTGAACGCCTCCTCGGAGGTCGCCAACGGCACCTGGAAGCTCCGGGTGCAGGACGTCGCGGCGCAGGACACCGGCTACATCGACAGCTGGAAGCTGACGTTCTGACAGGTGTCCACGGGGGGCCCGGTGATCCCGGGCCCCCTCTGGGCTTTCCGGGCCCTTACGGCTGCATCTCGTACGCGCCGGAGAGCGCCTCGACCTGCGCCCAGACCCGCTCGGCCCGGCCCGCGTCGGCCACCGGCCGGCGGACGTGGGCCAGCGCCCAGGCGGCCTGCTCCTCGGTGGTGGAGGACTTGCCGTGCAGCTCGGTGGCGTGCGCGGAGAAGTCCCGGACCAGCGCGTCGAAGACCTGGTCCAGCAGGTCGGCGTCGAGACCGGTCAACTCGGCCTGCTCCAGCACCAGCTGGCCGTAGACGATCAGCGCGAACAGCTGGCCGATCTCCAGCAGGAAGTCCAGGTCGGCCTGCTGCTCCTTGCTCGGCGCGTGGGCCAGCAGCAGCGCGCAGAAGCCGTCCGCCTGCTCGCGGAAGCGGGCCACGTTGGCGACGTGGGCGTGCGCGTCGTACGCGGTGCGCCAGTCGTGGAAGCGGATCGCGCCCAGGCCCCGGGCCGGGCCCTGGCGGAACAGGAACGCGTCGTCCGCGGCGTCCAGCCGGCTCGGCACCGGCGCGTAGTCGGCGGGCGCGAACAGGTAGTTGCCCATGAACTTGAGGATCAGCGCCAGGTTGACGTGGACCGTGCCCTCCAGCTTCGGCAGGCCCCGGATGTCCTTGGCGGCCTTGTCGAAGTAGGTGTCCGCCTCGAAGCCCTTGGCCGCGATGACGTCCCACATCAGGTCGATGACCTTCTCGCCCTCGGTGGTGACCTTCATCTTGGTCATCGGGTTGAAGAGCAGGTAGCGGCGGTCCTCGGGCGAGGCGGTGCGGAAGTAGTCCACCGCGCGGTCGCTGAACAGCTTCATCGCCACCAGGCGGGCGTACGCGTCGGTCAACTCCCGCCGCACGTGCGGGAAGTCGGTGACCTTCCGGCCGTACAGCACCCGGTTGTGGGCGTGCGTGACCGCCTCGTACATGGCGTGCTCGCAGATGCCGACGGAGGCGGTGCACAGGTTGAACTTGCCGACGTTGACGGTGTTCAGCGCGGCGTCGAAGGCGGCCTGGCCGGTGTGCAGCACGTCCTCGGCGCGCACCGGGTACTCCTCCAGGCGGAACTCGCTGACGTACATCTGCGCGTTCACCACGTTCTTGACCAGGTGGTACGCCTCGTGCCGGCTGTCGGCGGCGAAGAAGACGTAGCCCTCCGGGCCCTCCACGTCGGAGCGGCGGCCGAAGACCGAGACCAGGCCGGCGACGTTGCCGTTGCCGATGTAGTACTTCGAGCCGGTCGCTGTGAAGCCGCCCTCGCCGTCCGGGGTGAGGATCATGTCGGTGGAGTAGATGTCCGCGCCGTGGGTGCGCTCGGACAGGCCGAAGGCCATCACGTGGCCCTCGGTGAGCAGCTTCGCGGCGCGTGCCCGGACGGCCTCGTTCTCGCTCTGCCAGACCGGTCCGAGGCCCAGCACGGTGACCTGCCAGGTGTACCAGTACCCGAGGCCGTAGAAGCCGAGGATCTCGTTCAGCTCGGCGTTGCGGGCGGTGTCCCAGCGCTTGTCCGGGTCGGCGCCGGACGGGGTCAGGAACTCGGCGAACAGCCCCTCCTTCGCGGCGAACTCGAGGAAGTCGCCGTACCAGGCGCGGTCGATGTAGGAGTCGATCAGCGCCTTCTTGCCCCGGGTCTCGAACCAGTCCACGGTGGCGCGCAGCAGGCGCCGGGTGGGCTCGTCGAACTGGACGGGGTCGTAGCCGCGCGGGTTGAAAAGCATGCTCAGTCCTGGGGGTTCGAGGGTGTACGGGCGAGGCGGTGCAGGGTGGCGAGCACGTCGTCCAGCCAGGCGAGGGTCATCCGCTCGTACTCGATGCCGCCGCGCAGCACCACGTGCTGCAGCTGCTCCTGGGCGTCGAGGACGTCGGGATCCGGGAAGTCGCGGTCCGCGCCGGTGAGGTAGCGCTCCAGCAGCGCGGCGTGGCCGGCCCGGTGCCGCTCCACCTCGGGGATCAGCTCCGCCGGGTCGGAGAACGCGGCGGCGCGGATCTTCACGGCCAGCTCGTGCCGCACGGTCTCCGGCTCCACCGGCTCGCGCAGCCACGCGGCGACCGCCTGCCGCCCGGGCCCGGTCGCCGAGTACACCTTCTTGTCCGGCCGACCGTCCTGCGCGACGTGCTCGACGACGACCCAGCCGTCCGTCTCCATCCGCCGCAGCACCCGGTAGATCTGCTGGTGGGTCGCGGTCCAGAACCGGCCGATCGACCGGTCGAACCGGCTGGCCAGCTCGTAGCCGGAGCCGGGTCGCTCCAGCAGCGAGACGAGGATCGCGTGCTCCAGTGCCATGACCGGCATCCTGCTATGCAACGAGTTGCATAGGCAATGCGGGCGCGCGGTGGTGAGACACAGCTCACGGACAATGGACGGTGTGATCGAGGACGGGGCGCTGCGGCGCTGGCGGATGCACACCCACTTCGCCGAGGGGCCGGACGGCGTCGCCGCGGTGGCCCGCCGGGCCGCCGGCCTCCAGGCGCAGGACGCCTCGGCGGTGCGGCGCCAGCTCGCGGCACGCGGGGTGACCGGACCGGAGCGGGTGCGGTCGGCGTACGCGGACGGCGAGGTGGTGAGCAGCTGGCTGATGCGCGGCACGCTGCACCTGGTCCCGGCCGCGGACGTGCGCTGGCTGACCGGGGTGTTCGGGCCGCGGGTGGTCGCGGGCGGGGCCCGGCGGCGGCGCGAGCTCGGGCTGGACGAGCCGCTGCTGGAGCGGGCGCTGGCGGTGCTTCCGGAGTTGCTGGAGACGCCTGCGACCCGGGCCGGGCTGGTCGCCGGGCTGCGGGAGCGCGGGGTGGCGGTGGATCCGGACGGGCAGGCGCCGCACCACCTGATGGCGTACGCGGCGGCGCGCGGCGTGCTCTGCCGGGGGTCGGAGGAGCCGACCTACCGGCCGCTGCCGGAGGGGCGCTCGCCGGAGCCCGGGGGCGCGCTCGCCGAGCTGGCCCGGTGGCACGCGGGGGCGTTCGGCCCGGTCGGCCCGGAGGACTTCGCGACCTGGTCGGGCCTCGGGCTGACGGCGGCCCGCCGGGCGTTCGCCGCGGCCGGGCTGGTGGAGGTCGCGCCGGGGCTGTCGGTGCTCCCCGGCGCCGGGCCGCCGCCGGAGGGCCCGCCGCTGGAGCGGCTGCTCGGCCCGTACGACTGCTTCCTGCTGGGCTACCGGGACCGGCGGCTGATGCTGGACGAGGCGCACGCGAGGCGGATCAACGCGGGCGGCGGGGTGATCCGCCCGGCGGTGGTCCGGGACGGGCTGGTCGTCGGCACCTGGCGGCCGGGGGGCGGGCCGGACACGGTCGAGCGGTGGGCGTGAGCGGCGGCGCGGGGGGAGTAAGAAATTAATAAAGGACAAACCGGTCGGTAGCGTTATTTACCCGGCATAGCGGGTAGTGACCATGCGCCTGCCATGAACCTAGTGGAGGAGGTGGTCCCGGTGTCGACCCAGCTTCCGACTGGGATGGAACACCATCCGGACATTCTGGCCCTGCGAGAGCAGGCCGAGCGGGCGACGTCGAGCAGTCGCGGGCAGGGCGTCGAGGCGCTCGGAATCGCCTGCGGGCTGTTCCTGGCGATCTCACCCTGGGTGATCGGCTACGCCGGTCTGCTGGGTTTCCTCGCCAGCGGCGTGGTCATCAGCAACCTGGTCCTCGGCCTCGGCTACGCCTGGCTGATGGCGGGGTACGGCGCCTTCGAGCGCACCCACGCCCGGGCGTACGCCTCGCTGGGGATCGGCATCTGGACGATGGTCGCGCCCTGGCTCACCACCGGTGACGAGGCCATTCGCCGGGTGATCTGGACCAACCTGATCGTGGGCGGTCTGATGACCTGCCTGGCCCTGGCCGCGATCGGACTGGCCATGGGCGGCTCCGGCACGATGATGCGGCGCCGCGGCGGCGGGTGACGGACGGGCCCGCGCGGAACGCGGAGGCCGGCACCGGGAACTCCCGGTGCCGGCCTCCGCGTGTCCGGGCCCGGGTGTCCGGCCCCGCGCGTCCTCGCTCAGGGGCGGGTCATCCGCAGGACGTCCAGGGCCTCGTCGAGCTGCCGCTCGGTGAGCAGCCCGCGCTCCAGGTAGCCGCGCTCCACCACCACCTGCCGGATGGTCTTGCGCTCGGCGAGCGACTGCTTGGCGACCTTCGCGGCCTCCTCGTAGCCGATGTACCGGTTCAACGGGGTCACCACCGAGGGGGAGGACTCCGCGTACTCGCGGGCCCGCTCGGCGTTGGCGGTGATCCCGTCCACCGCCCGGTCGGCCAGCAGCCGGGCGCTGCTCGCCAGCAGCCGGACCGACTCCAGCAGGTTGCGGGCGATCACCGGCAGCATCACGTTCAGCTCGAAGTTGCCGCTCGCGCCCGCCACCGTGACCGTGGCGTCGTTGCCGATCACCTGGGCGGCCACCATCAGCACCACCTCGGGCAGCACCGGGTTGACCTTGCCCGGCATGATCGAGGAACCCGGCTGCAGGTCCGGCAGGTTGATCTCGGCCAGACCGGTGCGCGGGCCGGAGCCCATCCAGCGCAGGTCGTTGGCGATCTTGGTGAACCCGACCGCGACCGTGCGCAGCTGGCCGCTCAGCTCGACCAGGCCGTCCCGGGCGCCCTGGGCCTCGAAGTGGTCGCGCGCCTCGGTCAGCGGCAGCCCGGTGGCCCGCGCCAGCTCGGCGATCACCGCGGCCGCGAACCCCGGCGGGGTGTTGATGCCGGTGCCCACCGCCGTTCCGCCGAGCGGAAGTTCGGCCACCCGCGGCAGCGTCGCGGTGAGCCGCTCGATCCCGTACCGGACCTGCGCCGCGTACCCGCCGAACTCCTGTCCCAGGGTCACCGGGGTGGCGTCCATCAGGTGCGTGCGGCCGGACTTGACCACCTCCGCGAACTCCGCTGCCTTGGCCTCCAGCGCCCGCGCCAGGTGCTCCAGCGCCGGGACCAGCTCGCCGGTGACCGCCGCCGTCGCCGCGATGTGGATCGAGGACGGGAACACGTCGTTGGACGACTGGCTCGCGTTCACCTGGTCGTTGGGGTGGACCGGACGGCCCAGCCGCTCCCCGGCCAGCGTGGCGATCACCTCGTTGGCGTTCATGTTGGACGAGGTGCCCGACCCGGTCTGGAACACGTCCACCGGGAACTCCGCGTCCCAGCGGCCCTCCGCCACCTCGGCGGCCGCCGCCGCGATCGCCTCCGCCGTCGCCGCGTCCAGCACGCCCAGCTCGGCGTTGACCGTCGCCGCCGCCGCCTTGATCCGCGCCAGCGCCGCGATGTGCGCCCGCTCCAACGTGCGGCCCGACACCGGGAAGTTCTCCACCGCCCGCTGCGTCTGCGCCTGCCACTTGGCGCCTGCCGGCACCCGTACCTCACCCATCGAGTCGTGCTCGATCCGCCAGCCCGCGTCCTCGCCCATGCTGCGACACCTCCTGGACATCAGAGCCTCGCACGGCGTCCCGGCATTCCCCGGTATTGACCTGGAGCGTGCTCCAGCACCTAGGGTCGGCCGTCGTACCTGCGACGATCCTGGGGGAGTCCCACCATGCGCTACCGCTACCTCGGCGGCACCGGCATCGAAGTCAGCACGCAGTGCCTGGGCACCATGATGTTCGGGGCGGTCGGCAACCCCGACCACGAGGACTGCGCCCGGATCGTCCACGCGGCGCTCGACGCGGGCATCAACTTCGTCGACACCGCCGACATGTACTCGGCCGGCGAGTCCGAGACCGTGGTCGGCAAGGCGCTGGAGGGCCGCCGCGACGAGGTCGTGCTCGCCACCAAGGTGCACTTCCCGCTCGGCGAGGGCCGCAACCGCAGCGGCAACTCGCGGAGCTGGATCGTCCGCGCGGTCGAGGACAGCCTGCGCCGGCTGCGCACCGACTGGATCGACCTCTACCAGGTGCACCGGCCCGACCACCACACCGACGTCGAGGAGACCCTGTCCGTCCTCGGCGACCTGGTCCGGGCGGGCAAGATCCGCGCCTTCGGCTGCTCCACCTTCCCCGCCGAGCAGATCGTCGACGCCCACCACGTCGCCGAGCGGCGCAACCTGCCGCGCTTCCGCACCGAGCAGCCGCCGTACTCGCTGCTGGCGCGCGGTGTCGAACGGGACGTGCTGCCCACCGTGCAGCGGCTCGGCATGGGCGCGCTCACCTGGTCGCCGCTGGCCTCCGGCTTCCTCACCGGGCGCTACCGCAAGGGTGTGGAGATCGACCTGGGCCGCGGCCGGGCCGCCCTGCACCCCGGCCGCTTCGACCCGGCGCTCGCCACCACCGCCGCCAAGCTGGACGCCGTCGAGGAACTGGTCGCGCTCGCCGAGCGGATCGGCTGCACGCTGCCCGAGCTGGCCCTGGCCTTCCCGCTCGCCCACCCCGCCGTCACCTCGGTGATCATCGGGCCGCGCACCGCCGCCCAGCTCGACGCCGCGCTCAAGGGCGCCGACCTGGTGCTCGACGACGCCGCGCTGGACCGGATCGACGAGATCGTCCCGCCCGGCACCGACGTCTACCGCCCGGACGGCGCCTGGCGGCCGCCGTCCCTCACCGACCCGGCCCGCCGCCGCCGTCCGCTCGGCGACCGCTAGGCGCACCGACCGCCGGAGCCTGTCCGCCGGGCCTGCGGCGGGCCGCCGACCGGCGGGGGAGCGCCCCCGCTGATCAGCGGGAATTGTGGGCCGGAAGGCCGTGTCCGGCACCAGATGTGACGAAGTGTCCGAATCGCCGACTGCTACGTTTTCGCAGGTCGCGCGGCCACCATCGACGACCCCCGTCCGGGGGCTGGTCCGCCGCGCCCATGGGGGATTTGACGTCATGTCGACACGTAGCACCACCCTGCCCCGCCGCCTGGCCGCAGCGGCCGCCGTCGCCCTGAGCGCGGCGGCGCTGCTGCCCGCGGCGAGCGCCCACGCGGCGCCCACCGGGCCGGTCGTCCCGCCGCCCAGCGACACCATCACCGTCACCCAGCCGGTCGGCGACGGCACCACCGCGACGCTGACCATCGTCCTCGACAAGCTCGAGGGGCCGGCGGACACCGAGGGCGCGAACGGCAGCGCCGCCACCCAGGCCGAGATCGCCAAGCTGACCAAGCTGATCGTCCCGGCCGCCGGCGACGCGGCCGGCCTGACGGCGGAGGAGCGGGCCCTGCTGGAGGCCGACGTGGTCTCGCCGGAGGCGCCCGCCGAGGCCGCCACGGGTGCCGGCAAGGGCCCCGCGCAGGTCGCCCCGGACGGCAAGGAGATCGGCCCCGGCGTGATCGACCCGGGCCGCCCGGGCGGCAGCCGCGCCGTGCTGAAGTGCCGCGACAACCGGTCCTGGACCGACCCGCGCGGCACCTTCTACGCCCGCCACAACTGCCCCTACAACAACATCAACTGGGGCTACAAGATCTCCCCGGCGGTGCAGGCGATCATCACCACCAGCGTCAACGAGCAGGGCCTGCGGTGGTGGAAGAACGGCCACAGCCAGCCGGCCAACAGCCACCACGTGGTGGTGAAGAGCTACCTCTTCCACGGCACCATCGGCAAGGTGGCCTCCTGGGACGCGATCGACTACCAGGACTACATGACCTTCGGCGTCCAGGTGGGCGGCCGTCCCGGCCGGGGCACGCTGGCATTCGCCGGCGGCCTGGTGCCGGTCCGCGGCTGACGGACAATCGGCGGATGGACGACGTGCAGCAGGTGTCCGACCGGGCCGGGGCGGTCCTCGCGGACCTCGGGCCGGTCGGCCGCTGCCGGGTGGAGGTCGTGGAGGTGCCGGCCGGGGCGGACCTGCCGGAGCCCGGGCCGCCGGGGGGCGGGCCGTACGGGTCGGTGCTGGAGTTCGGCCCGGCCGACGGGCCCGCGCCGCTGCCCGGCCTCCACGTGCGGGTGTCCGCCGGGGCGGACCGGACCTCCGTCCACCTGCCGTTCGGCCTCCCGCCCGCCGAGGCCCTGTGCCTGCTCGCCGACCGGCTCCAGGACTGGGCGGTCGAACTCACCCACGGCAGCCCCCTGCCGCCCTGCCCCGGCCACCCGCACCCGCTGAGCGCCACCGTCCTCGACGGCGCCGCCGTCTGGACCTGCCCCCGCCGCCCGGACCACCCCGTCGCCCCGATCGCCGGGACGCCACCGGCAGAATGACGTCCATGGACGAGAACACCGGCCCGGCGGCGGCCGGGGCCAGGCCGGCCCTGACGGCCGGGCTCACCCGGGCCGAACTGCTGCGCTGGTACTGGACGCTGGAGGAGCTCACCGGGCTCGCCCGGGTGATGGGCGTGCCGCGCGGCGGCGGCAAGTCGGCGCTCACCGCGCGGCTGGCCGCGGCGCTGGACGGTCGGCCGCTGCCGGCCGCCCCGGCGCGCCGCCGTCCGGCCGGCGCGCAGCTCGCCGGGCCGGTCGACGGGGCGAGCGTGATCCCGGCCGGGCAGCGGTGCAGCCAGGTGCTGCGCGGCTACTTCCTCGCCGAGATCGGTCCGGGCTTCCACTTCGACGCCGCCATGCGGGAGTTCATCGCCCGGAGCCCGGGTCGGACGCTGGCCGACGCGGTCGCCCACTGGCACGCCACCCGCGTCGGGGCGGCCGGCCCGCGGGAGATCGGCGAGCAGTTCGAGTTCAACCGCTTCACCGCCGCCTGGCACCGGGACAACCCCGAGGGCGGCCGCGCCGAGGCCCGCGCGGCCTGGTTCGCCCACCGCGCGCTGCCCAGGGCCTGAGCGGGGCCGGCCGGCCGCCGGGGGTCAGCCCAGCTTCGCCGCGGTGCGGGGGGCCGGCGCCGCGTGCAGGGCGGGCTGGACCAGGACCGGGTCCTCGGCGCGGGCTGCCGCCAGCGCGGCCGGGTCGAGGCGGACGGTGAGCAGCTCCGGGTCGTCCGCGGAGGCCTCCGCGAGGAGCCGGCCGTCCGGGCCCCAGACGGCGCTGGCGCCGCAGCCGGTGTACGGGCCGGCCGGGCCGATGTGGTTGGCGAGCGCCACGTACAGGGTGTTGTCGAGGGCCCGCGCCGGGAAGACCGTGGCCCGCTGGTGCCGGCCGCCGCCGGTGCCGAACAGGGCGCCGACCAGGTAGGCGTGCGCGCCGTCCAGTGCGGCGGCCCGGGCGTGCTCGGGGAAGCCGGAGTCCCAGCAGACGCCGAGGCCGAGCCGCCAGCCGTCCAGGTCCAGGGTGCAGCCCGCGTCGCCGCCGCTGAAGCCGGCGGCGCGCTCGTTCGGGGTGGCGAACTGCTTGCGGTACACGGCCGCGACCCGGCCGGCCCGGTCGACGGCGAGCGCGGCGATGTGCAGTGCGCCGGTGACGGCGTCGCGGACCGGCGCGCCGAGCACCGCGGCGGTGCCGGTCGCCGCGCAGGCCCGCAGCAGCGGCTCCAGCCGCGGATCGTCCGGGGAGACGGTGCAGCGGGCGGGGTCCGCCGCGATGCCGGGCAGCTGGTACCCGGAGACGAAGAGCTCGGGGAGCAGCAGCAGCCCGGCGCCCCGCTCGGCGGCGCGGTGCACCAGGTCGGCGGCGGTGGTCACGTTGGCGGGGATGTCCAGCGGCTTGCAGGGGGCCTGGCCGACGGCGATCACCAGGGGGTGGGTGGGCAGATCGTGTATAGGAGTGCTCACGGGGGTCAATCATTACCGATCGGGCGGTCGGGCTCAACCCCGGACCGGCCGCGGTCCGGCCCCGGCGCGTCCTGGCGTGGCGGCGGCCCGCCCGGCGGGGCCGGGTGCAGCATGGACGGCATGACCGACGACGCACCCGACCCGGTGGCCCGCTACCGGGAGATCGCCGAGGAACTGGCCCCGCGCGGAGTCACCCGTTCGCGGATGTTCGGGATGCCCTGCCTCAAGGACCCTGCGGGCAAGGCCTTCGCCGGGCTGCGCCGGGACGAACTGGTCTGCCGGCTCGGCCGCGACAGCCAGGCCCTCGCCGAGGCGCTGCACCTGCCCGGCGCGCACCTCTTCGAGCCGATGGGCGGCCGCCCGATGAAGGACTGGGTCTGTCTGCCGTCCACCACCCTCGGCCACTGGGACAACTTCGCCGAGGCCGCCCTCGGCGCCGAGCGCTGAGGGCTGTCGTCCGGATCACCCGGTGTCCTGTACCGGTCGGTAGCCCGGCGCGGCATACTTCGGCGCGGCACCACCACGCCGAACCCTCCGAGGAGCCCGCATGGCCACCACCCCCGCCCGCCTCGATCCGGCCGACCTGCTCGCCGTCGGCGACCTGCTGACCGACGAGGAGCGGCTGATCCGCGATACGGTCCGCCGGTTCACCGAGGACCGGATCCGCCCGCAGCTGGCCGACTGGTTCGAGCGCGGCGTCTTCCCGGCCCGCGAACTCGCCCCCGAACTCGGCGCGTTGGGCGTCCTCGGCATGCACCTCGACGGCTACGGCTGCACCGGCTCCAGCGCCGTCGAGTACGGCGTCGCCTGCATGGAGCTGGAGGCCGCCGACTCCGGACTGCGCAGCTTCGTCTCCGTCCAGGGCTCGCTCGCCATGCGCTCCATCCACGCCTTCGGCAGCGAGGAGCAGAAGCAGCAGTGGCTGCCCGACCTGGCCGCCGGCCGGGCGATCGGCTGCTTCGGCCTGACCGAGCCCGACTTCGGCTCCGACCCGGCCAACATGCGCACCCGGGCCCGGAAGAAGGGCGAGGACTGGGTGCTCAGCGGCACCAAGACGTGGATCACCAACGGCTCGGTGTCGGACGTCGCCGTGGTCTGGGCGCAGACCGACGAGGGCGTGCGCGGCTTCGTGGTGCCCGCCGGGGCCAAGGGCTTCACCGCCACCGACGTGCACGGCAAGCTCTCGCTGCGGGCCTCGGTGACCAGCGAGCTCTCCTTCGACGAGGTGCTGCTGCCGGCCGACGCCGTGCTGCCGGGCGTCCGCGGGCTGAAGGGCCCGCTCTCCTCGCTCAACGAGGCCCGCTACGGCATCCTCTGGGGCACCGTCGGCGCGGCCCGCGACTGCTACACGGCGGCCCTGGACTACGCGAAGACCCGGATCCAGTTCGACCGGCCGATCGCCGGCTTCCAGCTCACCCAGCAGAAGCTGGTCGAGATGATGCTGGAGGTCGAGAAGGCGTACCTGGTCGCCCTGCGGATCGGCCGGCTCAAGGACGAGGGGAACAGCCTCCCCGCGCACATCAGCTTCGGCAAGCTCAACAACGTCCGCGCCGCCCTGGAGATCGCCCGTTCGGCCCGCACCGTCCTCGGCGCCAACGGCATCACCACCCAGTACCCGGTGCTGCGCCACGCCAACAACCTGGAGTCGGTCCTCACCTACGAGGGCACCTCCGAGATCCACACCCTGGTCCTCGGCGAGGCCATCACCGGCGAGGCCGCGTACCGCTGACCGGCGGTACGGCGTTCCGCCGGTCGGGACCCGGGTTTCGCGGAGGGGGCACGGTGCGATAGGACGGGCGCATACCCACCACCGTGAGGAGCCCCATGACAGGCCCGACCGTCGACGCCGGCGGCGACCAGTCCACCGTGACCGAGCCGATACCCGCCACCGACCGGGCACCGGGCGCGGCCACCGTGGCCGTGCTCGGCGCCCTGGTCGCCCTCGGCCCGCTGACCACCGACCTCTACCTGCCCGCACTGCCCGGCCTCACCGCCGACCTGCACTCCACCGCGCCCGCCGCCCAGCTCACCCTGACCGGGTCGCTGCTCGGCCTCGCGCTCGGCCAGCTGCTGTTCGGCCCGCTCAGCGACCGGCTCGGCCGCCGCCGCCCGCTGCTGGTCGGCATGGCGGTCTACACCCTCGCCACCGTGGTCTGCGCGCTCGCCGACTCGATGGCCGTCCTGGTCGTCGGCCGCGCCCTGCAGGGCGCGGCGGGCGCCGCCGGACTGGTGATCTCCCGCGCCATCGTCCGGGACCGGCTGGAGGGCGTGGCGATGATCCGCTTCCTCGCCTCGATGGGCCTGATCTCCGGCCTCGCCCCGATCCTCGCGCCGGTGGTCGGCGCCCAGCTGCTGCACGTCACCGACTGGCGCGGCACCTTCGCGGTGCTGGCGGTGCTCGGCGCGCTGCTCACCGCGGGCGCGGCCCTGTGGCTGCGGGAGACCCTGCCGGCCGAGAAGCGGCACGGCGACGGTCTGTCCACGACCGTCCGGGCGATCGGCGGGCTGCTGCGCGACCGGCCGTTCCTCGGCTACGTGCTGACCTCCACCTTCGCCTTCGGCGCGCTGTTCGCGTACGTGGGCGGGTCGTCGGTGGTGCTGCAGACGGTGTACGGGGTCTCGCCGCAGACGTACAGCCTGATCTTCGCGGTCAACTCGATCGCCGTGGTGGGCTTCACCCAGCTGAACGGCCGGGTGCTGGTCCAGCGGTTCAGCTCGCGGTCGCTGCTGATCGTCGGGCTGGCGGCGGCCGCGCTGGCGGGCGGCGCGGTGGTGCTCTTCACCACGGCGTGGGACGTGGGCCTGGCGGGCGTGTGGCCGGCGCTGTTCCTGCTGATGGCCAGCATGGGCATCGTGCTGCCGAACTCCAGCGCGCAGGCGCTCACCATGGCGCCGCACGCGGCCGGTTCGGCCTCGGCGCTGCTGGGCACCGGCACCTTCCTGTGCGGCTCGGTGGTCGCCCCCCTGAGCAGCGCCGGCGGCCACCCCTCGGCCCTCGCCCTCGGCGCGGTCGTCCTCACCTGCGCGGTGATCGCCCTGGCCGCCTACCTCGCCCTCTGCCGCCCGCAGCCGGCCGAGACGGCCCGGGCCTCCGTCTAGCGCCTGCCGCGGGCCAGCAGCTGGCCCTGGACGTAGGCGGCGAAGTCGGGCCCGGCGGCGGTGGCCACCGGGTCCGCGGCCGTTCCGCCCTTGGTCGTGCCGGAGACCGTGTAGTAGCCGTAGCGGCCGATCGCCGCGTGGGTGTTGGTGCAGCCCGCGGAGGTGCAGTAGGCGGTCGAGCCGGCCTTCACCAAGCCCTGCACCTGGCCCTTGTGGGCGGCCTGCGCGGCGTCCGCCTGGGCGCGGGTGTCCATGACGGCGACGCCGACAGTCACCACGCTGGTGCCGGAGACGTAGCTGACCCTGAGCAGCGAGCGGCAGCCCTGGGCCGCCAGCACGTCACCGAGGCCGCCGGTGGTGGCCTGCCAGCAGGTGCTCGTGGAGCCGTCGACCAGCCGGGTCCAGGTCTTCCCGTCGACGCTCAGGGTGGCGGCGGGGAAGAGCGCGGCCGGGCTGAGCGGCGCGGTGTCGGTGGTGGCGGAGGAGATCACCGTCAGCGGGTCGGGCGGGGTCGGAGGGGCGGCCGGGCCGGTGGTGGTCGCGCTCGCGCTCGGCTTGCCGGCCTTGGTGGCGGAGGGGGCGGCAGAGGCGGATCCGGAGACCGAGGCCGACGGCGAGCCGGTGGCCGAGGGTGTGGCCGGACCGTCCTCCGGCGAAGGGGCGGTGGCGGTGGGTGCGGTCGGGGCGCCGGTGGCGTCCAGGGCGAGCCGGTCGGCGCCGTCGGTGCCGCCCCCGGCACGGTTGCCGAGGGCGACGGCGGTCGCGGTGACCCCGCCGACGGCGAGGACGGCGGCCGCCACCGCGCCCGCCCTCCGGAGCCGCTTGCGCCGGGACTGTTCGCGCTCGTGCTGTTCGGCCAGCGCGGTCCAGTCCGGCGTGCTGTCCGTCCCCCACCCGTCACTCATGGTCGAGGATCATAGGGCCTGTCCGCTCCCGGCCCGGAGCCGGGAGCGGACGTGCGGCTCCGGTGGTCGGTCAGGCGACGGAGAAGTCGTCGCCGTAGACGTCGGCCTGGCCGTACCAGCCGTGCAGGTACACGGTGACGGTGCCGTTGGCGCCGGTGGTGAACGGGACGCTCAGCTTGGTCCAGCCGGCCGAGTTGGTCCAGGTGGAGGCGGTGGCGCCGCCCCGGACGCCGAGGTAGGCGTAGCTGCCCTGGACCCACGCGGTGAGCGTGTAGCGGGTGTTGGGCGCGAGCGTGACGCTCTGGCCGCACTCGCCGGTCCGGTCCGCGGTCGGGGCGACCCGCAGGGCGCCGCCGCCGGCGTGCACCGGGCCGGTGGCGAGGCCGCCGCCGGCCTGGCAGGTCCACGGGGCGAGCGTGCCGGACTCCAGGTCGCCGTTGGTGAGTCGGGTCGGGGTGCCGCCGCCGGTGACGGTCAGGGTGTAGACCGTCGAGTGGCTGCCGCTCGCGGAGGTGCCGGTGACGGTCAGCGGGTAGCTGCCAGGGGTGGCCGAGGCGGTGGTGGTGACGTTGAGCGTGGCGCTCGCACCGGCGGTCACGGTGGAGGCGCTGAGCGCGGCGGTGACGCCCGCCGGGGCGCCGCTCACCGCGAGGTTGACGGTCTGCGCGGTGCCGGAGACCACGGCGGTGGACAGCGCGGCGGAGGCCGAGCCGCCGGGCGCGACCGAGCCGGCGGCCGGGCTCAGCGCGAGCGAGAAGTCGTCGGTGGCCGGGGTGCCGTTGGTGAACGGCGCGAAGACGTGGGTGAAGTCCCAGGTGCCCTGGGCGATGCCGGAGCAGCTGTCCGAGCCGGCCGTGCCGGGGCAGCCGCCGTTGTCGCGCTGCAGGGCCCAGAAGGAGAGGGTGTTGACGCCCTTGGAGACGGCCCAGTTGTAGACGGTGGTGGCGTTGGCGACGGTGAAGGTCTCGGCCGGGCCGAAGTCGTCGATGCCCAGCATCTCGGTGATGCCGATCGAACCCCACAGCTGCGCGGGCGTCCTGGCCGGGTAGAGCTTGGCGAGCTGGTTGTACAGGCCGGTCGCGGCGGTCTGGGTGTCGGCGGCCATGTCGTGCGCGGCGTTGTCGTAGTAGTCGAAGGTCATCAGGTTGACGACGTCGATCCGCGCGTTGTTGGCGACCGCGTTCTTCAGCACGTTGAGGCCGCTGGCCGCCAGGCCCGAGGTGGTCGTCGGCAGGGTGTAGCCGAACTGCACGGTGCGGCCGTTGGCGGCGGCCCAGTCCTCGACCAGCTTGATCGCCTTGTTGCGGCGGTCGATGCCGGCGGTGTTGGCCAGCGAGTTGTCCTCGATGTCCAGGTCGATCCGGGTGATGTCGTAGGTGGTGATCACCTTCTCGAAGGCGGCCGCGACGGCGTTGACGTCGGTGCAGCTGTCGGCGAGTTCGGTGCCGGTGTTGTCGGCGGTGTAGCCGCCGAAGGAGGGGATGACGTCGCCGCCGCCCGCCCGGATCGTGGCGATGTCGGAGCCGAAGGTGGAGGCGGCCACCGGCATCGCCGGGTCGCCGTTCCACAGCGGGGTGCAGGAGCCCTTGCTCTGGGTCTGGAGGAACGCCATGGTGAGGTGCTTGGCCCCCGACTGGGCGGCGAGCGCGGCCGGGCTCTGGCCGGTCCACGCCTCGAAGTAGGGGGCGAAGACGTGCTGCGGCAGGGGTGTGCCGGCCGCGGCGGGTGCCGCGTTCGCGGGTGCGGCGAGCAGGCCCAGCGAGGCGGCCAGCAGGGTGCCGGCCGTGAGCAGGGCGTGCAGGGGTCGGTGCAGTCGCATCAGTGCTCCATCAGGCGGATACCGAGGGCGCCGCACGCCCGAGCGGCGCGCGGCGGTGGTGCCTGGTGCAGGGAGGAGCGGCCGGTGGGCACACCCCCACGATGCGTCCCGGTCGGTGGATACAGAGCCCTATGGTTGGTCTGGACCACTCGTCTGTCAAGAGTCCTGACTGTTCGTCAACCATCCTTCCGGAGGTCGCCGGACGGACCGCACGACCGCCCGGAGGCCCCGGCCCGCTGCTGGCGGCCGGGGCCTCCGGAGGGGGCGGTCAGCCGAGGCCGTTGGTCTTCAGCCAGTCCTTGGCGACCGCCGAGGGGTCCTCCTTGTCCACCGAGACCCGCTTCATCAGCGCGGTCAGCCCGGCGGTGTCCAGCTTCGCCGAGACCGCGTTGAGCGCCGCGCTCGCGGTGGCGTCCACCCCCGCCCTGTTGACCAGCGGGGTGACGTTCTGGACGCTGAACAGGTTCTTCGGGTCGGCCAGCGGGACCAGCCCGAACTGGACGATCCGCGGGTCGGTGGTGAACACGTTGCCCACCTGGATCCCGCCGTCCTTCAGCGCGTTGGCCGTGGTGTCGCCGGTGGGCTTCCACTCCTTGAAGGTCAGCCCGTAGACGTCCTTGAACTGCTGCTCCCGCCGCGACTTGAACTCCGGCGGGCCGCCGACCGCCAACTCGCCCGACTTGCCCGCCAGATCGGCGACGCTCTTCAGCCCGAGCCGGTCGGCGGTCTCCTTGCTGACGGTCAGCGAGTCCTTGTCCTCGGCGGCCGCCGAGTCCAGGATGCCGAGCGCCGACGGCAGCTTCTCCTTCAGCGCGGCGTTGACCTGCTCGGTGCCGGACGCGGTGCTCTTCGCGTCCAGGTAGCCCAGCAGTGCGCCGTTGTACTCCGGCAGCACGGTCAGCGCACCGCTCTGCAGCTGCCCGTACAGCACCTCGCGGCTGCCGATGTTGAACTTCTCCTCGACCTTCACGCCCTTGGCCTTCAGCGCCTGCGAGTAGACCGACGCCAGCAGCACGTTCTCCGGGAAGTTGGCCGAGCCGACCACCACCGTCGAACCGCCGGACCGGGGAGCGCCGGAGCCGCCCGCGGCCAGCGGGTCGCCGCCGGCGGAGGACGAGCAGGCCGCCGCGCCCAGGACCAGGGCGGCCGCGGTCAGCGTACGTACCAGACGGGTCGTCATATCAGTTCCTCGTGGTGAGTGCGGGTTGAACGGTCAGTACGGCCGGTGGGGGTGCGCGCGGCCCCGGTGCCGGGCGGCTCCGCCGCGCGGATCAGCACGGCGAACAGCAGTTGGGCGGCCACCGCCAGCAGGACGACCAGCAGGGCGCCGCCGAGCGTGGTGGCGAAGTTCCGGGTGGCCAGGCCGTCCACCACGTACCGGCCCAGACCGCCGAGCCCCGCGTACGCGGCGATCGTCGCCGTCGCGATCACCTGGACGGTCGCGGTCCGCAGGCCCGCCAGCAGCGTCGGCAGCGCGGTCGGCAGGCAGACCCGCAGCAGCGTCTGCGGATGGGACAGCCCGATGCCGCGCGCCGCGTCCCGGACCTCCGGGTCGGTGGAGCGGACGCCCTCCGCGGCCGCCACCAGCAGCGGCGGCGCGGCCAGTGCCACCAGCGGCACCAGGACCGAGAGCTCACCGACGCCCACGAGCAGCACCGCCAGCGTCACCAGGCCCAGCGTCGGCAGCGCCCGGGCGATGCCGGTCAGCGCCGTCACCGCGACGACGCCCCGGCCGGTGTAGCCGATCAGCAGCCCCAGCGGGACGGCCGGCAGCGCCGCCCAGAACAGGGCCTGGGCGGTGAACGCCAGATGCTCCGAGACCCGGACGGCGATCGAATCGGGGCCCGCGTGGTGCGCGGGGTCGGCGAGGAAGTCGTTGATCCAGGCCAGCCAGTTCACCGGGCACCGCCCCTCGTCGCCCACGGAGCGAGCAGCCGGCCCGCCAGCACCAGCAGCAGGTCCACCGCCAGCGCGAGCAGCACCACCAGCACGATGCCCGCGACGATCGGCGTCGGGAACGTCCGCTGGAAGCCGTCGATGAACAGGTAGCCCAGGCCGCCCCGGCCGATCAGCGCGCCGACGGCCGCGAGCGAGATGCTCGACACCGCTGCCACCCGCAGACCCGCCACCAGGAACGGCAGCGCGGCCGGCAGTTCGACGGCCGCCAGGCGGTGCCACGGCCCGTAGCCCATCGCGGTAGCCGCCTGCCGGACCGGATCCGGCACCGTCCGCAGGCCGTCCACCGTGGTGGGCAGCAGCACCGCGACCGCGTAGAACGTCAACGGGATCATCACGGTGGCCATCTCGGCCAGGCCCGTGTACGGGATCAGGACCACGAAGACCGCCAGCGACGGCAGCGCGTAGACGACGTTGAAGACGGCGGCGAGCGGCTGGTAGAGCCGCGGGAACCGCGTGCACGCCAGGCCGAGCGGGACGGCCAGCGCCAGCGCGACGGCCACCGGGACGAGGGCGATCACGGCGTGGTCGGCGGTGAGGGAGGAGAGGTAGGCCAGATGGCTCCCGATCCACGGCCACCGCACCAGGGGCTCACCGTCCATGGGGGCCCCCGTCCGGGGAGGCGTGCGCGACCGCGCCCGGCAGGGCGGCTCGGGCCTCGACGGTGCGGGGCGCGGCCGCCTGTGGCGGGGCGGCGTCGAGGGCGGTGACGACGGCGGTGCGGGTGGCGAGGCCGAGGGGGCGGTGGTCGGGGGTGAGGGCGAGGGCGAGGCCGGTGGGGGAGAGGACGGCGGCGTCGAGGGCGGTGCGCAGGGTGTCGCGGCCGGGGTGGAAGGAGGGAGCGGGGTGGAGGCCGGTGGGGCCCCGCCAGCCGAGGGGACGGCCGTCGGGGTCGAGGGCGAGCTCCCAGTCGTGCTGGGCGGGGTGGCCGACGGGAAGGAGTTCGATGTGGTCGGCGGGCCGCAGGCCGAGGCCCCGCAGGCCGCGGTCGCGGCCGAGGAACGCGGCCACGCCGTCGTCCGCGGGCCGGGTCAGCAGGGTGTGCGGGTCGGCGAGTTGGGCGATCTCGCCGTGCTTGCGCAGGACCACGACCCGGTCGCCGAGCCGGACGGCTTCCTCGATGTCGTGGGTGACGAAGAGCACGGTCTTGTGCAACTCGGACTGGAGGCGGAGCAGTTCCTCCTGCAGCCCGGTGCGGACCAGCGGGTCGACGGCGCTGAAGGGTTCGTCCATCAGCAGTACGGGCGGGTCCGCGGCGAGCGCCCGGGCCACGCCGACCCGCTGCTGCTGTCCGCCGGACAGCTGGGCGGGGTAGCGGCGGCCGAGTTCCGGTTCGAGGCCGACGAGTTCGAGGAGCTCGGCGGCGCGGGCGCGGGCCCGCCGGCGGTCCCAGCCGAGCAGGCGCGGCACGGTGGCGACGTTGTCGACGACGCGCCGGTGCGGGAACAGCCCGGCCTGCTGGATCACGTAGCCGATGCCGCGGCGCAGCTGTGCGGGCGGCAGGGCGGAGACGTCGGCGCCGTCCAGCAGCACCCGGCCGGCGGTGGGTTCCACCATGCGGTTGACCATCCGCAGGATGGTGGTCTTGCCGCAGCCGGACGGGCCGACCAGCACGGTGATCTGCCCGGCGGGGACGTCGAGGTCGAGGCCCCGGACGGCGGTGGTGCCGTCCGGGTGGCGCTTGGCGGCGCCGTCGAATGTGATCACGGAGGGGTTCCTAGCGGGTGGCCGCGGATGGTTCGAACACTGGTCTGATTATGGCGTCAGGTCGACGCCCCGTCAGGGAATTCGGCGGCGTGTCCGGGTGCTGGACGGGTCGTCGGGAGGCCGGCCGCCGCCCAGGCGCGGAACCCGCCGTCCAGGTCGGTGGCCCGGTGCAGGCCGAGTTCGCGCAGGGTGGCCGCGGCGAAGCTGGAGGCGTAGCCCTCCGAGCAGACCACGATCACGGCCTGGTCCGGGCCGGTGGCCTCGGGGATCCGGTACGCCCCGCCGGGCTCCAACCGCCATTCCAGGACGTTGCGTTCGATGATCAGGGCGCCGGGGATGCCGCCCTCCTCGGCGCGCTGCGCGGCGGGGCGGATGTCGACCAGCAGCGCGCCGCCGGCGACCGCCTGCCGGGTCTCGTGCGGGCCGGGCCGGCGGACCCCCGCTCGGGCCCGGGCCAGCAGTTCGTCGACGCTCACCACTGCTCCGGTCCCTCCACCGCGGTGCGGACCAGGCCGCCGGCCCGCAGCTCGTACCGGGACATCGTGCTGAGCGGCGGCGAGTACGCGTGCAGGGTGACCGCCGGACCGGTGGAGGTGTTGCGGACGTCGTGCAGGTACTGCGGGCCGAACGCGCGGTGCGCGCCGGACGCCAGGCGACGGACCGTCAGGCCGTGGTCGGGCCCGGCGAGGGCGAGCTCCTCCAGCTCGCCGAGGGCGACGGTGAAGGCGCCGCGGGCCCCGCCGTGGTCGTGGAAGCCGGTGGACTGGCCGGGCAGCCAGCTGATCAGCCACACCTCGTGGTCGTCGGCGGCGACCAGCCGTTCGTACCAGCGGTCGGCGTGGGCGAGGCGGACCCGGTGGATCCACTCCTCGGGGCGTTCGGCGAGATCCCGGACGATCGCGCGCAGGGCGTTGGGCGAGAGCGGCTTGACGGCGTGCGGGGACGCCAGGTCGACAGGCATGTGTCAGGTCCTCGGGGTGTGCCGGGGCGCCGCGCGGCACGGGGTGCGCACGGCGGGGGACGGCAGGTCGGAAAGGGGTGGTTCAGTGGTCCCGGAGGTCGGCACGGGACTGGGGGGAGAGCGTCAGCGGGCACACATGTCGCTCGCCTGGCGTCGCAGATCGACGTGCAGGCGGCAGACCAGGGGGGTGCCGGGCTTCATGGGGCGATCGTTCACGACCGGGCGCCCGCCCGTCAAGTGACGTCCACGGCGCGGCGGGCCGCGGATGGCGCCGCCGGCCGTACGTGATCTAGGGTCGACGGGGACCGGACGTACGGGGAGGGTCGGGGGATGGACCAGGATGAACTGCTCGCCGCGCGCTTCGAGGAGCACCGCGGCCGGCTGCGCGCGGTGGCCTACCGGATGCTCGGCTCGCTCGGCGAGGCGGAGGACGCGGTCCAGGAGGCGTGGTTCCGGCTGCACCGCGCGGACGTCTCGGAGGTGCGCAACCTCGCGGCGTGGCTGACCACCGTGGTCGGCCGGGTCTGCCTGGACCTGCTGCGCTCGCGCACCTCCCGCCGGGAGGACCCGCTGGAGTGGGAGGCGCACCTGCCGGACCCGGTGATCAGCGGCCCGGACGGGGTCGACCCGGAGCAGCAGGCGCTGCTCGCCGACTCGGTGGGCCTGGCGCTGCTGGTGGTGCTGGACCGGCTGCCGCCGGCCGAGCGGCTGGCGTTCGTGCTGCACGACATGTTCGCCGTGCCGTTCGAGGACATCGCCGAGATCGTGGACAAGTCCCCTGCGGCGACCCGGCAGTTGGCCAGCCGGGCGCGGCGGAAGGTGCAGGGCGCCGGTACCCCCGACGCGGACCTCGCCCGGCAGGCGGAGGTGGTCGACGCGTTCCTGGTGGCCGCCCGCGGCGGGGACTTCGAGGCGCTGGTGGCGCTGCTCGACCCGGACGTGGTGCTGCGGGTGGACACCGGGGTGTCCGCGATCATCCGCCGGGGCGCGGCCGAGGTCGCCGGCCAGGCGGTGCTGTTCCGCGCGGCCGCGCAGGTCTCCCGGCGGGTGCTGGTCAACGGCCTGCCCGGGATGGTGGCGCTGCCGGACGGCGGCGCCGCGCAGTCGGTGATGGGCCTGACCGTCCGGGACGGCCGGATCGTCGAGATGTACATCATCGCCGACCCGGAGCGGCTGGCCGGGCTGGACCTCTCCCGGCTCTGAGGGCACGGCCGCCCCGGGTCCGTCGCGCCCCCCACGGGCGGCGGACCCGGGGCGGTGCTCACTCGTCCCCGGCCGCGTCGCCCTCGGCCTGCGCCGCGGCGCTCTCGGCGGCGTCCACGGCCTGCTGGTACTGCTGCACCTGGGCCGAGTCGTCCTTCGGACTGCTGTTCGCCGCACCGGAGTTCGGGCCGCACGCGGTGAGCAGTGCGGTCGCGGCCAGGGCCAGCACGCCGACGGCGGCGGCGGTCCGGCGGCGGATCACTTGGACGCCCCGGCGGACTCGCCGTGCGAGGCGCACCACGTGGCCACCGCCTTCAGGTCGTTCTGCCGGGTCTGCAGGGTCGGCAGCAGGCTCTTGCGGAAGGTCAGCCGGTCGTTCAGGTAGGTCTCGACCTCGGCGTGCCCGGCGGTCTTGGCGTTGGCCACCCGCTTCTCCAGCCGGGCGACCGAACCGACGACCGTGGCATCGCCGTTGAGGCGCTCCACGGCCTTGGTGACCCGCTCCTGGATCTTCGGCAGCCGCTTGCAGATCGCCTTCGCCCCGTCCCCGGTCGGGACGGGCTTCGGGCCGGCCGCCTGCGCGGGCGCGGCGGCGGCGAGCAGCGAGCCGGCCAGGGCCAGGGCGCCGAGTGCGGCGGCGGTGCGGTTCACGAGCATGGGTCTCCCCTTTCCGGACCCGCGCGGGTCCGCGCGGTCTGCGGGGGAGAGTAGGGACGCTTCTTGTGGATTCCCTGTGACCTCCCCGGCCCGGCGCCGGACCGGGTCAGTTCCCGCTGATCCAGTCGCGGTGGCGGGGGAGCGGGACGGTCGGGGTGTCCGGGTGCAGCAGCGGCAGGCGGACCTCGATCCGGCAGCCCGGGGCGGCGCTCGGTGCCGCGTCCGGTGCGGCGTGCGGGGAAGCTGCCGGGACGGCCCGCGGTGCGGCTTCCGGCGGTGGGAGGACGCGGACGGTGCCGCGGTGCAGGGCGGCCTGCTGGGCGACCAGGGTGAGGCCGAGGCCGGAGCCGGGGCTGTCGGGGCGGCGGTGGAAGCGGCGGAAGACCGCCTCGCGCTGCTCCGCCGGGATGCCGGGGCCGGTGTCGTCGACGGTGAGGACCGCCCGGCCGTCGTCGGTGCCGAGGCGGACGGTGATCCGGGCCGGTGCCCCGGCGGTGCGGCCGTGCACGGCCGCGTTGCCGAGCAGGTTGGCGACCAGGATCCGCAGGCCCGGCTCCCAGCCGAAGACCCGCGGCTCGGCGTCGGTCTCGGCGATGATCACGGTCTCCGGGTGGCGGCGGGCGGCCTCCGCGACGGCGGCGTCCAGCAGGTCGGCCAGGTCGACGGGGCCGAACGCGGAGACCTCCACCAGGTCGCCGCGGGCGAGCGCGGCGAGCGCGGTCAGCAGGTCCTGCAGCCGGGTGTGGTCGGCGCGCAACTCGCCGACCACCTCGGCCTGTTCCCCGGCGGGCAGGTCGGGGTGGGCGGCCAGCACGTCCAGGTTGGTGCGCAGGCTCATCAGCGGGGTGCGCAGCTCGTGCGAGGCGGCGGAGGAGAACGAGCGGGCGGTGTCCAGGGCCTGCGCGGTGCGGGCGGCCTGCTCGTCGTAGCGGGAGAGCAGCAGGGCGATCGCGTCGGCGAGCTCGTCCACCTCGGCGGTGCCGCTGCGGTCGGGGGCGAAGGCGGCCGCGCCGGCCTGCGGGTCGAGGGCGGCGGCGCGGCGGCCGAGCCGGCGCAGCGGGGCGGTGGCGAACTCGGCGAGGACGAAGGCGAGGACGGCGGCCAGCGGCGCGGCCAGGGCGGCGACCAGGAAGACCCGGCGGCGGACGGTCCGGGCCTGGGCCTCCGGCGCGTCGGCGGGCGCGGACACCCACAGCGTGGCGTGCGCGGTGCCGCCGTCCACCGGGACGGCGAGCACCCGCCAGGCGACCGCGTCCGGCTCGCGGACGGTGACCGGCTTGCTCGGCGCGGGCGGCAGCCGGCGCGGGTCGGCGGGCTGCGGGCCGACGGACAGCAGCACCGTGCCGTCCTGGGCGACCACCCGGACCCCGGCGTCCAGCGCCGAGTCCACCACCTTGCGCTGCTGGTTCTGCTCGGCCTTGGGGCGGCCCTTGCCGTCCGCGGCGACCAGCGCCCTCACCCCGGGCAGTACCGCGGCCGCGCGGTCGTTGAGCCGGGCGTCCTGCTGCTTGCGCAGGTCGGCGGTGACCAGCGGGAGCAGCAGCAGCCCGGCGGCCAGGACCAGCAGGGTGACCAGGGCGGCGGCGCCGAGCGCGAGCCGGGTGGCGAGCCTCACCGCCGCTCCGCTCCCCCGGCCGGGGCCCGCAGCACGAAGCCGACGCCGCGCACGGTGTGCACGATCCGGGGCCGCCCGCCCGCCTCCAGCTTGCGCCGCAGGTAGCTGACGAAGGTGTCCACCGCATCGGTGCGGACCTCGAAGTCGTAGCCCCACACCCGGTCCAGCAGCAGCTCCCGGGAGAGCACGATGCCCGGGTTGCGGGCGAACTGGGTGAGCAGCTCGAACTCGCGCCTGGTCAACTGCAGCTCCTGGTCCGCCCAGGCGGCCCGGCGGGTCTCCGGCTCGACGGTCAGCGGGCCGACGCACAGCCGGTCGGAGGGCGCGGGCGGGCGGCGGCGCAGCAGCGCGTGCAGCCGCAGCACCAGCTCCTCCAGCGCGAACGGCTTGACCAGGTAGTCGTCCGCGCCCGCCTGCAGGCCGGCCACCCGGTCGGCCAGCTCGTCGAGCGCGGAGAGCATCAGCACCGGGGTGTCGTCGCCCCGGGCGCGCAGGGTGCGGCAGACCTCGGTGCCGGACAGGCCGGGCATCGAGACGTCCAGCACCAGCACGTCCGGCGGTCCGGCGGCCGACTGCTCCAGCGCGGCGGCGCCGTCCGCGGCGAGGGCCACGCCGAACCCGGCCAGCCGCAGCCCGCGCTCCAGCGCGCGCCGGATGGCGGCGTCGTCGTCGACCACCAGGACCCGTCCGTTGCTCATGCCCGGCACCCTCTCACGCCCCGCCGCGCGCCCGGCAGGGGCCCGGGGTGTCCGCCGGTCGGGACCGCCTCGGGGGGTGCCCGCATCAACGAGGGGGAACTTCCAGGCGAAGAAGGCCCGTTGGGGGCAGGTCGTGACTTCCCGTGTCCGGTGCGCACCCATGGCGTCGGGGCGATGCGGTCAGAGGTCTTCACCCCAGGCCCTCGCGTGCGCCACCGCCGTCCGGGAGCACGCGGGCGCCGGGCGGGGCGGCCCGGGGGCGTGGTCCCACCGGGCGTACGAGCGGTACGCCACCTGCCGGGGCGCGTTCCGGAGGTTCGTGGCGCTGCTCGCCCGGCAGGCCGACGGCCGGCCCGGGCCGCCCTGGCCGCGGCGGTGGACGGCGCGCGCGGACCGGTGCCCGGTGCCGGCCGGGTGGGGTCAGGGCTTGCGGGCGACCGCGCCGTACATCGAGACCCGGTCGGCGCCGGCCGGCGGCTCGGTGTCGGGGCGCCAGAGCGGGACGGTCACCACGCCCGGGTCCAGCAGGTCGAGGCCGCTGCCGGTGAGGAACGCGCCGACCTGCTCCCGGCTGCGGCCCACCAGCGGGGCGGTCGCCTTGCTGTAGACACCGGTCACCCGGTCCCGGACCTCGGCCGGGATGAAGTCCGCGGTGCCGTGCGAGAGCACCAGGTGGCTGCCCGGGGCCAGCGCCTCCACCAGGGTCCCGACCACCTCGGCGGGCTCGTCCTCGTCGGTGAGGAAGTGCAGCACGGCGGCCAGCACCAGCACCACCGGGCGGGAGAAGTCGATCAGCTCGCGGACCTCGGCGGCGGCCAGGACGCCCGCCGGGTCGCGCAGGTCGGCCTGGACCACCTCGGTGCGGCCCCGGCCCATTCCGGCCATCAGCGCGCGGGCGTGGGTGAGCACGATCGGATCGTTGTCCACGTACGCCACCCGGGCCCGCGGGTCGATGTCCTGGGCGATCTCGTGGGTGTTGCCGGCGGTCGGGATGCCGGTGCCGATGTCGAGGAACTGGTCGATGCCCAGGCCCGCGGTGAACCGGACCGCGCGCTGCAGGAACGCCCGGTTGGCGCGCGCGGTCGAGCGGAACTCCGGGTTGGCGGCCAGGGCCCGCTCGGCGGCCTCCCGGTCGGCCGGGAAGTTGTCCTTGCCGCCCAGGTAGTAGTCGTACATCCGGGCCGGGTGCGGTATCTCCGGGCGCAGATCGGCCGACGGCGTCACACCCGGCTCTCGCGTGCTGTCCTGCCCCACGGCGGATCCCTCCACTCGAACATGATCACAGCGGTCGGGGCGACAGCCTATGCGCTCGGCGGCGACGGGTCGACGGGTGATCAGAAACGCCCTGCCGGACGACCGTTCGGGCGGCCTCCGGGCGGCCGGAACCGGGTGCCGCCGCCCCCGCGTCCCTCCAGGAGGAGGCGGATGCGGATTCGCCCCCGCGGACGGAGGGCAGGACACCTACATGAGCGTCATCAGCTGGATCATCCTCGGCCTGCTGGCCGGAGGCATCGCCAAGTTCCTGCTGCCCGGCCGGGATCCGGGCGGCCTGATCGTCACCACGCTGATCGGCATCGCCGGCTCCTTCGTCGGCGGCTGGCTGGCGACCAAGGTGCTGCACCGGTCGATCAGCGCGAGCTTCTTCGACCTGCCGACCTGGATCTCGGCGATCGCCGGCTCCCTGGTGCTCCTGATCGCCTACCGGATCGTCTTCGGCAACTCGCGCAGCTGACCCGTCGGGCCGCGTCGGCGACCTGGGCGGGCAGCTGCTCGCAGGCCGCCGACCGCGGCGCCGGGACCTGCCTCCGGCCCCGTCCGGGCGGCCACCACGCCGGGCGCGATCGCGCAGGTGGTGCTCGCCCGCCCCGGCCGGGCACCACCGCGGCGTGCCGGACACCGGTGCCCCCGGGCATCCGCGCGGCGATCCGCAGCCCCGAGCCGGCCTCGCCCCCGGCGGGCCCGCCGGGCCCCGGGGCGAACGGATCGGCCGGACGGGTCAGCCCGCCCGCAGGCCGTTCAGCAGCAGGGACCAGACCGCCTCGAAGTCCGCGTCGGCGCGGTCGTGCTTCCACTCCGCCGCGTGCACCGGATCGTGGAAGTGCGCGGTCGCCTGGAACACCGCGCGGGCCGTGAACTCCGCGTCGGCCGGACGGAACTCGCCCCGGTCGACGCCGTCCCGGACGATCACCGCGATCTGCGCGATCAGCGTCTCGATGTGCTCCTCCACCGTGCTGCTCAGCTCACCGACCAGGGCCTGGTAGGTGGCGAACAGCTCCGGATCCTCCAGCGCCTTGCGCTTCTTGGCCGCGAACAGCGTCGCCAGCCAGCGGTGCAGCCGCTCGTCGGCCGGGCCCGAGCCGGCGGAGATCGTCGAGAGCTCCGCGTGCGCCTGGTCCAGCCAGCGCTGGGTGACCGCCTCGCGCAGCGCCGCCTTGCTGGGGAAGTGCCGGTAGACACTGCCGTGGCTGACCCCCAGGGCGCGGGCGATGTCGACCACGGTGGCCTTGGCCGGGCCGTACCGACGCAGGACGTCCTCGGCCGCGGTCAGGATCTGCTCGGGCGTGAGAGTACTGTCCGTGGTCACGGCGGGGACGTCCTCCGGTGGGTGGATACGGGCTGGTCAGCGCTCGCTGTCCAGGTGGGCCATCTGTGCGGCAGCGTACCGCTCGCCCGCCGCCGCGCCGTCCGGCACCGCGGCCTCGATCGCCGCCAGGTCGGCCGCCGACAGCTCCAGCCCCCGGGCGCCCAGTGCCTCCGCGAGGCGCTCGCGCCGGCGGGCGCCGACCAGCGGCACGATGTCCGCCCCGCGGGAGGCGACCCAGGCGATGGCCACCTGGGCCACGGTCGCGCCCTTGGCCGCTGCCACGGCGCGCAGCGCCTCCACCAGCCGCAGGTTGTGCGCCAGGTTGTCGCCCTGGAAGCGCGGGCTGTGGCCGCGGAAGTCGCCCACCGCGAGCGGCCGGTCGGCCTGCCAGTGGCCGCTGAGCAGGCCGCGGGAGAGCACCCCGTACGCGGTGATGCCGATGCCCAGCTCGCGGGCGGCGGGGAGGACCTCGGCCTCCAGGCCGCGGGAGAGCAGCGAGTACTCGATCTGCAGGTCGCTGATCGGGTGCACGGCGGCCGCCCGGCGCAGCGTCTCGGCACCCACCTCGGACAGGCCGATGTGCCGCACGTACCCCGCCTTCACCAGCTCGGCGACGGCGCCGACGGTCTCCTCGATCGGCACCGACGGGTCGAGCCGGGCCGGGCGGTAGACGTCGACGTAGTCGGTGCGCAGCCGACGCAGGGTGTACGCCAGGGACGCCTTGGTGTGGGCCGGGCTGCCGTCGAAGCCGAGCCAGCTGTTGTCCGGCCCGCGCAGGGCGCCGTACTTGACGCTGATCTCGACCGAGGCGCGGTCGCGGCCGCGCAGCGCCTCGTGCAGCAGCAGCTCGTTGTGGCCCATGCCGTAGAAGTCGCCGGTGTCGAGCAGGGTGACGCCGGCGTCGAGCGCGGCGTGCACCGTGGCGATCGACTCCGCCTCGTCGGCCGGGCCGTACAGGTCGGACATGCCCATCAGGCCGAGGCCGAGCGCCGAGGTCTCCGGGCCGGCCGTGCCGAGGGTGGTGCGCGCGGTGGTGCCGGACGCGGTGCGGGGAGTGGTGCTGGTCACAGTGGGCTCCCGTGGAGTCGGAGTGCTGACACCGTCAACCATGGCATGGCGGATGACAGATTTCAATATCTGTCATTCCCGGGGGTGGCGCGGCCGTGGGGAGGTGGAGGGTCCGGGACTGGTACCAAAGGCTGATCCGACGTCACTCATCCGGCGTGCTCGGGCCGGGCGCGGGCGCCGCCGTGCTGCCGAACCACGGGCGACGCGCGATGGTGGGAGCAGGGCGTGATCGGCCGAGCGCGCCCCGCACTACGCGCCAGGCCCGGGCACCGCGCGCGCCCCCGACGACACCGTCCGCCGGGTGTGCGCCCCCCGGTCGGGCGACGGCACGCGGTGGGCGGGCCACCTCGCAGGGAAGCGAACGAATCTTCTAGGCTCCCCTCCAGGCCCCCGCAACCGGTGTCCGGCGGCACCGCGCGCGGCCGACGTCCACGGGCCCCGGGCCGAGCCGGGGTCACCGGACCGAGCGAGGAGGACGCAGTGTCGCCCAGCACGAGGTCGCTTCACCCGGCGTTGCCCACCCCGACACCGCGCCGCCACGCGGGCGCCCGTCATCCGCTCGAACGGCGCACCGGGGGCGCGCGATGAGTGCCCATACCGTCGCGCCCGCCTCCGCAGGACCGGCCGCCACCGGCGCCGCCGGCGCCGCCGGAACCGCCGCGGGCCAACGCGCCGTCCCCGACGCCTCGCCCGAGGGCGACCATCCCACCGCGGCCGCCGGGCCCCGCCCCGCCCCGCCGGCCGCCCCTGCCCCGAGCGTGAGGACCGCCGCTCCCGCGCCCGGCGCGAAGCCGAAGGCCGGCACCGCGCCGCCCACCGTCAAGGCCGGCACTGCCGCGCCGAGCGTGAAGTCCGCCGCTCCCGCGCCCGCGGTGAAGTCCGCCGCCCCCGTGTCCGGTGCCAGGGCCACCGCCGCCGCAGCGCACGCCAAGGCGGCCACCGCGACCGCCCGGGCGAGCGTGACCACCCGCACCGCCCCGACCGCCGGCCCCGCTGCCCAGGCTCCCGCCGCTCCGACTGCCCCCGCCGCCCCCACCGCTCCCGCCGCCCCGGCCGAGTCGGCCGCGACCGCCGCGCTGCCCGGCGTGCCGCAGGCGCTCACCGCCCGGGCCCGCACCCTGGCCGGCGCGGTCCGGCGCCGCTGCGCCGAACTGGCCCGGATGGAGTCCCCGTCCGGCGACGCCCGGCGGCTGGACGCCCTCGCAGAGGAGCTCACCGCCGGCTTCACCGCCACCGGCGCCACCGCCCGCCGCGAGCCCGGCCCGGCCGGCGACCACCTGGTGCTCGAATGGCCCGGCGAGCGCGAGGACCTCGGACACCTGCTGGTGGTCGGCCACCACGACACCGTGTGGCCGGTCGGCACCCTCGCCGACTGGCCGGTCGAGGAGCGCGACGGCCTGCTCAGCGGCCCCGGCGTGCTCGACATGAAGGGCGGGCTGGCCCTGCTGGAGGGCGCGTTCGCGCTGCTCGCCGACCTCGGCCGGCGCCCGCACCGCCCGGTGCGGCTGGTCGTGGTCGCCGACGAGGAGATCGGCAGCCCCAGCGGCCGCCGGGTCTTCGAGCGCCAGCTCCCCGGCGCCGCCGCCGTCCTCGGCCTCGAACCCGGCCACCCCGACGGCCGGCTGAAGACCGCCCGGCGCGGCTCCACCCGGGTCCGGCTGACCGTCACCGGCCGCGAGGCGCACGCCGGCAACGACGCCGCGCACGGCGTCTCCGCGGTGGACGAGCTGGTCGACCAGCTGGTCGCCGTCCGCGGCCTGGCCCAGCCCGGCGCCGAACTCAACACCGGCCGGATCACCGGCGGCACCCGGGCCAACGTCATCGCCGGCCGCGCCGAGGCCGAGCTCGGCTGGCGCTTCGCCACCGCCGAGGCCCAGCGCCGCACCCTGGACACCCTCGCCCACCTCACCGCGCTGCGCCCCGGCGCCAAGGTCCGCGCCGAGGTGCTCTCCAGCCGCCCCGCCTGGCCCGAGTGCAGCGGCAACCCGCTGCTGCGGCACGTCCGCTCGCTCGCCGCGGTCCTCGGCCAGCAGCTCGACGGCGCCCCGGCCGGCGGCGCGGGCGACACCAACCTGGCCGGTGCCCGCGGCCTGCCCACGCTGGACGGCCTCGGCGCCGTGGGGGCCGGCCCGCACGCCCGCCACGAACACCTCCGGATCGACCAGCTCGCCCCCCGGGTCGCCCTGCTCACCGCGCTGCTCGCGGTCCCGCTGCCGCGCCTGCGCGACCGCACCTGACCGCCTGCCCGCCGGGCGGTGCGACCCCGTCCGGCGGGCGACTCGCCGCCGATCCTTGTCAGGGAGTGGCCTCCGGCTACACAATGGAACCGACCGAACGGACGGTCGGGAGGTGGGTGGACAGTGACGGCGACGGAGCCGGGCGAGCGGGCCCTGGAGGGCCACTTCGAGGCGGTGGTCGCCGCCGACCAGCGGATCGAGCCGCGGGACTGGATGCCGGAGGCGTACCGCGCGACGCTGGTGCGGCAGATCGCCCAGCACGCCCACTCGGAGATCATCGGCATGCAGCCGGAGGGCAACTGGCTGACCCGGGCGCCCTCGCTGCGCCGCAAGGCGATCCTGCTGGCCAAGGCGCAGGACGAGGCGGGCCACGGCCTGTACCTGTACGCGGCCGCCGAGACGCTGGGCGTCGACCGCGCCGAGCTGACCGAGAAGCTGATCGACGGCCGGCAGAAGTACTCCTCGATCTTCAACTACCCGACGCTGACCTTCGCCGACGTCGGCGTGATCGGCTGGCTGGTGGACGGCGCGGCGATCTGCAACCAGGTGCCGCTCTGCCGCTGCAGCTACGGCCCCTACGCCCGGGCGATGGTGCGGATCTGCAAGGAGGAGTCCTTCCACCAGCGGCAGGGCTACGAGCTGCTGATGACGCTGATGCGCGGCACCGAGGCGCAGCGCGCGATGGTGCAGGACGCGGTGGACCGCTGGTGGTGGCCGTCGCTGATGATGTTCGGCCCGCCGGACGGCGACTCGCCGAACTCCGAGCGCTCCATGGCGTGGCGGATCAAGCGCCACACCAACGACGACCTGCGCCAGCGCTTCGTCGACATGACCGTGCCGCAGGCCCAGCACCTGGGCGTCACCCTGCCGGACCCGGCCCTGGCGTGGAACGAGGAGCGCGGCGGCTGGGACTTCGGCGAGCCGGACTGGTCCGAGCTCAAGCAGGTGATCAAGGGCAACGGGCCGTGCAACGTGCAGCGCGTCGAGCGCCGCCGGGCCGCCCACGAGGACGGCGCCTGGGTCCGCGAGGCGGCCCTGGCGTACGCGAGCAAGAGGAGTGCGCAGTGAGCGAGTCCAAGGCCGGCTGGCCGCTGTACGAGGTGTTCGTGCGTCCGCGCCGCGGGCTGAACCACGTCCACGTGGGTTCGCTGCACGCCGCCGACGACCGGATGGCGCTGCTGAACGCCCGCGACCTGTACACCCGGCGCAACGAGGGCGTCAGCCTGTGGGTGGTGCGCTCCGACGCGATCACCGCCTCCGCGCCCGACGAGCGCGACCCGTTCTTCGCGCCCAGCGGCGACAAGGTGTACCGCCACCCGACCTTCTACGACATCCCCGAGGATGTCCCGCACATCTGACGACGGGGACCACACGATGACCGACGACCACGTCTACCTCTCCCTCTCCGAGGCGGGCGCCGAGCCGGAGGGCGAGGCCCGCTGGGCCTACGGCACCGGGTTCACCGACCCGCTGCTCGGCGTCGACACCGCGCTGCCGGCGGGTGTGGACGGCGAGGACCTCGCCGCGTACTGCCGGATGCTCGGCGACGACGCCCTGGTGCTCGCCCAGCGGCTGATCGAGTGGGTCACCCGCGCCCCCGAGCTGGAGGAGGAGGTGGCGCTCGCCAACCTCGGCCTCGACCTGCTCGGCCAGGCCCGCCACCTGCTCACCCGTTCGGGCCAGGCGGACGGCAGCGGCCGCACCGAGGACGACCTGGCGTACCTGCGCGAGGACCACGAGTTCCGCAACGTCCGGCTGGTCGAGCTGGAGAACGGCGACTTCGCCGAGTGTGTGGCCCGGTTGCTGCTCTTCGCCACCGCCCGGCACGCGCTCTACCTCCGGCTCGCCGACCACCCGGACCGGGTGCTCGCCGCGATCGCCGCGCGCGGCGTCAAGGAGCTCGCGTACCACCGCGAGTACGCCGAGTCCTGGGTGCTGCGGCTCGGCGACGGCACCGCGCACTCGCACCGGCGGATGCAGGACGCGCTGGACGCGCTCTGGCCCTGGCTGGACGAGCTGTTCACCCCGCACGAGGTCGAACTGCGGCTCGGCGTCGACCCGTCCGTGCTCCGCGAGCCGGTGCTCGCCGCGCTCGGGGCCGTCGTCACCGAGGCCACCCTGACCGTGCCCGAGGCCCAGCCGCGCGCCTACGTCAACGGCCGGGCCGGACGGCACGGCGTGCACACCGAGGCGCTCGGCCCGATGCTCGCCGAACTCCAGGTGGTGGCCCGGGCCCACCCGGGGGCGACGTGGTGACCGTGCTGAGCCGGAACCGGGCCTGGGAGGTCGCGGCCGCCGTGCCCGACCCCGAACTGCCCATGCTCACCCTCGCCGACCTCGGCGTCCTCGCCGAGGTCAGCGAGCAGGACGGCGCGGTGACCGCCTGGATCACCCCCACCTACTCCGGCTGCCCGGCCGTCGCCGAGATGGCCGCCGACGTCGACGCCCGGCTGCGCGCCGCCGGCTACCACGAGGTCGCGGTCCGGCTGCGGCTCGACCCGCCGTGGTCCACCGACCTGATCAGCGCCGAGGGCCGGCGCAAGCTCGCCGAGGCCGGCATCGCACCGCCGACCGCCGGTGGCGCGCCGCCGGCCGCCGGCGGACTGCTCCGACTCGGGCCCACCCGGCGGGTGGTGGCCTGCCCGCAGTGCGGCTCCCAGGACACCGAGGAGCTGTCCCGCTTCGGCTCCACCGCCTGCAAGTCGCTCTGGCGCTGCCGCAGTTGCCGCGAACCCTTCGACCGGATCAAGGAGATCTGATGGCCGTCCGCCGACCGACGTTCCACGAGCTGCGGATCGCGGCCCTGGAGCCGCTGTGCGAGGACGCCGTCGCCGTCACCTTCGCCGTCCCCGACGCCCTCGCCGAGGACTTCGCCTTCCTCCCCGGCCAGACCCTCACCCTGCGGCGGATCGTCGACGGCGCCGACGAGCGCCGCTCGTACTCGCTCTGCTCGCCGGTCGGCGGGCCGCTGCGGATCGCCGTCCGCGAGGTGCCCGGCGGGTTGTTCTCGCGCTGGCTGGTGCGCGACGCCCGGGTCGGCGAGAGCATCGAAGTCCTGCCGCCCTCCGGCCTGTTCAGCCCCTCACTGGACACTCCGGCCTCGCACGTGCTGATCGCCGCAGGCTCCGGCATCACCCCGATGCTCTCCATCGCCGGCTCCGTCCTCGACGCCCACCCCTCGTCGCGGGTCGCCCTGCTGTACGGCAACCGGCGCAGCGACACCGTGATGTTCGCCGACGAGCTCGCCGACCTGAAGGACCGCCACCTCGACCGGTTCCAACTCGTCCACGTGCTCTCCCGGGAGAGCCGCGACGCCGAACTGCTCAGCGGCCGCCTCGACCCGGACCGGCTGGGGGCCCTGCTCACCGACCTCGTCGGGGTCGACGGCAGCGACCACTACTGGCTCTGCGGCCCCTACGGCATGGTCACCGGCGCCCGCGAGGTCCTCGCCGAACTGGGCGTTCCCGCCGAGCGGGTGCACCAGGAACTCTTCCACGCCGAGGACGAGCCGGTCGCCATGGGGGTCCCCCCGGCCGGAGGCTGGGGGAGGGTCGAGGCCGAACTCGACGGCGAGGCCAGCGAGGTCACCGTCGTCCTCGACGGCCGGGCCAGCACCCTCAGCCTGCCCCGCGACCGCTCCATCCTGGACGGCGCCCAGCGCTCCCGCCCCGACCTGCCGTTCGCCTGCAAGGGCGGCGTCTGCGGCACCTGCCGGGCCCTGGTCTGCGACGGCGAGGTCGAGATGCGCCGCAACTTCGCCCTGGAGGAGAAGGAACTCGCCGCCGGCTACGTCCTCACCTGCCAGGCCCGCCCCCTCACCGACAAGGTCACCGTCGACTACGACCGCTAGGTCGTCCTACGGCGGGGGGATCGGGCCCGGGGCCGGGACGGAGGTGGGGCGCCAGGTGCTGCCGTCGGGCAGGTCCTGGCGCCCGCCGAGCAGGTAGTCGATGCCGTCCTCGAACTCGATCTCCCACCCGCCGTCGGCGAGGGCCTGCCGGAACGCCGCCTTGACGGTGTCGCTCAGCGGGTACACGCCGGCCAGCAGCCACGCGTCCGGGCCCCGGTCGAAGAGGTGCCGGACCAGCAGGACTTGCTCGCGGTCGAGCGTCGATTCGCTGTGCAACTCCTCGCCGCGCCGGCCCTCCAGCTCCCAGAGCACGTTCCGGCCGTCGGCGAACGGGTAGTCGTCGATCATGGCGCCGAGCCCAGTCGTCGGATGCCGGCCGGGGCCGCGTGGGCCGGGGCGGCGGCCGTTCGCGGGTCGCCGAGGAGTTCGACGAGCTCGTTGACGGCGGCGCGGCCGGCCCGGTTGGCGCCGATGGTGGAGGCGGAGGGGCCGTAGCCGACCAGGTGGATGCGGGGGTCGGCGGTGGCGCGGGTGCCGTCCACCCGGATGCCACCGCCGGGCTCGCGCAGGCCGAGCGGGGCGAGGTGGGTGGTCTCGGCGCGGAAGCCGGTCGCCCAGACGATCGCGTCGACCGGCAGCTCATGGTCGCCCCAGGCGACGCCGTGCTCGGTCAGCCGGTCGAACACGGGCCGCCGCCGCAGCACCCCGAGCTGCTCCGCGCGCCGGTACGCGACGCTCGGACCGAGCCCGGTCACGCTCACCACGCTGCGCACCGGCAGCCCCTGCCTGACCCGCTTCTCCACCTCGGCGACCACCGCGCGCCCGTACTCGGGCGTGAACGGCCCCTCGTGGAAGACGGGTTCGCTGCGGGTGACCCACACCGTCTCGGCGACGCCGCCGAGTTCGGAGAGCACCTGGATCGCCGACGCCCCGCCGCCGACCACCACCACGCGCTGTCCGGCGAAGGACTCCGGCCCCCGGTAGTCGGCGTAGTGCAGCTGCCGCCCGGCGAAGTGCCCCGGGTAGTGCGGCAGGAAGGGCCTGCTCCACGTCCCGGTGGCGTTGACCAGGGCGCGGGCCGTCCACGGTCCGGCGTCGGTGTCCACCAGCAGCCGCCCGTCGGGCAGGGGCCGCACCGCCCGGACCCGGACCGGCCGGACCACCGGCAGGGCGTGCTTCGCCTCGTACGCCGCGAAGTACCCGGGCACCACCTCGCGGGCGGGCGCCTGCGGGTCGGCCGGCGGCAGCTCGAAGTCCGGCAGGTCGTGGAAGCCGTGCACGGTCGCCATCCGCAGCGACGGCGAGCGGTGCGCCCACGCGCCGCCGGGCGCCGCGTCGGCGTCCAGCACCACGAAGCCGGTGTACGGCGCGAAGCCGCGCCGTCGCAGGTGGTACGCGGCCGACAGGCCGGCCTGGCCGGCGCCGATCACCACCACGTCCACCGGACGGGGCGCGGAACCTTCTGTTGCACCGTAAACAGTCACGATGGTGAAACATCGGGCCGGGGCCGGCTGTTCCCGGGCAGCCGCCCGGGTCAGCCCGCGAGGGCCGCCCGCACGGCGCGGACCAGCCGCTCCGGGCCGTCCGGCAGGTGGGTGAGGAACAGGCGCGGCTCGGTCAGCTCCAGCTCGATCAGCACCGGTGAACCGTCCTCGGTGCGCACCAGGTCCACCCGGGCGTACAGCAGCTCCGCCCGCTCCGGCACGGCGGCCAGCACCCGTTCGGCCACCGCCAGCTGGTCGGCGTCCGGCTCGCGCACCGCGTCCTCGAACCCGACCTCGCCGGACAGCATCGGCCGCCGCCGGATCGCGTGGCTGAACCGCCCGCCCAGGAAGAGCAGCGAGGTCTCGCCCTCCCGCTCCACCATCGGCAGGTACGGCTGCACCATCGCGGTGCGGCCCGCCGCGGTCAGCGTCCGGACGTGCGCGAGAGCCTCGGCGCGGTCCGTGGTGCGCACGGTGTCCCGGGCGCCCGAGGAGACGGTCGGCTTCACCACCAGCTCCGGCCACGGTGCGAAGCCTCCGCCGGCCTCCCCGTCGAGCTCGTCGCCGGGCGCCGCCCAGGCGGTCGGCACCACCGGCACGCCCGCCTCGGCGAGCGTCCGCAGGTAGGTCTTGTCGGTGTTGCGCTCCAGTACCGGCGCCGGGTTGGCCAGCCGGGTCACCGCGGCGACCTTCTCCGCCCACGCCAGGAACGCGGGCCGGTCGAGGATGTAGTCCCACGGGCTGCGCACCACCACGAGCGCGAACCGGCCCCAGTCCACCGACCCGTCCCGCCAGTCGACCGCCTCCGCCGGCACCCCGAGCCGCTCGAACGCGGCCAGGACCGCCGACAGCTCGGGATCCTCGATCAGCCCGCTGGTCACGTAGGCCACGGGCGGGGTGCTGCTGGTCACGGACTCTCCCGAACGCTGGTCACTTGATCACCAGCTGCCGACCCTGCTTCCCGACCCGCGCCCGTGTCAACCGGTTTCCGCAGGCCGGGAGGGGGGCGGGGTCGGGGTCGGGAGGGGCCGAGGCCGGCAGATCGGGTCAGCAGGCCGGGGGTCAGCCGACCGGGGAGATCACCGCGGCGGTGCCGTAGGCGCAGATCTCCGTTCCCAGGTCGGCCGCCTCCGTCACGTCGAACCGCATCATTAGGACCGCGTTGCCGCCGCGCGCCCGGGTCTGCTCGACCAGCCGCTCCATCGCCTGGTTGCGGCTCTCGACCAGGGTCTTGGTCAGGCCCTTGAGCTCACCGCCCATCAGGGACTTGAAACCGGCGCCGATCTGCGAGCCGATGTGCCGGCTGCGCACGGTCAGGCCGAAGACCTCGCCGATCACCCGGTCGACCCGGTGACCCGGCACGTCGTTGGTGGTCACCACCAGGACAGTGTCCGACGGGCGCTGCCCGCCGCCGTACTCGTCGATGTTGCTCATCCCCCCACCCTGCGGGACGGCAGGTGGTTCGGAGCGCCCGACGCGCCGGTCCGGGCGGCACGCCGCCCGGGCTGACCACAGCTCAGTCCGCCGGTCAGTGGACTCGCCGTGCCGCGTTCTGCAAACCTTGTCGCATGGGCGAGCGAAGCGATCATCCGCAGGGGCCGGGCGCCACCGAGAACTCCGGTGCGCAGGAGATCGAGGCGACCGTGGTGCTCGGCATCCGGATCACCGACTGGCCGGCGCTGCGCGCAGCCGCCCGCGCCGCCGTCGAGAACCTCGACTTCGCCGGGATCGACCCGGCCGGGCAGCGCGAGGAACTCCTGCGCGAGGTCTCCGAGGACCCCAACGCGGCACTCGGGGCCCTCCTCCACCCCGACCGGCTGGTCGCCGCCATCCCCGGCATCGAAGCGCTCGGCGGCACCCTGGAGATCAGCGTCACCGACGACTTCGCCCCCGACTTCGCGGAACTCTTCCCGCTGGAGAGCGAGGACGGCGACAACGGCGACTGGACCCTCACCCCGCGCACCGCCTGCCTGCTGCACACCCAGCTGATCGGCCTCGCCGACGCCGCCTACGACGACCTGGAAGAGCACGGCGACGACCCCGTCACCGACGAGGACGAGGGCGACTGGACGGTCTTCGGGCGGCTCCCCGCCCGCACCTGGCACCTCCACCGGGGCTGGCGCCGCGCCCTCGCCCGCACCTTCGACGACCTCGCCGACGACCTCGCCCTCGGCGAATGGCCGCTGCCCCGCTGCCTCGCCGAGGAGATCGCGCTGCGCCTCGCGCTCAGCGACGCCCGCGCCCTGCTCGGCGCCCAGCCCGAGTCCGTCGCCGACATGATGGGCGACCTGCCGGCCGACCTGTACGACTACGACTGGGACGGCTGCGCCGACGAACTCTTCGGCGTCTTCGGCCCCGACGACGGCGACCCCGACCTCGGTGCCGCCCAGCGGACCGAGGCGCTGCTCGCCGCGACCCACCCCGAGGGCTGGTTCCTGCCGTACGAGGACGCGGAGGAGCGGGACACCGGGCGCGGCTACCGGCGCTGAGCCACCGGAAGGGGCGGGAGGGGCCGGGAGGGGCGGAGCTGGCATGCTGGTGGGGTGAGTTCACCGTTCGATGACCCGGCCGCCGCACCCGCCCCCGACTCGCGCGACGCCAAGGAGCAGTACGTGCTCCCGCTGGTCGTCCGGCTGGAGCGGACCGACCCGCCCGCCCGCACCGACGCGCTGGAGACCTCGGCGCGGGCCGTCCTGAGGCTGCTCGCGGACCCCCGGGTCACCGACGACGGCGGCGAGTGGGCCGAGCGGGTCGAGGCCTGGGAGGACGCCCGGATCCGGAAGGTCGTCCGGCGGGCCCGCGGCGGCGAGTGGCGCAAGGCGGGCGAGCTGCCCGGCATCACCGTGGCCGGGGAGGGCGCGGAGGTCCGGGTGTTCCCGCCGGTGCCGCTCGACGGGTGGCCCAAGGAGCTCGCCAAGCTGCAGGTGTCCGGCACCGACCTGGACGACCCGGTGGAGCCCGGCCCGGTCCCGGACGGGACGCCGGTGCTGTGGCTCAACCCGGAGGTAGGGATGAGCGCCGGCAAGGCGATGGCGCAGACCGGGCACGCGGCGCAGCTCGCCTGGTGGCGGCTGGACGGGGCGCAGCGCAAGGAGTGGGCGCAGAGCGGCTTCGCGCTCGCCGTCCGCACCGCGACGGCCGAGGCCTGGGCGGAGCTGACGGCGAGCGGGCTGCCGCTCGTCCGCGACGCGGGCTTCACCGAGATCGCCCCCGGCAGCTGCACGGTCGTCGCCGACCACCCGGCGCTCCGGTGACCGCGCCCTAGCCGTCCTTGCGCCGGAGGACCCGTAGTCCGCCGTAGGCGGCGAGGGCGGTCCAGCAGAGCATCACCAGGAGGCCGGTGGTGTGGCCGATCGGGACGTCGGGGTTCTCGCCGAGGCGCAGGGCGTGGAGCCCGGCGCGGTCGGGGAGGATCCAGGCGACCTCCCGCAGGCCCGGCAGGGCGCTGAGGACGGTGGTGCCGAGGAAGAGGGTCGGCGTGAGCAGCCCCATCGCGGCGGTGAGGTTGCGCAGCACGGTGGTGAGGCCGAGGCAGAGCACCACCAGCAGCGGGTGGTAGAGGACACCGGCGGCGAGGGCGCGGACGGCGCCGGGGCGGTCGAGGTCGAGTCCGACGGTGCCGGCGGTGGCGAGGGCGGAGCCGGCGACGGTGGCGAGCCCGACGGCGAGGCCGAGGCCGGCGCCGATCAGGAGCTTGCCGCGGTAGAACCGGGCGCGGTCGGGGACGGCGGTGAGCGAGGTGCGGACGGTGCCGGTGGCGTACTCCTGGCCGATCAGCAGGATGCCGAGGCAGGCGACCGCGACCTGGCCGAAGTTGAGGCCGTAGTAGAGGCCCACCATCGGGTCCTCGGTGAGCGAGGTGTCGACCTTGCCGTAGGCGAGCTGGACGGCGGTGGTGATGCCGACGCTGAGGACGGCGGCGAGCAGCGGGGTGGTCCAGAGCGGGCGCAGGGTGGTGACCTTGACCCATTCGGCGCGCAGCGGGTGGGTGGTGGCGGTCATGCCGTCACCGCCCGGTACTCGACGGCGTCCGCGGTCATGCGCATGAAGGCGTCCTCCAGGGAGTCGTGCCGGACGGAGAGTTCGACGAGGGTGACCCGGTGCGCGGCGGCGAGGGCGCCGAGCGCTTCGGGATCGGTGCCGGCGACGTCGTAGGCGCCGCCGGTGACGGGTTCGGCGGTGAGGCCGTTGGCGCGCAGGAGTTCGGCGAGGGCGGCCGGGTGGAGCGCCCGGACGCGGACCCGGCGGCGGCCGTGGCGGTGCAGGAAGTCCTCGGTGCCGGTGTCGGCGAGCAGCCGGCCGCGGCCGATGACCACCAGCTGGTCGGCGGTCTGCGCCATCTCGCCCATCAGGTGGGAGGAGACGAGCACGGCCCGGCCCTCGGCGGCGAGGCCGCGCAGCAGGGTGCGGATCCACCGGATGCCCTCGGGGTCGAGGCCGTTGACCGGCTCGTCGAGCAGCAGGGCGGCCGGGTCGCCGAGCAGGGCGGCGGCGAGGCCGAGGCGTTGGCGCATGCCGAGGGAGAAGCGGCGGATCCGCCGGTCGGCGGCGTCGGCGAGGCCGACCTGGGCGAGGACCTCGTCGACCCGGCGGGCGGAGAGGCCGTTGCTCGCGGCGAGCCAGCGCAGGTGGCCGCGGGCGGTGCGGCCGCCGTGCACCGCGTCGGCGTCCAGCAGGGCGCCCACCCGGCGCAGCGGGTCGGCGAGTTCGGCGTACGGGCGGCCGTCGATCAGGGCCTCGCCGGAGGTCGGCCGGTCCAGGCCGAGCAGCAGGCGCAGGGTGGTGGACTTCCCGGCGCCGTTCGGGCCGAGGAAGCCGGTCACCCGGCCGGGTTCGACCCGGAAGTCGAGCCGGTCGACGACGGTGGCCCCGCCGTACGTCTTGGTGAGCGAGCGGACCTCGATCACGGGCTGCCTCCCCTGGTTGCGGTTGGTGCTCCGAGTCAACCCGGCGGGGCGGGTCCCGCGGATCCCGCCGGGGAGTGGACGGCCTCCCTCCCGGGAGGGAGCCGCCGACGGACCGGCCGCTGACAGGATGGGGGGATGCCCGTGATCTTCGCTCCGCTGTTCCGCCCGGTCACCTACGCCCGGTGGCTGCACCTGCTGATCGGTGTGGTCTTCGCCGGGGTGGTGGTGCTGGTCTACCCCGGGACGGAGGGGGTGTCGGCCCTCCGTGCGGCGGTGCTCAGCGGAGCGGTGGACGTGGTGCTGCTGAGTGCGGCCGCGATGATCCCGGCGGTGCGCCGGGCGGAGGGCGTGCAGGCGCGGCTGCTGCTGGCGCCGGAGCGGGAGGAGTCGATCGGCGCGGCGCCGTCGGCGGGTTGGCGGGACCGGGCGCGGACCGCGGTGTGGCTGATCGCCCGGGTCGGGCTCGGCACCCTGGTGGGGATCGCGACGGTCCGCGCGCTGACCGTCGGCGCGTGGCTGGTGGGGCCCGCGCCCGGCCCGGGCGCGCTGCTGCTGCCGGCGCCGGCGTTCGCCCTGCTGTGGCTGGTCGTCTTCGCGGGGCGGCTGCAACTGTGGCTGGCGCAGACGCTGTTGGGCCCGTCGGCGGCGGAGCGGCTGGCCGAGGCCGAGCTGCGCGCCGAGCGGCTGCTCGAACGCAACCGGCTGGCAAGGGAGTTGCACGACTCGATCGGCCACGCGCTGACCGTGACGGTGCTGCAGGCGGGCGCGGCCAGGGAGGTCGCCGATCCGGCGTTCCGGGAGCGGGCGCTGGAGGCGATCGAGACGGTCGGGCGGCGGGCGATGGAGGACCTGGAACGGATGCTGGTCCTGCTGCGCGACGCGCCGGACGCGGTGCCCGCCGAACAGCCGGGCATCGACCGGGTCGGGGAACTCTTCGAAGGGGCGCGCGCGGCGGGCAGCCCGGTCGAGGCCGACGTGGCGGTGCGCGGCGCCGAGCTGCCCGGCGTGCTGTCGCGGGAGGCCTACCGGATCGTCCAGGAGGGCGTCACCAACGCGCTCAAGCACGCGCCCGGGGCGCCGATCCGGGTACGCGGCCGGGTCGAGGGCGGGACGCTGGTGCTGAGCTGCCGCAACGCGCTGGTCGGCGGCGGCGGCAAGGGCGGTGGGAAGGGCCTGCGCGGGATCCGGGAGCGGGCGGTGCTGCTCGGCGGTGATGCGACGGGTGAAGCGGTCGACGGGGAGTGGCTGCTGCGGGTACGGCTGCCGGTACGGTTGGCCGGGTGACGATGATCAAGGTTCTGCTGGTCGACGACGAGGAACTGGTCCGGGCCGGGCTGCGGGCGGTGCTGGAGGCGCAGGACGGCATCACCGTGGTCGGCGAGGCCGGCGACGGCGCGGACGTCCCCGCGATGGTCCGGTCGACGGAACCCGACGTGGTGCTGATGGACGTCCGGATGCCCGGCGTCGACGGCCTCACCGCGACCCGGTCGCTGGTCGCGGGCGGCGGCGGGCCCGGCGGCGGGCCCGTGCCGAAGGTCCTGGTGGTCACCACCTTCGAGAACGACGACTACGTGTACGAGGCGCTCCGGGCCGGCGCGGACGGGTTCCTGCTCAAGCGGACCCGGCCGGCGGAGATCGTCCAGGCGGTCCGCACCGTGGTGGCGGGGGAGTCGCTGCTGTTCCCGGCCGCGATCCGGCAATTGGCGGGCGGCCGGGCCGACCGGGCGGCCGCCGAGGCGATGGTCCGGGCCGCACTCACCGCCCGGGAGGCGGAAGTGCTCCGGCTGATGGCCCGCGGCCTGTCCAACGCCGAGATCGGCGAACAGCTGTACCTCGGCGTGCAGACGGTCAAGACGCACGTCAGCAGCGTGCTCGGCAAACTCGGCGCCCGGGACCGCACCCAGGCGGTCATCGCGGCGTACGAGTCCGGCTTCGTCGACACCGGGGGCTGAGGTCAGGCCGGGTAGGCGTGGGTCTGGGCGGCCTTCACGGAGGCCCACACCTCGGTGCCCGGGGCGAGGTCGAGCTCGGCGGCCGCGGCGGGGGTGAGGTCGGCCAGCAGCGGGACGTCCCCGGTGAGGTCCACGCGGACCTGGTCGCCGTGCAGGTCGAGGCCGGCGACGGTGAGCCGCCAGACGTTGCGGGCGCTCGACTCGGGGTGGCCGCGGTGCAGCGTCACCGCGGCGGGCGGGAACGCCACGAACGCCTCGCCGGTCAGCTCCTCCGTGGTGAACAGCTGCTGCCCGTCCGGCAGTTCGACGCGGTGGCCGGCGGCGGTACCGCGGTACAGGTTGAGACCGACGAGACGGGCGATGTAGTCGGTGCGCGGCCGCCGGGAGATCTCCGCGGGAGCGCCCGCCTGGACCACCCGGCCCTCCTCGACCACCACCAGGCGGTCGGCCAGCACCATCGCGTCCAGCGGGTCGTGGGTGACCAGCACCGCCATCGCCTCGAACTCGGCGAGGTGACGGCGCAGCCCGGCCCGGACCTCCAGCCGGGTGCGGGCGTCGAGCGCGGCGAGCGGCTCGTCCAGCAGCAGCAGCCGCGGGCGCACCGCGAGCGCGCGGGCCAGCGCCACGCGCTGCGCCTGGCCGCCGGACAGCGCGGCCGGCCGCGCGGCCGCGCGGCCGGCGAGACCCATCCGCTCCAGCCACGGCAGGGCGAGCGCGCGGGCCTCGCGGCGGCGGTGGCCCCGGCAGCGCAGGCCGAAGGCGATGTTGTCGAGCGCGGACAGGTGCGGGAAGAGCAGGTAGTCCTGGAAGACGACGCCGACGGGGCGGTGCTCGGCGGGCGTGTGCACGCCCGCCGCCGGGTCCTCCAGCGTGGCGTCGTCCAGCCGCAGGTGCCCGCCGGTGAGCGGCAGCAGCCCGGCGAGCGCCCGCAACGCGGTCGACTTCCCGGCCCCGTTCGGCCCGAGCAGCGCGACCACCTCCCCGGCCCGCGCGGTCAACGGCAGGTCGAGGTCGAACCCGGCACGGGACACCTGCAAGTGTGCGTCAAGCATGACCAGGAGCTTTCCGACGGAGGGAGGGAAAACAGGGGCTCGTGGGGGTACCACCCGGCCGAAGGCCGGGGGAGAACTGCGAGGCCGACCCTGCGAGTGACACCGGTTGCATGGTCGCTCGCGCAGTTCCCCGCGCCCCTGTCGGGTCGCTCTCTCATGAACCCGTCCAGCGGCCGCGGAGGGCGGCGAGGACGGTGATGGAGACGGCGAGCAGGACGAGGCTGAGGGCGATCGCGGCCTCGGGTTCGGACTCCATGGCGAGGTAGACGGCGAGCGGCATGGTCTGGGTGCGCCCGGGGAAGTTGCCGGCGAAGGTGATCGTCGCACCGAACTCGCCGAGCGCGCGGGCCCAGGCCAGGACCGCGCCGGCGCCGATGCCGGGGGCGACCAGCGGGAGGGTGACCCGCCGGAACGCGGTGAGGCGGGAGGCTCCGAGGGTGGCGGCGGCCTCCTCGTAGCGGGGGTCGGCGGCGCGCAGCGCGCCCTCGACGCTGATCACCAGGAACGGCATCGCGACGAACGCCTCGGCGACGACCACGCCCGCCGTGGTGAACGGCAGGGTGAGGCCGAACGCGGAGTCCAGCCACCGGCCGACGATGCCGTTGCGGCCGAGGACGAGCAGCAGCGCGACGCCGCCGACCACCGGCGGCAGCACCAGCGGCAGGGTGACGAGGGCCCGGATCAGCCGCCGTCCGGGCATCTCGGTGCGGGCGAGCAGCCAGGCGAGCGGCACCCCGAGCACCATCGAGACGGCCGTCGCGGCGGTGGCGCTGATCAGCGAGAGCCGGAGCGCCTCCCACACCTCGGGGCTGGCGAGTTGCTCGGGCAGGGCGCTCCAGGGGGCGCGGACCAGCAGGCCGACCAGGGGCAGGACGAGGAAGGCGAGTCCGAGCAGCGCGGGCAGCAGCAGGGCGAGGGGCGGTACCCGGCTGCCGGCCCGGCGCGTGCGTGCGGAGGGTGTCACGGGGTCTGGAAGCCCGCCTCGGCGAGCAGCTTCCTGGCGTCGGCGGACCGGATGTAGCCGACGAAGGCGGCGGCGCCGTCGGCGTTGCCGGCCCTGGCGAGTGCGGCGATCGGGTAGTCGTTGACGGCCGAGGCGGCTTCGGGGAACTCCACGCCGTCGATCTTCGCAGCATCGGCCTTCACATCGGTCCTGTACACGAGGGAGGCGTCCACCTCGCCGAGCTCGACCTTGGTGAGGGCGCCCTTGACGTCCTGCTCCAGGGTGACCGGGGTGAGCTTCACGCCCGCGGCGTCGAGGGCCTTGTCGGCGGCGGCGCCGCAGGGGACCTCCTTGGCGCACAGGGCGGTCTTGACCCCGGTGAGGTCCTTGAGGCCGGCGATGTGCTTGGGGTTGCCCTTGGGGACGGCGATCTCCAGGGTGTTGCGGACGAACACCGCGGGGTCGCCGGTGGCCGCCTTGGCGTCGGTGACGGTCTTCATGGTGGCCGGGCTGGCGGCGGCGAAGACGTCGGCTGGGGCGCCGCCGACGATCGACTGGGCGAGCGTCGAGCTGCCGCCGAAGTTGAAGGTGACCTTGGTACCGGGGTAGGCGGCCTCGAACTTCTTGCCGAGCTCGGTGAAGGACCCCTTCAGCGAGGCGGCGGCGAACACCGTCACGGTCCCGGAGACGGCAGGGGCGCCGGAGGAGCCGGCCGGGGCGGCGGTGGTGCCGCTGCTGCCGCAGGCCGCGAGGGCGATCGCGGCGGTGGCGGCCGCGGTGGCGGCGAGGACGCGGCGTCTGGCGCTGGTCATGACTGCTTCCGTTCTGCGAGGTCGATGGCGATCATAGTGCCGCATCTGCGGTCGGAAAATCCGCTGTTTCATCGCACAGGCCAGCCTGCCAACCTGCATCGGGTCGCATGTGCGAAGGCACCGGCGGAAAACGGGTGGCCGCCCCCGGCGCCCGCCCGCCACAGTGGCGTGCACACCGACAGCACTGCGGGGGAGACATGTCGACACTGCGAGTCACGGCCGAGCGCCTGACCATCCACGAGCACCCCAACGCCGACGCGCTGGAGCTGGCCCAGGTGGGCCTCTTCCGCGCGGTGGTCGCCAAGGGCGCCTACCGCACCGGCGAGTACGCGCTCTACATCCCGGAGCAGTCCGTGCTGCCCGCCGGGCTGATCGAGGAGCTGGGGCTGACCGGGAAGCTGGCCGGGTCCGGCGCCGACCGGGTCAAGGCGGTCCGGCTGCGCGGCGAGCTCTCCCAGGGCATCGTCTGCCTGCCCGGCGCGCTGGCCGGCGACGACCTGGCGGCGGCGGCCGAGTCCGGCGAGGACTTCGCCGAGCGCCTGGGCATCACCAAGTGGGCGCCGCCGGTCCCGACCTCGATGAGCGGCGACGTGGAGGCGGCCCCGGACCTGCTGCCCTGGGTGGACATCGAGAACCTCAAGCGCTTCCCCGGCGTCTTCGAGCCCGGCGAGCCGGTGGTGATCACCGAGAAGCTGCACGGCAGCTGCTGCCTGCTCACGTTCCACGCCGCGACCGGCACGGTACAGGTGTCCTCCAAGGGCATCGGCGCCCAGGGGCTCGCGCTCAAGGAGGACGAGCGCAACGTCTACTGGCGGGCGGTGCGCGCCCACCGCGTCGGCGAGGTGGCGGCGCGGCTCGCCGAGCGGCTCGGCGCGTCCCGGGTGGGCGTCTTCGGCGAGGTGTACGGCGAGGGCGTCCAGGACCTGGCGTACGGCTCGTCGGCGCGCGCCGACCGGATCGGCTACGCGGCGTTCGACGTCTCCGCGGAGATCGACGGCCAGGTGGTGTGGCTCGACGCGGCCGAGCTGCTGACCGGTGAGCTCCCCGTCGTCCCGACCCTGTGGAGCGGACCGTACGACGCGGAGGCCGTGCTGCGGCTGGCCGAGGGCCGGGAGACCGTATCCGGACGTGAACTGCACGTCCGCGAGGGCGTGGTGGTCCGACCGGCGGTCGAGCGGTACAGCCCGGTGCTGGGCGGCCGGGCGATCGCCAAGGCGGTCGGCGGCGGCTACCTGACCCGCAAGGGCGGCACGGAGTACGAGTGACCCGGCCGCGTGCTGACAGGTGGTCAGCTAGGTTGGAGGGGCACTGCACCCGCTCGCTCCGACCACCTGTGGAGGACGCCCCATGCCGGACACCCGCATACCCGGGCCGCCCGGACTGCCGTTGATCGGGTCGATGCTCGACCTGCGGCGCGACGCGCTGAAGGCGTACCGGGACGCCTTCGGCGCCCACGGCGACGTGGTGCGCTTCAGCGCCGGGCCGCCCGGGCTGCGCGCCACCTTCTGGATGGTGTACTCGCCGGAGGGCGCCCAGCAGGTGCTGGCCACCGAGTCGGCCAACTTCCGCAAGGAGAACGCCTTCTACGAGGAGATCCGGCAGAGCTTCGGCAACGGCCTGCTCACCTCGCAGGACCAGGACTACCAGCGCCAGCGCCGGCTGATCCAGCCGCTGTTCACCCGCCGCCGGGTGGACACCTACGCGGACGCGATCGGCATCGAGGCCGAGGCGCTGGCCGAGCGCTGGGCGGGGGTGCCGGGCGGGGTGGTGGAGGCGGGCGAGGAGATGTCCGCGTTCGCGCTGCGGGCGGTCTCCCGGATCCTGTTCGGCACCGACGTGGACGAGGCGATCCGCACCGTCCGGGAGAGCTTCCCGGTGCTCGGCGAGTTCGTCCGCACCCGCGGCTTCTCGCCGGTGCGGCTGCCCCGCGACTGGCCGCTGCCGCTGCACAAGCGGGCACTGGCCGCCGAGCAGGCGCTGTACGCGGTCTGCGACCAGATCATCGCCCGCCGGGCCGGCGCGGAGTCCGAGGACCTGCTGGGCCTGCTCGCGCACGCCCGGGACGAGGACGGCAACCAGCTGGACGCCACCGAGCTGCGCGAGCAGGTGCTGATCTTCCTGCTGGCCGGGCACGAGACCACGGCCACCTCGCTGACCTTCGCCCTGCACCTGCTGGGCCTGCACCCCGAGCAGCGCAGGCTCGCCCAGGCGGAGGTGGACGCGGTGCTCGGCGACGGCCGCCGGCCGACCGCCGAGGACTACAACGCGCTGCCGTACGTGACCAAGGTGCTCAAGGAGGCGATGCGCCTCTTCCCGGCCGCTCCGGCGATGGGGCGGCGCTCGGTCGAGGAGACGGTGATCGGCGGGGTGACGATCCCGGCCGGCTCGGACGTGCTGGTCGCGCCGTACATCACCCACCGCCACCCGGCGCACTGGGAGGACCCGGAGCGCTTCGACCCGGAGCGGTTCACCCCCGAGCGGGAGGCGGCCCGGCACCGGTACGCCTGGTTCCCGTTCGGCGGCGGGCCGCGGGCCTGCATCGGGCAGCACTTCTCGATGCTCGAGTCGGTGCTCGGACTCGCGGTGCTGCTGCGGGAGTTCGAGGTGGAGGCGGTGGACACCGAGGTGGAGCTGGGCCAGGGCATCACCCTGGAGGCCCGTACCCCGGTCCGGATCAGGGTCGCCGGGCGGCGCTGATCCGGACCGGGCACCGCGCCCGGGTCAGCGCAGGGTGCAACTGACGGCGGTCGGGGCGGTGTTGGTGCCGCTCCAGCTGCCGTTGAACCCGAACGAGGTGCTGCCGCCGGGCGCCAGCGTGCCGTTGTAACCCAGGTTGGACACCGACACGTTGGCACCGCTCTGGGTGTGGCTCCCGTTCCAGAGCGAGGTGACCTGCTGGCCGTTGGCGTAGGTCCAGGCGACCGTCCAGCCGGTGGAGGCGGTGGTGCCGGTGTTCTTCACCGTCACCGAGGCGCCGAAGCCGCCGCCCCACTGGTTGGTCACCGCGTAGCTCGCCGTGCAGCCCGAGCCGCCGCTCGGCGAGGGGCTGGTGGACGGGCTGCCGGACGGGCTGGGGCTCGGGCTGGGGCTGGGCGACGGTGAGCCGGACGCCGAGGTGGACGGCGAGCCGGTGGGCACCGCGCTGGTGTCACCGACGATGATGCCGCGCCCGTTGGTGGAGACGTACACCCGGCCGTAGACCCGCGGGTCACCGGTGATCGCCGCGCCGGTCCAGGCCCACTGGTGGGCGTCGTCGTTGATCCGGGTCCAGCTCGCGCCGGCGTTGTCGGAGCGGAAGATGCCGCGCACCCCGCCGATCCGGGCGCTGGTGTAGACCGCCGGGTAGCCGGTGCCGGTCGCGGAGCGGCCGAAGCCGATGGAGTCGGCCTCGTCCACGCCCGCCACCCGGCCGAACGAGGCGCCGGAGTCGGTGGAGTGCCACAGGCCGTAGGTGCCGTTGTCCTTGCCGCCGGCCAGCCAGACGTCGCCCTCGGCGTTGCTGAGCGCCTTGAAGCGGACGTTGCCGTCCACCGGCAGGCCGCTCGCGGCGGTCTTCGCGAAGGTCAGGCCGCCGTCCGTGGAGAGGTAGAAGGCGCCGGCCGCGACGCCGTAGAACTTCTTCGGGTTGACCCGGTCGGCCTGCACCGAGGCACCCGCGGGGAGCCCGCTCGCGGCCGCCCAGGAGCTGCCGCCGAAGGCCGAGGTGACCGGGGCGGCGCCGGCCGGCGACCAGACCACCCGGCTGCCGTCGGCGGCCAGCGCGACGGTGCCGCCGCCGGTGATGCCGGTCGGCTCGCCGCTCGCCTGGTACCAGTTGGCGCCGTTGTCGTTGGAGAAGCCGATATGGGTGGTGGCGGTGGAGCCGCTGTCGGTGTTGCCGACCCGGACCACCTGGTTCGGGTTGGCCTGGGCGAAGTCCAGGGCGGTGGTGGAGCCGTGGGTGGGGGACTGGTACATCATCGCGGGCACGGTGGTCAGCGAGGTGTGCCGGAAGCCGCCGATGTCGCCGAGCGCGCTGAGCAGCGGGGCGCCGCTCGGCGGGCTGATCAGGTCGTTGACGGCGGTCTCCTCCAGACCCTGCACCATCGGCTTGATGGTGATCTTCGTGCCGGCGTCCCAGGAGGTGAGGTTCTCGGTGCCGTAGAGGGTGGCGCCGGTGCCGTACATCATCCGGTCGGAATCAAAGGGGTCGATCTCCAGCGCCTCGGTCATCCAGCCGAGCTTGGGGGACTCCTCCGGCGGGGACGGGTTCTTGCCCCAACTCAGCCACGGGGACGAGGAGATGTCCATGGTGTAGTGGTCGACCCGGTTGGGGTAGCCGTTGTACTCCCAGATCGGCTTCCAGGTCGCCCCGAAGTCGGTGGACCGGTAGATCTGGGTGTCCGGCCACCAGGAGGAGTAGCCGGTGACCATCAGCACGTTGGGGTGCTGCCGGTCGACGGTGAGGCCGCTGTAGCCGAAGTAGGCGCCGGAGTCGGAGGACTTGAGCGGGCTGATCTGCGTCCAGGCGCCGGTCTTCGTGGCGTAGCGCCAGACGTCGCCCTTGCCGCCGTCGTACGGGCCGCCGGTGTCGCTGGTGGCCAGGTAGAGGTAGCCGTTGACCGGGTCGAGCACGCCCTTGTGCGGCAGGAAGCCGGTGGGCTGGCCGGCCAGCCGGGTCCAGGTGGTGCCGCCGTCGGTGGAGCGGTAGACGCTGTTGTCCTTGTCGGCGACGCCGACGTAGACCGTCCGGGTGGTGTTCCCGGCGGTGGCGCTGGACTTGTCGAAGGTCACCCAGAGCACGCCCTGGGTGGCGCTCAGGTAGCCGTTGGTGTCGGTCGGGTCGGGGGCGTAGTTGCCGACGTTGGGGAAGGCGGTGACCTGGGACCAGGTGACGCCGTAGTCGGTGGAGCGCCAGAGCCCGTTGCCGGACGGCGCGCCGAAGTACAGCACCTTGTCGTTGTTGGGGTCGATCGCCAGGCGCTCGCCCATGCCGCGGCCGGGCATGTTGCCGCCGACCTTGAACGGCAGCGTGGTGCGCTGCCAGGTGGCGCCCTTGTCGGTGGAGCGCAGGATGGCGCCGTTGTTCGGGTCCCAGGAGTTGGTGTACGTGCCGGCGGCGACGTAGACCCGGTCGGTCTGGACGGGGTCGGTGGCCAGCGAGGCGACGCCGGTGAGGTTCCAGTCGTTCCAGCCGAGCGAGTCCAGCAGCGGGATCCACTTCTTGCTGGTGGGGTCCTGCCGGTAGGCGCCGCCGATGTCGGTGCGGGCGTAGACCAGGCCGGGCTCCGTCTGGTTGAAGACGATGCCGGGCACGAAGCCACCGCCGTCGATCCGGACGTTGCTCCAGGAGTAGGTGGCCGCGGTGGCGTCGGTGGCCGCGGTGGCGGTGGAGTGCAGGCCGGTCAGCCAGGTGACCGCGAGGCCGCAACTGAGCGCGAGTGCCGTGACCGCCGTCCGCGGACGGGTGGGGGTGGTGGGAGGCATGGGTGGGACGCTAGCCCCGGGCCGCCGGGGGCAGAAGAGCGCGCGGACAGCTCTGTCCGCATGTGGACATGACGTGCCGTCAGCTGTCGCAGCGTCCACACCTTGGCCCATTCGAGCACAAGCGACCCGTGCGGAGGGTGGCTTTTCACATCTTCGGGTGACCTTCTTTCGGCCCTCGATAGCGTCCTGCGCATCCGAGACCGCGATCGCACATGCGAGAGGCATATGACCTCCCGCTCGGAGGCTGCCGCATGGGAAACCTGAACCACTTCAGCTTCGGCTGGCTCACCCCGACGCTGTCGTACCTGATGGCCTGCGTCGGCGCCGCGCTCGGCCTGCGCTGCACCCTGCGGGCCCTGGCCGCGACCGGCACCTCCCGCCGCAACTGGCTGTTCACGGCCGCCGCCGCGATCGGCTCGGGCATCTGGACCATGCACTTCGTCGCCATGTTCGGCTTCACCGTGGACGGCACCGAGCTGCGCTACGACGTCCCGCTCACCATCCTCAGCCTGGTGGTGGCGGTCCTGGTGGTCGGCCTCGGCGTCTTCGCCGTCGGCTACGGCCGGCACCGCGGCCGCAGCCTGCTCCTCGGCGGCCTCACCACCGGCGTCGGCGTCGCGGCCATGCACTACATCGGGATGGCCGCGGTCCGGATCCACGGCGGCATCGACTACGACCCCGGCACGGTCGGCCTGTCCGTGCTGATCGCGGTCGGCGCGGCCACCGCCGCGCTCTGGGCCGCGACCACCATCCGCACCATGCTCGCCGCCGGCGGCGCGGCCCTGGTGATGGGCATCGCGGTGAGCTGCATGCACTACACCGGGATGGCCGCCGTGCACGTCCACATGGTGCCCGACCGCGCCGACCTCGGCGGCGCCACCCCGATGCAGTTCATCTTCCCGCTGGCCGTCGGCCTGGGCTCGTTCCTCTTCCTCACCTCCGCCTTCGTCGCGCTCTCCCCGACGGCCCAGGAGCGCGCCGCCTACCGCGAGGCCGGCGAGATCGCGGTCGAGGACCTCACCGCCACCTCGCTGGACCGTGCCGCCTGAGAACGACCGGACCGGGCCCGACCGGCCCGAGACCCACCGCCGCCACCAGCACGCGTCCGACGAGAGGCAGCCCCATGCGCACCCGCACCCGCAGCGGCCCGACGGCCCCGGCCGCCACCCGCGGCCCGGCCCGGCCCGGCCCCACCGGTCAGCGGCGCGGCGCCCACGCCGGCCCGCCCGCACCCGAGGACCTCACCGGACTCGACGCCCTCGCCGGCCCGCGCGGCGGACTGCGCCCGCGCACCGTCCGGGCCCGGATCCTCGCCCTGCTGATGGTCCCGGTGGTCTCCGTGCTGGCGCTCTGGGCGTTCGCCACCGTCACCACCGCCAACGGCGTCTGGGACCAGCTGCGGATCCGCGAGGTCACCACCACCCTGCTCGACCCGCTGGACGCCACCGTCGCCGGGCTGCAGGCCGAACGCGCCGCCGCAGGCCAGCTGCTGGCCGCCGCCGGACCCGCCCGGGAGAGCGCCCTGCGCGAGGCCGGCGCCGCCACCGACCGGGCCGCCGCCCCGCTCACCCTCGCCGACCGGTACAACCGGGCCGATGCCGAGGGGCTCGGCGCCGAGGCCGCCACCCGGCTGGACGCCCTCGGCGCCGCGGTCGCCGCCCTGCCCGAGCTGCGCACCCGGATCCTGGCCCGCTCGGCCGGCTGGCCCGAGGCGTACGCGGCCTACACCACCGCGGTGGAGCGGGCGTTCGCCGTCACCGGCTCGGTCACCGCCCTGGAGGACCGCGGCGCCTCCTCCGACGCCCGGGTGCTGCTGGAGTTCGCCCGCTCCCGCGAACTGCTGGCCCGCGAGGACGCCCTGGTGCGCGCCGCGCAGGGCGCCGGGCGGCTCACCGAGGACCAGCACCGCGAGTTCGCCGCGGCCGTCTACGCCCGCCGGCTGTTCGAGCAGGCTGCCGCCCGCGACCTGCGCGTCGCCGACCGCGCCGCCCTGCAGGCGGCCACCGGTGGCGCCGACTACCAGGAGCTGCTCCGGCTGGAGGACGCCGTGCGCGCCGCCGAGGACGGCCGGCAGGCGGTCCTCGCGGTGGCCGCCGACCGCTGGGCGGTGGCGGCCGACAACAGCGCCCGCGCCCTGCGCACGGTGGCCGCCGGCGCGGGGGCGGCCGCCGCCGACCGCGAGAACCCGTACGCGCTCGGCCTGTTCACCCCCTCGGGGGCGGCGGTGCTGCTCGGCCTGGTCACGGTGGTCGCCTCGCTGGCCATCTCGGTGCAGATCGGCCGCGGCCTGGTCACCGAGCTGACCGGCCTGCGCAACTCCGCCCTCGAACTGGCCGGACGCAAACTCCCGGCCACCATGCGGCGGTTGCGGGCCGGCGAGGAGATCGACCTGGACACCGAGGCGCCGCTGGTGCCGCACGGCGACGACGAGATCGGCCAGGTGCACGGCGCGCTCGGCACCGTGCAGCGGGCCGCGGTCACGGCCGCGGTCGAGCGGGCCGAGGTGCTGTCCGGGGTGTCCGGCGTCTTCGTCAACCTGGCCCGGCGCAGCCAGGTGCTGGTGCACCGCCAGCTCACCCTGCTGGACGCGATGGAGCGCCGCACCGAGGATCCGGCCGAGCTGGACGACCTGTTCCGGCTGGACCACCTGACCACCCGGATGCGGCGGCACGCCGAGGGCCTGATCATCCTCTCCGGCGCCGCCCCCGGCCGGGCCTGGCGCCGGCCCGTCCCGCTGATGGACGTGGTCCGCGCCGCCGTCGCCGAGGTCGAGGAGTACGCCCGGGTCGAGGTGCACCGCTTCCCGTACGCCGCCGTCGGCGGCCAGTCGGTCGCCGACCTGACCCACCTGGTGGCCGAACTGGTCGAGAACGCCACCGCCTTCTCCCCGCCGCACACCAAGGTGCACGTGCGCGGCGAACAGGTCGGCAACGGCTACGCGCTGGAGATCGAGGACCGCGGGCTCGGCATGGGCCCGGAGGCGCTGGTCGACGCCAACCGGCGGATCGAGGCCTCCGAGCAGGTCGACCTCTTCGACAGCGACCGGCTCGGCCTGTTCGTGGTCAGCCGGCTCGCCAAGCGGCACCGGGTGCGGGTCGCGCTGCGGCCGTCCGCGTACGGCGGCACCACCGCCGTGGTGCTGCTGCCCACCGAACTGCTCGAGCTGGAGGACCCCGGGGCCGCCGAGCCGGTGTCCGCCCCGCCGGCCGTTCCCGTCCCCGTCCCGGGGCCGCGGACCGTCGCCGCCGCCCCGCGACCGGCCGCGGCCCCCGCTCCGCTGCCGCCGCCCGCGGCGGACCCCGACCCGGTGCCGGCCGCACCCGCACCGGCCACCCCCGCACCGGCGCCGGCCGTGCCGCCGTCCGACGAGGAGGAGCTGCCGCGCCGGGTGCGGCAGGCGAGCCTGGTGCCGCAGCTGCGCGAGGCCCCGGCCGGGCCGCCCGCATCCGCCGCCGGCGGCCCGGCCGGCCGCGACCCGGAGGCGGCCCGGGCCGCGATGTCCGCCTTCCAGCGCGGCTGGGCGCGAGGCGGCGAGAAGTCCCGTACCGACGAGCGAGGAGACACAGCGTGATCGGCACCACCCATCAGGCCGGTGAACTCAACTGGCTGCTCGACGAGTTGGTCTCGCGGGTCGCCCAGGTCCGGTTCGCCGTGATGCTCTCCGCGGACGGCCTGGCGATCGGCACCTCGGCGGGCCTCGGCCGTGAGGACGGCGAGCACCTGGCCGCGGTCGCCTCCGGCTTCCACAGCCTGGCCAAGGGCGCCGGACGGCACTTCGAGGCCGGCGAAGTCCGGCAGACCATGGTCGAGTTGGAGCACGGGTACCTGTTCGTCGCGGCCGCCGGCCGGGGCACCTGCCTGGCCGTCTTCTCGCGCGCCGACGCCGACCTCGGCCTGGTCGCGTACGAGATGGCCCGGCTGGTCCGCCGGGTCGGCGAGCACCTGGGCACCGCACCGCGCGGTCCGATCGGCGGGTGAGCCCGGTGCCCGCCCCGACGCCCCCGCCGCGGCCGCCGGGCCCGCCCGACCCGCAGCTCCCGCCGCCGGAGGGGGAGCGCTGGTACGACGACGCGGCCGGGCCGATGGTCCGCCCGTACGCGATGACCGGCGGACGCACCCGGCCCGGCCAGCGGTTCGACCTGATCGCGCTGGTGGTCAGCGACGTCCCCGAGGTCACCCCGGAGCTGCCGGTCGGGCCCGAGCAGGCCGCGATCCTCGAACTCTGCCGCGACAACGCGCTCTCGGTCGCCGAGGTCGCCGCCGAGGTGGACCTGCCGCTCGGCGTCGTCCGGGTGCTGCTCGGCGACCTGCTGGACGCCGGGCACATCCGGGTCAGCCGTCCCGTTCCGCCCGCCCTGCTCCCCGACGAACACATCCTGCAAGAGGTGATCAATGGACTCCGTGCGCTCTGACGCCCCGGGGCTCGCCCTGAAGATCCTGGTGGCCGGCGGCTTCGGGGTCGGCAAGACCACCCTGGTCGGTTCGGTCAGCGAGATCCGGCCGCTGCGCACCGAGGAGCAGCTCACCGCGGCCGGCTCCGCCGTCGACGACCTCGGCGGCGTGGAGCAGAAGACCACCACCACGGTGGCGATGGACTTCGGCCGGATCACCATCCGCGACGGTCTCTCCGTCTACCTGTTCGGCACCCCCGGGCAGGACCGGTTCTGGTTCCTGTGGGACGAGTTGGCGCAGGGCGCGCTCGGTGCGGTGGTGCTCGCCGACACCCGGCGGCTCACCGACTGCTTCCCGGCCGTCGACTTCTTCGAGTGCCGCGGCATCCCGTTCGTGGTCGCGGTCAACCGCTTCGCCGGCACCCGCGACTACCGCCCGGTCGAGGTCTCCCGCGCCCTCGACCTGGACGCCGACACCCCGGTCCTGCTGTGCGACGCCCGGGAGCGCTCCTCGGGCAAGGACGTGCTGGTCAACCTGGTGGAGCACGCCGGCCGGGTGCACGCGGCCCGCCTGCTGGCCGACGTCGGAGGTTAGGCAGCGCGACTGACGGAACCTCAGGGCGCTTCGGCTGTTTCGCATCCGTCCGCCGTCCGTTCGCGCAGCGGTCTCCTCGCCGTGTGCTGCGCTCGGTTGGCTGGCCGCCGACAGCAGCCGAAGGAGTATGGACAACATGTCGATGACCAATGGGCGGCGGGCGGGCGCCGTCCCGGCACTGGGCGCGGCACTCGCGCTGCTCACCGGCTGCGGCGGCAGCACCGGAGCCACCGGTGCGGGCGGCGAGTACACCGTGATGACCTGGGCGCCCTCCGGGACGGGCAGCGCCGACCGGGAGGGCGTCACCGCGCTGGCCGGGGCGATCGGCCGCGCCACCGCCGCCAGGGGCGGGGTCGGCGGCCACCGCCTGCGCGTCCTCACCTGCAACGAGCACGGCACCGCCGACGGGGCCACCGCCTGCGCCCGGCAGGCCGCCGTCGCCCACGCCGTCGCCGTGATCGGCTCGTACAGCGAGTTCGGCGAGTCCTTCATGCCCGTCCTCGAACAGGCCGGCATCCCGTACATCGGCGGCTACGGCATGACCGGCCCGGAGTTCAGCAGCCCGTACTCCTACCCCGTGGCCGGCGGCACCCCCACGCTGATCGCCGGCAGCGGCCGGCAGCTCGTCGCCGCCGGGTGCAGGCAGATCGCCCTGGTCCGCTCCGACACCCGGGCCGGCGACACCCTGGCCCGCTACCTGGCCACCGCCGTCGCGCAGAGCGGCGTGAAGCCGGTCGACGTCAAGGTGCCCGACAAGGACCCCGACTACCCGGCCGTGGTCCGCAAGGCGCTCGGCGAGGACCGGCCCGGCACCTGCGTCTCCAACGCCCTCGCGCCCGACCGCAGCGGCAAACTGCTGGAGGCGTACGGCAAGGCGGCGCCGCGCAACACCCGGTTCGGCTCGGTGATCGGCAGCGTCCAGCAGTCGGCCCTCTCCGCGGGCGGCGCCGCCGCCACCCTGAACGGCAGCTTCGCCACCGGCTGGTACCCGCCGCAGTCCTCCCGGGTCTGGGACGAGCTGCGCACCACCGCCGCCGACGACCGCCGGATCGACACCTCCGACCTCGGCGTGCAGACCACCTGGGTCGCCTACCAGGTCTTCCTCCAGGCCGCCGACCGGCTCCGCGAGGCCGGCACCCCGCTCAGCGCCAAGACGCTGCGCACCCAGCTGGACAGCGGCGACACCCTGGACACCGGCGGCGCCACCCCGCCGCTCACCTGGGGCATGACCGACATGCTGCCCAGCGCCGAGTCGCCCCGGCTGGTGAACACCTGGGTCACCTTCCAGCAGGTCCGCGACGGCCGGCTGACCGAGCAGCAGAGCGGCTTCGTCGACGTCCGCTGGGTCCTGACCGGCGGGAAGCCGCCGCAGTAGGAACGCCGGACGACATGTCCGCCGCGTTGCGCCGCGGTCGGACCTTCCGCTCGTAGGCTGACGAAATGATCGTCCACGAGGACCGCGCGCCGGGCGCGCTCGCCCTGGCCGCCGAGGGCCGCTGGCCGGAGCTGCTCGGCCGGTTCCGGCAGGCCAGGGCGGCCGGTGCGCCGTCCGCCGGGCCGCTCGGCCACCTGCTCGCGTACTTCGCGCCGCCGGAGCTCGCGGCCCGCCTCTTCGACCGCGACGGCGCCCCGGGCACCGCCGCGACCGTCGGGGACCACGACGCCGGGCCGTTCTGGGAGGTGCTGGCGACCCGCCACACGTGGCTGCGGCTCGCCCCGCTGCTGGATCCGGCGCCGGTGCGCCGGCTGGTCGCGCACACCCGGGTGCTGCTCGGCGAGGACCTCGCGCACGGGGTCGAGCCCGATCCCGGGGGCGTCCCGTACGCCCTGGAACCCTGGGAGGCGGCCTGCCGCGAGGGCGTCGGGCCGGTCCGCGAGTACCTGCCCGGCGGCGGGGCCCGGCTGGCGCTGCGGGCGCTGCCCGCCGACCGCGAGGGCCTCGGCCCGGTGGACCTGCCCCGGCCCGGCCCGCTCGCGCCCGAGCTGGCGGCGACCCGTCTGCTGGGCGCGATGGCGCCCTGGGCGTCCGCCGTCTGCGTCCGCGGCGCGGCCCAGCAGGCCGCGGCCCACCTGGCGGACACCGACCGGGTGACCGGCGGCCCGCTCACCTTCCCGGCGGCCTACCCCGCGCTGCTGCAGCTGGCCTCCGGCGGCCCCGGGCACGGCGCCGCGCAGGGCCGGCTCGCGGTGTGGCGGCTGCTCACCGCGATGACCGGCGAGACCGTGCTGGAGCGCGCCGAGGTGGAGGCGCTGGTGGCGCGGCTGCGCTGCTTCACCTGGTGCGAGTCGGACGACGAGCTCTGCTACCTGCACCTGGCGGTCGAGGACCCGGCGACCGGCCTGGCCTGGGCGGTCAGCGGCCAGGCGGCGGTCTGACCGCGCGCCGGCGCCGTAACCGGAAGGGCCCCGGCCCGGCGGCCGCGCTCCGGGGGGTTGGAGACAGACGCGGCGCCGGACCGGGGCGGTCCGTGGGGGCGGGGTCAGCCGGCGGACTTCTCCAGCGACGGCGCCCCCGGCTGCGGCGGCACCCAGGCCGCCGGGCCGTGGCCGGCGTCCACCAGCGTGGTCTCGTCGAACGGCGCCCGCCCGGCCAGCACCTCGGCCATCCGCTCGCGGTCCAGCTCGCGGGTCCAGTGCCCGATCAGCACGGTGGCCACCGCGTTGCCGGCGAAGTTGGTGAGCGCCCGCGCCTCCGACATGAAGCGGTCGATGCCGACGATCAGGCCGACGCCGTCCACCAGCTCCGGCCGGTGCGACTGGAGGCCGCCGGCCAGCGTGGCGAGGCCCGCGCCGGTGACCCCGGCGGCGCCCTTCGAGGCGATCACCATGAAGAGCAGCAGGGAGAGCTGCTGGCCGAGCGACATCGGCTTGTCCAGCGCCTCGGAGACGAAGATCGACGCCATGGTCAGGTAGATCGCGGTGCCGTCCAGGTTGAAGCTGTAGCCGGTCGGAACGGTGATGCCGACCACCGGACGGCTGACGCCCAGGTGCTCCATCTTGGCGATCAGCCGGGGCAGCGCGCTCTCCGAGGAGGAGGTGGAGAGGATCAGCAGGAACTCCCGGCCGAGGTAGCGCAGCAGCGTGAACACGTTGACGCCGGCGACCAGCCGCAGCAGCAGGCCCAGCACCACGACCACGAACAGCACGCAGGTCAGGTAGAAACCGATCATGATCACCGCGAGGCTCTTCAGCGCGGCCGTGCCGGTCGCCCCGACCACCGCCGCCATCGCGCCGAAGGCGCCGAGCGGGGCCACCCACATGATCATCGACATCACCCGGAAGACCAGCCGCTGCAGGTGCTCGACGCCGCGCAGCACCGGCGCGCCCGCCGCTCCCATCGCCTGCAGCGCGAAGCCGGCCAGCAGCGCCACCAGCAGGGTCTGGAGCACCTTGCCCTCGGTCAGCGCGGAGAACGCGGTGGTCGGGATGGTGCCGAGCAGGAAGTCGGCGGTCGAGGTGGCGCCGCCGGCCGCCGCCTGGGCGTGCCCGGACTTGGCCAGCGCGGCGGTCAGGTGCAGCCCGGACCCGGGCTCCAGCAGGTTGCCGACCACCAGGCCGATGCCCAGTGCCACCGTCGACATGGCCAGGAAGTAGCCGAGCGCCAGGCCGCCGACCCGGCCGACCTTCGCCGCCTTGGTGACCGAGCCGACGCCCAGCACGATGGTGCAGAAGATCACCGGGCTGATCATCATCTTGATCAGGTTGACGAAGCCGGTGCCGACCGGCTTCAGCTCCACCGCGAACCCCGGCGCCGCCAGGCCCACCACGATGCCCGCGACCACCGCGACGATCACCGCCAGGTACAGCCGGTGGGTCCGGTCGGTCCGCGCCCGCGGTCTCGTCTCTTCCGTCGTCGCCATGCCAGCGGCTCCTTCGCCCTGCTGTCCCTGCGGCCCCGGGGGGAGGGCCGGCGGCCCGGGTGGTGGGCCGGACACGACTATCCGGGCCGACCGTGACGCGGGTCACGTTTGCGTTCATAGAGTTCACGCCGCCCGGGCCGTCCCGCCGGCGCCCGGGCCAGGCACACTGTCCGGTATGCCCGTCCACCCGAACCCTCCCCGGCGCCGCCGCGTGCTGCGCAGCCTCGCCGGGCAGCTGTTCGCGGTGCAGGTGGTCATCGTCGCCGCCGTGGTCGCCGGCGGCGCGGTCCTCGCGTACCTGTTCACCGCGCACCGCTACGAGGAGTCGGTCCGCCGCCAGGCCACCGCCGTCGCCGTCGCCCTCGCCGACTCCCCGACGGTCCGCACCGCCGCCGCCGGCCCCGACCCGAGCGCCGTCCTCCAGCCGTACGCCGAGCAGGTCCGGATCGACACCGGCGTCGACTTCATCACCGTGATGGACCCGCACGGCATCCGCTGGACCCACCGCGACCCCGCCCAGATCGGCAAGCCGTACGTCGGCCACATCCAGCAGGCGCTCGACGGGCAGGTCTACGCCGAGACCGCCACCGGCACCCTCGGCCCCTCGGTCCGGGTGATCGCCCCGGTCCTCGACGGCGACCGCCGGGTGGTCGGCCTGGTCAGCGCCGGCATCACCCTGCACGCCATCAGCGACCAGCTGCGCACCCCGCTGCTCGCCCTCACCGGCGTCGCCGCGGCCGCCCTGCTGCTCGGCGGCGCCGGCACCTACCTCGCCAACTCCCGGCTGCGGCGGCACACCCACGGCATGGGCGCCGACGAGCTCAGCCACCTGTACGACTACCACCAGGCCACCCTGCACTCCGTCCGCGAGGGCCTGGTCCTGCTGGACGGCGCCCGCCGGGTCGTGCTGTGCAACGACGCCGCCCGCGAACTGCTCGGCCTGGACGGCGACCTGACCGGCGTGCCGGTCGACGCGCTCGGCCTGCCCGGCTCGCTCACCCGGGCACTCACCGCCCCGGCGCCGGTCCGCGACGAGGTCCACCTGACCGCGGAACGCGTCGTCCTGCTCAACACCTCCGCCGTCGGACCCGGCCTCGGCACCGTGGTCACCCTCCGCGACCACACCGAACTCCAGGGCCTCACCGGTGAACTGGACACCGTCCGCGGCTTCGCCGACGCCCTCGCCGCCCAGGCCCACGAGGCCGCCAACCGGCTGCACGCCGTCGTGTCCCTGATCGAACTCGGCCGCCACCAGGACGCGGTGGAGTTCGCCACCGCCGAACTCGCCCTCGCCCAGCGGCTCACCGACAAGGTGGTCGCCGCCGTCGGCGAACCCGTCCTCGCCGCCCTGCTGCTCGGCAAGGCCGCCCAGGCCGCCGAACGCGGCGTCGACCTCGTCCTCACCGAGGACAGCCGGATCGACGACGGCGTCCTCCCCGACCACCTCGCCGCCCGCGACCTGGTCACCCTGCTCGGCAACCTGATCGACAACGCCGTCGACGCCGCGATCGAGAACGCCGCCCGGCACCCCGGCACCCCCGAGGTCACCGTCACCGCCCGCGTCGACGACGGCGACCTGCTGCTCCGGGTCGCCGACACCGGCGCCGGCATCGACCCCGGCGCGGTCGGCGAGGTCTTCCGCCGCGGCTGGACCACCAAGCAGCACGGCCGCGGCCTCGGCCTCGCCCTGGTCGCCCAGACCGCCCGCCGCAACGGCGGCCGGATCGACGTCGCCCGCGACCGCGGCGCCGTCCTCACCGTCCACCTGCCGCTGCGGCGCGCGGCGCACACCGCGGAGGTCCCCCGATGATCCCCGGGCAGCGCGGCGGGGCGGGGGAGGGCGCCATCTCCGTGCTGGTGGTCGAGGACGATCCGGTCGCGGCGGCCGCGCACGCGCTCTACGTGCAGCGCGCCCCGGGCTTCCACGCCTTCGCGACCGTGCACAGCTGCGGCGAGGCCCTGCGCACCCTGGAGCGCGCCCGCGCCGCCGGCACCCCCGTCGACCTGATCCTGCTCGACCTGTACCTCCCCGACGGCCACGGCCTCCAGCTCTGCCGCACCCTGCGCGCCGCCGGCCACGGCGCCGACATCATCGCCGTCACCTCCGCCCGCGACCTGGCGATGGTCCGGCAGGCCGTCTCCGCCGGGGTGGTGCAGTACCTGCTCAAGCCGTTCAGCGGTGCCGCGCTCGGCGACCGCCTGGAGCGCTACGCCCAGTACCGCGCCCAACTCGCCCGCACCGGCGACGCCACCGGTCAGGACGAGGTCGACCAGGCCCTCGCGCTGCTCCGCACCCCCGAGCGCAGCGCCCTCCCCAAGGGCCTGTCCGCGCCCACCCTGGACACCGTCGCGGGGGTGCTCCGGGCCGCGGAGTCCGGCCTGTCCGCCGCGGCCGTCGGCGCGGCGGCGGGCGTCTCCCGGATCACCGCCCGCCGCTACCTGGAGCACCTGGTGGACAGCGGCCTCGCCGCCCGCGAACCCCAGTACGGCCAGGTCGGCCGGCCCGAGCTCTCCTACCGCTGGCGCGAACGGCGCCCCTGATCAGACGCGGGTGGCGACGGCCAGGAAACGGGTGTCCCGGTCCGTGTAGGAGTCCAGGCGCCAGCCGGCGGAGGCCAGCAGCGGACGGAGGTTGGGCTCCGCCCGCAGGTCGTCCGGGGTGAGCCGGCGACCGTGCCGGGCGGCGAGGGCCGCGCGGCCGACCGGGTGGTAGAGCGCGAGCCGGCCGCCGGTCCGGGTGGCCCGGGCCAGTTCGCGCAACCCCCGTGCGGGGCCCGGCAGGTGGGAGATCAGACCGGCGCCGAACACCAGGTCCAGCGCGCCGTCGCGCAGCGGCAGCCGCCCGCAGTCGCCCGCGACCAGCGCCGCGTCACCGGCGTGCCGGGCGGCCCGGGCGAGCATCTCGGGCGTGAGGTCGAGCCCGAGCACGGTGCCCGCCCCGCCGACGGCGGCCCGCAGCAGCGGCAGCGCCCGGCCGGTGCCGCAGCCGGCGTCCAGCACCACCGCGCCGTCCAGCGGCCCGAGTTCGGCGATCGCGGCGGCGTACCGCGGCCCGTCGTCCGGGAACTTGGCGTCCCAGCCGGCGGCCCGGGCCGCGAAGAAGGCGCGAGTGGCGGCCAGTTCGGCTTCGTAGGACATGATCCTCAGCCTAGGCCCTCGCTGCCGGATCCCGTCGGGCGGCCGCGACGGCCGCAGGCCGGTCCTCCGGTCAGAGGCCGCGGTCGGGGGCGCTCATGTCGCCGGTGGCGGGGATGCCGTCGGCGAGGCCGTAGCGGAGGAGGACGGTGCCGCTGGGGGCGGCGGCCGGCGGTTCGAGGAGGGTGAGGTTGGTGGGGACGGCGCCGCCGTCGAAGAGCTTCTTGCCGACGCCGAGGACGATCGGGTGGATCCAGAGGTCGAGGCGGTCGAAGAGCTTCTCGCGCAGCAGGGTCTGCACCAGGTCGAGGCTGCCGACCACCTTGATGTTCCGGTGCCGGTCGCGGATCTCCCGCACCGCGGCGGCGAGGTCGGGCCCGAGCCGGGTGGAGCCGGCCCACGGCAGGTCGGGCGTGCCGCGGGAGGCGACGTACTTGGGGATGCCGTTGAAGAGGGTGGCGATGTCGCCGTCCTCGCCGCCCTTCTGGTGCGGCCAGTAGGCGGCGAAGATGTCGTACGTCCGCCGGCCGAGCAGCAGGGCGTCGGTGCCCTCGTACGCGGCGCCGATCTGCGCGCCGGTGACCTCGTCCAGCAGGGGCGCCTGCCAGCCGCCGAACGGGAACCCCTCCGGGTCCTCGTCGGGGCCGCCGGGTGCCTGCCCGACGAGGTCGAGGGTCGCGAACATCTCGATGTGGATGAGGCCCATGCTGTGCTCCCGCTGGGTGGGTCGTCCCGGTCCGGCAGTCCGTCCTCACGATAGGGGGCCGTGACCCCCGGGGCGGTGGCTCGTTTGTCCCGGTGGGCGGGTTGTCACTCGTACGGGTGGTCTTCGGCGGTGGAGCCGGCCGGGCCGATCATGGGCGGTAAAGTTAGGCTTACCTAAGTCAAGGGAGAGCCCTGCTGTGACCCTCACCGTCGGCACCGCCACGCCGGCCCCCGCCGGCGACGCGATCCTGCGCCGCCAGCGCATCCGCGAGTCGGCCGCCCGCACCTACGCCCGGTCGTTCCCGATCGTGCCGGTCCGGGCCAACGGCATGACGGTGGAGGGCGCCGACGGCCGCCGCTACCTGGACTGCCTCTCCGGCGCGGGCACCCTCGCCCTCGGTCACAACCACCCGGTGGTGCTGGAGGCGATCCGCCGCACCCTGGACAGCGGCGCACCCCTCCACCTGCTCGACCTGGCGACCGCCGAGAAGGACGACTTCACCACCGCCCTGCTGGAGAGCCTCCCCGCCGGCTTCGCCGAGCGGGCCCGGATCCACTTCTGCGGCCCCGCCGGCACCGACGCGGTGGAGGCCGCGCTCAAGCTGATGCAGACCGCCACCGGCCGGCGCGGCGCGCTCGCCTTCACCGGCGCGTACCACGGCATGACCGCCGGCGCCCTCGCCGTCACCGGCAGCGTCGCGGTCAAGGAGCCGCTGCCCAGCGGCGGCGAGGTCACCCGGCTGCCGTTCCCGTACTCCTACCGCTGCCCGTTCGGGGTCGGCGGCGAGCGCGGCGCCGAGCTCTCCGCCGCGTACACCGAGCGGCTGCTCGACGACCCCTCCGGCGGGGTGCTGCCGCCCGCCGCGATGATCGTCGAGGCGGTGCAGGGCGAGGGCGGCGTCGTCCCCGCCCCCGACGGCTGGCTGCGCGAGATGCGGCGGATCACCACCGAGCGCGGCATCCCGCTGATCCTCGACGAGGTGCAGACCGGCGTCGGCCGGACGGGCGCGATGTGGGCCGTCGAGCACAGCGGTGTGGTGCCCGACGCGATGGTCCTGTCCAAGGCGATCGGCGGCAGCCTGCCGCTCGCCGTGGTGGTCTACCGCGAGGAGTACGACGGCTGGCGGCCCGGCGCGCACACCGGCACCTTCCGCGGCAACACCCTCGCCATGGCGGCCGGCGCGGCGACGCTGCGCTTCGTCGCCGCCAACGGGCTGGTGGCGCGCGCGGAGACGGTCGGCGCCCGGATGGCCGCCCGCCTGGACGGCGCGCGCGGCCGGCTGCCGGTGATCGGCGACGTCCGCGGCCGCGGCCTGATGCTGGGCGTCGAGCTGGTCGACCCCGCGGCCGAGCCCGACAGCTGCGGCGCCCTGCCGCCGGACCCGCGGCTCGCCGTCCGGGTGCGGGAGGCCTGCCTCGCCCGCGGCCTGATCGTCGAGCTCGGCGGGCGCCACGACGCGGTGCTGCGCCTGCTCCCACCGCTCACCATCACCGACGAGCAGACGGAGGCCGTCCTGGACCGCCTCTGCGACGCGATCGCCGCGGCATGAGCGGCGACGGCGCGCACGGGACCGAGGGGCCGCGAGGGCGGCCGGGCGGGCGGCCCTCGCAGCACGTCCGCCGCGCTCCGGGGCCGGTCGCGCCCGGCGGGCCCGCGGGCCCGCGGCGCCCCGCGCTCGCGACGCCCGCGGCGCTGGGCCCGCTGCTCGACACCGTGCTGGCCGCGCTCGCCGCCGGTGCGGCGCGGCGCGGCGGGCCGATCGTCGCGGGCGAGCCCGCCGCGGTCACCGCGCTGGTCCGGGAGGCGATGGCGGCCGCCCCGGGCCCCGAAGCGCTGGCGCGGTTCACCGAGCTGCTCGCGTACGGCGGCGCCGACCCCGCCGACCCGGCGTGCGCCGCGCACCTGCACTGCCCACCGCTGGCCGTCGCCGCCGCCGCCGACCTGGCGGTCAGCGCGCTCAACCCGTCGCAGGACTCCTGGGACCAGGCGCCCGCCGCGACCGCGCTGGAGACCGGGCTGCTGGCCGAGTTGGCGGCGCTGGTCGGCTTCGACCCGGCCCGCTCGGCGGGGGTGCTGACCTCGGGCGGTACGGAGTCCAACCTGATGGGCCTGATGCTGGCGCGGGACCAGCGGCTCGGCCCGGACGTGGAGTCGGTAGGCGTCCCGGCCGCCGCCCGGCCGCGGGTCCTCGCCTCCGCGGCGGCGCACTTCTCCGTGCAGCGCGCGGCCGCGCTGCTCGGCCTCGGTGAACGCGCCGTGCTCCCGGTCGCCGTCGACCGGACGCTGCGGATGGACCCTGCGGCGCTCGCCGAGGCACTGGAGGGGGTCCGGCGGCGCGGCGAGACGCCGGTCGCGGTGGTGGCCACCGCCGGCACCACCGACACCGGGGCGGTCGACCCGCTGCCGGAGGCGGCCGAGCTGGCGGCCCGGTACGGCGCCTGGCTGCACGTGGACGCGGCGTACGGCGGTGGCGCGCTGCTCTCGGACCGGCTGGCGCCGCTGCTCGACGGCGTCGCCGCCGCGGACTCGGTCTCGCTCGACTGGCACAAGCTGGGCTGGCAGCCCGCCGCCGCCGGGGTGTTCCTGGTCCGTGACCGGGCCGCCTACGCCTCGCTGGCCCGCCGCGCCGTGTACCTGAACCCGGCCGACGACGAGGAGGCCGGCTATCCGAGCCTGCTGGGCCTGTCGCTGCGCACCACCCGCCGACCGGACGCGTTCAAGCTGGCGGTCACCCTGCGCACGCTGGGCCGTGCCGGGCTCGGCGAGCTGGTCGACCGCTGCCACGACCTGGCGCACGCCGCCGCGGCGCTGGTAGCCGCCGAGCCGTCGCTGGAGTTGCACTGCGACCCGGTGCTGACCAGCGTGGTCTTCCGCTTCCTGCCGGAGCGGCGCGCGGACGCCGACCGGGTCAACGCCGAGCTCCGCCGTGAGCTGCTGCGCTCCGGCCGGGCGGTGGTGGGCCGCACCGAGCTCCCGGGCGAGGGGCCCGGCCGGGTGCGGCTGAAGCTGACCCTGCTCAACCCGCACACCACGCCCGCCGACCTGGCCGCCCTGCTGGCCGCGGTGGTGGGGACGGGCCGCCGGGTGGCCGGATCGTCCTAGCCGAATCGCCCTTCCGGGCAAGAGGATCGGAGGAATGTACACTGGCCGTGAATGCTGACGGCCATTCACCGGAATGCTCCGTCCAGGGTCCGTGAACATACATTCTTCCGCCTGTCCACGTGTTTTCGGCCGTGTGCGGGCGGAATTCCGCCATCTCCTCTTCCGGACTTGCGGATTCAGCCGCGTTCGGCGGTAACTTCTCGTAGTCGCCGCCACACCGGGAGCACTCGGCTCCCAGGGACTAGCGGCGCGAGGGAGCTCCGTCCATGCGTGATCGCATGACTGCTGGGCAGCCCTAGCACCCCCAGGACCTCGTCCTCCTTCTCCCCGCCCGCACCCCGGGCGGTTCCCGCCGTCTGCCCCCGGCCCGTCCCATCCCGACGGCCCGGCGCCGTGCGACGGCTGCGGTGAATCCCCTTTCCTCTGTACTCAGTTCTGCTACGCGGAGGCCGCGGCATGAGCGAAACGCTCCTGAGCACCACATTCAGCATGTTCGAGGCGGAACCGTTCTCCGAGCGCTGCCGGGCGGTGTTCGACCGGGCAGACCACCTGTTGATCGGCGTGAGTCCGGGAAACAGCTATTTCACTTCTCGGCGGATCGCCGAACTCGTCGTCTGGGGACGCGAGTTCTTCGATGCCGTCGACATCGTCTACGCCGATCTGCACGTGGACGCCCAGTACGCGGCGTCCGGCTACCCGCCCGAACAGGCCGAGCGGCGGGCCGCCAAGGAGGTGAAGGCCACCCGGAGACGGATCCGCACCGCGGTGGCCGAGGCGGCGTGCAGCCGGGTCGGGGTGCACGGGCTCTCCGAGTTCCAGGACCGGCCCGCCTACCGGGAGTTGCACCGCGAGGTGCTGCACGCACTGGCCGTCGACCCGGTGCTGCGGGCGGCGACGGAGGGTATGGCCGGGGCCTTCCTGCGGTCCCGGCCGGCCGGGGCCGACGGACCCGACGCCGGGCAGCTGGCCGCCGGGGTCGAGTACATCGCCGCCGAGCTGCCGTTCTTCCTGGACACCCCGGCGCTGCTCGGCGTGGCCTCGTCCGTCTCCTGCTACCACGTCGAACTGCCGCTCACCCCGGTGCTGTTCGGCCGTTCCGAGGGCCTGCGCGCGGTGCCCGCCCAGGGGTACGCGGTGGTCCGTCCGGCCGCCGTCCCGCAGACCGCCGCCGCTGCCTGACCGACCCGCCCCAGCGTTCCGAACCAAGGAGAGACCCCCGAATGACCGCGGTACAGCCCGAGTTCACGTTCCCGCTCGACCGGCGCGGCGACGTGCTCCCGGAGGAGGTGGACCTGCTGCGGGAGAAGCACCCGGTGGCCAGGGTCCGCACCATGACCGGCGACGAGGCGTGGCTGGTGAGCAACTACGCGCTGGCCAAGCAGGTGCTGGAGGACGAGCGCTTCAGCCTCAAGGACACCGCCAACCCGGGGGTGCCGCGCCAGTACGCGCTGACCATCCCGCCGGAGGTGGTCGACAACATGGGCAACATCAACAGCGCCGGCCTGCGCGACGCCGTGATGAAGACCCTCTCGCCGCGCGCCGACCGCGAGTTGGCGGGCTGGTTGGAGGCGCAGGCGCACCGGCTGATCGACGACCTGGTCGCCCAGGGCGCCCCCGGCGAGCTGCGCGACGGCTTCACCGAGCCGTACTCGGCCGCGCTGCACTGCCGGCTGCTCGGCATCCCCACCGACGACTGGCGCCGGCTGATGGCCGGCATCGACGTCGCGTTCATCACCAGCCCGAAGCCCTTCGAGGGCTCGACCCCGAACTGGTACAAGGATCTCGGCTACATGGTCGAGCAGCTGAACGCGGAGCCCACCCAGGGCCTGCTCGGCCGGTTCGCCGAACTGCGCCGCTCGCCGGACGCCGCGGACCGGGTGAGCGACGAACTGCTGGCCACCGTCGCCCTGTCGCTGTTCGGCGCGGGCGCGGTCTCCACCTCCTCGTTCCTGCTGCACGCCATCATCCACCTGGTGGAGCGGCCCGAGCTCGCCGAGCGGATCCGCCGCGAGCCGCAGGTGATCGGCCGGGCGGTGGACGAGCTGCTGCGCTACAACCTGTCGATCGGCGACGCGCTGCCCCGGATCGCGCTCGCCGACGTGCGGCTGGGCGAGGTGGAGGTGGAGCGGGGCGAGCTGGTGCTGGTGCTGATCGAGGGCGCCAACAACGACCCGGAGGTCTTCCCGCACCCGGAGCGGATCGACTTCGACCGGGAGTCCAACCCGCACCTGGCGTTCGGCGGCGGCCGGCACTTCTGCCCGGCCTCGGCGCTGGGCCGCACCCATGCGGAGATCGCCATCACCGCGCTGGTCGAGCGGCTGCCCGAGCTGCGGCTCGCCCTCCCGGTGGAGCAGCTGGCCTGGCGCCCGGGCTTCATCAAGCGCCTGCCGGAGCGCCTGCCGGTGGTCTGGTAGGGCCCGCGGGCAGCGACCACCGGCGGGTCCTCGGCCTCCGGCCCGGCGGCCGCCACCGACGGTACGCTTCGCGCCGGAAGCCGGAAGCCGGAAGCCGGAAGCCGGAAGCCGGAAGCCGGAAGCCGGAAGCCCGACGGCTCCCGCCTCCGGCAGGGAGGCGCTCCGGGGCCCGCGGGGATCCCCGCCTGCGGGCGTGAGCCCGGGGACGGCGGCCTACGCGGGGGAGTCGCCGTCCAGCAGGATGCGGTGGATCCGCTCCCACTGCTCCGGGTCGGCGGCGACCAGCAGGCCCTCCTGGCAACCGGGGGCCTCGGGCCGGTAGGGGAGGCCGTCCAGCCGGGCGGAGCGGCCGCCGGCCTCGCTGACCAGCAGCGAGCCGGGCGCGTGGTCCCACGGCAGGGTGCGCCAGTACAGGATGAAGTCCTGCTCGCCGACGGTGATCAGCGGGTACTCGATCCCGGCCGAGCTGCGGCCGGGATCGAGGTGGTCGAAGGCCCGGGCGTTGGCCCGCAGCCGGTGGTGGGCCGCCGGGTCGAGGAAGCGGGACTTCAGGACGCCGCGCCACTTCTCCGGCTCCGCGGCGGGCGGCGGGCAGGTCAGCCGGTGGCCGTCGCGCCAGGCGCCGGCGCCGAGCTCGGCGCTGTACGCCGTCCCGGTGACCGGCTGCCAGATCCAGGACGCCACGGTCTGCCCGGCGCGGACCAGCGCGGCCATCACCGCGAAGTCCGGGCGGCCGGCCACGAAGTTCGAGGTGCCGTCCACCGGGTCGACCAGCCAGACGGCGGGCTCGGTGTGCAGGGAGCGGGCCAGCTCGGGGTCGGCGGAGACCGCCTCTTCGCCGACCACCGGCACCGGGAGCAGTTCGCGCAGCCGACGGGAGATGATCTGCTCGGCCTCACGGTCGGCGACCGTGACCACCTCGCCGGGCGCCTTCTCCATCACCTCGCCGGCGGCCAGCGCCCGGAACCTGGGTTCCACCGCCTCCGCCGACGCCTCGGCGAGGATCTCCGCCACCTTCTCCATCAGCACGCGCCCGCTCCCTTCCGCTGGTACCACTCTCGCACGTCCGTGCGGGCGGTCGCGCAGTGGACGGCGCGCTGAGCAGCGGTTACCGGGGGTCGGCGGGGTCCAGATAGTGGAACGCCGGGCGCGGGTGCATCAGGAACTCGTGGTGCGAGATGTTCCAGGCGTAGGCGCCGGCCATCGCGAAGAGCAGCCGGTCGCCGGCCCGCAGTGCGGCGACCGGGGTGCGGGCGGCGAGCACGTCCTTGGGGGTGCACAGCTGGCCGGAGACGGTGACCGGGGCGTCGGTGGCGCCGGGACGGGGCCACGGGTGCGGCCAGTGGTCGACGGGCAGCACCGTGAAGGGCTGGGAGTGGCCGCGGGTGGCCGGGGTGCGCAGGTGGTGGGTGCCGCCGCGGACCACCGCGAAGTCCTCGCCGTGGCTGCGCTTCACGTCGAGCACCTCGGTGGCGTACCAGCCGCAGTACGCGGTGAGGGCGCGGCCGGGTTCGATCCGCAGGGTCAGGCCGGGGTGCGGGGCCAGCAGCTTGCCGAGGCCCTCGCCGAACCGGGCCCAGTCGAAGCGGGCGTCCGGGTCGTCGTAGTCGACGGCCATCCCGCCGCCGACGTTGACCTCGTGCAGCGGGAGGCGGTGGCGGGCGGCCAGCTCGGTAGACCAGGTGACGATCCGCTCGGCGAGGCGCAGCTGCTCGTCGGCGGGCAGGCCGCTGGCCAGGTGGGCGTGGATGCCGCGCAGCCGCAGGTGCTCGAAGCCGGGGGAGGCCAGCAGGGCGAGGCAGGCCTCGATCCGGTCGGGGTCCATGCCGAACGGGGTCGGGCGGCCGCCCATGGCCAGCGCGACGCCGGCGAGCGCGCCGTCGCCGACCGGGAGGTTGGCGCGGAGCAGGACGTCCACGGGCCGGTCGGCGGTGGCGGCGGCCGCGGCGAGCGCGTGCAGCTCCCGCTCGCTCTCCACGTGCCAGCGCCGGACGGCGGGCAGCCGCAGTGCGGCGGCGATCTCCTCGGGCGTCTTGCCGGGGCCGCCGAAGGCCAGCGGCGCGTCCGGGACGGTGGCGTGGACGTGCGCCAACTCGCCGCCGGAGGAAACCTCGTAGCCGTCCACCAGGCCGCTGAGCGCGGTCAGCACCGGCGCCTCGGGGTTGGCCTTGGCGGCGTAGTACAGCTCGACCCGGTCGGGCAGGGCGGCGCGGACCGCGGCCGCGTGGGAGCGCAGCGCCGCGAGGTCGTACAGGTACGCCGGCAGTTCGGCCAGCTCGGCCGCTGCGGTCGGGACGGTCACGCGTACTCCTTGGCGGGTGCGGCGGCGGGTGCGGCGGTGGGGGCGGCCGGTGCGGGGACGGCTGCGGTCGCCGGGAGCGGGGCGCAGGCTCCGGCGGGCAGGGACAGCGGGGAGGCCAGCGGGACGTAGCCCGCCTCGCGGTCCGGGCGGCGGGTCCAGCGGGTGAGCAGGTTGGCCTTCGCGGGGAGCGGGACGCCTGCCAGCAGGGCGGCCAGCCGGGGCGGGCAGCCGTGGGCGTCGGCGTACGCGCCGAGCGCCGCGCCGACCTCCTCCCAGAGCCCGGCCTCCAGCTCGGGGTGCCGGTCGGCGAGGGCGGCGAGCAGTTCGGCGAGGTGGTTGACGAGCAGGCAGTAGACCACGCGGTCCCAGCCGCGCTGCGCGTCGTAGGTCATCGGCCCGGCGACGTCGGCGGGCAGGGCGGCGAGCAGGGCGGCGTTGTGCTCGGGGAGCAGCTTGGTGCCCTCCAGGTCGCGGAAGAGCACCTGGGCGGGGCGGCCGTCGGCGTCCACGCAGACCAGGACGTTCTGCAGGTGAGGTTCCAGGACGATGCCGTGGTCGAAGTAGGCGGCGAGCACGGGCGGGACGACCAGCCGCAGGTAGGCGGCCCACCAGGCGCGGGCGGCCGCGGCGTCGCGGTCGCCGAGCAGCGCGGAGACCTGTGCGGGGCTGGTCGGGTACTCGTCGGCGACGGCGGCGGCGAGCAGCGGGGTGAGGCCGGGTCGGACGACCTCGTCCAGGCCCTCCCGGACGATCAGCCCGAAGCCCTCGAACAGCGAGGTGTCGGGCGTGCCGTCGGCGCCGGGCAGCGCCAGGGTGCGGAAGGCGGGCTCGCGCAGCATCGCCGCGTCGGGGAAGCGCCCGGCCAGGTCGGCGAGCGGCCCGGCGAGCAGCCGGGTCAGGGTGACGGCGCCGGTGAGCTCGTACGCGGAGTTCTTCCGCAGGCAGTTGGTGATCCGCACGTTGAGGCTGAACTTGAGGAACGCGCCCTCGCCGTACAGGGTGCGCACCGAGGCGGTGGCCGCGTACGGGGTGCCGCCCTCGCCGAGGTCGAGGACGTCGCCGCGGTCCAGGGCGGCGCGCAGCAGCGGGTGGTCGGCCAGCAGCCGGTACTGCCAGGGGTGGGCCGGCAGCAGGGTGTAGCCGTCGGGGACGGTGCGCAGGGCGTCCAGGTGGGCGAGCGCGGCCGGGTCGGCGGTGTCCTGGGCGATGTACTCGGTGCGGACGGCGAGGTGCCGCAGCCGGAACGCGGCGCGCGCCTCGGGCGCGTAGTCGGACCAGGAGCCGCGGGCGGCGGAGCGGGACTTGGGCGCCGGGTGGAAGCGGTGGCCGAAGAGCAGGGCCTGCTCGGACTCCAGGTACGGGTCGCCGCCGTCGGCCGGGCGGGCGGCCAGCGCGGATTCGACGCCGTGGTGGCTGGAGGCGACCTGGTCGAGGAACTCCTCGTTGGCCACGCCGGTGCGCAGGGTGAGCTCCGCGCGGACGTGCTCGGCGAGCTCGCGCCAGGCCAGCTCCCGCCAGCCGTCCGGGGTCCGCTCGCAGACCGGGCCGGTGAAGCGGTGCGCGCCGAGCAGCGAGGTGCGGCGCAGCGCGACCCGCAGCAGCGCGCCGCGGCGGGGGAGGCGCAGCAGCAGGGTGCCGTCGGCGACGGCGGTCTGGTGCTCGGGTGCGGAGACCTCGCGGAGCAGGCAGTTCAGCAGGGTGTGGGCGACGGCGTGGTCGGCGGTGGGCAGGGCGTCCGGGCCCGCCGCCGTGGGATGGCGGTCGGTCTGCGTGGTCGTCATCGGGGGCTCCAGCGGGTCAGGAGGACGAGTGCGGCGGCGAGCGCGGCCGCGGCGGTGCCGGCGAGCACGGGGGCGGTCGGGCCGAAGGCGCCGTTGACCAGGGCGGCGGCGGCACCGGCGGCGACCGCGCCGCCCTTGGAGACCAGCTCCAGGGTGCCGAACATCCGCCCCGGGGCCCGTCCTTCGGCGGCGGCCGCAGCGAGGACCGACAGGCAGACCAGGCCGAGGGTGAGGCCGGCGCCGAGGGCCGTGCGGGCGAGCACGAAGGCGGGCAGCGAGTGGGCGGCGCCGTGCCCGGCGAGGCCGAGGCCGACCAGCGCGAAGGCGGCGAACAGGCCGGTGCGCGGGCGGTGGTGGAACAGGTGGTGGATGCGGCCGGCGGTGAGCAGGTACACCAGGTGCGGCAGGGCGAAGAGCACGCCGGAGACCGTGCCGGAGACGCCGGGCAACTGCTGCTCGACCAGGGCGATCAGGTAGGGGAAGGAGACGATGGTGGCGAAGACGAAGGCGAACTCGAAGAGGTAGAGCAGGCGCAGCTGCTTCGCCGGGGCGGCCGCCGGGCCGGTGGCCGCGGCCTGGCCGGGCGGCTGCTCGGGCTCCGGGAGGAAGGCGAGCAGGGCGGCGGCGGCCAGCGGCAGCACGGCCATCAGCAGGTACTGCCGGTGCGGCGGCATCCACGGGGAGAGCGCGCCGACCAGGATCGGCGCGGCGACCAGCGAGGCGCGGGCGCTGCCCTGCATCAGGGTGAGCGCGCGGGAGAGGTCGGAGCCGCGCAGCGCGGCGCCGAGGTAGCCGTTGGTGGCGGCGAAGGTGCCGCCGAGGAAGCCCTGGAGGACCAGTGCGACGGTGAATCCGGCCAGCGAGTCGGCCGCGCCCGCCAGCAGGAAGGAGACGGTGAGCCCGAGTTGGGCGCGCAGCAGCAGCCGCTTGCGGCCGAAGCGGTCCGCCAGCCGCCCCCAGAACGGGGCGCCGAGCGCGCTGAACACGGTCGGCACGATGTACAGCAGCCCGGCCCAGTGCCCCTCGCGGTCGCCCAGGGTGGGCAGGATCTCGGTCAGGTACGGCGGCAGGCCGAGCGCGGCGAACGAGGCGACGAAGTAGCAGGCGGCCACCGCGTGCACCTGGCGGCGGTCCAGCCCGGTGGGCCGGCCCGCGGCGAGGGTGCCGCGCTCCAGCGCCCCGGTGCTCACGACCGCCCCGCGCGGAGCAGGTAGTTGGGCCCGTCGGTGTAGTGCTTGTTGATGTCGGTGGCGCCGGAGCGGTCCTTGGCCAGCAGGGTGCCGGCGGTCACCATCGCCTTGACCGGCAGCCGTTCGGCCTCCAGCAGGTCGCGGCGGAGCGCGGCGCCGTCCTCGCCGAGCCGGTCGACCGCCGCGGTGAGGGTGTCGCGCAGCAGCCCGAGGCCGTCCTCCAGCGGGAGGCGTCCGTGCTCGGCGAGGCCGAAGGCGAGGGCGGCGGTGCACAGGTGGCCGGTGATGGTGGTGAACAGGTCGGTGAGCGCCCGGTCCCCGTCGCCGAAGATCCGCTCGTCGTCGAACAGGTCGCGGTAGGGGGCGAGGCCGCCGAGCCGGGTCAGGTTGATCCGGGGGCCGTCGTTGTCCTTGTACAGCAGGCGCAGCCGGGTCCGGCCGCGGTGGGTGTCGAGCACCAGCGAGGTGTTCTGCTGGTGCGACTCCAGCGCGATGCCGTACCCGAACAGCGTGGTCTGCCAGTCCAGCAGCAGCTCCAGCAGCTCGCGGTACAGCTCGCGGACGGAGCCGGCCCAGAAGCGGTCGGCGAGGTGGTCGACGACCAGCCGGCCGCCGGGTGCCGGGGCGAGCAGCGCGGCCAGTGGGACGGTGACCGCGTCGCCCAGGCCGGCCGGGTAGCGGCGGAGCAGGACGGCCAGCAGTTCGTCGCCGGCGGCCTGCGCGTGGCACTGCTCGTCGGCGTGCAGGACGCGCCCGGCGAAGCGGGGTTCGCGCTCCAGCACGGCCTGCAGCAGGAGCTGGCCGGCGGCGCCGTCGGTGAGCGTGCCGGGCTTGATGGTGCGCCGGTTGCGCATCCCGAGGGTGGCGGTGGCCAGCGGCAGCTTGAGGTGGATCGAGGGCTCGTGGGCGACCGCGACGGTGCGCATCGACAGGGTCGGCAGCACCTCCAGGTACGGCTCGTCGATCAGGACCGCGCCGGGCAGGTCCGGCAGGTGGTCGACGGTCAGCGGGTGCACCGGGATGGTCAGGAACGGCCCGTCCACGCCGAGCTGCCGGGCGCTGGGCCACCAGGCGGGGAGTGGCGACACGCCGTGCACGTCCAGCTCGCCGACCGGCACGGCCAGCCAGCGCAGCTCGAACGACGGGTGGAACTCCGGTGCGTACGACCGCAGTTGCTCGTCGCTGAGGCCGGATCGGCCGCGCGCGGTCGGGTACACCGGGTGGTCGAGGTAGGCGGCGAGGGTGTCGAAGGCGAGCGAGGAGCCGAGGCCGGTCCACCGGGCCGGGTCCTTGCCGTGGGCCTCGGCGAGCCGGCCGTGCACCGCGTCCCGGACGCTCTCGTGCAGCTCCATGGTGGCCAGGGTCTGCCGGCACTCCTCGGCGAAGGCCAGGTGGCCGGCGCGATCCAGCGGGTCGGCGTCCGCGGCCAGCCGCATCAGGATCTCCGGGAGCTCGCCCAGCTCCTCGCCGTCGGCCTCCAGCAGCGGCAGCCGGACGGCGTCCTCGCACTGGAAGCCCTCGGCCGCCACCGGCAGGGCGAACCGGCCGCTGCGCAGCCACCGCCCGTCGGCCCGCAGCTCCTCGACGGCGCCGGTGCGCAGGCCCAGCACGTCCTCGCGCAGCAGGGCGGAGAGCACCCGCAGGGTCAGCCGCTCGGCCGGGGTCACGGGGTGATCTCCCAGCGGTTGGCGGCGACGAACCCGGCGACGGCCGCGTCCGCCGCCTGCTGGTTCGGGCCGATCGCCCAGACCACGCCCAGGTAGTCGCGGTTGGTCCGGTAGTGCTCGTGGGTCTCGCCGACCGCGCGGGCGGGCCGGTAGGAGAGGGTGACGCCGTCGGCCTCGCTGTCGTACGGGCCGGGGGCGGCGGTGAGGGTGCCGGCCCGGTCGGCGAGGACCGCCTGGTTGCGGGCCCGGCGGTCGGTGCGCAGGCCGAGGTCGGCGGGCAGCCGCTCGCCGAGGTGGGCGCGCAGCACCAGTTCGAAGAGCGGGATGTCGAGGATCTTCGCCAGCATCAGGTCGCACTGGTCGCCGATGGCGCGGTAGTTGACCTCGATGAGCCGGGCCCGGCCGTCCGGCTGGACGACGAACTCGGTGTGGCAGGCGCCGAGTCCGACGCCGAGCGCGTCGAGCTGGGCGAGCACCTGCGCGGTGACGTCCTGCGGGTGGGCCGGGACGTAGGTGAGGACCTCCTCGATGAAGTCCGGCGGCGGGGAGATCCTGGTCCGGAAGCCGCCGAGGACGTGCCGGGTGTGCCCGTCCCCGAGGGTCTCCAGGGTGTGCAGCTCGCCGGCCAGGAACTCCTCCACCACCAGCGTGGCCCCCGCCCGCCGGGCGCGGATCTCCGCGCAGCGGCCGGCGAGTTCGGCGGCGTCGGCGACCAGCGAGACGTCCTCGCTGGCCACCCCCTCGCGCGGCTTGACCACGCAGGGGAAGGGCACATCCAGCCCGGCCGGGTCCGCGCCGGGCGGCAGCTCGGCGGAGCGGACCACGTCCAGGCCGGTCAGCGCCAGGTGGCGGCGCAGCAGGCCCTTGTCCTTGGCGCGCAGCGCGGCCTTCCAGTCCTTGGCGGGCAGCCCGAAGTACTCGGCGGCCAGCGCGGTCTGCGTCTGCAGGTGGTCGCTGTTGCTGAACACGGCGTCGGGGGCCGCCAGTTGCGAGACGGTACTGATCACCGCGCGGAAGTCGCGGACCTCGCACTCGACCAGCTCCGGTCTGAACTCCCGGCCGGCGTAGGCCCGGCGGTGGTCCTCGACGCTGTCGGTCAGCACCGTGACGTCGAGGCCGAGCTTCGCCGCCGCCGGCAGGAAGCCGTCGGTGACCGAGTCGGTCGGGTTCAGGGCGAGCAGGTAGAGCCGCATGGTGATCAGTCCCCGGTACGAGTGGTGGAGGTGGAGGGTTACTTGGGCGCGTCGACGCCGGCGGCCTTGGCGATGTCCTTGAGCATCTCGTCGGCGGCCTGCACCCCGATGCCGGACATCCAGATCTCGTCCGGCACGGTGAAGACCTTGCTGTTCTTCACCGCGTTCAGGCCCTGCCAGACGGCGGTCTGCTGGACCTCGGCCTGCTTGGTCTTGGACGGGTCGTCGGAGGTGGTGACGAACACCAGGTCGGCATCGGCCTGGTTGATCTGCTCCGGGCTGACCTCCAGCATCGCCTTGTCCACGTCCGGGGCCTGGATCGCGCGGCCCATGCCGACGTCCTTCAGCACCACGCCGCTGAACGAGGCGTTCTGGTACAGCCGGGTCGGGCCGGCCACGAACCGGACCACGGAGACGGTCGGCGCCTTGCCGGCGTACTTGGCCTTGACCGCCTCGCCGAGCTGGGCGGCGCGGGCCTCGTAGTCGGCCAGCGCCTTCTTCGCCTCGGCCTCCTTGCCCAGCGCCTGCGCGTACAGCGCCAGGTTCTCCTTCCACGGCTGGCCGGTGGTCTCGGCCATCACGGTCGGGGCGATGGCGTTGAGCTTGTCGTACACCTTCTGGTGGCGGACCTTGGAGGTCAGGATCAGGTCCGGCTTGAGGGAGGCGATCAGCTCCAGGTTCGGCTCGGCCATCGGGCCGACGTCCTTGGTGCCGTCGATCTTGCCCTTGAGGTACGCCGGGAAGCCGCCCTCGGTCTTCAGGTGCGGGGCGACCGCGCCGACCGGGGTGATGCCGAGCAGGGTGACGTCGTCCAGCTCGCCCGAGTCCAGCACCACGACCTTCTTCGGCTGCGCCTTGATCTCGGCGGTGCCCATCGCGTGCTTGACGCTGCGCGGGAAGACCGCGGCGGAGTCGCCCGCCGCCCGGCTCGCGGCCGGCTTCGCGTCGGTGGTGCCCTCGCTGCCGCAGGCGGCCAGCAGGGTGGTGGAGAGCAGGGCGGCGAGCACGGCGGCGGGGAGTCTGCGGTTGGTCATGGTTCTGTCCTTGCGGGAGTGTTTTCGGGCAGGGTCGGGGCCGGCGGCGCGCGGGGGCACCGCCGGAAGCTCGGGAGGCGGGGTCAGCGGCGGGCCAGCGGCACGACCAGCGGGGTGCCGGTCTCGGGGTCGGGGATCACGCGGCAGGGGACCTGGAAGACCTGCTCGACCAGCTCGGCGGTGAGCACCTCGCCGGGCGGTCCGGCCGCGGCCGGCTCGCCGTCGCGGAGCACCACCAGGTGGTCGGCGTAGCGGGCGGCCTGGCCGAGGTCGTGCAGCACCATGACCACCGTCCGCCCGGCGTCCCGGTGCAGGTCGGTGACCAGGTCGAGGACGTCCAGCTGGTGCCGCAGGTCCAGGAAGGTGGTCGGCTCGTCGAGCAGCAGCAGGTCGGTGTCCTGGGCCAGGGCCAGGGCGATCCAGGCGCGCTGGCGCTGGCCGCCGGAGAGCTGGTCCACCGGGCGGTCGCGCAGCGCGTCGGTGCCGGTCCGGCGCAGCGCCTCCTCCACGGCCGCCTGGTCGGTGGCCGACCAGGGGGTGAGCATCCGCTGGTGCGGGTAGCGGCCGAGCCTGACCAGCGCCTCCACGGTGACCGCCTCCGGGGTGACCGGCTGCTGCGGCAGCAGACCCATCCGGCGGGCCAGTGCCCGGGCGGGCATCCGGTGGATGTCGGCGCCGTCCAGGGTGACCGTACCGGCCGCCGGGTCCAGCAGCCGGACCAGACCGCGCAGCAGGGTCGACTTGCCGCACGCGTTGGGGCCGACGATCGCGGTGACCGCGCCGCCCGGCAGCTCCAGGTCCAGGCCGCGGACGACCGGGCGGTCGCCGTACCGCAGGTGCAGGCCGTGCGCGGCCAGCCGTCCGGTGCCGGCCGAGGGGCCGGCGGCGGTGGCGGCGGTGCTGGCGGTGGTCATCAGGAACTCCTCTGCGGCAGTCGGCCCTGGCGGATCATCAGCACCAGCAGCCAGGGGGCACCGAGCGTCGCGGTGACGGCGCCGACCGGCAGGCCGTGCACCGGCAGCACGTGCAGGACGAGGTGGTCGGCGGCCAGCAGCAGCAGCGAGCCGGTCAGCGCGGTGAGCGCCAGCGTCGCCGGGGTCGGCGGGCCCGCCAGCAGCCGCGTCAGGTGCGGCACCGCCAGCGCCACGAACGCGACCGGCCCGGTCAGCGCGGCGGCCAGCGAGGCCAGCACCACGGCGAGCAGCAGCAGGCCGAGGCGGTTGCGGTGCGGGTCCAGGCCCAGGCCGCCGGCCGAGTCGTCGCCCAGGTCCAGCACCGCGACCCGGCGGTTCAGCAGGAACACCGCGGCCACCGCGACGGCGATCGCGCCGCCCGCCGCCCACACCTCGGGCCAGGTCCGGCCGTACAGCGAGCCGGTGGTCCACTGCAGCGCCTGGCCGGCCAGCTCCGCCGGGAAGCGGACGATCATCAGGTTGACGGCCGCCGCCAGCCCCGCCTGCACCGCCAGGCCCACCAGCACCAGCCGGGTCACCGCCATCCGCGAGCGCCAGGCGAACGCGCCGAGCAGCGCGGCGGCGAGCAGCCCGCCGCCGAGCGCCGCCAGCGGGGTGAGCGCCTGCGGGGCGCCGGTGGCCAGCAGCAGCACCGCCCCGAACGAGGCGCCGCCGGTGACGCCGATGACGTCCGGCGAGGCCAGCGGGTTGCGGAACAACCGCTGCAGCAGCGAACCCGCCACCGCCAGCCCGGCGCCCGCGATCAGCGCCGACAGCACCCGCGGCGCGCGGAACTCCCGCACCACCAGCACGTCGCCGTCCGCGCCGAAGCCGAACAGCGCGCGCAGCGCGTCCGGCAGCGGGATCCGCACCTGGCCGGTGGAGAGCGCCAGGCCGGTCATCAGCACCAGCAGGACGGCGGCGCCGGCGGCCAGCAGCAGGCTGCGGCGGCGCGCACGGGCGAGCGCACCGGAGCCGGGCCGCGCCGCGACCTGCTTCGCGACCTGCTCCTCGACCGGCGTGGACGGGCTCACCGGGACGTCACCTTCCGTGCCAGCACCGCGAGCAGCGGGGCGCCGAGGAACGCGGTGACGATCCCGACCTCGATCTCGGACGGGCGCACCACCAGCCGGCCCAGCACGTCGGCCGTCAGCAGCAGCACCGGACCGGCGATCAGACAGCCCGGCACCAGCACCCGGTGGTCGTTGCCCAGCAGCGGACGGACCAGGTGCGGCGCCGCCAGGCCGATGAACGCCACCGGGCCGGCCACCGCGACCGAACCGGCCGCCAGCAGCACCACCGCCAGACCGCCCAGCACCCGGATCCGGGCCACCGGGACGCCGAGCGCCTGCGCGGTCTCGTCGCCCAGCGCCAGCGCGTTGAGCGCGGGGGAGACCAGGAGGGCCAGCACGATCCCGACCGCGATCAGCGGCAGCACCTGGTAGAGCGCGTCCAGGCTGCGCCCGCTGATCGAACCGGCCAGCCAGAAGCGCGCCTCGTCCAGGGTGCGGCGGCTGGCCAGCATCAGCGCCGAGGTCCAGGACGCCAGCACCGCGGACAGCACGGTGCCGCCGAGCGCCAGGCGCACCGGGTCCAGGTCGCCCGAGCGCCGGGCCATGCCGTACGCGAGCAGGGCGGCGCCGGCCGCACCGGCGACCGCGAACCAGACGAACTCCAGCGGGTGGGTGAGGCCCAGCGCGAAGATCGCGGCGACCACCGCGAAGCTCGCCCCGGCGTTGATCCCCAGCGTGGTCGGCGAGGCCAGCGGATTGCGGGTCACACCCTGGGCGACCGCCCCGGCCGCGCCGAGCGCGGCCCCGACGGTCACCCCGATGACGGTCCGCGGCACGCGCAGTCCGACCACCACGTCGGCGTCGCCGCCGTGCGCCGTACCGGACAGGGCGTCAACCACCGCGGCGAGCGGGATGGATCGCGATCCGAGGGCGAGGCTGAGCGCCGCGCACAGCACGAGCACGCCGACGCCGGCGACCAGCAGCAGGGGCCGCCGAGTCGCCGGGAGCCGAGGTGCCGGGGCCGCGGGCGCCGGTGGTTCGGTTCTGAGCACGAGATCAAAGTTTGGTGAGGCTTGCCTTAATTAGTCAAGCCCGGGGCGGCTGTGTGTAAGGTGAGCCTCACCTCAGCCTTCCCAGGGGGTCACCATGCTCCACCTGCCCGCCAGGCATGCGCGGACGACCGACAAGCTGGCCGGAACGTACCGTCAGCTTGGCCTGATCTGCCCGGTGCTGACGGTAGCGACGGTCGACGAGGCCCCGGCGGACGGTCAGGACTGGATCCCCGCCGACCGGCTCGCCTCCGCCGTCGACCGCCTCGTCGACGGCGAGAGCGCCCGCATCCGCGCCCGCCACGGCGCCGCCCCGCGGCCCCACGTCGCCGCCTCCCGGCTGCTCCACCACTACCTGTGGACCAGCTCGCTGCTGATCAGCGGCGTCTGGTACCTGGAGCGCCGGGTCCCGGTGCTGCCCGCCCGTGACCTGTGGATCGCCGCGGAGAGCGGCGACTTCGCGCTGCGCCCCGGCGCCTGGGAGCTCGGCGACGAGGCCGACGTGCGCGACGCGGTCGCCGCGCACGTCGGGCCCGTCCTCGCCGCCTTCCAGCCGTACGTCCGCCGCGGCCCGCGCGCCCTGTGGGGCATGGCCACCGACGACCTGGTCTCCGGCATCTGGTACCTCGGCCGGATGCTCGACCAGGAGGACCGCGCCGTCGCCGTGGCCACCGCCCTCGTCCCCGCCGGCACCCCGCCCTGGACCGGCCCCGCGGGCTTCCGCCGCGAGGACGGCGCCTGGACCCGTACCCGCCAGGGCTGCTGCCTCTACTACGCGGTCGACCCGGCCAACCCCTGCGGCACCTGCCCCCGGCGGACGGCCGCCTGACGCCTCAGCCGCGGCGCGACAGGGCGACGCCCGCCAGGCACAGCGCACCGCCCGCGAACGCCAGCGGCCGCGGCAGCTCGCCCAGCACCGCCCAGGACATCAGCACCACCAGCGCCGGCACCGCGTACGTGGTCGCCCCCAGCTTCGCCGCGCTGGTCCGCGCCAGCGCGTACGCCCACGCCGTGAACGCGAGCGCCGTCGGGAACAGCCCCAGGTAGAGCACGTTCAGCCCGGCGTCCAGCGGGGCCGCCGCCAGCTGCGACACCAGCTGCGGCGCGAACGGCAGGCACACCACCGCGCCCGTCGCACAGCTGAACGCCGTGACCTGCAGCGGACTCGCGTGCCGCAGCGCCGGCTTCTGCAGCACCACCCCCGCCGCGTACGTCACCGCGGCCAGCACGCACAGCAGGATCCCGCCGACCGAGCCGCCCCCGCCGCCGGACATCGACACGCCGACCACCAGCGCGCCCGCGAAGGACACCGCGAGCCCGCCGACCAGCCTGCGCGGCAGCCCTTCGTGCAGCAGCCGGCTGCTCAGCAGCGCGATCAGCACCGGCCCGAGCGCCACCACCATCGCCGCCGTCCCGGCGTCGACCAGCCGCTCGCCCCAGTGGATCGCCACCGTGTACAGCCCGAACCACAGCACCCCGGAGGCGACGATCCCCGGCCACGCCGCCTTCGGCGGCAGCCCCTCGCGCCGGTACAGCAGCAGCGCCAGCAGCACCACCGAGCCGGTCGCCAGCCGCCCCAACGACAGGGCGCCGGGCCCGAAGTGGTCGGCCGCGCTGCGAATCGAGACGAACGCCGAGGCCCACAGCACCACGGTGGTGGCCGTCGCCGCGAGCGCCTTCCCGTCCGGCCGGGTCGCGGCCGCAGGTGAGAGATCCATCCCGTCAGGCTACGAGCCGCGCCCCGCACCGCAACCGGCTTTTCCCCGGTCCGGGGCGGCCGGCCGAGGGCTCCCCCCGGTGCCGGGGCCGATCCGGCGGGTGATAGGAATCTCCCCGTACCGCGCACGGCCGCCCCGGACCCCGCCGTGTCCTGAACGAAGAGGTCGTCGTGCCGAAAGCCCGGATGCCGAAGCGGCGCGTCGCGATGCTCACGGCCGCAGGTCTGCTGATCGGAACCTGCGCCGCGGTGGCCGTCGCCGGGCCGTCGGACCACGACGGCGGCGCCGCCGCCGGGACCGCGCAGGCCGCCGCCCCGGCCGCCGACGGCACCGCCGTCGCCGCGTCCCCCACCGGGGAGGCCGCTCCCTCGCCGTCCGCGAGCGCGAGCGGGTCCGCCTCGGCGTCGGCGTCCGCGTCGGCCACGCCGTCGGGCAGCCCCACCGGTGCGCGTCCCCCGTCCGCGGCGCCGTCCGGCGCGTCCCAGGTCCCGGCCGCCCCGGCGGCCCGCACCGACACGTCCCCCGTCTTCACCGGCCTCGCCTTCGACACCTGCACCGCACCCGCGCTGAGCGTGATGACCGCCTGGCACGGCACCTCGCCGTACGGAGCCGCGGCGGTCTACATCGGCGGCCGGAACCGGGGGTGCGCCCAGCCGCAGCTGACCGCGGGCTGGGTGAAGGCCGTCACCGCCGGCGGCTGGCGGCTGATCCCGCTGTACGTCGGCGCCCAGGCGCCCTGCCAGAGCGGCGCCGGCCCGTACCGGATCGACGCCGCGAACCCCGGCCCGCAGGGCACCGCGGACGGGCAGGACGCCGTGGCGAAGGCCGGCGCCCTCGGCATGCGGGCCGGCGGCGCGATCTACCTGGACGTCGAGGCGTACAACGCCTCCGACGCCGCCTGCGGGCAGGCCGTCGTCGGCTACGTCCAGGGCTTCACCCGGGCACTGCGCCAGGCCGGCTACACCGCCGGGTTCTACGGGTACGCCTCCTCCAGCGCGGCCGGGATCGCCAAGGCCGTCGAGCAGCGGACCCCCGACCTGCCGGACGCCGTCTGGTACGCCAAGTACGACGGCGTCGCGGACACCACGTCGAGCTTCCCGTTCGGCGCCGGCCTGTGGAGCGGCCACCGGCGCGGCCACCAGTACGTGGTCAACCAGAAGGAGACGTACGGGGGTTCCGCGCTCACCGTGGACCGCGACGCCTGGGACGGCCCGGTCGCCGTGATCGGCTGACCGCGGCACCGGACCGCCGACGGGACCGGACAGCCGCCGGGACCGGACCACCGGGACCGTCAGCGCAGGGCCGCCTCCGGGGCGGGAGCGGCGGTGACGGGGAACTCCCGCCGCCGGTACCGGCGTTCGGTCGCCGTTCCGAGGGCCAGCAGCATCGCCGCGGCCGCCGCGGCGCAGGTCACCGCGAACGCCGCGCCGGGTCCGTACCGCTCGGCGACCCACCCGGCGACGACCGTTCCGGCCGACTGGGCCAGCGTGATGCTGCTGACCAGCGCCGCCATCGCCTCGCCCAACCGGACGGCCGGCACCGTCCGTTCGGCCAGCCCGAACATCGTGATCATCTGCGGCGCGACGGCCGCGCCGAGGCAGCCGACGCCCACTGCCAGGGCCGTCATGGTCCCGGCGGCGGGCAGCAGCAGGGCGGCGGCGACCAGCAGCACGGTCCCGGCCCGCAGCCGCAGCGGCAGGCCGAGGCGGGCCGGCAGGGCGGCGGTGAGCACCCCGGCCGCCGAGGAGACGCCGCCGATCAGGCCGTAGAGCAGCCCGGCCGCGCCCGGGTGCCCGAGCCGGTCCGTGGTCGCGGTGACGCCGACCTGCACCGAGCCGAAGCACACGCCCAGCAGCGCCATTCCGGCCAGCAGCAGGGCGAACGGCCCGTTCACCAGCCGCCCGCCGGTCCGGCCGACCGGGGTCGGCACACCGGGCGAGGCGGTCGGGTGCACTGCGAAGAGCGTGCCGCAGACGGCGACCAGCAGCGCCGCCAGCAGCATGCCCGCCGCCGGGTCGACCAGCGCCGCGAGGACACCGACCACCGCCGGGCCGGCCGTGAAGCTGATCTCGTCGACCGTGCCGTCCAGCGACAGCGCGGCGGCCGTGGACGCCCGGTCGCCGGCCGCCAGCCGCACCCACCGGCTGCGCGCCAGCGGACCGACCAGGGGCACCGAGACGCCGACCAGAGCGGCCGCGAACAGCTGGATCGCCAGCGGGAGTTGTCCTCGGGATCCGGCCACCAGCGCGACGATCGCCACCGCGTTGACCACTGCCGCTACCAGCCCCACGGTCCGCTGCCCGCGCCGGTCGGCGAGCCGCCCGACCAGCGGTCCGCCGACGCCCTGCCCGACCGCGAGCACACCGGCGACCGCGGAGCCCTTCCAGACGCTGCCGGAGTCGTGGGTGACCAGCAGCAGCGAACCGATCGGGCACATCGCCGCGGGCAGCCGCCCGAGCAGCGACCACACCAGGACCGGCCCGCCGCTCAACGCGACCGCCGTACGGAACGTCGTGACCACGGCCATCGGCCGCCCACCCCCGGGCGGGCCGGTCCGGGGCGCCCGCCTCCCCGCTCCCGGCCCCGTAGAAGCTCGCGCGCAGGAGCGGGTGGTGCTCCGACGCTACCGACCTTCCCCCGCCCGGGTCACGGTGCGATCACCCAGCGTCGCCACCGCCCCGTCCGCCGCCACCCGTACGACCGTCCAACCGCCGCTCGGCCCGACGACGTGCACCGGGCAGGGGAACGGCGTGGCCGGCTGCGCCGCCAGGATCCGTCGCACCGTCAGGGCTGCTGGAGGCGGCGGACCTCGTCGCGGACCCGGCGGTCCATCGCCAGCGCGAACTGGGCCTCGTTGACGGCCCGGGCGAGCGGCCGGATCCGCCGGACCTGCTCGGTGAGGCGGGCGACCTCCGCGGGCGTCAGCTCGTCCACGTGGTCGAGCGCGCCGAGCAGCTGCTCGCGGATCAGCGCCACGAAGAGTCCGGCCGTGGCGTCCGCGTACTCCTGGGCCCGGCGGCTGACCTCCAGGACGGCGGCCAGCGGCACGCCCTCGGCGACCAGCGCGGTGGTGGCGTCCATCAGCCGGCGGCTGACGTGGGTGATGCCGTCGTCCTCGACGGTGATGTAGCCCTGGGCGACGGACTCGGCGGTGTTCCGCTCGGTCAGCTGGTCGCCGAACGCGGCCTGCAACTGCTCCCAGCCGAGGTGGACGGGGGTCTCGTCGGACCACGGGGCGATCAGCGCGTCGGTGAGGCCGATCAGCTCCGCGAGGCCCCGGCCGCTCTCCCCGGCGCCGATCAGCTCGGCGATGCCGCCGAGCGCGTGGCCGCGCTCCAGCAGCTCGGCGATCAGCCGCAGCCGGCCGAGGTGCTCCTCGCCGTACCAGGCGATCCGGCCCTCCTTGCGCGGCGGCTGGAGCAGCTTGCGCTCCCGGTAGAAGCGCACCGTGCGCACGCTGACGCCGGCCGCCTCGGCCAGCTCCTCGACACGGTACTCACGGGGCCGACCGGTCGGTCCGGCCCCGTCCTGGATCTCCGCCACGCCGGTCAGCATAGGTCCCGGGCCGGATCCTGCGCGCGCTATTCCACTCGGTGTCAACAAGGGTTACCCTGCCAACCACGCCAGTGATTACTGGCAACGTTCTGCCTGTTCTCATGGTCCGTGCACCACCACCCCCGTCCAGGAGGCCCTCCGCATGGCAGCGCGCACCAAGCAGCAGCCCCCCGAGCCGGCACCACAGCCCGCCCCGCACGTGCGCGTCGCCGTGGTCGGCTCCGGCTTCGGCGGCCTCGGCGCCGGCGTCCGGCTGCGCCGGGCGGGCATCACCGACTTCGTGATCCTGGAGCGCGCCGGCGCCGTCGGCGGCACCTGGCGCGACAACAGCTACCCCGGCTGCGCCTGCGACGTCCCCTCCCACCTGTACTCCTTCTCCTTCGCGCCCAACCCCGAGTGGCCGCGCAGCTTCTCCGGCCAACCCGACATCCGCGCCTACCTGGAGAAGGTCGCCGACGTCTTCGGCCTCCGCCCGCACCTGCGCTTCGACGCCGAGGTCACCGAGCTGCGCTGGGAGGCCGAACACACCCGCTGGCGGGTCACCACCGCCGCCGGCACCTGGACCGCCGACGCCGTGGTCTGCGCCGCCGGCCCGCTCGCCGACCCGCAGATCCCCGACCTGCCCGGCCTCGACGCCTTCCCCGGCAAGGTCTTCCACTCCTCCCGCTGGGACCACGACTACGACCTCACCGGCAAGCGGGTCGCCGTGGTCGGCACCGGCGCCTCCGCCGCGCAGATCATCCCCGCCATCCAGCCGGAGGTCGGGAAGCTCACCGTCTTCCAGCGCACCCCCGCCTGGGTCCTGCCGCGCCGCGACCGCGAGATCACCGCCGCCGAGAAGTGGTTGCACGCCGCACTGCCGCCCACCGGCGCGCTGCGCCGCGGCACCCTGTTCGCCCTCCGCGAGCTCCAGGTCGACGCCTTCGTCCGCCGCCCCGGAGCCCTCAAACTGGTGCAGAAGCTCGCCGAGACGCACCTCGCCCGCGCCGTCCACGACCCGGAGCTGCGCGCCAGGCTCACCCCGGACTACCGGATCGGCTGCAAGCGCATCCTGCTCAGCAACACCTACTACCCGGCGCTCGCCGCCGCCAACACCGAGGTGGTCGCCTCCGGACTGCGCGAGGTGCGCGGATCCACCCTGGTCGCCGCCGACGGCAGCGAGCACGAGGTCGACGCGATCGTCTTCGGCACCGGCTTCCACGTCACCGACATGCCGATCGCCGAACGGGTCCACGGCGTCGGCGGGACGAGCCTGCGGGACAGCTGGAAGGGCGGCATGGAGGCGCTGCGCGGCTCCACCGTGCACGGCTTCCCCAACCTCTTCTTCGTCATCGGCCCCAACACCGGCCTCGGCAACAGCTCGATGATCCTCATGATCGAGTCCCAACTGAACTACCTGATCGATGCGTTGGCCACCCTCGACGCCGTCGGCGCGACCGCCATGCAGCCCACCCCGCGCGCCCAGCGCCGCTGGAACCTCGAACTCCAGCACCGGATGGAGCGCACCGTCTGGTCCACCGGCGGCTGCCGCAGCTGGTACCTCGACGAGACCGGCAAGAACACCGTGCTCTGGCCCGGCTCCACCAGCTCCTTCCGCCGCGCCACCCGCAAGGTCGACCTCGCCGAGTACGAGCTGATCAAGCGCACCGCCCCCGTCCCCGCCCAGGAGGTCGTCCCCGCATGAGCGAGCGAAGCGAGCGAATCGTCGAGAGGCGCGCATGGGTGAATGCCCCCGCCGAGCGCAGCGAGGTGGGCGCATGAACCCGACCGTCCCGCGCGACTGCGTCCTGCCCGACCCCGCGGCCGTCCACCGCGTCCGCTCCGCCGACGGCACCGCGCTCAACGTCGAGGAGTACGGGCCCGACGGCGCGCCGATCGTCGTCCTCGCCCACGGCTGGACCTGCGCCACCACCTTCTGGGCCCCCGTCGTCAACCGGCTCGCCGCCGAATTCCGGCTGGTGGCCTACGACCAGCGCGGCCACGGCCGCAGCGAGACCCCGGCCACCACCGCCGGGTACGGCACCGACAAGCTCGCCGACGACCTCGAAGCCGTCCTGCTCGCCACCGTCCCGGCCGGGCAGCGCGCCGTGCTCGCCGGGCACTCGATGGGCGGCATGACCATCATGGCCGCCGCCGACCGGCCCGAGGTGGCCGCCCGGACCGCCGCGGCGCTGCTCGCCTCCACCGGCGCCGGCGACCTGGTCGCCGAACTCGCCGTCGTTCCGGCCGCGGTGCGGCACGCGGGCGCACGACGGTTCCTGCACCGGCAGATCCTGCGGTCCCGGCTGCCGCTCGGACCGGTCACCGCCGTCTCCCGGGCGGCGCTCAAGTACGCGACCATGGGCCCCGCCGCCCCGGCGGACCGGGTCGCCGCCTGCGCGCAGATCGTGCACGCCTGCCCGACCGCCGTACGCCACCGCTGGGCCGGCGTCCTCGAAACCCTCGACGTCCGCCCCGGGCTCGCCCACCTCACCGCACCCACCGCCGTCGTCGTCGGCACCCACGACCGCCTCACCCCGCCGGTCCTCGCCCGCCGCATCGCCGCCGCCCTCCCCAACCCGCAGGGCCTCCTCGAACTCCCCGGCACCGGCCACATGTCCCCGGTCGAACGCCCCACCGACATCGCCACCGAGATCCGCCGCCTCGCCACCCTGGCCGCACCCCACCCGCCCGCCGCGGGCTCGGCAAGGCCCTCGGCCGGTGGCACGGCTGTCGCGGGCGTCTCCGCAGCTCCGCCGTCGGTCGGCCCGGTGCAGCCGGCGGCTCCGGCCCCGCCCGCGGCGAGCTCTGCGAAGCTGTCGGCGGGAACCGTCGGCGCGTCTTCGGCGCCGCCCGCCGCGGGCTCGGCGCAGCCTCCGGCAGGCACCGAAGCTGCCGCAGGCGTCTCCGCAGCTCCGCCGTCGGCCGGAGCCACTGCGTCCGCGCTCCCGCCCGCGGCGGGTTCGGCGAAGCCCTCCGGTGCTGCCGCGGGCACGTCCGCTGCTCCGTCCGTCCGTACCGCCCCCACCGTCGTCGAGGAGTCCGCGTCATGAATCCGCCGCTGTCGTCGCAGGTCGTGGTCGTCACCGGTGCCGCCCGGGGCATCGGGGCGCTGATGGCCCGCAAGCTGTCCGCGCAGGGGGCCAAGGTGGCCCTGGTGGGGCTGGAGCCGGCCGAGTTGAAGGCGGTGGCCGCGGAGTGCGGCGAGCACGCCTCCGCGTGGGAGGCGGACGTCACTGACCTGGACGCGCTGGTGGCGGTCGCCGCCGCGATCAAGGACCGGTACGGCCGGATCGACACGGTGGTCGCCAACGCGGGCATCGCGATCGGCGGCCCGCTCCAGGACAGCGACCCGCGGATGTTCTCCCGGGTGATCGAGGTGAACCTGCTGGGTTCGGTGGCCACCGCCCGGGCGTTCCTGCCGGCGCTCGCGGAGAGCCGCGGCTACCTGTTGCAGATCGCGTCGCTCGCCGCGATCACCCCCGCACCCCTGATGTCGGCGTACTGCGCGTCGAAGGCGGGCGTGGAGTCGTTCGCCCACGCGCTGCGCGCCGAGGTGGCGTACCAGGGGGTGAAGGTCGGCGTGGGGTACCTGAGTTGGACCGACACCGACATGGTGCGCGGGGCCGACGAGGACACCGTGCTGCGCCAGATGCGGTCGAAGCTGCCGTGGCCGGCGAACAAGACGTACCCGCTGGGGCCGGCGGTGGACCGGCTGGTCGCGGGGATCGGCCGCCGTTCGGCGCACGTGTACGCGCAGGCGTGGCTGCGCGGCATGCAGCCGGTGCGCTGGCTGCTGCCGAGCCTGATCGCGGCGGTGGGCGCGCGTGACGTGGCGAAGCTGGCGCCGGAGTTGAAGGCGACGGCCGCGACGCGCCTGAAGCCGGTGGGAGCGGGCGGCGCGGCGGACGTCTCGGCGAGCCGGACCCCCGCCGAGGGGTGAATTCCGGCCATCGCGGCGATGTTGCCGTGATGTAAAGGTTCCATCGAGTAGCGCCCAAAGACCGGTAAACCTCCGGTCTTTGGGCGTTTTGTCGTGAAAATTTCACGGCCGGAACGGGTCTGACGCGTACACGATTCCGCCTCGTAGCCTCTGCTCGGCGGCGGTGATCCCGTCGTTCCCCCTCACCCTCCCTCACCCCCACACCCGAGGAGAGCAGATGCGTCGTTCTGCCCGGATCTCCACCCGTCTGCTGGGCGTCGCGGCCCTCACCGGCACGCTCGCGTTCGCCCAGTTCTCCGTTCCCACCGCGCTGTCGGCGGCCGGCGCGTCGGCCGACTGCGCGCAGAGCTCCGCCGACGCCGGCGCCCGCCGTGCGGCCGGCAGCGAGGCGCACGAGCCGAACGCCGTGACCGACGCGGCAGCGAAGGCGATGGACGCCGATCTCCAGTCCCGGATAGCCGAGTTGAAGAAGTCGCCGAACGGTGCGAAGTCGCTGGCCGGCGGCGGCACGCTGGCCGCGACGACCATTCCGGTCTACTTCCACGTGGTGCACTCGGGCACCACCGGCAAGCTCTCCGCGACCGCCATCTCCAACCAGCTGTCGGTGCTGAACGCGGCGTACGGCGGTCAGGGCACCGGCAACGTCGCGACCCCGTTCCAGTTCCAGCTGGCGGCCACCGACTACACCGACAACTCCTCCTGGTACAACGCCATCACGCCGGGCTCCACCGCCGAGAAGCAGATGAAGTCCGCGCTCCGCCGCGGCGGTGCCAACGCGCTGAACATCTACACCGCCAACCTCGGCCAGTCGCTGCTGGGTTGGGCGACCTTCCCGAGCTCGTACAACTCCAACCCGACCGACGACGGCGTGGTCATGCTGGACACCTCGCTGCCGGGCGGCTCCTCCACCAACTACAACGAGGGCGACACCGCCACCCACGAGGTGGGCCACTGGATGGGTCTGTACCACACCTTCCAGGGCGGCTGCAACGGCAACGGCGACTACGTCTCCGACACCCCCGCCGAGAAGTCGGCCGCCTACCAGTGCCCGACCGGCCGCGACACCTGCACCTCCAAGGCGGGTGTCGACCCGATCCACAACTTCATGGACTACACCTACGACTCCTGCATGTACCAGTTCACCGCCGGCCAGGTGACCCGGATGACCAACTCCTGGGCCTCCTACCGCGCCTGACGCCCGACGCCTGACCTGCGGCACCAGCTCGGCCGGCCCGGCCCCCGTTCGCGGAGGCCGGGCCGTCGTCGGCTCACCGCCGTGGTATGGAGCGCGGAAGAGTCTGAGTGGGCATCAGATTCCCTCGGTCGGAGTCGGTCGGACAATCCCATCGCGTGGGCTGCGATGTGCGAGCACCGTACGATTCCGCCGCCGCCCTCCCGTGCGCGGCGCGCCGGACATCCGTGCGACATCCCCCCGTCGGCGGCGGGTAGGGCCGCGGACCGGGCGTGCGGCGCGGCCGCGCCGGGCGCCGGTGCGCCGGCCGCTACCAGCCAGTACGGTCTGGGCATGACCACTGCTCTCATCACCGGCGCCACCGCCGGAATCGGCGCCGCCTTCGCCCGCCGGCTGGCCCGCGGCGGACGCGACCTGGTGCTGGTCGCCCGGGACACCGCGCGGCTGGAGGCGGCCGCGGCCGATCTCGCCAAGACCTACGGCGTCGAGGTCGAGACGCTGACCGCCGACCTCGCCACCGACGCCGGCATCGCCGCCGTCGAGGACCGGTTGCGCGACGCCGAACGGCCGGTGGACGTCCTGGTCAACAACGCGGGCTTCGGGAACCGCGGCGCCTTCCTGGACGTGCCGCTCCAGGCCGAGCTGGACATGCTCAAGGTGCACGTGGAGGCGATCCTGCGGACCACCGTCGCCGCGCTGCCCGGCATGCGCGAGCGCGGGCGCGGCGCGGTCGTCAACGTCGCCTCGGTGGCCGCCTTCCTGCCGCGCGGCACGTACGGCGCCACCAAGGCGTGGGTGGTCAACTTCACCCAGGGCATCGCCCGCGACCTGTCCGGCAGCGGGGTGCGGCTGCAGGCGCTGTGCCCGGGCTTCACCCGGACCGAGTTCCACGAGCGCGCCGGGATGGGCACCTCCGACATCCCGTCCTGGGCCTGGCTGGACGTGGACCGCGTGGTGGAGGAGTCGCTGCGCGACCTGGCCCGCGGGCGCTCGCTCTGCGTCCCGGGCAAGCGCTACAAGGCGGTCGTCGCCCTGGCCCGGCTGCTCCCGGCCGGCCGGCTCGGCGGCGTCTCCTCCAAGGCGGCCCGCACCTACCGGACGGACTGACCGAGGCCCTCGGGGAGGGCGGGGAATACCGGGCGATTCTTTTAGCTTTGCTAACTATGAGCTTCGCTCTGTATGCTGGCAGCCCGCCCACCCCGGAGGTTCCCGTTGCAGCTGAACCGGATCGACTGGACCCCGCCCGAACGCGGCCGGGGCGAACCCCGCCCGCCCGCGCAGATCCGCCGCATCCTGGCGCTGTTCCGCCCGTACTCCGGCCGCCTCGCGGTGGTCGGCCTGCTGGTCGCCGCGTCCGCGGTGGTCTCCGTGGTCACCCCGTTCCTGCTGCGCGCCGTCCTGGACGTCGCGATCCCGCAGGGGCGGACCGGGCTGCTCAGCCTGCTCGCGCTCGGCATGATCGCCGCCGCCGTGGTCAACAGCGTGTTCGGCGTGCTGCAGACGCTGATCTCCACCACCGTCGGCCAGCGCGTCATGCACGACCTGCGCACCGCCGTCTACGACCACCTGCAGCGGATGTCGCTCGCCTTCTTCACCCGCACCCGCACCGGCGAGGTCCAGTCCCGGATCGCCAACGACATCGGCGGCATGCAGTCCACGGTGACCTCGACCGCCACCTCGCTGGTCTCCAACCTGACCGCGGTGATCGCCAGCGTGGTCGCCATGGTCGCGCTCGACTGGCGGCTGACCGTGGTCTCCCTGCTGCTGCTCCCGCTCTTCGTGTGGATCAGCCGCCGGGTCGGCAACGAGCGCAAGGCGATCACCACCAAGCGGCAGAAGCAGCTCGCCGCGATGAGCTCCGCCGTCCAGGAGTCGCTGTCCGTCAGCGGCATCCTGCTCGGCCGCACCATGGGCCGCTCCGGCTCGCTCTCCCGGGAGTTCACCGAGCAGTCCGACGAGCTCGCCGACCTGGAGGTCCGGGCCTCGATGGCCGGCCGCTGGCGGATGTCCACCATCGGCGTGGTGATGGCCGCGATGCCCGCGGTGATCTACTGGGCGGCCGGCCTGGCGAGCGCGGGCGGCGCCCCGATCGTCTCGCTCGGCACCCTGGTCGCCTTCGTCTCGCTCCAGCAGGGCCTGTTCCGGCCGACGGTCAGCCTGCTGTCCACCGGCGTCCAGGTGCAGACCTCGCTGGCGCTGTTCCAGCGGATCTTCGAGTACCTGGACCTCCCGGTCGAGATCGCCGAGCCCGAGCGGCCCGTGCACCTGGAGACGGTCCGCGGCGAGGTCACCTTCGACCGGGTCACCTTCTCCTACCAGGACGACCAGGAGCGGCCCACCCTCAGCGGCATCGACCTGGAGCTCCCGGCGGGCGGCTCGCTCGCCCTGGTCGGCGAGACCGGGTCGGGCAAGTCCACCCTCGGGTACCTGGTGCCCCGGCTGTACGACGTCACCGACGGCCGGGTGCTGCTCGACGGCGTCGACGTCCGCGAGCTGTCCTTCGACACCCTGGCCCGCGCGGTCGGCGTGGTCTCCCAGGAGACCTACCTGTTCCACGCCTCGGTGGCGGACAACCTGCGCTTCGCCAAGCCCGACGCGAGCGACGAGGAGCTCGTCGCCGCCGCCCGCGCCGCCCACGTCCACGACCTGATCGTCTCGCTGCCCGACGGGTACGACACCCTGGTCGGCGAGCGCGGCTACCGGTTCTCCGGCGGCGAGAAGCAGCGCCTGGCGATCGCCCGCACGGTGCTGCGCAACCCGCCCGTGCTGATCCTGGACGAGGCCACCAGCGCGCTGGACAACCAGACCGAGGCCGCCGTCCAGCAGGCCCTCGACACCCTCGCCGAGGGGCGCACCACCATCACCATCGCCCACCGGCTCTCCACCGTCCGCGACGCCGACCAGATCGCCGTCCTGGACCGCGGCACCGTCACCGAGCTCGGCTCCCACGACGCCCTGCTCGCCGAGGGCGGCCGCTACGCGGCCCTGCTCCACCGGGAGAGCGTCCCCGCCTAGGGTCTGTCGGACAGACCCTGGGCGGGGCCGGGGCGGTCAGTGCTCCGGCCGGGGGCCGCGAGCGATGCGGCCATCGCGGTGAGGAAGCGGCGGACGGTCTCCAGCTCCTGCCGGTCGAAGCCCCCCATCGCGCCGACCAGCCCGTCGATCACCGGCCCGAAGAACGACCACCCCAGCTCGACCGCCCGCTCCTCGACGGCGAGCAGCACCCGCCGGCGGTCGCCCGGATCCCGCTCCCGCCGCACCAGGCCGAGCCGCTCCAGCCGGTCGAGCAGCGCGGTGGTCCCCGCCGAGTTGAGCCGCAGCCGCTCGCCGAGCCGCCCGGGCGTCACCGTCTCGCCGGCCCGCGCCGCGTCCAGCAGCGCGATGAGCGCCCGCAGGTCCGTCGGGTGCAGGCCGTTGCGGGCCGCGAACTCCGCGCCGAGCAGGTCGAACTCGACCGTCACCGCCCGCAGCAGGTGCACCAGTCCCATCTCGGGTTCAGCCATTGACGTCCACTCCTCTCGCTCGCCTAGTATCTCGCTCAGCGAGAGAATTGGTCAACGAGCCGCCCCGAGGAGTTCCCGTGTCCGACCGCTTCGCCGCCGCCTACGACGCGCTGCTCGCCCGCTGGCCCGCCGGCACCACCGAGCTGACCGTCCCCACCCCGTACGGGCCGACCCGGGTGCACGCGTACGGCCCGCCGGACGGCAGTCCGCTGGTGCTGCTGCACGGCGGCGGCGCCACCGGCACCGTCTGGTTCGCCAACGCCCCCGCGCTCGGCGCCCGCCACCGCCTGTACGCGGTCGACATCATGGGCGACACCGGCCGCAGCACGCGCGCCGGCCGGCCGCTGCGCACCCCGGCGGACCTCACCGCCTGGCTGGACGCCGTCCTCGACGGCCTCGACCTGCCCGCCACCGCGATCTGCGGCCACTCCTACGGCGCCTGGCTGGCCGCGGTCCACGCCGCGCACGCCCCGCACCGGGTGACCCGGCTGGCGCTGCTCGATCCGACGCAGGTGTTCGCCGGCTTCCGACCCGGGTACCTGCTGCGCGTCCTGCCGGTGCTGCTGCGCCCCACCGAGCGCGGCGTCGGCCGCTACCTGGCCTGGGAGACCCGCGGCTCGGCGCCCGACCCCGAGTGGGCCGAGCTCTACGTCCTGGGCGCCACCCGGCGCCCGCCGGCCCGCCCGGTCACCGGCCGGACCGCCGACCCGGCCGCGCTGACCATGCCGCTGCTGGTGCTGTTCGCCGGCCACAGCCGGACCCACGACGCCGAGCGGACGGCCGCCCGGGCCCGACGGGCCGTCCCGCACGCGGAGGTCGCCGTCCTGCCCGGAGCGACCCACCACGCCCTGCCGACGGCCGCGCCCGGCGAGCTCGACGACCGCCTGCTCGCCTTCTTCGCCGGGGCCTGAGCCCCCGGGGAAGGGTCAGGCTGCCTTCGGCAGCTCGTTGTACGAGTCCGCGAGCTCCTGGCCCGACAGGGCGTGGATCGCGGCCATCACCTCGTCGGTGACCTGGCGGCGGGCCTTGGCGGACCGCGCCTGCCCGTGCAGCGCGTCGAAGTGCAGCGGCTCGCCGAAGCGGACCGTGATCCGGCGGATCCGCGGCAGCTTCCGGCCGACCGGCAGGATCTCGGACGGGCCCTCCAGCGCCACCGGGACGACCGGCACGCCCGCGGTCAGCGCGAGCCACGCGACACCGGTCTTGCCCCGGTACAGCCGGCCGTCCAGCGACCGGGTGCCCTCCGGGTAGATGCCGAACGCCTTGCCGTCCTGGAGGATCTCCAGCGCCTGCTCCAGCGAGGCCGCCGCGGCGCGGATGTCGGTGCGCTCGACCGGCACCGCGTTGATCACGCTGGTGAAGAACGCCCGGGAGACCGCGCCCTTCACGCCGGTGCCGGTGAAGTACTCGGCCTTCGCCAGGAAGTGCACCTGCCGCGGCGCGGTCAGCGGGATCACCACGCTGTCGATGAACGACAGGTGGTTGCTGGCCAGGATCACCCCACCCTTGCGCGGCACGTGCTCCAGGCCCTCGATGACCGGGCGGTAGACCGCCTTCGCCAGCGGCTTGAGCACGAGCTTCGTGATGAGGTTGAGCATGGGCCCTCCCTGGCCGGTGTCCTGGCGTGGTTCCTGCGACGCGTCCTGCACATTACGACATCGACCCCGGAACCCGTCCACTCCCACAGGCCGCGCCCGGGCTGCGATTCTCGTCACTTTCCGTACGCCGCCCCTCGCGGACCGGGACCGCCCGGGCCGCTACTTGCGGATCGGGAACACCCGGCTGACCACCCGCTCCGCGGCCCGGCCGTCGTCCCACGGGCAGAACCGCTCGCGGAACCGCGCCCGCAGTCCCGGCTCCGGGTCGCCCGCCCGCAGCGCCTCGGCCAGCTCGTCGAGCCCGGTGGCGACCGGGCCGGGCGGCTCGGCCGGCAGGTCGAGGTAGACGCCGTGCTGCTGCCGGTACTCCTCCCAGTCCGGCGCGTGGACCGCGATCGGCCGGTCCAGCACCGCGAAGTCGAACATCGCCGGGGAGTAGTCGGTGACCAGCGCGTCCGCCGCCAGGTAGAGGTCCTCCACCACGGGGTGCTCCGAGACGTCCCGCAGCACCGCCGCCTCCCGGTCGGCGGCCGGCCGGCCCGCGCCCGTGCCGGTGCCGCCGCCGGGGTCGCGGACCAGGAGCGTGCACCCGGGGCCGAGGCGCCGGGCGAGCTCCGCCAGGTCCAGCGGCTCGGGACAAGTGCTCCAGGGCTCGCGGCGGACCGGCGCGTACAGCACGGTGCGCTGGCCCGGCGCGACGCCCAGGCGGCGCCGCGCCTCGGCGCAGTCCTCGGCGGTGGCCTGCACCAGGCGGTCGTTGCGCGGGTAGCCGGTCTCCAGCAGCTGGTAGTCGCCCGGGAACGCCTTGCTGAACACCGCGCTGGCGTGCGGGTTCGGCGACACCAGGAAGTCCCAGCGCGCCACGCCCTCCAGCAGCCGCTCGAAGTCCGTCCCGGCGGCGGCCTCCGGCCGGTCCCGCAGGTCCGTCCCGGTCAGCTTCAGCGGCGTGCCGTGCTGGGTCTGCACGTGCACGCTGCCGGGCCGCTTCACCATGGTGTGCGGGAAGTTGACGTTGTTGACGAAGTACGTCGCGGTGGCCATCACCCGCAGGTACGCCGGGGTGTTGACGATCACGTACGGCACCCCGGGCGGCAGCGCCCGGGCCCGCTCGCGGTTCTCCACCACCCACACCCCGCGGATCTGCGGGGCCAGCTCCCTGGCCTTCTCGTAGATCGCCGCCGGGTTGCAGGCGTAGTCGCGCTGCCAGTACGCGGCGTACACCGCCAGGTCCGGGTCGAGCGGCAGCCGCCGGAAGGTGTTGTACGCGGTGTAGCGCGCGCCGCTGCGCACCACCTTCCGCACCCCTGGGCCGACCGCGAGCGCCGAACGCTTCACCGCGCCGGGCAGCCGCCCCCCGCGCCGGAGCTCGCCGTAGGCCACCTGCGACCCCCGGGCGGCCAGCCGGTACTGGACGCCGCGCACCCCGGACGGGAAGCGGTAGCCGGCCGGCCGGTGCCGGGCGAAGTGGTCGGTGATCCGGCGGAAGAACTCCGGCCGCATCTCGACCGGGACCAGCCCGGGGGTGTCGTAGACGGTCAGCGCCTGCTTCACCGTGCGGTCGAAGACCAGGGTCCGCAGCGCGGCCGCCTGCTCGTCGCGGTCCAGGAAGGCGAAGATCGCGTCGTACTGGGCGAAGGCGTCGGCGTGCTTGGGGGAGGCGGTCGCGGTGATCGCGCCGGGGCGGCCGCGCCGGTAGTAATAGCAGACGCGGTCCAGGTAGCGGAGCCGGGCGGCGGACAGCAGCAGCGGGTAGGTGACCGAGATGTCCTCGTAGTAGCCGCGCCCGAAGGCGACGCCCAGGCCCTGCAGGTGCTCGCGGCGCATCACCTTGTTCCACACCGACAGCACGCTGTTGAACAGCGCCGGGTGCTCGGCGGCGGTGCAGCCGTGCTCCAGCGGGGAGCCGGCCAGCACCCGGCGCCACGGGTTGGGCTCGGTGGTGCCGTCGTTGTAGACGTGGGTGAAGCCGGTCAGCAGGACGTCCGCCGGGCCCTCGGGGCGGGCCTCCTCGGCGCGCAGCTCGGCGAGCAGGGCGTCCAGGGTGCCCTCGGGCAGCCAGTCGTCGCTGTCGACGAACCACACGTAGCGACCGGTGGCCTCGGCCAGCCCGACCTCGCGGGCGCCGCCCAGGCCCTGGTTGACGGTGAGGTGCAGGACCCGCATCCGCTCGTCCCGCTCGGCGTACGCGTCCAGGATCGCCCCGCAGCCGTCGGGGGAGAGGTCGTCGACCGCGATCAGTTCCAGCTCGCCCGGTGCGGCGGTGTCGGCCCGCAAGGAGTCCAGGCACTGCGGGAGGAAGCGCTCGACGCCGTGGACCGGCAGGACAATGCTGAGCAGGGGACTCACGTGCGTTCACTCCGCGAAGGGATGCCGGATCACCCGGTGGGGCGGCCGGGCACGCACACTCTACCGAGCGGGCACAAGGGGGGCCGGGAGCGGAGAACGCGCTGCCGGGGCCGGAAAACGCGACCGCCGGTGCCGCGCCGTGCGAGCGGCGGCACCGGCAGTCCGGTTTGGCGGTTCGGCCGACCCTCAACGACCTCCCGCCGGTCCGTCCATCACCTCGGAGTCGGGCCGCCGCAGCGTCGAGACGGCCGGACAGTGACTCACTGTGATGGCGGAAGTACACACATGGATGATCTGTTCATCATTCAAACCATCCGGACGACGGTTCTCCGGGGGGTGGCCCGGAATCCCGTGTCGTTATAGATATTGCTTGGAGGTTACGGCCACGTCAATCCCTCGCTTGTGTTCACTTCCTGAAGGGAAGGCTGTGCGCAGCAACCGATGCGCACTCGTGACCGATTCCATCGTCATCTGGTGGAGTGTCAGTTCTCCGGCCACGATACGGTGGCAGAACATCAGGACGGTTGCGCGAAGGCCGTCCCACACGGATAGTCTTCGCCTCACGGCCCTGGCGCCTCGTAGGGGTGGGAATACGGATGGAACACATGCAAGTGCGGGCCCGGCCCCGCGTGCCGGCGGTCCAGTGCGGCGTCGGTACGACCGGCCGCCGGATCGAGCGGCACCTCGCCGTGCTCGGCGCGCCCGCGGTCTCCGCGGTGGACACGGCCGAGGCCCTCGGCCTGATACGGGAGCTGACCCCGCGCGGCCCGGTGGCCGCCGGATCCGGCAGCCCCGCGGCGGCCCGCCGCCGCACGGCCCGGGTCTCGCTGATCGCGCCGCTCCGCCGGCTCAAGCGCAGCCTCTTCGGCAGCCGCGGCTAGCCCGGCGGCGCGGGGAACGGCGACCCGATGGACCGACCAGGTCCATCGGGTCCTACGCGTGTCCGGAGCCGGCCGTCCTCGTCCCGCGTCCCGGAGCCCGCCCCCCGGACGGCGGCGCTTGTCAAGAGGGCCGCTGACGATGGGTCAGGATGGACACCATGGTCGACACCACCTTCCACTCCCGGACCCTCGAGATCACCACCGGCACCACCGAGGTCGCCCTCGACATCACCGAACGCTGCGACTCCTTCCTCACCACGGCGGCCGGCGGACGCGACGGCCTGCTCAACGTCTTCGTCCCGCACGCCACCGCCGGGATCGCCGTGATCGAGACCGGCGCCGGCAGTGACGACGACCTGCTCGCCACCCTGCGCGACCTGCTGCCCGCCGACGGCCGCTGGCAGCACCGCCACGGCACCCCCGGCCACGGCCGCGACCACGTCCTGCCCGGCCTCGTCGCGCCGCACGCCACCCTCCCGGTGATCAACGGCCGGCTCGCCCTCGGCATCTGGCAGTCCGTGGTCCTGATCGACACCAACGGCGACAACCCGCGCCGCACCGTCCGGCTGTCCTTCCTCGGCTGACCCGGCCCCGGCTGACCCGGCCGCGCCCCGCGGGCCCGCCCCGTGCGTCCCGGTCCGCCCGCCCCGGTGATTGCCCGGGGCGGGCGGACCGGGGTATCACTGCGGTATGGCAGCGGACCGGCACACCGAACAGACCCCGGCATGCGACCTCGCACCCGACGGCGAGACCGCCGTCCGCGGGCTCACCCACGACCCGGCCGCGACCGGACCACGCGCCGACTGCGTCCTGTGCGGCGAACCCACCGAGTACCCCGCCGACCGGGCCGGCAGCACCCTCTGCCCCGTCTGCACCTGGCAGCAGGCCCAGCGGATCGCCTGCTCCGGCTGACGCCCTACGCGTGCTCGCGCCCCGCCAGCTGCAGGGTCGATCCGTGCCGCTGCTTGCGGACCAGCAGCTGCGAGGGGATCCGGGAGCGCAGATCGGCGACGTGGCTGACGATCCCCACCGCGCGGTCCCGCTCGCGCAGCCCGTCCAGCACGTCCATGACCTCCTCCAGGGTGTGCTCGTCCAGGCTGCCGAAACCCTCGTCGATGAACAGCGTGTCCAGCGGCATGCCGCCCGCCTCGTCGGTCACCACGTCGGCCAGGCCCAGGGCCAGCGCCAGCGAGGCGAAGAAGCTCTCACCGCCGGACAGCGTCGCCGTGTCCCGCTCGCTGCCCGTCCACGCGTCCACCACCCGCAGCGACAGCCCCGAACGCTTGTTGCCCGCCACCACGCCGTCACTGTGCACCAGCGTGTACCGTCCGCCGGACATCCGGACCAGCCGGTCGCTCGCCGCCGCCGCCACCTGCTCCAGCCGCGCCGCCAGCACGTACGACTCCAGCCGCATCCGCAGCGCGTTCTCCGCCGGGGCGCCCGCCAGCAGCCCCGCCAGCCGGCTGATCCGGCCGAACCGCTCCAACGCGGGCGCCAGCTCCGCCGCCAGCACCGCCAGGCCGTGGCCGATCCGGGCCAGCGCCGCACACCGCTCCGCCGCCGCCCGCTCCGCCGCCGACGCCCGCCGCAAGCGGTCGGTCGCCCGCTCCTGCGCGGCCAGCGCCGCCACCGGATCCGCCGTCGGCGCCGCCGCCGCGGCCACCAGCTCCGGCTCCGTGAGCAACGCCTGCGCACGGGACAGCGCCGCGTGCACCCGATCCAGCCGGAGCCGCAGCCGCTCCCGCTCCTCGGCGGGCAGCACGGCCGCCGCCGCCTCCGCCGGACCGGCGAACCCCGCCGCCAGCGCCTCCCGCTCCACCCCGCGCTCCGCCGCCGCCAGCTGCGCCGCCGCCTCCTCGGACGCCCGGGCCGCCGCCAGCGTCACCGCCACCGCCTCCGTCAGCGAGGTCAGCGCCGCCAGCCGCGCCGCCACCGACGGCGCGTCACCCCGGGCCGCCGCGAGCCGGTCGGCCAACTCCTCCCGCTCCGCCACCAGCTGCTGCAGGCGGGCGGTCAGCGCCGCACTCCGCTCACCGGCCTGCTGGAGCCGCTCCCCGCGGTGCTGCCGCTCCCGCTCCAGCAGCCCGATCCGCTGGGCGACCGCGCCCAGCGCGTCCGCCGCCCGCAACGCGACCCGGCGCTCCGCGTCCACCTCCGCCAGCGCCGCCGACAGCTCCGCGACCCCGCGGTCGCCCGCCGCGGAGGCCGCCGCCGCCTCGTCGATCCGCAGCGCGGTCAGCGCCGACTCCGCCGCCGCCAGCCGCTCCTCCGCCGCGCGCTGCTCGGCGCGGGCCCGCTCCTCGTCCCGCGCCGTCACCTGACCGCCGGTCGGCTCCGCCGGAGCCGGATGCTCCGCCGAACCGCACACCCGGCACGGCTCACCCCCGACCAGCTGCGCCGCCAGCTCCGCGGCCATGCCCGCCAGGCGGCGCTCCTGCAGGTCGAGCGTCCGGGCCCGGGCGTCCTGCGCGGCGTGCCGCAGGTCCAGCACCGCCCGGTCCGCCCGCTCGACCTCGGCGCGCAGCCCGTCCCGGCGCTGGGCCGCCGCCAGCCGGCCCGACAGCTCGGCGCGGTGCGCGTCCAGCCGCTCCACCTGGGCCTCGGCGGCGCGGGCCACCTCCTGCTCCTCGTGCAAGGCCTTCGACCGGCCGTCGAAGTCGACCAGCCAGTCCTGCGCCTCCTCCGCCAGCTCCTCCGCCCGCGCCCGCTCGGCCGCCAGCTCCTCCTGCTCGCGGCCCAGCCGCCCGTACCGCGCCTCGTCCGCGAGCGCCGCCTCCAGCCGCCCGCACGCCTCCCGCAGCCGCCGCTCCTCGGCCGCCAACTCCGCCACCCCGCCCCGGGCCGGCCCCCCCGGCACCGCCCGGAGCCGCGTCCCCGGCCGGCGCGGCCGGGTCCGCCGGGAGGGCCGGCCGGCCGCCCTGCGGCGCAGCCGAGCCGTCGGCAGGGCGGCGGTCGCCGGGGTACCCGCCGCTGTCGGTCTGCGGCCCGCTCCCCGCGGGTCCGTCGCCCGGGCACGCGTCGTCGGGACCGGCGGGGTGCCCGTGCCCCCCGGGCCACGTGCCGCCCCCGCGGTCGGCCCGCTGCCGGTCCGCCGACGGACGTGTCCCGCCGGGGCGGGCCCGGGGTGCGTCGTCCGTCCCGGGGCCGTGCCACGGGGCGTGGCCGCCCGCCCCGACCGGCGGGGTGCCGGTCAGGGCGGCGAGGGCGGTGCGGTGGCGGTGCTCGGTGGTGCGGGCGGTGCGGTGCGCGGTCGCCGCGGCGTCGCGGATGCGCAGGACCGCCTCGACGCCGACCGCGGCCTGGGCGGCGGCGAGGCGGGACCGCTCGCCGTCGAGGGCGTGCGCGGCGTCCGCCTGCAGGCGGGCCTCGACCGCCGCGGCGCGGTACCGCTGCTGCCGCTCGGCGAGGGCGGTCTGCGCCTCGCGGTGCCGCTGCGCGGCGTCGTGCTCGTGTTCCGCCAGGGCGACCGCCTCGCGGGCGACGGCGAGCCGCTCGGCGGCGCCGCCGCGCAGGACCGCGGCCCACCCGAGGACGGCGTCCGCCGGGGCGTCCTCCGCGTCGGGCCACAGCTCGGCGGCCTCCTCGGCCGCGGGGCCGGCGGCCTCCTCGGCCCGCCCGGCGAGGTCCCGCAGGCGCAGCCGCCCCTCGCGGACGGCACCGTCCTGTCGCAGGCGCTGCTCGGCGAGCCACTTCTCCAGCAGGTCGAAGCGCCGGGTGTCGAAGAGCCGCCCGAGGAGTTCGGCGCGCTGCTTGGTGTCGGCGCGCAGGAAACGCGCGAAGTCGCCCTGGGGAAGCAGGACGACCTGGCAGAACTGCTCGCGGCTCATGCCGATCAGCTGGTGGAGCTCCTCACCGGCCTCCTGGTGCGAGCGGCTGAGGGCCTGCCAGCCGGCCGGCCCGCCGGCCGGGTCGGGCAGCCACTCGCGCAGCAGGGTCTGCGCCTTCTCGACGGTGTACCCGGTGCCGCGCTTCTTCGGCCGGAGCTGCTCGGGGCTGCGGGTGATCTCCAGTCGGCGGCTGCCGAGGGTGACGTCGAGGGTGACGCGGGTGAGCCGGTCGGGGTCGGCGTGGTCGCTGCGCAGCGGGTTGCCGCGGCGGGCGCCGGGGACCTCGCCGTACAGGGCGTAGCAGACGGCGTCGAGGACGCTGCTCTTGCCGGCGCCGGTGGCGCCGCGGAGCAGGAACAGCCCGCTGTCGGCGAGCCGGTCGAAGTCGACCTCCTCGGTGCCGGCGAACGGGCCGAACGCGGTCAGGGTCAGCCGGTGCAGCCTCATCGGACGGTCTCCTGCTCGCGCTCCGCGGCGTCCCGGCGGACCGCCTCCAGCCCTTCCAGCAGCCAGCGCTGCTCCCGCTCGTCGAGGGTGCGGCCCGGCCGGACGTGGGCGACGAACCCTTCGACCACCTCGCGGTCGGAGCGGCCGCTGACCCGGGCCGCGTACGAGCCGGCGCCGTCCTCGACGGCGCCCTCGGGCTCGAAGAGCAGTTGCAGGGTGTGCGGGAAGCGGGCCCGCAGCCGCTCCATCGGATCTGCGGGCCGGACGGTGTCGGTCAGGGTGGCCTGCACCCACGCGTCCGCGTGCCGGTCGAGGGCGGGGTCGGTCAGCAGCCGGTCGAGGGTGCCGCGGAGCCGGGCGAGCGGCCGCGGGACCGGGCAGTCGATCCGCTCGGCCTCGACGCTGCCGTCGGCGGCGAGGTCGACCAGCCACAGGGACTTGCGGTGGTCGGCCTCGGAGAAGGAGTACGCGAGTGGCGAGCCGCTGTAGCGCACCCGCGGGGAGAGCGTCTGGCAGCCGTGCAGGTGGCCGAGCGCGGCGTAGTGCACCCCGTCGAAGACCGGGAGCGGGACGCTCGCCACGCCGCCGACGGTGATGTCCCGCTCGCTGTCGCTCGGCTGCCCGCCGGTGACGAAGGCGTGGGCCAGGACCACGGCCCGGGTGCCCGGCTCGCGGCCGGCCAGGTCGGCGCGGACCGCGTCCATCGCCGCGCCCAGCACCCGGTCGTGGCCGCCCCTCTCCAGGCCGAACCGCTCCCGGACCAGGGCGGGCTCCAGGTACGGCAGGCCGTAGACGGCGACCGGGCCGTGCTCGTCGGCGAGCAGCACGGGGACGGCGCAGCCGTCCGGATCGGTGCGCAGGTGGATGCCGGCGCGGTCGATCAGCCGCGAGCCGACGCCGAGGCGGCGCGCCGAGTCGTGGTTGCCGCTGATGAACACCGTCGGCACGCCGAGGGCGGCCAGCCGGACCAGCACGTCGTCGAAGAGGGCGACCGCGTCCAGGCCCGGCAGGGCCCGGTCGTACACGTCGCCGGCGACCAGCACCGCGTCGACCCGCTCCGCCTCGGCCACCGCCACCAGGTGGTCGAGGAAGGCGCGTTGGGCGTCGTGCAGGTTCTCCCGGTGGAAGGAGCGTCCGAGGTGCCAGTCGGAGGTGTGCAGCAGCCGCATGGTCATCGACCCTAGCGGCACCCGCCGACAGCTCCGGACCGTCGCCCTGCGTCAACTGTCGGTGACGCTGTGTATGGTCCAGCGGTGTGGGGCGTCCGACCGCGGGCGGCCCGGGTGCGGAGAGGGGCGGGCATGGCGCGGCAGACGAGGCGGCGGCCGGTGCGCGGCGGGCCCCGGCGGGCGTGCGCGCCGCCGGTGGCGCTGGCGGTCGCGGCCGACGCGGCGGACTTCGAACGGCTGCGGCGCCACCGCCTGTTCGGCGCGGCCGACCACGGCGCGTACCTGCGGCGCACCGAGCGGCAGCTGCGGGTGATGCGCGGCGCGGGGGTGGCGGTGCACCTGCGGGTGCTGGAGGCGGACGGGTACGAGGAGTTCTGCGCGCGCCGCCTGCTCGCGCCCGCCGATCCGGTCGCCCGGGCGGCGTACGCGGCGGATCCGGAGCTGCCGGGCGAGCCGTACGTGTACGCGGGGGAGGGGCTGGCCGAGCTGCTGCCCGCGCTGCTCCGAGACCACCGGGCGCGGGCCGGGGTGGCGGCGGGCTGCTCGGCGCTGCTCGACGCGGTCGAGCGCGGTGGGCGGCCGCAGGCGCGGCTCGCCGCGTTCCTCGGGTACGCCGCCGAGCTGTGCCTGGCGGTGGCGGCCGGGGCGGGGGAGGGGCGGTTCCGCCTGGAGCTGCGGGCGGAGGGGGCGGGCGGGGAGCCGTTGGAGGCGGAGGCGGGGCTGGCGGAGCTGGTGGCGCTGATCGGGCTCCGGGGCACGGCCGGCGGCCGGTCGGAGCCGGCGGCGCGGGAGGCGGAGGCGTTCGCGGTGACCCTGGCGGCGGTGCTGGCCGGGCCGGGCGCGGGCGAGCTCCTGCTCACCGGGTCCGGCGGGGCGGACGTCCGCGGCTGGTCCCTGGCCGCCGGCCGGGCGACCCCGCTCACCACCCTGGAACTCCGTGCCCTCCCCCCACCCGGCCCCCGCCGCCCGCGCGAGGCCTTCCCCCTCCCGCCGCCACCCGACCTCGCCTGACCGCCCCGCCCGGCGCCGTCCGGCCACCCCGCCGACGGCCGGAGTGGCCGTCCGTGCTCCGCGTGCGGGAGTCGGGGCCTCCGGGGCGGGTGGCGCCGCCGTTCCACGGGGCGGCCCGGTCGGTCGGCGGCGGGCTCGCGGTGACGTGGGGAGGTGTGCCCCGTGCGGCCGTCAGGGCTGTTCATCGACCGGATGTTCGGGGAAGATCAACACGCATACTGCGTGCCGGCGTCCCCGGCTGCCCGGGATCGGAGGGAGTGGGCATGGGTCGCATCGAGTACAGCCCGGAGATCTCCGATCTGCTGGGGCGGGTGCGGCGGAGGCCGATCGCGGGGTGGCCGTGGCGTCCGGGCGAGCCGGTTCCGGCGGGGCTGCCGGTGAAGCAGTCGTGGGGCTGGCTGTTCGCGCCGGACGGCCGGGTGTTGACCCTGGTGAACCCGAAGGACGGGATCGTCAGCCTGCCGGGCGGTTCGCTGGAGCCGGAGGACGACGGCGACCCGGGGGCGGCGCTGGCGCGGGAGGCGGGCGAGGAGGCGCAGGCGCGGATCGGCCTTCCGCTGTACCTGGGCTACCTGTACGACCGGGTGGGTTCGGCGAACGGCGGCCACGAGTGCGCCCGGGTGCGGATGGCCGCGGCGCTGCTGGGTGCCGGTCCGAGCGCGCCGGATCCGGCGTCGGGCCGGCACTACCGGCGGCTGCTGGTGGCGCCGGGGCTGGCGGTGGAGCTGCTCGGCTGGGGCGTGCCGGGGCTGCGGCAGGCGCGGGCGGCGGTGGCGGTGGCGACGCGGCACCTGGGGGTGCCGGCGGTGGCGGACGAGACGATCGAGGAACTCCCGGCGGGCGGCTGCGTGCTGTCCGCGAAGGGCTGACGCGCCCTCAACGGCGGTGTCCAGCAGCGGTCCAGACGGTTCATAGGCGACCCTGAAAACTTTGGCATGCCCGCTTCCCGACCAGGCTACTGCCTGGTACACCATGTGTGACCCGCGTCACTCCCGTGGAGGTGCCCATGCGCCCTGTCCGTGCTGTCCTCGTTGCCGCCACCGCGGCAGCCCTCTCCGTCGCCACCCTGGCCGCGGCCACAGAAGCCCAGGCGGCAGGCGTGCGATACGCCGCTCTGGGCGACTCCTACTCGGCCGGTGTCGGGGCCGGCAGCTACACCAGCGAGAGCGGCAGCTGCAAGAGAAGCACCAACTCGTACCCGTACCTGTGGAAGGCGGCCCACGCCCCGTCGGCGTTCGCCGACACGGCCTGTTCGGGTGCCAGGACCGGTGATGTGCTCAGCGGTCAGCTGGGCGTGCTGGACAGTGCGACCACGCTGGTGTCGATCACCATCGGCGGCAACGACGCGGGCTTCGCGTCGACGATGCAGACCTGCGTGCTGGAGAGCGAGAGCTCCTGCCTGTCGGCGGTGGCGGCGGCGAAGAGCTACGCCACCAGCACCCTGCCGGGCAAGCTCGACCAGGTGTACTCGGCGATCAAGTCGAAGGCGCCCAACGCGCACGTGGTGGTGCTCGGCTACCCGCACCTCTACAAGGTGCCGGGCTCCTGCATCTTCGGCATCTCGGACACCAAGCGCACGGCGATCAACAGCGCGGCGGACGTCCTGGACGACGTGATCTCCAAGCGGGTCGCCAACGCGGGCTTCACCTACCAGGACGTCCGCTCGATCTTCGCCGGCCACGAGATCTGCGCCAGCGGCACCCGGTGGCTGAACTCCACCACCCTGCCGGTGGACGAGAGCTACCACCCGAACGCGGCCGGCCAGTCCGGCGGCTACCTGCCCGCCTTCTCCGCCGGCGTGTAACCCCCCGGCGCGCCGCGCGACCGCACCCGTCCGGAAGCCTCCCGGGCGGGTGCGACCGCGCGGTGCCGGTCAGCGCAGGTAGTCGGTCAGCCCGGCCGGGTGCAGGCCGGCGGCCGCGGCGTCGGCCAGGGCGCGCTGGAGGTCGCCCGCCAGGGTGTCGGTGAAGTGCAGCAGGATCACGTCGCCGGGCTGCAGCGCGCCGCCGTGGTAGACGTCGGAGGCGCCCCAGCTGTAGTCGGCGGTGGCGGTCAGCAGGTACTTCATGCCGCAGTTGGCGGCGGCCCGCAGGGTGTCGTCGTTCCAGGCGAAGTACGGCGGCCGGAAGATCGTGGGCGCGGTGCCGTACCGCGCGGCGGCGGCGTCGCGGGCGTCGCAGATCTCCGCCTGCTGCTCGGCAGGGGTGAGGGTGGTCAGGTCGCGGTGCGAGACGCTGTGGTCCTGCACGGAGGAGCCGGCCACGGCGGTGACCTTCTTGAAGTAGTCCGGCTCGAAGCCCTGCGGCATGGGCAGCGGGAAGGCGGTGACCGGCACCTGGCGGTCGGCGATCAGCCGCGCGGCCTCGGGGGTGCGGGCCCAGCCGTCGTCGATGGTGATGAAGACGGCCTTGTCGGTGGTCGGCGCGTTCCAGGTGGCGCGGGCCGGGTCCGGTGCGGGGCCGTCCACCGTGACGTCGTCGGCTGCGAAGGCGCCCTGCCCGTACCAGCCGTGCAGGTAGAGCTCGACCGAGGAGGCGTCGGCCCCGGTGGTGAAGGTGGTGCTGAGCCGCTGCCAGCCGTCGCCGGTGCCGGGGGTCCAGGCGGGGGCGACGTCGTGGCCGGTGCCGGTGGCGCCGAGGAAGACGTAGGAGCCGCGCACCCAGGCCGCGTAGGTGTAGGTGGTGTTCGGCCGGACGGCGAGGTACTGGGTGCACTCGCCGGTGGAGTCGCCGGTGGCCGGGGTGACGGCGAGGGCGGTGGAGCCGGTGCGGGCGGCGGTGGTGGTGGCGGCCTCGCCGGGCGCGCAGTGCCAGCCGGGGACGGATCCCCAGTCGGCGAGCGGCAGGGTCGGGATCTCGAAGCCCGGGTTGGTCGCGAGGTTCACCGCGGCGGCCGTCCCGGCGTGGGCCGGGGACGCGGTGGCGGTGGACAGGACGGCCAGCGCGGTGGCCGCGGCGCCCGACGCGAGGCGACGCAGGGATCTGGACACGAAGACGACTCCTGTGTGGGGGAGGAGAAGGGACGGGGTGCGCTCCCGGAGGGGCGGGAGACCGGCGGCAGGCCGCACCCTGGCCGCGCCACACAATGGACTGGACCAATGCGCAGGGTCAAGGGTCCGTCACCGATCTGCGCTATCCGGCGTAGAGCTCCTCGATGTCCTGCGCGTAGCGCTCCACGATGGCGTGCCGGCGGAGTTTCAGGGACGGCGTCAGCAGCCCGTCCTCCAGGCTGAACTCCTTGGGCAGCATGCGGAAGGCACGGATCGACTCGGCCCGCGAGACGGTGGTGTTGGCGGCCGCGACGGCCCGCTGCACCTCGGCGTGCAGCTCCTCGTCGGCCAGCGCCGACCACAGGTCGAGCTGCTCCCGACCGCGGGTCTTCAGCCAGTGCGCGAGCGCCTGCGCGTCCAGGGTGACCAGCGCGGCGACGTACGGGCGGTTGTCCCCGACCACCAGGCACTGGGCGATCAGCGGGTGGGCCCGGACCCGCTCCTCCAGCACGCCCGGGGCGAGGTTCTTGCCGCTGCTGGTGACGATCAGCTCCTTCTTCCGCCCGGTGATGGTCAGGTAGCCGTCCTCGTCCAGCGAGCCGATGTCGCCGGTCGCCAGCCAGCCGTCGTACAGCGCCATCTCGGTGCACTGCGGGTGGTTGAGGTAGCCGGCGAAGACGCCCGCGCCGCGCACCCACACCTCGCCGTCCTCGCCGATCGCCACCGAGGCACCGGGCACCGGGCGGCCGACGGTGCCGAAGCGCGGCTTGTGCGCGGGGTTGGCGGTGATCGCGGCGGTGGTCTCGGTCAGGCCGTAGCCCTCGTACACGGTCATCCCGGCGCCGGTGAAGAACAGGCCGAGGTCGCGGCCGAGCGTGGAGCCGCCGCACATCACGGCGCGCACCCGGCCGCCGAGCACCGCCCGCAGCCGGGAGTAGACGACCCGGTCGTACGCCGCGTGCCGCAGCCGCAGCGCGGGTCCGGGCCCGGAGCCCTTGCCGAGGCCGCGGCGCTCCCAGGCGGCGGCCCAGGTGGTGGCCACCTCGGCGGCCTGCTCGAAGAGTTCGAGCCGGCCGTCGGCCTCGGCGGCCTCCCGGGCGCGCTGGTGGATCTTCTCGAAGACGTACGGCACGGCGTGCAGGAAGGTCGGCCGGAAGGTGGCGAGCGCGGGCAGCAGGGAGTCGGTGGACAGCCGTCCGTGGTGGCCGACCCGGATGCCGCCGCGGACCGCCGCGACCTCCACCATCCGGCCGTACACGTGCGCGAGCGGCAGGAACAGCAGGGTGGCGGGCTGGCCGCCGCCGCTGTCGCGGAAGACCTCGCCCCAGCCGTCGAGCAGCGCGTCGGCGGCGGCGGCGAAGTTGCCGTGGGTCAGCAGGCAGCCCTTGGGGCGGCCGGTGGTGCCGGAGGTATAGATGACGGTGGCCAGGCTGTCGGGGGTGACACCGAGGCGCTGGCGGTGGACCAGGGCGTCGGGCACCGCGAGGCCGTCGTCGACCAGTTCGGCGACGCAGCCGCGGTCCAGCTGCCAGATGCCGGTCAGCTCGGGCAGCGCGTCGCAGACCGCCCCGACCGTCATCGCCTGGTCCTCGTCCTCCACCACGCAGGCGACCGCGGCGGTCTCGGCGAGGATCCAGCGCACCTGCTCGGCGGCGGCGGTCGGGTACACCGGGACGGGGATCGCGCCGATCGCCCAGAGCGCGTAGTCGAAGAGGGTCCACTCGTAGCGGGTCGCCGACATCACCGCGACCCGGTCGCCGTACCGCACGCCCCGGGTCAGCAGCCCCTTGGCGAGGCCCATCACCTCGTCGCGGAAGGCCGCGGCGGTGACGGGGTGCCACCGGTCGCCGTCCCGGCGGGAGAACAGCACCAGCCGCGGCGTCCGCTCGGCGGTGTCGAAGACCGAGTCGGCCAGACCGCCGGTCACCGGAGCCTCCGTCAGGGCAGGGCTGCTGATCTCGTGCACGGTACCCCCGTTCCGAGGCCCCGGCCGGACGGACCGGACGGCCGGACGGAGCGGATTGCAGCGAAGCTACCGGATCGTCGCGGCCCTGCCCAGAGCCGTCGCCGCCGGGGCACCCGGCGTCCCCCGCAGTGCCGCAAGCGGAGGACCGGCCACCGGTGAGGACGGCGGCATTTCGGGACGATCCGGACCACCCCGCAGGACAACGGCCGTTCACCCCTCGAACGCGTGGTCAGGGCGTAGTAGGCTCGCGCAGCTCGTACCGCAATCCCGTCCGCACCCGGCAACTCCCCGACCGAGGACCCCATGCGTCTGCGCCGCAGTTCGATCCGCGCGAGGATCATCGCGCTGCTCCTGGTGCCCATCGTGGCGCTGGGCGGACTGTGGGTGTACGCGACGCTCGTGACCACCGGTGACGTGTGGAAACAGCTCGACGTCAGCACCACCTACAAGGCCTTCGGCAGCCCCGCCGACCAGTACGCCCGCGACCTGCAGGCCGAGCGCGAGGCCGCCGTGCTGCGCCTCGCCGAGCCCGGCAACCGGGCCTCGGCCGACGCGTACAAGCAGGCGCAGGCGGTCACCGACCGCGACCTGCAGCTGCTGCGCTACCGGGCGGAGGGCTCGGACGCCGGCAAGCTCGACGCCGACCAGCGCACCCGCTACCAGGACATCCTGACCCTGGCCGACCAGCTGTCGGCCATCCGCAGCCCGATCGACCAGGGCCGCGGCAGCTGGGACGGCACGCTGAAGGACTACAGCGACCTGATCCAGCCGGTGTTCACCTTCCGCTCGGCGTTCGTCGCCCGGCAGAGCGGCCGGCTGCCCCGGCAGGGCACCATCCTGGTCGAGCTGGTCCGCGCCCGCGAGTACCTCTCCCGGGAGGCCGCCGCCATGCAGGCGCTGCGGCTGACCGCCAACCCGGACGACCGCAAGGTGCAGGCCGCGCTGGACGCGATGCACAGCCAGCAGGCGCTGTTCCGCATCTACGTCGCCGAGCTCGACCCGCAGGACCAGCTGGCGTACCGCAGCCTCCAGAACGGCGCCACCTGGCAGCAGCTCGCCACCGCCGAGCGCTCCTTCGACGAGGCGCAGAACCGGATCACCGAGGTCCGCGGCAACCGCGAGGACCCGTGGCGGGAGACCGCCGACAAGGTGCTCGCCGACCTGTCCGACCTGAACACCCGGCTGGCCGCCGGCATCGGCGACCAGGCCCGCTCCTACGCGGTCAACTCGCTGGTCCGCGGCGGCGTGGCCGGCACCGTCGGCCTGCTCGCGGTCGTCCTGTCGGTGATGATCTCCTACCGGATCGGCCGCGGCCTGGCCCGCGAGCTGATCGGCCTGCGCAACGCCGCGCTCGACCTGGCCGGTGCCCGGCTGCCCGGCCTGATGCTGCGGCTGCGCCGCGGCGAGCAGGTGGACGTCGCCGCCGAGGCGCCCGAACTCGACTTCGGGAGCGGCGAGATCGGCCAGGTCGGCCGGGCCTTCAGCGACGTCCAGCGGGTCGCCGTGGAGGCCGCCGTCGAGCAGGCCGAACTGCGCCGCGGCATCGCGGCGGTGTTCGTCAACCTGGCCCGCCGCAGCCAGGTGCTGCTGCACCGCCAGCTCACCCTGCTGGACACCATGGAGCGGCGCACCGAGGACCCGCGCGAGCTGGAGGACCTCTTCCGGCTCGACCACCTGACCACCCGCATGCGCCGGCACGCCGAGGGCCTGATCATCCTGTCCGGCGGCTCGCCGGGCCGCGCCTGGCGCAAGCCGGTGCGGATGGTCGACGTGGTGCGCGCCGCCGTCGGCGAGGTCGAGGACTACGCCCGGGTGATCGTCCGGCCCTTCCCCGGCACCGGTCTGCTCGGCAGCGCGGTCGCCGACGTCACCCACCTGATCGCCGAACTGGTCGAGAACGCCGCGGTGTTCTCCCCGCCGCACACCCAGGTCACGGTGCAGGGCGAGGTGGTCGCGCACGGCTTCAGCCTGGAGATCGACGACCGGGGCCTCGGCCTGAGCGAGCAGGCGCTCGAGGAGATCAACCAGCGGCTCGCGGTGGAGCAGGAGTTCGACCTCGCCGACACCGACCGGCTGGGCCTGTTCGTGGTCAGCCGGCTGGCGCGGCGGCACGGCATCCGGGTGCACCTGCGGCCCTCGCCGTACGGCGGCACCTCGGCGATCGTCCTGGTCCCGCGCGAACTGCTCGCCGACCCCTCGGAGATGGGCCCGGAGGCGGCCGCCCGCGCGGTCGCCGGCGGCCCCGACGACAGCGGCCACGGGCGCGCCCCGGCGGCCCCGGTCGGCGGCGCCGAACCGGTCCGTGCCGGCCGGGCCCACGCGGTCGGGCCGGCCCCGCTCGGCGGCCCGCGCCCCTCGGCGGCCGAACCCGCCACCACCCCCGGCGGCCTGCCCCGGCGGCGCGCGGCCGGCACCCCGGAGGCCGGCACCGGACGGCACCGCCGCGCCGAGGAGACGGACGCGCCGGTCACTCCGCCCGCGACCGTGCCGGACGCCCCGGAGGCACCGCTCCCCGCGCCCGAACCCGTTCCGGTGGCGGGCGGGTTGCTGCCCCGCCGGGTCCGTCAGGCCAACCTGGCACCGCAGTTGAAGACCGCCGCCGACGAGGGCGCCGAGCAGGGCCGCGAGCGCAGCCCCGAGGAGGCCAGGGCCACCTTCGCCTCCTTCCAGCGCGGCTTCGCCCGCGGCCGGGGCGACCGGCTGCAGCCCGCCTCGCTCACCGTGGTCCGCAACGCCCCGGAGCCGGGCGGCAGTTCGCCGCGGCCCGAGCGGCAGCCGGCACCGCAGCCGGTGCCGCCGTTCGGCGGCCCGGTCCGGCTGCGGGTCGCCCTGCCCTCGCCGCCCGTCCCGCAGGCCTTGCCGGCCGCCCCGACCCGTCCCGCCGTTCCGGCGTCCGAAGCACCACCCGCACCACCCGCACCCGCAGAAGGAACCGAATCATGACCGCAACATCACAGCCGTCCGGGGACCTCGACTGGCTCCTCAACGACCTGGTCGGCCGCGTGGCGACGCTGAGGCATGCGGTGATCCTCTCCAGCGACGGCCTGGCCACCGGCGTCTCCAGCGGCCTGGGCCGGGAGGACGCCGAGCACCTGGCCGCCGTCGCGGCGGGCTTCCACAGCCTCGCCAAGGGCGCCGGCCGGCACTTCGACGTGGGCGGTGTCCGGCAGACCATGGTCGAGCTGGACGAGGCGTTCCTCTTCATCACCGCCGCCGGTGACGGCAGCTGCCTCGCGGTGCTGAGCGACGCCGAGTCCGACGTCGGCCAGATCGCCTACGAGATGGCCCTGCTGGTCAAGCGGGTCGGCGAGCACCTGGCCGCCGAACCGCGCACCGAGACCGCCCCGCCGGGGAGATGAGCGAGGAGATGACCGAGCCGATGGGCGACGAGGACACCGAGCCGGCGCTCGACCTGTTCACCCCCCGGACCCCCGTCGACGACCGCTGGTTCGACGACGAGGCGGGGCCGGTGGTCAGGCTGTTCTCGATGACCCGCGGCCGCGCCCGGGCGGTCGACGACGGACTCTTCGACCTGATCTCCCTGGTCACCGCCGTCGACCGGTCCGGGCCGCCCGGCGCCTCCGCCGAGCCGCACCTCGACCCCGAGCACCACGCCATCCTGGCGCTGTGCCGCGAGGAGCCGCTCAGCGTCGCCGAGCTGGGCTCCTACACCGACCTGCCGGTGAGCGTCGTCCGAGTGCTGCTCGGCGACCTGCACGACGCCGACCTGATCAGCGTCACCCGGCCCGTCCAGCTCGCCGCGCAACCGGACGAGCGCCTGCTGCGGGACGTGATCAATGGCCTCCGTGCACTCTGACCCGACCTCCGACCCGGCCTCCGCCGCCGGGCAGCGGCTCTGGGGCGCGACCGCGCTCAAGGTGCTGGTCGCGGGCGGCTTCGGCGCGGGCAAGACCACCCTGGTCGGGGCGGTCAGCGAGATCCGTCCGCTGCGCACCGAGGAGGTGCTCAGCGAGCGCGGCCGCCCGGTCGACGACACCGCCGGGGTGGAGGCCAAGCGCACCACCACGGTCGCCATGGACTTCGGCCGGATCGACCTGAAGCCCGGCCTCGCGCTGTACCTGTTCGGCACCCCCGGGCAGGACCGGTTCTGGTTCGTCTGGGACGAGTTGGCGCGCGGTTCGCTCGGGGCCCTGGTGCTGGCCGACACCCGCCGGCTCGCCGACTGCTTCCCCTCGGTCGACTTCTTCGAGCAGCGCGGCATCCCGTTCGTGGTCGCGGTCAACTGCTTCGAGGGCACCGAGGCGTACGCCCCCGACGACGTGCGCGCCGCGCTCGACCTGGACCCGGCGGTGCCGGTGCTGCTGTGCGACGCCCGCCGCCGCGAGGACGGCAAGGAACTGCTGATCAGGCTGGTCCAGCACGCCTGGGGAGCGGTCGCCGCCTGACGGCCTGTCCGGGATGCGGGACGGATCTGTCCGCATGGTGACCGTTTGCTGCCGGGAGGTTGCGCCCGGTGGCGATCCCGTGGAACTCTCTGGGGGACACATTCCGACGTACCCGGGGGAGGGGCCATGACCGCGACGCGCACCCGCGCCGCCGTGCCGCCCGCCCCCGTCCTGCCGGTGCTGACCGTCCGCCGGTACATCGACCACGCGCTCTTCTGCAGCGCCTGCTGTCGCTGACTCTCCGCCAAGCCCCCATCCATCCCTGCGCTCACGGAGAGTCGCTGCCATGACGTCGTACCTGCTCGAGTCCACCTCCACCGTCACCCCGCACCTGCGTGCCGTCCGGTCCCTGCCGGCCGACACCGACCACCGCCCCCGCCCCGCCGGACTCCCCGAGGGCGCCACCGTGGTGGCCTCCCTCCCGCAGTCCGCCCTCCCGCAGTCGCTGCTCGCCCAGCTCGGAGCCGTCGGCCGGCAGCCGCTGGTCGGCTACCTCGTGGTCGTCCCCGACGAGCGCGCCGAGCAGCCCGAGCCCGCGCCGGTGGTGCCGCTGCGCCCGGCCGGCCAGGCCGGCCACGGCATCAGCGTCGACACCGAGCGGCGCACCGCGCACGCCGACGGCCGCCCGCTCGACCTCACCTACCTCGAGTTCGAGCTGCTCGCCCACCTCACCGCGCACCCGCACCGGGTGCACACCCGCGACCACCTGGTCAACGCCGTCTGGGGCTACGGCCACATCGGCGACGGCCGCACCGTCGACGTCCACGTCGCCCGGCTGCGCCGCAAGCTCGGCGCCGCCTACCGCGACTCGATCGTCACCGTCCGCCGGGTCGGCTACAAGTACGCGCCCGCCGCGGCCTGACGGAACGCCGGAGGGGGTGCGGGGCCGACGCCCCGCACCCCCTCCGCGCGCGTCAGCGGCTGAGCCGGTCGATCTCCGCCAGGTCCTCCTCGCCCAGCGGACCGGCCGCCAGCGCGTCGAGGTTCTGGTCCAGCTGGGCCACGCTGCTCGCGCCGATGATCACCGACACCACCCGCTCGTCCCGCAGCACCCAGGACAGCGCCAGCTGCGCCAGCGACTGACCGCGCCGCTCGGCGACCTTCGCCAGGGCCCGCAGCCTCTCCAGCTTCGCGCCGGTCAGCGCCTCCTCGCGCAGGAAGTGCCCGACCGACATCCGCGACCCGGCCGGCACCTCACCGCTCAGGTAGCGGTCCGTCAGCAGGCCCTGCGCCAGCGGGGAGTAGGCGATCAGCGAGGTCTGGGTGTCGCCCACCGCCTCCAGCAGGCCCTCCTCCGGACCGCGGTCCAGGATCGAGTACCGCGCCTGGTTCATCAGCACCGGCGTCCCCAGCTCGCGCAGGATCGCCACCGCCTCCCGGTGCTGCTCCGCCGGGTAGTTGGAGATGCCCGCGTACAGCGCCCGGCCCGACCGCACCGCCGAGTCCAGCGCCCCCATCGTCTCCTCCAGCGGAGTGTCGGGGTCGTGGCGGTGCGAGTAGAAGACGTCCACGTAGTCCAGACCCATCCGGGTCAGCGACTGGTCCAGGCTCGCCAGCAGGTACTTGCGGCTGCCGCCGTCACCGTAGGGGCCCGGCCACATGTCGTAGCCCGCCTTCGAGGCGATGAACATCTCGTCCCGGTACGGGCGGAAGTCCTGCGCGAACAGCGTGCCGAAGTTCTTCTCCGCACTGCCGTACGGCGGGCCGTAGTTGTTCGCCAGGTCGAAGTGGGTGACACCCCGGTCGAACGCCCGGCGCAGCACCGCCCGCTGGACGTCCAGCGGCTGGGTGTCGCCGAAGTTGTGCCACAGCCCGAGCGAGACGGCGGGCAGCTGCACGCCGCTGCGCCCGGCCCGGCGGTAGGTCATCGAGGCATAGCGGTCATCCGCGGCAAGGTAGGTCATGGCGCCCATCCTGCCAGGCCACCCCCGCCGGTCGGGACCAACGGCCCTGTCCGGCCGCCGCCCGCCCGCCGTACCCTGAAGGCCCCGACGCCCCCGAGAGGAGCCCCGGATGCCCGACCGCCCCGACATCACCGACCGGGCCGACCTCGAACGGCTGCTCCGCCGCTTCTACGCCGCCGCCTTCGCCGACCCGCTGATCGGCCCCTGGTTCACCGAGATCGCGCGGCTCGACCTGGAACGCCACCTCCCGCACATCACCGACTTCTGGGAGAGCGCCCTGCTGCGCACCGCCGAGTACCGGCGCAACGCCTTCGCCCCCCACCAGGCCCTGCACCGGCGGCAGCCGCTCACCGCCGAGCACTTCGGGCGCTGGGTGCAGCTCTGGCGCGCCGCCGTCGACGGCGCCCACACCGGCCCGCTCGCCGACCGGGCCAAGGCCCAGGGCGAGCGGATCGCCGTCGCGATGCTCCGCCGCACCGCCGGCCCGGACACCGACGGCCCGGGGCAGGGCTTCGTCCCGCTCGCCGCCGTCCTGCTGCGCACCTGAGCCCGGCCACCCGGCACGGGTCCGGGGCGGCGGTTCCCCCTCCCGGGTGGAACCCGCGCCGCCCCGCCCCCGGGTCCCCCGCCCCCGGTCACCACCCGCCTAGGGTGCGGACCATGCCCCCGCGCACCGCCGCCGCCCGCCCGCCGCTCACGGGGCGGCAACCGTGACCGTGCACCTGCGCCGCGCGTACGACCCGCCCGAGGAGGGCGGCGGGCCGCGGGTCCTGGTCGACCGCCTGTGGCCGCGCGGCATCCGCAAGGAGGACGCGGCGATCGACGACTGGCCGAAGGCCGTGACACCTTCCGACGAGCTGCGCCGCTGGTTCCACGGCCCCGACGGGCAGTGGGAGGAGTTCGTCCGCCGGTACGAGGCGGAGCTGGCCGAACCGGAGGCCGCCGCCGAACTCGCCCGGCTGCGCGCCCTCTCCGCCCGCGGCCCGCTCACCCTGGTCACCGCGGTCAAGGACCCGACACGCAGCCACGCCTCCGTCCTCGCCTCGCACCTGGCACCCGGGGACGCGTGTTAGACCGGAGGCATGAGCAAGCCTTCGATCAGCCGCGACGAGATCCGCCGCCTGGCCCAGCTGAGCCCGTTCGAGCTGAAGGGCCGGTTCATCGAGCTCGCCGAGGCGTACCGGCGGGCCCGGCCCGGCCAGAAGGAGAAGTCCGCCGCCCACCTGCTCAACGCCGGCCGCGGCAACCCGAACTGGATCGCCACCGGCCCGCGCGAGGCCATGCTCGCCCTCGGCCACTTCGCCCTCACCGAGTCCCGCCGGGTCTGGACCGCCGACGACCTCGGCGGCATGCCCGAACGGCAGGGCATCGCCGAGCGCTACGACCGCTTCGCCCGGACCAACCCGGGGCTCCCCGGCATCGAGCTGCTCACCGACTCGATCCGGCTCGCCGTGGACCGCTTCGGCCTCGACCGCGAGGCGCTCGTCCACGAACTCGCCGACTCCGCGATCGGCGACAACTACCCGCTCCCCGACCGGATGCTGGTGCACGCCGAGCGGATCGTCACCGGCTACCTGCACGAGGAACTGATGGCCGGCCGGCCCCCGGCCGACCGGCTGGACCTCTTCGCCACCGAGGGCGGCACTGCCGCGATGTGCTACGTCTTCGACTCGCTGGTGCGCAACGGCATCCTGCGCAAGGGCGACCGGATCGCCCTGATGGTCCCCGTCTTCACCCCGTACATCGAGATCCCCGGGCTGGAGGACTACGACTTCGACGTGGTCACCGTCGAGGCCTCCAGCTTCACCGCGGCCGGCGTCCGCGAATGGCGCTACCCCACCGAGGAGGTCGCCAAGCTGGCCGACCCGGCGGTCAAGCTGGTCTGCCTGGTCAACCCGTCCAACCCGCCGTCGCTGGAGCTCTCCGCCCGGGTCGCCGGCCAGATCAAGGACATCGTCGCCCGCGACAACCCCGGTCTGATCATCGTCACCGACGACGTCTACGGCACCTTCGTCGACGGCTTCCGCACCCTCGCCGCCGAACTGCCCCGCAACACCCTGCTCGTCTACTCCTACTCCAAGCACTTCGGCTGCACCGGCCACCGCCTCGGCGTCATCGGCCTGCACCGCGACAACGTCGTCGACGACGCCCTCGCCCGACTGCCCGCCGTCGAGCAGGCCCGGCTCGCCGAGCGCTACCGCACCCTCACCCTGGAGCCGGGCGGGCTCCGCTTCATCGACCGCCTGGTCGCCGACTCCCGCCAGGTCGCGCTCAACCACACGGCCGGCCTCTCGCTGCCGCAACAGGCCCAGATGACCCTGTTCTCGCTCTTCGGCCTGCTGCCCGAGGGCAAGGCCTACAAGGAGCGGATCCGGGGCATCCTCCGCCGTCGCCTGGACCTGCTGCTCGAAGGCTCCGGCATGCGGATCGCCGAGGACCCGAAGCGGGCCGGCTACTACGTCGAGCTCGACCTGCTCACCGAGGCCGAGCGCACCGCGGGCGCCGACTTCGCCCGCTACCTGGAGCAGACCTACGAGCCGACCGAGCCGCTCTTCCGGCTCGCCGAACAGACCGGAGTCGTCCTGCTGGGCGGCGGCGGCTTCGACGGCCCCGCCTGGTCGGTCCGGGTCTCGCTCGCCAACCTGGACGACCTCGACTACCTCAAGATCGGCCACCACCTGGAACAGATCTTCCAGGACTACCGGGACGAATGGCAGGCCTCCACGGCCTGACGGGCGCATCCTGGAGACAAAGGCTTCGCAAAACCCCAGGAGCCGATCATGAACAACAGGACCCCCGCCGGGATCGTCGCCGGCATCGACGGCTCGGCGCACGCCGAGGCCGCCGCCGAGTGGGCCGCCCGCGAGGCCGGCCGGCGCGACTGCGCCCTCCACCTGGTGCACGCCGTCAACACCGGCACGGTGACCCTCTCCCCGCGCACCAGCGCCAAGGTCACCGACCTGATCCTGCTCGACGCCGAGGGCCTGCTCGACACGGCGCTCGGCAAGCTCCGCGCCGCCCACCCCGAACTCCGGGTGACCGGGGACGTCGTCCCGCGCGACGCCGCCGAAGCCGTCCTCACCGCCGCCGAACACGCCGAACTGGCCGTGGTCGGCACCCGCGGCCACGGCGGCTTCGCGTCCCTGCTGCTCGGCTCGGTCAGCCTGCGGGTGAGCGCCCACGCGCGCTGTCCCGTCGTCGTGGTGCGCGGCGTCACCGAGCCCGGCGGGCCGGTCCTGGTGGCGGTGCGCGACGAGCGCGACGAGGCCACCCTGCGGTTCGCCTGCGCGGCCGCCGCCCGGCGCGGGCTGCCCGTCGAGGCCCTGCACACCTGGTCACCGGCGGTCGCCGACGTCAGCCACATGGCCCCGATGATCGACGAGCTGGGGGAGGAGGCCCGGCTGCACGAGCAGCTGGTCCACCGGACGTGCGACCCGGTCCGCGAGGACTACCCGGAGGTCACGGTCGACGTCCGGCAGCTCACCGGATCCACCGCGGCCACGCTGGTGGAGGAGTCCAAGCAGGCCTCCCTGCTCGTCGTCTCCCGCCACCAGCCCGCCCCGCACTTCGGCCTGCGCCTGGGCACGGCCGTCCACGCCGTCCTCCACCACGCCCACTGCCCGGTCGCGGTCGTCCCGGTGTAGGCCGTCCCGGTCCAGCCCCGGATCCGGCCTACGCGGCCGGGACGGGCTCCGCCGCGGCCGCCGGCGCCGGGGCGAGCAGGCGCTCCGCGAGGTGGCCGAAGACCAGGCCGAACGCCGTCCACAGGGTCAGCTGCACGGCCAGCGCCGACAGCCGGAACCGGTACAGCAGCTCCGCCGAGAAGTGCTCCGGCACCTCGTCGAAGGACGGCAGCACCGCGAACGCCGCGGCCACCAGCGCCACGAACACGGCACCCGCCGCGACCGTCGCCCACCAGGTGCCCAGGCGCGGGACCAGCCGCCGCCCGACCACGGTCGCCGCCAGCGCGAGCAGCACGCTGAGCGCGATCATCAGGAAGTACGTGCCCGTGCGCTCGTCGATCGTCGCCGGGTCGGTCGCCGCCGGCGGGTTCGCCGGGTACTTCAGGAACGGCACCAGGTACACCGAGACGAACGCCGCCCCGGCCAGCACCGCCGCCGTCGCCCGCGGCGAGAAACGGCCGATCCGGCCGAGCATCACCGCGTACGCCAGCGCCGCGATGCCGCCCAGTGCCACCGCGTACACCAGCACGCCGGTGGCCAGGCCCGCAGTGGACTGCAGGGCGCGGCTCACCAGCTCCTCCTCGCCGCCGCCGTGGTCGTGGGCGTGCGACTCCTCGAAGGCGATCGCCGCGTCGATGTGGGGCTCGCCGAGCACGTACGCGACGGCGAGCGCGAGCAGGCCCGCCACCAGGCCCGCGAGCATGCCGCGGACCAGGAGCGAGCGCACCGAGATGGAATTGTTCATCGCTGCGGAACCCTCCCCGGCACTCAGTGGCAGGGGAAGCCGAGCAGGTGCCGGCCGTCGTGCACCCACTCGTGCACCTGCTCGCCGGAGAGCAGCGCGGTCGCGCCCTGCTCGGCACCGACGAAGTACAGCAGGACCAGCATCAGCATGCCGACGAACAGCGCCCACGGGGCGACCGCCTTCAGCGAGATCGGGGCGATCGCCGGAACATCGGCGGCAGCGGGGGCGATGGACTGAGCCATGACCTGACCTCCTGGTGGGAACACGCGTCCCGTTCGATGGAGCACTGGACGACGGCGCCGGGTCTGACTCCCCGCCCCCCTGACGCGGTGTCAGGACGCGGTTTCACAGTGGCGCGACCGTGCCGGGTTCCCACCGGACTTCCGTCGCGCCGTCGTCATTTGTCGTGGTGACGGTAGCGTGTCCGGACAGGTCGGCCAAGGGGTGCGGAGGGGCGCGCGGGAGCACGCGCGGCCGTCCGTGCACGGCCAGCACCGGCACGGCCGGGCCGGCGGGACGGGGACGGAGGACGGCGGATGACGGCACGGGTGATGCTTCTCTCACCGCCGCTCGACGACGCGCGCGAACCGCGACTCGGCGCGGACGAACCCGTGACCGGTCCCGTGCACGCCGTCCTCCCCGGCGCCCGGCGGTACGCCACCGCCCCCTCCCGGCGGTGCCGCACCACCGCCGAGGCACTCGGCCTCGACGCCGCCCCCGCCCCCGAACTCGCCGACCTCGACCTCGGCGACTGGCGCGGCCGCACCCTCGACCGGCTCGCCGCCGACACCCCCGCCGGCCTCGCCGCCTGGCTCGCCGATCCCGACGCCGCCCCGCACGGCGGCGAGAGCGTCGCCGCCCTCTGCGAACGCGTCTCCCACTGGCTCGCCGGCCAGGCCGCCACCGGCGGCCGCGTCCTCGCCGTCGTCGACCCCGCCGTCGTCCGCGCCGCCACCGTCACCGCCCTCGGCCTCCCTCCCGCCACCTTCTGGCGCCTTGACGTCCGGCCCCTCACCCTCACCCACCTCACCCACCACAACCACCGCTGGAACCTCCTCCTCGGCACCCCCGCCACCTGACCGGTGGGACGCGCACCCGCCACCCCGCTCCGGGCCGGCAACCGGGCGGTCCGGCACGGGGGAACCCCTGCGGGCAGGCATACTTGACCGACCGGCGGGGCCGCAGCGGGGCGAGCCCGGGACGCCGGGTACGGGGAGTTCTGACGCCATGGGGCTGACCAGCCGCACGCTGCTGGTGTTCGTGATCGAGGTCGCCGTCGCGGCGATGGCCGCCACCGTCTACTGGTGGCCCGCCCTGGCAGGGCGCCACTGGCGCAGCGTGCTCGGCCGGATCGGCGCCCTGCTCGGCACCCAGCTGACGGTGCTCGCGCTGATCGGGCTGCTCGCCAACACCTACTTCTCCTTCTACAGCAGTTGGGACGACCTGCTGGGCACCGCCGACGACGGCCCGGTCAGCGTCCGCGGCAAGGAGGCCGGGCCGGCTGCCGCGACCACCGCGGCCGCACCCGCCCCCTCCAGTGAGCCCGCCCACGTCCCGCCGCTTCCCGCCCGGGAGCTCGGCGGGAAGGAGCCGGTGGAGACCCCGGTCCGCGGCCGCGACCCGAAGGTGGTCGGCGAGATCCGCGCCGTCCGCCTGCCCGGCGCCCGTACCGGGCTGTCCACCGACGGCTACGTGTACCTGCCGCCGCAGTACTTCCAGGCCGACCAGCAGGACCGGAAGTTCCCTGCGCTGATCGTGCTCACCGGCTTCCCCGGCGACGCCAAGAACCTGATCACCCGGCTCAACTACCCGGGCGTCGCGCTCGACCTGATCCGCAGCGGCCGGATGCAGCCCACCGTCCTGGTGCTGATGCGGCCCTCGCCGGCGATGCCCGCCGACCCCGAGTGCGAGGACGTCCCGGACGGCCCGCAGGCCGACACCTACTTCACCCGCGACGTGCCCGCCGGCGTCGCCGCCACCTACCGGGTCTCCACCGGGCCGCGCGCCTGGGGCATGATCGGCAACTCCACCGGCGGCTACTGCGCCCTCAAGCTCGCCATGCGCCACCCCGACGTCTTCGGCACCGCCGCCTCGGTCTCCGGCTACCTGCGCGCCGCCGAGGACGTCACCACCGGCGACCTCTTCAAGGGCAGCGGGCAACGCCGCGACGAGGCCGACCTGATGTGGCGCCTCGGCAACCTCCCGCACCCCCCGGTCGCCGTGATGCTGGCCGGCGCCGAGAAGGGCGACGGCGACTTCCGCCGCGACACCGACGCCTTCACCGCCGCGGCCACGCCCCCGATGTCCACGGCCGTCGCCACCGTCCCCGAAGGAGGCCACAACTACATGACCTGGATCCGGCTGCTGCCGTCCGCCCTCGAGTACCTCTCCCAGCACCTGGCCGCCTCGTGAAGCCCGCCGACCGCGCCGCCTATTGGGAGAGCCTCCCCCTCGGCATCCGCGAGGAGATCGACGGCTACGTCCTGCAGGACGCGCTGCTGGGCGCGGTGGGCGTCGTCCTCGACGTCGGGTTCATGCTCCACGACATCGGTGTCGCTACCGCGCAGCAGATCGTCAGCGACCGCTACCAGCACTACGGCGACCGGGTCGCCGCCCGCCCGCCCAGCCCGCTCGACCTGGACTCCCTGGCGCTCAAGGCCGCCGGCTTCGCCGAATCGATCGCCTACGTCGAGGCGGTCTGGGACGGTGACCCCACCGCCGGCTGGTACGTTCACCTGCTGGCCGTCGCCGAGAACCCTCGGTGCGAGAACGAGAAGCGGCTCGCCACCATCTACTGGCACACGGCGGAGAAGTACCTGGGCACCGCCGAGGCCGAGGCCCACCGCCTGCCGTACTCGGTGGCCGCGCAGCGGGCCGGCCGGGCGCTGGCCGAGCACCTGGGCGTGCCGTTCCGGTTCACCAGCCCGGACGACCCGGACGACGAGGCGCCGCGGTGGGCGGCTACGCCGGGGTGAGGGTCCCGGTGTGGAGCTCGCCGACCCGGCCGCCCTCGCCCTCCCAGGTCCAGAAGACCTTGACGGTGAGGGCGTTGAGGTCCATGACGTGGCTGACGGTGATGCCGCTCTTCTCGGTCCAGCTGACGAAGTAGACCAGCGGCGCGACCTCGGCGACATGGAGGCTGACGTCCTCCCACTGGCCGGCGGACTCGCCGAGGCCCTCCCAGCGCAGCCGCCGTCCGTCGGCGGAGTAGGCGTTGCGGAAGGCGGCGCCGTTGTCGACCTCGAAGAGGTAGGTGCGGCCGGCGAAGCCCGGCAGGGCGGCGGTCATGGTCTGGGCTCGTCCTCTGGAGAAAAGCGGTCGGTGGGTACGGCCGAGTCCCGGCCGCACCCACCAACCTAGCGGACTTCGGGTCCGCCATCCGGTTACTTCAGGTACGGCCCGTCCGTGCCGATCTTGCCCGGGGCGGCGTTCTTCCCGCCCAGGTCGAGCACGTAGACCCGCAGGTTGCCCTTGCCGGAGGCGGCGACGGACAGGGTGCCGTTGGTGACGGTCCTCACGTCACCGGTGACGGCGTCCTTGTAGGTGCCGTTGGGGATGCCGGTGAAGGTGGCGCCGTTGGTGACGGCGACCAGCGCGAAGCTGTCGACGCCGCTCGCGGCGTCGGTGTACCGGCGCTTGAAGGACATGTCGCCGGTGACGCCCTCGGTGGAGTACTGGCCCATCTGCAGGGCGGGGATCGCCCGGCGGATCTGGTTGAGCCGCTGCACCTGCTTGACCAGCGGCTTGGACAGGGTGTCGGCGACCGCCCCGGTGGCCGAGGAGACCACCGAGTAGTCGGAGGCCGTGACCGTGCCGGCGATCCTGTCGCCGTAGTAGGCGCGGCCGGTGGTGGCGAGCGGGCAGGTCGGGCCGCAGTCGATCTGCTTCCCGGCCTGGAACTCGATCTCCGAGCCGTAGTACAGGGTGGGGATGCCGCGGAAGGTCCACATCAGCGCCATGTTCTCGGCCCAGGCGTCGGTGCCGCCCGCGTAGCGGGTGCTGGACTTGTTGGGGCCGAAGTCGTGGCTGTCGACGTAGACGACGTTGTAGGTGGCGTCGTTGTAGCTGTCGTCGGAGTCCTTGCCGTTGTTGAAGGCGTTGGAGGCGTCACCGAAGTTCATGTGCATCCGCATGTCGATGACGTTCATGCCGCTGAACCGGCTGTGGTCCGGCGCGTGGTAGCTGTTGCCGCTGAGGAAGGCGTTGTTGCTGGTCGGCTGGGCGCCGGTGCCGAGCTGCTCCTCGTAGTCGTACTGGTCGAGGGCGGCCTGCACGTCGTCGGTGGTGTACTCCTTGCGCTCCTTCCAGGTGTAGAACTGCGCGGAGTGGTTGACCGAGCCGCGGTTCCACTTGTCGTTGACGAAGGCGCCGACCTCGCCGAAGACGTAGAAGCTGCCCGCCTTGTCGGCGCCGAACTTGCGGTTGACCTCGTCGTGGATGGCGGGCAGGAAGCGCCGGTTCCAGGTGACCCGGGGGATGTGCACGGCGGTGTCGATCCGGAAGCCGTCGACGCCCATGTCGATGTACTTGTTGTAGGCGCCGATCAGGTACTGCTGGACGACGGCGTTCTCGGTGTTGAAGTCGGCCAGGTCCTCGTGGATCCAGCAGGAACGGGAGTCCTCGCCCTCCCAGTTGCCGATCCAGCACTGGTGGTAGAGGGCCTTCGGGAACATGCCGGAGGTGGGGTTGGGCCACTGGCAGTTGTAGATGGTGTAGCCCTCGGCGCTCTTGTACGCGGTGGCCTTGCCCCAGTTGACGCAGGTGTTGCCGGCCGGCTCGGCGGTCGACCACATGTCGCCGTTGTAGTACGACTTCCCGGAGACCGGGTCCACGGTCAGGCCGTCGTAGGTGAAGTTCGCGTTCGGCTGGTCGTAGTACCAGGACCACTGGCTGTCGCGCACGCCGTACACGGTCGGCGTGAACAGGCCCTTGGCACCCCAGCGGGAGCTGTGGTTGTAGACCACGTCCTGGTAGATCTTGATGCCCTTGGCGTGGGCGGCGTTGATCAGGTCCTGGTAGGAGGCGCCGGCCGACTCCAAGCGGGCGTCGACCTTGTAGAAGTCGTAGCCGTGGTAACCGTGGTAGTCGTAGTCGGAGCGGTTGAGCACCACCGGGGTGATCCAGATCGCGGAGAAGCCCAGGCCCTTGACGTAGTCGAGCTTGTCGACCAGGCCCTTGAAGTCGCCGCGGAACATCGGGTCGCCGCCCGCCGCGTTGCCGGACTTGACGTCCTGGCTGCCGCCGCGGTTGTTGGCGCTGTCGCCGTCGTTGAAGCGGGCGGTGAGGACGAAGTAGATCGGGTTCTTGCGCGGGTCGCCGCCGAGCGGGGTGCCGCCCGCGGCGGGCGGGGGAGCGCTCCCGGTGGTGGCGCAGGACTGGGCCGAGGCGGCGGAGAGGTTGCCCGCGGCGTCCAGGGCCTTGACGGTCCAGCAGTACGCGGTGGCGGCCTCCAGGCCGGTCTCCGAGTAGACGGTGGAGGTGGTGTTGACCACCGAGGTGCCCTTGGTGCCGCCGGTGCGGGTGACCTGGTAGCCGGTGACGCCGGTGTTGTCGGTGGAGGCGGTCCAGGTGAGCACCACGGCGGTGGCGTTGGCGGTGGCGGTGACCCCGGTGGGCACGCTCGGCGCGGTGGTGTCGGGGACGACGGCGGCGCACGGGTCGGTCGCGGAGGCGGTCACCGTGCGGTCCTTGACGGTGGAGTTGCCCGCGCCGAGCTGGTAGTTGACGCCGTTGTTGTTGTCCCAGGTGCCGTTGCCGTTGTTGAAGGCGGCCTGCCAGGTGGTGGCGGTGCCGAGGTCGACGGTCTTCTTCACCCAGCCGGTGCAGGCGGCGTCCATGCCGATGCCGGGGGCGGTGGTCCAGGTGCCGCCGGTGGGCGCCCAGTGCAGGTTGACGGTGGACCAGCCGACGGTGGCGGTGGAGTACCAGACGGTCGCCGGGGTGCCGGTGGCCGGCGGCGGGGCGTCGGCGCAGGGGTCGGAGTGGGCGACCGCACCGTCCTTGACGGTGATCAGGCCGGTGCCGAGCTGGTAGTTGGTGCCGCCGTTGTTGTCCCAGGTGCCGGCGCCGTTGTTGAAGGTCGCCTGCCAGGTCGGGGAGGTCCCCAGGTCGACGGTGAGCTTGACCCAGTTGGTGCAGGCGGCCGCCATCCTCGTGCCGGGTGAGGTGGTCCAGGTGCCGCCGGTGGCCGCCCAGTGCAGGTAGTAGGCGGACCAGTTCTTGGTGGCCGTCCAGTAGTAGACGGTGGCGGAGGTGGGCGTGGCGGCGGCGCACGGGTCGGTGGTGGTGACGGTGCCGCCGGAGACGGCCGAGATGCCGCTGCCGAGCTGGTAGTTGGCGCCGCCGCGGTTGTCCCAGGTGCCGGAGCCGTTGTTGAAGGTGGCCTGCAGGCCGGTGGCGGTGCCGAGGTCGACGGTCCTGCTGTACCAGCCGGTGCAGGCGGGCGTCATGGCGACGCCGGGCGAGGTGGTCCAGGCGCCGCCGGTGGGGGCCCAGTGGAGGTTGACGGCGGTCCAGCCGGCGGCCGGCTTGTAGTAGACGGTGGCGGTGGTGGCGGCGTGCGCCGTGATGGCCGGCAGCAGCGCGGCGACCAGGCCGGCGATGACCGCGAGGACGGCCAGGATCGGATGGCGCCGCCGCACGCGGCGGGGTCGATGGTCCACAGGGGACTCCTCGTGGCGGGCCGCGATTGGGGGCGCGGCCTGTCGGGTGGGGGATGAGGGTCCTCTTGCGCAAGTTCCTGCAAGATGTTGCGGGGAGCGTACCGAGCCGTCAACGCCACGTAAAGAGTCGCGGACCGACCGCGACGAAAAGGGCCCGCCCGCCCCGGGGGAAGCGGGGCGGGCGGGCGGGGGAGAAGCGCTCGGGTCAGCAGCTCCAGTTGACCTTGTAGAAGGTCGCGTAGTGGTCCGAGGTGTAGTAGTCCTCGTGGTAGACGGCGCCGGTGACGATCCGTCGGGCGCCGCGGGTGGAGCTGCCCGGGGTGATCACGGTGTACTCGTGGTAGTAGCCGCTGGACTTGGCCGGCAGGACGCCCTCTCTGTTCTGGAAGACGGCGCCGTCCTGCGAGTAGGGGAACGGGCCGCCCTTGTCGATCAGGGCCAGGGTGTCCCGGGCCTGGCTCGGCAGGGCGGTGCGGCACACGTTCCCGGAGACGGTGGCGTGGGCGTCGGTGGCGAACACGGCGGTCGGGGCCAGGGTCAGCACGCCGACGGCGACGACGGAAGCGGCGCGGGTCTTCAACGCGCGTAGAGTGATTCGCATGTGAGTCAGTGTGGAGGCTTGTCAGGTCCGCGCGAAAGGCGTTGCCGCAATTTTTCATCTTCGGGTAACTCGCCGGGAACCCAGGGGACTTGTGGCGGTCCGCCATCAGCAGCGAGCGCTCGGTGTGGTCCTGTCACATGGGTCCGGGGCCGCGCCGCGCCTACCGTGACCTGACTCCACGCCACCCTGCCGCCCCCGAGGAGGCGACCCCTGATGCCCCACCCCGTCAGGTCCCTGTGCACCGCCCTGCTCACCGCCGCCCTGCTGCTGCTCGACGTCGGCGTCGGCACGGTCTCCGCCCACGCCGCCGCGCCCCCGTACCTCACGCAGGAGGCCGTCTTCACCGCGCCCGGCAACGGCTGGGACCGGGTCGAGCGCTACCTGGACACCACCACCGGCTTCCGCGCCGAGCAGTACCCGCCGGACGGCCGCGGCGACCAGGACGGCGCCCGGCTGACCTGGTTCGGCGGCGTCCGGCAGCCCTATTCCGGCCGCTTCCTGCTCCACAGCGCCACCGGCTGGAACACCGGCCCGATCGCCACCCCCGTCCTGCTGGTGCACGGCGCCAACGACAACGCCGACCGGGCCTGGGCCGACCCCGGCGCCACCGGCAGCTGCGGCGCGGCCAGTTGCCCCTCCACCGGCCTGGCGCAGAGCCTGGCCGCTTCCGGCCACCGGGTCTTCGCGATCGGCTTCGCCCACAAGCAGGGCGACAACCTGCTCCAGGCCCAGGCGGTCGGCGACGCGATCGCGCTGGTCCGGGCCAGGCTGGGGGTCACCCAGGTCGACGTGGTCGCCTGGAGCAAGGGCGAGGTCGCGGCCCGCGCGTACGTCTCCTCGGTCCGGCCGTCCTGGGGCTGGGCCTACGCCGGGGACGTCCGGCGCCTGATCACCCTCGGCGGCCCGCACGGCGGCCTGGACTACACGTACGCCCACGGCTGGGCCTTCTCGCCGGCCACCTGGCCGGCCTGCGGCGGCACCGCCAACGCGCCCTCCCCGCACCTGTACATGACCTGCTACGGCAGCTACACCGCGCAGCCCTGCCTCGGCGTGCTGCCCAGCGGCGGGTACGACTGCTTCCCCGGCCAGCGCCAGCTGCTCGCCCGCTGGGACGGCCGGTACGGCCTCGACTCCACCGCCCAGGACTGGTGGACCACCTACTACGGCGGCCAGGGCTTCTACACCTCCGGCCAGGGCATCCAGGCCGCGATCGACGCCGGGTCGCTGATCGCCGCGCTGCAGCGGGCCGGCGTCCCCGCCTCGGTGCGCAGCTACCTGCTGGCCGGCGGCTCGGCCGACATCCCCGGGATCCTCAACGAGGGCCGCGGCCCGAGCGACGGCCTGGTGTTCACGGCCAGCGCCCTGGACACCACCGGCATCCCCACCGTCGGCGGCACCGCGCTGCTCGGCGGCCTCAACCACATGGAGCTCGCCTGGGCCCCGGCCGCCGTCCAGCAGATCACCTCCTGGCTCACCTGACCAGGGCGATCCCGCCGGCCCGCGGTGTGACGCTTGTCTCTCCCGGGCCGGTTGTCGCTCTGTCGACAATCTGTCTAGCCTGCTCGGGTGCTCGCACCGGGCACGCCGCCGCCGGGACGCCGAATCCTGTCCACCCGCCGGGGGCTTTCGCTGACCACCACTGGACAGGAGCGGGGGACCCACAGGTACGTCGCCATGCCCTCCGCTCCCTCCGGGACGGCCGGACACGGCTAGGGGTGAAGCCGCACGCACGCGCGGCCGGGCCGCCTCAGGGCCCGAACCCGACAGCTCACCTCGCAGGCGTCGCGGAGGAACCCCGTCATGCGCCTCTCCCGTCCTGCCCGCATCGGCGCCGTCGCCGGTGCCGCCGCCCTGATCGGCGCGCCGCTCGCCGGCAGCGCCCAGGCCGCCTGGTTCAACCCGTCCGCCTGGACCACCCCGTCCGTCTGGAACGCCCCGACGACCGCGGCCCCCACGACCGCCACCGTTGCCGGAACCACGTCCACCGCCGCGACCGTCACCCAGGACCGCCTCGCCCCGGAGTCGATGACCGCCGCCGTCCCGACCACCGCCTCGCTGACCGTCCACTCCTCGTCCTGCTTCACCGCCAAGACGCTCGGCGTCGGCGTGCGCGACGCCGCCGGGCGGAACCTGGACTTCCCCGGCAACGCGAGCAACGTGCAGATCTGCCCGGGCGGCACCACCTTCACCAGCGCCGCCCGCACCCTGCCGGCCGGCACCTACACCCAGTTCGGCTTCTGGCAGGACTCGGCGAACGCCTGGCACAACCTGCCCTCGCGCACCCTCACCGTGGCCGCCGCCGGCGCCGCCACCCCGGCCCCGGCGCCCGCCCCCACCGTCAAGCCGACCCCCGCGCCGACGCCGACCCCGACGCCCACGGCCGCCCCCACGCCGACGACCGCGCCGACCACCCCGGCCGCGGCCACCGGCTCGCCGATCCCGGGCAAGGCACTGACCTGGTCCGAGGAGTTCGACAGCGCCATCGCGTACGGCTCCAAGTGGACCGGCGACAAGTCCAGCGCCTACCGCTACGGCAACCACAACCCGGACGACAACAAGCTCGACTGGCTGACCACCAGCGGCGTCCAGGTCTCCGGCGGCGTCGCCACCTTCACCGCCAAGCCGTCCAGCCACACCCTGGAGAACGGCAAGCAGGCCTGGGACACCGGCCTGCTCACCACCGAGTACTCCTCCCAGGGCTTCCAGGTGAAGACCGGCGACTACGCCGAGACCCGGGTCAAGCTGCCCGCCGGCACCGGCGCCTGGCCCGCCCTGTGGACCTGGAAGAACGGCAACGGCGAGATCGACTCCTTCGAGTACCACCCGGACAACCCGAACCTGCTGGAGCTGACCAACCACGTCAAGTCCGGCTCGAAGTACTACACCGACGCGAGCGCCATCGCGAAGGACCAGTGGGTCACCATCGGCACCTACTACGGCGCCGACTCGGTCGACTGGTACGTCAACGGCAAGAAGGTGTTCTCCGACGGCACCGGGGTCGGCACCGGCTGGTCCGCGTACCTGATCCTCAACCTGTCGCTGAGCGCCGGCCAGTACCACCCGGCCGCGTCCGGCTCCGCGCCGATCAGCTTCGCCGCCGACTGGGTGCGCGTCTACCGCTAGTCAGCTCACGGTGAGCGTGAACGCCGTCCGGTCGTTCCGCTGATCGGCGTCGTCCGCGCCCGTCACCCGTACGCGCCCCTCGGCCCTCGTGCCGGGGGGCACGTGCGCGTCCACCCGGACCGGGATCAGCGCGGTCGCCGTCCGCAGCGCCGGCAGTCCCGCCGGGAAGGTGCAGCGGACCAGGTGGCCGGCGAGCGAGACGGCGCAGCCGTCCGGGAAGAACGGGCCCTCGGCGGTGAAGCCCGCCGGCAGGTCGACCAGCACGGTGAACGGCGAGGCCGTCCGGTCCGGTCCGCCGTTGGCGACGAAGGCGTGCACCGTGGTCAGCCCGCCGGGCGCGGCCGGGTCCGGATCGAGCCGGACCACCTGCAGGTCCGCGTGCGAGGGCGCCGCCGCCGTCCCGGTCGTCCCCAGGGCAGCCGCGGCCGCCACCGCCGCGACCACCAGCGCCCGCATCACCCGCACGGCCATGCTCCACTCCCACTGTCGGCACCCGCCTGCATACTCACAGTAGTGGCGCACGCCCTGTCGAGCGGAGGTGGACACGATGACTGGTCGCGTGTTGAGCGAGGTGAGCGGCGCGGTCGCGGCCGAACGGGAGACCGCGTTCGTCGAGGCGTACCGGCAGCTGGTGGCCGGCCCGCTGCCGGAGGGGCTGCTGCGCACCGAGCTGCTCAAGGGCGGCGACCGGCACTGGCGGATCCAGAGCCTGTGGCGCGACCTGGCCACCCTGGAGGCCGTCCGGGCCGACCCCAAGACCGCCGCCGCGCCGCGCCTGTTCCGCGAGGCCGGGGCCGATCCGGTGCTCGCCGTCTTCGAGGTGACGGTCGCCCAGGTCGGCGACCTCGACCTGTCCAACTGACACGGTCGGCGCCCCGTCCCGTCCGTCCTGTCGCGCCGTCCGTGCTACGTCGCGCCGTCCGTGCTGCGTCGTGCCGTCCGCGCTACGGCACGCCGTCCGTGCTACGGCACGCCGTCCGCGCTACGGCGCGAGCACCTCGCCGAGCCGGGAGGCGATCTGACGCATCACCGGGACGAGCGCCGCGCTGTCCGCCTGCGCCTCCAGCGCGCGGATCCGCGCCTCCGGGCCGGAGACCGACAGCGCGGTCGGCGTCGGCGCGCCCGGCACCGCGACCGCGATGCAGCGCACCCCGATCTCCTGCTCCTGGTCGTCCACCACGTACCCGGACTCGCGGGCCGCGCCCAGCTGGGCGATCAGGTCCTGCGGGTCGGTCACGGTGTACGCGGTGTGCGCCTGCAGCGGGCCGGTGCCGAGCAGCGCCCTGGCCTCCTCCTCGGGCAGCTGGGCGAGCAGCGCCTTGCCCACGCCGGTGCAGTGCGGCTGCACCCGGCGGCCGACCTCGGTGAACATCCGCATCGAGCGGCGGGACTGCACCTGCCCGACGTACACCACCTCGCCACCCTCCAGGACGGCCAGGTTCGCGGTCTCGCCGGTGGCCTCCATCAGCTCGGTCAGGTACGGGCGGGCCCAGCTGCCGAGCAGTCGGCCGGCCGTCTCGCCGAGCCGGATCAGCCGCGGGCCGAGCGTGTACCGGCGCGCCGTGTCCTGCCGGACATAGCCCTGCTGAACGAGGGTACGGATCAGGCGATGGATGGTCGGCATCGGCAGGCCGGAGGTGGTGGAGAGCTCGCTCAGGGTGGCGATGCCGCCCGAGTCGGCCAGCGCCTCCAGCAACAGGAAGGCGCGCTCGACCGACTGCACGCCGCCGCCCGCGCGGTCGTTGCCTGTCGGAGCTGTGGCGGGGGTGCTGACCACCGGCGTTCCCTTCACTGTCGGAGGAGGAGTAGAGTCCCTGCGATCTAGCTCAACAAACCGTTGAAATTCTGTATCGCGGAAACTAGTCTCCACCTTACAGAACAGAACCCGCCGGTAGGCAGGGTTCGGATCCGGGAAGTTCCCACCGGAACATCCCGAGCGATCACAACCGTCCAAGGAGTGTCCTGCCCATGGCTGCAGATCAGGGACCACTCGGCGCTGCCCCCGCCGCCCCGGTCGTCACTGTCGCCGGTCCGCGCGTCCCCCGCGCCGAGGAGGTGCTCACCCCGGAGGCCGTCGCCTTCGTCGTGGGCCTCCACCGCGCCTTCGAGGGCCGCCGTCAGGAACTCCTGGCCCGACGCAAGACCCGCCGGGCCGAGATCGCCGCCGCCGGCACCCTCGACTTCCTCCCCGACACCGCCGCCGTCCGCGAGGGCGACTGGCAGGTCGCCGAGGCGCCCCGCGCCCTCCAGGACCGCCGGGTCGAGATCACCGGCCCCACCGACCGCAAGATGGTCATCAACGCCCTCAACTCCGGCGCCAAGGTCTGGCTCGCCGACTTCGAGGACGCCACCGCCCCCACCTGGGAGAACGTGGTCTCCGGCCAGATCAACCTGATCGACGCCTACGAGGGCCGGATCGACTTCACCTCCCCCCAGGGCAAGGCCTACACCCTCAAGCCCGCCGACCAGCTCGCCACCGTCGTGGTCCGCCCCCGCGGCTGGCACCTCGACGAGAACCACCTGCTGGTCGACGGCACCCCGGTCGCCGGCGCCTTCTTCGACTTCGGCCTGTACTTCTTCCACAACGCCGCCCGGCTGCTCGCCCGCGGCCCCGAGGACCCCAACTCCGGCCCGTACTTCTACCTGCCGAAGACCGAGAGCCACCTCGAGGCCCGGCTGTGGAACGACGTCTTCACCCACGCCCAGGCCGAACTCGGCATCCCGCACGGCACCATCCGCGCCACCGTGCTGATCGAGACCATCACCGCCGCGTTCGAGATGGAGGAGATCCTCTACGAACTGCGCGAGCACGCCGCGGGCCTCAACGCCGGCCGCTGGGACTACCTGTTCTCCATCGTCAAGAACTTCCGCGACGCCGGCGAGCACTACATCCTGCCCGACCGCAACACCGTCACCATGGCCTCGCCGTTCATGGCCGCCTACACCCGCCTGCTGGTGCAGACCTGCCACCGCCGCGGCGCCCACGCCATCGGCGGCATGGCCGCCTTCATCCCCTCCCGCAGGGACCCCGAGGTCAACGCCGCCGCCCTGGAGAAGGTCAAGGCCGACAAGGACCGCGAGGCCGGCAACGGCTTCGACGGCTCCTGGGTCGCCCACCCCGACCTCGTCCCGGTCGCCCGCGCCTCCTTCGACGCCGTCCTCGGCGAGCGCCCCAACCAGAAGGACAACCCCGGCCCCGCCGAGCCCGTCACCGCCGAGCAGCTCCTCGACATCGCCGGCGCCGGCGGCACCTGCACCGAGGCCGGCCTGCACAACGCCGTCCAGGTCGGCGTCCGCTACATCGAGGCCTGGATCCGCGGCCTCGGCGCCGTCGGCATCTTCAACATGATGGAGGACGCCGCCACCGCCGAGATCTCCCGCTCGCAGATCTGGCAGTGGATCCACAACGGCGTCGTCCTCGCCGACACCGGCGAGAAGGCCACCGCCGAGCTCGTCCGCCGCCTCGTCGCCGAAGAGCTCGCCGCCCTGCGCACCGAACTCGGCGACGACGCCTACGCCGCCGGCCGCTGGCCCGAGGCCGCCCGCCTCTTCGAAAAGGTCGCCCTCGCCGACGACTTCGTCGACTTCCTCACCCTGCCGGCGCTCGCCCTCCTCGACTAGAACCTACCGACCGGGCCACCCCACCACCCCTGCCACTCCGGCAGGTCAACAACCCTCAACCACTCCGTTCCGTACGGCCCCCCGCGGTGGCCGTACGGAACGGCGCTGTTCGGAGCTCCTCATGGCACGCATCTTCTTCAACGGCCAGGCGATGGTCGGCGGACCGCTCCACGACTCGGTCGCCGACTACCTGATCGGCCCGGTCCGCACCGCCCCCGGCTACCGCTTCTTCTCCATCCGCGACGTCTGCCCCGGCCTCCACCCCGACCCCGCCGTCGACACCGCCATCGACGGCGAGCTCTACGACGTACCCCTCGAGCACCTGCGCGACGTCATCCTCCCCGGCGAACCCCGCGAACTCGAACTCGGCGTCATCACCCTCGCCGACGGCACCCCCTGCCTCTCCATGCTCCTCGCCCGCGGCGAACTCGAGCGCGGCGTCCACCACGAGATCACGGAGCACGGCGGCTGGCGCCCCTACCTCGCCACCCTCGGCCGCGAGGCCTAGCTGAAGGTGGCGTCCTGCGCCACGAATGCCGCGTGCAGCTCCTTGGCCCGTGTTCGAAGCGTCTGCGTCAGGGCGTGCTGGTTGGCCCCGCGCGTCTTCAACGCGTGGCAGTTCGGGCACAAGGCAATCATGAACTCGGGCTCGTCCTGACCGGTGCGGGCGAGCCCATTCACGTGATCCACCTCCAGAATCGGCGCGCCAGTGGCTGTCCGCTCTGACCAGTGGCCTCGGCAGTCCGGGTTCTCGCACGCACCCTGCGAGCGGAGAATCACCGCTTGTCGGGCCGCTGCTGAACGCAGTTGACGCTCAACCGTGGTCAGAGTGCTGCTGCCCTGGCCCTCTCTGCGTTCCGCCGTCCGTCGCGCTGCCGAGCACAGCGAGCGATACTTCTGCGCTTCGGTCAGTTGCTGATCCATGAGGTCCAACGGAACGAAGTCTGCATCGTCGTGAACCACGCCTCGCTCGGACTCCAGGATCTCGATCAGCTCTGGCGGCCAGTGGTCACGCAGTGGAGACGGTACGGGTGCCAGCACCCAGACGTACTCCTTGCGCCGGTTTCCGTTCTGGTCGTGTCCCCATTGCAGGCGCTGTTGCACCACGACTGCCCAGCTCTCGAAGTTGAACGGGCCATTGACGGGCTTGTGCCAGAAGCGGAAGGCTCGTTGAGATTTCTGATAGGTCGACAGCAGCTTGTTTCCCAGGGTCAGCTTCTGGTCACCATCCCGACCATTGCCGATGTAGCTGATCCAGTTGGTGCCCTCGATCCGTCCATCGCGATACGGACCGTCGTCCTTCGAGAAGCAGCTCAGGACTCCATCGCGCAGTTGCACGATGCCAGCGACGTCCTGCCCCCCGAACCAACTGGCAATCGCTTTGCGGTTCTCGAACTGATCGCCCACGCTCGGCCGGAGCCAGGCGGTCACCCGGCCGGCCATCAGCTGGTCGAGCCCAGTCGCGCTCAGCAGCGTCTCCGGCAGCGGGTTGAAGAACCGCAGGATCAGCAGCGCCGCGAGCTCGGCGGCCAGGCCTCGCTCGTTGAGCAAGAGAAGGTGGTCGTCCTCCGCCATCCCCGCGAGTGGGTTAGTGGCGTTCAATGATTCCACCAGGGGACGAGCCGCTGGGCCTGAGACCTCCCAGAGCCTGTCTTGGCTAAGCGCCAAGAAGGTTGCTGCGGCCACCTGCTGAGGGTCAGCTGGGTCGCTGAAGTGCTTGATGAGCTCGGTCAGTTGCGGCTCGATCACCTGCCAAGGCTGAAGTCGGGACTGCCCCTGTGTGGCCTGACCGAGAGTCCACAACAGCAGAAGCGCACGGTGCTGCGCTGTGCTGCCGGCACGCTCCGCCGGCTTCAGCTTGCCCACGCGCTCGATCAGATCTGCTCTGCTCATCCCCACGCCCCTCTGCGAAGCCGCTCGTGGCCGATCATTCCACCATCTCGCACTGAAACCCGTGCCGTTGGGGAATCTCAGCCGGCGGTGGTGAGGGGGTGCGGGCGTAGAGGACGCTGCGGCCGTGGCGGGTGCGGGTGAGGAGGCTGGCGGCGGTGAGGGCGGTCAGGTGGCGGTTGACGGCGCCGGGAGTGACGCCGAGGCGGTGGGCGAGTTCGATGGTGGAGGCGAGGAGGGTGAGGAGGCGGGCGCGGGGTGCGCCGATGAGGTTGGCGAGGGGGGAGGCGGGGACGGGGACGGCGGAGAGGTTCTCGGCCATGGTGGCCTTGCCGCGGGCGGGGTAGGTGAGCAGGGGCGGCCCGCCCTGGATGATGTCGGTCTGGGCGCCGAGGGCGAAGAGGGTGGGCATCAGGCCATGCCGTGGCCGGCGACCTCGATGGTGGTGCCGATGGCCTGGACGGTGGGGTCGTGCAGGCGCAGGACGCCGCTGTGCCAGGAGAGCCGGTGGTCGAGGCCGGCGAAGAGGGCTTCGGCGCCGTGCTCGGAGAGGATCCGGCCGCGGTGGGCGATGTCGGCTTCCAGGACGGAGCGGGCCCTGGGCCACCAGGCGGGGGCGAGGCAGCGGGTCCAGTAGGCGTGCAGGACGTCGACGACGCGGTCAAGGAGGGGGGCCGGGTGATGGTGCTGGACGCGGTGAGCTTCCTCGGTGCGGCGGTGCTGCTGGCGGGCCTACTGGTGGCGGAGGTCGGCCGGGCGGGGGCGAAGGAGCGCTCGGGCCGCCGGACGGCGCTCGCGGACCGGCGTTTCCTGGCGGTGACGGGCCTGCACGCCGTGCTGGAGCTGCAGTTCGCGATGCTGGAGATCGGGATCCCGCTGTGGATCGCGCTGCACACCGGGGCGCCGCGGGCGCTGATCGCGGCGGTCGGCGGGGTCAACTGCCTGGCCGTGGTGCTGTTCCAGGTGCGGGCTGGCCGCGGGGTGACGGATGTGCGGAGCGCGGCGCGGGCGTGCGCCTGGGGCGGGGTGCTGCTGGCGGGGGTGCTGCTGCACAGCCTCGCGGAGCTGCTCACCTCGGTGGGCCCTGACGTGCGCGGGCGCCGACGCAGGTGCGATCGGACGCCGCCGCTGGTCCGCGCGCCCCACGGGGGTGGGCACGTGCAGCAGCCCCGGACCCACCGCGTGGGTCCGGGGCTGTGTCTGCGCGGGCGGCTCACATGCCGGTGCAGGTGTGCCGCGGGTGGTCGAGGCCCCCGATGGCGTCGGCCAGGCTCCAGCCGGTGACCACGAGGAGGAGCGCGGCCGTGCCGAGGAGCAGCGCGGCCGCCACCGTCGGGGCGGTGCCCGGGCGGGTGGTGGGGCGGAGCAGCAGGACGGCGCAGGCCGCGGCCGCGATCTCCAGCAGGGGCGCCGCTCCCAGTGCCGCCCAGGCGCCGACCGTCACGGGGGCGGCCTCCAGGCAGTGGTTGAGCCGCCGGGGTACCGCGTCCAGGTAGGCGTCGTGCCCGTACGCGGCGCAGGCCCAGCCGAGGGCGGCGGCCAGGAGGGCCAGGACGATGGCGGGGGCGAGCCGTCGGCCCGCTGATGTCGTCTCGTTCATCTCAGTACCAGTTCGGTTCGACCCGGACGTAGTGGAGCTTCTGTCGACCCTCGGTCTGCGCCTCGTGGCCGGAGCGCCCGTCCATGCTGACGTTCATCCGCGAGCTGTTGTGCTGGCTGTACCGGATGTCGCCGTCGGGGGTGACCGCGGTGACGACGGCGGTGTGGTGGATGTTGCCGGGTTTGAGGTCGGGGTTGAGGTCGTTGTCGTCCTCCAGGAAGACCAGGTCGCCCGGCTTGACTTCGCCGGGCGGGACCTCGCGGCCGCCGTTGCCGACCATGAAGTCGTGCAGGTTCTGCGCGCCGCCCCAGGCGTGGCTGTGCTGCTGGCCGATGATGCCGAGGCCGAGCCAGCCCGGGTCGCGGCCGCGGTTCCAGGCGTCGCCCTCCAGGGTCCAGTCGCCCTTCATGTGGACGCCGGACTGGAACAGCGCCTCGGAGGCGAAGTTGGTGCAGTTGTTCTCGTCGTCGAAGTCGCCGGAGTCGTCGTTCCAGTGGGCCAGCACCCACTCGACCATCTTCACGCGGTCCCATTTACGGTCCGGGCCGCCGCGCAGGTCCTCCTTGACCGCGTCCGGGACACCGGGGAGGTTGGCGAGCTTCACCGGTTCCGCCAGCTCCAACTGCCGCTGCTGCTCGGGGGTGAGCGAGGCCCACCACCGGGAGACCAGTGCGGGGTCCTTGCCGTCCGGTATGTCGCCAGCGAGCATGGCGAGTTGGATCTGCGAGGCCTCCCCCTGGAGTTGGTCGAGCGCCTTCTCGGGGTCGGTCTCGCAGGTGGCGGCGCCCAGCTTGTGCAGTTCGGCACTGGCCTGCTCGTCGGCCTGGCGGGCTTCCCGGAGGGCTTCCTTGATCAGGTCCGACACCTCGTTCAGGTGGCCGAGGCTCTCGCCAGTGACCTCACCCGTCGTCGAGACGGTCCCGTTCCCGTCCACCTCCAGCCGGTACGCCGAGGCGAGTTCGAGCGCGCGGGTGAGCGCCTGCTGGGCGTACTCGAGGGAGGATGCCAGGCCGTCGACGACCATCGCCACGCCGCGGGTGATGTCGGCGCCTGCTTCCAGGATGTCGGCCTGCTCTCCCAGCTTCTTGCCGGCGGCCTGGCCGACCTTGTCCTGCCAGTCCTCCTTGAGCGGGCCGATCCCGTTGTCGTGCAGGTCGTTGACGGCCTGCCAGGACTCCTTGGAGAGCGCCACCCAGCCTTCGGCGGCGCGGCGCAGCGAGGCGGGGTCGGCCCGGCGGAGAGTCGCGAAGTCGACCACGTCAGACACCTCCGCCGAGGTCGCCGACGGCGAGGTTCAGCCGGCGTACGGATTCCTGCTCGGCGGTGTCGTACGAGTGCGCGGACTGGCGCAGCTGGTCGGCGTAGGTGTGCAACTGCTGGACGACCGCGCTCATGTGGGTCTGCCAGTTGTCGGCACACTCGCGCAGCGCGGGAGCGGAGGCGAAACCGGAGTGCGCGGAGGCGGCGGTCAGGCTGTCGTCCAGCCAGTGGCCGGCGTGGGCGTCCAGCCGGGTGGAGGTCCCGCGGACGGCGTCGGCGGCGGTGTGCAGGCCTGCCGGACGGATGTGGATGTCGTACATGGATTCCCCGTTCCTGCCGTGTGATCGGCGACGGGGAGGACGATCACCGCACCGATCCGGTTCCCGGCGAACGGCGGGAAGCGGACGTGCAGCAGCCCCGGACCCTCGCCGTGGGTCCGGGGCTGTGCCTCCGCAGGCCCGCCGGTGAGCAGGATGGGCCGCGGAGTCCGGGTGGGTCGCCGTCCCTGGCGGCCCACCCGGAGTACGGGGGTTGCGGGCTGGTGCGGAGGGGGTCAGAGCGGGCGGGAGGCGAGTTCCTGCGCGGCGCGCTTGCAGGCGAGCGCGATCTGGTCCTCGTTGACGGTGGTGAGGGTGCCGTTCTCGACGACGGCGTTGCCGTTGACGAAGAGCGCGGCGAGCGGCGGCAGGGCGCCGAGGGTGAGGGCGGCGACCGGGTCGGCGATCGAGGAGTGCATGATGCCGTCGATCTTCCACAGGGCGAGGTCGGCGAGCTTGCCGGTCTCGATGGAGCCGATCTCGTTGTGGCGGCCGAGGACGCGGGCGCCGCCCATGGTGCCCAGGCGCAGGGCCTGACGGCCGGTCAGCGCGGTGGGGTAGCCGTGCAGGCGGTTGATCAGGAGGGCGTTGCGCAGCTCGGTGCCGAGCTCACCGGACTCGTTGGAGGCGGTGCCGTCCACGCCGAGGCCGACCGGCACGCCCGCGCGGAGCATGTCGGGGACGCGGGCGATGCCGGCCGCGAGGCGGGCGTTGGAGGACGGGCAGTGCGCGACACCCGTGCCCGTCTCGGCGAACTTGGCGATGTCGGAGTCGTTCATGTGGACGCAGTGGGCCATCCACACGTCCTCGCCGAGCCAGCCGGTGGACTCGAAGTAGTCGGTGGGGCCCATGCCGAAGAGCTGCTTGCAGAACTCCTCCTCCTCGGCGGTCTCCGAGCCGTGGGTGTGCAGGCGCACGCCCTTGCGGCGGGCGAGCACGGCGGACTCCCGCAGCAGTTCGGTGGAGACGGAGAACGGGGAGCAGGGCGCGATGGCGACGTGCAGCATCGAGCCGAAGGAGGGGTCGTGCCACTTGTCGACGGCCGCCTCGGAGGCGATCAGGATGTCCTCGGTCTTCTCGACCGCGTGGTCCGGCGGCAGGCCGCCGTCCTTCTTGGAGCGGTCCATCGAGCCGCGCAGCGCGGTGAAGCGCATGCCGAGCTGCTGGACGGCCTCGATGGAGGCGCCGAGCACGTCGCCGCCGCCCTGCGGGAAGACGTAGTGGTGGTCGGAGGCGGTGGTGCAGCCGGACTTGAGCAGCGCGGCGGCGGAGCCGAGCGAGGCGGCGTGCACCAGCTTGTCGTCGATCTGCGCCCAGGTCGGGTAGAGGGCGACCAGCCAGTCGAAGAGGATGTCGTCCTGGGCCAGGCCGCGGGTGATCCACTGGTAGAAGTGGTGGTGGGTGTTGACCAGGCCGGGGGTGACCAGGTGGCCCTCGCCGTTGATCCGGCGCACCACGTTGTCCAGCCACGCGGGGGCGGGGCCGTCGCCGACCGACTCGATCGTGTTGCCGAGGATGACGACGTGGCCGCGGGCGTACTCGGTGTCGTTGGCGTCGACGGTGGCGACGGCGACGTTCTCGATCACGATCCGCTGGTCGGCGGGTGGGGGCTGGACTGCCATGGTTGGACTCCAATGGGGGAGGGTGTGCGGCGGGCGCCGACGTGGTGGAACAGCAGGTTGAGCAGGACGGCTGCCAGGCAGCCGGCCGAGATGCCGGAGTGCATCAGGGTCCGTACGGCCTCCGGGAAGGCGTCGTAGAAGGTGGGGGCGGCGATCGGGACGATGCCTATCCCGAGCGACACCGACACCAGGACGGTGTTCCCGCCGGACTCCATCCCCGCCTCGGCGAGGGTGCGGATGCCGCTGGCGGCGACCGTGCCGAAGAGCACGATGCCCGCGCCGCCGAGGACCGGCTGCGGCACCAGGGACACCAGCGACCCGAGGACCGGGAAGAGGCCCAGCAGGATCAGGATGCCTCCGCCCGCCGCCACCACGTAGCGGCTGCGGATCTTCGTGAGCGCCACCAGCCCGATGTTCTGGGCGAAGGCGCTGCAGGCGAAGCCGTTGAAGACCGGGCTGAGCGCGGTGGCCAGCCCGTCGGCCCGCAGACCGGCGGCCAGGGTGGGTTCGTCGGCCTCGCGGTCCACGATCCGTCCGAGCGCCAGCATGTCGGCGGTGGACTCGGTCATCGAGACCACCATGACGATGCAGAGCGAGACGATCGCCGCGGCGTCGAAGACCGGCGCCCCGAAGTGGAAGGGGGAGGGGAGCGCGAAGACCGCGGCGTCCTGGACGGCGCCGAAGTCCGCGAGCCCCAGCGGGAAGGCGGCGGCGGTGCCGATCGCCAGCCCGATGAGCAGGGAGAGCTGCTGCCAGAAGCCGCGCAGCAGCCGGTTGCAGAGCACCACCGCGACCAGGGTGAGCGCGGCGAGGCCGATGGCCCGGACGGAGCCGTAGCCGGGTGCGGACGGGTTGCCGCCGCGTGCCCAGTTGACCGCGACCGGGAGCAGGGACACCCCGATGAGGGTGATCACGGTGCCCTGGACGACCGGGGGGAAGAACCTGATCAGCTTGCAGAAGTACGGCGCCGCGAGGAGGCACAGGGTTCCCGCGACGATCACCGCGCCGAAGATCACCGGAAGGGCGTCCTTCGGGCCGTGCTCCTTGGCGATCGCCAGCATCGGGGCGACGCCGGCGAACGACACGCCGTTGACGAACGGCAGCCGGGCGCCGATCCTCCAGATCCCCAGGGTCTGGAGGAGGGTGGCCAGTCCCGCGGTGAACAGGCTGGCCGAGATCAGCATGGCGAGTTCGCCGGGCGAGAGCCCGACGCCGGCGCCGACGATGAGCGGGGGTGCGACCACGCCCGCGTACATCGCGGCGACGTGCTGCAGCCCGGTGCCGAAGAGCTTCAGCGGGGGCAGCACCTCGTCCACGGGGTGGACCTCGCGGCCGGACGGTGCGTCGGGCCGCGAGGGCTGGTCGGGGTTGGTACCGCCGTCGGTACGGGTGGTGCGGAAATCCATGTCGAGCCCCTCAGTTGTGCTCGTGGGCTCCGGCGCGCCCGTGGCGCTGGAGAGTCCCGAGGGCGGGACGGCGGTGCAAGGGTCCCTCGGGCCGCTTCTCCAGGTCCCCGGGCCGGGTCGCCGAAGGCGAGCGCGGTCTCCGGTGGGTGGGGGGTGGAGAAGGTAGGGCGGGGAGGTCGTCAGGCGACCGGGATGACCGGTACGACGCCCTCGCGGTGCACGGTGCCCTCGATCAGGCCGTACATCCGGTCGGCCGCGTAGTAGACCTCGTTCTCGTTCTTGAGACCGAAGGGCTCCAGGTCGACCAGGAAGTGGTGCTTGTTGGGGAGCTCCAGGCGGACCTCGTCCACCTCGGCGCGGTTGTTCAGCACCCGGGTGCCCATCGCGTGCAGGGTCTGCTGCAGCGAGTAGGAGTAGGTCTCCGCGAAGGCCTCCAGCATGTGGCGCTTCACGTGGTTGTACGAGCGGTTCCAGTTGGGCTGGGCCTCGTCGTCGCGGCCGTTGAAGCCGTACTTCCAACGGGCCGTCACCTGCGTGGCCAGGATGCGGTCGTACGCCTCCTGGAGGGTGGTGTACTTGTCCTTGATGTAGCCCCAGAACTCGGAGTTCGTGGAGTTCATCACGATCAGGTCCTTGAGGCCCGAGATGACCTGGACGTTCTCGCCGTCGTAGACGATCTCGCAGGTGCGGGTCTCCTGGCCGGTGCGGACGAAGGAGTGGCCCACCTCGTCCGCACCGATGAAGCGGGCCGAGGAGTCCGGGGTCTTGATCCGGTCCCAGGCGTACTCCTCGATCCGGATCCGGGCGCTGTGCACGACGCCGCGCTCGGTGTCGTCGACGAAGTGGCGCGCCAGGGTGATGCCGAAGGCCTCGGCCGACTCGATCCCGTACTCCTTGGCGAAGGCGTACACGGTGTTCTTGGTGGTGTCGGTGGGCAGGCAGTTGGCGTTGGAGCCGGTGAGGTGGACGTCCTCGAACTCGCCCTGGAGGGAGACCGAGACGTTGAGGTCCTTGATCTCGTGGCGGGTGGAGTCGCGGTAGATCCGGACGATGCGGTTCTCCGCCTTGCCGTACTGGTTCTGACCGAGCACGTGGGCCATGACGTGGCTCCTAAGCGTTGAGGTCGGTCTACTAGCTTCCGCGGTAGACCGAGTAGCCGAACGGGTTGAGCAGCAGCGGCACGTGGTAGTGGTGCTGCGCGGGCGCGACCGTGAAGACGATCGAGACCTCGGGGAAGAACGGCGTCTCCTCGGACTTCGCCGCGTAGTAGGCGGCGGTGTCGAAGAGCAGCCGGACGACCGAGCCCGCCTCCACGGCCGGCAGGTCCTTGGCCCGGCCGTCGGAGTCCGTGGCGGAGGTGCCGAGCACCTTCCAGCCACCCTCGGTGTGCAGTGCGAGCTCGACCGGGACGCCCTCGGCGGGGCGGCCGACGCTGGTGTCGAGCACGTGCGTGGAGATGCCAGTCATGGGTGGTGATGACCTTAACTGTGGCAGGGAATGACGGTCCGTCGAGTCGGGTCAGGACTCGCCGAGCAGTCGGTCGATCCGAATGTCGTTGATCTTGCGCAGCTCTCCGCGGACGATCTCCGCCTCGGTGGCGGCGTCGTTGGGGAATCGCTCGCGGAGCGAGGCGAGCATGGTGGCCGCGGTGCGGCCGGTCGCGCAGATCAGGAACACGTGGCCGAACTTCGCCTCGTAGGCGGCGTTGGCCTCGTGCAGCTCGTCGAGCAGGGCGGTGTCCGCCCCCTGGATGCCGGACTGCTCGCGCTCGGAGGTGGCGTCGCCGGTCTTCGGCTTGCCGATCCGGGCGTGGCCGGCCATGGCGTCGGCCAGGTCCTGGACGGTCAGCCCGGCCATCGCCTTCGCGTTGGCGTCGAGCAGGGCGTCACGGTCGGACCAGGGCCGGCTCGCCGCGACGGCGGCAGCCCAGGCAGGGCTGGAGCAGATCTCCAGCAGGGTCTCCTGCAGCTCTGCGGCGGGAGCCGCCGCCAGAGCGTCAAGAGCGTCGGGATGCTTGGTCACGGGTGGACCTCCTAAGAGTGGTGCCACCCGGAAAAGCTAGATCGACCACCCCAGGTCGTCAACACTTTGTTGAACTGTTGGTGGTTACGTTTTGCGCCGGGGCCCGTTGCGGCCCCGTGTCGTGTGCGATTCACCAAGTGTGCCCCGGCTCGTGGCCGGTACAGACTGGGCGAAGCCGGACGGGCGCGGGCGTCAGCCCTTCTCCTGCCGGTTGAGGTAGTTGTACACGGTGAACCGGCTGACGCCCAGCGCCGACGCGACCGTCTCCACCCCGTGGCGGACGGTGAAGGCGCCGCGTTCCTCCAGGAGGGCGACCACCCGCTGCTTCTCGGCGCGGTCCAGCTCGGCGAGCGGACGGCCGTCGAACTGGCGGGCCATCTCGGCGAGCAGGCGGTCGAGGGCGCTGCTCAGGTGGGGCAGCCGCACGGCCACCGCCGGCGCGCCGTCCCACTCCAGGACGACGTCCTCGGCCCGGGCCTCGGCGGGCTCGACCGCGGTCGCGCCGACCGCGTCCAGCAGCGGCTTTATCGCCGCTGTGAGCGGGTGTTCCAGGGCGTTGCTCACTGCGTACCCACTCCTTCCGGGGTCTGGTGCTGGTCGTCCTCGCCCTCGGCGAGAACGCTGACCTGGACCGAGATCCGGGTGGCGCCGGCGTCCAGGGTCTCCCGCAGCAGGCGGGTGACCGCGGCCAGTGCCTGCTCGGCCTCGCCCTCCGCGCTGGTGCCGAACGGGCCCACGGAGACCGCGAGGCCCGCCTCGTCCACGGCGCGGCGCGCGGCCTTGGCGTGGTCCGGGAAGCTGTCCAGCTCGAACGGCTCTGTCGTGAACTCAACCATCAATCGCACCTGCTCACTGTAGCGAGGGCGCTGGTCGATCAAACAGTCGACCGGGGGTCTGGCCGGAAGGCTTCGGCGGCTTCAACAAATTGTTGCGAGGCGCTTGACACTCCGTCCGGGGGCAGGACAAGCTTCCACCAGGCAAAATCGCTCTTCCGAATCGTGGAAGTTGCGGATAGGAAGAGAGCGAGAGGTGACCGACGTGACCGCTGCGGCCAAGCACAGCTTCACGATCAACCTGTCCATCCTGTTCACCGAGCTTCCGCTCCTGGAGCGCCCGGCCGCCGCGGCCGCCGCCGGCTTCACCGCCGCCGAGCTGTGGTGGCCCTTCGGTGAGGACCACACCCCGTCGCAGGCCGAGCTGGACGAGCTCCGCAAGGCCTTCACCGACGCGGGCGTGCAGCTCACCGGCATCAACTTCGTCGACGACCTCACCAAGGGCGCCCGCGGCACCGTCTCACTGCCCGCCGAGCGCGAGCGCTTCCGCGAGAACATCCCGGTCACCGTGGGCCTCGCCGAGTCGCTCGGCACCAAGGCGGTCAACGCCCTGTACGGCAACCGGGTGGCCGGCGTCGACCCGGCCGTGCAGGACGAGCTGGCGCTGGAGAACCTCGCGCTCGCCGCCCGGGCCGCCCACGCGGTCGGCGCCGTCCTGCTGGTCGAGGCCCTCAACGGGGCCGAGTCCCCGGACTACCCGCTGGTCAGCGCGGAGGCCGCGGTCGCGGTGGTGGACAAGGTCAACGCCGCCACCGGCCTCGGCAACGCCAAGTTCCTCTGCGACCTCTACCACCTGGCGCGCAACGGCGAGGACCTCGCCGCGGTGATCGACGCCTACGCCGACCGCTTCGGCCACGTGCAGATCGCCGACGTCCCGGCCCGCAACGAGCCCGGCACCGGCGGGCTGGACTTCGAGGACCTCTTCGCCCGCCTCTCGGCCGCCGGTTACACCGGCCGGATCGGCCTCGAGTACAAGCCGTCGAACGGCGTCAGCGCCGACAGCTTCGGGTGGCTCCCGCGCGAGCTGCGCGCCGCCAAGTAACTCCCTCCCCGCTTAGTTAAGGATCACCGCGATGAGCCGCAAGATCGCTTTCATCGGCCTCGGCATCATGGGCAAGCCCATGGCCGTCAACCTGGTCAAGGCCGGCCACCACGTCACCGGCTTCAACCTGGAGCAGTCCGCCATCGACGCCCTGGTCGCGGCCGGCGGCCACGGCGCCACGTCGATCGCCGACGCGGTGAAGGACGCCGAGGTCGTGATCACCATGGTGCCCGCCGACCCGCACGTGGAGCAGGTCATCCTCGGCGAGGGCGGTGTGCTGGAGAACGTGAAGCCGGGCACCCTCGTGGTCGACATGTCCAGCATCACCCCGCAGACCTCGCAGAAGGTCGCCGCCGCGGCCGCCCCCAAGGGCGTGCGCACCCTGGACGCCCCGGTCTCCGGCGGCGAGGCCGGCGCGATCGAGGCCGTCCTGTCGATCATGGTGGGCGGCGAGGCCGCCGACTTCGCCGAGGCCAAGCCGCTGCTCGACGCGCTCGGCACCACGGTGATCCACGTCGGCCCGTCCGGCGCCGGCCAGACCGTGAAGGCCGCCAACCAGCTGATCGTCGCGGTCAACATCCAGGTGCTCGCCGAGGCCGTGGTGTTCCTCGAGAACGCCGGCGTGGACCTCGCCGCCGCCCTGGACGTGCTCGGCGGCGGCCTGGCCGGCTCGACCGTGCTGAACCGCAAGAAGGGCAACATGCTGAACCGCGAGTTCGCTCCCGGCTTCCGCATCGACCTGCACCACAAGGACATGGGCATCGTCACCGACGCCGCCCGCGCCGTGGGTGCCGCCCTGCCGCTCGGCGCCGTGGTGGCCCAGCTGGTCGCCTCCGCCCGCGCCAACGGCGACGGCTCGCTCGACCACTCCGCGCTGCTGCGCGGCGTCGAGCGCCTGTCCGGCCGCGAGGTCAAGTAACAAGCTCCCCCTGGTGGCGTGTACCTGTCCGGTCGTGCCCGCGCCACCAGGGGGCTCGAGTCCCCCTCCCTGCCGAGGGGAGCCCCTCGTACGTCGGAAGCGGGACGAGGGGAACGGCAGGGAGGGGCACCACCCGCCCCACCGGCCCCGCGAAGCAGCAAGAAAGGCGCACGTCTCATGACCGACACCCCCACGCAGGGCCATGTGGTCGTTGCTCCCGACAAGTTCAAGGGGACGCTGGAGGGCGCCGAGGTCGCCGCGCGGATCGCCGCCGGCATCCGGCGCGCCGCGCCCGGCGCGGAGGTCCGGGAACTGCCCGTCGCCGACGGCGGCGAGGGCACCCTCGCGGCGGCGCTCGCCGCGGGCTTCACCCGCGTCCCGGTCAAGGTCGCCGGCCCCACCGGCCTCCCGGTGGACGCCGCCATCGCGCTGCGCGAGGACACCGCCGTGGTCGAGCTCGCCCAGGCCTCCGGCCTGGCCCGGCTCCCCGGCGGACGCACCGCCCCGCTCGCGGCCGGCTCGTACGGCGTCGGCCAGCTGATCGCCAAGGCGGTCAGGCTCGGCGCCACCCGGATCGTGCTCGGCCTCGGCGGCAGCGCGTGCACCGACGGCGGCGCGGGCATGGTCCAGGCGCTCGGCGCCGGCCTGTACGACTCCGACGGCACCGAACTCGCCCCCGGTGGGGCGGCCCTGCGCCGCCTGGACCGGATCGACCTCGGCCCGCTCGCCGACGGTCTCGGCGGGGTGCGGATCGTGGTGGCCTGCGACGTGGACAACCCGCTGCTCGGCACCCGCGGCGCCACCGCCGTCTACGGACCGCAGAAGGGCGCCGGCCCCGAGGACCTGCTGGTCCTGGAGGGGGGCCTGACCCGCTGGGCCGACGCGGTGCACGCGGCGACCGGCCAGGACTACCGCAACGCCCCCGGCGCCGGGGCGGCAGGAGGCGTCGGCTTCGCCGCGCTGGCCCTGCTGGGCGCCACCATGCGACCCGGCATCGAGCTGCTGCTCGAACTGCTGGGTTTCGACGAGGCTGTGCGTGGGGCGCGTCTCGTCGTGACCGGCGAGGGGTGCCTGGACGCGCAGACGCTCCACGGCAAGGCCCCCGCCGGCGTCGCCGCGGCGGCCACCCGGGCGGGGGTTCGGGTGGCCGCAGTGGCGGGGAGGCTGGAGCTGTCGGAGGACGAGTGGCGCACGGCGGGCTTCACCGCGGCGCTCGCGCTCACCGATCTGGCCGAGCAGCCGGGCGATTCGATGACCAGGGCAGCCGAGTTGGCAGAGGTCGCGGGGGAGCGGCTGGCGGCCGAGCTGCTGGTGCGTTGAGGCCGCCCGGCCGCTTGTGGATTCCTACATTGACGTTTTGTTGAAGGCGGGCCTAGGCTCCGAGCAATCCTTCGGCACACCCCGCATCCTTGAGTTCGGAGGTCCCCTCATGCCCATCGGCGACACCGCGGTCATCCGCTCCCGCCGGGTGGTCCTGCCGGACGGCGAGCGTCCCGCCGATGTGCTGGTCCGGGGCGGGCGGATCGAGCAGATCGCCGCCCACGGCTCGCTGCTGGCCGGCGACCGCCACCTGACCGACCTCGGCGACACCGTCCTGCTGCCCGGTCTGGTCGACACCCACGTGCACGTCAACGAACCCGGCCGGACCGAGTGGGAGGGCTTCGCCACCGCCACCCGGGCCGCCGCCGCCGGCGGCGTCACCACGATCATCGACATGCCGCTCAACTCCGTCCCGCCGACCACCACGGTCGACGGACTGGAGGCCAAGCGGAAAACCGCCGAGGGCCAGGCCTGGGTCGACCTCGGCTTCTGGGGCGGCGCCGTCCCCGGCAACACCGGAGACCTCGAACCGCTGCACCGCGCGGGCGTGTTCGGCTTCAAGTCCTTCCTGGCGCCGTCCGGCGTGGACGAGTTCCCGCACCTGGCGACCGCGCGGGACCTGGAGTCCGCGCTCGCCGAGCAGGCCCGGATCGGCGCGCTCGCCATCATCCACGCCGAGGACCCGGCCGTCCTGGAGGCCGCCCCGCAGGTCCCCGGCACGCACTACCGCGACTTCCTCAACTCCCGCCCGGACGACGCCGAGGCCGCCGCCGTCGCGCACCTGCTCGACACCGCCCGCCGGACCGGCGCCCGGGTGCACATCCTGCACGTCTCCTCCGCCGCCGTCCTGCCGCTGCTGCGCCAGGCCCGCGCGGACGGCGTCCGGGTGACCGCCGAGACCTGCCCGCACTACCTCACCCTCGCGGCCGAGGAGGTGCCGGACGGCGACACCGCCTTCAAGTGCTGCCCGCCGATCCGCGACGAGTCCAACCGCGACCTGCTCTGGCAGGCCCTCGCGGACGGCGAGTTCGTCGCCGTGGTCTCCGACCACTCGCCGTCCACCCCGGACCTGAAGCTGCTCCGGCGCTACGGCGGCAGCGGCGACTTCGCCGCCGCCTGGGGCGGCATCGCCTCCCTGCAGCTCGGCCTGCCGGCGATCTGGACCGAGGCCCGCCGCCGCGGCCACGACCTGACCGACGTGGTCCGCTGGATGTCCTCCGGCCCGGCCTCGCTGGTCGGCCTCACCGGCACCAAGGGCGCCATCGCCGTCGGCAACGACGCCGACCTGGTGGCCTTCGACCCGGACGCGGAGTTCGCGGTGCACGCCGAGGAGCTGCACCACAAGAACCCGGTCACCCCGTACGCCGGCCGCACCCTGACCGGCGTGGTCCGCACCACCTGGCTGCGCGGCCGCGTCGTCGACACCGACGCCGAGCCGTTCGGCCGTCAGATCACCCGTTCTTAAGGAGACTTCGTTGAGCACCCCGAGCGCTCCGTTCACCGAGCTGGTCAACCTGGCCTCCCGCCTGCTGGGCGCGGGCGTCGTCGGCACCAACGAGGACACCTTCGCGGACGCCGAGAACCTGCTGGTCGCCAAGCCGGCGGAGTTCCGCGCCCACACCTTCGGCCACAAGGGCCAGATCATGGACGGCTGGGAGTCCCGCCGCCGCCGCGGCGCCTGTGCCGAGCAGCCGCACCCCACCGACGAGGACCACGACTGGGCGATCGTCCGGCTCGGCGCGGCCGGCGTGATCCGCGGCGTGGTGGTCGACACCGCGCACTTCACCGGCAACTACCCGGAGACCGGATCCGTCCAGGGCGCCTCGATCCCCGGCCACCCCTCGCCCGCCGAGGTCGAGGCCGCCGAGTGGACCGACCTGGTGCCGCGCACCGCCCTCCGGGGCAACACCGCCCACGAGTTCGCGGTCGACAACGAGACCCGGTTCACCCACGTCCGCCTCAACATCTGGCCGGACGGCGGCGTCGCCCGCCTGCGGGTGCACGGCGAGGTCCGCCCCGACCCGCGCGAGCTCGACGGCCTCAGCTTCGACCTCGCCGCGCAGGAGTACGGCGGCGTCGCCGAGGCCGCCTCGGACCGCTACTTCTCCTCCCCGCACAACCTGAACGCTCCCGGCCGCGCCACCGTCATGGGCGAGGGCTGGGAGACCCGGCGCCGGCGCGACAAGGCCAACGACTGGGTACAGATCGCCCTGGCCGGGGGCGGCGAGGTCCTGGCCGCCGAGGTGGACACCACCCACTTCGTCGCCAACGCCCCCGGCTGGGCCGACCTGGTCGGCTACGACGCTGGTGCCGGCGGCGACCCCTCCGCCGACCCGGACGGCTGGTTCGAGCTCCTGCCCCGCACCCGCCTGCAGCCCGACACCCGCCACCGCTTCCGGCTGAACGCCGACCGCCCGGCCACCCACGTCCGGATCAACGTCTACCCGGACGGCGGCCTGGCCCGCCTGCGCCTCACCGGCAGGCTCACCGAGGCCGGCCGCGCCGCGCTCGCGCTGCGCTGGTTCAACGCGCTCCCGGCCGCCGAGGCCGACGCCGCCCTCGCCGAGGCCGGTCTGACCGCGGCCGAGGCCACCGCCCTCACCGCCGCCCGCCCGCTCGCGGACGCCGCCGCGACCACCGCCGCCGTCGCCGCCCTCCAGCCCACCGACGGCCCCGACGGCGAGCACACCTCCCGCCGCCGCGCCGCGATCTGGCGCCTGCTCGGCATCTGAGCCCGGACCGGAAGCGCGCCCGGGGGCGCCATGCCCCCGCCCGTCAGCGGCTCCGCCGCGGAGCGCGCCCAGCCCACCACGGCCCGCAGCCGAACCCGCTCGCTCGGCTGCTGCCGCCCGTCTGTCCCGCACTGAAGGATCGCTCATGCCCAAGACCCTGACCACCGAGTCCGGCGCGCCCGTCGCCGACAACCAGAACTCCGCCTCGGCCGGCGAGTACGGCCCGCTGCTGATCCAGGACCAGCAGCTGCTGGAGAAGCTCGCCCGCTTCAACCGCGAGCGGATCCCGGAGCGCGTCGTGCACGCCCGCGGCTCCGGCGCGTACGGCTACTTCGAGGTCACCGACGAGGTCTCGCAGTACACCAAGGCGGCCTTCCTGGGCGAGGTCGGCAAGCGCACCGAGCTGTTCCTGCGCTTCTCCACCGTGGCCGGCGCCCTGGGCTCCTCGGACGCGGTGCGCGACCCGCGCGGCTTCGCGGTGAAGTTCTACACCGAGGAGGGCAACTACGACCTCGTCGGCAACAACACCCCGGTGTTCTTCATCAAGGACCCGATCAAGTTCCCGGACTTCATCCACTCGCAGAAGCGCGACCCGTACACGGGCGTCCAGGAGGCCGACAACGTCTGGGACTTCTGGGCCCACTCGCCGGCCTCCACCCACCAGATCACCTGGCTGTTCGGCGACCGCGGCATCCCCGCGTCCTACCGCCACATGAACGGCTACGGCTCGCACACCTACCAGTGGGTCAACGAGCAGGGCGACGCGTTCTGGGTGAAGTACCACTTCAAGACCAACCAGGGCATCCGCTCGCTGGACGGCACCCAGTCCGCCGAGGTGCTCGGCGCCGACGCCGACTCGCACCAGCGCGACCTGCACCAGGCGATCGAGCGCGGCGTGTTCCCGTCCTGGACCCTGTACGTGCAGCTGATGCCGGTCGCCGAGGCGGCGGACTACCGCTTCAACCCGTTCGACCTGACCAAGGTCTGGCCGCACGCGGACTACCCGCTGATCAAGGTCGGCCGCCTGGTGCTGAACAAGAACCCGGAGAACGTGTTCGCCGAGGTCGAGCAGTCGGCCTTCTCGCCGAACAACTTCGTGCCCGGCATCGGCCCGTCCCCGGACAAGATGCTCCAGGGCCGGCTGTTCGCCTACGCGGACGCCCAGCGCTACCGCCTCGGCGTCAACCACACCCAGCTGCCGGTGAACGCGCCGCGCGCCACCGAGGCCGCCAACTACGGCCAGGACGGCTTCAACGCGCTCAACCGGAACGGCCGCAACAAGAACTACGAGCCCAACTCGTACGACGGCCCGGCGCAGACCGACGACGCTCTCGCCGCTCCGTCCGCCGTCGCGGGCTTCACCGGTACCTACACCACGCCGCTGCACTCCAAGGACGACGACTTCATCCAGGCCGGCGAGCTCTACCGCCTGATGTCCGAGGCCGAGAAGGGCCGTCTGATCGGCAACATCGCCGGCTTCCTCGCCCAGGTCACCCGCGAGGACGTCATCGAGAAGAACCTGGCGCACTTCCGTGCCGCCGACGAGGAGTACGGCGCCCGGCTGACCGCCGCCGTCGCCAAGCTCCGTGCGGGCGACGACAACTGACCGTCACCCGACGCCGCGTGAACCGACCCTCACCGGCCGCCGGGGCACGAAACCCGGCGGCCGGCGGGCCCCTCCCCCTGGGCAGTGGGGAGGGGCCCGTCGGCGTTCCCGGCCTGGCATATGCCAGTCAAGGGGGAGTGGCCACCTGCGGGGATATCCGGTACGGCCGGCGGGTGGCGTGGCTAGGCTGGAAGGATCGCTGGGCGAGACGGGAGGGCGATGCCATGTCGGCGCTGAGCCGGGACCAGCACGCCACCCTGGGCGGGGGCGGCACGGGCCCGTTCGGGGTGTTGCGGCGGGCACTTCGACTGTTGGAGGCGGTCGACCGGCGACCGGGCGGCGCGGCCCTCGCCGAGCTCGCGCGGGAGCTGTCGCTGCCGCAGACCGTGGTGCAGCGGATCGCCGAGGAGCTGGAGATGGAGGGCTACCTGGCGTTCGCGGACGGCGCCTGGGTGCCCGGCGGCGCGTTCGCCATGCTCGGGCAGCAGAGCCGGGAGCCGATGGTCCGCGCCCGGATGCAGCTCCGGCTCGCCGAACTGCGCGACGAGCTCGGTGCCGCCGTGTACTTCACCCGCTACCACGACGGCGAGCTGACCGTGGAAGCGGTTTCCGAGGCCGACTACGCGCCCGCCGTCGAGGAGTGGGTGGACTTCCGGGCCACCGCCCACGCCAGCGCGATCGGCAAGTGCCTGCTCGGGCAGCTCGACCACGACGGCCGCCGCGACCACCTCTCCCGGCACCCGATCGCCCGGCTCACCTCCCGCACCATCACCGACACCGACCAGCTGATGCACCGTCTGGAGCGCCAGCCCGCCACCGTCCCAGTGCTCGACCTGCAGGAGTACGCGCTCGGCACGGTCTGCGCCGCCGTCCCGGTCAGCGCCGGCAGCACGGTCGGCTGCCTGGCCACCTCCCTGCCCGTCACCGAGTTGCACCGGCTGCGCTCCGCCGCCGAGCTGCTGGCCCTGCGGGCGGCGCCGCTGATGCTCGCGATGGCGGTGTGACCTACTCCGGCCGCGCGTCCTGCGGCACCCCGTCGCGGTGCAGTTCGGCGCGGACGTCCAGCGGGTCGTCCGGCAGGTAGCGGACGGTCGCCGTGCCGCCGCGCCGGGGCGGGTCGTACGCGGGGAAGGAGAGCCGGATCCGGGCCGCCCGCCCGACGCCCGACACATCGGTCCAGCGCAGGTCGACCTCGGCCCAGGAGCGTCCCTCGTCGTCCACCAGGCCGGGGCCGGACAGCCCGGTCACGGTCGCCCGGGCGGTGATGCCCTCCTCCTGGATCCGCCGCTCGTGCTCGCGCCCCGCGGCGATCCGGACCAGGTCGGCGGCGCGCTCGCGCACCGTCCGGCGGACCGCGAGCGCGACCACCCCGGCCAGGAGCGCGGTGGCGGCCGACGGCAGTGGTGTCCCGGCGCCGAGCGCGACCCCGAGCAGCGCGACCCCGAGGGCGGCGAGGACCGAGGCACCCGCGCCGACCACCGGGAGCGGGCTCGGGTCGTCGGAGCCCCGGCCGGTCGCCGCCCACCCGATGCAGCCGAGCAGCCAGGGCAGGGCGCACATCGGTGCCAGGACGCCGCGGTCGGCGCCGGTGAGCGTGGTCAGGGCGGTGCCGAAGGCCCAGCCGGTGGCGGCGAGCCACAGGGAGAGCAGGACCAGGCCCGTCCGGCGCGAGGGGCTCAACCAGCCGGGGGACGGCGGCATCTCGGTGGGCGTCACGCCCGCATGCTAGCGCTCGGCGATGATGGTCCAGTCCAATTCCGGGGAATCGCCGGTCACGGCCAGAGCAGCGTGCGGCTCCACCCGGAGGCGGAGCGCTCGTACCGCAGCCGGACGTGCCGGCGCGACGGGTCGCCCTGCCAGAACTCCACGGTCGCGGCCTCCAGGGTGTAGACCGTGTGCCCGGGCACGGGGAGGGCGGGGTCGGCGGCGAGCGCGGCGGTGAAGGCCGCGTCGTACTCCGCGGCGGAGCCGAGCGGCTCGCTCTGCCGGCCCACCAGCGAGGCGGCCCGGGCGCCGGGGGAGCGGGTCAGCGCGGCGGGCGCCGGAGCGCTGCGCACGGCGCCCCGGACCCGGACCTGCCGGCCCAGCTGCGGCCAGTACACGGTCATCGCGGCCCGCGGACCGGCGGCCAGCTGGCGGCCCTTGGGGCTGTCCGCGTCCGCCCAGAACACCCAGCCGGACCGGGCCGGGTCGACGTCCCGCAGCACCAGGACCCGGGCGTCCGGCATCCCCTCCGGGTCGACCGTGGAGAGGGTCACCACCTGGGCGTCCGGCACCTCCGCCGCCAGCGCCCCGCGCAGCCACTCCACGAACAGCGGGGCCGGCTCCTCGGGGGCCCGCCCGGCGTCGAAGCCGGGCAGTTCGCGGACCATCGGCGGGCGGGCGATCAGCTCCCGGACCAGTTCCTCGCTCATGCGGGCATGCTAGTCGGAAGCTTATTAGACTTGTTGTCGATAAGGTTGGTCGAAACCCTTGTCCACCCCGGTACCCGCGAGTAGTTTGCGGATACGCCCTCGTCAACCCGTAGGTCAGGAGGCACCCCCATGCCCCGGCACGCCGAGCCCGCCGCCGTCCACGACAGCCTGGTCCTGGAGCCGCGCGACGTGCAGTTCGACTGGTCCGCGCTGCCGCTCCACTGGATCCCCGACGAGCCGATGGCCACCCACACCATCAACGTGCTGCACCTGCTCCTCCCCGAGGGCGAGCGCTGGTTCGTCAAGGTCTTCAAGGACGCGCTGCCCCTGATCACCGACGAGCAGCTGCGCGAGGAGGTGCTCGGCTTCATCGGCCAGGAGGCCATCCACGCCGAGGCCCACCAGGAGGTCCTCGACCACCTGCTCGCCCAGGGCCTCGACCCGCGGCCGTACGTCCGGCAGATCAGCTGGCTGTTCCGCCGCGTCCTCGGCGACAAGCCCGGACTGACCGCCGCCCAGCGCCACGAGAACACCATCGAGCGGGTCGCCTTCGTCGCCGCGATCGAGCACTTCACCGCCTTCCTCGGCAACTGGGCGCTCAACTCGCCCGGCCTGGACCGGGCCGGGGCCGACCCCACCATGCTCGACCTGCTGCGCTGGCACGGCGCGGAGGAGGTCGAGCACCGCAGCGTCGCGTTCGACCTGATGGTCCATTTCGACCCCGGGTACCTGCGGCGGCTGCGCGGCATGCTCGTCTCCGGGCCGCTCCTGGTCCACCTGTGGGTCCGCGGCACCCGCTTCATGCTCGCCGCCGACCCCACCCTCAAGGGCTCCGTCCGGCCCACCTGGCGCGAGGCCCGGCAGATCGCCCGCCGCGGCCTCCTCCCCGAGCCCGCCCGGATGTTCCGCAGCGCCCTGCGGTACTTCCTCCCCGGCTACCACCCCACCAAGGAGGGCTCCTCCAGCCAGGCCCTCGCCTACCTGGCAACTTCGCCCGCAGCGCGCGCAGCAGGCAGTTAGGGGCTCGGGGAACGGCGACGCCGGCCCTCGGGGCGTGCACTCCTCTTCCCCACCCCGTGCCTCGCCTTTCCCCGTACCTCCGCCGCCCCCGGGGTCGGCCTCGCAGTTCCCCGAGCCCCTGATTGGTTCCCCCGAGCGCCTGATTGGTTCCCTCATGGATCTGTCCACTCCACCCCCCGATCTGTACGGGCGTCCCCGGGCCGACCGGTTCTTCGAGCGGCTGACCGCGTTCGGCGACTGGTACAGCCCCGCGCTCGGCCGGCCCGGCCTGCGGCGCAGCCCCCGCCGCCCGCAGACCCGCCCCACCGCCCCCCTGAGCCTGGTGGTGATCGCCCACCGGCCGGTCGCCGAGGACGTGGTCGAGCTGCGCCTCGCCGACCCGGCCGGCACGCCACTGCCGCCGTGGCAGCCCGGCGCCCGCCTCCTCCTCACCCTCCCCTCGGGCCGCAAGCGGCACTACTCGCTCTGCGGCGACCCCGCCGACCGCTTCTCGTACCGTGTCGCGGTGCGCCGGGTGGCGGACGGCGGCGGCGGTTCCGTCGAGGTCCACGACGAGCTGCACGTCGGTGTCCGGCTGAGCGTGCGCCGTCCGCGCAACGGCTTCGCGTTCTGCGGCGACTCCGAGGTGCTCTTCCTGGCGGGCGGCATCGGCATCACCCCGCTGCTGCCGATGGCCCGCGCCGCCCAGCACGCGGGCCTGGACTGGCAGCTGGTCCACACCGGCCGATCCGCCGCGTCCCTCCCGTTCACCGCCGAACTGCGCGCCCTCGACCCGAACCGGGTGGAGCTGCGCACCGACGACGTGCACGGCACCCCGGACGCCGCCGAACTGCTCGCCCGCGCCCCGCGCGGCGCGGCCGTCTACGTCTGCGGCCCGGCGCCGATGCTCGCCGCCGTCCAGCGGGCGTTCGACGCGTCCCCCGCCGCCTCCCTCCACTTCGAGCGCTTCGGCGCCGCGCCGGTCGTCGACGGCCGCCCGTTCACCCTCCGCCTCGGCGCGGACGGCCCCGAACTGCCGGTCCCGGCGGACCGGTCGGCGCTCGACGTCGCCCTGGAGACCCGCCCCGACCTGGCGTACTCCTGCCACCAGGGCTTCTGCGGCACCTGCCGGCTGAAGGTCCTGTCCGGCACCCCCGAGCACCGCGACCGCCGGCTCACCGACGAGGAGAAGGCCGCCGGCGAGATCCTGCCCTGCGTCTCCCGCGCCGCCGAGGGCGAGACCCTCGTCCTGGAGGTCTGACCCATGCGCCCGACCAAGGGCTCCACCGCCCTCCCCGCCTTCCCGTTCGACGACCGCGACCTGGCCCGCTTCCGCGAGACCCAGCAACTGGCGTACCACTGCGCCGAACAGGTCGCCGCCTGGATCGAACCGGGTGTCACCGAGCGCCAGGCGACCGCCGAGCTGCGCCGCTGCCTGGTCCGGGCGGGGGTGCAGGACTTCTTCCACGTCCCGTTCGCGTGGTTCGGCGACCGCACCGCGTTCCGCCACTTCCACACCCCGCTGCAGTTCTTCGCCGGCAGCCGCAAGCTGGCCGAGGGCATGCCGTACGTGCTGGACTGCGCGCCCGTGGTCGACGGCTACACCGCCGACATCGGCTACGGCGGCAAGGTCGGGGAGAACCCGGTCTGGGACCGGCTCGCCCAGGACCTGCGGGTGTACCGGGAGCTGATCCTGCGCGAGGTGCGCGCCCGCAAGCCGCTGAACGAGGTGTACGCCGCGGTCGACGCCCAGATCGCCGCGCACGGCTACGACAACCGGCACCAGGTGTACCCGGGCCGGGTGATCGGCCACCAGGTGACCCGGACGACCGCGCGCGGTCCGGCCGGCGTCAACCTGTTCGGCTTCGGGGTGCGTACACTCCAGACGCTCGGCCGCGAGCTGATCAGCGAGCGGCTGCACGGGCGTTCGCCGCTGTGGGCGGACGGCCGGGCGTCCCGCCACGCCCCCACCCCGGGCCTGTGGGCGGTGGAGCCGCACATCGGCTTCCGCGAGGTGGGCATCAAGTTCGAGGAGCTGCTGGTGGTCACCGAGGACGACGCCTTCTGGCTCGACGACGACCTGCCGCACGTGCGGCGCTGGACCACTGCCCAGGAGGCCACCGCATGACGCTTGCCCGCCGCACCGTCCACTCCAACGGGCTGCCGCTGGCCGTCTACGAGCAGGGCGACCCGGCCAACCCGACCGTCGTCCTGGTGCACGGCTACCCCGACACCCACGCGGTGTGGGACGACGTCGCCGCCGACCTCGCCGCCGACCACCACGTGGTCCGCTACGACGTGCGCGGCGCGGGCGCCTCCGGCATCCCGCTCGGCCGCGACGAGTACCGGCTGGAGCTGCTCGGCGCCGACCTGTTCGCGGTGGCCGACGCGGTCAGCCCGGACGCGCCCGTCCACGTGGTCGCCCACGACTGGGGCTCGGTGCAGTCCTGGGAGGCGGTCACCACGCCCGGCGCCCACCACCGGATCGCCTCCTACACCACCATGTCCGGCCCGTGCCTGGACCACATGGGCCACTGGATCCGCCACCGGCTGCGCCGCCCCACCCCCCGGCACCTGCGCCAACTGGCCGTCCAGGGCCTGCACTCCTGGTACATCGCCGCCTTCCAGCTGCCCGTCCTCGCCCCCGCCACCTGGCGGCTCTGGCTGGCCCGCGCCTGGCCGCGGGTGCTGCGCGACCTGGAGGCGGTCACCCCGCGCCACGGCCACCCGCAGCCCAGCCTGAAGCAGGACGCGGTCAACGGCATCGAGCTGTACCGCGCCAACATGCGGCCCACCCTGCGCCGGCCGCGCGAACGGCACACCGAGGTCCCGGTCCAGCTGATCACGCTGCGCCGCGACCACTACGTCTCCGACTTCCTCTCCGAGGGGCTGGAGCGCTGGGTGCCCCGGCTCACCCGGCGCAGCGTGGACGCCACCCACTGGTCGGCGCTGCTGGAGAAGGGCGCCACGGTGGCGGGCATGGTCCGCGACTTCACCACCCGCACCGCCGCCGGCGAGAGCGTCGCCCCGCCGGACAGCGGCCAGCTGGTCGTGGTCACCGGCGCCGGCAGCGGCATCGGCCGGTCCACCGCGCTCGCCTTCGCCGAGCAGGGCGCCCGGGTCGTGGTCTGCGACCTCGACCTGCCGTCCGCCGAACGCACCGCCGAACTGTGCATGCTCACCGGCGCCTCCGCGCACGCCTACCGGGTCGACGTCAGCGACGGCTCGGCCGTGGACGCCTTCGCCGCCGCCGTCGCGGCCGCCCACGGCGTCCCCGACGTGGTGGTCAACAACGCGGGCATCGGCCACTCCGGGACCTTCCTGCAGACCACCGAGAAGGAGTGGCAGCGCGTCCTGGACGTCAACCTGTGGGGCGTCATCCACGGCTGCCGGGCCTTCGGCAACCTGATGGTGGAGCGCGGCGAGGGCGGACACATCGTCAACCTCGCCTCGGCCGCCGCCTACCTGCCGTCCAAGGTGCTCGCCGCGTACGCCACCTCCAAGGCCGCCGTCTACATGCTCTCCGACTGCCTGCGGGCCGAACTCGCCCCGCACCGGATCGGCGTCTCCACCATCTGCCCCGGCATCGTCAACACCAACATCACCCGGACCTCCACCTTCTCCGGCCTCTCCGACGCGGAGCAGGCCGCCAAGCAGGCCAAGGTCTCCAAGATGTACGCCCGCCGGGGCTTCCCGCCGGAGAAGGTCGCCGCCGAGATCGTCCGCGCGGTCCGCACCGGCAAGCCCGTCGTCCCGGTCACCGTCGAGGCTAAGGCGGCCCGGCTGCTCGGCCGGATCAGCCCCGGCCTGCTGCGCCGCGCCGCCCAGATCAACGCGGGCTGACCGGGTACCCGACGGTCCTCGACCCCTGCTGCACCCGCCGGTGGAACCCGCCCGCCACGCGGGCCCGTCCGGCGTGGCGCGGCAGGACAGCGGCGGCCGAGCCGACGATGCCCCTCGGCCGCCCACCACTCCTTCCCCCGCAGCGCGTCGCCGGCTCAGGCACGGCGGGCGCGCAGGCGCTCGAAAGCGGTCGGGCGGGGCCGGCCGGGCAGGAACTCCTTGATCCGGCCGGCGCACGCGGCGGGGGAGAGCACCGAAGTGTCCACCTCGATGTCGTACTCGCCGTGGGCGTGCACCGGGCCGAACTGGCGGGACGCCAGGCCCGGCGGGCGGTCACCGCGTTCGCGCTCCCGCCGTTCCAGCTCGGGCAGCGGGCAGTGCACCCCGACCAGCACCACGTCCTCGGCGGGGAACAGCTCCAGACAGTCCGCGAGCCGCCACTCCTCGCTGAACAGGTGGTCCACCACCACCATGTTGCCGGCCGCGGCCATCCCGGCGACCGCCCGGTGGAAGCCCATCCAGGTGCGCCGCAGCACCTCGGGCAGCTCCGCCTCGGTGTACCCCTGCTTCGACCGCATCGCGTGGAACGCGTCCACCGGGAAGTGGAACGACGCGCCGTCCAGCGTCGCCAGCAACTCCCGGGCCACGCTGGACTTCCCCGAACTCGACGTCCCGTTCAGGAAGATGATCAGCCCGCCGCCCATCGGCACCCCTGATGTCCCTCGTGTCCCTGCTCCCGGTGCGTCCGATCATCGCCGACCGCCGAAAACCCGGGCGCACCGGGGTCGTTCGTTCCGGCAGAATCCCGGTCATGACGCCGCCCACGCCCGCCACCCCCTCCGCGCCCGCCACGCCCGCCGCGCCCGCCGCGCCCGCCGCGCCCGCCGCGCCCGCCACGCCCGCCGCGCGGGCCGCACTGCGCCACGTCGCCGAGCGCTCCACCGGCGGTCCGCTCGACCCGGCCCTGCGGATCACCCTCAACTTCCACCCCGACCGGGTCTTCGCGGGCCGCCCGATCCTGGAGGCGATGGCCGAGGACGGCACCTACCGCTCCCAGTTTGTCACCGGCACCAGCAACGGCGGCCTCACCGCCCACCCGGGCGGCGACCGCTGGCGCTGGGAGAGCCGGATCTTCGGCGGCGCCTACGACCACGCGCCGGACGCCGAGCGGCCGGTGTACGGCGCCCTCGACTTCCGGCGCAGCCCGTACGGGGCCGCGCCGCGGTTCGGCTCCGCGTACTTCCGGCTCACCGCCGACACCCTGGACCGCGCCACCTTCTGCTATCCGGACAGCTGGCTCGAACCCGCCGACCTGGCCACCGCAGCCACCGGGACCAGCCTGATCGCCCTCGCCGAGGCGGACGACCAGGACGCCCTCGACGACTACATCGAGGCGCAGGTGCACGGCCCGGTCCTGCTCGCCGAGCACGTCGAGGCCCTGGTCCTCGACCCCTGCCACCGGGGCACCCCGGTCGAGGCCGCCGCCCGCAGGCTCCCCTGCCCGATCGAGTGGCACCCGGGCTACCGCCTCCCGGTCGCCGAGCTCGCCCGCCACCCCGAGTACCGCGGCCCCGAGTACGTCGCCCTCGCCCGCACCCTGGCCGCCGACGGCCTCCTCGACCCGAGCCTGCTCGCCACCGCCGACCACGACCCGCAGGCGGTCAAGAAGGTCTGGCACTACCTCGCTCGCTTCGGCCGCACCGAAGCTTGTTGAACGCGTTCAAAACCTCTGCCATGATGGCCGGGGATCGCACGTGATCACCTCGGGGGTGTCTGCAGATGAACGCTACGACTACGAACCATCCGCGCTGGGCATGGGCCTGCGTGGCGGCCTGGATCGCGCTCTGGGTGATGAGCCCGGCCCTGCCGCACCTGCTCGGCCGACCGGACCCCACGGGTGAGTGGCAGCTGGGAGGCATGCTGCTGCTCGCCTCCGCCCCGGCCGTGGCGCTCGGTGCCGCCCTGGGGCACCGGCGGGCCTGGACGGCCTTCGTGGCCGCCGTGGCCGGCGCGCTGGGTTCCTGCCCGCTGGTCGGCATCCTGATCGCCGATGTCGAGGGTGGCGGGGTCGGGGCCGTGGGGGCGGTCGTCGTCGCGGCCTTCCTGGGCCTGTTCTTCGGGGTCGCCCCGCTCTCGGTGGGTGCGGTCGGCGGCTCGACCGTCCGGCGCGTCCGCTCCGCCCGCTCCGCCGGGGTCCGCTGATGCGGGCGCGATGGGCCGGCCGGGTCTGGCCGTGGCCGTGTGCGGCTGCCTGGGGCGCGCTGGCTGCGGCGGCGCCGTGGTTTCCGATCACCGGTGGCGAGGCGGCATTCGCGGTGGGGCCGGCCGGGGTGCTGGGGCTGCTGCTGGGGTGGGCCCGGGCGTGGTGGGCGCTCGGTGCCTCGGCGGTGGCGGCGCTGGTGCTGTGGTGGGTCCGGTTCGCGCGGGAGGTGGGGCCGGGCGACGGCGGGGCGGGCGCGTTCGTGTTCTTCCTGCTGCTGGGCGTCCTGACGGTGCTGTACCTGCACCTCCCGATGGCGGTCGGCGCTTTCGCGGGCTGGCTGGGCCGCTCCTTCCGGGGCGTCGAACGGGAGGGCCGGACGCCGTGACGATCCCGCGCAGGCGCCGGTCCCCCCGGGGTGGTGGCCGATGGACGGCGGGGGGACGGACCCTCCGCACCGCCCGGTGCCACTGACACGCACCGAGCGGCCCGCACCCGGCTGGGCCTGGCCCGCGCCCGGCGGGCCCTCGCCGTCGCGGACACCGGGATCACTACCCCGGTGCTCGTCGCGGTCCGCTGGATCGAGACCGGCGCCGCCGCGGCCGGCCCGGACGCCGTCCGGCTCCCGGCGCCGCTGCTCCTCCTCGACCTGCCGGCCTGCACGCTGCCCCTGCTGACCGGCGCCTGCCTCGCCCGGCTCCGGCGCATCCTCCGCGAGGGCCTGCGGCCCGCGTCGCCCCCGCCGGCGGGAGCCGCTGAGCTGTCGCGGGGCCGGCTCGGGGCGGGCGTACCGGCCGGGGCGGAGCCGTTACGCATGCGGACGGGGCCGTCCCCTGGGAACCTGGACACATGGCCGACGATCAACTGATGGGCGACGAGGTGTACCAGCCGGACGGCTCCGAGGTGCAGGACGACATCGGACCGCTGGAGCCGGAGGACACCCTGGACGATCGGGGGCTGGAGTCCGCGCTCGACGAGGGCTACGCGCCCCCGGAGCGCCCGCTCGCCGTGAACCGCTACGGCACCACCGCCGCCGAGCAGCGCGCCGGTGAGAGTCTCGACCAGCGGCTCGCCCAGGAGCTTCCCGATGTCTCGACGCCCGACGGGGACGGCATCGGCGACACGTCCGGCACCGATGCGGAGCCGGTCGATCCCGAAGCCGGCGAGGCCCGCACCGGGCGGCTCACCGTCGTCGACGGCGCCCGCAGCGACACCGTCGCGCAGGACGTGGGCATCTCCGGCGGCGCCGCGACGGCCGAGGAGGCCGCGATGCACACCGTCGACGACCCCGAGACCCAGTCCCTCTGACAGCCCGTGCGACTCGGCCCGGCTGCCACGCTCCGATCAGGTCCCCGGGTCCGAACCGGGCGGTGAGTGCGTCGCCGGTGCAGCCCGAGCGGAGGTACGGGTCGGCCGCCCGGTAGCGGCGGTCCTCGTCTCCGGGCTTCCCGGAGAGGGGGTGTCCACCGCGATGGTCCGCTTGTCGACGATCCGGCGGGGCTGCGGCGTTGTGGGCAATCCGGCGGCCGGCATCCGTCGCGTCGGCCGCCGACGGGCCGGTCGTCCGTTGCCCGTCGTGCGGGGATGACGGCGTCGAAGAGCGAGCGGTTCGGCAGGTCGGACCGCCGGAGCGGCTCCATCGGCCGGAGCCGTTCGACATCGGGCCGCGGCCCCCTTGCTCGATCGCCCGATCGCCCGATCGCCCGATCGCCCGATCGGCGGACGGCGTACGGGACGCCGGACGTCCTGCGGAACACGTCGACCAGGGCGTGACCTGCCCACGTGACGGCTGCCTCGGAGGAGCAGGGCCCGGCCGCGCTGGGCCGCGCCGCCCTCCCGGACCCGGTCGGGGCGCCGTTGGATCAACTGCTCGGCGTCACACGGGTCAGCCGGGGAGCTGGGACAGGCCGGCCTGGAGTTCTTCGGCGGTCATGCAGGGGGTGACGGTGACGTCGGCACCGAGCTCCGTCCAGAAGGGTTCGACCAGGGCGACCAGGTTGGATTCCTGGTCGAGGTCGCAGACGAGGGTGAAGGCGCGCCGTCCGCCGAAGGGGTAGAAGTAGGCGGCCTCGGGCTTGAGGGCGCCCATGATCCGGCCCATCAGCTCGGGGACCTTGCCGGTGGCGAGCAGGTGGTTGGACGTCGCGGTGTCCATTTCGCCGTGGATCATCATGCGCATCGTGGGGCCTCCTGACCGCACGGGGGGCGGTGACGGGCCGGCGACGCGGACGGGGCCGCGGGGCGGCCGGCCTTGGAGGACCAGCGTCCCGCAGCCCCGTGGGGTGCGCGAGTTCGGGCGGCGTCCGGGTTTAGGCGGCGTGCGCGGAGACGCGGGCCTCGTCGGTGGCCGGGGCGGGGGTCTCGGCGGGGCGGGCGAGGTCGTGGTGGATGGGGCCGTCGCCGGCGGAGAGCGGGAGGCAGGAGCCGCCGCGGCGGTGGGCGACGATCTCGGCGGCGACCGAGACGGCGGTCTCCTCGGGAGTGCGGGCACCGAGGTCGAGGCCGATGGGGGAGCGCAGGCGGGCGATCTCGGCGTCGGTGAGTCCGACCTCGCGCAGGTGGGTGTTGCGGTCGAGGTGGGTCTTGCGCGAGCCCATCGCGCCGACGTACCCGACGGGCAGCCGCAGGGCCCGCTCCAGCAGCGGGATGTCGAACTTGGCGTCGTGGGTGAGGACGCACAGGACGGTGCGGCCGTCGATCCGGTCGAGCTGGGAGTCGAGGTAGCGGTGCGGCCAGTCGACGACGACCTCGTCGGCGTCGGGGAAGCGCCGGGCGGTGGCGAAGACGGGGCGGGCGTCGCAGACGGTGACGCGGTAGCCGAGGAACTTGCCGATCCGGACGACCGCGGCGGCGAAGTCGATGGCGCCGAAGACGATCATCCGGGGCGCGGGCACGTACGACTCGACGAAGACGGTGACGGTGCCCTGGGCGGCATCGTCGCAGGGGCGGCCGTCGAGGCCGAGGACGAGCTGTCCGGTGCGGCCGGCGTCGAGCATGGCGCGGGCCTCGGCGACCACCGCGCATTCGAGCAGGTGGAGGGGCTGCGCGGAGCGCATCGAGTGAAGGGTGGCGGCGGGAGACGGGCGGGCGGGGGAGAGCGCGCCGTGGTGGGTGTCGGCGGTGACGGCGACGGTGGCGCCGAGCAGGGCGGCGGGTCCGTCGACGATCCGGGCGAGGGCGACGGGGGTGCCGGAGGCGATGTAGGCGATGCCGGCGTCCAGGCCGGGGTCGGCGCCGGGCACGATCGGCTGGACGAAGACGTCGAGGACGCCGCCGCAGGTGAGGCCGACCGCGAAGGCGTCCTCGTCGCTGTAGCCGAAGCGCTCCAGGGCGGGCTCGCCGCTGAGGATCGCGGCCCGGCAGAGCTCGTACACCGCGCCTTCGACGCAGCCGCCGGAGACGGAGCCGATCGCCTCGCCCTCGGAGTCGACGGCGAGGGCGGCGCCGGGGTCGCGGGGGGCACTGCCCAAGACGCCGACGACTGTGGCCACGGCGAAGGCGCGCCCGGCGGCGTGCCAGGCCTGCAACTGCTCGGCGATGTCTTGCACGGTGTGCTCCCTACCAACCAATAGTGCACGGGAAACGGGTGGCGCCGCGGTACCGGAGACAGGACTCCGGTACCGCGGCCGGCGGGCGGCTAGTGCACGCCGAGCCAGGACTTGATCGGGACGAGGGCGAAGTAGACCACGAAGACCCCGGTGAGGATCCACATCAGCGGACCGGGCTCGCGCCACTTGCCGGTGCCGGCCTTGATGGCGGTGTACGAGATGACACCGGCGGCCACGCCCGCGGTGATGCTGTAGGTGAACGGCATCAGGACGCAGGTGAGGAAGGCGGGGATGGCGATCTCGCGGTCGGACCAGTCGATGTGCCGGGCCTGGCTCATCATCATGGAGCCGATGACGACCAGGGCGGCCGAGGCGACCTGGACCGGGACGACGGCGGCGACCGGCGAGAAGAACAGCATCAGGGCGAAGACGCCGCCGGTGACGGTGGAGGCCAGGCCGGTGCGGGCGCCGTCGCCGACGCCGGTCGCGGACTCGACGAACACGGTCTGGCCGGACGCACCCGCCACACCGCCGATCGCGCCGCCGGCACCGTCGATGAACAGCGCCTTGGACAGGCCGGGCATCCGGCCCTGCTTGTCGGCCAGGCCCGCCTCGGTGCCGACGCCGATGATGGTGGCCATCGCGTCGAAGAAGCCGGCCAGGACCAGGGTGAAGACGGCCACCGAGGCGGAGATCGCGCCGAGGCCCTTGGAGCCGAAGGCTCCGAACAGGTCGATGTCGCCGAAGAGGCCGAAGTCGGGGGCGGAGACCGGGGAGCCGGGCCACACCGGGGCGGAGCCGCCCCAGGCCTTGGCGTCCAGGCCGGCCACCTGGTGGACGATCACGGCGATCACGGTGCCGGCCGCGATGCCGATCAGGATCGCGCCGCGGACGTTGCGGGCCAGCAGCACGAAGATGGTCAGCAGGGTGACGCAGAAGATCAGGACCGGCCAGCCCTCCAGCTCGCCGAACGGGCCGAGCGACAGCGGCGTCGGGCCGCCGGTGTGCACGAAGCCGGCCTTGTAGAGGCCGATGATCGCGACGAACAGGCCGATGCCGATGGTGATGGCGTGCTTGAGCGGCAGCGGGATGCCGTTCATGATCTTCTCGCGCAGTCCGGAGACCACCAGCAGCACGATCAGCAGACCGTAGATGACGCAGAGACCGAAGGCCTGGGCCCAGGTGGTGTGCGGCACGACCAGGGCCGATATCGCCCCGGAGACCGAGAGGCCGGCGGCGACGGCCAGCGGCACGTTGCCGATCACGCCCATCAGGACGGTGGTGACGGCGGCGGCCAGGGCGGTCGCGGTGGTCAGCTGGGCGTGGTCGAGCTTGACGCCGGTGACGTCGGCACCGCTGAGGATGATCGGGTTGAGCAGGACGATGTACGCCATCGCCATGAAGGTGGTGAGGCCACCGCGGATCTCGTTGCCGAAGGTGGAGCCGCGTGCGGAGATCTTGAAGTACGCGTCCAGCTTGTTCTTCGGCGGGGTGGCCGGCGACTGGGTGAGGGTCTCGTCGTCGGCGGGTGCTTCGTCGGTGGGGCCGGGCTCCGTGGAGATCCGGGTCATGTCCACTCCCAAGGTTCAAAGGGGATTGGGGTGGGCGAGCCGACCTGGGTGCCAGTCATGGAAGAGGCGCAGGGGGACTGTTCGACTCACTGGGGTGCACCGCTGCAGAGCCCCGGCGAGGGAGAGGCAGCGGTTCGGTGCGTGGGTGGGGTTCATTTCGTTTCGGGTGGGGCAACCCCGGGGCGGCGGGGGAAGACGGTCCGCCGCCCCGGGGAGGTCTGTCAGAGCGTGCCGGTGAGGTGCTCGGGCCGGACCGGGATCCGGTTGAGCGCGATGCCGGTCGCCTGCCGGATGGCGGCCACGATGGACGGCGTGGCGGAGACGGTGGGGGCCTCGCCGACGCCGCGCAGGCCGTACGGCGCGTTCGGGTCCGGGAGTTCGAGGATCTCCACCGGGATCGGCGGGGTGTCCAGGATGGTGGGGATCAGGTAGTCGGTGAAGGACGCGTTGCGCACCTTCCCGTCCTTGACGATGATCTCCTCCATCACCGCGAGGCCCAGGGCCTGGGTGCAGCCGCCCTGGATCTGGCCCACCACGGAGAGCGGGTTGAGCGCCTTGCCGACGTCCTGGACGGCGGTCAGCTCGACCACCTTGACCAGGCCCAGCTCGACGTCCACGTCGACCACCGCGCGGTTGGCGCAGAAGGTGTACTGGACGTGGCCGAAGCCCTGTCCGGTCTCCTTGTCGAACGGCTGGGTCGGGCGGTGGTGGTGCTCGCGGGTCAGGTCGATCGCCTCGTCGCCGAGCAGGTCGACCATGGCGACCAGCACGCCGTCGGCCTCGGAGACGACCTTGCCGCCGACCAGGTCGATGTCGTTCTGGGTCCAGCCGTAGCGCCGGCGGCCCTTGGTGATCAGCGCCAGCTTCACCGCCTCGGCGGCGAGCTTCACCGCGCCACCGGTCATGTACGTCTGGCGCGAGGCGGAGGTGGAGCCGGCCGAGCCGACCTCGGTGTTGGCCGGGTGGATGGTGACCTGCTCGACGCCGAGCTCGGTGCGGGCGATCTGGGCGTGCACGGTGACGCCGCCCTGGCCGACCTCGGCCATCGCGGTGTGCACCATGGCGACCGGCTCGCCGCCGATCACCTCGAGGCGGACCCGGGCGGTGGAGTAGTCGTCGAAGCCCTCGGAGAAGCCGACGTTCTTGATGCCGACCGAGTAGCCGACGCCGCGGACGATGCCCTCGCCGTGCGAGGTGTTGGACAGCGCGCCGGGCACGGCGCGGATGTCCAGGTTCTCCAGGTCCAGCGGCGGGGGCAGCGGCATGTCCTTGACCCGCTGCAGCAGCTCGGCGACCGGGGCCGGCGAGTCGATCCGCTGGCCGGTGGGCATGTGGTCGCCCTCCGCCATCGCGTTCAGCTGGCGCAGCTCGACCGGGTCCATGCCCAGCTCGGCGGCGAGCTTGTCCATCTGCGACTCGTAGCCGAAGGCGGCCTGCACCGCGCCGAAGCCGCGCATCGCGCCGCACGACGGGTTGTTGGAGTACAGCGCGATGGCGTGCATCTTCACGTTCGGGATGACGTACGGGCCGTGGCCGAGCGAGGCCGCGTTGCCGACCACCGCGGGGGAGGCCGAGGCGTACGCGCCGCCGTCCAGCACGATCCGGCAGTCCGCGAAGACCAGCTTGCCGTCGCGGGTGGCGCCGTGCTCGTAGCGCATCTTCGCCGGGTGGCGGTGCACGTGGCCGAAGAAGGACTCGTCCCGGGCGTAGACGATCTTGACCGGCTTGCCGGTGTGCTGGGCCAGCAGGCAGGCGTGGATCTGCATCGAGATGTCCTCGCGGCCGCCGAAGGCGCCGCCGACGCCCGCGAGGGTCAGCCGGACCTTCTCCTCGGGCAGGCCGAGCACCGGGGCCATCTGCTCGCGGTCCACGTGCAGCCACTGGGTGGCGATGTAGAGGTCGATGCCGCCGTCCTCGGCGGGCACCGCCAGGCCGGACTCCGGACCGAGGAAGGCCTGGTCCTGCATGCCGACCTCGTACTCGCCGGTGACGATCACGTCGGCCAGCGCGCGGACCTCGTCGGTGACGCCGAGGCCGGAGACCAGCTTCTGCTCGTGGCAGATGTTGCCGTAGCCGTGCGACTTGAACTCGTGCGGCTCGTGCACGTAGCCGTGGGTCTCGGGGTCGAGGCACTGCTCCTCGGTGACGATCGGGGTGAGCACCTCGTACTCGACCTTGATCTTCTTCACCGCGCGGCGGGCCGTCTCCGGGTGGTCGGCCGCGACCAGCGCGATCGGCTCACCGTGGTAGCGGACCTTGTCGATCGCCAGCGCCGGCTGGTCCTTGATCTCCAGGCCGTAGAACTTGGATCCCGGGATGTCCTGGTGGGTGAGCACGGCGTACACGCCGGGCAGCTTGAGCGCCTCGGAGATGTCCACCGAGAGGATGTTGGCGCGGGGGTGCGGCGAGCGCAGCGCCATGCCCCAGAGCATGTCCTCGTGCCACATGTCGGACGAGTACGCGAACTCGCCCTTCACCTTCAGGGTGCCGTCGGGGCGCAGCGGGGAGCCGCCGATGCCGTCCGCGGACGCCTGGTTGATGTTCTGCAGGTTCTTCTGACCCGCGATCGTCCGGGTGCTCATGCGGCCACCTCGCTGCGCTCGGCGGGCGCTTCGCACAATGCGCGCCCCTTGATGATTCGCTCGCTTCGCTCGCTCATTCCCCATGCCCCTTACCCGCGCACTTGCGGGCGGAGGCGAGCCGCACCGCGTCCATGATCTTCTCGTAGCCGGTGCAGCGGCACAGGTTGCCCGACAGCGCCTCGCGGATGTCGTTGTCGCTCGGCTGGTCGTCCTTCTCCAGCAGGGCGTCGGTCTGCACCAGCAGGCCGGGGGTGCAGAAGCCGCACTGCACGGCGCCGGCGTCGACGAAGGCCTGCTGGACCAGGCCCAGCTCGCCGTTCTCCTCGGCCAGGCCCTCGACGGTGCGCACCTCGCGGTCCTGCACCTGGCCGGCCGCGACCAGGCAGGAGCAGACCGGGGTGCCGTCGAGGTAGACCGTGCAGGAGCCGCACTCGCCCTGCTCGCAGGCGTTCTTGGAGCCCGGCAGGCCCACCCGCTCGCGGAGCACGTAGAGCAGGCTCTCGCCCTCCCAGACGTCGTCCGCCTCGACGGGCTTGCCGTTGGCGGTGAAGGTGATCCTCATGCCGCGCTCCTGATCTGCTTGCTGTAGTCGTTCCAACACCAGGTGAGGGTGCGGCGGGCCATCACGGCCAGGGTGTGCCGGCGGTAGTCGGCGGTGCCGCGGACGTCGTCGATCGGGGAGGCCGCGGCCTTCACCAGCTCGCCGAACTCCCGGACGGCCTCGGCGGGGATCAGGGCGCCGGACTCCCACAGGCCGCGCTCGGCGAGCACGCCCTGCAGGTACTCCTCGGCCTGCACCGCGCGGCGCGGCGTGGGGGCGGCCGAGCCGATACCGGTGCCGACCGTGCGGTTCTTGGGGTGCAGGGCGAAGCCGAAGGCGGACACCGCGATCACCATCGCGTTGCGGGTGCCGATCTTGGAGAACTGCTGCGGGCCGTCGGCGACCGGGATGTGCACGGTCTTGATCAGCTCGTCGGCCTCCAGGCTGTTGCGCTTCACGCCGACGTAGAACTCGTCGATCGGGATCAGCCGGGTGCCGCGCACCGAAGCCGCCTCGACGAACACGTCCCGGCCCGCGGCCAGCAGCGCCGGGTGCGCGTCACCGGCCGGCGACGCGCCGCCCAGGTTGCCGCCCACGCTGCCGCGGTTGCGGATCTGCGGGGAGCCGACCGTGTGCGCGGCCTTGGCCAGGCCGGGCAGCTGCTCGGACAGCTCGTCGATGATGCGGGTGTACGGCACCGAGGCGCCGAGCTTCACCACATCCCCGTCGATCTCCCACGCGCGAAGCTCGGGGATGCGGTTCAGGTCGAGAATCGCGGATGGCCGGTGCACGTCGAAATTCATCTCGACCATGACGTCCGTGCCGCCCGAGATCGGCAGCGCGGTCGGGTACTCAGCCTTCGCCGCGAGTGCCTCGTCCCACGTTGCGGGCCGAAGGAACTCCATGCGGTGTCTCCTCAAGTCGTGGCCTGCCGGACAGGGGGCACGTTGCCCGGTGTCGGTGTTCGGACTGTGCAACCACCTCGTTGCCTCGGCGTTGAGTCCTGGTCACCGGGATGTGTCCGGCGGCTTGTGGCCAGTGAACCGCTGTGACCGGGCCCACTGGCAGTCACCGATGGCATGAAGCCCCGGCTGTGGTCCCGCCCGGCATCCTGTACGTTCCTCTAAGGAAGGGAATTTCGCAGCCCAGGAGTCACCCGGGCGCTACTTACGACCGTAATCCGGCCGTGATTCCGGAGCTACGGGCCCGTGATCCGGGCGGCATTTGTGAGGTGACACCGAACGCCGGTCGTCGGGCACACTGACCCCCACCCTCGAATTTCCCGAACGGACGAAGGAGTCTGCGGATGCGTGTCCGTGACCTGCTCGCGCCCGGCGCGCCGCACCTGCGGCTGCTCGCCGGCGAGGACGAGCTCGACCGGCAGGTCAGCGGCGTCATGACCACCGATCTCCAGGACCCGGGGCGCTACCTGCACGGCGGCGAGCTGGTGCTCACCGGCATGCTCTGGCGCACCGCCCCGGAGGACTCCGAGCGCTTCGTGCGCACCCTGGTGACCGGCGGCGCGGTCGCCCTGGCGGCCGGCGAGGCCGAGGTCGGGCCGGTGCCCGAGGACCTCACCGCCGCCTGCCGCCGCCACCGCCTGCCGCTGCTCGCCGTCCCGGACGACATCGCCTTCGGCACCGTCACCGAGTTCGTCGGCCGCCAGGTCTCCGCCGACCGGGCCGCCGACCTCGCCGCCCTCGTCGACCGGCACCGGATGCTGGTCTCGGCCGCCGGCGGCGGCGGCCTGGACGCCGTCCTGGACCTGCTCGGCGGCGACCTCGACCTGGACTGCTGGGTGCTCACCCCGACCGGTCAGGTGATCGCCGGGCCGGTCGACCGGCTCACCGCCGAGGACCGCGACCAGCTGGCCCGCGCCCACCTCGGCGCCCAGCGCCAGCGCCGCCGCCCCCCGCACCGGGCCCGCCTGGTCACCGGCAGCTACTCGCTGATCCCGGCCGCCGTCGACCCCGCGGACGAGTCCCCGCTGGCCGACTGGCTGCTCGCGATCGCCGGCGACGTCACCGAGTGGACGCCCAAGCGGCAGCAGCTCGCCGAGAACCTCGCCCGTTTGGTCGCGGCCGAACGGACCCGCCGCGACGAGGGCCGCCGGCTGCGCCGCCGGATCGCCGACGAGACCCTCGCGCTGCTCCAGCGCGACGCCGACCCGGCCGAGATCAGCCGCGCCCTGCACGCCTCCACCTCGATGGCCCGCTACGAGGGCGGCACGCCGCTGCCGGTGGCCGGGGAGGGCAACTGGCTGGTGCTCAGCGCCGAGGCCACCGGGCTGCCGGACGGGGCGCTGAGACCGGTCCTGGAGGAGGCGCTGGCCTTCGCCTCAGAGCGGGCGCTGGTCGCCGCGCTGGGTGCCAACGGCGCCGTCGTGGTGCTGCCCGCGCTGGACGTGCCGGTGCCCGCGGACGCCCTGCGCGAGCTGCTCGCGCCGCTGGAGGCCGGGCTGGGCTCGGAGGGGCGGATCACGGTGGGCGTCTGTGCGCCGGCCGCGGAGAGCGGCGGGCTGCGCGGTGCGCTGGAGGAGTCCCGGCACGCCCGGCGGATCGCCGCGGCCCGGGTCGGGCGGGTCTGCGTCGCCGGCCCCGAGGAGCTGGCCTCGCACGTGCTGCTGCTGGCGGCGGTGCCGGACGAGGTCCGCCGGGCCTTCCGCAGCCGGCTGCTGGACCGGGTGATCGCGTACGACATCGAGCACCAGGCGGACCTGGTGCGCACGCTGGAGGCCTTCCTGCGCTCGGACGGGTCGTGGACCCGGTGCGCCGCCCAGCTTCATGTCCATGTCAATACGCTGCGCTACCGGATCGGCCGCATCGAGGAGCTGACCGGCCGTGACCTGTCGCGTCTGGAGGACCGGGTGGACTTCTACCTGGCCCTGGAGCTCGCGTAGCCGACCGCGGGTGCCCCCGCCCGAAACCGGGCGGGGGCACCCGCGGTCACTCACTCGGCGGCGCGGCGCTTGCCCCGTTGGCGGCGCGGGTACGGGAAGAGCCGCGGCGGGCGTTTGGCGGCGACGTCCTCGACCCAGCCGAAGACCAGCACCAGCAGGGCGAGCAGCGGGATCGCCGTCAGCAGGTCGAGCCAAGGACTGTTCAGCAGCCACTTGAAGTTCGAGGACAGGTAGTCGTAGGACCACAGCGGGTCGAGCACCGGGACGGCCAGGGTCAGCGCGACCTCGTGCCAGAGGTAGACGCTGACGGCCCGCGAGTTGAGCAGGCTGACCAGGCCGTTCCAGCGTTCCAGCGGCGCCGGCCACTGGTCCCAGGACGGGCTGACGTGGAGCAGGATCGCGACGAAGCCGAACGACCACAGGGCCTGGGCGATCGGCCAGGACTCAAGGTCGGTCACCTCGCCGGGATCGACCGGGCGGGTGCCCAGGTACCAGAGTCCGGCCACCATGATCAGCGGTGCGATGGAGGGCAGCACGTACTGCGGGATCCGCTTCAGCATCCCCTCCTGGTGGGCCATGCCGAGGATCCAGCAGGCACCGAAGGTGGCGAAGTCGTTCGCGGTCTCCCAGACCCGGCTGTAGATGAACTCCGGCTCGTTGCCGCCGAACGCGTTCATGCCGATGACCATCACCAGCGGGGCGCACAGGGTCGCCACCGGGAAGCGCCGCAGCGCCTTGAGCATCAGCGGGGACAGCAGGACGTACCACAGGTACGCCCGGAGGTACCAGAGCGGGACGATCACCTGCTCGGCCCAGGTCGTCTCGACGGTGTGGTGGAAGCCGGGGAGGGCCCCCGGGTACGGCGGGGTGCTCAGCGGCAGGATCCAGAAGGCCAGCTTGGCCCACCACCAGGTGGGGTGGCCGTCGGAGGCCGGGCCGTGCGGGCCGCCGCCGTCGTAGACCTGCAGGCCGACCATGATGATGCCGAACAGCCACATCGGCGGAAGCAGCCGGCGCAGTCGGCCGCGGATCACGCCGAGGGCGGGGCGCTTGAGCGAGCGCGCCATCAGCGAGCCGGCCAGCGCGAACATCACGCCCATTGAGGGGAAGACGATGGGCAGCCAGGCCCAGCTGAAGTTGTGGTAGAGGATCACGCGGACCAGGGCCAGCGCGCGCAGCAGGTCGAGGTAGCGGTCGCGGCCGCCCTTGGCCTTGGGCGCTGCCTGCGGCTCCTGCGGCTCCGGTTCGGCCTCCTGCCGCCACTGCTCGGGGATCCGCAGCGCCACGGTGTCCTCGTGGCGTCCGAGGCTCGCGGGCGCGTGCGGCGGAACGGTCTCCTGGCTGCCGCCGAACCATCCGAAGGAATTGCTCATGGTCAGGCCTCCACCGGGGCGGCGACCTCGCCGGTGCGCCGGAGCTTCTGCCAGCGCAGTCGGCCACCGGTGAACGCGGTGATCGTGGACTGCAGCAGGACGATGTACATCAGCTGCCGGTACACCACTTGCTGGAGCGGCAGGCTGATCAGGTGCCAGGGCTTCTCGCGGTCCAGCCGGAAGGCGTACCAGGAGAGCACCGCCTGGATCGACAGGAAGCCGCCGAAGCTGACGAGGGTGAGTCCGGCGTCCGCGAACAGCACGCCGTACATCAGGAAGATGTCGACCAGCGGCGCCAGCAGCGGGGCGACCACGCCGAACAGCACGACGATCGGCAGCCCGAAGCGGCCGAAGCGCCCGGCCGGTCCGCGGGCGGTGACGGCGCGGCGGTGCTTCCACATCGCCTGCATCGAGCCGTAGCTCCACCGGTACCGCTGGGACCAGAGCTGCTGGATGCTGGCGGGTGCCTCGGTCCAGGCGCGGGCGCGCTCGGCGTAGACGATCCGCCAGCCCTCGCAGAGCACCGCCATGGTGATGTCGGTGTCCTCGGCGAGGGTGTCGTCGCTCATCCCGCCGACGGCGTCCAGGGCCTCCTTGCGGAAGGCGCCGACCGCGCCGGGGATGGTCGGGATGATGCCGAGCATGTCGTACATCCGGCGGTCCAGGTTGTGGCCGAGGACGTACTCGATGTGCTGCCAGGCACCGATCAGGCTGTCGCGGTTGCCGACCTTGGCGTTGCCGGAGACCGCGCCGATCCCGGGGTCCGCGAAGGGCTGGACCAGCTCGCGCACGGTGGACGGCTCGAAGACGGTGTCCCCGTCCATCATCACGACGATGTCGTGCGAGGCGGCCGCGATGCCGACGTTGAGCGCGCTGGACTTGCCGCCGTTGACCTTGCGGATCAGCCGGACGAAGGGCAGGGCCATCTCCTCGACGATGTCCGCGGTGCCGTCCGAGGAGCCGTCGTCGATGACGATGACCTCGATCGGGTAGTCACTGGCGGCCAGCGAGTTGAGGGTGTTGGCGATGCACTCGCGCTCGTTGTAGGCCGGGACGAGCACGGTGACCGGCTCGGTGACGGGCTCGCCCCAGAGGTCCGTCCGCTTGGCGCGGCGGGCGTGGACCGGCGCGAGGACGAGCATCAGCGCGAACCGGCCGAAGTTCAGGAAGCCGACCACGGCCAGCAGCGCGATCAGCACCGGCAGGGTGTGCACGGCCAGCTGGGTGGTCCAGATGTAGCCCTTGCCCGCCCACAGCTGGAAGCCGTGCACCGGCGTGGTGGCGCTGGTGGCGCCGAGCGCCTCGGAGATGGTGGCGAAGCGGTAGCCGTCGGCCTGCAGCTTCTCGATGAGGATCCCGAGCGCCGCGACGGTCTGGGAGCGGTCGCCACCGGCGTCGTGCAGCAGGATCAGCTCGCCCGCGCCGGGGGTGGCCGGCATCGCCTCCTTGACGATCGCGTCCACTCCGGGGAGCTTCCAGTCGTCGGTGTCGTGGTCGATGAAGGCGGTGATGTAGCCGCGGGCGCCGAGGTACTTGACGACCGGGTAGCTCCAGTCGTCCAGTGCGCCCGCGTAGGAGGAGTACGGAGGGCGGAAGAGCGTGCTGTGGACGCCCGCGGCACCGGCCAGCGCCAGCTGCGTCTGGGCCATCTCCCAGCTGAGCCGGGCGTGCGACTGGAACGCCAGGTCGGGGTGGGTGAAGCTGTGCAGCCCGATCTCGTGGCCCTCCGCCACGATCTTCCGGATCATGTCCGGGTTGCGGGCGGTCATCGAGCCGGTCACGAAGAAGTCCGCGCGCACGTTGTGGGCTGCCAGGATCTTCAGGATCTCCGGCGTCCACTCCTCGGAGGGGCCGTCGTCGAAGCTCAGCACCACGGTGCGGTCCGGGATGCGGTAGCTCACCGGGTCGTCGTTCTTCTCGCCGCGGGCGTCGACGACCGGGCCGCCCTTGAGGACCTGGTCCGGCACGGTCGTCTGGTCGACCGACTCCGCGACCCGGGAGTCGTGGAACACCTCGTTGGTGGCCAGGCCGCGCAGCACGATGAGCGCGAGCAGGCAGGCCAGCAGGGACAGCGGCATGACGAAGCGCAGCGGCGGCGCGGCCAGTCGGCGCGGCCTGAGCAGGGTCTGCCGGCGGCGCTGGTGGCGGGACAAATGGCGCTCCTGGAGATGGGTGGTGCGGAGGTTCAGGGGTGCTTGGTCGACTGGCCCGAGGGCGTCGCCCCGCGCGGTGCGGTGGTCGTCGGCTTCGACGTGCCCGACGTCTTCGTCGAGGGGCTCGTGGAGCGGGACGGCGTCTTGGGCGAGGCCGACCCGGACGGCGAGTGCGACGGGGTGGGGGAGGGCGAGGCCGAGGGTGTGGGCGACGGGGCCGGCGCCTGCGAGGGCTGCACGGGGATCTCCATCGCCGGAGCGTCCGCCTGCCCGCCGACCAGGCTGCTGCCCATGGCGATCGCCAGGATCGCGCCGACCACCGAGACCGGCCAGCCGAGGCCGCGCAGCAGACGGCCGCGTCGACCGGACTGGGAGACGAACACCGGAGCGGGAGCGGCCTCTTCGAGACTCGACTCGTACACGTCAGACGGTGGTTCGGGTGCCGATCCGCGTTCGATGGGAGTGATGACTGGGCGCACCTTGCGACGCCTTTCAGTGCAGGGTACGTAGACCGCGGGAGCGTAGGGCGAACGCTAGTGCACGGGCCTGAATCGAATTGAGCCCGATGGGTGGATTTGGCCTGATCTGTCGAAGTGTTGTAATCGGATCGAAATGACGAGCGGCGCGTATTTGCGTGTAGGCGTGCACGCACCGTTGACCTCGGACTCCGTGCTTCCGGAAGCGTCGAGGGGGCGCTGCGGCGGGTCTTGCGGCCCCCGTTAGGATGACCCCCTCATGTGACCAGTGCGCACGTGCGAGCCAGTACGCCCCAAGGAGCCCGAGTGAGCCAGCCCCGCCGCATACGTCGTCGCCGCGCGTGGAGCGTGCTCACCCTGCCGACCCTGCTGTGCGTCCTCACCGCCTGTTCGAGCGGCGCGGCGTCCGGCGGCGGCGACGGCACCGACGGGTCCGGGAAGGGCGGGTCCGGCGCCAGCGCCTCGCCGACCCCGACCGGGCCGCCCGGGACGCTGTTCGACACCTTCCACTACACCGGCGCCGACGACCCGGCGCTGACCGCCCACGGCTGGGAGGTCCGCAACGGCGGGGGCGGCCCGGGCATCAAGGACACCTGGTCGAACGCGGGCGCGAGCTTCCCCGCCGACACCACCGCCCAGGGCGGTCGGACCCTGCAGCTGCAGGCGACCACCGACGGCACCCAGAAGGGCACCAAGCAGGTCGAGATCCAGAGCACCGGCACCAAGCTCTTCAACGGGACCTACGCGGCCCGGGTCTACCTCAGCGACAAGCCCGCCGGCGGCAAGAACGGCGACCACGTCGTCCAGTCGTACTTCCCGATCTCGCCCGCGGACGACTCGGCGAACTACAGCGAGCTCGACTACGAGTACATGCCGAACGGCGGCTGGGGCGCGCCGGGGCCGCAGCTCGACACCACCAGCTGGTTCAAGGCCGATCCGCCGGACCGCGTGACCAAGCCCCACAAGCAGCGCTTCGAGGGCTGGCACATCATGATGGTCACCTCCGTGGACGGGAAGGCCACCTACTCCATGGACGGCAAGGAGCTGTTCACCAGCACCGGCAAGTACGTCCCGCGCGAGAAGATGGACGTCCACTTCAGCAACTGGTTCATCGACCTGATGCCGGCCCTCGGCGGTCAGCGCACCTGGAACCTGAAGGTCAACTGGTTCTACTACAAGGACAACGCGGCGGTCCCCTACGCCGACGTCCAGAAGACCGTGGACGGCTTCTACAGCGCCGGCACCGACTTCGTGGACACCCTGCCGAAGGGCTGACCGCGGTACGCACGGCGGAGGGCGGGTCCGTACGGACCCGCCCTCCGCCGTCCGCGTCCGGTCAGTGGCCGGCCGGGATGATCCCGCTCAGCCAGGTGAAGATGCCGGGGATCATCGGCTTCCACACGTCGCTGGCGTGCGGGCCGGTGGTCTCCACCGGCACCACCGTGGTCGGCGCCTTCGCGACCGCCCGCAGCGCCTCGGCGGCCTCGTAGCCGTCGCCCTTGTTGCCGCTCATGTACAGCGCCACCTTCGGCGGGTGGGCGGCGCCCTTGAGGATGTTCAGCGGGTTGGCGGCGTCCCGCAGCCGGGCGTCCTTCGCGGTCAGCGAGGCCGGCTCCTGGCCCGGGTCGTTGTAGCCGGAGAGGCTGACCCCGGCGCGGTAGCGCTCCGGGTGGGAGACCGCGAGCTTCGTCGCGCAGTGGCCGCCCGCCGAGTAGCCGGCGACCGCCCAGCGGTCCGGCGAGGCGTCGGCCCGGAAGTTGTCCAGCACCATCTGCGGCACGTCCCGGCTCAGCCAGGTCTCCGCGTTCACCTTGCCCGGCACGTCGGCGCAGCCGGTGTCGGTGGTGTCGCCCAGCAGGTTCGTCCGCGGCGAGATCAGGATGAACGGGGTGATCTCGCCCTTCGCCATCAGCGGCTTCAGCTGCTCGGACACCTTCAGCGTGCCGTACCAGGTCTTCGACGAGCCCGGCCAGCCCGGCAGCAGCTCGACCACCGGGAAGGTCTTGTCCTTGTACGCCGGGTCGTTGTACTGCGGCGGCAGCCAGACCAGCACCTCGCCGTCGATCCCGGACAGCTGGCCCTTCAGGTCGGTGGTCTGCACGTCACCGGGGACCTTCGGGTCGTTGACCGCCCTGAAGGACTGGACGACCTTCGCCCGCTTGTTCTCGTTCGACGTCCCCGCCGGGCCGCCCCCGTCCGCCGGCGGCACCTGCGGCACCGCCCGCACGTGGTTGCCGGTGCCCAGCAGGTCGTCCCAGTTGCCGTAGATGAGGTTGGCGTTGTTCACCATGACGAAGACCATCAGGACCGCCGTGAACTGACAGAGCAGCAGCATTCCCAGTCTGGACAGCACCTGTACCGGCTGCGGCCCGCGGACCCGGCCCCACAGCAGCAGCGCCGCCGCGATGGAGATCGGCACGAGGACGATCGTGACGATGAGGAACGGTGTGCCTGTCAGTTGCATGGATGAGTCTCGTATCCGGATCGCTGGCTGCCCGGGCCACCCGCCCGGAGATTGCTTCAAAGTGATCAGACAGCAGGGAACGGACGATCAGTTGCTCCCGAAGTCGGCGGAAACCTGAGAGGAACGTCACGTTTTCGTGAGAATCCGCTGTATGAATCGAGCCTAGTCTGCCAGGGCGGGAGGCTTGCGCCCGGGCAGGATGGTCGGAGACGACCGACTTTTGCCAGACCCTGACCCGGACCTGACCGAAGGAGCGTTCCCACCCGTGACCAGCCCCACCGGCGGCGGCCGCCCCGCGGTCCTGCCCAACCTGCTGGGCCTCGGCCCGCGCGCCGAACGCCGCCGCCGCGCCCTGCCCGCCAGCGTCCTGCGACTGCCCACCATCGGCGTCGACATCGGGGGCACCAAGGTCGTCGCCGGCGTGGTCGACGGCGAGGGCCGGGTGCTCGACAGCGTCCGCACCGAGACCCCCCACAAGAGCAAGAGCCCCAAGGTCGTCGAGGACGTCATCGTCGACCTGGTCCTCCAGCTCGCCGACAAGCACGACGTCCACGCGGTCGGCGTCGGCGCCGCCGGCTGGGTCGACGCCGACCGCTCCACGGTGCTCTTCGCCCCCCACCTCAACTGGCGGGGCGAACCCCTCCGGGACGCGCTCAGCGCCCGGCTGCGCTTCCCCGTGGTGGTCGAGAACGACGCCAACGCCGCCGCCTGGGCCGAGTGGCGCTTCGGTGCCGGCCGCGGCGAGGACCACATGGTGATGATCACGCTCGGCACCGGGATCGGCGGCGCCGTCGTCCGCGACGGGTACGTCGACCGGGGCAAGTACGGGCTGGCCGGCGAGTTCGGCCACATGCAGGTGGTGCCCGGCGGGCACCGCTGCCCGTGCGGCAACCGGGGCTGCTGGGAGCAGTACTCCTCCGGCAACGCGCTGGTCCGCGAGGCCCGCGAGCTCGCCGTCGAGGAGTCGCCCGTCGTCCAGCCGCTGCTCGCCCGGGCCGGCGGCAGCCCGGAGGCGATCACCGGTCCGCTGGTCACCCAGGCCGCGCGGGACGGCGACGCGGTCGCGGTCGAGCTGCTCTACGAGGTCGGCCGGTGGCTCGGCGTCGGGATCGCCAACCTCGCCGCCGCCCTCGACCCGGGGCGGTTCGTGATCGGCGGCGGCGTCTCCGAGGCCGGCGACCTGCTGCTGGGCCCCGCCCGGGACGCCTTCGCCCGCACCCTCACCGGCCGCGGCTTCCGTCCCGAGGCGGGCATCGTGCACGCCGCCCTCGGCAACGAGGCCGGCCTGGTCGGCGCCGCCGACCTGGCCCGGCAGGTCGCCCGCCGCTTCCGCACCATCAAGCGCCACCGCACCCGGCAGTAGGGCCGGCCGGGCCCGGGGCGCTACTGCCGGGCGGCCAGCAGCAGCCCGGAGGACCAGTTCATCCGGACGGTGCGGAAGTCCGGGCGGGAGAGCAGGTCGACGACCAGCTTGTCGACCGCCGCCTGGTGGCCGTCGGGCCAGCCGGGCTGCGGGAGCAGGTCGTCGACCACGTAGAGGCCGCCCGGGGCGACCAGCGCCAGGGCGTGGTCCAGGTGGGTGAACTTGCCCGGCCGGGTGTCGGCGAAGACGAGGTCGAAGGGCTCGCCCGCGTACGTCTCCAGCCAGGCCCCGCCGTCACCCGCGACGAACTCGACCCGCGGGTCCCCGGTGAACGCCTGCCGGGCGACGGCCTGCAGGGTGTCGTCCAGCTCCACGGTGACCAGCGTCGCGCCGGCGTCCATCCCGCTGAGCAGCCAGGCGGCGCCCTCCCCGATGCCGGTGCCGAGCTCGAGGATCCGTCCGCCGGGCCGGGCGGCCGCCAGGGTGGCCAGCAGCGAACCGGTCCGCTCCTCGCAGGAGAGGGTGAAGCCCGACGGTTCGGCGGCCCGCCGCAGCGCGGTGAGGACGGCGGGACGGTGCGTGACGGTGTCATCCATGCGCGAATTGTGATCACTGCCGGTGGTCTCCGCCACGGCTTATCGGGTCCGGCCGGACACTTCGTCAGGTCGACGCCCTGTTGTCCGGTCCGCGTCGGCTGTGGGACAACGGTGAACTGACGCCGAATCAGGAGGCTCGCATGCGGTCACCGGCCGGACTCTTTCCGACGCTCCTTCTCGCCACCGGTCTCTTCTGTCTCACCGCCGTCCCCGCCCAGGCGGCGCCGGGCGCCCCGCCCAAAGCGCCCGAGGCGGTGGGCTACGGCGGCGCGGTGGCCAGCGTCGACGCAGACGCCACCGCCGCCGGGATCGAGGTGCTGCGCCGCGGCGGCAACGCGGTCGACGCTGCGGTGGCGACCGCCGCGGCGCTCGGGGTCACCGAGCCGTACTCGACCGGCATCGGCGGCGGCGGCTTCCTCGTCCACTACGACGCCCGCACCCACCGGGTCTCCACCCTGGACGGCCGGGAGACCGCCTCCCGCACCGCCGACCAGGGCCTGTTCCTGGAGAACGGCGCCCCGCTGCCCTTCGCCGACGCCGTGACCAGCGGCCTGTCCGTGGGCGTCCCCGGCACCGCGGCCACCTGGGAGCAGGCGCTGCGGCTGTGGGGCACCCGGTCCCTCGCCGAGGTGCTGCGCCCCGCCGAGCGGATCGCCGAGCGCGGCTTCACCGTGGACCAGACGTTCTACGACCAGACGGCGGCCAACCAGGCCCGTTTCCAGGACTTCCCCGCCACCCGGGAGCTCTTCCTGCCCGGCGGCCGGCCGCCCGCCGTCGGCTCGACCCTGCGCAACCCGGACCTGGCCGCCACCTACCGGGAGCTCGGCCGGCGCGGCACGGACGCGCTGTACCGGGGCCCGATCGGCGCGGACGTGGTGCGCACCCTGCAGCACCCGCCGGTCGACCCCGCCTCCGGGCGCAACGCCCGGCCCGGCCGGGTGGACGCCGCCGACCTCGCCGCGTACCGGGTGATCCGCCGGGAGCCGACCAGGGTCGGGTACCGGGGGTACGACGTCTACTCGATGGCGCCGGCCTCCTCCGGCGGCACCACCGTCGGCGAGGCGCTCGGCATCCTCTCCCAGCGGCCCGAGCCCGCCGACCCGACCGCCTCGCTCCACCGCTACCTGGACGCGAGCCGGATCGCCTTCGCCGACCGCAACCGCTGGGTCGGCGACCCGGCGTTCAGCGACGTCCCGACGGCCGGGCTGCTCTCGCCCGCCTTCGCCGCGGCCCGCTCCTGCCTGCTCGACCCCGGCCGCGCGCTGACCAGTCCGGTCGCCCCCGGCGACCCGGCCCACCCGGCCGCCTGCGCCGCCTCCGGGCCGGCCGCGCCGGAGCCGTACGAGGGCCTGTCCACCAGCCACCTGACGGTCGCCGACCGCTGGGGCAACGTCGTCTCGTACACGCTGACCATCGAGCAGACCGGCGGCAGCGGCATCACCGTCCCCGGGCGGGGCTTCCTGCTCAACAACGAGCTGACGGACTTCTCCTTCACCCCGGTCGTCCCGGGCACCCCCGACCCGAACCTGCCCGGCCCCGGCAAGCGCCCGCGCTCCTCGCTGTCGCCGACCGTCGTGCTGCGCGACGGGAAGCCGGTGCTCGCGGCCGGCTCGCCCGGCGGGGCGACCATCATCACCACCGTGCTCCAGGTGCTGACCAACCGGCTCGACCGCGGCATGACGCTGGAGCAGGCGATCGCGGCGCCGCGCGCCAGCCAGCGCAACACCGCCGCCACCCAGGCCGAACCCGGCTTCCTCGCGCTGCCCGAGCGGGCCCGGCTGGAGGCGCTCGGCCACGTGTTCACCCCGGTCGCCGAGATCGGCGCCGCGACGGGTGTGGAACGGCTGCCCGACGGCCGCTGGCTGGCCGCCGCCGAACCGGCCCGGCGCGGCGGCGGGGCGGCCGCGGTGGTGCATCCGGCGGGCTGAGACCACCGCTCCCCGGCCGTGTCGGTGCCGGGCGGTATGTTCGGGGTGGGCGTGCCTTCGGGTCGCGCCTGCCCCGTCCACCGCCTGGGAAGGCCGCCCGCCGTGACCGTCCGCATCGCCACCTGGAACATCAACTCCGTCACCGCCCGGCTGCCCAAACTCCTGGAGTGGCTGGAGAGCGCCGCGCCCGACGTGCTCTGCCTCCAGGAGCTCAAGTGCTCCACCGACGCGTTCCCGTACGACGCCGTCGCCGAGCTCGGGTACCGCACCGAGGCCCACGGCACCGGCCGGTGGAACGGCGTCGCCATCCTCTCCAAGCTCGGCTTCGAGGACGTCGTCCGCGACCTGCCCGACCAGCCCGGCTTCCTCGCCGACGACGCGATGCTCCCCGTCGTCGAGCCGCGCGCCATCGGCGCCACCTGCGGCCCGGTCCGGGTCTGGTCGGTGTACGTGCCCAACGGCCGCGAGGTCGACCACGCGCACTACGCCTACAAGCTCCAGTGGCTGGAGACCCTGCGGGACGTGATCCGCGAGGACGCCGCGGGCGCCCGCCCGTTCGCCGTCCTCGGCGACTTCAACGTCGCCCCGACCGACGAGGACGTCTTCGACGTCGCCGCCTTCGAGGGCCTGACCCACGTGACCGCCCCCGAGCGCGCCGCCCTCACCGCCCTGCAGGAGGCCGGCCTCCAGGACGTCCTGCCGCGCCCGCTCAAGTACGACCGCCCCTACACCTACTGGGACTACCGCCAGCTGGCCTTCCCGAAGAACCGAGGCATGCGGATCGACCTCACCTACGGCAACAAGGCCTTCGCCGACGCCGTGACCGACAGCTACGTCGACCGCGAGGCCCGCAAGGGCAAGGGCACCTCCGACCACGCTCCGGTCGTCACCGACCTGGAGCTGTAGTCACGCTGCGTGAATGGAACGTCTCGAACGGCCTTGCCCATTGGCCGTACGGGTGGGCGCCGCCTAGCGTCTTCGGTAACCGGTTGTAGCGGATCGATCACGCGGACGACAGCGTCCCCCGCTGCACCGGAGAACCGGAGGTACCGGCATGCGCCGCACGCGTACGGCCGCAGCCGCCCTGCTGGGCGCGACCGCCCTGCTCGGGCTCACCGCCGCCGCGACCACCGCCGCGTCCGCGAAGGACAGCGAGCCCGCCTGGGTCAGCCCCGCCGAGGCCGCCCCGGGCCAGTCGGTGGCGGTCAGCGTCACCTGTGACACCAGCTCGGTGAAGACCGTCACCGCCGCCTCGCAGGCGTTCGTCGGCGGCTCCGCGACCCTCACCGTCGGCCCGGACGGCAAGTACTCCGGCACCGCCAGGCTGGTCTCCAAGGAGGACCTGTCCGTCGCCCTCAGCAAGAGGTCCACCAAGGACACCTCGTGGGGCGTCGACGGCAAGTGCCCCAACGGTGACGCCTTCGTCGGCGCGGTCGCCGTCTCCGGCACCGGCGGCGCGGGCGGGGCCGGCGAGTGGGCCGCCGGCCACGACACCCCGCACGGCGGCGTCGACACCGGCGTCGGCGGGTCGATCGCCACCGACGGCCGCCAGCTCGCCGCCGGCGGAGCACTGGTGGTCGCGGGCATCGGCGGCTTCTGGCTGCTGCGACGGCGCGAGGCCTGAGAGCGGCGGGCAATCGCAGAAGGGGCGCGAGGAACTGCGCGCCCAGCCGCGCACTACGCAGTCGCCGGCTGGGTGCTCAGCTCCTCGCGCCCCTTCTGCGCGTTCGCCGTCAGCCCGGTGGCGAGGAGGTACTGGGCCGCGATGTAGGTCGCCATGATCAGGAAGTTCTGGGCCGGGAGCGGGGTCCAGCCCGCCAGGCGGGTCGCGATCAGGGTGTCCGAGAGCAGGAACAGCGCGCCGCCGGCGCCGGTGCGCAGGCCGAGGCCGGCGGAGGTGACGGCGGTCGAGGCGAGCAGCAGGCTGTACGCGGCCACGGGGATCTGGAGGCCGCCGAGCCCCGGCCACAACCGGCTGATCAGGGTGGCCCAGGCGGTGGCGTACGCGGCCGCCGTGAGCAGCGTCCGGCGCCGCTCGTCCAGCGCGCCCCGCTGGACGAACATCGTCACGTAGCAGACGTGCGCCGCCGCGAACGATCCCATGCCGGCCAGGAACGCGGTGTCCCCGCCGACCTGCAGCAGCACGTCACCGGCGGCGCCGGCGAGCAGCGCGGGCGCCAGCAGCTTGGGCGCGCCGGGCTTCGCGGCCAGCGTCTGCGCGGCGAGCAGCGGCATCAGCGCGGGCTTGGTGGCGTGCTGCAGCGCGGTGGCGCCGGTGGCGATGGCGCCGAGGTGGGCGACCGAGGTGGCGGCGAAGGCGCCGAGCAGCCCGCGGGCGGCCTTGAGGCGGCGGGTGGGGTTCATGCGGTGGTGCCCTCCGGGCGGTCGGTGCGGACGGGCTGCCGGCCGGGCCCACGGCGAGGCGGCGGAGCCGGTCACCCCAGGTCCGGGCCTCGGCGAGGTCCCGGGCGATCGGGGCGTACTCGTGAGTAGCGACCCGGAGGGGATTGTAGGTGCCGGTGTTCTCGGTCGGGACGTGGACGGGGCGCATGCCGAGACCGGTCGCGGTGTCCCGCGGGGCGCAGCCCTGCCCGTCCCCGTCGGGGTGGAAGCGGTACGAGACCGGTTCCGCGACGGTGAGGCCCGTGGGCAAGGGTCCGGCCGAAATCCCCACCGCCCCGCCGGATCCCGGGACGGGGCGGTCCGACCACCCCTTAGGCTGGGGGACGACATGGAGCGGCACGAGTACGCGACCGGCGCCGGGGAGGCGCCCGGTGGCACGGGGATCGGGCGCGCGGGCGGGGCGGGGCGGCTCCTCGCCCCTGCGCGCACCGGCCTGTACCCGTGCGCCGAGCGGCTCGCCGACCGCTTCGCCCAGGCGCCGCCCGAGGACGCCGACGCGCTCTACGCCGCCGTCTTCGGCCTGTACGGCGCCCGCCACCTCGGCGGGGCGCCGGGGCCCTCCTGCGCGGACTCGCCCGACACCAGCTGGTGGCACGGACCGACCGCGCACCCCGCCTCGCTGCGGACCCGCCCGGCCGGTTACCGGCGGAGCCGCCGTGACGGTGCCGGCCCGGTCGAACCGCGCGGCACCGCGGCGGGCGGACGCCACCGCAAACCCGAGCGCGCGCCCGCGGCCGACCAGCCCGAGACCGCCGCCGAACGCCGGGCCGCCGCCCGCCTGCTGCTCGCCCAGCCTCTGGTCACCGCCGGCGGACCGCACGGCGCCGGGTTCCCGCTGATACGCCGGCACGCGGGCTGGCTCACCGCCCGCTTCCGCGAGCTGCTCGGCTACTCGCTCGCGGTCGGCCCGACGTACGCGCGGCTGCGCAAGGCCCCGCTGCCGGGGCGCGGACTGCCCGGCTTCGAGCCCGCCGGGTACGCCGAACTCGCCCTCGCGCTCGCCGGACTGGCCGAGGGGCGGGAGGTCGCCGCGTTCCGCCCCGAGGTGCGCCGGGTGCTGACGGAGTGGCAGGTCCTCGACGCGGACGGCGAGGCGGACCGCGAGCTCGCCGTCGCGCTCGCGCCGCAGGCCGAACCGACCTCGGCCGGGCCGCAACTGGCGGTCCGACGGCTGCTGGTCGAGACGCCGGTGGTGCTGCTCGACGAGCTGGCGCCCGACGAGCGGAGCTGGCTGGTCGGACGGCAGCGGGCGGAGACGGAGCTGTTCGCGGACTTCCTCGGGTTGGAAGCGGAGATCCGCGCCGAGGGCGTCGCCCTGCTCGACCCGGCGGACGAGCTGACCGACCTCGCGCTGCCCGGCACCGGGACGCTGCCGCAGGCGGCACTGCTGCTGGTCGAGCGGCTGGTGGAGGAGCTGCGACCGCTGCCCGAGGAGGCCGCGCCGCCCGCCGTGCTGGTGCCCGACGCGCTGATAGACGGCGCGCTCGGCGACATCACCGACGAGCACGGCCTGCGGGAGGGCTGGGAGCCGGGCTACCTGGCGGACCTGACCGCGTTCCGGCGCGACGCGCTCGACCTGCTGCACCGGATGGGTCTGATCGCGCCGGCCGGCCGCAACTGGGTCCTGCGGGCCCCCGCCGCCCGGTACGCGCCGCAGGCCGAGCTCCACCCGGCCCCCGGCTCCGGCCGCCACTCCCGGCCCCCGGCCGCACCGCCCCGCCGGCGCCGCCCGGCCTGACCTCGGCCCGGGCGGCGGGGCCGCCCGCGGTCAGATGGGGCGGACCTGCTCGGCGACGGGTCGGAACTCCTGGAGGGTCTGGTTGTACTCCACCCGCTGGCCCTCGTGGAGGATGCGGTCCTCGGTGCCGACGACGGAGTCGTAGTAGACGGCGACCTCGGGGCCGCCCTCGTCCGGGGTGATGTAGCCGTACGCGTGGTGGATGTTGAACCACTTGACGGTGCCGGTGTTCATGGCCCGCTCCTTCCAGCTGCCGATCACAGAAAGTATCGGCCCGCGGGAGGCTCAGCGCGCGGCGGAGACCTCGGTGCCCTGTCGGACGGTCTCCACGGTGGCGCCGACACCGAGGGTGCCGAGCGCGATGGAGGCGGCGACGGCGGCGCAGGCGAGCACGCGGCGGTGCCGCTTCGGCAGCGGGAAGCGCGGGCGGCCCGCGTCGGTCCGGGCGCTGGGACTGGTGTGGAGCATGGGGTCGAGCATTCCAGCCAGGTGTTAAACGGTCACGACGCGCAGGTGAAGACTGGACGGGCTGTGGGCGTCGGTCTTCCCGGGCGCCGCACGGGTGGCGTCGTGCCCGAACGGTCATCGGCGGTTGGTGCGGATTCACCCGGACGGGCGACCGGCTCCGGCGTGGCCCTCACCAGGTCGTACCAGTGCGGCGGCCCCGGTCCCGTGCGGCGCGAGCACCAGGCGGACCACGTCCTCCAGTCGGCGGCGGGCGTCGTCCAGGGTGGTCCGGCCGGTCACCCAGGCGGTGAGCTCGCCCTGCCAGGCGTGGCCGACGATGTGCCGGACCAGTTCCCCGGAGGCGGCCGGCAGCTCGGGCATCACCGCGCCCAGCGCCGCGCTGTCGGCGCGGGCCAGCGCCTGCAGGGCCTCGCTGGCGAACGGGTCGGTGGAGGTGGCCACCGCCACCCGCAGCCGGGCGAGCTCGGGCCTGCGCTGGTAGGCGCGCATGCCGTGGCGGACGAAGCGGACCGTCCGCTCGGTGGCGGAGCCCGGGCCGCGGGCACCGCGCGGGTCGGCCACCAGGTCGGCCAGCAGTCGCCGGTGCCAGTCGGCGATGGCGGCGGCCAGCAGGTGGTCCTTGGAGGAGAAGTACCGGTAGGCGGTGCCCAGGGCGACGCCGGAGCGCTCCGACACCTGTTTCATCTGGAGCCGCTCGACGCCGGTCTCGTTCACCAGGGCGAGGGCGGCCGCAAGGAGACTCCCGCGGCGTTCGAGCTGACGGGGCGACATCGCCTCCACCGGACGAGGTGACAGGTCAACCTTGGTCACCCGCCCCATGATACGGGCGTTCCCGTACCAGGGTCTCCTGCACCGCGGAGGCCACCAGCAGCCCGTCGCGGTCGTAGAACTCGCCCATCGCGAGCCCCCGCCCGTCGGAGGCCGACGGGCTGCGCTGGGCGAACAGCAGCCACTCGTCGGCGCGGAAGGGGCGGTGGAACCACATCGCGTGGTCCAGCGAGGCGAGGATCACCCGGTTCGGCCCGCTGCGCTGCACCCGGTGCGGCTGCAGGTGCAGCGCGGTGGTCGAGGCCAGGGTCAGGTCGGACAGGTAGGTCAGCGCGCACACCTGCAGCAGCGGGTCGTCGGCGGGCAGCGGGGTGCCGGTCCGCAGCCAGACGAACTGCTGCGGGACGCCCGGGAGTTCCGGCGGCATGCCGGGGGCGTCGGCGGGGATGAAGCGCATCTCCATCGAACGGAAGATGGTCGCCTTGGCGTACTCCTCGGGCGCGCTGCGCTCCCAGGCCTCGAACGGGTCGGACAGCTCCTCCGGGCCGGGCACCGGCGGCATGGTGCGCTGCCGCTCGGAGGCCCGCTCGGGCTTCTTGAAGGAGGCGGACATGGTGAAGATCGCCTCGCCGCGCTGCACCGCCGTCACCCGGCGGGTCGCGTACGAGGCGCCGTCCCGGATCCGGTCCACCTGGTAGAGGATCGGCCGGGTCGGGTCGCCGGGCCGCAGGAAGTAGCCGTGCAGCGAGTGGACCAGGCGCTCGCGCGGGACGGTCCGGCCCGCAGCGGTCAGCGCCTGGGCCGCCACCTGCCCGCCGAAGGCGCGCATCGGCGCGCCCGCGTGGCAGTGGCCCCGGAACAGGTTCTCGTCCAGCTCCTCGATCCGGAGCAGCTCGACGAACTCGACCGGGCCCTGCTCGTACGGAGCCTGCGATGCCTTCGCGTCTGTCACGCGGGCCATGGTAGAACACGTTGCAATCCGGTGGGCGGCGGTGTCGGTGGTGGCGTCGGCGGGGCGGTCCGGGTCGACGAAGCTGCTGAAGGAGGCGCGGGCGCTGCACGGGTTGCTGGGCTGACGGAGTTCAGGAACGGTCGTTCTTGACCGTTCGTTCTCTTACTCGGTACCGTCTGGGCATGGGACGACCACGGGCCTTCGACGAGGACGAGGCGGTGCTCGCGGCTGCCGCGCTGTTCGCCGAGCGCGGCTACGAGGGCACCTCGGTGGACGACCTGGTGCAGGGGCTGGGCGTGCACCGGGGCAGTCTGTACAAGGTGTTCGGCAGCAAGCGGGGGCTCTACCTCACCGCGCTCCGCCGCCACCTCGACCAGGACGTGCTGCCGCTCACCGCGGCGATCGGCACGGCCGACGGCCTCGGGCCGGCGCTGGCGCAGGCGGCCGCCGCGTACGACAGCGGGCCGGCCGCCGGGCTCCTGCTGCTCGCCGCGGTCGAGCGGGCACCGGTGGACCCGGAGGCGGCCGAACTGGTCGCCGAGGGGCTGGGCGCGCTGGAGGCGGCGATCGGCCGGGTGCCGGGCGCCGCCGGGCGGCCCGCGCTGGCCGAGGCGCTGGCGGCCGCGGTGCTCGGGCTGCGGCTGCGCAGCCGCGCGTCCGGCGGCCGGCCCGCCGCCGGGGCCGTCCTGGCGCTCACCGATCACCTGCGGGCCTGAGGGTCAGACACCGCCGCACCGTCAACGCCGCACCGTCACCGCCGCACCGTCACCACCACCAAGGAGCCGTTCACATGGCACGTCTGAGCGTCACCGACGGCACCCTCGTCGTCGAGATCGAGGGGCTGGACAAGCTCTGGGCGATCAAGAGCCGGATCGAGATACCGCTCGGCAACGTCCGCGGCGCCACCGTGGACCCGGGCATCGTCCGGGAGTCCAAGGGCCTGCGGATGGGCGGGACGCACTTCCCCGGGGTGATCACCGCCGGGACGTTCCGCAGCGGCGGCGAGTGGATCTTCTGGGACGTCCGCAACCCGGCCAAGGCCGTGGTGATCGAGCTCGCCGACGAGCGCTACGCCCGGCTGGTGGTGGAGGTCGCCGACCCCCGCGCCGCCGTCGACCTGGTCGAGCGGGCGATGCGGGACGCGCCCTGACGCGGCGCGCGTCCTAGGGTGGGCCCGGTCCGATCCCCGACCCCGCCCGCGGAGGGCCCGTGCTGCACCTGCGTCTGATCGTCCCCGTCGACCTGCGGGACGCCGTGCTCGACCGGCTCGACAACTGCGTCGGGGCCACCCACGTGGTCCTGCTGGCGGACGCGGCGGTGCGGCCGCCCGGGGACGTGGTCCTCTGTGACGTGGCCCGCGAGTCGGCCGACGAACTGCTCGGCGACCTGCGCGGGCTGGGCCTGGCGGAGCGGGGCTCGATCTCCGCGGAGGACACCGCGCTGACCGTCTCGGCCGCCGCGGACGAGGCCGAGCGGCTGGCCCCCGGTGAGGGCGCGGACGCGCTGGTGTGGGAGGCGGTCGCCGAGATCACCCACGAGGAGTCCACGCTCACCGCCGTCTACCTGGCTTTCCTGACGGTCGCCACGATGCTGGCGGCCTGCGGCGCGGTGCTGGACAGCTCGATCCTGATCGTCGGCGCGATGGCGGTCGGTCCGGAGTTCGGGCCGCTGGCCGGGCTGTGCGTCGCGGCCGTGCAGCGCCGGGGCCGGCCCGCCCTCCGGTCCTTGAACGCGCTGGTCACGGGATTCGCCGTGGCGATGGTGCTGACGGTCGGATTCAGCCTGCTGATGGACGGGCTGGGGCTGTTCACGCAGGCGAAGTTCGAGGCGGCCCGGCCGAGCACCTCGTTCATCTGGCAGCCGGACGCGATGTCCTTCGTGGTCGCCTTCCTCGCCGGTGTGGCCGGACTGCTCTCGCTGACCTCCTCGAAGGCCGGAGCGCTGGTCGGCGTGGCGATCTCGGTCACCACGGTGCCCGCCGCCGCCAACGCCGCGGTGGCGCTGGCGTACGGCGACTACGGCCAGGCGTGGGGATCCGCGCTCCAGTTGGCGCTGAACCTGGCCGGCATCGTGCTCGCCGGGGTGCTCACCCTGCTGGTGCAGCAGGGTGCGTGGCGGTGGGTGCTGCGTCGCTGAGCGCCGGGTCCGGGGCCGGCGGCGCGGCGGAGGCCGCCGGGCCGGTGGGGACCGGGGCGGCGAGGTGGTCGGGGACGAGGAGTTCGGAGCCGCTGGGGACCGGCGCCACCGCGCGCCACCAGAGCTTGGGGGCGGGCGGGGCGGCCGGCTCGAAGGGCTTGCCGGGCCGGGGCATCACCAGCACCGCGTCCAGCGCCTGGGCGGCGGCCACGGTCCGCTCGGCGGGCTCCTCCCAGGGGTGCGGGGCCAGGTTGAAGGTGCACCAGTGGATCGGCAGCATCACCGCGCCCCGGAGGTCCAGGTGGGCGCGGACGCCCTCCTCGGGAGTCATGTGCACCTCGGGCCAGTACGGGCTGTACGCGCCGATCTGCATCATGGTGGCGTCGAACGGCCCGAACCGCTGTCCGATCTCGGCGAAGCCGGGGAAGTAGCCGGTGTCGCCGCTGTGGAAGAGCCGGTGCGCCGGGCCGGCCACCACCCAGGACGCCCAGAGGTAGTGGCTGCTGGTGCGGGGGCCGCGGCTGCAGTAGTGGCGGGCGGGGGTGGCGGTGAGTTTCAGCCCGGCGACCTCGGCCGACTGCCACCAGTCGAGCTCGACGATCCGCTTCGCCGGGATGCCCCAGTGCTCGAGGTGGGCGCCGACGCCCAGCGGTACCGCGAAGTCCGCGCCGGCGGCGGCGAGCGCCTGGACGGTCGGCATGTCGAGGTGGTCGTAGTGGTCGTGGGAGATCACCACCACGTCGACCGGGCCGAGTTCGGTGAGCGGGATCGGGACCGGGTGCAGCCGCTTCGGCCCGGTGAACCCGAACGGCGAGCAGCGCTCGCTCCAGACCGGGTCGAAGAGCACCCGGCGGCCGTCGAGCTCGGCGAGGACGGTGGCGTGGCCGAGCCAGGTCAGGCGCAGGCCCGAGGCGGGCGGCGTGGCGAGTTCGACCGGCAGCAGGCGGTGCAGCGGGACGGCGGCGGACGGCCCGCGGCGCCCACGGGCCTCGGTGAACTGGGCCCGGGTGATCTCCAGCGGGGAGCGGTCGTACACCAGGCGGCGGGTGGGCACGGGATTGCGGAAGGCGCCGTCGACGAAGTGCGGGGACCGGCGGATCCGGTCCAGCCGGGCGCCCTTGGGGTCGGCGCCGAAGGCGTCGGTGCGGATCCGGTGCCAGGTCTCCCGGGGCAGCGTCCGGAACCGCTTGGCGTCGCGGAGGCCGAGGCCGAGTTCGGCGGCCAGTCCTCCGGCGCGATAGATCATCTCGACGGGACTGGGCACGGCACCTCCACGGTAGGGATCACCCGTACGACAACCATCTCAACGGGACATTACCGGCCAAAACGGGCGCCTACCCCGCAGAACGTGCCGCGGCACGCCGATCGGGTTAGCGGTCGGCGTGCCGGGGCGTGCGGTGCTGCGTGCGGTGCGGTGCGGAGAGCGGTGCGGGGTCAGGCGGCGTAGAAGCGGGTGATCGTCTCCGCGACGCAGTGCGGCTTCGGGCTCTGCTCGCTGGTGATGGTGAAGCGGACGGTGGCCTGCACGCCGCCGGGCACCTCGTCGGCGGAGACCAGCACGGCGGTGGCGCGGACGGCGGTGCCGACCGGGAGCGGGGCGGGGAAGCGGACCTTCTCCGAGCCGTAGTTGAGGGCCATCCGGATCCCCTCGACTGCGTAGCACTCCTTGGCGAGCACCGGGATCAGCGAGAGCGTCAGGTAGCCGTGCGCGATGGTGCCGCCGAACGGGCTCTCCTTGGCGCGGGCCGGGTCGACGTGGATCCACTGGTGGTCACCGGTCGCCTCGGCGAACAGGTCGACCCTCGCCTGGTCGATGGTGTGCCACTCGCTGGTGCCGAGCTCGGTGCCGACGGCGGCGGTCAGGTCGGCGAGGGACGCGAAGGTCGTCAAGGTGCTCTCCAGAAGCAGGTGGACGGACTGCCGGAGAGTATGCCTACCAGTCGGTCACTTGTCAGCGCCCGCCCGCTCCCGCGCAGGCCGCAGCCGCCGTCCGCTGATCAGCTCCGGGGTGAGCACCACGAAGGTCGGCCGGTCCTCGCCGATCCACGGGCGCGGGCCCTCGCGCAGCAGCGCGGCGTGCTCGGCCGGGTCGCGGACCAGCTCGGCGCGGCCGTGCACCAGGACGCTCCAGCCGCTCCGCCCGGCCGGGTCGAGCTCGTCGGCCTGCAGGGCGGCGACCGTGCCGTCCAGCGCGCGGGCGGTGCTGGACCCCGGACGCAGGGCCAGCACCAGCCGCCCGTCCGGGACCGCCCGGAAGGACACCGGCAGCACCGCCGGCAGGGCGTGCTCGGTGTACACCACCCGTCCGACGGGCACGGTGCCGAGCAGGCGGCGGCACTCGGCGTCGCTCAGGGTCTCCACGCGCTTGTCAGGATCCATACCGTCGATGCTGCCCGCCCGGGGCTGCGGTGCAGTAGGGCCCATGGTCCCTGAGCTGGGCGGCAGTGGCCGATTCCGGCCCGCGCGGGGCGGCGGCGGCGATAGTTTGTCGCCAGGCGCGCCGGCGGCCCCGGCGCGGTCCGGGCGACGCAGGGGAGGGGGCGGTGGTCGTGGTCGGCGGCATCGAACTGGTGGTGATCGGGGCGGACGGCGGGCCCGAGCGGGGGTTCGCGGGCTCGGCCCGGGCCGGGGACGGGGCCCGGACGCTGGCCGCCGCGCTGCCCGGGCGGACCTTCGACGCCGGCGCCCACGGCTGCCGGGTCAGCCACCTGCCGCCGGACGCGGACGCCAACACCATGCTCACCGCGCTGCGCCAGGCCGGGCAGCGGCCGGCCCGCTGGCTGGTGGTCTGCCTGGTCGGGCAGCTGGTCGCCGACCCGCGCGGGCGGCGGCTCGCCCTGGTGACGGCCGGTTCGACGCCGGACAACGGCTACCGGCGCGGCCTGGCCTGGGACTGGGTGATCAGCGCGATGGTCCACGGCGACCAGGAGGAGACCCTGCTGGTGGTGGACGCGGTCGCCGACAAGGACACCTGGGCCGCGCTCCAGCGGGAGGACGGCGCGGGCGAGTCGATCGCGCACTCCCGGGTGCCGCTGTGGGGGCGGGTGGGCCGCTGGTCCGGCGGGCGGCGCGGCCGGGACGCCGTCCTGCCCGGCGGGGAGGGTTCGTTCAGCTGGGCGCTGGGCCGGGTGCTGGAGCACGGGGTGCCCGGCGCCCCGGCCGCGGTCGGCCCGCTGGAGCTCCAGGCGGCGGTCGCCGGACAGCTCGCGTGGGGCGAGCACGCGGCCGGCGCGGCGGACGCCCTGCTGCCCGTTCCGCGTGACGGGGGACGACTTCTGATGCGCAATAGAGCGGCTGTGAGAGGTGCGTTGGCCGGATTGTCGCTTTCCGATGAACTGTTGGCAGTTCTGTGGCGAGAAAGTGCCCCAACGGATCCGCCTTCCGCGTAAGGTCAGGGGGCCCGGAGTGTTGCCGTGACGGTACGGGGTGGCGAAGAATCGACGCCCCGGAAGCAACCCGACGGGATGGCGGACGAGTTCTGCGACCATGGCTTCCGAAGAGCCGGTCGCGGCGAGGTGGGGCTATGCGGCAGCGCGGAATTGTGTTGCGCACTGGGGCGGTTGGGGTCGGTGGGGTGACGCTGTCGTTGCTGCTCGCGGCATGCGGGAGCAGCGGGGGCACAGGTTCCGCGGACCGTCTGGGTACCCCCGGGGCGCGTGTTCCCAGTGCGACGGCAGGCACTCCTTCGAGTGGTTCGGGTCCGACCGTTCTGGCCCCGACCGACGGCGTCGAAGGGGCCGTCGGGCGAATCGTTCTGAACGCCTATCAGGGCTGGTGGGACGCGCGGATCCAGGCGTATGCCCGATCGGATTCGGACGCGTCCCAACTCCGGGTGCTCTCTTCCGGCCAGGCCCTCAGCGAGGCCCTGGCCAGTATGAAAGAACTCCAGGACGCGAAACTGGTGATGATCGGCGCCCCGCGCAGCTCCGCGGTGGTGCGCACCCTCGACCTGAAGTCCGATCCCAACACCGCGGTGGTCGAGGACTGCCTGGACGTCACCGACTGGCACCAGGCCGACGCCGCGAGCAGGACCGTCAGCGATCCCCCGCAGCGGCTGTCCCGGTACGTGGTGACGAGCAAGCTGCGCCGGACCGCCACCCACTGGCTGGTCGTCGAATACCAACGCGAGGTGAGCCGCACATGCTGAACTCCGCCCGCAGAACGGTGATCTGTCTGCTGCTCGCGCTCTGCGCGCTGGCCGCTCCATCCGCGACGGCCTTCGCCGAGGGGCCGCAGCCGACCGTCCGCCCGTGCGCGCAGCACGACGTCTGCGTGGGCATCAGCCCGGGGCCCGGCACGCCCGCGCCCGGCCACACCGTCCCCGGCGGCGGTGGCGGCGGTGGGGACGGCGTGGTGCCGATGTGCAGCTGGAACGGCCAGCAGTGGCCGTGCTGGGACGACGACCTCGGCTGGTTCTCCACCGACGACGGGTGCTACTACATCGCCTCCGCCCCGCAGCCCCCGGCCGGCGACCCCGCCTGGGCGGGCCACCAGCCCTCCGACGGCGCCGTGTACGAGGTCAACTGCCGCGGCACCGGCGGACAGCTGACCCCCAAGCCGGTCCAGTTCTTCGCCGACCCGCCGGTCGCCCCCCGTCCCCTGGTGCGGCCGCGCGACCTGATGAACCAGGTCATCGACCAGTGGGGCTTCCTCCCGCCGGCCCTGCACGCCGCCCCGGGCGACACCGCCGTGGTCGGCTCCCCGGTGTGGCTCTGGTACGACAGGACCGACCGGACGTACGGGGACCGCACCAACTCGCTGTCCGGGGGCGGGCTGACCGTCACCGTCAAGGCCACCCGCACCCCGGTGACCTGGACCGTCGACGACGGATCCGGAAGCTTCACCTGCACGGACGCGACCACCCCCTACAGCAAGGACCTGCCCGCGAGCGCGACGGCGCCCTGCTCGCACACCTTCAAGGTCAGCTCCGCACGGGCCAGGGACCAGAAGTTCAACCTGACCGCGCGCTACGACTGGCACATCGAGGCGACCAGGTCCGACACCGGCGCGAAGTTCGCCGACTTCCTCATCCGGATGGAGGGCGCCCAGATCGTGACCCTGCGGGTCGCCGAGGTCCAGGTGCTCAACTGACCGCCGCCCGGAACCCGTTCCCCCAAGCCCCCGAACCGCCCGCACCGCACGAGAGGCCGAAGCCCGGTGGAAACCCGTAGCATTCCGACGCCGAGCCCCGGCAGCGCGGCCTACCAGCCCGAGCCCGGCCGGCCCGCGCCGCACACGCCCTCGCGCAAGCTCGGCGCCCGGCGGCGCCGGCCGGCGGTGCTGGCCATGGCGGTCGCCCTGATCGCCGCCGGCGGGCTCGGCGGCGCCGTCCTCTACAACAGCAGCGGCCAGCGGATCGCCGTCCTCGCCCTCGCCCGGGACGTCCCGATGGGCCAGGTGATCACCGCCGACGACCTGGTGGTCGCCCGGATCGCCGGTGACCCCGCGCTGCGCCCGCTCGACGCCCGCGACCTCTCCCGCACCGTCGGACTGCGCGCCACCACCGACCTGTGGCACGGCGCCATGCTCACCCGCGCCGACGTCAGCGCCGACCCGATCATGCAGCCCGGCCTGCAGGTGGCCGGCGTCGCCGCCAAGCGCTCCCAACTGCCCGCTACCCGACTGCAGCCCGGACTGCGGGTCCAGATCGTCTACACCCCCGAGAACCGCACCGACCAGGCCACCCTGCCGCGCACCCCCGAGACCATGACCGGCACCGTCTCCGCGGTCGGCAAGGCCGATACCGACGGCGTCCAGGTGATCGACGTCGCCGTCGGCCAGGCCGACGCCGCCCGGCTCGCCGTCTGGGTGGCCAGCGGCCGGTTCCAGGTGGTGCTCGCACCGCGCGGCGGCGCCGGCGGGGGGTCCTGATGGCCGTCCTCGCCGTCGCCGGCGGACCCGGCGCCCCCGGCGCCACCACCACCGCGCTCGCCCTGCTGCTCGCCTGGCCGCTCCAGGCCGGCCGGCGGATCCTGCTGGTCGAGTGCGACCCCGACGGCGGAGCGGTGCTGGCCGGCGCGCTCGAAGGCCGCGTCGAGGCCGTCTACGGCCTGCGCAACCTCGCCGTCGCCGACCGCCGCGGACTGCTCTCCCAGACCATCTGGGAACAGCTCCTCGACATCTCCCCGCAGGGCAATGGCGAACGCCTGCTGCTGCCCGGCCTCACCGACCCGGCCCAGGCACCCGGCCTCGCCTACACCTGGGAACCCCTGGTCGAGGCGCTGCACGCGCTCGAACCGCTCGGCTACGACGTGATCCTCGACCTCGGCCGGAACGGCGCCGCCGGGCCGGGCGCGGTCCTCGCCCGGCGGGCCGACGCGGTCGCGGTGGTGGTCCGCTCCACGCTGCGCGGGCTCAGCTCCGCGCGTCCGCGGATCGCCGCGCTGCGGGACGACCTGGAGACCAACGGGACGGGCGCCGACGCGCTCGGGCTGCTGGTGATCGGCGAAGGCCCGTACCCCGTCGGCGACGTCGCCCGCGAGTTCGCGGTCCCGGCGCTCGGGGTGCTGCCGCACGCGCCGCGCACCGCCCGGCTGCTCTCCGACGGAGGGGACACCGGCGACCGGCGGTTCATCCGCTCCGAGCTGATGCGCACCGCGCGCACGGCGGCGGACCGGATGCAGGAACTGGTCGCGATCCGCCGCCGCCGGCTCGCCCCCGCGCAGGTCACGCAGGCCGCGCCGCCGCAGTACGACGCCGCCCCGGCGGGCGGGCCGGCCGGCGGGCCGGTGGCCGGCTGGGCCGGTGCCACGGGGCCGGTCGTCGCGGCGCCCGGCAGCGGGTACGAGCGTCCCGCCCCCGGGCCGGTCGGCGGCCGCGGGCCGGTGCCCGGCAGCGGGTACGAGCGCCCGGCGGGCGGGGGAGTGCCGCAGGGCGGCTACGCCACGCAGGCCGCCCAGGTCACGCAGGTCGCGCCGCCGCCGTACGACGCCGCCCCGGCGGGCGGACCGGTCGGCGGGCTCGGGCCGGTGGCCGGCTGGACCGGTGCCGCGGCGTCCGCGGGCGGGTACGAGCGTCCGGTCGCCTCCGGGCCGACGGGTGCGGGTACGCCGGTCGGTGGGCTCGGGCCGGTGGCCGGCAGCGGGTACGAGCAGCCGGTGGGCGGGGGAGCCGTCCAGGGCGGGTACTCGGGTGGCGGGTACGTCCAGGCCGGGTACGGGCCGGCGCCGCAGGCGGTGCTGCCGCAGCCGCCGGGGGGTGACGGACAGCCGCTGTCGTACGCGCCGCACATAGCGCCGCCGGCCGTGCCGCAGCCGCCGGCGCCCGCGCCGTTCCCGGTGCCGCAGGCCGACCGGCCCTCGCAGGCACTGGTGCCGTCGTCGCAGGAGTCGCAGGAGCCGCAGGACGGCTGGGGGGAGGTGCTCCGTGCGCGCTAGTCCGTTCAACGGTGCTCCGGTCAACGGTGCGGCCGCGCCGACCGGTTTCACCGTCACCGGGGTGCCCGGCGGCCACGCGGCCGGCGACGCGGCCGGCCTGCCGTGGGGCAAGCCGCCGCAGCCGGGCCGCCCGGTGGCGCCCGGACCGGTGGCGCCCGCCGCCGTCCCGCCCGGCCCCGTCCCGCCGGTCGCCGCCGTCCAGCCGGGGCCGGTGCACGCGGTGGCGGAGCTGCAGCCGGCCGCGGTCCGGCCGTCCGTGGACCCGCAGGTGGCCCGCGAGCTGAAGCGCCAGGTGGCCGCCGAGCTGCACCAGCAGCTGTCCCGGCTCGCCGAGGGCCCGACCGGCGAGGTCGACCGCGCCACCCGCCGCCAGCGCGGCCGTGCCCTGATCGAGGAGGCGGTGGCCCGCTGGTCCGACGCGTACGCGCAGACCCACGGCATCCCGCCCACCCGCGAGCAGGACCGCGCCCTCTCCGAGGCCGTCTACGACCTGCTGTTCCGGGCCGGGCGGCTGCAGCCGTACCTGGACGACCCGGAGATCGAGAACATCCTGATCAACGGCTGCGACGACGTCTGGATCTCCCGCGCGCACCAGCCGCTGCGGCAGGTGCCGCCGGTGGCGGACAGCGACGCGGAGCTGGTCGAGCTGCTGCAGGACCTGGCCCGGCAGCACGGCGGCGGCGAGCGCAGCCTGTCCACCGCCAGCCCGATGCTGGCGCTGCGCCTGGAGGGCGGGATGCGCCTGCAGGCGATGACCGAGGTGACGCCCCGTCCGTACGTGGCGATCCGCCGCCACCGGGTGGCCAGCGCGACGCTGCCGGAGATGGTGAAGCTGGGCACCGTGGACTCCACCCTGGCGGCCTTCCTGGCGGCGGCGATCCGGGCCCGGAAGAACGTGATGATCACCGGCACCCAGGGCGTCGGCAAGACCAGCCTGCTGCGCGCGATGGCCGCCGAGATCCCGCCGGACGAGCGGGTCGGCACCCTGGAGTCGGAGTTCGAGCTGTGGCTGCACACGCTCGGCCACCTGCGGCAGGTCGTCCCGATGGAGGCCCGCGAGGGCAACGGCGAGCGGGTCGACGGCCGGGCCGCCGGCGAGTTGACGATCGGTGAGCTGATCCCGGCCGCGCTGCGGATGACGCTGTCCCGGATCATCGTCGGCGAGGTCCGCTCCGCCGAGGTGGTGCCGATGCTGCGGGTGATGACCAACGGCGAGGGCGGCTCGATGTGCACCCTGCACGCGCGCGGCCCGCACATGGTGGTCGACCGCATCGCCGAGCTCTGCCTGGAGTACGGCGCGCACATGACCGACTCGCTGGCGTACCGGCTGACCGCCAACGCCGTCGACTTCATCGTGCACGTCAGCATGGTCGACGAGACGGCGGTCGGCGGCCGCCGGCACCGCTTCGTCTCGCACGTCCTGGAGGTCACCGGCCTCGGCGAGTCCGGCCGGCCGGCGATGAACACCGTCTTCGGTCCGCGCGCCGACCTGGGCGAGCCCCGGGCCGTCCCGCACACCCCGCCGGCCTGCCTGGACGACCTGCGCCGGACCGGCTTCGACGCGGGGCTGCTCCAGTCCCCGTACGGCGCGTGGACCGCGCCGCTGGCGCTGCGGATCGGAGGCCTCCGGTGATGCTGCTGTTCGTGCTGTGCGGCCTGGCGCTGGCCGGCGGCCTGGTCGCGCTGGTCGCCGGACTGGTCGGCCGGCGCGAGAGCGAGGAGGAGCGCGAGCGCAACCCGCTGGAGGGCCGCGCCCACCTGTTCTGGTACGGCGCGCCCGGTACCGCCAGCCCGCGGATCGTCCAGCTCCGGCGGATCCAGACCGCGGTGGCGCTGATCGGCGCACCGGTCGGCTGGCTGGTCACCGGCATCCCGCTGGCCGCCGTCCTGGTGCCGCTGGCGGTCTTCGGCCTGCCCTGGCTGTTCGACGCGACCCGCTCCGACACCCGGCGGATCGAACGGCTGGAGGCGCTCGCCGAGTGGACCCAGCGGCTCGCCGACGTGCTGCTGCTCGGCGTCGGCCTCAACCAGGCCATCCTGACCAGCCGCCGGACCGCGCCCGCCGCCCTGGAGGGCGAGATCGCCGACCTCGCCGCCCGGCTGCAGTCCCGCTGGCGGCCGGAGGACGCGCTGCGCGCCTTCGGCGACCAGCTCGCCGACGCCACCGGCGACAAGGTGCTCGCCGCGCTGCTGCTGCGGGCCGGCGACAGCGGCCCGGGCCTGGCCCGGGCGCTCGCCGACATGGCCGACTCGGTCCGCGAGGAGGTGCGCCAGCGCCGGGCGATCGAGGCCGACCGGGCCAAGCACCGGGCCACCATCCGCTGGCTGGTCGGCATCATCATGTTCGTCCTGCTGATGGGCGCCCTCAACTCCCGCTACACCGAGCCCTACACCTCGGTGGTGGGCCAACTGGTGCTCGGCGTCGTGGCGGTGGCGTTCGTGCTGGTGATCGCCTGGATGCGCTCGCTCGCCGCGCACGCCCCGCTGCCCCGGATCCTGGAACAGGACCGCCGCTCCAAGGCGGGCCGGCTCGGCGCGGAACCCCCGTCCGGCGAAACGGAAGAGAACGAGCCGCTGGTGAAGGAGGCGCTGTGATCTCGCCCTGGGCCGTGCTGGCCGGCGGCGTCGCCGCCGGCGGCCTCGCGCTGCTCGTCGCCGAGCTGCGGCCCGCCCCGCCCGACCTGGGCCGAGCGCTGGACCGGTTGCACCGGGCCCCCGAGCACTCCTCCGCCGCCAGGCCCGAGAGGCTGTCCTGGTACGACCGGGCCGGCGTCGGCGCACTGCGCCTGCCCGGCGTGCGGATCCCGTACCAGCAGCTGTCGTTGATCGGCCGCACCCCGGCCAGGTTCATGGCGCAGAAGCTGCTGTTCGCGCTGCTCGGCCTGGTCCTGCCCGGCTACCTGGCGGCGATGGCGGCACTCGCCGACATCACCCTGCCGGTGGCCGTGCCCCTGCTGGTCGGGCCGCTGCTCGGCGCGCTGCTCTGGTTCGTCCCCGACGGCATCGTCACCGGTGAGGCCAGGGAGGCCCGCACCGAGTACCTGCACGGCATCGCCGCCTTCCTCGAACTGGTCGCGCTGGAGCGGGCCGCCGACTGCGGCCCCGCCGAGGCGCTGCGCCGGGCCGCCGCGGTCGGCCGCGGCACCGTCTTCCGCCGGCTCCGCGACGCGCTGGACCGGGCCGCCACCGACCGCCTCCCGCCGTGGGACGGACTGGACGCGCTCTCCGAGGAGCTGGGGCTCACCCCGCTCCAGGACGTGGCGGACATCATGCGGATCTCCGGCACCGACGGCGCCGCCGTGTACGACACGCTGCGGGCCCGGGCCAAGAGCCTGCGCAGCGAACTCCTCGCCGAGGAGCTGGCCAAGGCCAACACCGACAGCGAGCGGATGGTCGCGCCCGGCTCGGCGCTGACCCTGCTCATGACGGTCCTCATCGTCTTCCCCGCGCTGTACCAGATGATGCAAGTCGCATGAAACGCACCCATGTCGGAATCACCCGCCCCGTCGACGTCCTGGAGGCCACACCATGACCCGATTCAGACTGCTGCTGGCGGCACTGCTGCTGCCACTGCTCGCCACCGTCCTCGAACCCGTCCGGCTCGGCGTGCCAGCCCTGCGCTACCGGTTCGGCCGGCTCAGGGCCGCCCGGCTGGCCGGTGACCGCGGCGCCATCTCCATCGAACTCGCCCTCGCCGTCATCGTGGTGGTGGCGATCGCGGGCGCGGTGCTGGCCCTGGTGAAGACCCTGGCCACCAACGTGGAGAACCGGATCCCCAAGGACGCGCCGGCTGGCGGACAGTGATCCGACGTCTGCGCGCGCGTCTCGCGGTCCGGGACGCCGGGGTGATGACCCTCAGCCTGGCCATCGTGCTGCCCATCGTCCTCACCGTCGTCATGCTCGTGGTGCAGGCCGCGCTCTGGTGGTACGCCAACCAGGCCGCGATCACCGCGGCGCGTGAGGGCGTGGAGGCGGGCCGGCTGCGGGACGCGCACGCGGACGACGGCCCCAACCGGGCCAGGGACTTCCTGGACCGGGTCGGGGAGCTGGCGAAGGAGCGGTCGGTGGTGGCGAGCGGCGGACCCGACACCTACCAACTCACCGTCAGCGTCCAACCGCTGGCGGTCCTGCCCGGATTCGACCGGCTGTCCGTGACCCAGACGGTCAGCGCTCCGCGCGAGCGCTTCACTCAGCAGGGGGCACCGTGAGAACGCGTCCGTCGATCCGCGGGCGTCGGGCATCCGACCGGGGGAGCCTGGCGCTCGAAGCGGCGATGCTGCTCCCGGTGGTGCTCTCCTTCGCGCTGATGGCCGCCGCCGCCGGACGGCTGCAGACCACCGGGTCGGTGGTCGACGCCGCGGCCCGCGCGGCCGCCCGGGCCGCCTCGCTGGCCCGCAGCGAGGACGGCGCCCGGTCGGCGGCGGCCGAGGCCGCCGCCCAGGTGCTGGGCGACCGCCGGCTGCGGTGCGGCCAGGACCCGGTCGGCCAACCGGTCTTCCGAGACCAGCCGTTCGCCGGCGGGAACCTGCGGACGGTGACCGTCCGGGTCAGCTGCCGGGTCGCGCTGCGGGATCTGCTGCGGTTCGACGGCGTGCCGGGGGAGAAGACAGTGACGGGGGAGTTCACCTCGGTGATCGACCGCTACCGGGGGCAGTGACGGACGTGGTGGGGGAGGGGCGGATGAAGCGGCTGCGGCAGCGCGCGCGGTGGCCCCGGCGACGGTCGCCGGAGGCACGCGACAAGGGGGCGATCTCGGTCCTGGTCGCGATCAGCGCGGCCAGCCTGGTCGTCCTGGTCGGGGTGGTGCTCGACTTCGGCGGCCGGCTGCGCGCCATCGAGAACGCCGACGCGCGGGCGCAGGAGGCCGCCCGGTTCGCCGGTCAGCAACTCGACGAGAAGGCCCTGCGCGACGGCCTCGGCTACCGGCTGGTGCAGGCCACCGCGCGGGACGCCGCGCTCAGCTACCTCCAGCGCCTCGGTCTGCACGGCAGCGTGAACTTCCCCGACCCGCAGACCGTCACGGTCACGGTCGACACCGAGTACCGGACCGCGCTGCTCGGCGCCGTCCGCATCACCACCCTTTCCGTGCACGGGCACGGAAAGGCCACCCTGCTGCACGGCGTCACGGAAGCGGAGAACGGCTGATGGCCGCGCGAGGAGCCAAGGACCGTACCACCGGCGGACGTTCCACCGACGCGACCGGCCGGTCCGGTGGCCGCGGCCACCGGGCGGTGCCGGCGCGGCCCGCCCGGCGACGGCGCACCGGCGGCGCGGTGGTCACCGCGCTCGGCGCGCTCGTCGCCCTGCTCGTCCTGCTGGTCGGCGTGCCCGCCCTGCTGCTCTACGGCACCCTCGCGGTCGCCGACATGGGCGGCCCGGTGGAGGGCGGCGTGATCGCCGCGCTGACCAGCCCCGACGACGGCCGGCTCTTCCTGTGGGCGCTGGTCGCGGTCGGCTGGCTGGCCTGGCTGTGCTTCGCGTTCTCCGTGCTCGTCGAGATCCCCGCCCAGCTGCGCGGCCGGGTCGCCCGCCGGCTGCCCGCCTTCGGCTGGAGCCAGCGGATCGCCGCCGGCCTGGTCGGATCCGTCCTCGCCCTGGTCCCGGTCGCCGGATCGGCCTTCGCCGCCACCGAACGCGTGCAGATCGCGCCCGCCACCGCCCCCGCGCTGCCGGCCGGCACCACCGCGTACGCCGCGCTGCCCGCCGCCGCGCCCGCCACCGCTCCGACCGCCGAGCAGCAGCCCGGCTACACCGTCCGCGACACCCGGCCCGCCGACAGCCTCTGGTCGATCGCCGAGCGCCAACTCGGCTCCGGCGAGCGCTGGGTGGAGATCGCCAAGCTCAACGACGGTCGGGCGATGGACGGTTCCGGCACCCGCTTCGACGCGGACCGGCCGATCCAGCCCGGGTGGCGGCTGCTGATGCCCGCCGACGCCAAGCCGGACACCGGCGCGGGCGGCGGACCGGGGGGCGGCGCCGCGCCGGCCGAATCCACGACGGGCGGGGCGTCCGCCGGGTCCGCGCCCGCGCACGCCACCGTCACCGTGCACCAGGGCGACACGCTCTCCGCCATCGCCCAGCGCGAGCTGGGCGACGCCGAGCGGTGGCCGCAGATCTTCGACGCCAACAAGGGCGTCCGGGCCCCCGACGGCGAGCGGCTCACCGACCCGGACGTGGTGGTGCCGGGCATGGTGCTCAGCCTGCCCGGAGCCCCCGCCCAGGCCCCCGCGCCGACCACGGACCCGGCCCCCGCGACCGAGCCGGCGCCCACCCCGCCGCCCGGTGCGGAGCAGCAGCCGACCCCGCCGCCGGGCCCCGCACCGGCGGGGACGGCCCCGGCACCTGCGGCATCCGCCCCCGCCTCGGCACCCGCCTCGGCCGGGCCGGTGGCGCCCGTCGAGCACACCGCACCCGCCGCCGACCAGCACGCCGAGGCGCCGAGCGACGACTACACGGTCGCCTTCGCCGCCTCCACCGTCGGCGTCCTGCTCGCCGCCGTGCTGATCGGCTCCGTCGCCCGCCGCCGCACCGACCAGCTGCGCGCCCGCCGCCCCCGGCACCGGATCACCATGCCCGCCCCGGCCGCCGCCCGCTTCGAGGCGGAACTGAAGGCACGCCAGGACATCGACGGCCTGGAGCTGCTCAACCGCGCCCTGCGCACCCTCTCCCGCAACACCGTGCGCGGCGGCAAGAAGCTCCCCGCCCTGGTCGCCGCCCGGATCACCACCGGCCGGACCGTCGAACTCCACCTCGCCGCCCCCGCCGTCCCGATCGCCCCGTTCCGCGCCGCCCACGCGGCGAACGTGTGGTGGTGCCCCGACGACGCCTCCGACCTGCTCTCCGCGGGTCAGGCCGCCAAGTACCCCGCCCCCTACCCGGCGCTCGTCACCCTCGGCTGCTCGCCGGACGGCTCGGTCGTCCTCGCCGACCTGGAGACCGTCCGGCTCGTCCACCTCTCCGGTCACCCCGACGACGCCGAGGACGTGCTGCGCACCCTCGCCGTCGAACTCGCCCACAGCCCGCTCGCCGACCGGCTCCACCTCCACCTGGTCGGCGTCGCCGCCGACCTGCCCGGCTCCGGGCCCGCCGCCGACCGGGTCCACCACCACCCCACCATCGAGTCCGCGCTCGCCGCCCTCGGCCCGCGCACCGCCAAGGCCCGCGCCACCCTGATCGGCGCCGACGCCACCAGCCCGCGCGACGCCCGCAGCCGCGGCCACGCCGACGAGTCGTGGATCCCCGAGATCGTGCTCTGCGCCCAGCCGCCGTCCGGCACCGTGCCCGCCGAGCTCGGCCGGCTGCTCGACGGCCGCCCGCGCACCTGCCTCGCCGTCGTCACCCGCGCCCCCGAACGCGGCTCCGGCCCGGTCGCCCGCTGGACCCTCCCCGCGACCGGCCCCGCCCAGCTGCCCGGCCTCCACCTGACCGTCGAACTCCAGCGCCTGGACCGGGAACAGTACGACCACCTCGGCGAACTCGTGCGCAGCTCCGGGGACTTCACCCAGCACCCGGCACCCGAGTGGACCCTCGACGGCCCCGGCGCGGACGAGGACGACGACCTCGTGCCGACGGAACTCCCGCTTCCCGTGCCGGTACTGGCCGCCGTCGCGGCATCGGGCCCGGCCGGTGGGGCGGGCGGCGACGAGGCCGCGACGCGCCTGCTCGCGCGGGTCATCGCCACCGGCGCCAGCCCGTTCGCGGGCACCGCGCCGACCGTGACCCCGTCCCCGGACGCCCCGGCGGCGACCACCGCGCCGCGCCACAGCATCAACGGCCTCGGGCTGCACGCCGTCAGCCCCGTCCACCCGCCGGCCACCAACCCCTACGGCCGGGGCCCGGCCGCCCTGCCGTCCGGTACGGCGCCCGCCGCTCCGGCCCAGCCCGCCGCGACCGGCCGCCGACCGGAGGACGCCGCCGCCGCCGGGCGGGCGGCGGACCTCGCCGGGCCGGACCGGCTCCCGCCCGCGGCGGCCACGGCCGGTCCGTTCGCACCGGTGGAGCCGGGGGCCGCGGGGCCAGAGCCGTCGCTGCCCGGGTCGCCGGTGGCGCAGCCGGGTGCGTCGGTGTCCTGGGGGCCGGAGGCCGCGCCGGGCCAGGGGGCCGCGGGGCCAGAGCCGTCGCTGCCGGGGTCGCCGGTGGCGCAGCCGGGTGCGTTCGGGCCATCGATCGCCGCGGAGGCGGAGCCGTCGTCCACCGCGCCCCTGCCGCAGGCCCCCTACGCGGCCGCGGCCGAGCTGCCGGTCGCGTCCCGGGCCCCGTACACCACTCCGGATGCCGCGGACCAGCCGGCCGCCGTGCCGCTGCCGCAGGCGGCCCCCCACGCGGCCGCAGCCCAGCAGTCGCCGGCGTTCCCCGCGCCGGAGGCCGCGCAGCCCACCGCCCCGTTCGCGGGGCCGGCCGCCGGCGGGGCGGAGGCGTCGCTGTCGCCGGCCGCGCCCCCGGCCCGGGTGGTGCCCGGCGAGACCGAGGTGCCCCCGGTCGCCGACGGCGAGCCGGCGCCGACGCACGACCAGGTGCCCGCGCCCGACGCGCACGGCCCGGCCGCCGCACCCACCCGCCCCGCGCCGCGGCCGGACACCGGGCCGGCCCGTACCGACAGCGACGACCTGCTGGCGATCCTGCGCTCCTCGGAGGCGCACGCCGCCCGGACCGCGCCCAGGATCCGCGTCCTCGGCCCGGTCGACGTGCTGAGCGCCGCCGGTCAGGTCGAGCCGGCCGCGGCCGTCCGGCTGACCGAGCTGGCCGCGTACCTGGCGCTGCGGCCCGGCACCGAGCACGTCGCCCTGGACCACGACCTGCACCCGGGCGCCGCGCACCTCGACCCGCGGGCGACCGCGGAGCGTCTGGCCGACCCGCTGCCCGCCAAGCTCGCCGCGCTCTCGCGCTGGCTGGGCACGGCGGCCGACGGACGTCCGTTCCTGCCGATCGACCACGCTGCCCCGGCCGGCCGGCCGGACCCGGTGGCCGCGTACGCGCTCGTGCCGACGGTCAGCTGCGACTGGGACGAGTTCCGCAGCCTCTACCGCCGGGGCATGCGGTCGACCTCGGCGACCGCCGACGCCGCGCTGGCGCACGCGCTGGCGCTGGTCCGCGGGGCGCCGTTCGCGGAGGCCCCGGCCGGGGCGTACGGCTGGGCCGAGTCGGAGCGGCAGGACATGCTCGCCGCGATCGTCGACACCGCGCACGAACTCGCCGCGCGGCGCCTCCAGTACGGCGACCACCGCACCGCCGAGGCGGCGATCTTCCGCGCGCTGGCGGTCGCCCCGGACGTCGAGCTGCTGCACCGCGACCTGTTCTACGCGTACGCCTCGGCCGGTGCCCGCGACCAGCTGGTCCGGGCGGTCAACCGGCTGGACGCGCTCTCCCGCCGCACCGGACGCGATCTCGACCCGGACACCGTGGCGCTGCTGCGCGACCTCCTCACCGGAGCGTGACGGCAGGGGTTCCGACGGAGGGCCTACGCGGTGCCGCCGGCCGCGTAGGCGTCCTCCAGGGCCTGGACGTCGATCTTGCGCATGGTGAGCATCGACTTCATCACCCGGGCCGCCTTCACCGGGTCCGGGTCGGCGAGCAGTTCGGTGAGCCGGCGCGGCACGATCTGCCAGGACAGGCCGAAGCGGTCCTTGAGCCAGCCGCAGGCGCTCTCCTCGCCGCCGTCGGTCAGCCGGGCCCACAGCTCGTCCACCTCGGCCTGGTCTACGCAGTCCACCTCGAACGAGACCGCCTCGGTGAAGCTGAACAGCGGCCCGCCGTTCAGCGCGACGTACCGCTGCCCGGCCAGTTCGAACGACACCGTCATCACCGTCCCGGCCACGCCCGGACCGGCCTCGCCGTAGCGCTGGATCTCGAGGATGCGGGAATCCGGGAAGAGCGAGGTGTAGAACTCGGCCGCCTCCTCCGCCCGGTCGTCGAACCAGAGGAACGGGGTGATCTTCTGCTGCGCCATGACGCCTCCTCATGCGGTCGGTCCCGCACGACGCTAGGCCGTCCCGGCCGCCCGGCGGCGGACCGACCGCACGGGTGACCCCGGTCGGAGCAGCGCCCGGGTCAGACCGCGACCGGCTCGGCGGCGGGCGCGGGCGGCAGCAGTTCCACCTGTCGCGCGGTGATCCGGCGGGCGATCAGCACGAAGACGACGGCGCTCGCGGCCGAGAGCACGGTGGAGCCGAGCAGTGTGCCCACGGTCCGGATCCCGAGCATGCCGGCGACTGCCACGGCACCGGCGGCCAGGTGCAGTCCCCACCACAGGTGCACCGTCGTGGCCGAGACCGGGGCCTCGCCGGCGCGTCGCAGCGCGAGCAGGAGGCGCCAACGCATCCACACGCTCAGCACCGGGACCAACCAGCCGGCCAGCGCCCGTCCGGGGCCGAACGGCAGCGGATCGTCGGCGAGCAGTGCGGCGTTGGCCCAGCAGCGCCGGAACCAGACCGCGCCGACGATGTAGCCGATCACCAGGAACACCTGCGCCAGTACGCCGGGCAGGACCGCCCGGTCCGGCAGGCCCGCGAGGAGAAGGACGACCGCGGCGATCTGGCACACCACGTTCAGCGCGGCGGAGACCTGGAGTCCCAGTGCCGACTCCCGGGGGTCGCGTGGCTGAGGCGGTATCACGGGCGGCTCCTCCGTGCGGTGATCGAGTAGCGAGAAGGTAGCAGAGCGGGCTTGACTTCAAGTTCGCTTGAAGTTTCAGGATGGCTCCGACAGGTCGGTGGTCGAGTGGAGTGAGGGCGGCATGCGCGCGGTGTGGGTGCGGGAGTTCGGCGGTCCCGAGGTGCTGGTGCCGGGGTGGGCGCCGGAGCCGGTGCCGGGGGCGGGGCAGGTGGTGGTGCGGGTGTCGCACGCGAACATCACCTTCGTGGAGACCCAGTTCCGGGCGTCGGGGCGGGGGCCGTTCGCCGTCGAGCCGCCGTTCGTGCCGGGCAACGGCGTGGCGGGGACGGTCGTGGGGGTCGGCGAGGGCGTGGACCGGGCGGTGCTGGGACGTTCGGTGGTGACGGCGACCGGCGGTTCGGGCGGGTACGCCGAGCTGGCGCTCGCCCCGGCCGACGGCCTGTACGGCATCCCGGACGGCCTCGCGCCGGAGGCGGCGCTGGCGCTGCTGGCCGACGGCCGGACCGCCGCGATGCTGGTGGAGACGGCCGGCGTCCGGCCGGGCGACCGGGTGCTGGTGGAGGCGGCGGGCGGCGGGGTCGGCAGTCTGTTGGTCCAGCTCGCCGGCGCGGCCGGGGCCGAGGTGACGGGGGCGGCGGGCGGCGCGACCAAGCTGGCGCTGGCCCGCGAGCTCGGCGCGCACGCCACGGTCGACTACACCGAGCCGGGCTGGGCGGAGCGGGTCGGTCAGCTGGACGTGGTCTTCGACGGTGTCGGCGGGGAGATCGGCCGGGCGGCGTTCGGCAGACTCGGGGCCGGTGGACGGATGGTCTCTTTCGGTCTGGCCAGCGGCAGTTGGGCCGGCATCGACGCGGAGGAGGCGGGGGCGCGCGACGTGACCCTGCTCGGGCTGCGTCCGACGCCGGACCGGGTCCGCGCGGCCACCGAGCACGTCCTCGCGGAGGCGGCGGCGGGGCGGCTGCGGCCGGTGATCGGCCGGCGCTTCCCGCTGGAGCGGGCCGCCGACGCGCACCGTGCCATCGAGTCCCGGGCGACGCTCGGCAAGACCCTGCTCGACGTGGCGCAGCCCGGGCCGGACGGACGCGTCCGATAACCCGTCGTCGCCGGACGGCCCGCCGCCTACGATCTCGTCATGGACGCGCCGATCATCCCTCCCAAGCCCCGCCCCGGCGACCGCGTCGCGGTCGTCTCGCCGGCCGCCGGCCTGCCCGGAGTCCTCCCCCTGCCGTACGAGCTCGGGCTGCGCCGGCTGGTCGAGGAGTTCGACCTCAAGCCGGTCGAGTACCCGACCACCCGGACCATGGGCGCGAGCCCGCAGGCGCGCGCCGCCGACCTGCACGCCGCCTTCGCGGACCCGGAGATCAAGGCGGTGATCGCCTCGATCGGCGGCGACGACCAGATCACGGTGGTCCCGCACCTGGACGCCGAGCTGATCCGGGCCAACCCCAAGCCGTTCTTCGGCTTCAGCGACAACACCAACCTGCTGGACTTCCTCTGGGGCCTCGGCATCGTCGGCTACCACGGCGCCTCGGTGATGACCCAGTTCGGCCGGCCCGGCGCGATGCACCCGATGACCGCCGCCTCCGCGCGTGCCGCCCTGTTCACCACCGGCCCGTACGAGCTCGCCGAGCCCGGCCGGATCACCGAGGAGATCCGCGACTGGGCCGACCCCGCCACCTTCGAGCAGGAGCCCGCCACCGAGCCCGTCCCGGGGTGGACCTGGCACCACGCCGACCGGGTGGTCGAGGGCCCGACCTGGGGCGGCTGCCTGGAGGTCCTCGCCGGCATGCTGATGGCCGACCGGATCAAGGAGCCCGAGGCGTACGCGGGCCACGTGCTCCTCCTGGAGACCTCCGAGGAGCTGCCGAGTGCGGACACGGTCTGGCGGACCCTGCGCGCGATGGGCGAGCGCGGGCTGCTCCGGCAGTTCCCCGCGCTGCTGATGGGCCGCGCCATGGCGTGGAACTTCGAGAAGCGCAACGACCGGGCCGCCCGCGAGACGTACCGCGCCGAGCAGCGCGCGGCGGTGCTGCGGGCGCTGGCCGCGTACGCCCCCGACACGCTCGCCGTCTTCGACGTCGACCTCGGGCACACCGAGCCGCAGCAGGTCGTCCCGTACGGCGGCCGGGTCCGGGTGGACGGGCCCGCGCGGCGGATCACCGTGCACTACTGAGCAGGCGTCCGCTCCGCCCGGCTGCGGCACCCGGGCCTGGCTCCGATCCCGGCGACCCCGTAAGGTGGCTGACCGGGCACGGTGCCGCGACCGCGGCAGGGCGGGGGGATGACGGGCAGTGGCGGACCTGACGACCGCATCCGCGGACGGATCGCAGACCCCGGTGGATCCCGAGCAGACCGTCAAACTGCCCGGCCCCGGCGGCGAACCGGCCGCTCCGGCCCCCCCCGACCCGTTCGAGCTGCCGCGCACCGCCGCCGCCGACCCCTTCGCCCGACCTGACTCCGCGCCAGTGGCCGCGCCGCCGGCCGCCGGTGCGCTGCCGCCCGTCCCGCCGCTGCCGCCCACCGCCCCGGCGACCGGGTGGACCGGCGTGATGCCCGCCGTCGTGCCCGGCCAGGCGCCGGCACCGGCGGGCCCGGACGCCCCCGCGCACGGCATCGGCGGCGGCCTGCGCGGCCGCATCCTGGTCATCGAGGGCGGCTACGGCGGCCGGCGCTCCTGGGGCCGCGGCGGATCCGCGCACGCCGAGATGCTCTCCACCGTCCTCGCCGGCGTGGCCCCGCAGATCCTGCTCTCCGCCGACGCGGTGGACGCCGTCCACCTGCCCGGCGGCGCCGAACCGCAGACCGTCCTGGCCCACCTGCGGGCCGCCGCCCGCCACCTCGGGCCGGTCCTGATCCACCTCGGCGGCCACCTGATCACCGACCGGCGCGGCGGCCAGCTGTACCTGACCCTCCGTGACGCCAAGCCGTCCGAGAGCCTGCCCTGGTCCGCGCTCGCCACCGAGCTGCGCCACCGGCCCGCCGAACTCGACACCCTCGTCATCGCCGACCTCAGCGCCGACCACGCCACCTGGCCGCAGCTCCTCGCCCTCGGCCACGGCCTCGCCGAAGGCGTGCCGATGTGGGCCGCGATCAGCCCCGACCCCGACCAGATCGGCACCTTCACCCGCGCCCTGGTCGAGTCCCTGCACCGGGGCCAGCCGGGCGCCGACACCCTGTTGACGCCCGAACAGCTCCAGCCGCAGGTCCACTCCGTGCTGCGCGCCGACAACATCGTGGTGGTCGCCCACCCGGCCGGGCGCCCGTACTTCCGCAACACCTCGCGGCAGATCGGTGCCGGCGCCGGCGCCGGCACCGAGCCCGCGCCCGCTCCCGCCGCCGCCGAACCCCGGGTCCCGGCGCCGCCGGCCGGCCCGCCGTCCGTCGCCGCGAGCACGGCCGACGGCACGGTACGGACCCGGGTGAGCCCCGGCTGGACGCCGCGCGGCATGGTCAGCCTCCGCAAGCCGGGCGTCCCGCCCACGCCGCCGCGACCGCCCCGGCCCGTCTCCCTGCTCAAGGCCGGCGACACCGCTGCCGAGCCCCTGGCGGCGACCGCCGGCCTGCCCGCCCCGGGCGGGGCTCCCGGCGCCTCGGGGCCCGCCTCCGGCCCGCTCGCGGCGACCGTGGACCTGGCGAAGCCGGGTACGGACCCGCTCGCCGCCACCGTCGACCTGGCCGAGCCGCGGAACAGCGACCCGCTCGCCGCGACCCTGGACCTCGCCCCCGGCCGGTCGGAACCGACCCCGGACGCGGTGCGCGGCGGTCCGGCTCCGGCCCACGACCCGCTGCCCACCCCGGGCGGAGCTCCGGGCCCGGGCCCGGCGATCGCGCCCGGCGCGGCCACGGCCCACGGCCCTGCGGCGTCGACCCAGGCCCCGCCGCCCGGTGCGGCGCCCGGCCCCGCGGCGCCCGGCCCCGCGGCGTCCGGCTCCTCGGGGCCCGCCTCCGGCCCGCTCGCGGCGACCGTGGACCTGGCGAAGCCCGGCTCCGACCCGCTCGCCGCCACCGTCGACCTGGCCAAGGCGCCGCCTCCGGCGCCGTCGACCGACTACCGCGAGGCGATCGGCCGGATCGTCCGCTGCGCCGACGCGGGCGACCACACGACCGCCGCCGAGCTCGCGCTGACGCTGGAGCAGGAGGCCGTCGCCGCCCACGGCGACGACGCGCCGGCGGTGCTGCAGGCCCGCCAGGTGCGCGCGCACGTCTCCCGGCTCGCGGGCAGCCCGGCCCTGGCCGCGGAGCTGTACCGCCAGGTGGCGGTGGTCCTGCTGCGCACCGAGGGCGCCGGGCACCCGGAGACCCAGCAGGCCGCGACCAACGCCGAGGCGTGCTGGCGGGCGATCCCCGAGCCCGCCGAGGCGATCAGGATCGCCCCGGACATCATCGAACTGCGCGCCCACCTGCCGGGCCCCGACGGCCGCAAGCTCCGCGCGGCGGAGCGCCACCTGATGCAGCTCGCCGAGGCCAAGGCGCGGGCCTAGCCGTTCTGACCCGAGGGCGCGGGCCCGTACGGCGCCGAAGCACCGGGCCCGCGCCCTCCGGCCGTGCTAGCGGGCGCCGCCGTTGACGTACAGCGTCTGCCCGCTGACGTACGACGCGTCCTCGCTGGCGAGGAAGGCGACCACGGCGGCGATCTCCTCGGGCTGCCCGACGCGGCGCAGCGGGGTGCGGTCGGCGGCGAGCGCCTGGTGCTCCTCGGCGGTGGCGCCGACGCGTTCGGCGGTGGCGGCGGTCATCGAGGTGGCGATGTAGCCGGGGGCGACGGCGTTCACGTTGATGTTGAACGGGCCGAGCTCGATGGCCAGGGTCGCGGTGAGGCCCTGGATGCCGGCCTTGGCGGCGGCGTAGTTGGCCTGGCCGCGGTTGCCGAGCGCGGAGCGCGAGCTGAGCGAGACGATCTTGCCGTACTTCTGCGCGACCATGTACTTCTGCACGACGTGGCTGCAGTTGTACGCGCTGGTCAGGTTGACCGTCAGCACGGCGTCCCAGTCGGACTTCGGCATCTTGAAGAAGAGGTTGTCGCGGGTGATCCCGGCGTTGTTCACCAGGATGTGGATCGCGCCCAGCTCCTCGACCACGGCCGCGAAGACGGCCTCCACCGCGTCGTAGTCGGCGACGTCGCAGCCGTACGCCCGGGCCGTACCGCCCTTCGCGGTGATCGCGGCCACGGTGTCCGCCGCGCGCTCGGCGGTGAGGTCGACGACGGCGACCGTGGCGCCCTCCTCCGCGAGCCGCATCGCGGTGGCGGCGCCGATGCCCTGGGCCGCCCCGGTCACCACGGCGACCTTGCCGGTGAACCGATCCATTGCCAACTCCATTTCTGCGTAACGCTGTTCGGTGGGTCTCAGACGTTCTCGACGACGACGGCGGTGCCCTGCCCGACGCCGACGCACATGGTGGCGAGGCCGCGGCGGGCGCCGGTGCGGTGCATCCGGTGCAGCAGGGTGGTGAGGATGCGGGCGCCGGAGCCGCCGAGCGGGTGGCCGAGCGCGATGGCGCCGCCGGTCGGGTTGACCAGCTCCGGGTCGAAGCGCAACTCCCGTACGCTGGCGAGCGCCTGGGCGGCGAAGGCCTCGTTGAACTCGGCCTCGTCGATGTCGGTGACGCTCCAGCCCGCGCGGGCCAGCACCTTGCGGGTGGCGGGCACCGGGCCGATGCCCATCACGTCCGGGTGGACCCCGGCCGAGGCGCCCGCGACGTACCGGCCGAGCGGCTCCAACTCCAGCTCCCGCAGGACCTCTTCGCTGACCAGCAGCAGGGCGGCCGCGCCGTCGTTCATCGGTGAGGCGTTGCCCGCGGTGACGCTGCCGCCGGCCCGGAAGACCGGCTTGAGGCGGCCGAGCTTCTCCAGGGTGGTGTCCTCGCGGATGCACTCGTCCTCGGTGACGGTGACGCCGTCCGGCCGTACCACGGAGAGGAGTTCGGCGTCGAAGAGGCCGTCCTTGCGGGCCGCGGCCGCCAGCCGGTGGCTGCGCAGGGCGAACCGGTCCTGCTCCTCGCGGCTGACGCCGTGGCGCCGGGCGACCTCCTCGGCGGTCTCGCCCATCGAGAGCACGCCGTGCAGCTCGTGCATCCGCGGGTTGGTGATCCGCCAGCCGAGCCGGGTGTCGAAGGTCTCCATCCGGTGCGGCAGCGCCTCGTCGGGGCGGGGCAGCACGAACGGCGCGCGGCTCATCGACTCGCAGCCGCCGGCGACCACCACGTCCGCGTCGCCGGAGCCGATCGCCCGGGCGGCGGTGGTGACGGCCTCCAGGCCGGAGGCGCAGAGCCGGTTGAGGGTGGCGCCGGGGACGGTGTCGGGCAGTCCGGCGAGCAGGACGGCCATCCGGGCGAGGTTGCGGTTGTCCTCGCCGGCCTGGTTGGCGGCGCCCCAGTAGACGTCGTCGATCCGGGCGGGGTCGAGCTGCGGGACGCCGTCGAGCAGTCCGCGCAGCACGGCGGCGGACAGGTCGTCCGGCCGGACGGTGGACAGCGCGCCGCGCAGCTTCCCGATCGGGGTGCGGCGGGCGGCGGCGAAGTAGACAGGACGCACTTCGTCGGGCTCCTAATCTCGATACTAGAACGCGTTGATGCCGGTCAGGGATCGCCCGATCAGCAGCTTGTGGATCTGGCTGGTGCCTTCGTACAGGGTCATCACCCGCGCGTCGCGCAGGTACTTGCCGACCGGGTACTCGTCGATGAAGCCGTAGCCGCCGAAGACCTGGAGGGCGTTGTTGGCGGCCCGCACCGCCGCCTCGCTGGCGTACAGCTTGGCGACGGAGGACTCGGTGGCGAACGGCAGTCCGCGCTCGATGTGGTCGGCGACCCGCCAGGTGAGCAGTCGGGCGGCGTCCACGTCGACGGCGATGTCGGAGATCAGTTCCTGCACCAGCTGGTGCGAGGCGATCGGCTTCCCGAACTGCTCGCGCTCGCCGGCGTACCTCACGGCGGCCTCCAGGCAGGCCCGGGCGATGCCGACGCAGCCCGCGGCGACCGACATCCGGCCCTTGGCGAGGGCGGCCATGGCGACGGTGAAGCCCTTGCCCTCCGCGCCGAGCCGGGCGCTGTCGGGCACCCGGACGCCGTCGAAGGTCAGCTCGGCGGTGGCCTGGCCGCGCAGGCCGAGCTTGCCGTGGATCAGCCGCCGCTCGAAGCCGGGGGAGTCGGTGGGCACCAGGAACGCCGTCACCCCCCGGTGGCCCGGCCCGCCGGTGCGGGCGAAGACCAGGGCGACCTCGGCCCAGGTGCCGTTGGTGATGAACGTCTTCGAGCCGGTGATCAGCCAGTCGTCGCCGTCGCGCACCGCGCGGGTGGTGAGGTTGGCGGCGTCCGAGCCGGTGCCGGGCTCGGTGAGCGCGAAGCAGGCCAGCGCCTCGCCGGAGGTGAGCCGGGGCAGCCAGTGCCGCTTCTGCTCCTCGGTGCCGAAGGAGTTGACGGACTTGCCGACCAGGCCCAGCGAGACCGAGACGATGCCGCGCACCGAGGAGTCGCCGCGGCCGAGCTCCTCCAGGACCAGGCAGTACGCGAGGTGGTCGCCGCCGCTGCCGCCGTACTCCTCGGGCAGGGTGAGGCCGAGGAAGCCCAGCTTGCCGAGTTTGCGCACGATCCCCAGGTCCACCTGCTCGGCCCGGTCCCACTCGGCGGCGTGCGGCACGATCTCGCGGTCGGTGAAGTCCGCCGCGAGTTCGCGGACGGCGGCCTGCTCCTCGGTGAGTTCCAGGTTCATGCGGCGGGCACCTCGATAAACTAGCGCTGCAAGTTTTATGGTGACTGTAGCCCGCACCCGGCGGCCTGGGAAGGGGGACCGCACCGCGGCGCCTGCAACAATGGGCGGTCACCCGAACGGACCGGAGGAGGCGACCGTGGCCCGACCGCGCACCCCGCTGCTCAGCCGCGGGCGGATCGTGTCGACCGCCCTCGCCCTGGTCGACGCCGAAGGCCTGGACGGGCTCTCCACCCGCCGCCTGGCCACCGAGCTCTCGGTCAGCGGGCCCTCGCTCTACAACCACTTCGCCACCAAGGACGAGCTGCTCGACGCCGTGGTCGACAGTGTGATGGGCGAGGTGGACCTGTCGATGTTCGACGCGCCGCGGTCCTGGCGGACGGCGCTGCGCGACTGGGCCCGCTCGTACCGGGCGGCGCTGGCCGCCCACCCCAACATCGTGCCGGTGCTGGCCCAGGGACCCGGCCGCCGGCCGAACGCGCTCCGGCTCGCCGACGCCGTCTTCGGCTGCCTGGTGGACGCCGGGTGGCCGCGCGGACAGGCCACCCGGGTCGGTGCGCTGATGCGCTACTTCATCACCGGCTCCGCGCTCGGCTCCTTCGCGGCCGGCTTCCCCGAGGACGCCCAGCTGTACGCGGCGCACTACCCGCACCTGGGCGAGGCGCACCTGCTGGCCGAGCACCGCCGCTCGATCGACGAGGGCGCGTTCGAGACCGGCCTGGAGGCGCTCCTGGACGGTCTCGAACTGCGCTACGCCCGCCTGAACGCGGGCTGACCCCGGCGCGCGGCCCGCCCGGCCCGAGGCGCGCGGCGGGCCTCAGCCCGCGACGGCCTCCAGCGCCCGGCGGATCTCGCCCGCCGGGTCGCCCTCGTGGTAGATCCGCTCGCTCGGCTCGATGCCGTCCAGGAACTCCTGGTAGCGGATCGCGTAGTACACGTGCATCAGCGGCGCGGCCAGCTCCAGCGCCCGCTCCGGGTCGCTGCCCGGCGCCAGCTCCCGCCAGGCCGCCACCCAGCGCCCGCGGGCCTCGGCCCAGCGCTCCGGCGACAGGAACGGCCGCGCCCGCAGGCCGTCGAAGGCCGGGTGGCCGAAGAACGCGTCGGAGAAGTCGATCGCCACCGTGACGCCGTCCCGGTGGCGCCAGTTGCCCGGGTGGTAGTCGCCGTGCACCGGGCTCTCCGGCAGCCCGCAGGCCGCCAACGCGTCGGCGATGCCGGGCAGTTGACCGGTGAGCGCGTGCGCCGCCGCCAGCTCCTCGGCGGACAGGTCGGTCACCTTGCCGCTCGCCAGCAGCTCGCCGAACGCGCCGGCCAGCGCGGCGGGCGTCCGGTCGCTCAGCGCCGGGTCGCGACGGCCGGCCAGCGCGGCCTGGGCGCGGGCGAGGTTCTCCACGGCGTCGAGCATGGCGTCCTCGGGCACGCCCCAGCAGTCCACGCCCGGCACCTGCTCCAGCAGCACCCGGTGGTCGTCCGCCGCCAGCACACCGGGGACCAGCGCCGGGTCGGCGGTGGCGAACAGCGCGATGGCACGGGCCTCGTCCACGCCGAACGGCGGCGTGGTCTTCAGCCAGACCGGGCCGTCGGCGGTCGGGATCCGGAACAGGCCGGAGAGGTTCCAGGTCTTCACCTGCTCCGCCGGGCCGAGCGCCGGGCGGCCGAGGGCGGCCAGCTCGGCCCCGGCCCAGTCGAGCGCGGCCCGCAGCCCGTCCGCCGTCGCCCACGGCAGGCGCAGCGGGTGGTCCGCCAGCTCGCCGTCCACCGGGGCCGGCTCCAGCTCGGCGGCCGGACGCTCCAGCGCCTCCACGTGGTAGCGGACCAGCCCGCCGCGGCCGCCCTCGCCGCCGTCCACCGACAGCAGCCGCAGCACCACCGCCGGGACGCCGATCCGGTCCGTCAACCCGTCCACCACGCACGCCGCTTCGGCCCAGTGCGGGGAGTCCACCGGGAACGGGCCGACCTCGCCCAGGAGTTCGCCCTGCCAGGTCACCACGGCGGTGACACGCCGTTCTTCATTCGTCTGCACCCGCGCATTCTCCGGGTGGACCACCCCGTCGGCCAGCGGTTTTCCACCCGGCCGGGCTCACCACGGCTCGCGGGTCAGGAAGGCGGGCCGCAGGTCCGGGTCCACCGGGTCGTAGTAGCGGTGGTAGACCGGGGTGAGGCCGCCGGAGACCGGGGGCACGATCCAGCTCCAGTCGGCGGGGGTGGGCCGGCCGAGCCGCTCCTCCTGGGCGATGTGCCGCAGGAAGCGCTCCGATTCGGTGTGGTGGTCGGCCATCGTCACCCCGGCCTCCTGGAAGGAGTGCAGCACCGCGACGTTCAGCTCGACCAGCGCGCGGTCCCGCCAGAGCGTGCGCTCGGAGGAGGTGTCCAGGCCGAGCCGCCGCCCGACCTCGTGCAGCATCGCGTACCGGTCGGCGTCCGCCAGGTTGCGGGCGCCGATCTCGGTGCCCATGTACCAGCCGTTGAAGGGCGCCGCCGGGTAGCGCACCCCGCCGATCTCCAGGGTCATGTCGCTGATCGCCGGCACCGCGTACCAGCGCAGCCCCAGCTCGGCGAACCAGCCGTGCTCGGGGTGGCGCAGGTCCACCTCCAGCACCGCGTCGTCCGGCACCTCGAACCAGCGCGGCTCCGCGCCCGGCCCGGGCTGGATCAGCAGCGGCAGGACGTCGAACCGGCCTTCGCCGCTCTTCCACTCCAGCGATCGGGCCAGTGAGGCCAGTCGCTCCCCGGCCGGGTCGCCGGTCCGGACGCCGTCCTCGTCCAGGTAGCCGGCGTAGCGCACCAGCTGGGAGTTGAGGATCCGGGGGGCCGGGCGGCCCGGCGCGTCCGGCGCGAAGACCGACACCACCGGGCGGATCCGGCCGCCGTTGGTGGCGGTGCGCAGGTGCGTGAAGCACTCCTGCGCCATCTCCTCCGGCCCGGTGACGTGCCGCAGGTCGCGCACCACCAGGCTGCGCCAGTACAGCCGTCCGATGCAGCGCGCCGAGTTCCGCCAGGCGATCCGGGCGCCGAACGCCAGCTCCTCGACGGTGTGCCGGTAGGTGCCGGTCCGCTCGATCTCGGCGATCACCTCGCGCAGCCGCGGCAGGGGGTCGCCGGCCGCGGGGGTCTCCTCGTGGAACTGGCGGACGAACGCGGCGGCCTCCGCGACCAGTCCGCGCTGCCCGGCGCCCCCGGGCGGTCCGGCGGCGTCGTGCACCGGGGGCACGGCGTGGTGCGGGTGGCCCGCCTGCTGGTGGTGGCCGAACGGACAGACCCCTGCCGGGGCCGGCTTGCGTGTACGAAGGCGACTGAAGATCAAGAGCACATCCCTCCCGAGTCACAGGAGTACCGGATGTGCGTGGTTGGGCGCAGAGAGTGAGCGATTCGGCCCACACCGCGCCCGCCCCGCCGCTAGGGTGTGCCCGACTCGCGGGCCGATCCCGTCCGGATCACCGCCCGGGCCGCTCCCGTCCGGTCACCCGCACGGCCGGGTCCAGGCACCAGGCGAGCAGGCCGGGCCAGGGGCCGTAGCCGGAGTCCGGGTTGAGGTGCGCCCCGCCCGGCACCAGGTCGGAGTCCAGGCCGAGCGGCCCGGCGTACGCGGCGAGCGCGCCGCCCGGGCAGTAGGGGTCGTCGTCGGCGGCGACCAGCCGCACCGAGGGGCCCGGCCGGAGGGCGGTCGGTGGGGCGAAGCCGGCGATCTCCGGGATGCCCGCCGTCACCTCGGGGGAGGGCGGCGCGATCAGCAGCACCCGCTCCGCCCCGGCCGCGACGGGCAGCCCCCGGTCCAGCGCGTGCAGCCACAGCAGGCAGCCGAGGCTGTGGCAGAGCACCGTCCGCCCGCCGGGCCGGGCCGGCAGCCGCTCCAGCTCGCCGAGCCAGGCCTCCAACCGCGGCTCGTCCGGGTCGGGGAGCTGCGGGTAGTCGACGTGGTGGCCGAGCCCGGTGAGCTGCCCGGCGAGCCAGTGCTGCCAGTGGTCGACGGGGCGGCGGTTCTGCCAGCCGTGCAGGATGAGGAAGTCCATGCCGACGATCTTCGGGGCCCGGCGCCGGTGAGGTCCAGCCCGATCGGCGCCGGGCGGTAAGGGTCCGGACGGCGCGGCTCAGCCGGCGGACGCCGGGCGGGCGAGCGAGAGGCCGAAGCGGCCCTGCTCGTCGGTCCACCACTCGGCGAGCCGCATACCCGCCGCCGCCAGCTCCGTCGCGACCCGCTCGCGCCGGAACTTCGCCGACACCTCGGTGCGCAGCTCCTCGCCCTCGGCGAAGTGCAGCGGCAGGTCGAGCTCGGGGATCTTCACGGTCTGGTCGCGCCGCGAGCGCAGCCGCATCTCGATCCACTCCTGCTCGGCGTCCCACAGTGCGACGTGCTCGAACTGCGCCGGGTCGAAGTCCGCCGACAGTTCCCGGTTGAGCACGTTGAGCACGTTGAGGTTGAACTCCGCGGTCACCCCGGCCGCGTCGTCGTACGCGGCGACCAGCACGCCGGTGTCCTTCACCAGGTCGGTGCCGAGCAGCAGCGCGTCGTCGGGCCGCAGCCGTTCGCCGATCCCGGCGAGGAAGCGGGCGCGTTCGGCGGGCAGCAGGTTGCCGAGGGTGCCGCCGAGGAAGGCGAGCAGCCGGGGCCCGTCGCCGTCGGGCAGGTGCAGGCCGTGGGTGAAGTCGGCGAGCACGGCGTGCACGCCCAGCCCCGGGTAGTCCTCGGTCAGGGCCCGCCCGGCCGCCTCCAGGGCGCTCTCGCTGACGTCGACCGGCACGTAGCTGTCGAGGGTGCCGAGCCCGCGCAGCGCGTCCAGCAGCAGCCGGGTCTTCTCGGACGACCCGGATCCCAGCTCGACCAGCGTCCGGGCCCGGCTGACCTCGGCGATCTCCGGGGCGCGGGCGACCAGGATGGAGCGTTCGGCGCGGGTCGGGTAGTACTCGGGCAGCCGGGTGATCTCCTCGAACAGCTCGCTGCCCCGGGCGTCGTAGAACCACTTCGGGGGCAGCCACTTGGGACTCGCGGTCAGACCGTTCTGGACGTCGTGGCGTAGCGCGTGGTGGAAGTGGTCGGCGGGCAGCAGTCGGGTGAGGTCGTATCCGGTCACGGTGGGGTCCTCTCGAGGGCGTGGGGTCAGTCGATCGGTCGGACGGTGCTGCCCGCTGCGGTGGCGAGCAGCAGGGAGCGGTCGGGCACCTCGGCCCAGTCGGGTCCGTCGTCGCCGGGCTCCGAGGCGACCAGCACGCCGCCGGCCGGCCCGGCGCGGTGGTACAGGGTGTCGCCCCAGGCGGTGGCGGCGATCGAGGTGCCGTCGGTGAGCAGCAGGTTGAGCCGGGCGTCGCCGTACTTGGCGGTCTCCCGGACGGTCTCCGCCAGCGCCTCGCCGGGTTCGGCGCCGCCCCGCAGCCGGTGCAGGACCAGGGCCCACAGCAGGGCCGAGTCGGTCCGCGCCTCCAGCGCCAGGAGTTCGGCGGGCGGCAGTTCGCCGGCCAGCGGCCCGTACCGCTCGGGCCAGCCGGGCAGCGCGCCGTTGTGGCTGAACAGCCACCGTCCGGCGGCGAACGGCGCGGCGGCCGCCTCGCCGGCCGCGCAGCCCTCGGTGGCGCTGCGGACGGCCGCCAGCAGCGCGCCGGTGCGCACCACCCGGGCCAGGTCCGGCAGGTTGGCGTCGGCCCAGATCGGGCCCTCGCGCCGGTAGCGGGCGGGCCGTTCGTCGCCGTCGGCGTACCAGCCGAGGCCGAAGCCGTCCGCGTTGACCGTGCCGTAGCGCTGCAGCCGGGGCGCCCAGGACTGCCGGTACAGTCCGTACGGCGGCTCCAGCACCAGCCGTCCGAGCGGCACCGGCGGCCCCAGGTAGGCGAGGTGGCGGCACATCAGCCGGCCTCCGCGTCCCGGGCGGTGCGGAACCCGGAGAAGATCTGCCGCCGGACCGGGTAGTCCCAGTTGCGGAAGGTGCCCCGGCAGGCGACCGGCGCCACGGCGAACGAGCCGCCGCGCAGCACCTTGTACTCGGGGCCGAAGAACACCTCGGAGTACTCCTTGTACGGCCACACCCGGAAGCCCGGGTAGCCGGTGAAGTCGCTCGCCGTCCACTCCCACACGTCGCCGATCAACTGCCGGACTCCGTAGGGGGACCGGCCGGCCGGGTAGCCGCCGACCGGGGCGGGCCGCAGGTGGCGCTGGCCGAGGTTGGCGTGCTCGGGGCCGGGCGACTCGTCGCCCCACGGGTAGCGGCGGGAGCGGTCGGCGACCGGGTCGTGCCGGGCGGCCTTCTCCCACTCCGCCTCGGTCGGCAGCCGCCGGCCCGCCCACCGGGCGTACGCGTCCGCCTCGTACCAGCTCACGTGCAGCACCGGTTCGTCGCCGGGCACGGGCTCGACCGTGCCGAAGCGGCGGCGCAGCCACTGCCCGCCCTCGCGCGACCAGAACAGCGGTGCCTCCAGGCCCGCCCGCTGCCGGTGCGCCCAGCCCTCGGCCGTCCACCAGCGCGGGTCGCGGTAGCCGCCGTCGGCGATGAACTCCTGGTACGCGGCGTTGGAGACCGGGGTGGTGTCCAGCCAGTACGCGGGCAGGTCGACCCGGTGCGCGGGCCGCTCGTTGTCCAGCGCCCACGGCTCGGTGTCGGTGCCCATGGTGAACGGCCCGGCGGGGATCAGGACTTCGGCGGGCAGCGGGCCGTCCGGCGCGGGCGGCGGCGGGGGAGCGGTCAGCACCGCCGGTCCCGTGCGCAGCTGGTGGGTGATCAGCATGGTCTCGTCGTGCTGCTGCTCGTGCTGGACGATCATCCCGAACGCGAAGCCGGCGTCCAGTAGCGGCGCGCCCTCCAGCGGGCTGGCCGCGAGCAGGTCGAAGACCCGGCCGCGGACCTCGTGCGCGTAGGCGCGGGCCTGGTCCGGCGGCAGCAGCGGCAGGCTCGGCCGCTCGGCCCGCGGGTGCTCGAAGGCGTCGTACAGCGGGTCGATCTCCGGGTGCATCGGATCGCGGCCGCCGACGTTGCGCAGCAGCCACAGCTCCTCCTGGTTGCCGATGTGGGCCAGGTCCCAGACCAGCGGAGACATCAACGGGGAGTGCTGGGCGGTCAGTTCGCCGTCCTCGACGCAGTCGGTCAGGCCGGCGGTGCGGGTCCGGGCGGCCTCCAGCTCGGCGGCGATCAGCTCGCGCAGCACGGCGGGGTCGGTGGTGTCGGCGTTCAGCACGGCGGCGCCTCCTCGGGCAGCGGCCGGGCGCCCGCCCGGACCGCGTCCAACTGGTCGTCGGCGGGGCAGCGGCCCCGCATCGGGTAGCGCTCGGCGAACTCGCCGAGCGCCCGCCGCAGCCGGCCGTCACCGTCCCGGCCGGCCCCCGTGCCGCCTTCCTCGCGCCGGGCCAGGGCCCGGTCGGCGGCGGCGAAGCAGGCGAGCGCGGCGCGGCGCAGTTCGGGGTCGGACATCCCGGCGCTCGCCGCGCGCTGCCACAGCGCGCTGCGCGGCGCCGCGTCCGGGCCGGGGTCGGGCAGCCGGTCCAGCGCCTCCAGGGCGGCGTCGGCGGCCCGCGGGTCGTCCAGCAGCGCGCCGACCAGCGCCAGCGGCACCAGCCAGCCCTCGCCCGGCTGGGCGTCGATCATGCGCAGCTCCAGGTGGCCGCGCGGGCGGACCGGCGGGAACAGCGTGGTGCGGTGGTACTCCAGGTCGGCCAGGGTGGCGGGCCGCTCGCCGGCGCCGCGCAGCCAGTCCCGGAAGGTCAGGCCGGCCGGCGCCGTCCACGGCAGGCCGTCGGGGCGGCGCACGCACAGCACCTCGGCGTCCAGCACGTACCGGGCCCAGGCGGTGCGCGGGTCGCCGTCCGGTGCCGGGGCGGTGGTGCGGCTCGCGTCCATCCGCGACCACACCATCTGCCGGGTGGACCGGTATCCGGTCGGACGGCCGTCCAACAGCGGCGAGTTGGCGAACGCGGCGACCAGCACCGGCCCCAGCAGGTGGGTGAGGCGCCAGCGCCCGGCGATCTGCCGCTCCGTCCCGGAGTCCACGCAGACCTGCACGGATGCGGTGCCCGTCATCATCACCCGGCCCCACGGGCCGCCGCGCTCGAAGTACTGCTCCATCGCGAGGTAGCGCGGGTGCGAGGCCTGCATCCGGCGCTCGCGGGCCAGCGGGTCGGTGCCGCTGCCGGTGAGGGTCAGGCCCTGGGTGGCGCAGGCCGCGCGGAGGGCCGCCTGGTCGGTCAGCAGCAGTTCGGCGCAGGCCCGGAGGGTCTCGGCGGGCGGGGAGCTGAGCTCGACCTGCCCGCCCGGCTCCTCGGTGAGCCGGGAGCCCGCCGGGAGCAGCGGGCCGTCGGGGTGCGCGGGCAGCGCCGCCAGGGCGGCCGCGACGCGCGCGGGATCGACCGGGGCCTCGGGACATCGGTCGTCGTGGACGAACCACTCCGCCTCCACCCCGACCAGCCGGGGAGGCCCGATCTTGAAACATATGCCGGCCAGATGTCGCTCCGCCGACGCCTCGGTCAGGGGCGTCACGCTCGGTTGCGACTGTTGCCGGTCCGTCGGCTGGTGCGGGCGTACGGGTATCACCGGACTCACCATCCCTCGGTACGCGATTGCGGCCCGGTACTTCCTGCTCAGTCTGCTACGGGCCAAACCTCGCCGCCGCTCAGCGGGCGTCCTGGCTGGTCAACCGGGTGAGAGCGGCTTGCAGGCGGGGTAGCGGGAGGGCGAAATTCAGCCGTAGGCAACCGGTTCCGGCCGACCCGAAATCGGCGCCGTCGGACAGCTCCACCTTGCGCTGCGTGAGCAGCCCGGCGCGCGTCCCCAGGGCGGAGCCGTCCAGCCACAGCAGGTACCCGGCGCGGGGCCGCACCAGCACCGCCGGGCCGAGCGCGGCCACCGCCAGGTCCCGAGCGGCGGTCAGGTGCGCCAGCACCCCCTCCAGCCACGGGCCGCCCTCCGCGAGCGCCGCGCGCTGCACCAGCGCCTCCAGCAGCCCGCCCTCCCACAGGCCGTAGCCCGCCATCACCCCGGTCAGCCGCGCCCGCAGCCCCGGGTCCGGGACCAGCGCGAAACAGCTCGGGACGCCGGAGGTGTTGAAGGTCTTGCCGACCGAGTTCAGCGTCACCACGTGCGGCGCCCCGCCCGTCACCGCGACCGCCACCGGCTGCGGCCGGCCCGCGTCCGGGTGCAGCAGGTCGCCGTGCACCTCGTCGGAGACCAGCAGGCCCCGGCACTGCGCCGCCAGCGCCGCGGCCGCCCGGACCTCGTCCTCGCGCCACACCGTGCCCGACGGGTTGTGCGGGCTGCTCAGCAGGACCGCGCCCGGCCGCAGCGCCGCGAACCCCGCCAGCGGCAGCCGGTAGCCGTCCGCGCCCCGCTCGAACGCGACCTCCCGGTGCGCGGACCCGGCCGCCCGGCACACCGCCGCGAACCCGCCCCACTCCGGCGACCCGGACACCACCGGCCCGGGCAGCGGGCCGGCGGCCTCCAGCAGCAGCCGCACCGCCGTCCGCACCCCGAACGGCATCAGCACCACCCACGCCGGATCCACGGCCACCCCGTGCCGCCGGCGGTACCAGCGCGCCACCAGCTCGCGGTCGGCCGGCTCCACCACCGTGTACCCGAGCGCCGGGTGGGCCGCCCGCCGCGCCAGCGCCTCGCCGATCGCGGCAGGCCCCGGCAGGTCCATGTCCGCCAGCCCCAGCGCGATCGCCCCGCCCGCGGCCCGCGCCCACTTCGCACTCCCGGTCCCCGCCCGGTCGAACCCGGTGTCCATCCGCCCATGCTGCCAGCTGCAGCGCCCGCGGGCCCGGTGATCGGCCCGGTCCGGAGGGCGTAGCCTGCGGGTGATCACTGTCGGAGTACGGGGGCGCACCATGCAGACGTCGGAACCGGTCGCGGGCGGGGAGGTCACCCTGTTCGTCGCCCGGAGCGTGGACCGCGGGCACGAGGAGGACTTCGAGCGCTGGGCGCGGGGGATCCTCGGCGCGGCGGCGGCGCACCCGGGCAACCTCGGGACCGGCCTGCTCCGGCCGTCGGCGCCCGGAGAGCCGTGGCACCTGCTGCTGCACTTCCGCGACGCCGAGGTGTTCAGGGCCTGGCAGGAGTCGCCCGAACGGGCCGCGTGCTTCGCGAAGGCGACCGGCCACCACGTCGAGGTCCGCCGACGCGAACTGCACGGCATGGAGGGCTGGTTCGCCACCACCCCGACCGGCGCCCACCGCACGCCGCCGCCGCGCTGGAAGATGGCGGTCGCCTCCACGGTGGCGATCGCCCCGCTCACCGTCAGCGCCAGCCTGTGGCTCAACCCGCACCTGGTCATGCCGGCGGCCGTCCGCTCGCTGGTGCTCGCGCCGGTGATCTCCACGCTGATGACCTACGTGGCCCTCCCCGCCGCCACCCGGGCGATGCGCCGCTGGCTCTTCCCGCGGCGGGGGGCCGACGCCGAGCTTTCGTAAAGTCTTCGTCAGATCATCCGCGATCGGGGCGAAACCCCTGGGGAATGCGACAACCGGTCAATATGATCCGCCCCTGACAATCCACCAGGACAACCCAGGGGGGACCGCTCCATGACCACCGATCACACCCGCCGTCGGACGGGTCTGCGGGCCGCTGCCGCCGTCTCGCTGCTCGCCGGCTCGCTGGCCGTCGGCATACCGGCCGCGCAGGCGGACACCGGCCCGAACGGCCGCGCCACACTGGAGGGCACCGCCCCGGAGTGGACCGCCGCCGCCTCCGACGCCGGCGCCACCGCCGGCTCCACGCAGGTCAGCGCCCGGGTCTACCTCGCCGGCCGGGACACCCAGGGCCTCACCGCCTACGCCTCCGCCGTCTCCGACCCGTCCTCGCCCAGCTACGGCCGGTACCTGACGCCCGAGCAGGCCGAGGCGCGCTTCGGCGCCACCCCGCAGCAGATCGCCGCGGTCACCGCGTGGCTGAAGTCCTCCGGCCTGACCGTGACCGGCGGCGACCGCCACTACCTCGCGGTCACCGGCGACGCCGCCGCCGTGCAGAAGGCCTTCGCCGCGCCGCTGCACGACTACCGCAAGGACGGCAGGACCTACCACGCCCCCGCGCACGCCGCCTCCACCCCGCGCGAACTGGCCGACGCGGTGCTCACCGTGACCGGCCTGGACGACTCGCCGCGCCGCGCCAAGCCGCAGGACACCCTGCCCGGCCCCGGCGACGGCTTCCGCAACGCGGGCCCGTTCTCCACCTCCTACGGCTCGAACGTCGCGAGCACCCTGCCGGACGCGTACGGCGGGAAGGTCCCGTACGCCGTGCGCGGTTACACCGGCAAGCAGCTGCGCGCCGCCTACGGCGCGGGCGGCTTCACCGGCAAGGGCGTGACCGTGGCGATCACCGACGCCTACGCCTCGCCGACCATGGCGGCCGACGCGGCCGAGTACGCCAGGCGCAACGGCGACCAGCCGTACCGCAAGGGCCAGTACACCGAGGTCCTCCCGGCCTCCTACAACAGCGTCGAGGACTGCGGCGCCTCCGGCTGGTACGGCGAGGAGTCCCTCGACGTCGAGGCGGTGCACGCGCTCGCCCCGGACGCCGACATCGTGTACGTGGCCGGCGCCTCCTGCAACGACCCGGACCTGCTCGACGCCCTCAACAAGATCGTCGACAGCCGGCTCGCCGACATCGTCTCCAACTCCTGGGGCGACATCGAGGCCAACGAGACCCCGGAGACCGCGGCCGCCTACGACCGCACCTTCAAGCTGGGCGCGATCGAGGGCATCGGCTTCTACTTCTCCTCCGGCGACGACGGCGACAACGTGGCCGCCCACGGCAAGAAGCAGATCGACACGCCCGCCAACTCCGCCTGGGTGACCGCCGTCGGCGGCACCTCGCTGGCCGTCGGCAAGGGCGACAGGTACCAGTTCGAGACCGGCTGGGGCACCGAGAAGGCCAACCTCTCCGCCGACGGCAAGAGCTGGACCGACTTCCCCGGCGCCTACACCAGCGGCGCCGGCGGCGGCACCAGCTCCACCGTCAAGCAGCCCTTCTACCAGCGCGGCGTGGTGCCGGACTCCCTGGCGAAGGCCAACGGCCCGACCCGGATGCGCACCACCCCGGACATCGCCGCGGTCGCCGACCCCAACACCGGCTTCCTGGTCGGCCAGACCCAGGCGTGGCCCGACGGCACCGTCTCCTACGACGAGTACCGGATCGGCGGCACCTCGCTGGCCGCACCGGTCATCGCCGGCGTCCAGGCCCTGGCCCAGCAGGCCCGGCACTTCCCGATCGGCTTCGCCAACCCGGGGATCTACGCCCGCTACGGCTCCCCGCTGTACCACGACGTGACCGACCACCCGCTCGGCGCCGACCGCGACCTCGCGGTCGCCCGGGTCGACTTCGTCAACGGCGTGGACGCGGCCGACGGCCTGCGCACCTCGGTCCGCACCCTCGGGAAGGACTCCTCCCTGCAGGCCGTCCGCGGCTACGACGACGTCACCGGCGTCGGCACCCCCGCCCCGGGCTACGTCGCTTCCTACGCCCTGCCCTTCTTCCGCCGCTGACCCCACCCGGGCGCCCGGACGGCTCCGGCCCCCGCCGGTCCCGTCCGGGCGCCCACCCCTGCGGCGGGCGGGACGGGAGCGGGGAACTCCCGGACCGGTGAGGCGTCGGCGCGCCGCGCCCAGCCGCCGACGACGCGGCCGTCCCACCCCACGGTGGGCCCGATGGTGCCGCTGCGGTCGAAGAGTTCCGCCCGCGGCTCCTCGGCCCGGTACCGGTCGCGGCGCCGCCGGCCCACCGGCGCGGGGCCGAGCGCGCGCACCAGCCGCGTGCCGACGGTCTGCTGCGTCCCGTACGAGGTGCCGACCCGGTACGGGATCTCCTCGCGGAGCTCGGGCACCAGCGCCCCGAGCCGTACGCCCGTCACCTCGCCGGAATCGGCCACGGCGGCGAGGACGCGCCGCTCGACCTCGGCGGTCCACTCCGCGGAGAGGCCGGGCCCGGCGAAGTCGGCGAGCACGCCGCGGCGTCCGCGGTCGGCGACCTTGAGCGTGGTGGAGGCGCGGACGGGCGGCGACGCCGCTCGCCGCCGGTCAACTGCACGACTGGGCGGGAACTCTGACACAGCGACGGGGCCGGTGGGAAGGTGCGTGCAGCACATCGTTGCCACAAGCGGGAGCGCTCCCACCGAATCCGGTCGAAGTCCTTGACGCGGATCGCAGGGCATGGCTTCATATCCGGTGTCCCCGGGCTGAGTTCGAGCTCGGGAACGGACAATAGATGGGAGCGCTCCCACAATCCGCTCCCAGCCGGATCCGTCCCCCACCCGAAAGGATCCCCCCAGTGTCGGCCCTTCTCGTCAGCCGTCTGAAGACGGCCGCGGCCGCCGTGGTGCTCAGCGCCACGGCCGTGCTGCCGATCGCCACGGCGCAGTCCGCCCACGCGGCCGCCCGCGTCGACAACCCCTACGTGGGCGCCGGGGTCTACGTGAACCCCGAGTGGTCCGCGCACGCCGCCGCCGAGCCCGGTGGCAGCGCGATCTCCAACCAGCCCACCTACGTCTGGCTGGACCGGATCGCCGCGATCAACGGCGTCAACGGCTCGATGGGCCTGCGGGCCCACCTGAACGCGGCCGTCGACCAGGCAAAGGCCTCCGGCAAGCCCACCGTCTTCCAGGTCGTGATCTACGACCTGCCGGGGCGCGACTGCGCCGCCCTCGCCTCCAACGGCGAACTCGGCCCCACCGAGATCGACCGCTACAAGAGCGAGTTCATCGACCCGATCGCCGCGATCCTGGCCGACCCCGCCTACGCCAACCTGCGGATCGCCACGACGGTCGAGCTCGACTCGCTGCCGAACCTGACCACCAACGCGGGCGGCACCCCCACCGCCACCCCCGCGTGCGACGTGATGAAGGCCAACGGCAACTACGTGACCGGCGTGGGCTACGCGCTGGCCAAGCTGGGCGCCATCCCGAACGTCTACAACTACATCGACGCGGGCCACCACGGCTGGCTCGGCTGGGACTCCAACCTCGGCCCGGTGATCGACCAGCTCTACCAGGCCGCCAACGCCTCCGGCTCGACCCCGGCGAACGTGGCGGGCTTCATCGTCAACACCGCCAACTACGGTGCGCTGAAGGAGCCCAACTTCACCATCGACGACACGGTGAACGGCACCTCGGTCCGCCAGAGCAAGTGGGTGGACTGGAACCGCTTCGTCGACGAGACCAGCTACGCCAAGGCGTTCCGCGACAAGGCCGTGGCCAAGGGCTTCGACTCCAACATCGGCATGCTGATCGACACCTCGCGCAACGGCTGGGGCGGCGCCAACCGTCCGACCGGTCCGGGCCCGAAGACCACCGTCGACGCGTACGTGGACGGCGGCCGGATCGACCGCCGCTTCCAGACCGGCAACTGGTGCAACCAGTCCGGTGCGGGCCTCGGCGAGCGTCCCACCGCCGCGCCCGACGCCGGCATCGACGCCTACGTGTGGGTGAAGCCCCCGGGCGAGTCGGACGGCGCGAGCTCGGCCATCGCCAATGACGAGGGCAAGGGCTTCGACCGGATGTGCGACCCGACGTACACCGGCAACCCGCGCAACAACAACAACATGTCGGGCGCCCTGCCGAACGCCCCGCTCGCGGGCCACTGGTTCTCCGCGCAGTTCCAGGAGCTGCTGAAGAACGCCAACCCGCCGGTGGGCGGCACCACCACCGACACCACCGCGCCGTCGGTCCCGACCGGCCTGGCCGGTACCGCGACCTCCAGCAGCGTGGCGCTGACCTGGGCCGCGTCGACCGACAACGTCGGTGTGACCGGGTACGACATCTACCGCGGCGGCGTGCTGGTGGGCTCCTCCACCGGTACCTCGTTCACCAACACCGGTCTGACCGCCTCGACCGCGTACAGCTACACGGTCCGGGCCAAGGACGCGGCGGGCAACGTCTCGGCGGCCTCCACCGCGCTCTCGGTGACCACCACCTCGGGCGGCACCGCCGACACCACCGCGCCGTCGGTCCCGACCGGCCTGGCCGGTACCGCGACCTCCAGCAGCGTGGCGCTGACCTGGGCCGCGTCGACCGACAACGTCGGTGTGACCGGGTACGACATCTACCGCGGCGGCGTGCTGGTGGGCTCCTCCACCGGTACCTCGTTCACCAACACCGGTCTGACCGCCTCCACGGCGTACAGCTACACGGTCCGGGCCAAGGACGCGGCGGGCAACGTCTCGGCGGCCTCCACCGCGCTGGTGGTCACCACCTCGTCCAACGGTGGCGGCAGCACCGGCTGCGCCGCGACCTACAAGATCAGCAGTGACTGGGGTGCCGGCTTCAACGCCGACGTCACCGTCACCAACACCGGCACCGCCGCCACCAAGGGCTGGAAGGTGACCTGGACCTTCCCGGGCAACCAGCAGATCACCAACCTCTGGAACGGCGTCGTGACGCAGAGCGGCCAGTCCGTGAGCGTCGTCAACCAGGGCTACAACGGCGCGATCGGGGCCGGCGCCTCGACCTCCTTCGGCTTCGGGGCGAACTACTCCGGTGCCAACGGCGTCCCGACCCTGACCTGCACCGCCAGCTGATCCGGCACGCAGCAGCCGACGGCCCGCACCCGCTTCCCCGGGTGCGGGCCGTCGCACGTTCGACCGGGCAGCACGTTCGACCGGGCAGCGCGTTCAACCGGACAGCAGGAAGGCCGAGTTGACCAGGGCGACATGGGTGAAGGCCTGCGGGGTGTTGCCCAGCTGCCGCCCCTCCACCGGGTCCCACTGCTCGCTGAGCAGCCCGAGGTCGTTGCCGAGCGCGACCACCCGGGTGAACAGCTCGCGGGCCTCGTCCCGGCGGCCGAGCGCGGCGAGCGCGTCGGCGAGCCAGAACGAGCAGGCCAGGAAGGCGCCTTCGGGTCCGGGCACGCCGTCGGTGCCGTTCTCGGTGGCGTAGCGGCGGACGAATCCGCCGTGGTCCAGGCCGGTGCGCACCGCCTCCACGGTGCGGGCCACCCGGGGGTCGTCGGCGGGCAGGAAGCCGGTCTTGGCGATGAACAGAGTGGCGGCGTCCAGCTCCTGGCCGCCGTAGCTCTGCACGAACACGCCGCGCCGCCGGTCGTAGCCGTGTGCGCAGACGTCCGCGTGGACCTGGTCGCGCATCGTCCGCCAGCGCTCCACCGGGGCGGGCAGGCCGGTGAGTTCGGCCATCTTCACGGCCCGGTCGGCGGCCACCCAGGCCATCACCTTGGAGTGCACGAAGTGCCGGCGCTTCCCGCGGACCTCCCACAGGCCCTCGTCCGGCTCCGACCAGTGCCGCTCCAGGAAGCCCATCAGGGTGCGCAGCAGGCTCCAGACCTGCCGCTCCATCGGGATGCCGGCCAGCAGCGCGAGGTGCAGGGTGTCCACCACCTCGCCGTAGACGTCGAGTTGGAGCTGGTGGACGGCGGCGTTGCCGAACCGGACGGGGGTGGAGCCGAGGTAGCCGGGCAGCCAGTCGGCCTGGGTCTCGGGCAGTCCGCGCTCGCCGGCGACGCCGTAGACCGCCTGCAGGTCGCCCGGGTCGCCGGCGATGGCGCGCAGCAGCCACTTGCGCCAGGCGGCGGCCTCCTCTCGGAAGCCGCCGCGCAGCAGCGCGGAGAGCGTCATCGAGGAGTCGCGCACCCAGCAGAACCGGTAGTCCCAGTTGCGCCTGCCGCCGACCACCTCGGGCAGCGAGGCGGTGGGGGCGGCGACGATGCCGCCGGTGGGCTCGTACGCGAGCGCCTTGAGGGTGATCAGCGAGCGCAGGACGGCCTCGCGCCACTCGCCGCGGTACTGGCAGCCGGCCGACCACTGCTGCCAGCCGGCCAGCGTCGACTCCAGCGCGGCGTCCGGGTCGGTGCGCGGGGTGGTGTGCAGGTGGGAGGGCTGCCAGGTGAGGACGAAGCGGACCCGCTCGCCGGCGCGCACGGTGAAGTCGGAGGCGGTGGCGCCGTCCTCGCCGTAGGTGTGGACGCCGGGCGGAACGCGCAGCCAGGCCGAGTCGGGGCCGGCCACGGCCACCCGGTGGCGCTCGGTGCGGCGCACCCAGGGCTCGACCCGGCCGTGGTTGAACCGCAGCCGCAGGTCGCCGCGGACCGGGACGGACCCGCTGATCCCCTCGACGATCCTGATCAGCTGGGGGACGCGGTCGCGCTGCGGCATGAAGTCGATGATCCGCACGGTGCCCTCGCGGGTCTCCCAGTCGGAGGCGAGGACCAGGCTGTCGGCCAGGTAGCGGCGGGAGGTGCAGGCGCCGGCGCCGGCCGGGGCGAGCCGCCAGCAGCCGTGCTCGGGGGTGCCGAGCAGGCCGGCGAAGCAGCTGGGGGAGTCGAAGCGGGGCAGGCAGAGCCAGTCGACCGAGCCGTCCCGGCCGACCAGGGCGGCGGTCTGCAGGTCTCCGAGAAGCGCGTAGTCCTCGATGCGTCCGGCCATCGCCCCCATTCTCCGACCCGCCGGGCCCGCCCGCCCGTTCGGTCCCCACCGCTTGCGGCAGGGTTCTCTGTTATAGGAAGATCTTTATGTCCTGTTGTCATTTTCCGGAAGGGGTGCCGTGATGCGGCGACCTAACTGGGTGCCCGCCGGAACCGACCTCGACAAGCCGAACGCGGCCCGGGTCTACGACTACTACCTGGGCGGTTCGCACAATTTCGAGGCCGACCGGGAGATGGCCCGCAAGGCGATGGAGCTCTGGCCGGACCTGCCGCGGATCATGCGGTCCAACCGGGCCTTCCTCCGCCGCTCGGTGCAGTTCCTCGCCGAGAGCGGGATCCGCCGCTTCCTGGACATCGGTTCCGGCATCCCGACCTTCGGGCCGGTGCACGAGGTGGCCCGCGGCATCCAGCCGGACGCCGAGGTGGTGTACGTGGACCGCGACCCGGTCGCGGTGGCGCACAGCCGGCTGATCCTGGCCGACGAGCCGCGCTGCCAGGTGGCCGAGGCCGACCTGCGCAACGTCGGCGACCTGCTGTCGAGGCCCGAGGTGGCCCGGCTGCTGGCGGCCGGCGAGCCGGTCGGGCTGATGCTGGTCGCGGTGCTGCACTTCGTCACCGACGAGGACGAGCCGGAGAAGCTCCTCGGCCAGCTGCGCGACGCGCTGCCGCCGGGCAGCGCCCTGGTGCTCTCGCACGCCGGCTCCGAGGGCCGCCCCGACCAGGCCGGCTCCCACCAGGACCTGTACAAGCGCACCCCGACACCGCTGACCATGCGCAGCAAGGAACGGGTGGCCGGGTTCTTCGACGGCTTCGAGCTGGTCGAGCCCGGCGTGGTCTACCTGCCGGAGTGGCGCCCGGACGACCCGGAGGGGGTCGGACCGCACCCCGAGCGGATGGCCGGACTGGCCGGCGTCGGATTCCTGTCGTGAGCGAGCGGCTGCCGGCGGACGGCGCGAGCGCCTTCCACGCGGCCTGGGCCGGGATGCTCCGGTCCGGCCACGGCAGCGCGGTTCACCCCGAGGAACTGCAGCAGCTGGCCGAGCGCAGCGCCGAGCTGCTGCACCGGGCCGGCCACGAGCAGCCGTTCCAGGCCCGGCTGGCCGAGCAGGCCGGCGCGATGCTGGTCGACAACCACTTCAGCGACCCCGCGGTGCTCTCCGACGCGCTCCACCTGCTGACCCGCCAGTCGCTCCCGGACGACGGCCGGGGCCCGGCACTGTGCGGCGCCTTCGCGGCGGGCTGGGCGGCGGCGCTGCGCGAGCGCACGCTGCGTGAGCAGGAGTCCATCCGGCTGGCCGCGGACACCGCGCGCCAGGAGGTGGAGAAGGCGCTGCGGGCGTCCGAGGCGCGGTTCCGGGCGCTGTTCGAGAGCGCCGCGATCGGGATCGGCCTGGGCGACACCGACGGCAACATCCTGGCGGTCAACCGGGCGCTCGGCGAGATCTTCGGCGGCGGCCCGGCGGACCTGACCGGGGTGCGGGTCAACGACCTGGTGCACCCCGAGGACACCCCGGGCGTCTGGGAGGCGTACGAGGACCTGATCAGCGGCAAACGGGAGTACTTCCAGTTCGACAAGCCGTACTACCGCCGGGACGGCGAGGTGGTGTGGACCCACCTGACCGTGTCGCTGATCCGCGACGACGACGGCACGCCGCTCTACCAGGTGGCGATGCTGGAGGACATCACCGACCGCTACCGGCTGCAGGAGCGGCTGCGCCACCAGGCCACCCACGACCCGCTGACCGGCCTGCCCAACCGGGCGGCCTTCTTCGAGCGGCTGGAGAAGCTCTTCGAGGAGCCGGAGCCGGGGGCCCGCTTCGGGCTGTGCTACGTCGACCTGGACGGCTTCAAGGTGGTCAACGACTCGCTCGGCCACGACATGGGCGACCAGCTGCTGACCGCCGTCGCGGGCCGCCTGGAGTCGGCGCTGACCCCGCTCGGCCACCTGGTGGCGCGCCTGGGCGGCGACGAGTTCGTGGTGCTGCTGGAGAACTGCCGGGGCGAGCAGGAGGCGGTGGCCGCCGCCAAGACGGTGCTGGCCGCGCTGGCCAAACCGGTGCTGATCGGCGACCACAAGCTGGCCGTCGGGGCCAGTGTCGGCGTGCTGGAGCGGCGGATCGCCACCACCACTCCGGGCGCCGCGGTCCGGGCCGCGGACCTGACCCTGTACCGGGCCAAGGAGGCCGGCCGGGGCCGCTGGACGCTGTTCGACCCGAAGGAGAACGCCCGCGCGGTCAGCCGGTACGCGGTGTCGGTGCGGATGCCGGCCGCGCTGGACCGCGGCGAGTTCTTCATCGACTACCAGCCGATGGTCGACCTGGCGGACGGCTCGATGGCCGGCGTCGAGGCGCTGGTGCGCTGGCGCCACCCGCAGCTGGGCGTGCTCGGGCCGGACGAGTTCGTCGGCGTCGCCGAGGAGACCGGGCTGATCATGCCGCTCGGCCGCTGGGTGCTGGAGCAGGCCTGCGGGCAGGCCGCCGACTGGGTGGCCCGGTTCGGCGACCGCGCGCCCAAACTCTCCGTCAACCTGGCGGTCCGTCAGGCCCGCAACGCGGGGCTGGTGGCGGACGTCGACCGGGTGCTGCGCACCACCGGCCTGGAGCCCTCCCGGCTGCAACTGGAGATCACCGAGTCCACCGTGGTCGGCCCGGAGGACGAGGCGCTGAAGGCGCTGCACGCCCTGGTCGACATGGGCGTCTCGCTGGCCGTGGACGACTTCGGCACCGGCTGGTCCAACCTCGCCTACCTGCGCGACCTGCCGGTCTCCGCGCTGAAGATCGCCGGCTCCTTCGTCGGCGACCTGCACGACCCGGCCAAGGACACCCACCTGGGCTGGCGGATCGTCAGCGGCCTTGTCTCGCTGGCCCACACGCTCGGCCTGACGGTCACCGCCGAGGGCGTGGAGAGCCGCGCGGACGCCGAGCGGCTGCGGCTGATGGGGTGCGACTGGGCGCAGGGCTGGCACTTCGGCCGGCCGGTGCGGCCCGGCGAGATCGCCCGGAGGATCGCCGAGGCGAACCTCCCCGAAACGGACCTTGCTCGCGAAAGCTAGAAAATTCGGACAAAGCCCTTGACGTGCTGTCCGGATCCGTCCGAAGATGAGGGCAGCTGGTACCGCTTCTTACGCGGTCCACCAGGCGTTGCCAGGGGCGTCCTCCGGACGCCGAGAGTGCCGACGCCAGTTCTGGGGCCTGTGGGGGGCCTGTCCTCGAGGGACAGCCGATCCGGGGGATCACACGGATCGCACGCCCGCGCGTCGTGCTTCGCTCTCTTCACCATCCACCGGGCACCGGTGTGCCCGTGTGCTTCCCGAGGGGTTCCTCGACGATGAGCACCACTGCGCCCTCCGACCACCACGTCGACGGTGTACTGTCCACCCCCATGCGCCGGGCCGGCGACCGGCTCCCGGCCAGGCAGCTGCCGATGCGCCGCAAGACCGACTTCGTCACCCGCCACTCCGTCAGCCTGATCGTCCCGGCCCGGGACGAGGCCCGCAACATCCCCTGGGTGTTCGAGCAGATCCCGAGCTGCGTCGACGAGGTCATCCTGGTCGACGGCTCCTCCAGCGACGCCACCGTCGCGGTGGCCCGGGAGTGCCTGCCGACCGTCCGCAGCGTGCAGCAGACCGGCCCCGGCAAGGGCACCGCGCTGCGCACCGGCTTCGCCGCCGCCACCGGCGAGTACATCGTGATGATGGACGCCGACGGCTCGATGTGGCCCGGCGAGATCCCGCACTACCTGCACTTCCTCGACAACGGCTACGACTTCGTCAAGGGCTCGCGGTGCATCGCCGGCGGCGGCTCGCTGGACTTCACCCGGATCCGGGCGGCCGGCAACCGCGTGCTGCTCTCCGTGGTCAACCACCTGTACGGCGCCCACCTGACCGACCTCTGCTACGGGTACTGCGCGTTCCGCCGCAGCTTCCTGGCCGAACTCGACCTGCGCTCCACCGGCTTCGAGATCGAGGCCGAGATGGTCGCCCACGCCTTGCGCTCGGGCCTGCGCCTCGCCGAGGTCCCGAGCCTCGAACTCCCCCGCCGCAGTGGTCGCTCGCACCTCCACGCCGTTTCCGACGGCCGCCGGGTCCTGCGCACCCTGATCGCCGAACGTCCCGGCGCCAGGGCGGCGACGGCCGTTGCCACGAGGGAGGAGTGAGGAAGATGGAAGGCTCCGACCGGCGCGCCGAAGCTGCCTGCCCCCGCTTTGCCGTCCGTGACTCGCTCTACACCCCCGTCAGGGTCGTCGAACTGGACCTGGACGAACCGGACGAGCTGCGCTCTCCCGGCGGATCCGGACCGGCCGACCCCGAAGGCCGCGTGTTGGCGTTGGTGCGGCTGCACGGGCACCCGCTCGGTCTGGTCCAGGCCACCGGTACGGCGGGCGACCCCGCCTCGCTGTGCCGCGCGCTGGTCGACGCCGCCTACCGGGAACTCCACGTCCCCGCGCAGTCCACCGCGGCACCCGCGGCGCGGCACAGTCGGGTCGGCCGCGCCCGGGTGCAAGCGGGCACGCCCCTGGTCAGCGTGGTCGTCGCCACCCACAACCGGCCCGCGATGCTCCGCCAGTGCCTCGACACCCTGCTCCGCAACCCCTACCCGCGGTACGAGGTGATCGTGGTCGACAGCGCGCCGGACAGCGGCGCCGCCGAGACCCTGGTCCGCGGCCGGTACGCCGACCGGGTGCGCTACCTGCGCGAGGACCTGCCGGGCGTCGCCCGGGCCCACAACCGGGCCCTGGCCGCGGCGCGGGGCGAGATCCTCGCGATCGCCGACGACGACTGCCTGCTCGACCCGGACTGGGTCGGGGCGGTGGCGGCCGGGTTCGCCGACGACCGGGTCGGGTGCGTCACCGGCCTGATCCTGCCGGCCGAGCTGGAGACCGCCGCCCAGGCGGCCCTGCACGAGCACGGCAACTTCGAGAAGGGCTTCGCCTCGCAGGCCTGGTCCCTCGACCGGCCCACCCGCGACCCCCTCTTCCCCTTCACCGCCGGACAGTTCGGCTCGGGCGCCAACATGGCCTTCCGGACCGACGTGCTCCGCGCCATCGGCGGCTTCGACCCGGTCATCGGCACCGGCACGCTCGCCTTCGGCGGCCACGACCTGCTCGCCTTCTTCCAGGTGATCACCCGCGGCTGGACGCTGGTCTACCAGCCCGACGCGATCGTCTGGCACCGGCACCGCCGCACCGAGCGCGACCTCTACGGCCAGGCGTACGGCTACGGGGCCGGCCTCGGCGCCTACCTGGTCGCCGCCGTCGCCCGCGAGCCGGCCGTGCTGCCCGCCATGCTCCGCCGCCTCCCGCGCGGCGTGCGCTACGCGCTCGCCCGCAGCCGCCGGAGCGGCCGGGTCGCCGGCGTCGGCCGCACCTCGCCCCGCACGTGCTCCTCCCGGATCTCCCGGCTGGAACTCGAAGGACTGCTGTACGGTCCGGTCGGCTACCTGCGCAGCGCCCTGCGCAGCAGGACCGCGGCGCGGTGATCCGCCGTGCTGCACACCACCGCGGCCCGCACCTCGGCCCCCGGCACCGGGTGCCCGTGCGAGCTGCCCGCGCCCTGCTCCTTCCGCTGCCTGGTCCGGGCCCGGGCCCGGACCGTCGTCCGGGGCGAGCCGCTGCTGCGCAACGGGTACGTGCTGACCCTCAGCTCCGTGGTGGCCGCGGCGATCGGCGCGCTGTTCTGGCTGCTGGCCACCCGCTGGTACAGCGCGGAAACGGTCGGCCGCTCCTACGCCGCGCTGTCGATGGCGGCCCTGCTCTCCGGGATCGGCCAGCTCAACCTGGGTGACGTGCTGGTCCGCTTCGTCCCGACCGCGGGGCGCCACTCGCGCCGCATCGTGCTCCGCAGCTACGGCCTCAGCACCCTGGTCAGCGGCCTGGCCGCCGGGGTCTTCCTGCTGCTCCTCCCCTCCTTCGCCCCCCAGCTGGGGTTCCTGCACAGCCCCGGCATGGTGGTCGCCTTCACCCTCTCGGTCGCCGGCTACAGCCTCTTCGTCCTCCAGGACGGCGTGCTCACCGGCCTGCGCCGGCCGCACTGGGTGCTCGCCGAGAACGCCCTCTTCGCCGTCGCCAAGGTGGGCCTGCTGGGCCTGCTGGTCGCCTGGGTCTCCACCACCGGCATCCTGCTCTCGTGGAGCGGCGCGCTGGTGGTCTCGATCGTCGTCACCAACGTGTACCTGTTCCGCCGGGCGCTCCCGCAGCACGAGCGCTCCGCGCCGGAGGGCCGGCCGCAGCCCCGGATGGTGCGCTACGCGACCGCCGACTACCTCGGCGCCCTGCTCCGCGGGGTCGCCTACAACATCACCCCGCTGCTGGTGCTCAACGAGCTGGGCCCGGCAGCCAGCGCCCACTTCGCGCTCGCCTGGGTCGTCGCCTACACCTTCTACCTCGCCGCCCTCAACATGGGGAACTCCCTGCTCGTCGAGGCGGTCCGCGCCCCCGAGCGGCTGAGCGAGCTCGGCCGCCGGGTGCTGCGGCACGCGGGCCTCCTGCTCGCGGTCGGCATCGGCGTCGTGGTGGCCCTCGCCCCCGTGGTGCTGTCGCTCTTCGGCGGCTCCTACGCCGAGCACGGCACCACCGTCCTGCGGCTGCTCGCCCTCTCCGCCCTGCCCAACCTGGTGCTGGACGTCGCCGTCGACGTGGCCCGGGCCCGGCAGGCACTGCGCTGGATGGTCGGCCTCCAGGCCGCCCTGTGCGTCATGGTGCTCACCCTGACGGTCCTGCTGCTGCCCGTCATCGGGCTGGCCGGGGTGGGCCTGGCCTGGCTGGTCGCCGAGAGCGTGCTCGCCGTCCCGCTCCTGCTCATGCTCCCGACCTGGCTGCCGCGTGCCGCCCGCTCCCGGCGCCCCGGACCGATCGGAGTCGGCCATGTCACCTGACTCGGTTTCCGCCACCCGCAGCCTCAGCGTGGTGATCTGCGCCTACACCATGGCCCGCGTCGAGGACCTGCACCGGGCCGTACGGTCCGTGCAGCACCAGTACCGGCCGGTGCAGGAGGTGCTGCTGGTGATCGACCACTGCCCCGAACTGGAGTCCTACGCACGGGAGTTCCTGACCGGGGTGCGGGTGGTCGACAACACCGGCCGGCGCGGCCTGTCCGGCGCCCGGAACACCGGCCTGGCCGAGGCCGGCGGCGAGGTGGTCGCCTTCCTCGACGACGACGCGGCCGCCGACCCGTGCTGGACCGAGCACCTGCTGGCCGCCTACCGGGAACCGGAGGTGCTCGGGGTGGGCGGGCTGGTCCGCCCCCGCTGGGACAGCGCCCGGCCGCCCTGGTTCCCGCCCGAGTTCGACTGGGTGGTCGGCTGCAGCTACCGGGGACTGCCCGAACGGTCCGGGCCGGTGCGCAACTTCATCGGGGCCAACATGTCGTTCCGGCGGGCCGAGGTGCTCGCGGCCGGAGGATTCCGCACCGACCTCGGCCGGGTCGGCACCCGCCCGCTCGGCTGCGAGGAGACCGAGCTGTGCCTGCGGCTCAGCAGGCGCCGCCCCGGCGCCGAACTGCGCTACGAGCCCGCCGCGACGGTCAGCCATCACGTCCCCGACTCCCGGGCCACTTGGACCTACTTCCTCTCCCGCTGCTACGCCGAGGGCCTGTCCAAGGCCGCGGTCGCGCGGCTGTCCGGCCGGGGCCCCGGGCTCGCCTCGGAACGCACCTACCTCCGCTCCACGATCCCGCGGGCCCTCGTCCGCTGCCTGCGTCCGCGCAGCCCGGCCCCCCGCCGGCTGGCGGCGCTGGGCGGCGGAGTCCTGGCCGCGGGCCTGGGATACACCGCCGGCCGCATCCGGCTCCCGGCGTCCGCACCCGCCACGGGAGGCACGCCATGACTCCGGTACCGGTCTTCATCTACCACTCGGTGTCCGACGACCCGGAGCCCTGGATCGCGCCCTACACGGTCTCCCCGAAGGCGTTCGTCGAGCAGCTCGACCGGATCGAGGCCAGCGGCCGCACCGTCGTCCCGCTGCGCAGCCTGGTCGCCGCCCTCCGCGGCGGCCCGCCGCTCCCGGACCGCTGCGCCGTGCTCACCTTCGACGACGGCCACGAGGACTTCTACTGGACCGTCGCCCCGCTGCTGACCGAGCGGGACCTGCCGGCCACCCTCTACCTCACCACCGGCGCCATCCGGGTGCCCGGCGGCCGCGCCTCGGGGAGCATGCTGCCCGAAGCGCCGATGCTGAACTGGCGCCAGGTCAGCACCCTGGACGCGCTCGGCTTCGAACTCGGCGCCCACTCGCGCACCCACGCCCAGCTGGACACGCTGCCCGCCCGCCGGCTCGCCGACGAGGTGAAGGGGAGCCGCGCCGACCTGGAGGACGCGCTCGGGCACCACGTCCGCGCCTTCGCCTACCCGCACGGCTACTCCAGCGCCGCGGTCCGCCGCTGCGTCGCCGCGGCCGGGTTCGGCTCCGCGACCGCGGTGGTGAACGCCTTCAGCTCCGCCCAGGACGATCCGCTGCGGATCGCCCGGCTGATGGTGATGGCCGACACCCCGGCCGAGCGGTTCCAGCAGTGGGCCGACGGGCGCGGCGCGCCGGTCGCGCCGTTCCCCGAGCACCTGCGGACGAGGGCCTGGCGGGTCTACCGCCGGGTGCGGTCCTCGCTGGGCCGCCCGGTGGCGTGCTGATGGGCGCCCCGGATCCGGCGCGCGGCGCCCACCGCCTTGTCGGCGACCGTCCCGCTGTACCAGCCGAGCTCCACCAGGCCCGGGAGCGGGTCGTCGCGGCAGAGCCAGGCCCGCTCGGTGCTCCGCCGAGGGCCGACCGACGGGGGGACGCGCCGCTCGTTCCAGGCCTGCACCAGGGCGGACGGGACGTCCAGCAGGGCGCTGGCGAACTGCCGCTCCCGCTGCGGCCCGTCCGGCACCGGACGCCCGGTCAGCGACAGGTGCAGCGCCCGGACGACGTCGACGCCGTCGACCGTCTCGAACATCCGGAACTGGGCGCCCGTCCGCGGATTGAAGTCGACCAGCTTGTACCGGCCGTCCCGGCCGTCGTACCGCCAGTCCATGTCGGCGGCCCCGGCGTAGCCGATCCGCCGGCACAGCTCGGCGGCCAGGCGGGCCAGTTCGGGGCTGGACTCCGCGGAGCCGCGGGCGGTCACCCCCGCGTCGGGCGGCCAGGACCGGACCTTGCGCCCGGTGAAGACCGTGAGCGGCTCACCGCCCGGACCGCAGACCAGATGCGCGCACCAGTCCTGCGAGTGCTCGGGCGGCAGGTACTCCTGGAGCAGGACCGACGGACCGTCACCGTTCGCTCCGGCGCCCGGTGCGCAGAACGACACCAGCTCCGCCTCGTCGCGGACGACCGTGCTGTGGCCGACCACCGGACTGCGCAGCCGGGTGTAGGGCGCCAGGTTCTTGAGGATCAGCGGGTAGCCCCACGCGAGGGCGGTGGCCCGCACCGCGTCCAGGTCCGGCGGGGCGGCGGCGCGCGGGGTCGGCGTGCCGGTGGCGGTGCAGATCTCGTACAGCCCCGCCTTGTCGGCCAGCCGCCGGGGCAGACCGGAGGGCACCGACGGCAGCAGGAAGTGCTCGGCCAGCTCCTGCGCGTTCTCGGCGAGGAGCACCGCGGCCTCGTCGTCGGTGGGCAGGGCGACCGCGCGCCGCCCGACGGCACGGCCCAGCCCCATGACGGTGTCCACCAGCTGCCGCGTCGGTTCCAGCCCCGAGCAGGGCGCGACGAACCCGGCGGTCAGGTAGCGGGAGCGGGCGGCCGGGGTCCAGCGGTTCTCCACCATGGCGTACACCGGTACGCCGAGCCGGCCGAGGCTGCGGATCGCGCCCACCACACCGTGGTGCTGGGGGTAGTGCCCCACCCGTACCAGGAGCACGGGGACGTCACGGTCGAGGTCGATCCGGTTGCGCGTCATCAGGGCACTCCCTCACCGATCGCACCGTCGGGGTGCTGGAGCAGACGGTCGGCCCGTGACCCATTCTCGGCACTCCGCGCGACCGTCGCGACCGTGCTTGCCCCCGCCGTCCCCCGTCGGCGGGGCCCGGACCGGGCAGCGGACATGCCGTCGGGTCCGCGGGGGTGCAAGCTGTACGAGGGATCGATCACTGAGTGTCGAAACCCCCTGGAGGGCACCGTGTACTCCAGTGCCAATGCATCAGCCGTACCGGTCACCGTGGTCGGCGCCGGACCGTACGGCCTGGCCACCGTGGCGCACCTCCGGGCACGCCGTGTCCCGGTCCGCATGTTCGGGATACCCATGGAGAGCTGGCGCGTCAGGATGCCGGTGGGGATGTTCCTCAAGTCCACGCCGGCCGCCTCCTCGATCTCCGACCCCGCCGGCCGCTTCGGCCTGAACGCCTTCAACGCGCTCGAAGACCGGCCTCCGGCGGGCGACCTGCACCCGGTCGCCATCGAGGACTTCATCCGCTACGGGGAGTGGTTCCAGAAGTCCTGCGCCCCGGAGCTGGAACGGACCGTGGTCCGCCGGATCGACAGCGACCCCGCGGGGTTCCGCGTGGAGCTGGAGACGGACGAGGTGTTCACCAGCCACCGGGTGGTGATGGCCACCGGGCTCGGCCCCTACGCGTACGTCGCGCCGGAATTCGTCCCGCTGGTCGAGGCCGGCGTCGCCTCGCACCCCTCCGCGCACGACGACCTGTCGCGGTTCGCCGGGCAGCGCGTCGCCGTGGTGGGCGCCGGACAGTCGGCGCTGGAGAGCGCGGTGCTGCTGCACGAGGCGGGGGCGCTGCCCACCGTCGTCGCGCGGGCGCACCGGATCCTCTTCGGCGATCCGCCGGCCGGCGACTCCGGCCGCGACCGGCCGCTGCCGACCCGGCTCGCCAAGCCCTGGTCCTCGCTCGGGCCGGGCTGGTCCCTGTACGGCTTCGCCAACGCCCCGGCGTGGTTCCGGCTGCTCCCGGAGGACACCCGGCACCGGCTGGTGAAGACCGTGCTGGGGCCGTCCGGCGGGTGGTGGCTGCGCGAGCGCTACGACGGGAGGATCGACACGCTCGCCGGGTACCGGGTGACCGCCGTCGCGGCCGGCGCCGACTCGGCGCGGCTGACCCTGCGCGGCGAGGCCGGCACGATCGAGCTGGAGGCCGACCACGTGCTGGTCGCCACCGGCTACCGGGTGGACGTGGACCGGCTCACGCTGCTCTCCCCGGAGATCCGGCGGGCGGTCCGCCGCACCCGCGGGGCGCCGCTGCTCGGCGCGGACTTCCAGGCCTCGGTCCCGGGCCTGTACTTCACCGGCCTGTCCGCCGCCGCGACCTTCGGCCCGGTGCAGCGCTTCGTCGCCGGCACCGGATTCGCCGCCCGCACCATCAGCGCCGCGGTGGCCGGCGGGACGGGAGGACGGCGCAGGTGAGCCCGCTGTCCCGGCGGACGGCGACAACGGCCGGCGCGACCGGCCGGAGCGCCACGACGGCCCCGCCCGAGGCCCCCGCGGCCTCGCGGGGCCGCCGCGCGGCGGTGTACGCCTCGTACGCGCTGCTGCCGCTCTCCGTCGGCCTGTGGCTGCTGGCCCTGCGGAACGTCCCGCTGGACCGGATGGGCGACCTCGGCCTGCTCCAGGTGCTCCCGCCGCTGTACTGGGTGGCCGTCGGGCTGCTGACCGTCGGCTTCGCGCTCTCCCTGGCGAACCGGCGCACCCGCACCGGTCAGTTGACCGGGTACGTGCTCGGGCTGATCGCGATGATCCACGCGACGCCCACGCTGCTCTACCCGACGCTGCGCTACGCCTGGGCGTGGAAGCACGTCGCCGTGGTCGACGCGATGATCCGGCACAACGGGCCGGTCCCCGACGCCCAGGGCTTCGAGATCTACAACCAGTGGCCGGGCTTCTTCGTGCTGAGCGGCCTCCTGTTGCGGGTGACCGGGGAGCACTCGATCCTGGGCTTCGCGGCGTGGGCCCCGCCGGTCACCAACGCCCTGCTGCTCGCCCCGCTGCTGCTGCTCTACCGCGCGGTGACCCGCAACCGGACCCTGGTCTGGGGCGCGGTGTGGATCTTCTACTCCTGCTCCTGGGTCGGGCAGGACTACTTCGCCCCGCAGGCCTTCGCGTTCCTGCTGTACGTCACCGTGATCGCGCTGGTGGTCCGGCGGCTGCCCGCCCGGTCCTCGCCCGGCGGGGGCGGCGCGGACCCGATGGCCGCCCGGCACGGCGCGGACCCGTCGAAGGGGCACGGCCTGGGGATCCTGCTGGTCCCGGTGTTCGTGCTGGAGGCGGTGATCGCCTCCTCCCACCAGCTCACCCCGGTGATGCTGGTCGCCGCGCTGCTCGGCCTGGCGATCCCGAGGCGCAACCGCCGGACGGTGCTGCCGGCGCTGGCCGGGGCCCTGGTCCTCACGGTGCTGTGGGACCTCACCGTGGCGCGCCCCTACCTGGCCGCCAACATCCACTCGCTCGTCGACGCCCTGCTCTCGCCGGACGGCAACCTGGTCTCCGGCTTCGTCGGGCTCGGCGCGGCGGCGCCCGGCCAGGTGCTGGTGGCCTGGATCGACCGGGGCCTGTCGGCCGCGGTGTTCGGCCTCGCGCTGCTCTGCGTGATCCGCCGGCCCTGGGTGCGGCACACCGCCGTCCCGATCCTGGCGGTCGCGCCGCTGCCCCTGGTGGTGGCCAACCCCTACGGCGGGGAGATGGTCTTCCGGGCGTACCTGGTCGCGCTGCCGTCCACCGCGTTCCTGATCGCGGCGCTGCTGCTGCCGGCCGGTCCGCACCCGAAGTGGCGGGCGGCGGTGGCGGTGACGGTGTCCGCGGCCCTGCTCGGCGGGCTGTTCTTCGGCTACTACAGCAAGGAGGCGATGAACTACTTCACCACCCAGGAGGCGGAGGCGGTCCGCCGGGCCGTCGCGACGGCGCCGCCGGGCGCCCTGGTGGTCACCCTGAGCGGAACCCTCCCCGGCGCCGCGCAGGACTACGACCTGCACCCGAGGAACGAGCTGTTCCGCGGCACCCCGGACCAGGTCCGGGAGCTGTCCCACGACCCGCTCTCCGGCATCTTCGACTCGCTGCAGAACACCCCGCCCGGCGTCCCGGCCTACCTGATCCTGACCCGCGGCCAGGCCGCCGAGACCTACCTCACCGGCCTGCTGCCCGCCGACACGATCGGCCGAATGCAGCAGGCCGCCGACCTCTCCCGGCGCTTCACTGTGGTCTACCGCAACGACGACGCCGTGGTCTACCGGTTCGTGCCGAACCCGGTACCGGCCGGATCCACCGGAGGAGGGTGATTCCCATGGACCGGCTCCTCCGCCGCGGCTGGCTCGCGCTGTCCGGCTGGGCCGCGCTGGCCTGCACCGCACTGCCCGGCCCCGACCTGCTGCGGCTGGCGGTCACCGCCGCCTTCCTCGTCGTCTGCCCCGGTCTGGCGCTGGTCCGGCTGGTCCACCCGTTCACCCTCCGGCGCGGCCTGCCGCTCGACACGCTGGAGCGGGCGGTGCTCTCGGTGGCCCTGAGCCTCGCGCTGACCGCGCTGGTCGCCGAGGCCTTCTACCTGGCCCGGGCCTTCACGGTGGCCCGCGCGACGGCCGCGCTCGCGGTGCTCACCACGCTGCTGGTGCTGGTCGCCGCCGTCCTCGACCGGGAGCGGATGCGCCGGCCGGGGCCGCGACCGGCCGAGCCGCCGGGGGAGAAGGCCGCGCCGGACGGCCGGCTGCGCCGGGTCGCCGGCCTGGGGTCGGCCGGACTGCTGGCCCTGACGACGGCCTGCGGAGGGTCCTCGGCCATGCCGATCGGCCTGTCGGCGCCACGGTCCACGGCAAGCGTGGACCTGTCCGTCCCGACCGCACCCGGCCCCTGGAAGAAGGTCTTCGAGGACGACTTCCTCGGCTCCCGGCTCGACCGCGCCGACTGGGCCACCTGCTACGACTGGAACGACGACGGCTGCACCAACGCCGGCAACCACGAGCTGGAGTGGTACCTGCCCTCCCAGGTGAAGGTCGCGGATGGCGAGGCGCAGCTGGTGGCCGAGCGCCGCAGGACCGTCGGCTCCGACGGCAAGGTCTACCCCTGGACCTCCGGCATGATCACCACCGGCCGCGACTCCTGGGACGCGCCCCCGCGCCACACCTTCACCTACGGCTACTTCGCGGCGGCGCTGCGGGTCCCGGACGAGGACACCATGTTCCCGGCGTTCTGGCTGCTGCCCGAGGCCCGGAAGGTCCCGCCCGAGCTGGACGTCGCCGAGTTCATCTCGGACGCGCGCTCGGTGCAGATGACCGTCCACTGGGCGGAGCCGGACGGGAGCGACACCCACCAGGCCGACCGCTACGGCCCGGTGGACTTCCCCGCCGGGTTCCACGTCTTCGCGGTGGACTGGGAGCCGACCTCGCTGACCTGGTACGTGGACGGGGTCGAGCGCTTCCGGGTGACCGAGCCGCAGAAGATCCCGAACGTCCCGATGGAGATCCTGATCAACCTCGCGGTCGGCTACCCCGTCCCGCCGCCCGCCGACGTCGACACCGCGACGTTCAAGGTGGACTGGGTGCGGGTCTGGCAGCGGCCGTCCTGATCGGGTGTTCAATTGTCTTGTACGCGTCCACCGGCTAGGGTGCTCGGACGCCCGCCGGGAGCGGGCACCGTCACCGGGGCGCCTAATCCCGTCCACCCGGTCGGCGGCACCTCGGAACTCGAGCCGGACGGGAGCGGGGGAACCAGGTAGTACGCCTGGCATTCCCGTTCCCCGGGGCTGCCACGGCTCGGGGTGAAGCCGTCCCGCAGGCGGCCGGGCCACTCGTGCGGCCCGAACCCGACAGCTCACCTCGCAGGCGTCGCAGAGGACTGCACCCATGCGCATCTCCGCCACACCTGCCCGGGTCGGCGCGGTGGCCGCGACCGGCCTGGCCGTCGTCGCCGGAATCGCCTTCACCGGTCTCGGCTCCGCCGACGCCGCCACCGGGACGACCGTGATCCAGGACCGGCTGGCACCGACCTCCATGACCGCGGGCACCGCCGCGTCCGCCAGCCTCTCCGTGCACGCCGACCGCTGCGTCACCGCCCGCTCGGTGGGCGTCGCGGTCCGCGACGCGGCCGGCAACAACCTGGACTTCCCGGGGTCGAGCGGCCGGACCCGGGTGTGCCAGCACGGCTACACCCTCACCACCGACAGCCGGACGCTGCCGGCCGGCGAGTTCACCGTGTTCGGCTACTGGCAGGACCTCTCCGGGGGCTACCACAACCTGCCCGCCAAGCGGCTGACGGTCAACGCCGACGCCGCCCAGGCACCGGCCCCCTCGCAGCCCAGCGCGACGGCGACCGCCACGCCCACTCCGGCCGCCACCCCGTCGTCCGCCCCGACCCCGACGGCCGCGCCCACCACCCCGACGGCGTCGCCCACCCCGACGGCCGCGCCGACCCCGACCCCCACCCCGTCGCCGTCCGAGTCGCCGTTCGCGACCCCGAAGCCGACGCCGACGGCGACCTCCACGCCGACCGCGACCGCCGACCCGAGCGCCTCCGGCACGCTGACCTTCTCCGACGACTTCACCGGCAGCTCGGTGCCGCTCGGCAGCTGGACCGGCTGCTCCTCCAACGGCCCGATCGCCAACAGCCACTGCTCCGGACTGCCGGCCGCGGTGGACGCCAAGTGGTGGGCCTACCCGTCCGGGTGGAAGGACACCTCGAAGAACGGCACCTACAACCCGGCGAAGGCCCTTTCGATCGCCGACGGCCAGCTGAACATCCACCTCAACCGGGACTCCACCGGCACCTGGGTGGCCGCGCCGACCCCGAAGCTGCCGGCGAACACCACCTACGGCACCTACGAGGTGACCTGGAAGGCGAGCTGCGCCGCCGGCTACAAGGTGGCCTGGCTGCTCTGGCCGGACTCCGACCGCTGGCCCGGCGACGGCGAGATCGACTTCCCCGAGGGCGACCTGTGCGGGAACGTCTCCGCCTTCATGCACCGCCAGAACGGCACCTCCGGCGGCGACCAGGACGCCTACTCCACCGGGATCAAGACGGCCGGCAACTGGCACGTCAGCCGGATCGAGTGGCAGCCGAACGACCTGAAGTTCTACCTGGACGGCAAGCTGATCGGCCACTCCACCTCGCGGGTGCCGAACACGCCGATGCACTGGGTGCTGCAGTCCGAGACCGCGCTGGACGGCACCGTCCCGGCGGTCGGCAGCTCGGCCGACATCGCCGTCGACTCGGTGCGCTACTGGAAGGCCTCCTAGCCTCCCGGCGTCGCGGCAGTGCCCCCGGACCCGCGCAGGGGTCCGGGGGCACTGCCGCGAGGTCTCCCGGCGGGGCTCAGCCGCAGTGCGTCCAGCCGCTGGTCCAGGAGGTGCCGCCGAAGGAGCCGCCCCACTGCACGCAGGTGTCGGGGGCGCGCTTGATGATCGGGCCCGCGTAGTAGGTGAAGCTGCCCGGGTTGCCGGTCGAGGTGCCGCCCTTGACCGCCAGGGTCGCGTTCATCGGCACCGGGCCGCTCGGGCTGCCGGCGATCGTGGTGACGCAGTTGTCGCCGGTGGCGCCCTTGTACAGCAGGTACACGGTGGCGGCGCCGAGGGAGTGCGAGTCGATGACGGCGAAGCCGCTGCCGCAGACCTGGACCGGGGTGTACGGCTTGCCGGGCGGCGGGGTCGAGGTCTGCGACTTCTCCGGGGTGGGCGTCGCGCTGGGCGCGGGGGTCGGCGAGGACGCACCGCCCGGCGGGGCCTTCGTCGCGGGCGCGGTCGGGCGTCCCGAGCCGGCGGACGCCTGGGCGGACCCCGGCGTGGCGCCGGTCGCGGAGGGCGACGCCGAGGCCGGGTCGCCGGTGGAGGCGGGGGACGGCTCCGCGGAGCCGGAGGGCGGGCCCCCGACCGGGGCCGGGGCGACGGCGGAGGCGCCGGTGCTCCCGGCCGCTGCCGCCGGGCGGGCCGGACCGCCGCCCGAGCCGCCCGGCACCACCAGGACGGCCAGACCGCCGATGGCCGCCGTCGCGACGGCGCCCGCCGCCGCGACGCGCAGGTGCTTGCGGCGCCGCAGCTCCTCCTGGTGTCGCTCCGCCATGGCGGTCCAGTCGGGCTCGGCGGCCCTGGTCACCAGCGGGTCGCCGCTCCCGCCCGGCCATGATCCACGTTGTCCCGTCATGGGCCGAGATCATAGAACACCCGTCAGTTCCCCCCTGGTCGAGGGGCGTTCGCGGACGGACGGACGGGCGGCCGGTCCGCGGCCGTCAGGCGGTGCGGCTGTGCGGGAGGGGGACGGAGAGGTCCAGCGCGATCGAGTGGCCGGTGTGCTCGACCTTGGCCCGCAGGTAGCGGACGTTGCTGGGGGAGAGGTGCACGCCGGTCGGGACGCGCTCGGTCACGGTGACGCCGAGGTCGGCGAGCTGGCCGGCCTTGTCCGGGTTGTTGCTGAGCAGCCGGATCGCCGGGGCGCCGAGGGTGGCCAGCATCTGCGCGGCGGCGGTGTAGTCGCGGCCGTCCTCGGGCAGGCCCAGCGCGGTGTTGGCCTGGTAGGTGTCCAGGCCCTGGTCCTGCAGGGCGTAGGCGTCGAGCTTGTTGTAGAGGCCGATGCCGCGGCCCTCCTGGCGCAGGTAGAGCAGGTACCCGCCGGCCTCGGCGATCCGCTCGACCGACTCGCGCAGCTGCGGGCCGCAGTCGCAGCGGTCGGAGCCGAAGACGTCGCCGGTGAGGCACTCGGAGTGCAGCCGGACCAGCGGGGTGCCGCCCGGCTCGGGCTCGCCGAGGGCCAGGGCGAGGTGCTCGGCGCCGTCGGCCAGGCCGTGGAAGGTGGTGACCTCGGCCTCCACCCGGTACCCGTCCGGGAAGGTGAGCGGGATGCGGACGCGCGCGCGGACGGTGGCGGCGCCGGGAATCGCCCGGGCGGTCTCGATGTTCGTCATTCCGTCCTCCGTGGTGCGCGGGTGTGGCCCGAAGCCTGTGGTTCAAATTCGAACCGATCGTGCCGGGCTGACGCTACACCGTTGTTCCAATTTGAACAACCTCTTTCGGCCCAGCGGCCCCGCGTTACCCACCGGTACCCCCGAGGCTGGACAGGGACGGTGCAGGCGACCCAGGTGAGGCGGCATGTCCAAGGCGTTCGGGTTCGTGGAGTACGGCGGACCGGAGACCCAGGAGTTCCTCGACCGGCCGGTGCCCGACCCCGGCCCCGGCATGCTGCTGGTCGCGGTCCGGGCGGCCGGGGTCAACCCGGCGGACTGGAAGAAGCGGCGCGGCCTGTTCGGCACCGGCGGCGAACTCCCCGTGGTGATGGGCACCGAGGCGTCCGGCGTGGTGCTCTCGGTCGGCGCGGGGGTGACCGGCTTCACGCCCGGCGACCAGGTGTTCGGCATCGCCCCGGCCGGTGCGTTCGCCGAGCACACCCTGCTCGCCGCGCGGACCACCGCCCGCAAGCCCGTCGGGGTGGGCTTCGCGCAGGCCGCCGCCCTGCCGGTGGCCGGCGCCGCCGCGTACGGCGGGCTCGAGCAGCTCGGCCTGCGGGCCGGGCAGACCCTCCTGGTCCTCGGCGTCTCCGGCGGCGTCGGCACCGCCGCCGCGCAGATCGCCCGGGCCCGCGGGCTGCGGGTGATCGGCACGGCGAGCGGGATCAGCGCGGCGTACGTGCGCACGCTCGGCGCCACCCCCGTCGACTCCAAGGGCCCGGTCGCCGACCTGGTCGCGGCCGCCGCGCCCGAGGGCGTGGACGGGCTGCTCGACCTGGTCGGCGGCGACGCCCTGCGGGCCGCCGCCCCGGCGCTCCGGGCCGGCGGCCGGCTGGTCTCCACCGTCGACCGGGACGGTGCCGCCGCGCTCGGCGGCGGCTACCTGGCCTGGGACCCGAAGGGCACCGTGCTGGCCGCGCTCGCCGACCTCGTCGCGGCCGGCGAGCTCGACCCCCACGTCTCGGCGACCTACCCGCTGGCCCACGCCGCCGAGGCGATGGCCGAGATCGAATCGGGCCACGCCCGCGGAAAACTGATCCTGGAGATGAGCTGACCCGTGAAGATCACCGAGCCGACCGAGGGCGCACCCTGCTGGGTCGAACTGTCCACCAAGGACCCCGTCGCCGCGAAGGCCTTCTACCACGAGCTCTTCGGCTGGCGGGTCGAGGTGTCACCCGACGAGAAGGCCATGGGCTACACCATGCTCTACGTCGGCGAGGCCGCCGTCGCCGGGCTGGCCGGCCTGATGCAGCCGGACCAGCCGACCGCCTGGACGGTGTCCTTCGCCGCCGCCGACACCGACGCCTGCGCCGAGCGGATCAAGGCGGCCGGCGGCCGGCTGCTCGTCGAGCCGATGGAGGCCCTGGACTGGGGCCGCTTCCTGATCGCCGCCGACCCCTCCGGCGCGGTCCTCTCCACCTGGCAGGGCCGCTCCTTCGGCGGGGCGCAGCTGATCGACGAGCCGGGCTCGCTCGGCTGGGTCGAGCTCGCCACCCGCGACACCCACGGCGCCAAGGAGTTCTACACCCGGGTGTTCGGCTGGAGCGTCACGGTCGGCGAGATGTACACCCAGTGGGGCATCGCCGGGCGGGACTTCGGCGGGATGCTCGACATGGCCGACCAGTTCCCGCCGGACGTCCCCCCGTACTGGATGCCGTACTTCGCGGTCGCCGACGTCGACCTGACCGCCGAGCGCGCCGCGCTGCTGGGCGCCACCGTCACCCTGCCGCCGACCGACGTGCCGGACGGGCCGCGGCTGTCGGTGCTGCGCGACCCGCAGGGGGCGGTGTTCGGCATCCACGTGGCCGGCAGCGGGGGCTGAACCCCGGCGACGGCGGCGGGGCCCGGCGACGGCCTCAGCGGCGGGCCGGTTCGGCGGCGGGTCGGGACGCGGAGTCCGGGCCCGCCGCCCGGCGCGTGCGGGCCCGGGAGCGCAGGGCGACGGCGGCCGCCCCGGCGGTCACCGCGACGGCGGTGTACGGCACCCAGTCGCCGAGCCGGACGTACCAGGTCCGGGCGCCCGGCGCCGCCAGCGGCAGCCGGACGGTGGCCGTGCCGCTCCCGTCGGTGGTCATCCGGGCCAGCCGGCGGCCCTGCGGGTCGTACGCCACCGACTCGCCGGTCAGCGCCGCCTGGACCACCGGCCGACCGGTCTCGGCGGCCCGGATCGCGCCCAGCGAGGCGTGCTGGGCCGGCGCCCAGGTCGACTGGAAGGTCGAGGTCGACGACTGGTAGACCAGCAGCCGCGCGCCGTCCGCGGCGGCCGCCCGGGACATGTCCGGGAAGGCCGACTCGAAGCAGATCAGCGCGCCGACCGGCAGCGGGCGGCCGGACCGGTCCACCGCCGGGAGCAGGTGGAAGGCGGCGCCCGGCGCCCGGTTCTCGCCCGCGGCGGCGCTCACCCCGGCGATCCAGCCGAGCGCCGAGCGCATCGGGATGTACTCGCCGAACGGCACCAGGCGGATCTTGCGGTAGCGGGACTCGATGCCGTCCGGCCCGATCAGCACCGCGTCCTTGGAGATCCGGCCGTCCGCCTTGCGGGCGTCCTCCCCGGCCAGCAGCCGGGCGCCGGTCGCGGCGGACAGCGCCCGCAGCCGGTCCAGCGTCGCGCCCTCCCGGTCCAGGTCGGCGGTGGTGGAGCTCTCGCCCCAGACGACCAGGTCGACCGGGCGCCCGGCCAGCGAACGGGTCAACCGGACGTTTGCCGCCAGCCGGGCGTTTTCGTCCGGCGTCTGACCGGCCTGGACCAGCGCCACCGTCGCCTCGCCAGACACCGGGGGAGCCGCCTGGAGCGCGAACAGCAGCGGACCGGTCAGCAGGCAGAGCGCGGCCATCGCACCCGCCGCCACCCGGACCCGCAGCGCGGACGCCGTGCACAGCAGCACCACGGCCGTGTTGGCCGCCACCAGCGCGGCGCTCACCAGCCACACCCCGCCGACCGACGCCAGGCCCAGGACCGCCGGGTGCTCCCACTGGCTCGCCCCGTACAGCGCCCACGGCCCGCCCAGCGCGTGCCAGGACCGGGCGAACTCGGCGGTCAGCCAGAGCGCCGGCAGCACGACCAGGGCGCCCGCCGCCCGCCGGAGCGTCACCGGCGGGCCGAGCAGCCGGTGCGCCGCGTACCCGAACGGGGCCTGCAGCGCGCCGAAGACGACCGCGAGCAGGGGCAGCGCCGGGCCGATCGACGGGGTCAGCCAGTACATCGCCACCAGGATGAACCCGGCACCGGACCACCAGCCGCGGACCGCCGCCTCCCGCCCGTTCGGCGAGCTCCGCAGGACCAGCAGCGCCGGCACCAGCGCCACCCACGCGAGCGCGCCGAGACCCGCCCCAGGGAAGGCCAGCACCGGCACCGCCCCCGCGGCGAGCGAGGCGTACCGGGCGGGCCGACCGAGAGCGGAGCGCAACGTCATGTCCGTGATTGTCCGCCTTCCGGAGGCCGGCGTCACCGGGACGCGCCCCCGGACGGGGAACTCAGGCGTTCTCCTCCAGGTCGCCCTCGGTCTCCAGGTAGGCCTGGCGGAGGGCGTCGAGGAGGGCCGGGTCGGGCTCGGCCCACAGGCCGCGGTCGGCGGCCTCCAGGAGGCGCTCGCTGATGCCGTGCAGGGCCCAGGGGTTGGCGGAGGTGAGGAACTCGCGGTTGGTCCCGTCGAGGACGTACTCCTGGGTGAGCCGCTCGTACATCCAGTCGGCGACCACGCCGGTGGTGGCGTCGTAGCCGAAGAGGTAGTCGACGGTGGCGGCCATCTCGAAGGCGCCCTTGTAGCCGTGCCGGCGCATCGCCTCCATCCAGCGCGGATTGACCACGCGGGCGCGGAAGACCCGGGCCGCCTCCTCGGTGAGGGTGCGGGTGCGCACCGTCTCCGGGCGGGTGGAGTCGCCGATGTACGCGGCCGGGTTCTTGCCGGTGAGCGCGCGCACGGTGGCCACCATGCCGCCGTGGTACTGGAAGTAGTCGTCCGAGTCGGCGATGTCGTGCTCGCGGGTGTCGGTGTTCTTCGCCGCGACGGTGATCCGCCGGTACGCGGTCTCCATCTCCTCGCGGGCCGGGCGGCCGCCCAGGTCACGGCCGTAGGCGTAGCCGCCCCAGACGGTGTACACCTCGGCGAGGTCGGCGTCGGTGCGCCAGTCCCGGCTGTCGATCAGCTGCAGCAGGCCGGCGCCGTAGGTGCCCGGGCGGGAGCCGAACACCCGGATGGTGGCCCGGCGTTCGTCGCCGTGCTCGGCGAGGTCGGCCTGCACGTGGGCGCGGACGAAGTTCTGCCCGTCCGCCTCCTCCTGGCGGGCGGCGAGGCGCACCGCGTCGTCGAGCAGGGCCACCACGTGCGGGAAGGCGTCCCGGAAGAAGCCGGAGATGCGCAGCGTGACGTCGATCCGGGGGCGGCCCAACTCCTCCAGCGGGATGGGCTCCAGGCCGGTGACCCGGCGGGAGGCGTCGTCCCAGACCGGCCGGATGCCGAGCAGCGCGAACGCCTCGGCGATGTCGTCGCCGGCGGTGCGCATCGCGCTGGTGCCCCAGAGCGAGAGGCCGACCGAGGGCGGGAACGCCCCGTCGTTGTCGGCCCGGTAGCGCTCGACGAGCGAGGCGGCCAGCGCCTGGCCGGTCTCCCAGGCGAGCTTGCTGGGCACCGCCTTGGGGTCGACGGAGTAGAAGTTGCGGCCGGTCGGCAGCACGTTGACCAGGCCGCGCAGCGGCGAGCCGGACGGGCCGGCCGCGACGAAGCCGCCGCCCAGCGCGTGCAGCACGGCGTCCAGCTCGTCGGTGGTGGCGGCGAGCCGCGGGACGACCTGGCGGGCGGCGAAGTCGAGGACCTCGGCGACCGCGGCAGGGTGGCCGGCGGCGACCTTCTCCACCGCCTCGGGCGCCCAGTCCTCGGCCTCCATGGCCTCGACCAGGGCGCGGGCCTGCGCCTCGGCGGCGTCGGTGGCGCCCAGGGTGAGCGCGGCCTCGTCCAGGCCGAGCGCCTCGCGCAGGCCGGGGAGGGCGCTGACGCCGCCCCAGATCTGCCGGGCGCGCAGGATGGCGAGGACGATGTTGACCCGGTCGGTGCCGGCCGGCGCCTGGCCGAGGACGTGCAGGCCGTCGCGGATCTGCGCGTCCTTCACCTCGCACAGCCAGCCGTCGACGTGCAGCAGGAAGTCGTCGAAGCCGTCGTCCTCGGGCCGCTCGTCCAGGCCCAGGTCGTGGTCGAGGCGGGCGGCCTGGATCAGCGTCCAGATCTGGGCACGGATCGCGGGCAGCTTCGCCGGGTCCATCGCGGCGATGTTGGAGTGCTCGTCGAGCAGCTGCTCCAGGCGCGCGATGTCGCCGTAGGAGTCGGCGCGGGCCATCGGCGGGACCAGGTGGTCGACCAGGGTGGCGTGGGCGCGGCGCTTGGCCTGGGTGCCCTCGCCCGGGTCGTTGACCAGGAACGGGTAGATCAGCGGGAGGTCGCCGAGGACCGCGTCCGGGCCGCAGGCGGCGGAGAGCGCGGCGGTCTTGCCGGGCAGCCACTCCAGGTTGCCGTGCTTGCCGAGGTGGATCACGGCGTGCGCGCCGAAGCCGCCGTCCTCCTGGGAGGCGGCGATCCAGCGGTAGGCGGCCAGGTAGTGGTGGGAGGGCGGCAGGTCCGGGTCGTGGTAGATCGCGACCGGGTTCTCGCCGAAGCCGCGCGGCGGCTGGATCAGCACCAGCAGGTTGCCGGAGCGGATCGCGGCCAGCACGATGTCGCCGTCCGGGTTCTGCGAGCGGTCCACGTACATCTCGCCGGGCGGCGGCCCCCAGTGCCGCTCGACCTGCTCGCGCAACTCCTCGGGCAGCGCGGCGTACCAGCGGCGGTAGTCGGCGGCGGGGATCCGGACCGGGTTGCGGGAGAGCTGGTCCTCGGTCAGCCAGGCCTGGTCGTAGCCGCCGGCCTCGATCAGGGCGTGGATCAGCTCGTCGCCCTCGTGCCGGTCGCCGTCCCTGTCGAGACCGGGGACGTCGCTGCCGAGGTCCATGCCCTCCTCGCGCAGGCGGGCCAGCAGGCGCACCGCCGAGGCCGGGGTGTCCAGGCCGACCGCGTTGCCGACCCTCGCGTGCTTGGTCGGGTACGCGGAGAGCACCAGCGCGAGGCGGCGCTCGGCGGCCGGGGTGTGGCGCAGCCGGGCGTGCGCGACGGCGATGCCGGCGACCCGGGCGGCCCGCTCCTCGTCGGCGCGGTAGACGGTCAGGCCGTCCTCGTCCAGCTCCTTGAAGGAGAACGGGACGGTGATCAGCCGGCCGTCGAACTCCGGGACGGCGATCTGGGTGGCGGTGTCCAGCGGGGAGAGGCCGTCGTCGCTCTCCTCCCACTGCGAGCGCGACCAGGTCAGGCACAGCGCCTGCAGGATCGGGCGGTCCAGCGCGGCGAGCGCGCCGGCGTCCCAGGCCTCCTCGTCGCCGCCGGCCTGCGCGTCGGCCGGGCGGGTGCCGCCCGCGGCGAGCACGGTGGTGACGATCGCGTCGGCCCGGCCCAGCTCGGCCAGCAGCTCCGGCTCGGCGCCGCGCAGCGAGGCGCAGTAGAACGCGCGGACGTTGGCGCCCTGCGCCTCGACCGCCTCGCAGAGGGTCTCGACGAAGCCGGTGTTGCCGCTCATGTGGTGGGCGCGGTAGTAGAGCACCGCGACGCTCGGACCCCGGTGCACGGCCGCCTCGCGCTCCAGCGGGCCCCAGGCGGGCGCGGAGGCGGGCGGGTTGAAGCCGTGGCCGGTGAGCAGCACGGTGTCGGAGAGGAAGGCGCCCAGCTCGGCGAGGTTCGCCGGGCCGCCGTGCGCCAGGTACGCGTGGGCCTCGGCGGCGATGCCGGCCGGCACCGTGGACAGCTCCATCAGCTGGGCGTCCGGCGCCTGCTCACCCGTCAGCACGATCACCGGGCGCGGGCCGGCGAGCAGCGCGTCCAGCCCCTCCGCCCAGGCCCGGCGGCCGCCGAGCAGCCGGACCACCACCAGGTCGGTGCCCTCGACGAGGGCCGGCAGCTCCTCGGCGGTCAGCCGGGCCGGGTTGCCGAGCCGGAACGGGACCGGGCCCTCGGCGGCGCGGGCGCTCAGCAGGTCGGTGTCGGACGTCGACAGCAGCAGGATCATGCGGATGCCCTCCCGGGCTGGTCGGTGAGCACGGGCGAGGCGGGGGCCGCGGGCGCGGGGCAACCCCCGGGCGCGGGCATGCGGCGGCGCATGGCGTCAGGCCTTCCTCGGGGTCCGCGCCCCGGGCTGGTGGAGGACGGCAGGAGTTCCTGACTCCCACGGCGGTGAGCCGTGGTCACAGTGGCGGGACCGCGCCGGGTTTGCACCGGACTTCCTCCCTGCGCCGTCGCTGGCGGCGGGCGGACGCGCGCGACCACCCGGGCAGCATCGTACGGGGTGCGGCTGACCTGCGGCAGTGTGACCTACAGGACGGAGGCGCGCGGTCGGACCATCTGTATGCTCGCGGCCATGCCACCCACACCCGACGCCTCCGCGCCGGGCTCCGCCGCGCCCTCCCGGGAGCGGTCGGACGCCTGTCCCGGAACCCTCCGCCTGCACCGGGCCGACGACGGGGCGCTCGCCCGCGTCCGGCTGCCCGGCGGGCTGCTGACGGTCGATCAGGTGCTCGCGCTGGCCGAGGCCGCCGAGCAGCTGGGTGACGGCGCGTTGGAGACCACCTCGCGCGGCAACGTCCAGCTGCGCGGCCTGCGTTCGGACTGCGGCGCGGAACTGGCCCTGGCCCTGCGCCGCGCCGGGCTGCTGCCCTCCGACACCCACGAGCGGGTGCGCAACATCGTCGCCTCGCCGCTCGCCGGGCTGGACGGGCGCGGGCACGCCGACGTCCAGGCCTGGGTGCGGGAGCTGGACGCCCGGCTCTGCGCGAGCGGGTGGGCGGCCGGGCTGTCGGGCAAGTTCCTGTTCGCCCTGGACGACGGGCGCGGGGACGTCGCGGCCCTGGACGCCGATGTGACGTTGATCGCAAGGCCGGGCGGCGGCGCGCTGCTCCGGCTCGGACGGGCCACCACCGGCGAGCCGGTCGACGCGCCGGTGGACGCCGCGCTGGAGGCGGCCCGGAGGTTCCTGGAGACGGTCGGCACGAGTGCCTGGCACTTCCGGGAGCGCCCCGAGCTGACCGGCGGGAGCCGGCCGCTGCCGGTCCCGGACGGCGCGGCGCCCGAGCCGGGGGCGCACACCGGCGGTCTGGCGGTGGGCGTGCGGTTCGGCCGGGCCACGGCCGCGCAGTGGCGGCTGCTCGCCGCGGTGGCCGCGCGGGGCGTCCGGCTGACGCCGTGGCGCGGCGCGGTGCTGCCCGGCGCGGACGCCGGGCGGCTCGCGGAGCTGGCGGCGGGCGGGTTCACCGTCGCCGCGGGCGGCGCCTGGGACCGGGCGACCGCCTGCACCGGGCTGCCGGGCTGCGGGAAGTCGCTGGCCGACGTGCGGACGGACGCGGCGCGGGCGCTGGACGGCGTGGCGGGCGGCGGGGCGCGGACGCCGGGCGGCGTGGCGGGCGGCGGGGCCGGGGTGGGTGCCGCGGCGGGTGCGTTGCTGCCCGTGCACTGGTCCGGCTGCGAGCGGCGGTGCGGACACCCCGCCGGGCCATGGGTGGACGTGCTCGCCACCGGGCAGGGCTACCGGGTGACCGCGGCAGGAACTTCGACGGACGTGACGGACGAGCAGATGGCCGAGGCAGTCGCCGAGGCCCGGAGGAACCGATGATCGAGTACGAGAAGGACGGCGCGTCCATCTACCGCCAGTCCTTTGCCACCATCCGGGCCGAGGCCGACCTCGTGGCCCTGCCCGCCGACGTCTCGCAGGTCGCGGTCCGGATGATCCACGCCTGCGGCATGGTCGACCTGGTCGAGGACCTGGTGTACTCGCCGGGCGTGGTCGCCTCCGCCCGCAAGGCGCTGCACGCCGGCGCCCCGATCCTCTGCGACGTCAACATGGTCGCCAGCGGCGTCACGCGCAAGCGGCTGCCCGCCGACAACGAGGTGATCTGCACCCTCACCGACCCGTCCGTGCCCGAGCTGGCGCGGGCGATGGGCAACACCCGCAGCGCCGCCGCCATGGAGCTGTGGCTGCCCCGCCTGGAGGGCGCGGTGGTCGCCGTCGGCAACGCGCCGACCTCGCTGTTCCGGCTGCTGGAGATGATCGAGGCCGGCGCGCCGCGGCCGGCCGCCGTGATCGGCGTGCCGGTGGGCTTCATCGGCGCCGCCGAGTCCAAGCAGGCCCTGGCCGAACACCCGTCCGGCCTGGAGCACTTGGTGGTGCGGGGCCGCCGGGGCGGCAGCGCGATGGCCGCTGCCGCGATCAACGCGATTGCGAGTGAGGAAGAGTGACGGAGCGTCAGACCGGTCGACTGTACGGTGTCGGGCTGGGTCCGGGGGATCCGTCGCTGGTCACCGTCCGGGCCGCCGAACTCATCGGCAAGGCGGACGTCGTCGCGTACCACAGCGCGCGGCACGGGCGCTCGATCGCCCGCTCGATCGCCGAGCGGTACCTGGCCGGCGGCCAGATCGAGGAGAAGCTGGTCTACCCGGTCACCGTCGAGACCACCGACCACCCCGGCGGGTACCGCGGCGCGCTGGACGAGTTCTACGAGGAGGCCGCCGCCCGGCTCGCCGCCCACCTGGACGCCGGCCGCGACGTGGTGGTCCTCGCCGAGGGCGACCCGCTGTTCTACGGCTCCTACCAGCACATGCACAAGCGCCTCGCGCACCGCTACCCGACCGAGGTGGTGCCCGGCGTGACCTCCGTCAGCGCGGCCGCCGCCCGGCTCGGCGCCCCGCTGGTCGAGGCGGAGGAAGTGCTCACGATCATCCCCGGCACCCTGCCGGAGGAGGAGCTGACGGCGCGGATCGCCGCCACCGACTCCGCGGTGATCATGAAGCTCGGCCGCACCTTCCCCGCCGTCCGGCGGGCCCTGGAGCGGGCCGGGCGGCTGGAGGACGCGCAGTACGTCGAGCGGGCCACCATGGCCGGCGAGCGGACCGCGCCGCTCGCCGAGGTCGACCCGCAGAGCGTGCCGTACTTCTCGGTCGCCGTGCTGCCCAGCAAGGTCGCGCAGCTCAGCTGGACCGGGCAGCCGATCACCGGACCCGCCCCGGACGCCGGCGCGGAGGGCGACGTCGTCGTGGTCGGCACCGGCCCCGCCGGGCCGCTGTGGCTGACCCCCGAGGCGCGCGGCGCGCTCGCCCGCGCCACCGACCTCGTCGGGTACACCACGTACCTCGACCGGGTGCCGGCGCGGCCGGGCCAGGTCCGGCACGGCTCGGACAACAAGGTCGAGGCCGAGCGGGCCGAGTTCGCGCTCGACCTCGCCCGGCGCGGCCGCCGCGTCGCCGTCGTCTCCTCCGGCGACCCCGGCGTCTTCGCGATGGCCACCGCCGTCCTGGAGGCCGCCTGCGCCGACCCGTACCGGTCGGTGCCGGTCCGGGTGCTGCCCGGCATGACCGCCGCGCACGCCGCCGCCTCCCGCGCCGGCGCGCCGCTCGGCCACGACTACGCCACCATCTCGCTCTCCGACCGGCTCAAGCCCTGGGACGTCATCGCCCGCCGGCTGCGCGCCGCCGCCGAGGCCGACCTGGTGCTCGCCCTCTACAACCCGGGCTCCAAGTCCCGCACCACGCAGGTGGGCGCGGCCCGCGACCTGCTGCTCGAGTACCGCGCCGGGGACACCCCGGTGGTGATGGCCCGCGACGTCGGCGGCCCCACCGAGCGGATCCGCACCGTCCGCCTCGCCGACCTCGACCCCACCCAGGTCGACATGCGGACGCTGCTGCTGATCGGCTCCTCGCAGACCCAGGCCGTCGCCCGCGACAACGGCACCGAAGTGGTCTGGACGCCGCGCCGCTACCCGGAGTAGGTCGCTCGCCCTCCCCGGACCGGGTGCGGGCCGGCGGGCGGTCGGTACGGTGAGGTCGGTGGGGCCGGGCGGGAGTGGCAACGCCGGCGCGGGCCGGAGACGTTGGGGTTCTGCCGGACGAGGGGGGCGGAGATGACACGACGCTGGATCGCGGGCCGGATCGTCGGCGGGGCTGCTGCCGTGCCGCTCGCGCTGCTGGCGGTCGGGTGGTGGCACACCCGACCGGGTGGGCGGGTGCTGGTGGCGGACACCCTGTACCGGCCGTTGGTGGCGGTGGCGCTCGCGCTGGTGGCGATCGGCCGGTGCGTCGCCGAGGAGCACCGGGGCCGGCGGGCGGGCATGCTGGTCCTGACCTGGGTGGCCGGGGCGGTGCTGGGGTTCGGGGCGTGGGCGGCCGGCGTGTTCGGCGAGCCGACGCAGGTGACCCGGACGGCGGCCCCGGGCGGGGTCGGCCGGACGCTGGTGGTGGTCCACCACGGCAACCTCGGCGCCGAGACGGAGGCCCAGTCCTGGGAGGTCCTGGTGGAGTCCGGATCCGGCTGGTCCGCCCGCCGGTGGACGGTCTTCGAGATGCCGGAGCAGTTCCCCGGGGACGGGGCCTTCACCTCCGCGCGGTGGACCGGGCCCGACGAGATCACGGTCACCACGGACCGGGGCGTCCGGGTGTTCGGCGTGGACCCGCGGAGCGGCAGGCCCGCGCCGACCGGGAGCGTCGCCGAGTGACGGGGCGTCGGACGGTGAGCCGGGCGTTCGGTGCCGCGGTGGCGGTGCCGCTCGCGCTGCTGGCGGTGGGGTGGTGGCACAGCCGGCCCGGTGGGCGGGTGCTGGTGGCGCAGACGCTGGACCGGCCGCTCGTGCTGCTGCCGGTGGCGCTCCTGCTGGCGGCGGTCGCGTGCTGCTTCGTCGAGGACCGGGGCAACCGGGCGGTGGGCCTGTTCCTGACCTGGGTCGCCGGGGCGGTGCTGGTGCTCGGGGCGTGGGGGGCTTCCGCGTTCGCCGAGCCGACGACGGTGACCCGGGAGGCGGCACCCGGCGGGGCCGACCGGACGCTGGTGGTGGTGCACCACGGGAGCCCGGGCGCCGAGGCGGAGGCGCAGTCCTGGGAGATCCAGGTCGAGAGCGGATCGGGATGGTCCGCGCGGCGGTGGACGGTCCTCGAACTGCCCGGGAGGTCCCCCGGGGGCGGGCTGTCGGCCACGGCCCGGTGGACCGGCCCGGAGCGGTTCACGGTCACCACGGACCGCGGCGTCCGGCTGCTCTTCGGCGTGGACCCGCGGAGCGGCAGGCCCACGCCGACCGGGAGCGCACCCTAGGGTCGGTCCGCCAGGATGCGGCGGAGGGCGTCCTCGGCCGGCTCCGCGGGCAGGTGCTCGCCGGTGCGGGGGCGGAGGGAGAGGCGGCCGGTGGCCGATTCGGCGGGGCCGAGGACGGCCCGGTACGGGACGAGCCGGCCGGCCCGGACGCGGGCGCCGAGGGTGCCCTGGTCGGGGGCGGCCAGTTCGGCGCGCAGGCCGAGGGCGAGGGCTCGGGACACCAGGGCCTCGGCGTCGGGGAGTTGGGCGTCGGAGAGCGGCAGCACCAGGAGCTGGACGGGGGCGAGCCAGGTGGGGAAGGCGCCGCCGTGGGTCTCGATGAGGTGGGCGACGGCGCGCTCCACGCTGCCGATCACCGCGCGGTGGACCATCACGGGCCGGTGGCGCCGCCCGTCCGCACCGATGTAGGAGAGGTCGAACCGCGCGGGCTGGTGGAAGTCGACCTGGACGGTGGAGAGGGTCGCCTCACGGCCGGCACTGTCGACCACCTGCACGTCGATCTTCGGACCGTAGAACGCGGCCTCGCCGTCGGCCCGTTCGTACCGGATGCCGGACTCCTCCAGCACCTCGACCAGCAGGGCGTTGGCCCGGCGCCAGAGTTCGGGGTCCTTGACGTACTTTCCGCCCTCGCCGGGCAGGGAGAGCCGGTAGCGGGCGGCGCCGATGCCGAGCGCCCGGTAGGCGTCCCGGATCATCCCCAGCGCGCCGCGGACCTCGTCGGCGACCTGGTCGAGCCGGCAGAAGACGTGCGCGTCGTTGAGCTGGATGGACCGGACCCTGGTCAGTCCGCCGAGCACGCCGGAGAGTTCGGCCCGGAACATCGGCCCGAGTTCGGCCATCCGCAGTGGCAGCTCGCGGTAACTGCGGCCCTGGGAGCGGAAGATGACGGCGTGGTGCGGGCAGAGGCTGGGGCGCAGCACGACCTGTTCGGTGCCGAGGTCCATCGGGGGGAACATGTCCTCGCTGTAGTGCTCCCAGTGGCCGGAGATCTCGTACAGTTCGCGTTTGCCGAGCACGGGCGAGTACACGTGCCGGTAGCCGGCGCGGCGTTCGGCCTCGCGGACGTACTCCTCCAGGGCGTGCCGGACGGCGGCGCCGTCGGGCAGCCAGTAGGGCAGGCCGGCGCCGATCAGCGGGTCGGTGCCGAAGAGCCGGAGTTCGCGGCCGAGCTTGCGGTGGTCGTTCACGGTGGTCTCCCTCGGGTCGGGCGAGGGGCGGGCGACCACGGACAGCCCGAAGCCCCGGGGCCACTCGCCCCGGGGCTTCGGACGGACAGGTGTCAGCGCGCCGGGACGGTGTCCGGCGTCGTCGTCGCTGCAGCGCGCTGAAGGTTCATGCCGCCCAGGCTAGCGCCGGGGCCGGGGAGCGGCGAGGGGGTTTCCGGCGAGGGGTTCTCAGCCGAGGGTGATCCGGATGCCGACCGTGCCGTCGTTGCCGCGCCGGACCCGGCTGCCGAGCAGGGTGAGGACGCCGAGCAGGCCGTACTTCTGGCGCAGCAGCGTGCGGTAGGCGGCGGTCCGCTCGCGGGTGCAGATCTCGGCGGTGGCGGGCACCTGGTCGCCGGTGGGGTTGCCGCGGACGTCGCAGGGGCCGACGGTGACGTCGGCGCGGTTGCGGATCCGCTTGACCTTCCAGGAGTCGGCCACCGTCCACACGCCGAGCGCCTCGCCGTCGCGCACCACCCACACCGGCGTGGGCACCGGGGTGCCGTCCTTGCGGAAGGTGGTGAGCAGCAGGTAGCTGCCGGCGGAGAGCTGGACCAGCTGCGCGAGCCGGTCGCTGGGAGTGGCGTCCATGACGTGCAGTTTAGGCGGGGCGCGGGCGGGCGGGCTCGGGCAGCGGGAAGCTGCGGCGCATCAGGGCGTCGAAGGCCGCGTCCGGCAGCAGGCGCTTGGCCAGCATGGTGGAGCGGGCCAGCGCGCCGATCGCGTAGCGGGCGCGCGGCCGGGCGGCGGTCGCGGCGCGGACGATCACCTTGGTCGCGGCCTCCGCGGGGACGGCGCCGCTGCGGCGGGTGAACGCCTGGTGGGCGTACATGTCGGCGAGCCGGGTGCGGAAGGAGCCGTACGGGTCGGCGGGATCGGCGGCCGGGTGCATGGTGCCGACCGCGGTGGCGCCGAACCCGGTGATGGTGGGCCCGGGTTGGACCACGACGACCTCGACGCCGAACGGTGCGACCTCCAGCCGCAGCGAGTCGCTGATCGCCTCCACCGCGTGCTTGCTGGCGTGGTAGAACGCGCCGCCGGGCGGGGAGAAACGGCCCGCCATCGAGGAGATGTTGACGATCCGGCCGCGCCCCGCGCGGCGCATGCCGGGCAGCACCAGCTGGGCCATCCGGACCAGGCCGAAGACGTTGGTGTCGAACTGGGCGCGGACCTCGTCCGGGGTGGCCGACTCCACCGGCAGGTGCAGCCCGTACGCGGCGTTGTTGATCAGGACGTCGACGCTGCCGTGCGCGGCCTCGACCGCGGCGACCGCGTCGGCCATCGACCGCTCGTCGGTGACGTCGAGCGGCAGGGTGGTGATGCCGAGCGCGGCCAGGTCGGCGAGGGTCTCGGGGCGGCGGGCGGTGGCGTACACCCGGTGGCCGAGGCCGTGCAGGGCGAGGGCGGCCTGGCGGCCCATGCCGGAGGAGCAGCCGGTGATCAGGACGGTTCGGGGCGGAGTCATCGGTCGGCCTTTCGGTGGAGGAGGTCCCAGACGGCGGCTTCGGCGCGGTCCAGGTCCTCGGCGGGGAGGGCGTCGAGGCCGCCGGCCGGGCGGGCGAGCTTCACCAGGCCGGTGAAGGCGCCGAGGGCGAGGCCGACCAGCTGCTCGGCGTCGCCGTCGCGGATCGCACCGGCGTGCTGGCCGCGCTCGATGAAGTCGGCGGCCACCCGGTGCAGTTCGTCCGCCAGGGCGCGGCTCTCGGGGTCGAGGAAGGTGTCGTGCTGCTGGTGCTCCAGGAACACGAAGGCGTCCGGGTGGGCGCTCGCGTAACGGGTGAAGCCGCGCCAGAAGCGGGCGAACTCCTCCCGGGCGGTGCCGGCCGGCCCGCCGTCGGCGAGGGCCTCGGCGAGCGTGTCGAGCAGGGTGCGCTTGGCGTACCGGAACGCGGCGTTGCCGAGCGCCTCCTTGCTCGGGAAGTACCGGTAGATGCTGCCCACGCCGACGCCCGCGTGCTGCGCGACGGCGGGCATCTGGGTGCCCTCGTAGGTGCGCTCGGCGAACAGCGCGAGGGCGGAGTCGATCAGCAGCCGGTCCAGGTCCGGTCGTTTCGGTGCCACGGAATGAATGTTCATTCCGATGGCGGCCCGCTGTCAAGGGCCCCGGGCCGGAGCCATGGCCCGGCTCCACGACGAGCTCGCCGCACTGTTCCGGGAGTGCGCCGACCTCCTGCTGCTGACCGGCGTCGAGCGCGACCTGCGCGTCAGCCGATCGTGGCGAGCCAGGCGAGGGCGGCCGGGACGTCCGGGGCGGTGGGCAGGCCCGCCGGGGGCTCCGGGCGCTCCACCACGATCACCGGCAGCCCCAGCTCGCGGGCGGCGGCCAGCTTCGGCGCGGTCGCCGCGCCGCCGCTGTCCTTCGTGACCACCACGTCGATCCGGTGCTCCCGCAGGACCGCGCGCTCGCCGTCCAGGGTGAACGGCCCGCGATCCAGCAGCACCTCCGTGCGCGCCGGCATCGGCGGCTCCGGCGCGTCCACCGAGCGGACCAGGAACGCGTGGCCGTCGAGGTCCGCGAACGCCGCCAGGCCCATCCGGCCCGTGGTGAGGAACACCCGCCGGCCCGCCGGCTCGGCGCGCAGCACCTCGGCCGCCCCGGCGAGCGAGCCGACCCGCCGCCACCGGTCGCCCTCAACCGGCACCCAGCTGGGACGACGCAGGGCGAGCAGGGGAACATGGACCTCGGCGGCCGCGACGGCCGCGTTGCGGCTGATCGTCCCGGCGAAAGGATGGGTGGCGTCGATGAGAGCGTCCACGCGCTGCTCGCGCAGCCACGCGGCCAGGCCCTCCGGGCCGCCGAATCCGCCGATCCGCACCTCGCCCGCCGGCAGCCGCGGCTCCGCGACCCGGCCCGCGAGGGAACTCGTGACGCGGTCCGCGGGGCGGTCGGCGGCCAGCGCGCCGGCGAGGCGGCGTGCCTCGGTCGTGCCGCCGAGGATCAGGACGTGCATCGGAACTCCAGGGAGCGAACGTGGCTGAGGCCGGCGGACGGGCGGCGCAGCTGAAGAGTAGCGGGCTGCGCCACGGCTGGACGACGGGCGCCTGCGCCACGGCGGCCGCCACGGCGGCGTACACCGCCCTGCTCACCGGGGACTTCCCGGACCCGGTGACCATCACCCTGCCGAAGGGCCAGCAGCCGGCGTTCGCCCTGGCGGCGGAGGCCCTGACGGACGGGACCGGCTCCGCCGAGGGGCGGGCGGGCTTCGCCGCGGGGCCGGCGTCGGTCGCGGCCGGGGACGGGACCGGCTCCGCCGGGGCGGAGGGTGTGACCGGCTGTGCCGACGAGCACGGCGGGAGCGGCTCCGCTGACGGGACTGCGGGCGCCGAGGGGCAGGCGGGCTCCGCCGGGGGGCGCGGGTCGGCTGCCGTCGGGGGCTCTGCCGGGTCGGGGGACGGGCCCGGCTCTGCCGCCGGCGGCGCCGGGTGGGGCGGGCCGGTGGGGGTGTCGTGGGCGATGGCCGGGGTGGTGAAGGACGCCGGGGACGATCCGGACGTGACGCACGGGGCGCTGGTGCGGGCGACGGTCTGGCACGGGGCACCGGGGAGCGGGGTGGTGTTCCGGGCCGGGCCGGGCGTGGGGACGGTGACGAAGGCGGGGTTGCCGCTGGCGGTGGGTGAGCCGGCGATCAATCCGGTGCCGCGGCAGATGATCCGCGACGCGGTCGCGGGGGTGGCGGCGCAGCACGGCGGCACCGGCGACGTCGTGGTGCAGGTGTCGGTGGACCACGGCGAGGAGATCGCCCGCTCCACCTGGAACCCGCGCCTGGGCATCCTGGGCGGCCTGTCGATCCTGGGCACCACCGGCATCGTGGTCCCGTACTCCTGCTCGGCGTGGATCGACTCGATCCGCCGGGGCGTGGACGTGGCGCGGGCCGCGGGCCGTACGCACGTCGCGGGCTGCACCGGTTCGACGTCCGAGAAGGTGGCGGTCGCGGTGCACGGCCTGCCGGAGGACGCGCTGCTGGACATGGGCGACTTCGCGGGCGCGGTGCTGAAGTACCTCAAGCGCCACCCGGTGGACCGGCTGACCGTCGCGGGCGGCTTCGCGAAGCTGTCCAAGCTCGCCGCCGGCCACCTGGACCTGCACTCGTCCCGTTCCCAGGTGGACAAGGGCTACCTGGCGGGCCTGGCCCGCACCGGTGGCGCGTCCGAGGAGCTGGTGGCGGCGGTCGCGGCGGCCAACACGGGCCTGGAGGCGGTGCAGTTGTGCGCTGCGGCGGGAGTGCCGCTGGGTGATCTGGTGGCGGAGGCCGCCCGGGCCACCGCGCTCGGCGTGCTGGTGGGCGCGCCGGTCGCGGTGGACGTGATCTGCATCGACCGGGCCGGGAACATCGTCGGCCGGGCGTAGACCCGGGGCGGCGTCAGTCGGTGACGACGGCCTGCGCGTCGATCTCCACCAGCATGGGCTCCTGCGGGAGTTCGCAGAAGATCGTGGTCCGGCAGGGCTTCACGCCGCCGGGAGCGACGTTCTCCTCGATGAACTGGGCGTAGACCTCGTTCATCAGCGGGAAGTCGGCGCGCTTGGTGAGGTAGACGCGGAACATCACCACGTCCTCGACGGTGGCGCCGCCGGCCTCGACGATCGCCTTGACGTTCTCCAGGGTGCGCCGGGTCTGCGCCTTGACGTCGCCGTGGTGCAGGTACTCGCCGGTGGCCGGGTCCTGCGGGCCCTGGCCGGAGACCTGCAGGATCGGGCCCTTGCGCACGCCCTGGGAGAACATCCAGGCGGGGGCGGGCGCGCCGTCGGTGCGGATCTCGGTCTTCTTGCTCATCTGCGGGCCTCTCAGGGGCGGTCTGGGCGGTCTGGGCGGTCTGGGCGGTCTGGGCGGTCTGGGCGGTCGGTGTGCCCGGCGTCTGCGGAGATCGCCCGGGCGGTGGTCAGCAGGCGGGGCACGAGGTCCAGCACGCGCTCGTAGGGCAGCACGACGTCCGGAACGGAGATCGACACGGCGGCCACCACCTGCCCGGTGGCGTCCCGGACGGGCGCGGCCACGCAGTTGATGAACGACTCGTGCTCGGCGTGGTCCTGGGCCCAGCCCTGCGCGGCGACGGTGTCGAGTTCGGCGAGCAGCGCGGCGGGCCCGGTGAGCGTGTTCGGGGTGTGCACGGTGTAGTCGACGGCGCGGGCGACCCGGCGGCGTTCGGCGGCGGGCAGGTCGGCGAGCAGCACCTTGGCGACGGCGGTGTTGTGCAGTCCGGCGCGCAGGCCGATCCGGGAGTACATCCGGACGGGGTGCCGGGAGTCGTACTTGTCGATGTAGACCACCTCGCCGCCCTCGTACGCGGCGAGGTGCACGGTGTGCCCGGTGGCGGCGTTGAGTTCGGCCAGGTGGGGTGCGGCGATCCGGCGGATGCCGCGCTGCTCCAGCGCGCGGCTGGAGAGGGCGAAGAGCCCGGCGCCGAGGTGGTAGCGGTAGTCGGCGTCGCGGTGGACGAAGCGCTCCTCCTCCAGCGACTGGAGCAGCCGCAGCACGGTGGTCTTGTGCACGCCGAGCAGTTCGGCCAGCTGGTCGAGCGAGCGCTCCCCCTCGCCGAGTTCGGCGAGCAGCCGCAGGGCGCGGGTGACGGTCTGGCTCATGCGCCCACCTCGCCGCGCTCGGCAGGGGCGTTCGCCCGCGCGCGCCTCTCGATGGTTCGTTCGCTTCGCTCGCTCATGGTGTTCCCGGGACGGTGGAGGGTGCGGTGAGTACCGGGGAAACGATGCCATCCGGGCCGACCCGGGTGCGCGCCCAGTCCGCGGGGGAGGCGGCGAGCAGCGCGGCGACCGCGGCGGGGGCGGGCAGCCGGCCCTGGTCGCCGGGGGAGGTGAGGGCGCAGGCGGCGGCGAGGTGGCCCAGGCGCAGCCGCTGCCGCTGGTCGAGGCCGCGCAGGGTGCCGGAGAGGTAGCCGGCGGCGAAGGCGTCGCCGGCGCCGGTGGGTTCGACCACGTCGACGGCGAGGGCGGGTTCGGCGACGGCGCGGCCGTCGCGGTCGAGTGCGGTGACGGCGTGGCCGGAGTCCTTGACCACCAGGGTGGCGGGGCCGGGGAAGCGCCGGCGCAGGGCGGCCGGGTCGCCGATGCCGAAGGCGGCCTCGGCCTCGTCGGCGCCCAGCAGCAGCAGGTCGGCGGCGTCGAGCAGGTCGGTGAGCAGGTGGTGGTCGAGCCCGTGCCAGAGCGCGGGTCGCCAGTTGAGGTCGAAGGAGACCGACCGGCCGGGCCGCCGGTCGGCGAGCAGGGCGCGGACCAGGGCGAGGCAGTCGGCGGACAGTGCGGGGGTGATGCCGGTCAGGTGGAGCAGCCGGGCGCCGTCGAGCAGCCGGGCGGCGGCCGGGTCGTCGAGCAGGGCGGGGGAGAGCGCGGAGGCGGCGGATCCGCGGCGGTAGTAGTGCAGGCGGCTGCGGCCGCCGCCGAGGTCGTGCGGGTGGGCGGAGCCGCCGGTCTCCTTGAGGTAGACGCCGGTCGGGCGGTGCGGGTCGACGGCGACGGCGGAGACGTCCACGCCGTGGGCGGCGACCTCGGCGACCAGGCGGCGGCCGAAGCCGTCGGCGCCGACCCGGCTGATCCAGGCGGTGGGCACGCCGAGGGCGGCGAGCGCGCAGGCCACGTTGGACTCGGCGCCGCCGACGGCCGGGTGGAAGGCGCCCACGGCGTCCAGCGGCCCGGGTCGGTCGGGCAGCAGGACCGCCATCGATTCGCCCAGGCAGACCACCGCGGGCGTGCTCGCTGCCTGCTCCGCCATCTGCCGCGCTCCTCGCCCGTCCGTCGGTTCGCCGGTCGTCGGCCGTCGTTCGTTGACCGTCGTTCGGCGTGAATGCTAGAACCGTAGCAACAGCATGCGCAACGCTGGTTGCAAATATTGCAATATTGCAGGTGGAGAGGGTGATAGCCGGTGCTGGACCGGGAGAAGGTCGCGGCGCTCGCCGACGAGCGGCTGGACTGGCGGTTCAAAGCGGTGCCCGCCGCCGCGCACGGGCTGACGGTCCGCGAGTACCTGGCCGACGGCCCGGTCCTCGACGACCTCGGCACCCCGCTGCTGACCCTGGACGCGGGCGCGCTCGCCCACAACCTGCGCACCATGGCCGCCTGGTGCGCCGACGCGGGCGTGGAGCTCACCCCGCACGGCAAGACCACCATGGCGCCCGCCCTGTGGCAGGCCCAGCTGGACGCCGGCTGCCGCGGCATCACCCTGGCCAACCTCGCCCAGCTGCGGGTCGCCCGCGCCTTCGGCGTCGACCGGCTGCTGCTGGCCAACACCCTGCTCGACCCCGCCGGGCTGGCCTGGGTGTCCGCCGAACTGGACGCCCACCCCGGCTTCTCCTTCCTGTGCTGGGTGGACTCGGTGGACGCCGTCCGGCAGATGGACCGCGCACTGCGCGCGGCCGGCGCCGGCCGCCCGGTCGAGGTGCTGGTCGAACTCGGCGGCCCCGGCGGCCGGACCGGCGTCCGGGGCGCGGCCGCCGCCGTCGAGATCGCCGAGGCGGTCCGCGCCGCCGGCACCCTGCGGCTGGCCGGCGTCGGCGGCTACGAGGGCGCGCTCGCCCACGACGCGGGCGAGCAGGCGCTGGCCACCGTCCGCGGCTACCTGCGCGAACTGGCCGAACTGCACCGCCGCCTGGCGTACGAGACCGCCGAACCGGTGGTCTCGGCGGGCGGCAGCGCCTACTTCGACACCGTGGTCGAGGAGCTCGGCCCGCTCGCCGCGGCGCTGCCCGGCACCCGGGTCGTGCTGCGCTCCGGCGCCTACCTGGTGCACGACGACGGCTTCTACCGCTCGATCTCCCCGCTCGCCCGCGGCGCCGGGCAGGCCCCGCTGCGCTCCGCGATGCACGGCTGGGCGCGGGTGCTCTCCCACCCCGAGCCGGAGCTCTCCCTGCTGGACGGCGGCAAGCGCGACTTCCCGTACGACGAGGGCCTGCCCGAGCCGCAACTGGTCCGGGGCGAGGGCCCGTTGAAGGGGGCACCGGTGGTGAGCGCGGTCAACGACCAGCACGCCTTCCTGCGCGGCGCGGGCGAGCAGGCGCCGGTCGGCGCGGTGGTCCGGCTCGGGCTGTCGCACCCGTGCACCGCCTTCGACAAGTGGACCCTGATCCCGGTGCTGGACGACGCGGACGCCGAACGGCCGCGCGTGGTCGACCTGGTGCGGACCTTCTTCTGATGGCCGACCTGCTCTTCCGCGGCGCGACCGTCGTCGACGGCAGCGGCGCCGACCGCCACCGGGCCGACGTCACCGTGACCGACGGCCGGATCGAGGAGATCGGCCGCAAGCTGACGGCGCGTCAGGTCGTCGACGCCGAGGGCCTGGTGCTCGCCCCCGGTTTCATCGACATGCACACCCACTCCGACCTGCGGCTGCTGGTCGAACCCGAGCACCCCTCGCGGGTCACCCAGGGCATCACCTGCGAGGTGCTCGGGCAGGACGGGCTCTCCTACGCCCCCGTCGACGACACCACGCTGCCCGCGCTGCGCCGCCAACTGGCCGGCTGGAACGGTGATCCGGACGGCTTCGACTGGAGCTGGCGCACCGTCGGCGAGTACCTGGCCAGGCTCGACGAGGGCATCGCCGTCAACGCCTGCTACCTGGTGCCGCACGGCACCCTGCGGATGCTCACGATGGGCTGGGACAACCGTCCGCCCACCGGCGCCGAACTGGACCGGATGCGCGAACTGCTCGCCCAGGGCCTGCGCGAGGGCGCGGTCGGCATGTCCAGCGGCCTCAGCTACACCCCCGGCATGTACGCCGACACCGCGGAGCTGGCCGCGCTGTGCGCGGTGGTCGCCGCGCACGGCGGCTTCCACGCCCCCCACCAGCGCTCCTACGGCAAGGGCGCGTTGGAGGGCTACGCGGAGATGGTGGAGATCTCCCGGCGCTCCGGCTGCCCGTTGCACCTCACCCACGCCACCATGAACTTCGAGGTCAACCGGGGCCGGGCCGGCGACCTGCTCGCCCTGGTCGACGCCGCGCTCGCCGAGGGCCTGGACGTCACCCTCGACAGCTACCCCTACCTGCCCGGCGCCACCAGCCTCTCCGCGCTGCTGCCCGGCTGGTCCACCGAGGGCGGGCCGGAGGCCACCCTGGCCCGGCTGGCCGATCCCGGGGCCCGGGAGCGGATCCGGTACCACCTGGAGGTCTCCGGCAGCGACGGCTGCCACGGCGTCACCGCCGACTGGACGACCGTCCAGATCTCCGGGGTGCGGGACGACGCGCTCGCCGGTACCGTCGGCCGGACCGTCGCCGAACTCGCCGCCGAGCAGGGCAGGTCCGGCACCGAGGTCTTCCTCGACCTGCTGCTCCGCGACCGGCTCGGCACCACCGTCCTGCAGCACGTCGGGCACGAGGAGAACGTCCGCGCGATCATGCGCCACCCCGTGCACACCGCGGGCAGCGACGGACTGCTGGTCGGCGCCCGTCCGCACCCCCGGGCCTGGGGCACCTTCCCGCGCTACCTCGGCCACTACGGGCGGGAGTCGGGCGTCCTCACGCTGGAGCAGGCGGTCACCCGGATGACCGGCCGCCCGGCCCGGCGGCTGCGCCTGGACCGGCGCGGGCTGATCCGCCCCGGCTACCACGCCGACCTGGTGCTCTTCGACCCCGGGACGGTCGGCGACACCGCCACCTTCGACCGGCCACGGCTGCCCGCCGCCGGCATCCGGTCGGTCCTCGTCAACGGCGTTCCGGTGGTCCGGGACGGCCGGACCACCGGCGCGCGGCCCGGCCGCGCGCTGCGCCGCACCGGACAAGGAAGCACCGCATGACCGCCCGACCGCTCCTGGACCTGCCCGCCGCGCTCGCCGCCGACCCGGTGATCGCCGTGGTCCGCGCCCCCGCGATACCCGACGCCGCCGCACTCTGCGAGGCGCTCGCCGCTGGTGGCATCGGCTGGACCGAACTCACCTTCACCACGCCGGAGGTGACCCGCCACCTGGCCCGCGCCGCGCGGGCCGGGCACCGGGTCGGCGTCGGCACCGTGCTCACCGGTGACCAGGCCGACCGGGCCCTCGCCGCGGGAGCGTCCTTCCTGGTCACCCCCGGACTGCGGCCCGCCGTCGCGGAGGCCGCCGCCGAGGCCGGGGTGCCCGCCGTCCTCGGCGCGCTCACCCCGACCGAGGTCGCCGACGCCCTGGACCTGGGCGCCGCCGCCGTGAAGATCTTCCCGGCGAAGGCCTTCGGGCCCGGCTACTTCAAGGACCTGCACGGCCCCTACCCGGGCGTCCCGCTGGTCGCCTCCGGCGGCGTCAACGCGGGCAACGCCGCCGCGTTCCTCGCCCACGGCGCGCTCGCGGTCTGCGCCGGCACCGACGTGGTGCCCCCGGCCGCCGTCGCCGCGGGCGACTGGCCGGAGATCACCCGCCGCGCCGCGGCCTTCACCGCAGCGCTCAGGATCCCGTCGCAGCAGGGGAGTTGAGCCGGCGGCCGTCCTCGAAGCCGTCCGGGAGCTCGTCCTCCCACGGGTCGACGCCGAGCTTCTCCAGCTCGGCGAACCACCGCTCGCGCTGCGAGGCGGGCAACTGCCCTCCGCACCAAGGACAGTAGGCGATCGCGACCCGGGAGCGACCGCCGTCGCGCACCGTCAGCCCGTACTCGCGGAACTTCGCGCTGTACGCCACCAGCGCGTCCGGGCAGTCGTACGGGTCGTCGTGCTCGTCGCACCAGTGCTCGACCTGCGAGGCCATCCGCTCGCAGCAGTGCCGGGCGCTCATCGGACGCCCTCCCGGCAGCGCTCGGTGGAGTACAGGTGGCTGTCGCGGAACTGCTCCGCCGCCAGCGTGCGCCCGACCAGGATGACCGCGGTGCGCAGCACGCCCGCCTCCTTCACCTGGCCGGCGATGTCGGCGAGGGTGCCGCGCAGCACCAGCTCGTCCGGGCGGCTGGCCATCGCCACCACCGCGGCCGGGCAGTCGGCGCCGTAGTGCGGCAGCAGTTCCTCGACCACGCTGTCCACGTACCGGGCGGCCAGGTGCAGCACCAGCAGGGCGCCGCTGCGGCCGAGGGTCGCCAGGTCCTCGCCCTCCGGCATCGGGGTGGCCTGCCGGGCGACCCGGGTGAGGATCACCGTCTGGCCGACCGTCGGCACGGTCAGCTCGCGCTTCAGCGCGGCGGCCGCGGCGGCGAACGCCGGGACACCGGGGACGACCTCGTACGGGATGCCCAGCGCGTCCAGCCGGCGCATCTGCTCGGCCACCGCGCTGAACACCGACGGGTCGCCCGAGTGCAGCCGGGCCACGTCGTGGCCCTCCTCGTGGGCCCGGGCGATCTCCGCGACGATCCGGTCCAGGTCGAGGTCGGCGGTGTCCACCAGCCGCGCGCCGGGCGGGCACTCGGCCAGCAGCTCGGTCGGCACCAGGCTGCCCGCGTACAGGCACACCCCGCACGCCGCCAGGGTCCGCGCCCCCCGGACCGTGATCAGGTCCGCGGCGCCGGGCCCGGCCCCGATGAAGTAGACGGTCACTCCGATTCCTCTTCTTCCTTGATCACTGACCACTGGGTGACCGGCATCGCCTGCCGCCACCCGGTGAATCCGCCGACCGGCACCGCCTGCGCGACACCCAGCCGGACCAGCTCGCCGCCGTGCCGCCGGTACCACTCGGCCAGCAGCGCCTCCGACTCCATGGTCACCGTGTTGGCGACCAGCCGGCCGCCGAGCGGCAGCGCCGCCCAGCACGCCGCCAGCAGCCCCGGCGCGGTCAGCCCGCCGCCGACGAACACCGCGTCCGGGGTCTCCAGACCCGCCAGCGCCCGCGGCGCCGGACCGGTCACCACCCGCAGCCGGGGCACGCCCAGCGCCCCCGCGTTGCGGGCGATCCGCTCCGCGCGCACCGGATCGCGCTCCACGCTCACCGCCCGGCAGCTGCGGTGCGCCCGCAGCCACTCGATGCCGATCGACCCCGAGCCGCCGCCGATGTCCCACAGCAGCTCGCCCGGCGCCGGCGCCAGCGCGGCCAGTGTGGCGGCCCGCACGTAGCGCTTGGTCAACTGGCCGTCGCTCTCGTACCGGTCGTCCGGCAGGCCGGGCACCAGTTGGGCGCGCGGGGTGCCGGGGGCGGCGGCGCACTCGACGGCCAGGATGTTCAGCGGGTCGCCCGGCGTGTGCGGCCAGGCCCCGGCGGTGCCCTCGCGGACGTCCTCCGCCTCGCCGCCCAACTGCTCCAGCACGCGCAGCCGGGACGGGCCGAATCCGCGGGCCGCGAGCAGCGCCGCGACCTCGGCCGGGCCGGCGGCGTCCGCGTTCAGCACCAGCAGCCGGCGGCCCGGGTACAGCGCGCCGTTCAGCGTCTCCAGCGGCCGGCCGACCAGCGAGACCACCTCGGTCTCCTCCACCGGCCAGCCCAGCCGGGCGCACGCGTACGACACCGAGGACGGGTGCGGCAGGACGCGAAGGCGCTCGGCGCCGACCGTCTCCGCCAGCGTCCGGCCGATGCCGTAGAACATCGGGTCACCACTGGCCAGCACCGCGACCTCTTGCCCGGCCCGCTCGGCCAGCAGCCCGGCGACCGCCGGACGCAGCGGCGAGGGCCACGGCACCCGCTCCGCCGTCACCTCGGCGGGCAGCAGCTCCAGCTGACGCGGGCCGCCGATCACCGACCCGGCCGCGAGCAGTGCCGCCCGGGACGTCCGCGCGAGGCCCGGCCAGCCGTCCGCGCCGATCCCGACGACGGTGATCGCAGACTCGGGCACGGGGACTCCTCGCAGGTCGGAAGGGGGCAGCGGCAGCCTACCCGCCGTTTCGCCGCCCGCCGGGTCCGCACCTGACAAACCTGTTGCCCGGGGTGTGCGAGCTTGGCCACACTGCCGGACATGACGAACTCCCGAAAGGCCCATGGCGCGTAACGCGCCCGCCCGCGTCCGCGCGGGCCTCGGCCGCCGACCCCGTCCCCACGACCGCGGAACGCGCCGCGTGGTGCCCGGTCTGTCCGGCCCGGCACAGCGGCTGGTCGCCGCGGGCGAGGCGGCACTCGGCGAGCCGCCCGGCGCCCTGGCCGCCGCCGTCGCCGGCTGGCGCGCCGAGGCCCACCGGCGCGGCCGGCCGGCGCTCGGGCCGCCCTGCCCCTGCTGCGAGGCCGACCACGGCCGCCCGCTGATCGAACGGATGCTGCACGCGCTGCCCCGGCGCGCCGCCCGCGAACTGCGCGCGGTGGTCGCCCCGCTCGACGAGGCCTACCGGGCCTCCCGCGTGCGCCGCGGCGACGAGTTCTGGTTCCTGGACGGTCCTCAGGGCTGGTAGGGGAGTTGGGGGACGTCGAAGCAGGTGGTGGTCATGTCCGGCACCTGGGTGAGCCAGCCGCCGCGGCCGTCGAAGGCGGCGTCCTGCCAGCGGGCGGCGTTGAGGCAGGCCCGGGTCGGGCCGGTCGGGCGGGGCTCGGGGGTGAACGAGGCGGGGACGATCAGGCCGTGCGCGTCGTACGGCTGCGGCCGGTCCATGAACCGCCCCACGCAGTCGCGGGTCAGTTCGCGGCCGCACGAGTCCATCGCGTCGGTCAGCCACTGGGCCGCCGCCCATCCCTCCAACTCCCAGGCGGAGAGCAGTGGTTCGCGGTCCGGGTAGTAACGGGCCATCGCCTCCCGGAACTCCTTCACGGCGGGCTGCCCGACGTCCTCGTAGTTGCGCGAGGAGGAGGTCGCCCACAGGGAGTTCCGGCAGTCGGGCGAGTCCCGGTAGGCGGTGCGCGCGGTCGCGGACCAGTTCTGCACGTTGGTCACCTTGGCGGTGAGCCGTACGTCCGCCGCGTCCAGTGCCTGGCAGAGCGCCGCGTTGCCCCGGGTGTCCATCGCGTCCAGCAGCAGCTCGGTGCCGTCGGCCTTCATCGCCGCGGCCACCGCCTGGAAGTTGGGGAGTGCCAGGTCGACGCTCTGGCTGAGCACCCGGAACCCCTCCGCCCGCAGGCCCTCCTCCAACTGCTTCGCGTAGCGCGCCGAATCGGCCTGGTTGTAGGAGACGACGGCCGCGCTGCGGGCCCCCAGCCGCTCCTTGAAGAAGCGGTACACCTCGGTCGACTGGTACAGCGTGCCGTTCCAGCCGACCGAACGGCCGTCGCGCGGCGCGCTGCTGCCGTAGATGCTGTAGAGGTGCGGCCAGCGGTCGTACGCCGTGCCGATCGGCTGCCCGCCGATGTCGGGCACGCCCTTGCCGCTGACGTACGGCGCGCCCGCGTAGTCCAGCACGCTGCCGGCCACCAGGGCGAAGACCTGCTCGCGGTCGATCAGTCGGTGCACGCAGTCCTGGTTGCCGATGCCGCTGCCGCCGTCGTCGCAGGTCACCACCTTCACGGTCCGTCCGTGCAGGCCGCCCCGGTCGTCGAGGGCCCGCAGGAAGGCCTGGGCTCCGTAGCGCGGACCCGAGAAGGTCTCGCTGCCGACCGGCGAGGTGAGCGAGGTGATGATGCCGATCCGGATCTCGCCCGCCGTCACGCCGGTGTCGGTGGACCCGCCGGACTGCGGGCTGCCCGGGGGCGCGGAGAAGTCGCTCTCGGGCAGCCGGCTGCCGCAACCCGCGAGGGCGAGCAGCACCCCGGCGAGGGCGGCCGCACGACGGCGCCGCCGTCCGACCGCCCTCGCCGGGCCGCTGCGACGGGTCAACTGCAGCCGGGGACGGCGGTGTTGCCGCTCTGTTGGACCAGGCCGCAGAGCGTCGACCGGGAGACCTTCCAGGCGCCGTTGTCCAGCACCGCCTGGCCGGTGGCGTCCGGCTGCACCACGTTGCCCTGGATCGAGAGCTGGTACGTCACGGTCGCCTCGGTCGCCGAGGTGAAGGCGACGTCGGTGACCTTCGCCTGCACCTGGCCGACCCGCGGGTCGGAGGCGAAGCCCTGCAGCACCGGGGCCAGCTGGTCGCCGCCCTGGAGCAGCGCCGCCTTGTCGTTCAGCGAGGTGTCCGGGCTGAAGAACTTCTCCCAGGTCGCGGTGATCTCCGCCTTCGCCGCCGCCGGGTCGGCCGGGGCGCTGCCGCTCGGCGAGGCGGCCGCGGTGCCGGAGGCCGGGGCCGAGGCGCTGGTCGCGGCGGCGGTGGGGGACGGGGAGGAGGAGGTGCTGCTGCCGCTGCTGCTGCACGCGGCGGCCAGCAGGACGGCCAGCACCGCACCGGTCAGCCGGACGGCGGCACCCTTCCGGGTCGGGCGGCCCGGTCGGCGGAGCCCGTCCGGGTAGGTGGGCGGGCCGGTCACGGGCCCGCGGGACTGATCACTGCGAGTGGTGGACATGCGTGGTCACCGCGTCTCTTCCCGACCGGTGGGCGTTCTGCCCCCGTGGCCCCGGTCGCTCGGTTGGTCTGGCTGATCGGCCGTGCTGCGGCGGTTCTGCGGCACGGCGAGTGAGACCATGAAGGACGATATGCGGGCGAATCGCAAGAGATACGACGAAACGGACGTGGCGGTCCCCGAGCAGGGCGGAGTGACGACCCATGAACCGCTTGCGGGAGGCACTGCGGCAGTCGCCCGGATGGTTCGTCCTGGCGGCGGGCGCGGTCCTGTGCGTCCTCGGCTGGTACGGCGTCTCCGGCGAACGGCTGGCCGCCCGTCAGCTGCCCTACCTCGCCTCCGCCACCGTCCCCGGCGCCGCGCTGCTGGTCGGCGGGGCGGTCCTGCTCGCCGCCCGGCTCCCCGGCCGCGGGGCCGCCGACCGGCGGATGGACCAGCTGTTCGCCCTGCTCGTCGGCGAGGCGTCGGCGGACGGCGAGAGCGCGGAGGCGGCCGGCGGGCCGCCGGTCGCGGTGCCCGACGGCACGCTCTACCACCGAGCCGACTGCCCGCTGGTGGCGGGGAAGGCGCACGCCCGGCCGGTCGACGCGGAGACGGTGGGGGAGCGGGGGCTAGGGGCGTGCCCGGTCTGCGAGCCGGCCGCGCCGGAGGCCGGCGGCGGTGCGGGGAACGGTGCGGGGGGCGGAGCGGGGGACGGCACTGCCGGCGGTGCGGCGGGTGGCGGGCCGGCCGGTGGCGGGCCGGCGGGTGGGGGTGGGGGCTGAGTGGGCGGCGGGCTGGGGCTGGCGTTCGATCTGGGGCTGGCCGGGCTCGCCATCGGCAGCGCGGCCGCGCTGAGCGGCGTCGGCCTGGTGGTCACCCACCGGGCGACCGGTGTGCTCAACCTCGCGCAGGGCGCGCAGGCGATGGCCACCGCGTACCTGCTGCGCGAACTGGTCGTCGTCCGGCACTGGCCGCTCGCGCTCGCCGCCGCGTTCTGCCTGCTGCTGGCCGCGCCCGCGTTCGGCGTCCTGCTCGACCTGGCGGTGTTCCGTCCGCTCCAGCGGCGGGGCGCCGGTCCCGCCGAGACGATGGTCGCGAGCATCGGCGTGTTCGTGCTGCTGATCGGCGCCGCCGTGCTGGTCTGGGGCACCGCGCCGTACGGCGACGCGCCCGCGCTGGTGCCCGGCACTCCGCTCGCCCACCCGTTCGGGCACGTGCTGCGGTTGGACACCGTCCTGCAGCTCGGCGCGGTGCTGGCCCTGGCGGCGGCCGTCGGCCTGGTCGGGCGGTACACCCGGTTCGGGCTGCGGCTGCGGGCGGTCGTCGACAACCGGGGCCTCGCCCGGCTGACCGGCGTCGACGCCGACCGGATCTCCTCCGCCGGGTGGGCGTTCGGCTCCTTCGCCGCCGGACTGGTCGGCGTCCTGCTGGCGCCGTCCCTGCTGCTCGACCCGTACGGGCTGCCGCTGCTGGTGATGGAGACGATGGCCGTCGCCGTGGCCGCCCGGCTGCGCTCGCTGCCGGGCGCCGTCGCCACCGGCCTGGTGCTCGGCGTCGCCCAGAGCGAACTCCTCCGGCTCCGCCCCGCCGGGCAGCTGCTGCCGCTCGCCCAGGCGCTGCAGGCCAACCTGTTCGTGGTCGCGCTGCTGGTCGCCGCCCTGCTGCCGTGGGCCCGCGGCACCGACGACACCGGGCTCGCCCTCGGCCCGGGCCGGGCCGGCGACCGGCGCGGGGCGGCGGTGGTGCGGACCGTGTGCGCGGTGCTGGTGCTCCTCCCGCTCGGCTTCCGCGCCGACGACCTGCGGCACGCGCTGCTGGTGCCCGCCCTCGCCCTGGTCCTGCTGTCGATCGTGGTCGTCACCGGCTACGGCGGGCAGATCTCGCTCGGGCAGGCCGGGTACGCGGGGCTCGGGGCGCTCGGCACCGCCCTGCTGATGTCGGGAAAGGTCCCCGGCCTCCCGCCGATGGCCGCCCCCGCCGCCCTGCTGCTCGCGGTCGCCGTGACCGTGCCGCTCGGCCTGCTCACCGGCTGGCCGGCCATCCGGCGCCGGGGCCTGGCCCTCGCCCTGGTCACCTTCGCGGTCGGCACGGCCCTCAGCCGGCTGGTGTTCGACCAGCCGTACGCCACGACCGGACTCCTCGTCGCCCGGGACGGCCTGCCACGCGGCGACCGGGGCTTCTACGCCGTCGAACTGCTGCTGCTCGCCGCCGGCCTGCTGCTCGTCCGCAACCTGCACCGGGGCTCGCTCGGACGGGCCCTCGCCGCGATGCGCGACCAGCAGGCGGGCGCCTCCGCCGCCGGCGTCGACGTGCCCCGGCTGAAACTCCTGGTCTTCATGGCCGGCGCCGGCCTCGCCGCGCTCGGCGGCGGGCTGATGGCGCTCGGCGGGCAGGCCTTCGACCCCGCCGCCTTCGACCCGGTGCAGGGCCTGCTCTGGTTCGCCACCGTGGTCGTCGCCGGCGCGGACAGCGCGGTCGGCGCGGTCCTCGCCGCCGCCCTGCTGGTCGGCCTCGACGCGGGCACCGCGGCCGGCATCTCCGCGGTGGTGGTCGGCGCGCTCGCCACCGCCATCGGACGGCTGCCGGGCGGGCTCGCCGGCGTCGCCGCCCGGTGGGGCTCCCGCACCCGGCCGGTGGCGGTCCGGCTGACACCGCTCGGACGGCGGGTCCGCGACCGGCTCCGCGACCGGGGCGGTGCGGGCGGTCAGGGCCGGGACCGGGGCGGTGCGGGCGGCCAGGGCCGGGACCGGGCCGTCGGGAGGGCGCGATGACCGGCGCGGGCGGGCTGGCGGCCCACGGGGTGGTGCGGCGGTACGGCGGCATCACCGCCGTTGACGGGGTCGACCTCGCCGCGCCGCCCGGCCGGGTCACCGCGCTGATCGGGCCGAACGGCGCGGGCAAGAGCACCCTCTTCGACTGCCTGGCCGGCACCGTCCGGCCCGACGCGGGCCGGGTGCTGCTCGCCGGACGGGACGTCACCGCACTGCCCGACCACGCCCGCGCCCGGCTCGGGCTGCTGCGGACCTTCCAGCAGATCGCCGCGTTCCAGAGCCTCACCGTGGCCGAGAACGTCCGGATCGGGGCCGAACAGGTCCACGGAGGACTCGCGCGCGGCCTGCTCGGGCTGCCGCCGGGGGAGGGACGGCAGCGGACGGTACAGGAGAACACCGAGCGGGCGCTGCGCCTCCTCGACCTGCGGCCGGTCCGGGACTGGCCCGCCGACCGGCTGCCGACCGGCGCGCTGCGCCTGCTCGAACTCGCTCGGGCCCTCGCCGCCGCCCCGCACGTCCTGCTCCTGGACGAGCCGGCCGCCGGCCTCGACCAGGCGCAGACGGCGCGGCTCACCGGCGTCCTGCGCGCCCTGGCGGCCGAGGGCACCGCGCTGCTCGTCGTCGAGCACGACGTCGATCTGGTGGCCGAACTCGCCGACACCGTCTACGTGATGGCCGCCGGCAAGGTGGTCGCGCACGGCCCGGCCGCACGGGTCCTGGCCGACCCGGAGGTGGCGGCGGCATGGGGCGCGGCATGACCGGCCGGCGGACGGGCGGGGCCGCGGAGCGGGGGGCGGTCCGGTGAGCGTCGAGGTGGAGCTGCGCGGGGTGCGGGTGCGGTACGGGCTGCTGGAGGCGCTGCACGGGGTCGACCTGGCGTGCCCGGCCGGGGCGGTCACCGTCCTGGTCGGACGGAACGGGGCGGGGCGGACCACCGCGTTGCGGGCGATGGCGGGACTGGTGCGGCCGACCGCCGGGCAGGTGCGGTGGCGGGGCCGGGACGTCGGCGGGCTCGACGCGTACCGGCGCGCGCGCGAGGGGATCGCGTTCGTGCCCGCGGAGCGCGCGGTCTTCGGCGCGCTGACGGTGGCGGAGAACCTGCGGCTCGGCGCGGACGGCGGCCCGGCCCGGCCGGCCTTCCCCGAACTGACCGCGCTGCTCGGCCGGCGCGCCGGGGAGCTGTCCGGCGGACAGCAGCAACTGGTGGCGCTGGGACGGGCCTTGGCCGCCGACCCGGGCCTGCTCCTGCTGGACGAGCCGGGGCGCGGCCTGGCACCCGCGGTGGTGGCCCGACTGCACGCGATGCTGCGGGAGTCGGCGGAGCGGGGCCGCACGGTCGTGCTCGCCGAACAGACCGTCCCGCGGACGCTGGGCCGCGCGGGCTTCGTCCACGTGCTGCGCCGCGGCCGGGTCGCGGTCAGCGGCGAACTCGGCGAACTGCGCGACTGGGAAGGCTAGTCCGGGGCCGGGCAACGTCGCTGCTCCGTCGCTGCTCCCGCGGCGGGCGCGGCGGCGCGAGTGCCCGGCCTGCCGCCGTGGCGGCGGGGCGAGCGCGGGAACGGGGGCGGGGAGGGCGCCGGTGGGCTCGCCGAGCTTCGCCGCGGCGGACGGGGCACCGCAAGAGCCATGGGCGGGGGGCGGGTTGGTCGGGAGGTGGCCGCCATGGCCGGGGCCGGGCCCGGCCGCCCAGGTCTCGGGTGCCGGGGCTGCGTGCCGGACGGTTGCTGCAGTGGGCGAGGTCGTCTGCCGCTGCGGGACCGGTCGCGGGCAGCTGCCGAGGTGGCGGTGGCCGTGCTCGGGGCCGCGTGCTGCGCGGTTGTTGTCGTGGGCGGGGCCGGCCGTCGGCGTGGGGCCGGTCCGGTCGTGGGTCAGCCGCCGAGGTGGCGGTTGCGGTGGGCGCGGGCGGCGAGGAGGGCGGGAGTGGGGAGGGCGGTGAGTTCGCCGAGGGCGGCGGCGACGGCGGTGCCGAGGCGGGCGGGGAAGGTGTCGGCGGGGTCCTCGGCGACGATCCGGTCGACCAGGCCGGCCGCGGCGAGGTCGTGGGCGCGGATGCCCTGGGCGCGGGCGAGTTCCGGGGCGTGGGCGCCGTCCCGGTGGACGATCGCGGACGCGCCCTCGGGCGGCAGCGGGGCGAGCCAGGCGTGCTCCGCGGCCAGGACGCGGTCCGCGGGGAGCAGGGCGAGCGCGCCGCCGCCGGAGCCCTGGCCGAGCAGGACGGCGAGGACGGGGGTGTGCAGCGCGGTGAGCGCGTGCAGGCAGTGCGCGATCTCGACGGCGACGCCGTCCAGTTCGGCGCGGACGGAGAGTTCGGCGCCGGTGGTGTCGACGACGGTGAGCAGCGGAAGCCCGAGCTCACCGGCGGTCTGCGCGAGGCGGCGCACCGCGCGCAGGTCGGCAGCGGTGAACGGGCGGGCCGGGCCGCCGGGGGCCTGGCGCTGCTGGCCGACGGCGAGCAGCCGGTGGCCGCCGATCACGGCGAGGCCGTGCACCAGCGCGCCGCTCCCGCCGAGCGGCAGGAACTCCTCCGCGGCGAGGGCGAGGAACTCGCGGGCGCCGATCCGGTCGGTGCGGCGGGTGCGCAGGACGGACTCCCACGCGTCGCCGCCGTTCGGCTCCTCGTCCGGTTCGGCCGCGGCGGGAGCGGAGGGGGCGGGAGCGGAGGGGGCGGGAGCGGAGGAGGCGGGAGTGGTGGGGGCGAGGACGGTGAGCGCGCGGCGCAGCACGTCCCGCAGGTCGGCGGGGGCGACGGTGGCGTCGATCAGTTCGCGGGCGAGCAGGGTGTCGGGCCGCTGGATGTCCGGCGGCAGCGGTTCGCCGCGCAGCTGCTCGTACACCCGCGGGCCGAGGAAGCCGAGCCGGGCGCCCGGCTCGGCGAGGACCAGGTGGCCGAGGGTGCCCCAGGAGGCGAACACCCCGCCCATGGTGGGGTTGCGCAGGTAGGTGAGGTACGGCAGCCCGGCCGCCCGGTGGGCGTGGACGGCGGCGGTGACCCGGAGCATGCACAGGAAGGCGGCGGCACCCTCCTGCATCCGGGTGCCGCCGGAGACGGGGAGGGCGATCAGCGGGAGGCGTTCGGCGGTGGCCCGCTCGACGGCGCGGGTGATGCGTTCGGCGGTGGCGACGCCGATCGAGCCCCCGAGGAAGTCGAACTCGGAGACGATCAGGGCGACCGGCCGGCCTGCGAGGGTGGCGCGGCCGGTGGTGACGGCCTCGTCCAGGCCGGTGCGTTCGCAGGCGCGGGCGAGCGAGGCGCGGTAGCGCGGGTCGGCGGGCGGCGGGCCGAGGGGTTCGTCCCAGCCGGTCAGCGAGCCCGGGTCGGCGATCAGGTCGATGAGCTGACGTGCCGTCACCGTCGTCCTCCGTCGGGCGCTGGGCTGTGGCGGCGGCCGCCGCGCGCGTCGAGCCTACGGGCCGGTCGGCGGGCCGGGGCGGGGCGCCGCCGAGTGTGAGCACGATCACCGGGGGCACGGCCGCGGAAGGCGCGCTCTTTATTGGTATACAAGATGCCGATTAGCTAGGGTGTTCGGTGTGAGGCTGACCAAGAGCACCGACATCGCGCTGCGCATCGCCATGCGCCTCGCGGTGCTGGGCGACGGCGAGCAGCCGACCACCCGCGAGGTGGCCGACGCCGTCGCCGTGCCGTACAACCACGCGGCGAAGGTGGTCAGCCGGCTCCAACACCTGGGTGTGGTCGAGGCCCGGCGAGGTCGCGGCGGTGGGCTGGCGCTCACCCCCGTCGGTCGGACCGGCTCGATCGGGCGGCTGGTCCGCGAGCTGGAGGGGGTGGGTGACGTGGTCGGCTGCGAGGACGACCCGCCCTGTCCGCTGCGCTCCGCCTGTCGGCTGCGCGGGGTGCTGCGCCAGGCCCAGGAGGCGTTCTACGCGGCGCTGGATCCGTACACGGTGGACGACCTGGTCGGTCCACCCACCGGTCCGGTGCTGCTGGCCCTGACCGTGGGGCCCGGGCAGGACTGAGCGCGCCCGCGCGGTGCGGGTGCGCTTCCTTACGGCTTTTAATACGCATCTTGTATGCGAGTTTGGAGATCCGATGCTGTCCCCGAAGGCTGCCGAGACCGTCCGGGCCACCCTGCCCGCCGTGGGCGGAGCGATCGGCGAGATCACGCCGCTGTTCTACGACAAGCTCTTCGCCGCCCACCCGGAGCTGCTGCGCGACCTCTTCAACCGGGGCAACCAGGCCAACGGCACCCAGCGGCAGGCGCTCGCTGGGTCGATCGCCGCGTTCGCCACCGCGCTGGTCGAGCACCCCGACGTCCGGCCGGACGCGATGCTCGCGCGGATCGCCCACAAGCACGCCTCGCTCGGCGTCACCGCCGCGCAGTACCGGGTCGTCCACACGCACCTGTTCGCGGCGATCGTGGAGGTGCTCGGCGACGCCGTCACCCCCGAGGTCGCGGCCGCCTGGGACGAGGTCTACTGGCTGATGGCCAACGCGCTGATCGCCATCGAGAAGCGCCTGTACGAGGAGGCCGGGGCAGCCGACGGGAACTCCTGGCGCGAGTACCGGGTCCGCTCGCGGCAGACCGAGACGGCCGAGGTCGCCGCCTTCGCGGTGCAGCCGGCGGACGGCGGCCCGGTGCCCGCCTTCCGGCCCGGCCAGTACGTCTCGGTGCAGGTCGAACTCGCCGACGGGGCACGGCAGATACGCCAGTACAGCCTGGTCGGCGGGGACGAGGGCGCGCTGCGCTTCGCGGTCAAGCGGGTCGACGGCGAGCCGGCCGGTGAGGTCTCCCGGCACCTGCACACCGAGGTCCGCGAGGGCGACCTGCTGCGGATCAGCGCGCCCTTCGGCGACGTGCAGCTGGACTCCGCCGAGCGCCCGGTCGTCCTGGTGTCGGCCGGTATCGGGTGCACGCCGATGATCGGCATGCTCGCCGACCTCGCCGCACGCGGCTCCGAGCGCCGGGTGATCGCGGTCCACGGCGACCGCGACCCGGCCTCGCACGCCTTCCGGGCCGAACTGGAGCAGTACACCGGCAAGCTCGCCGCCGGTGAGTCGCACGTCTGGTACGAGCAGCCCGCCGACGACCGGCCCGCCGAGCGGACCGGGTTCGTCGACCTGGCGGCGCTGGACCTGCCCACCGACGCGACGGCCTACCTCTGCGGGCCGCTGCCGTTCCTGCGCGCCGCCCGCGCCCAGCTGGTCGAGGCCGGCCTGAACCCGGCCGACATCCACTACGAGGTCTTCGGCCCCGACCTCTGGCTCGGCGCGTAGGCGTCGATCCACCGCCTCACAGGGCGGCGGCGATGGCGTCCCACAGGGCGATCCGGGCGCGCAGGGCGGTGCGGACGGTCTCGGCGCACTCCTCCCAGCGGGCCCGGTCGTCGCCGCAGAGGTCGATCAGCATCTGCATCGCCATCGGGGTGTGCTGCTCGCCGTCGACCTCGATGTGCCGGGCCAGGTAGTCCTTGAAGACGCCCAGCCGGCCCGCCGCGTCGTCGATCCGGACGACCTGCTCGAACATCTCCGGAATCAGGTCCTCGCGGCCGAAGGCGAACGCGGCGGCCTGGCAGTGCACCGGGGCGTGCTCGATGATGTCGAAGGTGACCGCGGCGAAGTCGGCCGAGGCCTGCGGGATCCCGGCCTCCTTCGCGGCCCGGGCCACCGGGTTCCCCGCGCGCAGCAGGTCGAGGAAGGCGGTCACCGCGGCGGTGTCGGCGCCCGAGCGGGCCATGCCGTCCAGGTAGAGCTCGAAGTGGCTGATCCAGCCCTCGCCGAGTTCGTCGCTCTCCTCGACCAGCACGATCTCGTTGATCAGCCGGCGGCTGGCGGTGGGGCCGTCGGGCAGCCAGGGCAGCGAGACGCAGGTGAGCCGCTGCTGGAGGCACTTGAGCAGGGACATGAAGTCCCAGACCGCGTAGACGTGGTGCTCCTGGAAGGTCCGCACCTGCTCCAGGCCGTCCAGCAGGTGGTAGACGGGGTGGCCGACCACCTCGCGGCGGACCGGCTCGATCGCTTCGCGCAGCGCGGTCAGGCCGGGGTGGGTGCGGTCCCAGTGGTAACGGTCGGTGGCCATGAGGTTCTCCAAGGCGGTTGGGGGAAGCGCTACTTCACTGCGGTGAGGACCGCTTCGCGCAGGGCGTCGCGGGAGGGCTGCAGGGCGCGGTCCAGGGCGGGGGCGAACGGGAGGACCGTGCCGTCCGGGCGGGTGACGCGCAGCGGGGGCGCCGACAGCCGGCCGGACTCGGCGGCGGTGGCGAGGAGTTCGGCGGCGAGGCCGCTGGTGCGGTTGGAGTCGTCGGCGACCACCAGGCGGCCGGTGCGGGCCAGTGAGGCGGTCAGCGCGGCCCGGTCGAGCGGGTAGAGGGTGCGGGGGTCGAGCACCTCGACGGAGATCTCGGGCGCCAGCTCCTCGGCGACGGCGAGCGCGTCGTGGACGAGGTGGCCGACGGCGACCAGGGTGACGTCGGTGCCGGGCCGGTGCACGCGGGCGCGGCCGATCGGGACGGGGACGAGCGGGGCGGTCACGTCCTCGCGGACGGCGAGCGCGCCGGCCGGCGCGAAGAGGACCACCGGGTCGTCGTCGCGGATGGCGGAGGCGAGCAGTCCGTACGCGTCGCCGGGCGTGGCGGGCACCAGGGTCTTCATGCCGATGTGCGCGAACAGGCTGTACGGGTGGTCGGAGTGCTGGCCGGCCCAGCCGGAGCGGGAGCCGGAGCCGGGGACCACCACGGTCAGCGGGACGCGCGCCTGGCCGCCGGTCATCAGGGAGAACTTGTGCGCCTGGTTCGCGAGTTGTTCGAGAACCAGGTAGAGCAGGGAGGGGATCTGGAGCTCGATCACCGGACGCATGCCGACCAGCGCGGCGCCGATCGCGGCGGAGGTGAACGCCTGCTCCGAGAGCGGGGTGTCGACCACCCGGTCGGCGCCGAAGCGCTGCTGCAGGCCGAGGGTGAGCCCGGCGAGGCCCGCGCCGACGTCCTCGCCGAGGACGCACACCGCGGGATCGTCGGCGAGCGCGTCGGCCAGCGCCCGGTTGAGTGCCTTGGGGTAGCTGAGCAGGGTCATCCGGCCGTCCCCTCCAGGGCGGTGGCGTACAGGTGGTCGGCGGCGCCGGCCGGATCGGGGTGCGGTCCGGCGAGCGCGAACTCCGCCGCCTCCTCCAGCAGCCGGGCCGCCTCGGCGTCGAGGGCGGCGGCGTCCGGCAGGGCGGCCGCCGCGGCGGTGAGCGGGTCGCGGGCGCGCCAGGCGGCGACCTCCTCGGCGCTGCGGTAGGCGAGCTTGAAGCGCCGTTCCATGGTGTGGTGGGCCTCGTAGCGGTAGGTGAGGCACTCCAGGAAGGAGGGCCCGCCGCCGGTGCGGGCCCGCTCCACGGCTTCCTCGGCCGCCCGGCGGACGGCCTCGACGTCCATGCCGTCCACCGTGACGGCGGGGATGCCGAACGCCGCCGCCCGGCCGACCGCGCTGCCGCCGACCCCGGCGGAGGCCGGCAGGGTGGTGGCGTAGCCGTTGTTCTCGCAGACGAACACGGCGGGCGCCCGCCAGATCGAGGCGAGGTTCAGCGACTCCAGCAGGACGCCCTGGTTGAGCGCGCCGTCCCCGAAGAAGGAGACGGCGACCCGCGGTTCGCCGAGCCGCACCGAGGCCCAGGCGGCGCCGACGGCGATCGGCGCACCCGCGCCGACCATGCCGTTGGCGCCGAGGATGCCGAGCGCGAGGTCGGCGGCGTGCATCGATCCGCCCCGGCCGCGGTTCAACCCGTTGGTGCGGCCCGCGAGTTCGGCGAGCAGCCGGCCCGGGTCGGCGCCCTTGGCGAGGACGTGCCCGTGGCCGCGGTGGGTGGAGGTGATCCGGTCGGCCGGGTCGAGGGCGGCGCACACGCCGACCGCGACCGCCTCCTGCCCGATGTACGGGTGGGTGCCGCCGACGACGTGGCCGGCGCGCACCCACTCCAGGGCCAGCTCCTCGAAGCCGCGGATCAGCCGCATGGTGCGGTACCGCCCGGCCGGGTCGGCGAGGTGGGGCAGGGTCACGGCCGGTCCTGCCACAGCACCGGGCAGAACTCCGGGTCCGCGTAGTCGGGCCGGCCGTCGTCGGTGCGCCGGACCACCGCGTCGTGGTTGTACGCGACCTCGCTGCCGTCCGGGCGCAGGTAGCGGCGGTACCGGTTGGACCCGTCCTGGAGGTGGAGCGAGACGGCCCGGCGGGGGAGGGCGGAGCGGTTGGGGCCGCTGCCGTGGTAGGTGCGGCAGTGGTGGAAGCTGACGTGCCCGCGGGGGATCTCGACCGGCACGGTGCGCACCTCGGCGCCGTTGAACTCGGCGTTCTCGCGCAGCAGCCGTTCGAGCTCGCCGCGGTCGCGGCGGGCGAAGTGCCGGGTGGAGTCGTCGCCGCCGGGGCGCTCCTCCCAGCGGTGGCTGCCGTCGACCATGGTGATGGTGCCCATCTCCTCGCCGCAGTCGTGGAACGGCAGGAAGGCGGTGAGCATCCGCTGCGAGGTGGAGGTCTGCCAGTAGTGCTTGTCGAAGTGCCAGGGCACCACGTTGCTGGGCTCGTCGGCGACCGGCGGCTTGAGGATCAGGGTGGACTGGAAGAGCCGGATCTCCTCGGCCTGGGCGAGCCGGGCGGCGACCGCGCCGAGCAGCGGTTTGCGCAGGATCCGGCCGATCTCGGCGTGCTCGTAGTGCACGTAGTCGTTGTGGCGCTGGACCGGGCCGTCGGCGGGGGTCCAGGAGGCCAGGTTCGCGGGCCGGCCGGGGAGTTCGCGGTCGCGCTCGCCGCGGTAGTAGCGCTCGGTGGCGGCCTGCAGCAGGTCCAGCTCCTCGTCGCCGAACAGCCGCTGCGAGAGGTACCAGCCGTGCTCGGCGTAGAACAGCACGTCCCGGTCGGTGGGGAGCAGCTCGCGCTCGGCGTCGGTGAGGTGGAAGGCCTCGGTGGCGGTGACGGTCATGGCGGGGTCCTCTCAGCCTTCCTGGCCGGCGCGCTCGCGCTCGACCGCCTCGTACAGGGCCTTGATGTTGGCGGAGCCGAAGGTGCCGGCTCCGCGCCGCTCGACCAGTTCGAGGAAGAGGGTGCGGCGCGGGTGGGTGGAGCGGGTGAAGATCTGGAACAGCTCGCCGCCGTGGTCGCGGTCGACCAGCACGTGGTGGGCGCGCAGCTCCTCGACGGGGATGGCGGTCGGGCCCAGCCGGGCGGCGAGCCGGTCGTAGTAGGCGCCGGGGGTGGTGAGGAACACCACGCCGCGGTCGGCGAGTTCGCGAACGGCGGCGGTGATCGAGCGGGTGCCGTACGCGAGGTGCTGGACGCCGGCACCGCCGTGCGCCTCCAGGAAGCCGTCGATCTGGCCGGGGCTGCGGCGGACGTCCGGCTCCAGCAGGGTCAGGGTGACCGAGCCGTCGGGGCTCTGCACCACGGCGGAGTCCATCGCCTGGTCGCCGACCTCGATGTACTCGGCGTAGACCTCGGCGAGGCCGAGGCCCTCGCGGGCGAACCGGACGGCCGGGCCGAGGGTGCCGGCGGGCACGCACAGGGCGAGGTGGTCGAGCTCGAACAGCGGCCCCTCGGCGGCGGGTTCGCCGTCGGGCAGCAGGTCGTCGGCGGCGGTGAAGCGCAGCGCGAGGTCGCCGAGGGCACCCAGCACGGTGTGCTCGTCGAGCTCCACCGCGCCGGCCGCGACGGCGCGTTCGACGGACGCGGCCGGGTCGGCGCTGCGCAGCACGAGCACGGCCACGCCGTCGCCGTGCCGGCGGACCCAGTCGGCTACCGGGTGCTCCGGGTCGACGGCGGAGGTGATCAGGTGCCGCACGGCGCCCTGGTGGGCGATCACCTGCGCCGTGCCGGGGCGGACGGCGGCGGGTGCGGTCAGGGTGAAGCCGAGGTGGTCGTGCAGCCCGGTGGCGTACTTGTGGGCGTCCTCGACGTGGAGTTCGACATGGGCGAGGCCCTGCACGGTGGTCATGGGGTGGCTGCTCCGAGGGGCGGGGCCGGGATGCTCGGCGGGCCGAACACCAGGCTGAGGTTGTGGCCGCCGAAGGCGAAGGAGTTGGAGAGGGCCGCGCCCACCGGTCGGTGGGCGGCGGCGCCGCGGACGTGCCGCAGGCCGTGGGCGGGGTCGGGGTCGTCCAGGTTGAGCGTGGCGGGCAGCACGCCGTGCGCGACGGCGAGCGCGCAGAACGCGGCCTCGACCGCGCCGGCGGCGCCGAGCAGGTGGCCGGTGGCGCCCTTGGTGGAGCTGACCGGCGGGCCGTCCGGGCCGAACACGGCGGTCAGCGCGGCGGCCTCGGCGGTGTCGCCGAGCCTGGTGCCGGTGCCGTGCGCGTTGACGTAGCCGACGTCGGCCGGGGAGAGGCCGGCCGAGCGCAGCGCGGTGCGCATCGCGGCGGCCGCGCCGGCGCCGTCGGGCCGGGGCATGGTGGCGTGGTGGGCGTCGGTCGAGGCGCCCCAGCCGGTCAGGTCGGCCCAGCCGGTGGCGCCGCGGGCCCGGGCGTGGTCGGCCCGCTCCAGCACCAGGACGCCCGCGCCCTCACCGAGCACGAAGCCGTTGCGGCGCCGGTCGAAGGGTCGGGAAGCCTGCGCCGGGTCGTCCCAACCGGAGGCCAGCGCGCGGGAGTTGTCGAAGGCTGCGGCGATCGTCGGGTGCAGCGGGGATTCGCTGCCGCCGCACACCACCACGTCGGCCTCACCACCGCGGATCAGCCGCAACCCTTCGGCCACGGCCTGCGCGCCGGCCGCGCAGGCGGTGATCACCGCCGAGCTGTAGCCGCGGATGCCGTGCGCGATGGCGATCCGGGCGGCCGCCATGTTGGAGAGCATCCCGGGGAGCAGGTACGGGCTGACCGCGGGCCGGCCGCGCTCCTGCCGGCGCCGGGCGTGCTCCTCGAAGGTCTCCAGGCCGCCGCCGCCGGTGGCGAGCACCACGGCGACCCGCTCGGGGTCGGCGTCGGTGCCGACGACCAGCTTCGCGTCGGCCAGCGCGTCCGCGGCGGCGGCGAGCGCCAGCAGTACGAAGCGGTCCACGCAGCGGGTCTCGGTGGCCGGCAGCACCTCGGTTGCGGGCACGTCGGGGGCGATGCCCGCGGCGGTGAGCCAGCCGGCCGCCGGATGGCCCCCGGGCGGCACGGCCAGGCCGGACGCGCCGGCCGTCAGCGCGGCGAACACCTCGTGCGCGCCGCGGCCGAGCGGGCTCACCAGGCCGATCCCGGTGACGACGGCGTTCATCGCGCGCCCGCGCGGTCGAGGTGGCGACGGCGGAGCAGCACCTTGCGGACCTTGCCGGTCGGGCCGAGCGGGATCTCCTCGTCCGGCACCGCGACCACCTGCCGGACCACGGCGGCCACGTGCGGCTCCAGCGCGGCCCGCACCTCGGCGGTGCGGTCGAGCCCCGGGTCGGCGCCCGCGGCCAGTTGCAGCAGCACGTCGGCGACCACGGCCTCGCCGTCGCGGTAGGCGACCACGGTGCAGTCCAGCACCTCGGCGCAGGCGGCGAGGACCCGCTCCTCGGAGGCGGCGGTGTGCAGCCGGCCGGCGTCGCCGAGGTCCACGGTGTCCACGGCGCGGTCCACGTGGAAGTAGTAGCCGTCCTCGTCGCGGTACATCAGGTCGCCGGTGAGGAAGCGGCCGCGCAGCCGGGTGCGGTACGTCGTGACCGAGTCGTTCCAGTAGCCGAGCGCCAGCGTCGGCGAGGCGGTGGCGAGCTCGCCGACCTCGCCGGGGCCGAGCTCGGTGCCGTCGGGGGCGACCACGGCGCAGTCCACGAAGGAGTGCGGCCGGCCGACGCAGCGGCCGTAGCGCCCGGTGCCCGCCGAGTGGCTGATGAAGAAGTGCGAGTGGCCCATCTCGGTGGAGCCGAGCCCGTCCACGAACACCGAACCGGGGGTGCGCACCCGGCCCTCGCGGGTGACGGTCTCCCGGCTGCCGACCGCGATCAGCCGGCGGATGTGCGCCTCGTGCGCGCAGTCGCCGGTGTTCCACCACAGCGCGACCGACTCCAGGTCGCGGGCGGCCAGGTCGTGCCGGGCCAGGTCGGCCCAGGTGGTGGCGAAGCCGTACACGCTCTGCGGCTTCCAGCGCTCCACCGCGTCCAGCACGGTGGCGCCGGACTGGCCGGAGAGGACCAGCAGGCGGGAGTCGAGGCTGAGCGCGAGGTTGACCGCGATCAGGGTGGCGGCGTGCGGTGCGGGCAGCGCGCTGAGCATCCGGTCCACGCCCTGCGGGCGGGGCAGCGCGAGCCGGTGGCGGATCGCCGCGTACAGGCTGTCGTGCGAGTGGACCACGGCCTTGGGCAGGCCGGTGGTGCCGGAGGAGTGGGTGATCGCCACCGGGTCGCCCGACCAGTGCCGGTACGGCGCCGGGGCGGCCCCGGGGTCGCCGGCGCCGAGCGCGGCGGGCTCGGCGAGCAGCGGGGTGCCGGTGTCGCGGTCGGCCACCGCCTCGGCATGCGGCTTGTCGGCCAGCAGGCCGGTGGCGCGCAGGCGTTGCAGGTAGGCGGTGGTGGTGTCGGCGTCCAGCAGTGGGTTGAGCAGGGCCGGGATCGCGCCGAGCCGGGCCAGGGCCAGGAAGGACAGCACCTGGTCGGCCGCGTCGAAGGACTGGACGGCGACCGGGTCGCGGCGGCGCACCCCGAGCCCGTGCAGGGCGGCGGCCCGGGCGCGGACCGCGGTGTCGAGTTGACGGACCGTCAGGGCTGTCCAGGCGGGGTGGCCGTCGACCGGGGTGTCGAAGGTGAGCGCCGGAGTGTCGAGGCCCAGGGCCCGTTCGGCGCGGGTGGTGAGGACGTTGCCGGCGCCGACCGCGGGGTCGGCGGCCAGCAGGGCGCGCAGGTTGGGTGTGCTCATGGTTCCCGTTCTGTTCGTGGTGCGGGAGCCGCCGGGGCTTGTCGGACAGGCCCTGGGGCAAGCAGGGCAGCGGTGGCGCGGTCGGGCGGGCCCTGGTGGGCGGTGACGGCCAGGACCTGCTCGGCCTCGCCGTCGTCGATCAGCAGCCGGGCCTGGTCGTGGAGGTGCCGCTCCTCCTCGAAACCGGGCCCGAGGGCCACCACCGGGCCGTCCAGGCCCCAGCGGGCGGCCAGGTGGCCGAGCACCGCGTTGGGGTTGGACTGGTAGAACAGCAGCGGGGGCACCCGGCCGCCCGCCGCCACCGCCTCGGCGAGCGCGTCGGCGGTGGCCAGGTCGCCGCCGGTGCTGGCGAGCAGCAGCGCGGTGCGCGGCGCGGCCGCGGCCGGCGGGTGGCCGTAGCGGGCCCGCAGGCAGCGGTCGGCGGTCTCCGCGACCAGCGGGCTGAAGCTGGAGGCGGCGAACCCGGCGATCCTCGGCAGGGTGTCGCCGGGGCCCTCGGGCCAGCGCGCCCGGGCCAGCACGCGCAGCCCGGCGGACGCCCCGGCGTCGTCCGGGGGCGGGTCGGTGGGGCTCACGCGGCGGCCACCAGCAGCGCCGTGTTGGCGCCGCCGAACGCCGCGTTGACGCTCAGCGCGTAGCGCGCCCGGTGCGGGCGCGGCGCGTCGAGCACCAGGTCGAGCGGGCAGTCGGGGTCGGGCCCCAGCCAGCCCGCGTTGACCGGCAGCCGGCCGCGCTGCAGGACGCCGACGGTGACGGCGAGTTCGAGCAGGGCGGAGGCCTCCAGGGCGTGGCCGTGGACGGACTTGGTGGAGCTGACCGGCGGCCCGGAGGGGCCGAAGACCGTGCCGAGCGCGGCGGCCTCGGCCCGGTCGCCGAGCTCGGAGCCGGCGCCGTTGGCGTTCACCCAGCCGACCTCGGACGCGGCCGCGCCGGCCCGGTCGAGCGCGGTGCGCACCGCCCGGGCCAGGCCCGCGCCGTCCGGCCGGGGCCGGCAGACGTGGTAGGCGTCGCCGGACCGCCCCCACCCGGCCAACCGGGCCAGCGGCGGCCGCGCGGGGCGGGCCTCCAGCAGGACGGCCACCACCGCGTCGCCCAGCAGCATGCCGCGCCGCCCCCGGCTGAACGGGCGGAGCGCGCCGTCGGTGGCCAGGGCCCGGCCGGCGTCGAACACCGCGAAGGTGTCCGGCTCGACCAGGTACCCGGCGGCCACCACGGCGCTGTCGATCCGGCCGCCCGCGATCAGTGCCGCGGCGTCCGCGACCGCCGTGCTGGCTGCCACGCACGCCCCGGTGTAGACCCGGGTGGCGCGTCCGGTCCGGGCGGCGACCTCGGCCGCCAGCGGTCCGGTGCGGCGGTCGGCGTGCAGGGCGAGCAGCAGGGGGGCGTCCGCCGGGGCGCCGGTCTCGGCGACCACCTCGGCGAGCCGGTCGGCCAGCCGCGGGGCGTCCGGCGCGGTGGCGGCGACCGTGGTGCGGCGGCCGGCCACCGGGAAGCGGGTCACCTCGGCGAAGGCCGGGCGTCCGGCCTCCACCGCCTCGGCGAGCGCCGTGCCGCGGGAGCCGAACGCCGAGCGGACACCCAGGCCGGTGATCAGGACGGGTCGGCCGGACGTCATGGCGCGGCGGCCCCCGGGGCGAGCACCTCGCGGAGCACGGCGACCGCGTCGTCCACGGTCCGGATCCGGGCGAACTGCTCGTCGTCGAGGTCGATTCGAAGGCCGTAGTGCTGCTCGGCCTCGGCGATCAGCCAGGTCAGTTCGAGTGAGCCGACCACCTCGTCGACCTGCTCGGGGGCGCGGTCGCCGTAGCGGGCCAGCATGGCCAGCACCTCGGGCCGGCCGAGCGGCGCACGGCTGTCCGCCGGCAGTGCGTCGGTGGTCATCCGGCGCTGCCCACGGCGGACTTGGCGATCCGGCCGGCCACCTCGGCGGCGAACTCGTCGATGGTCATCAGCGCGGTGGACTCCATGTCGTCCAGTTCGAAGCGGACCCCGAACTCCTCCTCCACCTGGACGGCCAGGTCGGCCAGCGCCAGCGACTCCAGGTCGAGGCCGGCCGGGCCGAGGTCGGTCTCGCCGGTGGCCTCGGAGACGTCGTAGTTCATCGCCGCCAGGGCGGACAGCACGAAGGTGCGGATCTCTTGCTGCATCGGTGCGCTCCAGGTGCGGAGTTGGGGTGTTCGGGCAGGGCTCGGCCACGCGGGCGGGGGTCTGGGACCCGTCCGCGCGGTGCGGTGCGAGTGATGGGGGGTGGTGTCAGCGGGTCGCGTCGGCCTGTCGGCGCAGGGCGGCGGGGTCCCGCAGCAGCTTCCCGGTGGCGGTCCGGGGGAGCTGCGGCAGCAGGTGGATCCGGCGGGGGAGTTTCCAGCCGGCCAGCTCGGTGCCGAGCAGTTCGCGCAACTGCTCGGCGGCGCTGCCAGGTGGTGCGTCGAGGGGGGGCCCGGCCGCCGCGTACGCCTCGACGGCGCCGTCGGTGAAGACGACCACCGCCTCGGTGACGCCGGGCAGGCCCGCGAGGGTCTGCTCGACCTCGGTCAGGTCGATCTTGAGGCCGCCGATCGAGACCTGGGAGTCGCGCCGGCCGAGCAGGGTCACCGCTCCGGTCGCCGGGTCGATCAGGGCCGCGTCGCGGGTGTGCAGCAAGCCGTCCGACCAGCGGGTCGGGTCGGTGACGCCGAGGTACGGCGACTCCGGCCGGCGGATGTGCAGTTCGCCGTCGGCGACCCGCAGTTCCATGCCGTGGACGGGGACGAGCCGCGGATGGCCGAGGCCCGAGAGGTCGGTGGCGATCACCCCGGTCTCGGTCATCCCGTACATGGTGCCCAGCGGCACCCCGAAGCGTCGGCGGAACGCCTCCGGGAGCGCGGGGCGGACCAGCTCGCCGGCGACGATCATCCGGCGCAGCTGGGGCAGGGGGGCCGGCAGCGGGTGCGCGGCCAGCAGTTCGGCGTGGAACGGCACCCCGATCAGGGTGGTCGGGGCGTCGCCGGCGGCGACCGCGGCCAGGATGGCGGCCGGGGTCGCCCGGCCTGGCACCACCAGTTCCACGCCCGCGTGCAGGGCGTGCAGCAGGCCGCCGACCAGGCCGAGGACGTGCACCGTCGAGGACAGCAGCACGGTCCGGCCGCCGGCCTTCGGGAAGTCCTCCAGCCTTTCGTAGCAGTCGAGTTCACGCAGCAGGTCGTCGGCCGTGCGGGCGATCACCTTGGACGGCCCGGTGGAGCCCGAACTGAGCTGCACCAGCACGTGCCGGGTGGCGGCCGGGCGTCCGTCCGGGAGCGGGCGCGCGCCGTCGGCCGTGCACAGCACCTGCGGGCGCAGCCGTTCCAGGGCTCGGTCCACCTCGGTGGCGGTCAGCCGGTGGTCGAGCAGGACGGCCTGGCCGCCCGCCCGCCAGACGGCCAGCAGGGTGGCCACGTGGCCGAGCGAGGGCGGCAGCAGCAGCGCCGCGGTGCCGCCGGACCGCAGTCCGGCGCCGGTCAGCAGCGCCTGCTGCTCGGCGACCAGCGACCGCAGGGCGGCCCGGTCCACCGGCCGGTCGAACCGGAGGCAGGGGTCGCCGTCCGGTCCGGCGAGCAGATGGTGGTCGACCCAGTCCGGGCCGGCGGTCGGGCCGGATCGGTCGGGGTTGGGGGTACGCGTCAACGCAACTCCACGCGTCGGGAAGTGGGAGCAGGTCAAGGCCGGAGCGAAAGCTCAGAGACTTGTGATGGTTCGGTGTCGATTCCCCGTTGGACCAGACCATTGCACGGGATCCCACGGAGGGTCAAGGTCTATACCAGTTGCGGGATCTTCCCTACGCTGTCCCTCGCTCAAGCGGAATGTGACTGATCATCAGGGAGGTGCAGCGGCAGTGCTCCCGCTCACCCCGGCCGACTACCGGGCCCTCGCCCGGGCCCGACTTCCCGCCGCCACCTGGGACTTCTTCGAGGGCGGCGCCGGCGCCGAGTGGACCCTGCGGGCCAACCGCGCGCAGTTCCGCCGCCACGTGCTGCGGCCGCGCGTCCTGGTCGACGTCTCGGCGCCGGACTGCTCCACCGAGCTGTTCGGCGCCCGGCTCGCCGCGCCGTTCGGGGTCGCGCCGATGGCGTACCATCAACTCGCCTGTCCGGAGGGCGAGATCGCCACCGCCCGGGCCGCCCGCGCGGCCGGGGCGCTGCTGGTGGTCTCGATCTTCGCCGGGCGGCGCCTGGAGGAGATCGCCCGGGCCGGCGGCGACGCCCCGCGCTGGCTCCAGCTGTACTGGCTGCGCGACCGGGCGGCGCTGGCCGACCTGGCCGGGCGGGCCGAGGCCGCCGGCTTCGGCGCGCTGGTGCTGACCGTGGACGCGCCCAAGGTCGCCCGGCGGCTGCGCGACCTGCGCAACTCCTTCGCCGTCCCGGACGGCGTCCGCGCGGTGAACCTCGACGCCGCCCTGGCCGTGGGTGCGGCGCGCTCGGGTTCGTCCGCGATCGAGGCGCACTCGGTCGAGCAGTTCGACCGTAGCATCACCTGGGCGGATTTGTCGTGGCTTCGTCAAAAAACCTCGCTGCCGCTGGTGCTGAAGGGCGTGCTGACCGCCGAGGACGCCCGCCGGGCGGTCGACCACGGCGTGGACGCCCTGGTCGTCTCCAACCACGGCGGACGCCAACTCGACGGCGCCCCACCCGCCCTGGCCGCCCTTCCGGAGGTCGTCGACGCCGTCCCCGCCGACTGCCCCGTGCTGGTCGACGGCGGGATCCGGCACGGCACCGACCTCGCCAAGGCCCTCGCGCTCGGCGCCCGCGCCGCGCTGATCGGCCGACCCGTGCTCTGGGGACTCGCCCACAGCGGCGAGCCGGGCGCCCGGCACGTCCTCGACCTGCTGCGCACCGAACTCCTCGACACCCTGGTGCTCTCCGGCCGCCCGACCCTGGCCGACCTGGACCGCACCCTGCTGGCCGACTGGCCGCCACCCCACCACCTTCGCCGAGAGGACCCACCCGGGTGACCACCGCCCCCGCCCACCGGACCGACCCGCGCTTCCCTGGCTGGGACTGGGAGGACCCGGCCGCCCTCGGTGCCCTCACCGACGGCTTCACCGAGAACCTCGCCCGCTGCGCGAGCATCGAGACCGTCCGCGACCGGCTCCCGCGCACCCGCCGGGAACTCGCCGGACTCGGCGTCACCGGCATCGAGTTCGCGGCCTTCGCCACCCGCCACCCGGAGGCGATCGGCACCGACCTGGTCGCCGTCCGCAGCCCCGATGCCACCACCGAGTCCGGCCCGCTCTACCGGATCGACGGCAGCCACCTCTTCACCCGGCTCGACATCTCCGAGCCGCTGCCCCTCGACGACCACAGCGTCGACTGGGTCTACGCCGAACACCTCATCGAACACGTGCCGCTGCCCGTCGCCGTCCACTGGCTCGGCGAGGTCCGCCGCATCCTGCGTCCGGGCGGCCTGCTCCGCCTCACCACCCCCGACCTGGAGCGCTACGTCCGCGGCTACCTGGACCGGGACGAGGAGTTCTTCCGGCGCCACCGGCGCCGGCTGCGCACCCTGCGGGTCGGCCCGCCGATGCCCGAACGCCGGGCCTTCATGCTCAACCAGATCTTCTACCACTTCGGACACCGCTGGATCTTCGACGAGGACGAGCTCCGGCACGTCCTGGACCGGGCCGGCTACCAGGGCTGGACCGTCGAGCGCCGCGCCCACCAGGAGGGCCACCGCCCCGACGTCGCCGCCCTCGACACCGCCTTCCGCAAGGACGAGTCGATCTACCTCGAAGCGCGCGCCCCGGAGGCGTCCTGATGCCCCTGCACCCCGAGGCCGAGGCGCTGCGCGCCCGGCGCGCCGGGACGAACGCCCCGCCGCTCTACACCCTGACCGTGGCGCAGGCCCGGGCCGCCGACCTCGCCGACCTGCGGGCCGCCGGCGGCACCCCCGAGCCGGTCGCCGCCGTCACCGAGCACCGCGTCCCCGGCACCGGCGGGCAGCTCGCGGTGCGGTGCTACCACCCGGCCCGGCACGACCGGCCGCACCCCGCCCTGCTCTACCTGTACGGCGGCGGCTGGACCCTCGGCTGCCTGGACACCGGCGACGCGATCTGCCGCGCCCTCACCAACGCCACCGGCTGCCTGACCGCCACCGTCGGCTACCGGCTCGCCCCCGAACACCCCTTCCCCGCGGCCGTCGAGGACGCCTACACGGCCCTCGCCTGGCTGGCCGACCACGCCGCCGGGCTCGGCGCCGACCCCGACCGGCTGGCCGTCGGCGGCGACAGCGCCGGGGGCAACCTCGCCGCCGCCACCACCCTGCTCGCCCGTGAGCGCGGCGGCCCGGCCCTGCGCCACCAGCTTCTGGTCTACCCCAACACCGACCACCGGGCCGACACGCCCTCGCTGCGCGCCGGCGACGACCCGCTGCTCTTCAACCGCCACTCGGTGGCCTGGTACTGGCGCCACTACCTCGCCGACCCGGCCGACGGCGACAACCCGCTGGCCTCGCCGCTGCGCGCCCCCTCGCTCGCCGGGCTGCCCCCCGCCACCGTGATCACGGCGGAGCACGACCCGCTGCGCGACGAGGGCGAGGCCTACGCCGCCCGGCTCGCCGAGGCCGGGGTGGACGTCGAACTGCGGCGCTGGGACGGCATGCCGCACGGCTTCTTCGCCATGGCGGGCGTGCTCGCCGGCGGCGCGGACGCGCAGTGGTACGCGGCGGGCCGGCTGCGGGCGGCGCTGCGATGACCCTCGCCCTGGACCAGCTGCACGGCTCGCTCTCCGACCCGCTGCTGGACGCCATGACCTTCCTCAACGAGGTCACCGCGCGCTACCCCGACGCCGTCTCCTTCGCCCCCGGCCGCCCGCACGAGGAGCACTTCGATCCGGCGGCGATCCCGCGCCACCTGGAGCGGTACCTGCGCCACCTGCGGGAGGACCGCGGGATGGCGGAGGAGGAGGTCCGCCGGGAGCTCTTCCAGTACGGCCGCACCAAGGGCCTGATCGCCGGGCTCGTCGCCCGGACGCTGGCCGCCGACGAGGGCCTCGACGTCGACCCGGAGGCCCTGGTGGTCACCGTCGGCGCCCAGGAGGGCATGCTGCTGGTCCTGCGCGCCCTGTGCGCCGGCCCCGAGGACGTCCTGCTGGTCGCCGCACCCTGCTACGTCGGCGTGACGGGCGCCGCCCGGCTGCTGGACCTGACGGTCCGGCCGGTGCCGGAAGCCCCCGGCGGCGGGGGGCTCGACCCCGAGGCACTGGCCGCAGCCGCCCGGCGGGCCCGGGCCGAGGGCCTGCGGCCGCGCGCCTGCTACCTGGTGCCGGACTTCGCCAACCCCTCGGGCGCCAGCCTCCCGGTCGAGGCCAGGAAGCGGCTGCTCGCGGTCGCCGAGGAGCACGACCTGCTGCTCGTCGAGGACAACCCGTACGGCTTCTTCCGGCGCGGCGGCACGCCCGTGCGGCCCACCCTCAAGGCGCTGGACGGGGACCGGCGACGGGTCGTCCACCTCGGGTCCTTCGCCAAGACCTGCTTCCCCGGCGCCAGGGTCGGCTACGTGGTGGCCGACCAGCGGGTGGACCGCGGCGGCGGGCGGGCCGGGCTGCTCGCGGACGAGCTGGCGAAGCTGAAGAGCATGACGACGGTCAACACCCCGGCGCTCAGCCAGGCCGTGATCGGCGGCATGCTGCTGGAGGCCGACCGCGGCCTGCGCGTGGCGACGGCCGGCGCGGCGGAGTTCTACGCCCGCAACCTCGACACCCTGCTGGCCGAGCTGGAACGCCGCTTCCCGCCCGGCTCCCCGGTCACCTGGAACGCCCCGGACGGCGGGTACTTCGCGGTGCTCACGGTGCCGTTCGACGCCGACGAGAGGGCCCTCGACCGCTGCGCGCGGGAGTACGGCGTGCTGTGGACCCCGATGGCGCCGTTCTACCCGCACGGGGGAGGGGAGCGCTCGCTGCGGCTGTCCTGCTCCTACCTGACGGAGGACCGGATCGTCGACGGTGTCGGCCGGCTGGCCGCCTTCGTGGACGGCGCGTCCCGGTAGCGCAGCACGAGGAGGCCGGTCCGCTCTGCGGGCCGGCCTCCTCGTGCTGCGCGCGGCTAGCGGATCCGCCGGGCGAACAGGCGGGCCGCCCAGGCCACCGCCACCGCCGCGGTGACCGCGGTGAACAGCAGTCCGCGCCACACGGCCGGCGAGTCGACCTGGCCGGTGAACAGCGCCCGCATCGCCTCCACGCCCCAGTAGCACGGGTTCCAGGACGCCGCGGTGCGCAGCCAGGCCGGTGCCAGCGCGATCGGCAGCAGGGTGCCGGAGAGCAGCGCCAGCGGCTGCGCGATGGTGTTGACGATCGGCCCGAGCGCCGCGTCGCCGGGGACCAGCAGCGCCAGCCCGTACGACACGGAGGAGGCCATCAGCGCCATCAGCGCGAGCAGCGCGAAGGCGAGCAGCAGGTCGCCGACGCCCACGGTGAGGCCGAACGGGACCGCCAGCGCGGTGATGATCGCCGCCTGCACCAGCAGCGCCACGACCTCCCGCAGGGCCCGGCCGAGCAGCAGGGCGACCCGGCTGACCGGGGTGACCCGGGAGCGCTCCACGATGCCCGCGTGCAGCTCGCCGAGCAGGGTGAACCCGGTGAACAGGCCGCCCATCACGGCCAGTGCCGACAGCAGGCCGGGCACGTACACCCGGTACGCGTCGGCGGTCGAGACCGCCCCCGAGGAGGCCAGCGCGGTCTTCAGCAGCGGCGCGAACAGCAGCAGGTAGAACAGCGGTTGGAGCAGCCCGACCGCCAGCCACGCGGGTGTGCGGACCATCAGCAGCAGCTGCCGCTGGAAGACCAGCCAGGTGTCACGGGCGAGCTTCACGCCGCCTCCCCTCCTCTACTGGTCAGGGCCAGGAACACGTCGTCCAGGCTCGGCCGTTGCAACTGCACCAGCTCGGGTTCGGTGCCCGCGGCGGCGAGTTCGCGCAGCAGCTGCGGCACCGCGAGGGCGGCCTCCTCGACGTGCAGCCGCAGGCCGGTCTCGTCCGGCAGCCGTTCCAGGCGGCGCACGCACGGCAGCCGGGTGAGCGCGGCCTGGGCGGCGTCGACCGTGGCGGGCGGCAGGCCGACGGTCACCACGTCGCCGGAGATCTCCCGCTTGAGCTGCTCGGGCGTGCCCTCGGTGACGATCTCGCCGTGGTCGACGATGCCGATCCGGTCGCAGAGGGCGTCGGCCTCTTCGAGGTAGTGGGTGGTGAGCAGCACGGTCATGCCGTCGGCGCGCAGCCGGCGGATCTCGGCCCAGACCTGGGCGCGGCTGCGCGGGTCGAGGCCGACGGTGGGTTCGTCGAGGAACAGCACCCGGGGGCGGTGGATGACGCCGAGGGCGAGGTCGACGCGGCGGCGCTGGCCGCCGGAGTAGGTCCGGCAGCGCCGGTCGGCGAACTCGGTGAGGCCGAAGGCCTCCAGGGCGCCCTCGGCGCGCTGCCGGGCGTCCGCCTTGCCGATGCCGTGCATCCGGGCCTGCAGGACGAGCTCCTCGCGCGCGGAGGCGCCGTCGGTGGTGCCGCCGCCCTGGGCGACGTAGCCGATCCGGCGGCGGACCTCGCCGGGTTCGGCTAGCAGGTCGGCGCCGGCCACGGTGGCGTCGCCGCCGTCGGGGCGCAGCAGGGTGGCGAGCATGCGCAGGGTGGTGGTCTTGCCGGCTCCGTTGGGGCCGAGGAGGCCGTACACCTCGCCTTCGTCGACGGTGAGGTCGATGGCGCGGACGGCGTCCACGGCCTGGGAGCCGCGGCGGGGCTGGAAGGATTTGCGCAGCCCCTTGGTCACGATCAACCCGGACTCCTGTGGTCGGTGGGATCGACTGCGGCACCGACCCTAGGGTCTGGACCGCCCCCGCCACAATGGTCTGGACCAGATCACCGGAGTGATCGGTTCCGTCCGTCGGTGAACCGCTCCAGGTGTCCGACTGCGGCCTCGACGCCCCCTCCATGCAAGAGTTGACGACCCATCATCAAAGCGGCGGCGCGGTGGGACGGCCGGTCGAGCACCGTCCGCAGCGCGTCCCGCAGCTGCCCGGACGTGGCGCCGGCGAAGTCCACCCGGACTCCGGCGCCGGCCGCCGCGACCCGCTCGGCGACGTACGGCTGGTCGTGCCGGATCGGCGCCAGCACCAGCGGGACGCCGTGCACCAGCGCCTCGCAGACGGTGTTCATGCCGCCGTGGCAGAGCACCGCGTCCACCGCGCCGCGGGCCAGCAGCTCCAGCACCGGCACCCGGTCCAGCGCGATCCCGCCGGCCGGCGCGGGGCCGCCGCCGGCCCGGGCCAGCACCGGCTGCACGTCCGGCGCCAGCTCCTCCAGGGCCCGCGCGACCCGCTGGTGGAAGCCGTCCGCGACCTCCGCCGACAGGGTGCCCATGGTGACCAGCACCCGCCGCCGCGAGCCGTCCAGTCGCTCCCAGGGGAATTCCGCCGGCGTGCGCCCGCCCAGCAGCGGCCCCACCGTCGCGTACGGGGGCGGCAGTTCGCCGCCGAGCAGGGCGGGGCTTGCGGTGGAGAGCACCAGCCCGGGGGAGAACCGCGGGTCGAGGTACTCCTGCTCCGGCAGTCGGGCCGAGGCCCACAGCCCGCGCAGCACGCCGTCCAGCCAGCGCTCCAGCTCCCGCTCGCCGCGCAGCGGGCGGCCGATCTCCATCGCCGAGGGCGCGAACGTCGCCCACAACACCCCGGCCCGGTGCGCGGCCAGCGCGCCCGCCGGGCTGTGCTGGTCGACCAGCACCACGTCCGGCCGCCACTCGGCGACCGCCCGCTCCACCGCCTTCAGGGTGAAGCGGCTGTACGGCACCACGAAGCCCTCCCAGAGCGAGCGGACCGCCGCCTCCCCGCCGCCCGCCTGCTCGCGGAACAGCCGCGACCCGGTCGGGAAGAGCCGGCCCCCGGGCCCCAGCAGCGGCCGGAACACCGGCTCGTTGCCCACCCAGGCGGCCTCGTGGCCGGCCGCCTCCCAGCCGCCGGCCAGGGCGAGCGCGGGATGGAGGTGGCCGGTCAGCGGCGGGACGGTCAACAGGCAGCGCAACGGGCGCGACGGCATGGGCACGGGTCCTTGTCGACTCGGCGGGGATCCCCGGAAGCGGGGCAGAATTGGCCTAGACCCTTGTGCGGGTCGGCGGGGCGACGGAATACTAGCCCGCGTGACCGCTCTGGAAGCAGTCGCCGTCCACCTGCCCCCCGTGGCCCGGCCGATCGAAGAGCTCGGCGAGGAACTCGGGTTGAGCGACCGTCAGGTCAAGCTGTTCCGCCGTTTCCACGGCCTCGACCAGGTCCGCCTGGACCCGGACGGGGACCTGACCGATCTGCTCGAAGGCGCCGCGACGGCGCTGACCGCCCTGCGCGGCCGCGAACACCGCGTCCGGTACGTGCTGCACGCGCGCAGCATGCCGATCGCGGCGCCCTACCCGCACAACCCGCTGCACGAGCTGCTCGGCCGTCTGGGGCTGGAGCACGCCCGTGCGTTCACCGTCACTCACCACGCCTGCGCCGGCTCCCTGCTGGCCATCGACGTGGCCGGTCGGCTGCTGGCGGCAGAACCCGACCCCGAGGCACTGGCGTTGATCCTGGCGGGCGAGAAGACCTTCACCCGGGACGCCCGACTCGTCCCGGAGACCGCCCTGTTCGGCGAGGGGGCGGCCGCCTGCCTGGTGCGGGCCGAAGGCGAACGCGACCGCGTGCTGTCGTACGCGGTCGACCTGCGCGGCGAGTTCGACGGGCGACTCGCCGAGGATCCGGACCTGCTCGCGCGCTACCAGCGCGACTACCCGGACGCCGTGGTAGGCGTCATGCGGGCGGCACTGGACGAGGCCGGGGAGACCTGGGACTCGATCCGGCTGCTGCTCCCGCACAACGTCAACCAGGTCTCCTGGAAACGGATCTGCCGCACGGTCGGGCTCCCGCTCGACCGGGTGGTGCTGGAGAACGTCCCCGCGGTGGGCCACAGCTTCACCGCGGACGTCTTCCTCAACCACCACACCGCCACCACCCGGGGCCTGCTCCACCCCGGCGACCGCTACCTGGTCGCCGCCGCCGGGCTCGGCGCGACCTTCGCCGCCATGGTGCTCCAGCACTGACGGCCGCGACGCCGCGCCGCGCCCCCGCCCCAGGGCACTCGTCCACTCTCCCGCCGCGCCCCGCACCGGGCCCGGCCCCAGATGGGATCCGCCATGACCGAAACCGCCCCCGCCGTCGAGACGGCCGTCGACCCCGAGCTGCGCGAGCGCGTCGTCGAGGGCATCCGGCTGCTGCTGCCCCGCGTCCTCAAGCGCGAACTCCCGCCGCCGGACGAGAACGTCTGCCTCTTCGACGAGCTCGGCCTCACCTCCGCGGGCACCCTGGAACTCATCCTCGAACTCGAGGACCACCTCGACATCCAGGTCGACGTCGAGGAGATCGGCCAGGACGACCTGCGCTCGCTCGGCACCCTGGCCGGCTTCGTCGCCGCCCACGTCGTCCCCGAGGACTGAGCCCGTGCGCGTCAGCGGCCCGCTGCCCCCGCAGCCCGCCGCCGCACCGCTGCGCCTGGCCGCCGCCGCGAGCGCCGACTTCACCGGCGACTCGCCGCTCGCCCGCGACCCGGACCTGCGCGTCCTCGTCTCCGACCTCGCCCGCCCGTACGGCGTCGCGCTCGACGAGGACGCGCTGCGCCGCGGCCGCGGCCAGTCGTACGGCGAGATGGCCGAGCGGCTCCTCGCGCAGCTCGTCCCGGACGGGCCGGACGTCGACCTGCTGGTCCTGGTCTACGCCGCGCCCGACGTCCGGCCCGGCCGGGCCGTCGCCGTGCACCTCGCCGGCGTGTGCCCGGGGCGGCCGCTGGCGTTCGCGGTCTGCGACCAGGGCTCCGCCGGGACGTTCAGCGCGCTGCGGATCGCCGACGCGTACGGGCGCACCGGGGGCGCCCGGCGGGCCCTGCTGATCGCGCTCGAACAGTCCTCGCTGCACCACCGGCCCGACCGGCCGGCCCGGCTGCCGGACCGGCACACCGCCGCCGCCCTGCTGTTCGAGACCGGCGGCAGCCACCGGTTGGCCGCCCACCGGGAGCACACCGCCGTCACCACCGCCGACCTGCCCGCCGCCCTCGCCGCGCTCACCGCCGACCTGCCCGCCGACACCCGGCTCCACCTCGGGCCGGGCCTCACCCACCTGCCCGCGGCGGCCACCCGCCGCGCCCTGCCGGGCACCCCGTTCACCGGCACCTGGCGGACGCTCGCCACCGCGCTGCCCACCCCGTACCCGATCGCGCTGGTCGACCACGACCCCGACCACGGGCGGCTCGACCTGGCGCTCCTGACCCCGGAGGCGGCGTGAAGGGGGCGGCTCGGGCGGCGGCGGCCCACCCGGCGGACCCGGGGCCGTTCCGGAGCGCGGTACCGGGCCCTCCGCCACGCGCGGTCGCCGGTACGCCGGTGGTCGAGGTGTGGGTGATCCGGACGGACCAGCCGCCGGAGACGGTGGCCGAGCTCGGCCGCCACCTGGACGAGGAGGAGCGGTCGCGGCGGGCCGGCGCACCGGCCGCGCGGTCGCGGTTCACCGTCTCGCACGCCGCCGCCCGGCTGCTGACCGCGGCCGCCGCCGGCGTCCCGCCGTCGGAGGTGCGCTGGCGTCGCGGCCCGCACGGGCGCCCGGACGCCGAAGGTCCCGCCGCCCGGCTGACCGTGAACCTCTCCACCGCCGGGCCGTGGTCGCTGTTCGCCCTCGCCCCGGCCGGGGCCGACGTCGGCGTCGACCTGGAGGCCGAACCGCCGGCCGCGGCCGCGCTCCGGCTCGCCCGCCGCTGGTTCCCGCCCGCCGAGGCCGCCGAGGTCGAGTCGGCCGCCTCCCCGCCCGCCCGCTTCGCCGAGCTCTGGACCCGCAAGGAGGCGTACGTCAAGGCCCTCGGCGCCCGCCTCGCCGAAGGCCTGCCCGTCCCCGCGGCCGGCAGCCCGGTCAGCGGGCCGGCCGGTACCTGCGCGGTCCGCCCGCTCGCCCTGCCGCCCGAACTCCGCACCCACCGCGCCGCCGTCGCCCGCCGCTCGACCGAGCCGTTCGCCGTGCGCCTGCGCACCTGGTCCCCGCCGTCCGCATCCCGTGCATCCCGTGAGGCCCACCGATGACCGATCCCAGCCCCGCCACCACCGACGCGACGCCCCTGCCCACCGGCGTGCCCGGCGTCGAACTGCACCCCGGCCCGTACCAGGACGTGATCGCCGCCCTCCGCACCGGCATCGCCGCCCTCGCCGCGAACGCCGCCGCCGACACCGGCACAGCCGCCGAGCCGCTGCGCCGGGTCGCCGTCCCCCCGGTGATCTCCCGCCGCACCATCGAACGGGCCGGCTACGCCGCGTCCTTCCCGCACCTGCTGGGCACGGTGCACGGCTTCACCGGCACCTCACGCGAGTGGCGCGAGCTCGCCCCGCTGGTCGCCACCGGCGGCGAGTGGCACGCGCGGCAGGAGGTCACCGACCTGGTGCTGCTCCCCGCCGCCTGCTACCCGCTCTACGAGCTGCTCGCCGGCCTCGACGTCACCGACGCCGCACCGCGGTTCTCGGTCGAGGCGCAGTGCTTCCGGCAGGAGGCGACCAGCGAACCGGGCCGGCTGCGCAGCTTCCGGATGGCGGAGCTGGTCACCGCCGGAACGCCCGCGCACTGCACCGCGTGGCGCGACCGGCACCTCGACCTGATGGAGGCGTGGCTGACCGCGCTCGGCCTGAAGCCGACCGTCGAGGTGGCCGACGACCCGTTCTTCGGCGGCGGCCGGAAGGTGTTCCAGGCGGCCCAGCGCGCCCAGCAGTTGAAGTTCGAGCTGCGCGTCCCGCTGGCCGACGGCGTGGTCCAGGCGGTGGCCTCCGTCAACCTGCACAAGGACCACTTCGGCGAGGTCTTCGGCTTCACCGCGGCCGGGGCGCCCGGGCACACCTCCTGCGCGGCGTTCGGCCTGGACCGGATCGCCCGGGCGCTGCTCCACACCCACGGGCCCCGGCCGTCCGACTGGCCGGCCGACCTGGCGCGGGCGCTCGAAGGGGGCCGGGCATGACCACCGAGCGCGTCACGATCGCCTACCGCGTCCCCGGCGAGCCCGCCGAGGCGCCGCTCACCCTCGGCCAGGACAACATGATCCGCTGCCTGCGCCGCGACCTGCCCTCGCACATGAACAAGCACGCCGTCTGGCCCGTCCCGCCCGGCGCCGACCGGGCCGCCTGCCTGGACGCGCTGCGCACCCTGGCCGAGCGCCACGCCGCCCTGCGGACCGTCTTCCCCGGCCCGGCCGGCGACCAGCCGACCCACCAACGCGCTTTGAGCGATGGAGAGTTCGGAGTCGACGTCACCGAACTCGACCCGGCCGAGGACCCGGACGCCCGGGCCGACGAGGTCACCCGGCACGACCGGGAGTTCGCCTTCGCGCTGGCCGAGGACTTCCCGCTGCGCTGCACCCTGCTCACCCGCGACGGCGTCCCGCTGCGCCTCGCCGTGGTCATCTGCCACGCCCAACTCGACGGCACCGCCACCGGGTTGCTGTTCCAGGACTGGTTCCGGCTGGCATCCGGCGAGGAGCTGCCGCCCGCCACCGGCCGGACCCCGATCGAGGTCGCCGAACTGGAGCGGTCGGCCTCCGGCCGCCGCCGGGCCACCGCGGCGCTGCGGCACTGGGAGCGGATCCTGCGCGAGGAGCCGGCGACCGTCTTCGCCGACGACCGGATCGGCCCGAACGACGCCCAACTGCCCACCCTGGTCCTGCGGTCCGTCAAGGCGGCGGACGCCCTGGAGCGCACCGCCCGGCGCACCGGCGCCGGCCCGTCGGCCGTCCTGCTGGCCTGCTACGCCGCGCTGGCGGCCGCCCGGGCCGACCAGAGCACCGTGGTGGTGGCGGCGCTCTCCGCCAACCGGCACCGGCCGGGGCTGGCGGACCACATCGGCACCCTCGCCCAGGACGCGCTGCTGGCCCTGGACACCGCCGCCGCCGACCTGGACGAGCTGATCGGCCGCACCCAGGCCTCCGCGCTCGGCGGGTACTGGCACAGCACCTTCGACGCGGAGAAGGTCTGGCGGCTGATCGAGGACGTCGCCGTCGACCGCGGCGCCCGGTTCGTCCGCCAGGTGGTGGTCAACGACCTGAGCGGCACCGTCCCGCCCGGGGTCACGCCCGAGCGGGCCGACCCGCCGGTCGACCCGTTGCTCGCCTGGCTGCCGCCGGACCCGATCCCGACCCGGCTGATGCTCAACATCTGGCGGGTCACCGGGTGCCTCGAACTCACCCTGCACACCCACCGCGACGTGCTCGACCGGGCGGAGAGCGAGCGCTTCGCGCACGCCCTGCTGGACCTGCTGGAGCTCGCCGCCGAGCGGCCCGTCCCGCTCGCCGAACTCGCCGCCCTGGCCGGCCTGCCCAGCGCCGTCCGCGACAAGGGCAGCTGGCACCGGATCGACAACACCTGGATCGACCTGGACGCCGTCGCCGACGTGGTGCGCACGGCCCTCGACCCGCAGGACGTCGACGTCGAGCACGCGGACGGCAGGCTGACCGCCCGGATCACCACCCGCGGACGGGCCCTCACGCCCGCCGAGGCGCACGCCGCCGTGATGGCCGCGCTGCCCGGCCACGACCGGGCGATGGCCCCGCACCACTACGTGCTGACCCCGTACGGCGAGGGCCCCGGCCGCCCCGGGGCCCCGGCGGAGTGAGACGATCGGCCCATGACCAGCAGTGACCGGCCCGACCTCCGCGCCCAGCTCGACCGGCTCGCCACCGAGGCGCACCGGCCCGAGCTGGCGGAGATCGACCTGCTGCCCACCCTCGAACTGGCCCGGCTGATGAACGCGGAGGACCGCACGGTCGCCGACGCGGTCACCGCCGAACTGCCCGCGATCGCCGCCGCCGTGGACGCGATCGCCGAGCGGATGGCGCGCGGCGGCCGACTGGTGCACGCGGGCGCGGGCACCGCCGGCCGGCTCGGCGTGCTGGACGCCGCCGAGTGCCCGCCGACCTTCAACACCGCGCCCGGCCAGGTGGTCGGCCTGATCGCGGGCGGCCGGGAGGCGGTGCTGCGCGCCGTCGAGGGCGCCGAGGACAGCCGCGGACTCGCCGAGTCCGACCTGGCCGGCCTCGCGCTCACCGCGGACGACACCGTGGTCGGCATCTCCGCCTCCGGCCGCACCCCGTACGCGCTGGCCGCGGTCGAGCACGCCCGGGCGGCCGGTGCGCTGACCGTCGGGCTGGCCTGCAACCGGGGCTCGGCGCTGGCCGCCGCCGCCGAGCACGGCATCGAGGTCGAGGTCGGGCCCGAACTGCTCACCGGATCCACCCGGTTGAAGGCCGGCACCGCGCAGAAGCTGGTGCTGAACATGCTCTCCACGCTGGTGATGGTGCGGCTCGGCAAGACCTACGGGAACCTGATGGTCGACGTCCGCGCCACCAACGAGAAGCTGCGCGCCCGCTGCCACCGGATCGTCGCCCTGGCCACCGGCGCCGAGGACGCCGCGGTGGCGGCGGCGCTGGCCGCCACCGGCGGCGAGGTCAAGGACGCGATCCTCACCCTGCTGGCCGGGGTCGACGCCAGGACGGCCGCCCGGCTGCTCGCCGCCCACGGCGGCCGCCTGCGCGAGGCCGTGCGCGCCGCGCTCTAGACGCCGTGCGCGCCGCGCTCCGAGCCCGTGCGCCCGGCCCTACGCGGAGCGCTCGATCTCGTTCTCCCGGACCAGCCACAGGGCCAGGGCGGCGCCGACCAGGCTGACCAGCGCGCCGAGGAAGAGCACCAGGTTGAGCCCGGACAGGAAGCCGTCCCGGGCCGCCACCGTCAGCACCTGCCGGGCCGGGACCGGGACGGCGGCCAGCGCCTGCCCGAGGCTTCCCGAGGAAGCCGCCTCGACCAGTTCGTGGGCCGGCGCCCCGGCGGCCACCGGGCCGGCCAGCTCGGTGAACCGGTCCGTCCCGCGCGCCACCAGCACCGCGCCCCACACGGCGATCCCCACCGCGATGCCGACCTGCCGGAAGGTGTCGTTGATGCCCGCGGCCATGCCGCTGCGCTCCTTGGGCACCACGCTGACCGCGACGTCCGCGATCACCGGGTTGATCAGGCCCACGCCCGCACCGCCGATCAGGAAGCCGGCCAGCAGCGCGGTCCAGCTGTCGTCGGGCTGGATCCCGCCCATCAGCAGCAGGCCGACGCCGACCATGGCCAGGCCCACGCCCAGCATCAGCCGGGCCTGCACCCGGGAGAGCAGCAGTCCGGCGACCGGCGCGATCAGGAAGCTCAGCACGGTGATCGGCAGGTAGCGCAGGCCCGCCTGGAAGGGGGAGAGGCCCAGGTAGTTCTGCAGGTACAGGGTCAGGTAGAGGAAGAGCGCGAACAGCGAGGCGGAGACCGCGAAGGCCGCCAGCTGCACTCCCGTGAACGCCCGCCGCCGGAACAGGCCCAGCGGCAGCATCGGGTCGGCGACCCGCAGCTCCACCGCCACGAACCCGGCCATCAGCACCGCCGAGGCGGCGAACAGCCCGAGGATCAGCGCACTGGTCCAGCCCTCGGCGTTGCCCCGGACCAGCGCCAGCACCAGCAGGAACAGCGACGCGCTGAACAGCGCCACGCCCGGCCAGTCCACCCGGGTGGCGTTCGGGTCGCGGCTCTCCCGCAGTTTGACGAAGGTGACGACCAGCGCGGCCGCGCCGATCGGCACGTTCAGGTAGAAGATCGACTCCCAGCCGAGCGCGTCGGTCAGCGCCCCGCCGATCAGCGGCCCGACCGCGACCGCGATGCCGATGGTGGCGCCGTAGACGCCCATCGCCGCGCCGCGCTCCCGGCCGGCCGTGAACTCCTGGGCGATCAGCGCCAGCGACACCGCGAACATGATCGCGCCGCCGACGCCCTGGACCGCCCGCGACCCGTTGAGGAAGGCCGGGTCCGGCGCGACGGCGCACAGGAAGGACGCCACCGAGAAGACCACCAGGCCGATGGCGAACATCTTCCGCCGCCCCAGCCGGTCGGCCAGCGAGCCCGCGGTCAGCACCAGCGCCGCCAGGGTCAGGGTGTACGCGTCGAAGACCCACTGGAGGTCGGTGAAGCTCGCCCCCAGGTCGGCGCGGATCGACGGCAGCGCGACGTTCACCACCGTGATGTCGAGCAGCAGCATGAAGGTCGCCACCGAGACGGCGAGCAGGGTCCACCACTTGCGTTCCACCGGCTCACTGTACGTACGGCCGACCCCCACCCGGGGTGACCGACGCGGCCGAGTAGCCTGGCCCTGCCCGCACGGCCCCACCGCCCCTCCACCCCGGGAGTCCACCCATGCCCGAAGCGCTGATCACCGGAATCGGCGGCCTGGAGCCGCAGATCGACCCGAGCGCGTTCGTCGCGCCGACCGCCGTGGTGATCGGAGCGGTCCGGCTCGGACCGCGCGCCAGCGTCTGGTACCAGGCGGTGCTGCGCGGCGACGCCGAGGCGATCGCGATCGGCGCCGACTCCAACGTCCAGGACAACTGCACCGTGCACGCCGACCCCGGCTTCCCGGTGCGGGTCGGCGAACGGGTGACGGTCGGTCACAACGCGGTGCTGCACGGCTGCACCGTCGAGGACGACGTGCTGGTCGGCATGGGCGCCCGGGTGCTGAACGGGGCCCGGGTCGGCACCGGCTCGCTGATCGCGGCCGGCACGGTGGTGCCGCAGGGCGCCGAGATCCCGGCCGGTTCGCTGGTGGCGGGCGTGCCCGGCAGGGTCAAGCAGCCGCTGACCGCCGAGGAGCAGGCCGCGGTCAAGCTCAACGCGGACGGCTACCTGCTGCTCTCCGACGCCCACGCGGAGCTGTACCGCTGACGTGCGCCGGGGCGCGGCGGCCGGCTGTCCTCCGGCCGCCGCGCCCCGGCGGCTCGCGCGTCCCCGTCCGGTCAGACGGCCGGGAACGGGTCCAGGTCCGGCTTGAGCACCTGGCCCGGCGCCGGTACGGCCTGGTCCACCAGGTAGGAGGTGACCAGCGCGTTCAGCGCCTTGGAGCGGCCGACCGCGCAGTGCTCGATCACGTCGACGGTCACCAGCACCGCGCTGTCCAGCTCGCGCTGCATGTTCTGCGCGAACCGGTACTGGGTGGCCGGGTCGTAGAGGTTGCCGATCACCATCAGCGGGTTGGCGGTGTGCCGGTTCCACGGGCCCGCGTACCGCTCGACCTCGCGGGCCGGGGCCGGCCAGGTCGCGCAGGCCGGCGCGTCGAAGGCCTGGTAGCGGCCGAAGGTCGGCGCCTCGATCTCCCAGGCGCGGGCGAGGTTGGCGAACACCTTCGGGTTCGACGGGTACGGCTTGTCCTGGCAGTTGACGCCGTAGTAGGAGTCGTCCGAGGTGTACGGGGTGTCCGCCGGGGCCTCGCGGAGCGCGTGCGGGGCCGGCACGGCCAGCGCCTCGGCCTCCGCCACCGGGACCTGCGGCTCGGCCGCGAGGCCGAAGGCGGGCGCCGGGGAGATCACCTGCTGCAGGGCCTGCAGCGAGCGGGCCAGCGGGGCCTGCCGGGTCTGCGCGTACAGCGCGTTGGCGACCTCGCCCGTGAAGGTCGACAGGGTGACCACCGAGCCGTTCGGCAGCGTCACCGGGCTGGTCCGCAGGTGGTCGCGGATGGCGTCGAACTTGGCCCGGGTGTCGCCGGCGCCGAACGCGCAGCGCGGCGCGCCGACCGCCGCGCAGCGGCGCAGGTACTCGTCCAGCGCCAGCTCGAAGCCGCCGGCGCGCTGCCGGTCGTACTCCACGCCGTTGTGCAGGCGCAGCTGCGGGTCGACGTTGCCGTCGACGATCACCGCGCGGACCTTGCCCGGGTACATGTTGGCGTAGGTGGCGCCGATCAGCGTGCCGTAGGAGAAGCCGGCGAAGGTCAGCTGCCTGTCGCCGACGGCCTGGCGCATCCGGTCGAGGTCGCGCACCACGTTCATGGTGGACATGTGCTCGATCAGCGGGCCGGCGTTGCGGCCGCACGCGGTGGTGTAGTCGCGGGTCGCGGCGAGGGTGCCGTCGATCTCGGCCGCGGTGACGGGCACGCCGGTCATCCGGTTGAAGACCGCGTCGGCGTCCTCGGCGGTGGTGAAGCAGCGCAGCGGGTTGCTGCGGGCCACGCCGCGCGGGTCGAAGCCGACCAGGTCGAAGCTGTCCGTCACCCGCTTCTCGAACCGGGTGGTGGTGGCCCACAGGTAGCCGCTGCCGCCCGGGCCGCCGGGGTTGAGGAAGAGCGAGCCGATCCGCTTGGCCGGGTCGGCGGCCCGGCGGCGCATCATCGCGATGCCGATCTTCTCGCCGTTCGGGTGGGCGTAGTCCAACGGCACGGGGTAGACGGCACAGTCGTAGATCCCCGGATCCGGCTTGGACGGATCGGGATTGCACGGGGTCCACGCCACCGGGTCGACCTTCGGCGCCACCGGCGCGGGTTCGGCCGTGGCCGCCCCGGCCGAACCGGCGACCAGGGCGAGCGCGCCGGCCAGTGCCACCGCCGCCGCGGGCATACGGAGCCGCAACAAGGATGTACCTCCTCGGGTGTCGGGCAAACCCGGTCAGCGTGGCACCGTCGTCCGCTCAGCGGAATACCTCACAATGATGAAAGCTTTTCAGTTTATTTACCATTCAGGCGAGTTGACTCTCGGCGGCCGCCGCCTCGCGGGCGAACGCGTGCAGCAGGTCGTGCAGCCGGTAGTGCCCGGGCAGGTCCTGGAGCAGCAGGTTCTCGTCGACCAGCGCCTCCAGCTCCGCGCAGGCGGCGGCCGGGTCGAGCGCGGCGGCCGCGGCGGTCGAACGCGCGGTGTAGTCGCGGCCGGGGTGGGCCGCGAGCATCCGGAAGAACCGCCGGCCGGGCTCCGGCAGCCGCCGGTAGGAGAGCTCGAAGGCGGTGCGCAGCGAGCGGTCACCGGCGGAGATCGCCCGGATGCCGCCGACCTCCAGGTGGTCGGCGAGGTCCGGCAGGCCCCAGGCGGGGCGGGCCCGCAGCCGGGAGGCGGCCAGCGCCAGGGCGAGCGGGAGCCGGCCGCAGAGCCGGGCGATGTGCTCGGCGGCCTCCGGGGCGGCTGCGATCCGCCAGGGCCCGGCGACGGCGGCCAGCAGGTCGACGGCCTCCGGCGGGCTGAGCGGGTCGAGTGCCACGATGGTCGCGCCGTCCAGGCCCGCCAGCCGGCGGCGGCTGGTGACCAGCACCAGGCAGCCGGGCCCGGCCGGGACCAGCGGGCGGACCTGGGGCTCGTCGGCGGCGTTGTCGAGCAGCAGCAGCGCCTCGCGACCGTGCAGGCGGTCGCGGAAGAGGGCGGCCCGGGCGTCCAGCCCGGCGGGGACCCGGTGATCGTCCACGCCGAGGGCGCGCAGCAGCCCGTCCAGCACGTCGGCCGGGTCCAGCGGCTCGTGGTCCGGGTCGAAGCCGCGCAGGTCGACGTAGAACTGGAGCTGGCTGAACCGGCCGGCCCGGGCCAGCTCGTGGGCCGCCCGGACCGCCAGGCGGGTCTTCCCGACCCCGGCCATGCCCTCGATCGCGGTGACCTGGACGGTGGCGGGGGAGCCGATCGGTCCGGCCGCCGCGTCGAGCAGTGCGGCGAGCTCGGCGCCGCGGCCGGTGAAGGTCGCCAGGTCGGCCGGCAGTTGGCGCAGGACGGTGACCGGGCGGGGCGGCGTCCGGCCGGCGGGAGCGGCCGGTTCGGGCCGGTGCCGGGTGTCCGGAGCGGAGGGCCCGGCCGGGCCGAGCACCCGCTGGTGGACGGCGGCGATCTGCGGGCCGGGTTCGATGCCGAGGTCGGCGGCGAGCGCGGCGCGCAGCCGGCGGTAGACCGCGAGCGCCTCGGCGCGCCGCCCGGCCGCCGCCAGGGCCTCGATCAGCAGCGCGTGCACGCCCTCGCGGTGCGACTCCTCGGCGGCCAGCCGCCGGAGCACCCGGACGGCCTCGGCGGTGCGGCCGAGGTGCAGGTCGGCCCGGGCACCCAGTTCGGTCAGCTCGATCCGGGCCTCCAGCCAGCCCGGCACCTCGTCGCGGTGCAGTGGGTCGGACGGCACGTCGGAGAGCGGTACGCCGCGCCACAGCTCCAGGGCGGCGGCCGCCGAGCGGGAGACGGTCTGCCAGTCGCCGCGCCGGGCGGCGGCGCGGGCCGCCTCGCCGTGCGCGCTGAAGATGGTGGCGTCCAGCTCGGTGTGCGGGTCCAGGCCGATCCGGTAGCCGGAGCCGGTGGTCTCGATCCGGACGGCCGCCTCGCCGAGCAGCCTGCGCAGCCGCAGGACGTGGCTGCGCAGGGTGGCCCCGGCGGCTCGCGGCGGCTCGTTGCTCCAGACGGCGTCGGCGAGTTCCTCCACCCCGACGGTCTGGTTGGGTCGGCACAGCAGGCTCGCCAGCAGGACCCGGACGCGGGACGGCACGGTGACCGTCGAGCCTGCGACGCGGATCTCCAGGGGCCCCAGGAGGCCGAACCAGATCGTGCCACCGGCCATGTCTCCCCCGAAGGACGCGCGCGGTCTGCGGTGTGATTGAACCCACATTGAACAAGTCCTGTCAATGAGCGACGCATACGGTGCATTCCTTGAACGGAACTTGCACACGGCTTCCATCCGGCTTGAACGTGCGTCCGCCAGGCTGTCCGGCGTTGATCGCGTCAAAGATCGTCCGCCGCCTGCCGATTGGTGATGATCCCCGTTGCTTGATCTGGAAGAGATAACCGCGAGATTCCAGGCGATCGCCGACTACGCCCGCCACGGAAAGGTCAACCACCGCTGGTTGGCCGCTCTGCCCGGCCAGCTGGAAGCACTGTCCCGGGCCTGGGAGTTGGAGATCGGAACCGACGTCGAGACCGACTTCACCTCGGGGGTCTCCTCCGTGGTGATCGCCTGCACCGGGCCGCTCGGCGCGTCGAGCCTCAAGCTCGCCGCCGACTCCTACGCGCTGGCCGAAGAGGTGTCGATGCTCCGTCAGTTCGCCCCCAGTGGAAGGGTTCCCGAGGTGCGGAACACCGCCCGCGGCGCCGTCCTGCTGGAGGCCGTCACCCCGGGCACCCCGGTGGAGAAGCTGCCCGAGCAGCCCGACCCGGTCGAGTACGCCCGCTTCCTCGACGACCTGCACGCGGTCGGCGACCCGGAGGCGGCGCCGCGCCGGATCACCGACTGGCTGGAGCTGATGTACGGCTGGACCGAGCGCGGCGGCCTGGACGTCGCCGACTCCCGCCGGATCACCGCCGAACTGCTCGCCGACCCGGCCGACCGGGTCCTGCTCCACGGCGACCTGCACCTGGGCAACGTGCTCGCCTCCGACAGCCGCGGCCTGGTCGCCCGCAGCCCGATCGCCTGCGCCGGCGAGCGCTGCTTCGACGCCGCCGACTACGTCCTGGAGGGCTGGGACCGGGCCGCCATGCTCCGGCGCCGCGACGAACTCGCGAGCGAGGCGCGGCTGGACGTCGACCGGCTGGACGCCTGGTGCCGGGCGATGGCCCCGCTCGGCGCGTCCCGTTCGAACACCCCCGAGCGGATCTCCGAGCTGCTCGCGTTCGGGCGCGGTGAGTACTGACGTGAGCGAGAACGACACGGTGCCCGCCGGCCGGATCGCCCGGCTGATCCCCGCCGACCCGCTGCGCCGCAGCCTGCTGGCGATCCGCTTCGCCGGGGCCGCCGGCAAGGGCGTGTTCATCAGCGGAAGCGTCGTCTACTTCACCCTGCACGTCGGACTGTCCGCCGCCCAGGTGGGCATCGGACTGTCCGCCGCGGGCTTCGCCGGCCTGGTCTCCTCGGTGCTGTTCGGCATGATCGCCGACCGGATGCACAAGCGGACCCTGCTGTGCGCGCTGTTCGCGGCGGTCGCGGTCGGCTTCGGCCTGTACTCGCTGGTCTCCAACGCGCTGGAGTTCTACGTCCTGGTGGTGCTGATCGCCTTCCTGGACTACGGCACCGGGCCCACCGAGAGCGCCATGGTCGCCACCCTGGTCCCCGACGGGGAGCGGGTCCGGCTGAACGCCATGATGCGCTCGATGTTCAACATCGGCTTCAGCGCCGGCATCGGCATCGCCGCCGTCGCCGCGCTGAGCGAACGGCTGCTGGTGCTGATCCCGGTCGGCTCGGCGGTGCTGCTGGGTGCCGCGGCCGCGCTGGTCACCCGGCTGCCGGCCGGCGCGCCCGGCACCGCGGCCCGCCGCCCCCGCCCGTTCGGCGCGGTCCGCGACCTGCGGTACCTGAGCGTGATCGGGGTGTCCGCGCTGCTCGCCTCGCACATCAGCCTGCTGATGGTGGTGCTGCCGCTGTGGACGCTCAACCGGACCGGGGTGCGGCCCTTCCTGGTCCCGCTGCTGCTCGTGATCAACACCGTGTTCGTCATCCTCTTCCAGGTCCGGGCCAGCAAGGGCGCCGAGACGGTGGCCGGCGCCGCCGCCACCGGCCGCCGGGCGGGCCTGTGGATCGCGGCCGGCTGCCTCTCGGTGTCGCTGACCGCCGTCTGGCACCACACCGCGCTCGCGGTGGCCGCGATCGTCGCCGCCGTGCTGGCGCTCTCGGTCGCCGAGGTGATGCAGTCCGCCTCGGCCTGGGGCCTGGCCTTCGGCCTCGCCCCCAAGCACGCCGAGGGCGAGTACCTGGGCGCCTTCGACCTGCACGTGGCCACCCAGAACGTGGCCGGCCCGGTGCTGCTCTCCGGGTTGGTCATCGCCCAGGGCTTCTGGGGCTGGGCGGCGGTCGCCGCGCTGATGGTCGCGGCCGCGCTGCTGATCGGCCCGGCCGCCCGGCGCAGCGCCGAGGCGATGGCGGCGCTCGCCGCCGAGCGGCAGACCCAGGTGGAGACGGAGGAACCGGTATGACCCGCACCGCCCGCGCCTCCTTCACCCAGGAACGGTTCTACTTCCTCAACGAGCTCCAACCCGGCAACCCCGCCTACGTGGTGGCGTTCGCGCTGCGGATGGAGGGCCCGCTCGACCGGGCGGCGCTCGCCGCCGCCCTGCGCCGGGTGGCCGCCAAGCACGAGGTGCTGCACACCGGGTTCGCGGTGCTGGACGGCGAACTGGTCCAGCGGCTGGTCGACGACGGCGAGCCGGAGGTCACCCTGCACGACGGCGGCCCCGCCGACCGGGCCGGGCAGGACGCCCGGCTGCGCGAACTGGTGGCCGCCGAGGCCGCCCGCCCGTTCGACCTGGCCGCAGGCCGGGTGCTGCGCGCCCACCTGCTCTCCTGGGACGCCGAGCAGCACGCCCTGGTGGTGCTGGTGCACCACATCGCCTGCGACGGCTGGGCGGTCGGCCTGCTCCTCGACGACCTGGCCGAGGAGTACTCCACCGGTACCGGCGGCCCGGCCGGCCCCAGCTACCTGGACTACGCCGAGGCACAGCGCGCGCTCTGGTCCAAGAACACCCGCCGGCTCGAACACTGGCGGCAACTTCTGACCGGCGCACCCCAGTTGACCCTGCACACCGACCACCCCCGGCCGGGCGTGCTGAGCTTCGCCGGCGCCGTGCTGCGCCGCCCGGTCGACCCGGAGCTGGTCGACCGGCTGACCGCCTGGGCCAAGGAGCGCGGCACCACCCTGTTCGGCGTCGCGCTCGCCGCGTACGCCAAGGTGCTGGGCGGGTACGCCCGGCAGCAGGAGGTGGTGATCGGCGTCCCGGTCGCCAACCGGCTGGACGAGGCGGAGGAGCGGCTGGTCGGCTGCCTGGTCAACACCCTGCCGATCCGGGTCGACCTGACCGGCGACCCGGACTTCGCCGAGCTGACCACCCGCACCTGGCGCACCGCGCTGACCGCGCTCGGCCACCAGGACGTGCCGTTCGAGCAGATCGTCCAGGCCGTCGGCGAGGAGCGGCAGCTGAGCCACGCCCCGCTGTTCCAGACCATGCTGACGGTGCAGAACTTCACCTTCACCGTGCCGGAGTTCGCCGGGCTGCGCACCACCGAGGTGGACGTGGAGATCGAGGCGGCCAAGTTCGACCTCGCGCTGACCCTCGACGTGTCCACCAGGGCGCCGTTCCTGCGCGCCGAGTTCTCCACCGAGCTGTTCGAACCGGACACCGCCGAACGGCTGCTGGAGCAGTACCACACCCTGCTCGCCTCGGTGGTGGGCGACGGCGAGCCCGGCCCGGTCTCGGCCCGGGAGCACCACCTGCTCACCGCCGGGTGGAACCCGCCGGTGCGGCACCGGCCGGCCGAACACCCCTCCGTGCTGGGCGCGTTCCGCGACCACGCGGCCCGCACCCCGGACGCGGTCGCACTGGTCCACCGCGGCGAACAGGTGGCGTACGGCGAGCTGGACCGCTGGTCCGACCGGATCGCCGCCGGACTGGCAGCCGCCGGCCTCGCCCGGGGCGAGCGGGTCGGCCTGCTGCTCGGCCGCTCGCCGGCGGTGGTCGCCGCGATCCTCGGCGTCTGGAAGGCCGGCGGGGTGTACGTCCCGCTCGACCCCGAGTACCCGCGGCAGCGCCTGGAGCTGATCCTGGACAGCGCCCGGCCGGCCACCCTGCTGGTCGAGGCCGACACCCTCGACCTGGCCCGCAAACTGCCCGGCGACCTCGCCCTGCTGGACGCCCGCACCCTGGACGGCCCGGCACCCGCCCCCGCGGCGCTGCCCGACCCGGACGACCTCGCGTACCTCATCTACACCTCCGGCTCCACCGGCGTGCCCAAGGGCGTGATGGTCCGTCACCGCGGCCTGAACGCGCTCTGCGACCCCACCCCGGCCGGCCTGGAGACCGGCCCCGGCGACCGGTGGCTGGGCGCCCACTCCTTCTCCTTCGACGTCTCGGTCTGGGAGATGTGGGGCGCGCTGTCGTCCGGCGCCCGGCTGGTCGTCGCCGACCAGGCCGACCTGGTCGACCCGGCGCGGCTGGCCCGGCTGGCGCACACCGAACGGATCACGGTGCTCAGCCTCACCCCCGGCGCCCTCTACCGCCTGCTCCCGCCCTTCTTCGACACGCTCGGACCGGGCAAGTCCCCGGTGCGGTACGTGGTGCTGGCGGGCGAGGCGCTGAGCTGGTCCCGGCTGGCCTCGCTGGTCGACCCGGAGCGGATGCCCGCGGTCTTCGTCAACATGTACGGGATCACCGAGGGCACCATCCACGTCACCGTCGCCCAGGCCCAGGCCGCCGACCTCGGCGAGGTGCGGGACGGCGACATCGGCGTGCCGCTGCCCTCCGCCCGCTGCTACGTCCTGGACGAGCGGCAGCGCCCCAGCGGCATCAACGTGCCCGGCGAGCTGTACGTCGGCGGTGACCTGGTCGCCGCCGGGTACGTCGGCATGCCCGAGCTCACCGCGGCCCGCTTCGGCGCCGACCCGTACGCCCCGGGCACCCTCTACCGGACCGGCGACCTCGCCAAGTGGGCGCCGGACGGGCGTCTGGTCTACCTCGGCCGGGAGGACGCCCAGGTCAAGGTGCGCGGATACCGGGTGGAACTCGCCGACGTGGAGGCCGCGTTCCTGCGCCAGGCGGGTGTGCGCTCCTGCGTGGCCGCGGCCGAGGACGACGAACTGGTCGCCTTCGTGGTCGCGGACCCCGCCGCCGGCGGCGAACGCGAACTGCGCGCCCTGGTCCGCGACGAGCTGCCCGGCTACATGGTGCCGTCCCGGATCGTGCCGGTGGAGCGGATCCCGCTGAACGCCAACGGCAAGGTCGACACCCGCCGGCTGCTCGCCGAGGCCGGGCGGGCCTCCGCCCCGGCCGCCGCCCCCACCCCGGCGCGCCCGGCCGACGACACCCTGACCGAGCGGATCCGGGCGATCTGGGCCGAGGTGCTGCGCCGCCCCGACCTGGAGCCCGGCGACAACTTCTTCGACGTGGGCGGCCACAGCTTCGCCCTGATCACCGTGCAGCAGCGGATGGCCGAGGTCGGCCTGGAGATCTCGGTCACCGACCTCTTCCGCTTCGGCACGGCGGCGGCCTGCGCCGCCCACTTCCGGCCGGCGCCGACCGCGCCCGCCACCGACCAACGGCTCGCAGAACGCCGGCAGGGCCGCGAACAGCTCGCCCGCCGGCGGCGACTGAGCAGAGGGGACGAGCATGCCTGACGACCTGGGACAGGACCGGATCGCCATCATCGGGATGGGGATCCGGCTGCCCGGAGCCGGACGGGACCTGGACCGCTTCTGGCACAACATCGAGAACGGCGTCGAGGCGATGAGCTTCTTCGACCGCGAGCAGCTGCGCAGCTGGGGCTACCCCGACGAGGTGATCGACCACCCCGACTTCGTCCCGGCCCGCTCGGTGCTCGACGACTACGACCGCTTCGACGGCCGGCTGTTCGGCTACTCGCCGCAGGACAGCGTCCTGATGGACCCGCAGCAGCGGGTCCTGCTCGAGTGCGCCTGGAGCGCCCTGGAGCACGCCGGCTACCCGCCGATCGCCCCGGACGGCAACCGGATCGCCGTGCACGTCGGCACCGGCCTCAACGTCTACCTGCTGGACGTCCTGTGGCCCAACGCCCGCGCGGTGAAGTCCGCCGGCGGCCTGCAGATCCTGATCTCCAGCGACAAGGACTTCGCCGCCACCCGGATCGCGTACAAGCTCAACCTCCAGGGCACCGCGTTCACCGTGCAGACCGCCTGCTCCACCTCGCTGGTCGCCGTCCACCTGGCGGTGCAGAGCCTGCTCACCTACGAGGCCGACGTCGCGCTGGCCGGGGCCGCCTCGGTGGCACCGCCCACCCGGCGCGGCCACTTCCACGAACCCGGCGGGATCTTCTCCCCGGACGGGCGCTGCCGCACCTTCGACAGCCAGGCCCAGGGCACCGTGGACGCCGACGGCGGCGCCATCCTGGTGCTCAAGCGGCTGGAGGACGCGATCCGGGACAACGACACCGTGCACGCGGTGATCGCCGGCACCGCCGCCGTCAACGACGGCGCCCGCAAGGCGGGCTTCACCGCACCGGGCCCGGAGGGCCAGGCGACCGCGATCCGCTCAGCCCTCGCGGTCGCCGGCGTCGAGCCGGACGGCATCGGCCTGGTCGAGGCGCACGGCACCGGCACCATCCTCGGCGACCCGATCGAGGTCTCCGCACTGCGGACCGTCTTCGACACCGACCGCCCCGACCGTCAGCCGGTCGCCCTCGGCGCGCTCAAGTCGATCATGGGCCACCTGGACACCGCGGCCGGCGTGGTCGGCGTGGTCAAGACCGTCCTCGCCCTGAAGAACCGCACCATCCCGCCGGTCGCCCGGTTCACCGAGGCCAACCCCGCGCTGGAGCTCGACAAGTCGGTGCTGTACGTCCCCACCGAGGCGCACGAATGGCCCGCCATCGACGGGATCCGCCGGGCCGGCGTCAGCTCCTTCGGCATCGGCGGCACCAACACCCACGTCGTCCTGGAGGAGGCCCCGGCCGTCCACCGCACCGGGCGCCGCCGCCGCGAGGGCAGCGAACTGCTGCTGGTCTCCGCCAAGACCGAGGACACCGCCACCGCGAGCCTCGCCCGGATCAACGAGCACCTCGCCGACCTGCCCGCCGCCGACCTCCCCGACCTCGGGTACACCCTGCGCGCCGGCCGGGTCGAGTTCCCCTGGCGCGGCTGCCTGATCCGTACCCCCGACGAGGAGCTCAAGCCGCTGCGCCCGGTCCGCCGGGCCGCCGCCAAGAACGCCGAACGGGGCGTCGGCTACTTCCTCACCGCCGGCGGCCGCCTCCCGGGCAGCCCGCACACCTACAACCTCGACCCGCACTTCCGGCGGATCGTCGACCGGGGCTACGCCGAACTGCGCACCCTGGACGCCGAACCCGACCTGGAGACCCGGGAGCTGGCCGGCCGCTTCGCGCTCGCCCAGGCCTGGATCGACGCGCTCCGCCGCCGCGGCGTCCGCCCGTCCGCCCTGACCGGCTTGGGCGTCGGCGCCCTCGCCGCGGCAAGCGCCGCCGGTGTCCTGGACTTCACCGACGCCATCGGCCTCACCCTCGGCCGGAGCGCCGACGGCCTGCGCTGCGCCGAGCCGACCGTCCCGCTGTACGCCCCGGACGGCACCCCGATCGGTGCCGACCAGGCCGCCGACCCGCACTACTGGGCGACGCGGCTGCACGAGGAGCACGACCGGACCTTCGCCCCGCCCGCCACCGGACCCGACCCGGCCGCCTGGCTGGAGATCGGCACCCAGGTGCTGCCGCACGTCGACGTCGAACTCCCGCCGCTGTCCAACGGCTACGACCGGATGCTCGCCTCCGTCGGCCTGCTCTGGGAGATGGGCATCGGCGGCCCCTGGGACCCCGAGCTCGACGAGGGCCTGCGCCGCGTCCCGGCCCCCGGCTACCCCTTCGCCCCCACCCGCCACTACCTCGACATCCCCCCCACCGCCAAGGAGAGGCACCTGTGATGAGCGAGCACCTTGACCCGGCACGGGCGGCCGAGCTCGAGCAGATCTGGATGGAGGTCCTCGGCGTCGACGCCGTCGACCCGGACGACGACTTCTTCGACCTCGGCGGCCACTCGCTCAGCGCCCTGAGACTGTCCACCCTGATCCGCCAGGAACTCGGCCTCGCCGTCGAACTCGCCCACGTCCTGGAGAACCCGCGCTTCGGCGACCTGCTGGCCGTCGCCGCGCAGGCCGCGCCGGAGCGGGTCGCCGAGGGCGGCCGGGCATGACCCTTCCGGTCAGCCCGCTCACCGAGTGGACCCCGCTGATCGTCGACCTCCTCGGCCTCCCGGCCGAGGAGGTCGCGGCCCGCTCCCGGCAGGAGTCCTTCACCGCGCTCGGCGGCACCTCCCTGCAGGCCATCGCGCTCACCGCGAACGGCCAGCGCCACCTCGCCCTGGACGTCGAGGTGGCCCGACTGCTCGGCGCCCTCCCGCTGGCCGAGGCCCTGGCCGGAGCCCGGACGTACGTCCGCACCGACCCCGCCCCGCGCCCGGCCGGCGCCGAACCCCGCGACCGGGAGCTGCTGCCCGGTCAGAAGGCCATGCTCGCCGCCCACCTGGCCGGTCGCGACCAGGCCTACCACCTGATGTTCACCCTGCAGCCGGACGGCCCGCTCGACCCCGACCGCACCGAGGCCGCCCTGCGCGCCCTCACCGCCCGGCACGAGTCGCTGCGCACCCTGTTCACCGAGCACGCCGGGGGCGCCCGCCGGACCGTCCTGCCCGCCGGCCGCACCCCGCGCCTGCTCCACCAGCGACTGCCCGCCGGCACCGACCCCGTCCGCGCCGTCCACGAGCTGTACGGACGGCGCGCCGCCGAACTGCTGCGCCCCTTCGAGCAGCCGCCGGTGGTCTTCGTCCGCACCGACACGGGGGAGCGGACCCTGCTCACCGTCCTGGTGCACCACGTGCTGGCCGACGGCTGGAGCATCGGCGTGCTGTGGCGCGAGTTCGCCCGGCTCCACCAGGACGGCCCGGCCGCGCTGCCCGCCACCGCGCCCTCCCCGGACTGGACCGCGACCCGGCTCGCCGCCAAGGAGGCCGACGGCACGCTCGCCGCCGCCACCGACCGGGTCACCGCCCGGCTGGCCGGAGCCCCGCTGGTCGCCGCCCTCCCCGGCGACCACCCCCGCGCCGAGGAGGCCGACGGACGCGGCGAACGGCTGCTCCTCACCCTCGAACCGGCCCTGGCCGAGGCCGTCGAACGGCTCGCCCGGCACGCCCGCACCACCGTCACCTCCGTCCTGCTGGCCGCCTGGGCCCTCGCCGCCGCCCGCCGCGCCGCCACCGAGGACCTGCTGCTCGGCGTCGCCGCCTCCGGCCGGTCCGAGGCCGGCATGGCCGACCTGGTCGGCCTCTGCACCCGGATCGTCCCGGTCCGCTGCCGCACCGGCGGGCGGCAGACCGCCGCCGAGTACGTCCGCGCCACCGCCGCCGCGCTCGCCGACGCCGTCACCGACGCCGACCTGCCCTTCGCCCGCGTCGTCGGCGCGCTCGCCGGAGAGGTCGACGGCAGCCGCAACCCGGTCGCCCAGATCGGCTTCGCCGCCCACCACGACCTGGTCCCCCACAGCTTCGACACGGCGGACGGCAGCCGGTGGCAGGTGCACGAGGGCCACTGCCACGGATCGGTCTTCGACGCCCTGCTGTTCGTCCAGGACTGGTCGCGGCGGCCCCGCCTGGCCGTGGAGTACGCGAGTTCGGCCCAGAGCGCGGCCGACGCCGGCGAGCTCACCGAATCCTTCCGGGCCGTCCTCGCCGAACTCGCGGCCCGGCCCGACCGGCCGATCGACGAGGTCACCGGCCTCTCCGCCGCCCAGCACCGCAGACTCGCCGAACTCGGCGACGGCACCCCGTTCGCCACCGACGACGACCTGTGGACCCGCTTCGAGCAGCAGGCCGCGAGCCGGCCCGACGCGCTCGCCGTCGACGACCCGCACGCCGGCGTGCGTCTGACGTACCGTCAACTCCACGCCCACGCGCTCGCCCAGGCCGATCGGCTGCGCGAGGCCGGAGTCCGCCCGGGCGACCGGGTGGTGCTGGAACTGCCCCGCTCCGCGGCCGAGGCCGTCGCCGTCCTCGGTGTGCTCGGCCTGCCCGCCAGCTACGTCGCCGTCGACCCCGGCGTCCCCGCCGACCGCCGCGCCCGGATCGTCGCCGCCACCACCCCCGCCGCCCGCATCGGCGGCACCCCCGACGACCCCGCCCTCACCGCCGTCCCCACCTGCCCACCCGCCACCTTCCCGGCTGATTCGCCGCCCGGTGGCACGCCTGACGTCTCGCGGGGCTCCTCGGCCCCCGGCGGCCCGGCGGCCCTCCTCCCGGAGGGAGTTCCGACTGCTGCCGGTGCCGGGGCGGCGGCGTACATCTCCTTCACCTCCGGCACCACCGGCGAGCCCAAGGGCGTCGTCGTGCCGCACCGCGCGGTGTTGCGGCTGGCCGACGACGAGCGGCTGTTCGCCGACCCCGCCGCCGGTGTCCGGATGCTGCGGCTCTCCCCGCTCGCGTTCGACGCCTCCACCCTGGAGCTGCTGGTCCCGCTCGCCACCGGTGGCACGGTGGTCGTCCACCCGCCCGAGGAGCCGACCCCCGCCGGCCTGGCCGCGTTCCTGCCGGCCTCCGGCACCACCCACGCCTGGCTGACCTCGGGCCTGTTCCACCTGGTCGCGGACCACCGCCCGGAGGCGTTCGCGGGCCTGCGGCAGCTGTTCACCGGCGGCGGCGTGGTCTCGCCGGACCACGTCCGGCGGGTGCTGCGCCGGTGCGCCGGCCTCCGGGTCACCAACGGCTACGGCCCGACCGAGAACACCACGTTCACCGCGGTATGCCACGCGGACGGCGCGCACGAGGTGCCCGACCCGTTCCCGATCGGCTCCCCGGTGCGCGGTACGGCGCTGCGGATCGTGGACGCCGCCGGCCGCCCGGTGCCGCCGGGCGCGGTCGGCGAACTGCGTGCCGCGGGCGCGGGTCTGGCCGACGGCTACCTGGGCGATCCGGAGCGCACCGCCGAGGTGTTCACCGACCTCGCGGGGCTCCGCGAGTACCGGACCGGCGACCTGGTCCGCTGGGGCGCCGACGGCCGGCTGCGCTTCCTGGGCCGGGCGGACCGGCAGGTGAAGATCGCCGGTCACCGGGTCGAACCGGTGGCCGTGGAGCGCCGGATCCGGGAGCAGCCCGGGGTGCTGGACGCCGTGGTGTTCCTGGCCGCCGAGCGGCTGTGCGCCGCGGTCAAGGCCCCGGACGGGCTGCTGGCCGCGGTCCGCGAGGCGGTCGAACCCGGCCTCGCCCCGTACGAGCGCCCGCAACGCTGGCTCGCCGTGGACGCCTTCCCGCTGGACCGCAACGGCAAGGTCGACCTGCGCGCCCTCGCCGTCCTCGCCGCACCACCCGTCCTTGCCGCGCCGTCCGCGCCCGCCGCACCACCCGTCCTCGCCGCGCCGTCCGAGCCTGCCGCGCCACCGCCCGGGGCCGCGCCCAGCGCCGACCTGGAAGAGCTGATCTCCGAGGCGTGGGCCGAGGTGCTGGGCACCGACGACTTCGACCCGGACGAGGGCTTCTTCGACGTCGGCGGCGACTCGCTGGGCGTGGCGCTGGTCCGCCGCCGGCTCCAGGAGCAGCTCGGCGGCCGGCCGATCCCGCTGACCGACCTCTACCGCTTCCCCTCCGTGCAGGCCCTGGCCGCCCACCTGCGCACGACGACCACGGGAGTTCCGAGATGAGCCAGGAGATCGCCGTCGTCGGCATGGCCGGCCGGTTCCCCGGCGCCGCCGACCTGGACGCGTACTGGTCGAACGTGCTGGCCGGTCGGGTCACCGTGAGCCGGCTCGGCCGGGCCGAGCTGCTGGCCGCGGGGGTGCCCGCCGAGCGGCTGGACGACCCGGGCTACGTCCCGGTGCGCGGCGCCGTGGCCGACCCGGAGCTGTTCGACTCCGCCTTCTTCGGCGTTCCGCCGCGCGAGGCGGACCTGATGGACCCCCAGCAGCGGCTGCTGCTGCAGGCCGCCTGGGAGGCGCTGGAGTCCGCCGGCCTGCTCACCGACGGCGTGCCCGGCCGGGTCGGGGTGTTCGCCGGTGCGGGCTTCAACTACTACCTGCAGCAACACGTCCTGGCCGATCCGGAGGTGCTGGAGACGGACGGGTTGCTGTCCGTGGTGCTCACCAACGAGAAGGACCACTTGGCGACCCGGATCGCGTACCGGCTGGGTCTCGGCGGCCCGGCGATCACCGTCCAGACCGCCTGTTCCACCTCGCTGACCGCCGTGCACCTGGCCTGCCAGAGCCTGCGCACGGGCGACTGCGACGTGGCCCTGGCCGGCGGCGCCTACCTCGCGCTGCCGCAGGAGTCCGGCTACCAGTACGAGCCGAAGGGCATCATGTCGCCGGACGGCAGCTGCCGGCCGTTCGACGCGGGCGCCAACGGCACCGTGCCCGGCAGCGGCGTGGGCATGGTGGCGCTCAAGCGCGCCGAGGACGCCCGCCGGGACGGCGACCTGGTCCTCGCGCTGATCTCCGGGTCCGCGATCAACAACGACGGTGCCGCCAAGGTGGGTTACACCGCGCCGGGGGTGGCGGGCCAGGTCGACGTCCTGGCCCGCGCGTACGCGGCGGCCGGTGTGGATCCGGGCACGGTCGGCTACCTGGAAGCGCACGGCACCGCCACCGAGGTCGGCGACGCGATCGAACTCGCCGCCCTGCACGAGGTGTTCGGCGGCACCGGGGCCGGCTGCTCGCTCGGCTCGGTCAAGGCCAACATCGGGCACCTGTCCGCGGCCGCCGGCGTGGCGGGCCTGATCAAGGCGGTCCTGGCGCTGCGGCACCGGAAGCTGCCCCCGCTGGCCGGGCTGACCGAACCGCGGGCCGAACTGCTGGACCCGAAGAGCCCGTTCACCGTGGACACGGTGGCCCGCGACTGGCCCGCGACCCCCGGTCGGCCGCGCCGCGCCGCGGTCAGCTCCTTCGGCCTGGGCGGCACCAACGTCCACCTCGTCCTCACCGAGGAAACGCCTCCCGGGCCCGCCCCCGCCGAGCCCCCGGCCGAGGCCCCCGCCGGGCCCGCAGCCGGGCAACCCGAGTTGCTGGTGGTCTCCGCCCGTACCGAGGAGGCGCTGGTCACCGCCGCCGAACGGCTCGCGACCCACCTGCGCGACCACCCCGAACTGCCGCTGCGCGACGTCGCGGTGACCACCCGCGAGCACCGCCGGCACTTCCCGCACCGCCTCGCCGTCCTCGCCGGTGACCCGGCGGCCGCGGCCAAGGCGCTGACCGCGGCGCCCCGCCGCACGGCGCTGCGCCGGCCCGAGGTGGTCCTGCTCTTCCCCGGCCAGGGCGCCGAGGCGCCCGGCATGTCCGCCTGGCCGTACGACCGCTACCCGGGCTTCGCCGCCGACCTCGACCGGGGCGCCGACCACGTCCGGGGCCTGCTCGGCGTGGACCTGCGCGAGCTGCTGCTCGGCAGCGACCCGGACGGGCTGGTCCACCGGACCGACCTCACCCAGCCCGCGCTGGTGCTGCACGAGTACGCGCTGGGCCGTCTGCTGCTCTCCTTCGGGGTGCGGCCGGCCGCGCTGATCGGCCACTCGGTGGGCGAGTTCGCCGCCGCGGCCCTGGCCGGGGAGCTCGCGCTGACCGAGATGCTCCGGCTGGTGGCCGAGCGGGGGTCGCTGATGCAGCGCGCCCCGGAGGGCCGGATGCTGGCCGTCCTCGCCGCCGAGCCGGTGGTCCGCCGCCACCTGGACGGCCTGCCCGAGCTGGACCTGGCCTCGCTCAACGCCCCCGAGGTCGCGGTGGTGTCCGGACCGGTCGAGCCGATGCTGCTGCTGCAGGACCGGCTGGCGGCCGAGGGCGTGCCGCACCGGCCGCTGCCCGCCCGCCGCGCCTTCCACTCCCGGATGATGGCCGAGGCGGCCACCGCGCTCGGCACCGCGGCCGCGGGCATCCCGACCCGGCCCGCCACCGTCCCAGTGGTCAGCACCGTCGACGGCCGGGTGCTGCCCAAGGGCGGCATCCGCCCACCGGGCTACTGGGCCGGGCAACTGCGCAGCCCGGTCCGGTACCAGGCCGCGGTGGAGGCGGTCGCCGACCGCTCCCGGCTGGTCCTGGTCGAGGTCGGCCCGGGCACCGGCCTGATCGGCAGCGCCCGGCAGATCCCGGCCGTCCGGGACGCCGCCACCGTGGCCCTCCAGCCCCGGCGCGGCGAGCTGCTCGGGGGCCTCGGCCGGCTCTGGGCGCACGGCGTCGACCTGGACTGGGCCGCCGTCCGGGCCGGCGCGCCCGCCGCCCGGGTCGCCCTGCCCACCCATCCCTTCGCCGCCACCCGGCACTGGCTGGCCGCGCCGACCCCGGCCGCGTCCGCCGCACCCGTGCCCGCCGACCCCGGCGTCCACGCCGCCGTCGACGCCGACGATCCGCTCGCCCGGATCCTCGACATCTGGCGCACCCTGCTCGGCGTCCCCGACGTCGCCGCCGACTCCGACTTCTTCACCCTGGGCGGCGAGTCGCTGCTCTTCATCCGGATGATCTCCCAGGTGCAGCGCCGGCTCGGCACCCCGATCGACATCGGCGCCCTCGCCGACTCCCCGACCCCGCGCGCCATCGCCGCCCAGGTGGTGGCCGGATGACCGCCCGCACCGACCTCCGGACGCTGCTCGGCTTCAACCCCGACCCGACCCCCGCCCCGCGCACCCCCGTCCACGAGGCGATCTGCCGCCAGGCCGCCCGCACCCCCGAGGCCGTCGCCCTGCGCCACGGCGACACCGCGCTCACCTACCGGCAGCTGCTGGACGACGCGGCCGTGCTGGCCGGCCGGCTCAGGGCCCGCGGCACCGGCCCCGGTACGGCGGTCGGCCTCGCCGCCCGGCGCGGGCCGGAGCTGGTCACCGCCGTCCTCGGCATCCTGCTGTCCGGCGCCGCGTACGTCCCGCTCGACCCGCAGCACCCGCCGGCCCGGCTGCGCCGGATGCTGGAGTCCACCCGGGCCGCCCTGCTGCTCAGCGACGGGGCCGCGCCGCTGCCCGACGACCTGCCGGTCCCGGTCCTCCCGGTCACCGGCACCGCGCTGGTCGGCGCCCCGGTGGACTGGCGCTCCCTCACCGCCGGGCCGTCCGTCGTCGACGGGCTCTGCTGCGTCGTCTTCACCTCCGGCTCGACCGGCGAGCCCAAGGGCGTCGAACTGACCCACGCCGCCCTCGCCAACCGGCTGGCCGGCATGCTGGAGCGCCACCGGCTCGGCCCCGGCGACGTGCTGCTGCAGAAGACGCCGTACACCTTCGACGTCTCGCTCTGGGAGCTCCTGCTCGCCTTCCTCGCCGGCGCCACCCTCGCGGTGGCGCCGCCGGAGGCGCACCGCGATCCGCAGGCGCTGGTCGAGCTGGTCCGGCGGCACGGCGTCACCATGGTCCACTTCGTGCCGTCGATGCTCGCCCTGTTCGTCACCGAGCCCGGGGTCGAGGAGTGCACCACCCTGCGCACCGTCCTGTGCGGCGGCGAGGCGCTGCCGCCGCGGCTCGCCAACACCCTGACCGCCGCCCTGCCGCAGGCCGAGGTGCACAACATGTACGGCCCCGCCGAGGCCACCATCGACGTCACCGGATGGCGGTGCCGCCCGCGGGAGACCGGCGACCTGGTCCCGATCGGCCGCCCGCTCTCCAACGTCCGCGCCTACGTCGTGGACGAGTACGGCGAGCTCGCCCCGGTCGGCGTCCCCGGTGAACTCCTGCTCGCCGGGCCCTCGCTGGCCCGGGGGTACGCCGGGCGGCCCGACCTCACCGCCGAGCGCTTCGTCGAGCTGCCGGTCGCCGGCCGCACCGAACGGGTCTACCGCACCGGGGACCTGGCCCGCTGGGCCCCGGAGGGCCACCTCGACTACCTCGGCCGGATCGACACCCAGGTCAAGATCCGCGGCCAGCGCGTCGAACTCGGCGAGATCGAGGCCACCCTGCGCCGCCACCCGGCGGTCCGCCACGCGGTCGCCGTGCTGCGCGAGGGCCGCACCCTGGTCGCCTACGCCGTCCCCGCCGACGGGTCCCCGGACGCCCTCGACGAGGCCGGTCTGCGCGCGCACCTCGCCGAGCACCTGCCCGAGCACATGGTCCCGGCGAGGATCGTCCCGCTCGCGGAGATCCCCACCACCGCGCACGGCAAGGCCGACCGCAACGCCCTCCCGCCACCGCCCCGCCGCCGGCGCACCGAGCGCTGAAACGCAGGAGGACCCCAGCTCGGCTGGGGTCCTCCGGTGGTGTCCGAGGGGGGACTTGAACCCCCACGCCCGATAAAGGGCACTAGCACCTCAAGCTAGCGCGTCTGCCATTCCGCCACCCGGACAAGGTGTCTGTCGTCGCGACTCCGTGCCGCGCTGACAGGAGTAACAGTAGCAGTGATCGCCTGGGACTCCCAAAACCGCCCCCGCGACCGCACCGGGGCCGGGAACTGCGGGAATGGCCTTGGGGCGGGCGGCGGGCTGGGAGAGGATGGCGGACAGGTGCCCCGGGGCGGGCTGAGGACGAGGTGGGAGCGTGGTGGAAGCATGACCGAGGCCAGCGGACGTACGGTGACGGCCGAGTCGGAGGTCGCCGAGATCTGCCGTGACCTGATCCGGATCGACACCAGCAACTACGGGGACGGCTCGGGCCCGGGCGAGCGCAAGGCCGCCGAGTACGTGGCCGAGCAGCTCGCCGAGTTCGGGCTGGAGCCGAAGATCTACGAGTCCGCCAGGGGGCGGGCGTCCACCGTGGTGCGGATCGAGGGCGAGGACCGGTCGCGGCCGGGCCTGCTGATCCACGGCCACACCGACGTGGTTCCGGCCAACGCCGACGACTGGACCCACCACCCCTTCTCCGGGGAGATCGCCGACGGCTGCGTCTGGGGCCGGGGCGCGGTGGACATGAAGGACATGGACGCGATGACCCTGGCGGTGGTCCGCGACCGGCTGCGCACCGGCCGCAAGCCCCCGCGCGACCTGGTGCTGGCGTTCGTCGCGGACGAGGAGGCGGGCGGCACGTACGGCGCCCGCTACCTGGTGGACGAGCACCCGGACCTGTTCGAGGGCGTCACCGAGGCGATCGGCGAGGTCGGCGGCTTCTCCTTCACCGTCAACGACCAGGTGCGGCTGTACCTGGTGGAGACGGCGGAGAAGGGGATGCACTGGATGCGCCTGACCGTCGAGGGCCGGGCCGGGCACGGTTCGATGGAGAACGACGACAACGCCATCACCGAGCTGTGCGAGGCGGTCGCCCGCCTCGGCCGGCACCGCTTCCCGCTGCGGATCACGAAGACCGTGCGGGCCTTCCTGGACGAGCTCTCGGACGCGCTGGGCGTGCGGCTCGACCCGGAGAACATGGACGAGACGCTGAAGGTGCTCGGCGGCATCGCCAAGATGATCGGCACCACGCTGCGCAACACCGCGCAGCCGACCATGCTCGGTGCCGGCTACAAGGTGAACGTGATCCCCGGCCAGGCCACCGCGCACGTGGACGGCCGCTTCCTGCCCGGCTACGAGGAGGAGTTCCTGGCCGAGCTGGACAGCGTGCTCGGCCCCCGGGTGAAGCGCGAGAGCCTGCACTACGACAAGGCGCTGGAGACCAGCTTCGACGGCGACCTGGTGGAGGCGATGCAGAGCGCGCTGCGCGCCGAGGACCCGATCGCCCGCGCGGTGCCGTACTGCCTGTCGGGCGGGACGGACGCCAAGTCCTTCCAGGACCTCGGCATCCGCTGCTTCGGCTTCGCGCCGCTGCAGCTGCCGCCGGATCTGGACTTCGCCGGCATGTTCCACGGCGTGGACGAGCGGGTGCCGGTGGACGGCCTGAAGTTCGGCGTCCGGGTGCTGGACCGGTTCCTCGACGCCTGCTGAGGCGCGCCCCGACCGTCCTCCTGGTCGATCATCCGTTCTTCCTATCACCGGTGCGGGTGAATCCGTGACCGCCTCCGTTTCCCCTGCGAAGGCGCCTCGTTCACCCGTATGCAGCCCGGGGGAAAGCGGGCTGCGGATATCGACCAGGAGGAATACATGAAGGCCAAGAAGATCGCTGCCGTCGCCGCTGCCACCGGTGGCCTGGTGCTCGCCGGCGCGGGTGCCGCCGCCGCCCACGGCGGTGCGTCCGCCGCCGGCGCGGCCACCAACTCCCCGGGCGTGCTGTCCGGCAACCTGATCCAGGTTCCGGTGCACGTCCCGGTCAACGTCTGCGGCAACACCATCAGCGTGATCGGCCTGCTCAACCCGGCCTTCGGCAACAACTGCCAGAACTTCTGAGCCGGGCCCGTCCGCTGCCGACGGTCACGTGACACCCGCGCCCCCGAGCGGAGGATTCCCCGCTCGGGGGCGCGCGCTTTTCGCTCTCACCACCACGCTGTTCGATTTCCTCACCCGATCGGATGAACGGGCGGAATCCGGCCGATCCTTTGTCGCCGGATGTCGTTGTCTCTGTATCGGCGAGGAAATCGTCAAGTATTCCGACAATCTGAAATAGTCAGGGGAGTCAATGCGACAGGTCGCAAAGAAGGGCCTCCTCACTGCCATGGCCACCGGCAGTGTGCTGGCCTCGACCGCAGGCTACGCGTACGCGGCGGGGAGCGACGCCCAGGGCGCCGCGGCCGGCTCGCCCGGTGTGGGCTCGGGCAACGCGGTCCAGGCGCCCGTGGACATCCCCGTGAACGCCTGCGGCAACACCATCAACCTGATCGGCCTGCTCAACCCGGCCTTCGGCAACAACTGCGGCAACACGGGCGGCGCGCACACCGGCGGCTCGCAGACCGGCTCCGGCAGCCACGCCGGCTCCTCGGCGAGCGGCTCCACCACCGGCTCGCCCGGCGTCGTCTCCGGCAACAACGTCCAGGCCCCGGTCAACGCCCCGGTCGACGCGTGCGGCAACTCGGTCAACGTGGTCGGCATCGGCAACCCCGCGTTCGGCAACGACTGCGGCAACCACGCGGCCCCGCACCACCAGCCGCCCACCACCCCGCCCGGCCACGACGACTGCCCGCCCGGCCACCCGGGCGACCGCACCCCGCCGGCGACCCAGACGCCCCCCGGCACCGGCTCCACCGGCGGCGACCACACCCCGGGCGGGACGAACGGCACCCCGCGCACCGGCGGCGGCACCCCGGAGGGCGGGGTCGTCCCGGCCTCGTCGACCACCACCGCGGGCACCCCGCGCACCGGCGCCCCCGCGGTCGACACCGCCGAGGCCGTGGCCGGCGACCGCCTGGCCTCCACCGGCGTCTCCGGCCTGGAGCTGCTCGCCCCGACCGGCGCCCTGCTGCTGATCGGCGGCGGCGTGCTCTACCGGCGCTCCCGCGTCTCCGCCGGGGTCTGACGGCGCCCGCGCGTCCGGTCCCGGCCTTCCGGCCCGGCCGTGCCGCACCGGGCCTTCCGGGCACCCGCCCGGGAGGCCCGTCCGCGCGCCCGCTACCAGCTGCTGCGGACCTGCCGGATGATGCGGCGGCGGAGCAGCACCGTCCGACTTCCGTCGGGGTAGAGGCGCAGCCGGTCCAGCTCCCAGTGGCCGTACTCGGCGTGCTCGGTGAGGAGCTGCCGGGCGGCGTTGCGGGTGGTGCCGCGCGGCAGGCGCAGCGACTGGTACTCGTACTCCGGCTGCCGGACCGGGTTGGGTCGCGTCAAGGCGTCTCCTCTGCTGTGCGCTGCTGCAAGCGTACGACTCGGGGCCGACACGGCCGGATCGTCCACCATGAGCCTCGCCGGTGTCCGAGCTGACCGTCAATCAGTTTTGGTACCGAGGAGAGGGATACCCGATCCGGCCGCGGGAACGCCCGCCGTGACCGCTTCGCGACCGGCACAGAACCACCCGGATCGGACATCAGGGCGGAACTTGTCGTGAATTAGCGGCCGTAGGTGACAACCGCTGTGCGTGTCGTCGGCGGGTGGGGATAGCGTCTGCACCATGTCTGATGCCGCGCAGCTGACCATTACCGAGGTACGGGCCGCCGCCGAGGCGGTCAAGGCCGCCATCGACCGCCACCTGCAGGCGGTCTCCAGCACCGTCGAGGCCGGGGATCCCGCCGTTGTCAGCGCCTACGAGGAGCTCGCTGCGGCGGCGATCGCCTACGACCAGATCCTGTACGAGGTGTACGACGAGGTCACCCCGTTCGAGGTGCCGGGCGACGAGCCCGGCGGGACGTACCGGGGCCCCGACCACCCGGAGGCGATCAGCGTGCTGATCCGCCGGGACTACCTGATCACCGATCCGAAGCGGCTGCGTGCCCAGGCCGAGCGGGTCGACGCCGAGCTCACCCCCGGCGGCGGCGAGGACGGCGGCGTGACCGCCGCGATCGGCGCGGTGTTCAGCGAGTTCGAGCCGGACGAGATCGCCGCCCGCGCGGAGGAGTTCGGCCTGGAGGAGGGCGATTCCACGCTGTGGGTCTCCGCCACCGAGCCGAGCGAGCCCGGCGAATGGCTGCCCGAGCCGTTCGAGGGCGCCGACCCGGAGCTGCTGATCTGCCGCTTCGACGTCAGCGAGGTCTACGACGACGAGCTGGACGGCTACGAGACCGAGGACGGCGAGGACGGCGAGGACTGAGTCCCGCCGTGTACACCGAGGGGGCGTGCGGGTCGTCCGCACGCCCCCTCGGGCCGTCTCGCGGGCCCGCCCTCCGTGGGCGGGCCCGCCCGCTACTGCTCGGTCAGGATCGCCCGCAGCCGGGTGGTCCGGTCCTGGGCCGGCCGCTCGGCCACCGCCTGGGCCAGCGCCGGGCCCGCGGCGTGCACCACCGACAGGTGCCGCTCGGCCCGGCCGAACGCCGTGTACACCCACTGCCGGGTCAGCCCGGCCGCCGCGTCCTCCGGCAGCACCGCCACCACGGCGGGCCAGCGCCGGCCCACCGCCTGGTGCGCGGTGACCGCCCAGCCGTGCCGCAGCTTCGCCGCCTGCGCGGGCGAGAGCGTCAGCCGCTCGCCGTCGCCCAGCTCCAGGTGCAGGCCGGCCGCGTCGCCGTCCAGCACCCGGCCCGGGACGTTGACGCCCAGCGCGGGGGAGTGCACCACCCGGTCGCCCGGGTCGAAACCGCCGAACCGGCCCGGCCCGGGGTTCAGCCGGGCCTTCGCCGCCGCGTTCAGCGCCCGCGTGCCGGCCGCGCCGCCGTGGCCCGGCGTCAGCAGCACCGTCTGCTCGGCGGGGATGCCCAGCGCGCGGGGAATGGAGTCCGACAGCAGCTGCACCGCCCGGTGCACCGCCTCGCCGGCGTCCTTCACCCCGAGGATGACCACCTCCTTGTCCGGCGCCTCGACGGCCGACAGCTCGCCGATGCCGATGCCCGACACCAGCTCGCCGATCGGCCCGAAGTCCGGCGTCCGGGACGCCACCGCCGGGCAGGCCCTGGCCGCCAGCAGGTCGGCGAAGAACCGGCCGGGGCCCGCCGACCAGAGCTGGCCCGGGTCGCCGCTGAGCACCAGCCGGGTGCCGTCCGCGAGCGACTCCAGCAGCGTCGCCGCCAGCTCCACGTCCAGCAGCGGCGCGTCCAGCACCAGCAGCACGTCCAGCGACAGCGTGCCGTCCACGGACCGGCCCGGACCGGACGCGCCCGCCAGCAGCGCGCCCAGCGGCACCACCCGCTCCCGCGCGGGGGAGCCCTCCGGCAGCATCGCCACCAGGCCGTCCCGGCCCTGGTCCGTCCACGTCGCCGCCCAGGCGCGCAGGCCCAGCCCGTGCGCCGCCGCCAGCAGCGCGGCGACCTCGCCGCGCGCCGCCTCGCCGCCGGTGTGCAGCACCACGCCGTTCTCCGCCGCCGCCCGGATCAGCGCCGCGGCCGAGGAGGACGCCGCCGCCCCCGCCGCCTCCTCCCAGGCCGCCGGACCCGGCTGCACCGGGGCGCCGCCGGTCGGGTCCACCCACCCGTCGGCGTCGCCCGCACCGGCGTCGCCCGCGGCGGCCGCCGGGCCGGGCCGGTCGGCCGCGTCGCTGTCCGCCGCCGAACCCGCGTCCCCGTCCGCACCGGACGGAGCCCCGGCGTCGTCCCCGTCCGCCACGGCGGGCCCGTCGCCCGCGTCGGCGGGCCCGTCGCCCGCGTCGGCCGGGCGGCCCCCGTCGTCCCCGGCGGCGCCCCTCGCGGCCTCGTACTCCTCGTCGTCGCCCGGCACGAACGTGGACATCACCCGAACGAGACCGTCCGCGAGGCTCTCCTCCGCCAGCGCCAGGCGCTCCAGCGCGAGGACGGTCCGCATCGGCGGCTCCTCGTCCTCGTCCGCGGCGGCGCCCGGACGCCCCGGCAGCTCCTCCTGGAAGGCCATCACCCGCCCGTCGACCACCACCGCCTGCAGTGCGGCCGCCGGATCGGGCAGCCCCAGCCGCTCCAGCCCGGCGGACACCTCGCCGATCTCCTGCGCCGAGTGCCCGCGCAGCGCGGCCTGCTCCAGCAGCCACGGCACCAGGGCCTGCGCCCGCCGCGGGTCCCCGGGGCCGGCCTCGGCGCCCAGCAGGCCGCGGGCGAACCCGTCCGCGTGCTCGGGCCGGACGCCGGGCAGCGCCAGCACCGCCCACGGGTCCTCGCGCAGCAGCTGCGCCGCGCCCTCGCCGAGCTCCGCGACCGCCGGGCCGGCCAGCGCGGCGGGCGCCCCGCCGGCGGTGAGCACCTCGGTGGTGGCCTTCAGCGCCGCGGCCCGCTGCTCGTCCGTGACCGCGCCGCCGGACGGCGCCTCCGGGCCCGCCGGGCCGGCCTGACCCGTCTCGGTCGCGCCGACCGCGCGGATCGCCTCCGCGAGCGCGGCGACCGTGCCCGCCCGCTCCTCGGGTGCCGTGCGCCCGGTTTCGGTCATGGGTGAAACTCCTTACGGCCGGCCGCCTACAGCTCCGTCCAGCCCTGGTCCGGGTAGCGGTGCGTCGGGGCCGACACGTCGTCCAGCGCACCGCGGATCTCACCCGGAAGCGTAAGGGCCTCGACCGACAGTGACGTCTGCAGCTGGGCGGCGGTCCGGGCGCCGAGCAGCGTGCTCGCCACCCCGGGCCGGTCGCGGACCCAGGCGAGGGCGACCTTCAGCGGGGTGGAGGCGAGCCCGTCGGCGGCGGTGGCGAGGGCGTCGACGATCCGCCGGGAGCGCTCGCCGAGGTACGGCTGGACGAAGCCGGCCAGGTGCGGGGAGGCCCCCCGCGACTCGGGCGGGACGCCGTGCCGGTACTTGCCGGTGAGCACGCCCCGGCCGAGCGCGGAGGAGGCGACCACGCCGATCCCGGCGTCCAGCGCGGCGGGCAGCACCTCGCGTTCGATGCCGCGCTGCAGCAGCGAGTACTCCATCTGCGCCCCGGCCAGCGGCACCCGACCGGGATGGCCCAGCTGCCAGGCGGCGGCCTTGGCGAGCTGCCAGCCGCTGTAGTTGGAGACGCCCACGTACCGGGCCCGGCCGGAGGCGACGGCCAGGTCGAGCGCGTGCATGGTCTCCTCGCCGGGGGTGGCGGGGTCGAAGGCGTGGACCTGCCACAGGTCGACGTAGTCGGTGCCGAGCCGGCGCAGCGAGGCGTCCAGGGCGGAGAGCAGGTGGCCGCGGGAGGTGTCGAAGCGGCGGCCGGTGGCGCCGGTCGAGCCGGCCTTGGTGGCGATGACCAGTTCGGAGCGCGGGACGAGCCCGTCGGTGAGCCGGGAGAGCAGGTACTCGGCGCCCCCGTCGGCGTACACGTCCGCGGTGTCGATCAGGGTGCCTCCGGCGTCGACGAAGGCCTTGAGCTGTTCAGCGGCCTCGTGCTCGTCGGTGTCCCGGCCCCAGGTCATGGTGCCGAGCCCGAGCCGGGACACCCGGAGTCCCGTCCGGCCGAGGTGTCGCTGTTCCACGGGTTGGCCTCCGTCGGCTGTATTTCGCGGTGAACGTGCAGGTGGGGAGTGGGTCCACCCGCCGCTGGCTGAGCGTAGCGGCGTTTGCCGCCGGCTCCCGCGCGACCCGCAGACGCGGGCCGGCGGGACGTGACGCGGGCCACGCCTACCGGCCAGTAGCGTGACCCGTGCCGCCGCGGCTACGGTGACGGCACCACCGACTGGAAGGCTTGGGCACGCAGATGCGACTGGGTATCAACCTCGGTTACTGGGGACTGGGCATGGACGCCGACAACATCGCCGTCGCCCAGGAGGCGGACCGGCTCGGCTACGACGTCTGCTGGGCCGCCGAGGCGTACGGCTCGGACGCCGCCACCGTGCTCTCCTTCGTCGCGGCGAAGACCGAGCGGATCGACGTCGGCTCGGCGATCTTCCAGATCCCGGCCCGCACCCCCGCGATGACCGCGATGACCGCCGCCACCCTGGACACCCTCTCCGGCGGCCGCTTCCGGCTCGGCCTCGGCGTCTCCGGCCCGCAGGTCTCGGAGGGCTGGTACGGCGTCAAGTTCGACAAGCCGCTGGCCCGCACCCGCGAGTACGTGGAGATCATCCGCAAGGCGATGTCCCGCGAGCGCCTGGTCCACCAGGGCGCGAACTGGACCCTGCCGCTGCCCGACGGGCCCGGCAAGCCGCTGAAGCTCACCGTCCACCCCGTGCGCGAGCACATCCCGCTGTACATCGCCGCGATCGGCCCCAAGAACCTCGAACAGACCGGCGAGATCGCCGACGGCTGGCTCGGCATCTTCTTCGCCCCCGAGCACGCTGCCCTCTCCGTCGACCCGCTCGCCGCCGGCCGCGCCAAGGCCGGCCTCACCCTGGACGGCTTCGACCTCTGCCCCACCGTCAACCTGGCGGTCGGCGAGGACGTCAAGGCCGCCGCCGACGGCCTGCGCTCCTACGCCGCGCTCTACATCGGCGGCATGGGCAGCAAGGAGAAGAACTTCTACAACCAGCTCACCCGCCGCATGGGCTACGAACAGGCCGCCGACGAGGTCCAGGAGCGCTACCTCGCCAAGGACTACGCCGGCGCCGCGGCCGCCGTCCCGCACGACCTGATCGACGCCACCGCCCTGCTCGGCACCAAGGAGCGGATCGCCGACCGCATGCAGGCCTACGCCGACGCCGGCGTCACCACCCTCACCCTCGCCCCCTCCGGCTTCGGCCTGGAGGAGCGCGTCGCCGCCCTGCGCACCGGCATCGAGGCCCTGGAGCTCGCCGGCCTCGCGTAGCGGGCGCCGCTACAGCCAGCCGGAGCGCTTGAAGACGCGGTGCAGGAGGAGGCAGACCACGGCCATCACGCCGACCGCGGCCGGGTAGCCCCAGGGCTGGCGCAGCTCCCACATGTGCTCGAAGTTCATGCCGTAGATGCCCGCGATCATGGTGGGGACGGCGGCCAGGGCGGCCCAGGCGGAGATCTTCCGCATGTCGCTGTTCTGCTGGACGCTCACCTGGGCGAGGTTGGCGCTGAGGATGTCGGTGAGCAGTCGGTCCAGGCCGTCGACCGCCTCGTTGACCTTGGCGAGGTGGTCGGCGACGTCGCGGAAGTACGGACGCAGCCCGTCCGGGACGAACGGCACCCAGACCGACGGCCAGGCGGGTGCGGCGGCCTGCCCGGAGAGCCGGCGGGCCGGTTCGGCGAGCGGCAGGGTGCCCCGGCGGAAGGCGACCACCTGGCGCTTGAAGGCGTAGATCTGCTCGGCCAGGCCCGTGGTCCGGCCGGGGGCGAAGACGGTGGCCTCCAGCTCGTCCAGGTCGTCCTGGAGGGCGCCCGCCACGTCCAGGTAGCTGTCGACGACCAGGTCGAAGACCGCGTACAGGACGGCGGCGGGGCCCTCGCGGAGCAGTTCGGGCTGCTCCTCCAGCTCGACCCGCAGGTTCTTCAGCGGGCTGTCCGCGCCGCGCCGCACGGTCATCACGTACGCGTCGCCGAGGATCACCATCACCTCGCCGACCGAGATCGGCTGCCCGTTGCCGTGGTGGCCGACGGTCTTGAGCACCATGAAGACCGAGTCGTCGTAGACGTCCAGCTTGGGCCGCTGGTGCGAGGTGACGACGTCCTCCACGGCCAGCGGGTGCAGGCCGAACTCGGCGGTGACGTGCTCGAACTCCTCGGCGGTGGGCTCGAACAGGCCGATCCAGACGAAACCGTCACCGGCGGCGCGCACCGCGTCCAGGGCGTCCGAGAAGTCCGCGGGCCCCGTGGTGCGGTGGCCGTCCCGGTAGGTGGCGCAATCGACGATCATGCGGGCCATTGTGGCCTGCCCGGGGCCGCCCGCGCGCCCCGTCCGGGCAAGCCGCCGAGGAACGGCGGTACCCGCTCCCGTCGCGGCCGGCACGCCGTAGGCTTGGCCGCATGCCCACGCTGCTGCTTGTCCGCCACGGCCGTTCGACCGCCAACACGGCCGGGATCCTGGCCGGCTGGACGCCCGGCGTCGACCTCGACGAGACCGGGCGCGCGCAGGCCGCCGAGCTGCCCGGGCGGCTCGCGGGCATCCCGCTGGCTCAGGTGGTCAGCAGCCCGCTGGAGCGCTGTCGGCAGACGGTCGAGCCGCTGCTCGCCGCCCGGCCCGAGCTCGGCGCCGCCGCGCTGGACGAGCGGATCGGCGAGTGCCACTACGGCGAGTGGACCGGCCGACCGCTGCGCGAGCTGGCCGAGGAGCCGCTGTGGCGCACCGTCCAGGACCACGCCTCGGCGGCCGCCTTCCCCGGCGGCGAGTCGCTGCGCGAGCTCAGCCACCGCACCGTGACCGCCGTCCGCGAGTGGAACGACAAGATCGCCGTCGAGCACGGCCCGGACGCGGTCTGGCTGGCCGCCAGCCACGGCGACGTGATCAAGGCGGTGGTCGCCGACGCGCTCGGCCTGCACCTGGACCACTTCCAGCGGATCTCGGTCGAGCCCTGCTCGGTCACCGCGATCCGGTACACCCCGCACCGGCCGTTCCTGCTGCGCCTCGGCGACACCGGCGGGCTGTCCGGCCTGGCGCCCCGGCCCGGCGGCCCGGCGCACGCGCCCGGACGCGAGGGGGACGCGACGGTCGGCGGGGAGACCGGTACGGCGTAGGGTGGCGGTGGAAGAACCGGCACTCCGTGCCCCGTCCGCCCAGACCCCCCGTTCGCCAGTCCCGATCCGGAGCGAGAGCGTGCCCCGTCAGGTCTTCTTCTACGACCAGCCCGAGCGATTCGTGGCCGGCACCGTCGGCCAGCCCGGTGCCCGGGCGTTCTACCTGCAGGCCAGTTCGCGGGGCCGGATCACCAGCGTGCTGCTGGAGAAGGGGCAGGTCGCGGCGCTCGCCGAGCGGATCGAGGAGGTCCTGGACGAGGCGCTGCGCCGCACCGGCGGCGACTCCGCGATCCCGGCGGTCGCCCCCGCCGACCTGATCGACAGCGCTCCGCTGGACCTGCCGCTGGAGCAGGAGTTCCGGGTCGGCACCATGGCGCTCGCCTGGGACGGCGTCGAGGAGTGCCTGGTGGTCGAGGCGCAGGCGTACGTCGAGGAGCCCGAGGACGCCGAGGAGGCGGACGAGGGCACCGCCTTCGACGACGAGGACGGGCCCGACATGCTGCGGGTGCGGCTCAGCGGCGCGATGGCCCGGGTGTTCGCCAAGCGGGCCCTGGAGCTGGTCGACGCGGGCCGCAAGCCCTGCCCGTTCTGCAACCTGCCGCTCGACCCCGAGGGCCACCTCTGCCCCCGCGCGAACGGCTACCGGCGCTGACCGTGGACGCCGCCGAGCACGAGCCGGAGCAGGACCAGGAGCACGGGCTGCCGGAGGAGGCGCTGCCGGGCACCGACCCGGCCGCCAGCGCCGCGCTCGCCGCCGACCCCGCCACCGCGCTCGCCCTGCTGCGGGAGGGCGAGCTGGAGATCCACGGGCGGCTCACCGACGCCTCCAACGCCGTCCTCTACTGCACCGTCACCCTGGACGGCCTGACCGCGCCGTGCGTCTACAAGCCGGTGGCCGGCGAACGCCCGCTCTGGGACTTCCCCGACGGCACCCTGGCCGGCCGCGAGGTCGCCGCGTACGAGATCGCCGCGGCCACCGGCTGGGCGCTGGTCCCGCCCACCGTGCTGCGCGGGGGCCCGGCCGGCCCCGGCATGGTGCAGCTGTGGATCGAACCCGACCCCGAGGCCCCCGAACTGCTCGCCCTGCAGGACCCGGCCGGGCCCGAGGACGGCTGGCTGCCGATCGTCCGCGCCGAGGTCGGCGAGGGCCGGGTCGCGCTGCTGGTCCACCGTGACGACCGGCGGCTGCGCCGGCTCGCCGTGCTCGACGCGGTGCTCAACAACGCCGACCGCAAGGGCGGCCACTGGATCGGCGCGGCCGACGGCCGGATCTACGGCATCGACCACGGCGTCACCCTGAACACCGAGGACAAGCTCCGCACCCTGCTCTGGGGCTGGGCCGACCAGCCGCTGCCGGACGAGGCGCAGCCCGTGCTGAAGGCCCTCCTCGCCGATCTGGACGGCCCGCTCGGCGCCCGGCTGGCCCCCCACCTGACCGCCGCCGAACTGGACGCCCTGCGGGCCCGGACCGCCCGGCTCGCCGGGACCGGACGCCACCCGCTGCCGTCGGCTGACTGGCCATCTATTCCCTGGCCGCCGGTCTGATACCGAAGCGAAACCGGGCGGAAGCGGAATCCAGCCGATCCAGCCAACTGGTTGGTCTTTCAAATGATCGCGAGGTTAGAGTCGGTGCCATGCATGCCTGGCCCGCCTCCGAGGTTCCCGCCCTGCCCGGTCAGGGGCTTCCCCTGCGCATCCACGACACCGCCACCGGCACCGTCAGAACGGTCGAGCCCACCGGCCCGACCGCCCGGCTGTACGTCTGCGGCATCACCCCCTACGACGCGACCCACCTGGGCCACGCTGCCACCTACAACACCTTCGACCTGGTGCAGCGGGTCTGGAAGGACGCCGGCCACGACGTCCTCTACGTGCAGAACGTCACCGACGTCGACGACCCGCTGCTGGAGCGGGCCATCGAGACCGGCCAGGACTGGACCGAACTCGCCGAGCGCGAGACCGCCCTCTTCCGCGAGGACATGACCGCCCTGCGGATGCTCCCGCCGGCCCACTACATCGGCGCCGTCGAGTCCATCCCGTGGATCGTCCCGCTGGTGAAGGACCTGCTGGCGAGCGGCGCCGCGTACGAGCTCGACGGGGACGTCTACTTCTCCGCCGACGCCGACCCGCGCTTCGGCGGCGTCTCCGGCCTCAGCCGCGAGGAGATGCTCCCGGTCTTCGCCGAGCGCGGCGGCGACCCGCAGCGCCCCGGCAAGAAGCACCCGCTGGACGCCATGCTCTGGATGGCCGCCCGCCCGGGCGAGCCCGCCTGGGACACCGAGCTCGGCCACGGCCGGCCCGGCTGGCACATCGAGTGCGTCGCCATCGCGCTGCAGTTCCTCGGCATGTCCTTCGACATCCAGGGCGGCGGCAGCGACCTCTCCTTCCCGCACCACGAGATGGGCGCCGCGCACGCCCAGGTCGCCACCGGCGAGCACCCGTACGCCCGGGCGTACGTGCACGCCGGCATGGTCGGCCTGGACGGCCACAAGATGTCCAAGTCGCGCGGCAACCTGGTGTTCGTCTCCGCCCTGCGCCGCGACGGGGTCGACCCGGCGGCGATCCGGCTCGCGCTGCTCGGCCACCACTACCGCAGCGACTGGGAGTGGACCACCGGCGACCTCGACGCCGCCACCGCCCGCCTGGCCCGCTGGCGCGCCGCCGTCTCCCGCCCCGACGGCCCGTCGGCCGAGGGCATGCTCGCCGCGGTCCGCGAGGCCCTCGCGAACGACCTGGACGCCCCCGCCGCCCTCGCCGCGGTCGACGCCTGGGTCACCCTCCAGGAGACCGACGGCGGCACCGACATCGGTGCCCCGGGGCTGGTCTCCCGCACCGTCGACGCCCTGCTCGGCGTGGCGCTCTGATCACTGGGGGCTCGGGGAACTGCGAGGCAGTTCCCCGAGCCCCCTGCTGCGTCTTCTCTACTCGTCCTCGTCGGTCTCGTCCTTGGGACGGTCCGTGGCGTGGCCGGTGCCCGTGATGGGCTTCTCGCCGGTGGGGCCGAGGTTCTCGCGGCGGCGGAGGTAGCGCTCGAACTCGCGGGCGATCGCGTCGCCGGACGCCTCGGGGAGCTCCGCGGTGTCCTGCGCCTCCTCCAACTGCTGGACGTACTCGGCGACCTCGGTGTCCTCCGCGGCGAGCTGGTCCACGCCGAGCTGCCAGGCCCGGGAGTCGTCGGTGAGCTCGCCCGGCGGGATGCGCAGGTCGAGCAGGTCCTCCAGCTTGTTGATCAGCGCCAGGGTGGCCTTGGGGTTCGGCGGCTGGGCGACGTAGTGCGGGACGGCGGCCCACAGGGTCACGGCGGGGACGCCGGCGTGCGCGCAGGCCTCCTGCAGCACGCCGACGATGCCGGTCGGGCCCTCGTACTTGCTCTCCTCGAGGTCGAGGGTGCGGGCGAGCGCCGCGTCGGAGGTGACGCCGCTGACCGGGACGGGCCGGCTGTGCGGGGTGTCGCCGAGCAGCGCGCCGAGGATGACGACCAGTTCGACGCCGAGCTCGTGGGCGAAGCCGAGGAGTTCGTTGCAGTAGGAGCGCCACCGCATGCTGGGCTCGATGCCGCGGACGAGCACCAGGTCGCGGGTCTTGGGCTCGGTGACCCGGACCACCGAGAGCCGGGTGGTGGGCCAGGTGATCCGGCGGACGCCGCCGTCCAGCCAGATGGTGGGGCGGTTGACCTGGAAGTCGTAGTAGTCCTCCGCGTCGAGCGCGGCGAAGACCTTTCCGCCCCAGGTGTCGTCCAGGTGGCCGAGCGCCGCGGAGGCGGCGTCCCCGGCGTCGTTCCAGCCCTCGAAGGCGCAGATCATCACCGGGTCGATCAACTCGGGAAGGTCCTCCAGCTCGATCACCCAGTGTCTCCCTCCACCACGCGTGGAACCCTCGCTCCACGCCTCCCTACCTGCCCAGCCTACGGGCATTGATGCGCCCGTGGAGCGGCCCGCGCCCGGCCGGTGCGAGGCAGCAAGATTACCGGTCGGAGCCGGTTCGGCCGAGTGATTTGCAACCGAACGCAAGCGGCTTGCGTAGTTTGCAGTACACTCGCCGCCATGACACGACGACTTGCCGAGGTGGCCAAGAAGGTCGGAGTGAGCGAGGCAACCGTCAGCCGCGTGCTGAACGAGAAGCCGGGCGTCTCCGAGTCGACCAGGGCCGCCGTGCTGACCGCCCTGGACGTGCTCGGCTACGAGCGGCCGACCCAGCTGCGCGGCGAGCGCGCCCGGCTGGTCGGCCTGGTCCTGCCGGAGCTGAGCAACCCGATCTTCCCGGCGTTCGCCGAGGCGGTCGGCGGTGCGCTGGCCGGCCAGGGCTTCACGCCGGTGCTGTGCACCCAGACCGCGGGCGGGGTCTCCGAGGCCGACTACGTGGACCTGCTGCTGGAGCAGCACGTGTCGGGCGTGGTCTTCTTCGGCGGCCTGTACGCGCAGGGCGACGCGCCGCACGACCACTACCAGCGGCTGGCCGAGCGCAGCCTGCCGACCGTGCTGCTGAACGCGGCGATCGAGGACCTCGACTTCCCCCGGGTGTCCTGCGACGACGCGGTGGCGGTGGAGCAGGCGGTGGGCCACCTGCGGCAGTTGGGGCACACGAAGATCGGGCTGGTGCTCGGCCCGGCGGACCACGTGCCCTCGCAGCGCAAGCTGGCGGCGGCCCGCGCGACCGTGCAGCGGCTCGGCCTGGAGCTGCCGGACCAGCACGTGGAGCGGGCGCTGTTCAGCCTGGAGGGCGGGCAGGCGGCGACCACCCGGCTGCTGCGCCAGGGGGTGACCGGCGTGGTGTGCGCGAGCGACCCGCTGGCGCTCGGTGCGGTGCGCGCGGTGCGCCGGGCGGGCCTGTCGGTGCCGGACGACGTGTCGGTGGTCGGGTACGACGACTCCTCGTTCATGATGTGCACGGACCCGCCGCTGACCACGGTCCGGCAGCCGATCGAGGCGATGGGCCGGGCGGTGGTGGATCTGCTGGTCGGCGAGATCGCCGGGGTCCGGGTGACCCATGACGAGCTGCTGTTCGAGCCGGAGTTGGTGGTGCGCGGGTCGACCGCGCCGGCCCGCGAGCGGGGCTGAGCGGTCGGCCACGGGCGCTGCAAACTCTGACGTGCATCGCGCAAATCGGCGATGACGTCCTCGTCCTGGACACCTGTCTATGATTGCTGGACAGTTGTCCAGGGCGAGGGAGTGTCAGGTGTTGGTGGTCGCGAACGTGCTGGTGGGGCTGGTGGCCGCGCTGCACGGCTACATCCTGGTGCTGGAGATGTTCCTCTGGGAGCGCAGGCCGGGCCACGACCTGCACGGGTTCGACGCGGAGATGGCCCGCGCCACGTCGGTGCTCGCCGCCAACCAGGGCCTGTACAACGGCTTCCTGGCCGCCGGCCTGCTCTGGGGCCTGCTCGCCGACGACCCCACCGGGCACCAGGTGCAGATCTTCTTCCTGTGCTGCGTGATCGTCGCCGGCCTCTACGGCGCCGCCACCGCCAACCGCCGCATCCTGCTGGTGCAGGCGCTGCCCGGGGCCCTGGCGCTGGCCGCGGTGGTGGCGGCGGGGTGAGCGGTGGGTCGGGCGACCCCCGGGCCGAGCGGACCAGGGCGGCGCTGCGGGCCGCGCTGCTCGCGGAGTGCGAGCGGCAACCGCTGGACCGGGTCAGCGTCTCCGCGCTGGCCCGCCGGGCCGGCGTCGGCCGGGCCACCTTCTACCTGCACTACGAGGACCTGCGGGCGCTCGCCGTCGACGCCTGCGGCGAGGTCGTCCGGGACGCGGTGGACGCCCTGCACGCCTGGCGGGGCCTGCCCGACCCGGCCGTGCCGCCGCCCGCCCTGGTCGAGTTCCTGACCGGCGCGGGGGAGCGGGCCGCGCTCTACCGCTCGCTGCTCACGCCCGGCGGCGGCGGACCGCTGGGCGAGCTGATGCACCGGCAGCTGGGGGAGCGCAGCCGCCGCGAACGCGAACTGCGCGGCGCCGCCCACCCGGACGTGGTCGCCGCCGCGGTCGCCGCCACCTTCACCGCCCTGCTCGCCGACTGGCTGCACGGCCGCCTGCCCGGCAGCGCGGCCGACCTGGCGGGGCACAGCTGGCGGCTGCTGATCGCCCTGCACCGCGCGGTCTGAGGGCGGGACGGGCCGGCCTCAGAGGGTCCAGCGCTGGGCGTCGGTGCCGTTGCAGGTCCAGATCTGCAGCCGGGTGCCGGCAGCGGTCGCGCTCCGGGGGGAGTCCAGGCAGTGCGGGGACGGGGTGCTGCGCAGAGCCCCGTCCCGCGGCCACCACTGCTGGGCGCCGGTGCCGTTGCAGTCCCACAGCTGGACCGGCGTCGCGTCGGCGGTGCCGCTGGCGGCCACGTCCAGGCACTTGCCGAGGGCCCGCAGGGTGCCGTCGGGGGCGAGCGTCCACTGCTGGGCGGCGGTGCCGTTGCAGTCCCACAGCTGGACGGGGGTGCCGTTCGCGGTCCGGCTGTGGTCGACGTCCAGGCACCGGGCGCCGGGCCCGGTCACCGGGCCGGTCCGGGGCTGCGCGGGGCCGACGTCGAAGGAGGGCGGCCGGTCCTCGGGCGCGCTGCCCCAGCCCGGGTCGGGGGTGTCGGCCAGCGTGTACGACAGCGTCCCGCCGCCGCGGACGAACTCCTCGCTCAGCCACGGCCGCCCGCTGGGCTTCCCGTCCACCGACAGCGCCCGGACGTAGCGGGTGGCCGCCGACGCCCCCGGGGCCGTGATGTCGATGGTGGCGCCGTTGCCCCGGCGCACGGTGACCGCCGGGAACAGCGGGCTGGCCAGCACCAGTTCCGCCCGGCCGGGGGCCTGCGGATACATGCCGAGGCCGGCCCACACCGCCCAGGACGAGAGCGCGCCGAGGTCGTCGTTGCCGGGCTCGCCGCCCGGGGTGTCGGCGAACAGCTCGGTGAACGCCCGCCGGACCACGTCCTGGGCGCGGTCCGGGCGGCCCGCGTACACGTACGCCCACGGGGTGTTGAACGAGGGCTCGTTGCCGAGGTAGGCGTGGACCGAGCGGTCCCCGGCGTTGAGTTCCCGGAAGAACTCGTCCAGCCGGGCGAGCACCGCGCCGTCGCCGCCCATCGCGTCGAACAGCCCGCGGTGGTTGTAGGGCACCATCCAGGTGTACTGGGCGGCACTGCTCTCCACGAACCCGTCGAGCTGGTCCGGGCGGAAGTCCGGCCAGCCGTGGTCCGCGCCGCGGGGCTGGAGGTAGCGGCTGCCGCCGTGGAAGAGGTTGCGCCAGCCGGTGGCCCGGTGGGCGAGCAGGTCGTACGCGTCCGCGTCGCCGAGCCGGGCGGCGAGCTGGGCGAGCGCGAAGTCGGTGGTGGTGTACTCCAGCGCGGTCGACACCGGGCCGCCCACGCCCGGCGTGCCCACCGGGACGAACCCGACGGCGTCGTACGGGCCGTGGCCCGGGCGCTGCCGGTCGTCGCCGCGCCCGGCGACCGCCCGGGCGAGCAGCCCGGCCCGGTCGAAGTCGGTGGCGCCGAACGCGGCGACGGTGGCGGCCATCGCCGGCAGCGGGTCGCCGACCATCACCCCGGTCGGCCCGTTCGCCACCGTCCAGCGGTCGAACCAGCCGCCGCTCGCCGCCTGGTCGACGATCGACTGCCCGATGTCCGACGCCTCCTGCGGGGCGAGCAGGGCGACCAGCTGGACCTGGCTGCGGTAGACGTCCCAGCCGGAGAAGGTGGCGTACTGGGTGTGGCCGGGCCTGGTCCGCCGGATCAGGCCGTCGAAGCCCGGGTAGCGCCCGTCGGCGTCGCTGAGGACGGACGGGTGCAGCAGCGAGTGGTACAGCGCGGTGTAGAACACCCGCCGCTGGGCGGTGGTGCCGCCGCCCACCGCGATCCGCCCGAGCCAGGCGTTCCAGGCCTGCCGGGCGGCGTCCGCGGCCCGGTCGAAGCCGGTGCCGGCGGGCTGTTCCGCCAGGTTGGCGCGGGCCCCCTCGGCGTCGACGAAGGACAGCCCGACCCGGACGGTGACGGTCCGGGAGGCGTCCAGGTCGAAGCCGATCAGCGCCTTCGCCCCGGACGAGGCCGGTGCCCGGTCGCCGCCCTCCGCCGGCCGCGGGGCGGTCGGGGCGGGCAGCCCGGCGACCGGGTGCCCGGGGGTGCGCGGGGCGACCGTCGTCCCGCCGGTGGCGCTGAGCACGCCCGGCCCGACCCCGGCCGGGCCGAGGATGCCCGCGGTGCGCAGCGGCCGGTCGAACACGGCGTGGAAGTGGATCCGGTACCGGTTGCCGGTGCCGCAGAAGCCGCCGCTCTCGGTCCAGCCGGACACCGAGTCGGTGCCGATGGTGAGCGACCCCTCGGCGCTGTTGAACGCCCGGCCGGCGTCGATCGTCAGCGCGCCCGTGTGCCCGGCCGGGAAGCCGAAGCGGGCGGCTCCGGTCCGCAGGCCCGCGGTCAGTTCGGTGGTGACGCCGTTGTCGAGGGTCACCCGGTACGCGCCGGCGCCGGCCGACTCGTGCGCGTGGTCGAAGGTCGCGACGTCCACCGGCAGGTCGTCGAGGGCCGGCATGAACGGGGTGGTGCCGTAGTCGAGGCAGCCCGCGCCCGAGATGTGGGTCAGGCTGAATCCGGTGATCCGGTTGTCGTCGTGGTTGTAGCCGCCGCCGTTCTGGTACATCACGGTGTCGGGGCTCCACTGCACCATGCCCAGCGGCGCGGCCGCGCCGGGGAAGGTGTCCCCGGCGGCGCCGCCGTTGCCGTAGTACGGGGCGTCGGCGCGCGTCCCGATCATCGGGTCCACGTACTGCGCCGGGTCCTCGATGCCCACCCGGGTCGCGACCGCCGCCCGGGCGGGTGCGGCGGCGGCACCGAGCAGCAGCCCCGCGACGGCGGCCGCCAGTGCGCGGGTGGGAACGGACGGACGGAGCACGACGCCTCCCGGCGGGGCACGGAAACTCTCCGGCCCAGCTCAGCACGGGTCGGCGGGCCCGCCCGGACGCCCCGCCCGGGGGCTCACCCGGCCGGCGGTCAGCACCAGCCGTCGCGGTAGGCCGTCCAGTGGTCCGGGGTGGCGGTGAAGTCGACGTACAGCGCGAGGCCGAAGTTGGCCCGGCCGTTCTTCCCGAGGCCGAGCCGGGCGCCGCGGACCGCCGCGCGGACGGTCTCGGCCGCGCCGCGGTGCGCGGAGGTGTCGTCCCAGTACGCGGGCAGGCCCATCAGCAGGTCCACCGACGGCGGGGTGGCCTCCAGGGCCAGCTCCGTCTGCTGGGCGACGTACCCGCCGTACAGCGACTCCACCGGCATCGCCGTGTCGTAGGACATCACCGCGACCTGGTCGACCCGCCGGGCGACCTCGGCGAAGTACGACTGGGACCACCACTTGCCGTGGCCGCTGAGACCGGTGGTGACCACGTGCAGGCCGGGCAGCGGGTCGATCTGCGGGGCGGCCACCGAGAACGGCCGGTCCGCCGCCCGGGTCACCTCGTGGACCCGGTCCAGCAGCGCGAGGAACCCGGCCGAGTCGGGCCGGACCGGTTCCATGTCGAAGTGGACCCCGTCGAAGCCGGCGTCCAGCACCTGGCGGGCCGAGGCGGTCACCCGGTCCCGGACGTCCGCGCGCTCCAGGTCCAGCCCGTCCTTCTCCGGCCTGACCACGTCGCCCAGCCAGGACTGCACCCGCACCCCGGGCAGCGCCCGGTGCGCCCGGTCGAGGAAGTCCTTCGCCTTCGGGTAGAGCGCCGGGTCGAGCGAGCCGTCGTGCGCCAGCGGCCCGGTGTGCACGTACAGGTCGCGGATGCCGGTACCGGCCATCCGCTGGGCGAGCGCGGCGAGCTCCGCGTCGCCCTTGCGGCCGTCGACCCAGGCGTGGCCGAGCCAGATCGCGTCGCGCCCCCTGGTCCGCGCGTCGGCGGCGGGCTCGCCGGCGTACTGCAGGCGCAGCGCGCCGGCGGCGCCGGCGACCGGCAGGACCACCAGCGCGAGCACCGCCGCGAGCGACACGCCGACACGCCGACCGCGTGTCCAGGACCGCCACCTGGTGAGCGGTGCAGCCGGAAATCCCATGATCAACCCCCATCCCTCGTGGAACCAGGACGCCCACGATGCGGAATGGGTTCCGTACGGAGGCACCGGTCCGGATACCCTGACCGCGTGCGTCCCGGATCCCGGAGGGGCGCATAGCCGACAGCCGTCGCACCCAGGGAGCAGCCCCATGGCCACCGTCGTCCCCGCATCCAGCAGCCCCCAGCAGCGCGCGAGCGCGCTGCGCGAGGCGCTCGCCACCCGTGTCGTCGTCGCCGACGGCGCGATGGGCACGATGCTCCAGGCGCAGGACCCGACGCTGGAGGACTTCCAGCAGCTCGAGGGCTGCAACGAGATCCTGAACGTCACCCGCCCGGACATCGTGCGCTCGGTGCACGAGGCGTACTTCGCGGTCGGCGTGGACTGCGTGGAGACCAACACCTTCGGCGCCAACCACGCGGCGCTGGGGGAGTACGACATCCCCGAGCGGATCTTCGAGCTGTCCGAGGCGGGCGCGCGGATCGCCCGCGAGACGGCGGACGCCTTCGGCGCCGAGGACGGCCGGCAGCGCTGGGTGCTGGGCTCGATGGGCCCGGGCACCAAGCTCCCCACCCTCGGCCACACCACCTTCGAGGTGCTGCGCGAGGGCTTCAGGCTGAACGCGGCGGGCCTGATCGCCGGCGGCGCGGACGCGCTGCTGGTGGAGACCAGCCAGGACCTGCTGCAGGTCAAGGCCTCGGTGCTGGGCATCAAGGACGCGCTGGCCGAGGCGGGCCTGGACCTGCCGATCCTGGCCCAGGTCACGGTGGAGACCACCGGCACCATGCTGCTGGGCTCGGAGATCGGTGCGGCGCTGACCGCGCTGGAGCCGCTGGGCATCGACTTCATCGGCATGAACTGCGCCACCGGCCCGGCCGAGATGAGCGAGCACCTGCGCTACCTGGCGAAGAACGCCCGGATCGGCCTGTCCTGCATGCCGAACGCGGGCCTGCCGGTGCTGACCAAGAACGGCGCGCACTACCCGCTGAGCCCCGAGGAGCTGGCGGACGCGCACGACGCCTTCACCCGGGAGTACGGCCTGTCGCTGGTCGGCGGCTGTTGCGGCACCACCCCCGAGCACCTGCGCCGGGTGGTCGAGCGGGTCCAGGGCCGGCCGATCGCCGTCCGCGACCCGCAGCCCGAGCCGGCCGCCGCCTCGCTGTACCAGCCGGTGCCGTTCCGCCAGGACACCTCGTACCTGGCGATCGGCGAGCGGACCAACGCCAACGGCTCGAAGAAGTTCCGCGAGTCGATGCTGGCGGGTGACTGGCAGGCCTGCGTGGAGATCGCCCGCGAGCAGATCCGCGAGGGCGCCCACCTGCTGGACCTGTGCGTGGACTACGTCGGCCGCGACGGCGTCGCGGACATGAAGGAGATCGCCGCCCGGCTGGCGACCGCCTCCACCCTGCCGATCGTGCTGGACTCCACCGAGCCCGAGGTGCTGCGGGCCGGCCTGGAGCACCTCGGCGGCCGCGCGGTGCTCAACTCGGTCAACTACGAGGACGGCGACGGGCCCGAGACCCGGTTCGGCCGGATCGCCGCGCTGGCCCGGGAGCACGGCGCCGGCCTGATCGCGCTGACCATCGACGAGGAGGGCCAGGCCCGCACCGCGGAGAAGAAGGTCGCGATCGCCGAGCGGCTGATCGAGCAGCTGACCGGCGAGTACGGCGTCGACGAGGGCTCGATCCTGGTCGACTGCCTGGCCTTCACCCTGGGCACCGGCCAGGAGGAGTCCCGCCGGGACGGCATCGAGACCATCGAGGCGATCCGCGAACTGAAGCGCCGTCACCCGGCGGTGCAGACCACGCTGGGCCTGTCCAACATCTCCTTCGGCCTCTCCCCGGCCGCCCGCGTGGTGATCAACTCGGTCTTCCTCAACGAGTGCGTGGAGGCCGGCCTCGACTCGGCGATCGTGCACGCGGCGAAGATCCTCCCCGTGGCCCGGATCCCCGAGGAGCAGCGCCAGGTCGCCCTGGACCTGGTCTACGACCGGCGCACCGAGGACTACGACCCGCTGCAGAAGCTGCTCCAGCTCTTCGAGGGCGTCAGCTCGGCGTCGGTGAAGGCGTCCAAGGCCGAGGAGCTGGCGGCGCTGCCGCTGGAGGAGCGCCTGCAGCAGCGGATCATCGACGGTGAGCGGGGCGGCCTGGAGGCCGACCTGGACGAGGCGCTGACCACCCGTCCGGCGCTGGAGATCATCAACCAGACCCTGCTGAGCGGCATGAAGGTGGTCGGCGAACTGTTCGGCTCCGGCCAGATGCAGCTGCCGTTCGTGCTCCAGTCCGCCGAGGTGATGAAGGCCGCGGTGGCGCACCTGGAGCCGCACATGGAGAAGTCCGACGCGGACGGCAAGGGCACCATCGTGCTGGCCACCGTGAAGGGCGACGTCCACGACATCGGCAAGAACCTGGTCGACATCATCCTGTCCAACAACGGCTACAACGTGGTCAACCTGGGCATCAAGCAGCCGGTCTCGGCGATCCTGGAGGCCGCGCAGGAGCACAGGGCGGACGTGATCGGCATGTCCGGCCTGCTGGTGAAGTCCACGGTGATCATGAAGGAGAACCTGGAGGAGCTGAACCAGCGCGGCCTGGCCGCCGACTTCCCGGTGATCCTCGGCGGCGCGGCGCTGACCCGCGCGTACGTGGAGCAGGACCTGCACGCGATCTACCAGGGCGAGGTCCGCTACGCCCGGGACGCCTTCGAGGGCCTGAAGCTGATGGACGCCCTGGTCGCGGTCAAGCGCGGGGTGCCCGGCGCGGCCCTGCCGGAGCTGCGGCAGCGGCGGCACGCCAGGGTCGAGGTGGAGGAGCCGGAGGAGGTCAACCTCGGGCAGATCCGCTCGGACGTGGCGGTGGACAACCGGCTGCCCGCCCCGCCGTTCTGGGGCGACCGGATCGTCAAGGGCGTCCCGTTCCAGGACTACGCCACCTGGCTGGACGAGGACGCGCTGTTCAAGGGCCAGTGGGGTCTGAAGGCGGCCCGCTCCGGCGGCCCCTCGTACGAGGAGCTGGTGGAGACCGAGGGCCGGCCGCGGCTGCGGATGTGGCTGGACCGGCTGCAGACCGAGGGCTGGCTGGAGCCGGCCGTGATCTACGGCTACTTCCCGGCCAACTCCAAGGGCGACGACCTGATCGTCTACAACGAGGACGGCTCGGAGCGCACCCGCTTCACCTTCCCGCGCCAGCGGCGCGGACGGCGGCTGTGCCTGGCGGACTTCTTCCGCCCGGAGGAGTCGGGCGAGCGGGACGTGGTGGCCCTGCAGGTGGTCACCATGGGCAACCGGATCTCCGAGGCCGCCAACGAGCTGTTCGCCGCCAACTCCTACCGCGACTACCTGGAGCTGCACGGACTGTCGGTGCAGCTGGCCGAGGCGCTGGCCGAGTTCTGGCACGCCCGGGTCCGCTTCGAGCTGGGCTTCGGCGACGAGGACCCGCAGGACGTGCGCGACATGTTCGCCCTGAAGTACCGGGGCGCGCGCTTCTCACTCGGCTACGGCGCCTGCCCGGAGCTGGAGGACCGCGCCAAGATCGCCGAGCTGCTGAGGCCGGAACGGATCGGCGTGGTGCTCTCCGAGGAGTTCCAGCTGCACCCCGAGCAGTCCACCGACGCGATCGTCATCCACCACCCCGAGGCGAAGTACTTCAACGCGCGGTAATCCGTACGCTGCGCAGCGTTCGACACATCCGTGCCGACCGGGCGTAAGCTTGATGATCCTGAACGGGCCGGTCCGCTCACCAGCGGGCCGGCCTGTGCCATCCCCTGGGGAAGGACCACATCCATGACGACCGTCTCGACCACCACCCGCCTCGGCGGCGGAGAGGGCAGCGGACTGCAGGCGGTCCTGCTCGACATGGACGGCACCCTGGTCGACACCGAGGACTTCTGGTGGCAGGCCGAGGCGTCGCTCTTCGCCGAGCTCGGCCACCGGCTCGACCAGGCCGACCGGGCCCAGGTGGTGGGCGGGCCGATGACCAGGGTGATCGACTACCTGCTGGCCCGCACCGGGGTGGGCCTCTCGCCGGCCGAGCTGACCGTGCTGATCAACCAGCGCTTCGTGGACCTGCTGGCCGGCGGCGTGCCGCTGATGCCCGGGGCCGAGCTGCTGCTGAACACGCTGAACGCGCACGGCGTCCCGGCCGCCCTGGTGTCCGCCTCGCACCGGCACATCATCGACATCGTGCTGGAGAGCCTGGGCGCCCACCACTTCGCCTTCACGGTGGCCGGCGACGAGGTCGTGCGGACCAAGCCGCACCCGGACCCGTACCTGGCGGCGGTCGCCCGGTTCGGCGCGGAGCCGGCCCGCTGCGTGGTGGTCGAGGACGCCCCGACCGGCGTGCTGGCCGCCGAGGCGGCCGGCTGCCCGGTGATCGCGGTGCCCTCGGTGGCCGCGATCGAGCCCGGACCGGGCCGCACCGTGCTCTCCTCGCTGGAGCAGGTCGACCTGGAGCTGCTGCGGAGCCTCACCGCGGCCCGGGTCTGACGTCCGGTGTGAGATTGGTCTCTCTTCGGGTGAAAGCCGCTGCCGCACCGCGCTGCCGTGACAGCGGACGGTGGTCGGCGGCAAGGGAGAAATCGGGCATTGACTGACAACTCGTCGATTCCTCCGAGTGCGGTACCGCTCGACGGTTCACCGGTTGTATGACTGCCCGATATTCGTACGCGGCCCATGTGGCAGGCTACGTCCGATCACGGTCGTACCAACCCCTCGCGGACAGCCGCCACACCCCCGGCGGACGTCGCGAGGGCACCGGCTCAGGCCGGCCGCTCGCGTAAGGAACTCACCCCGCATGACTATGCCCAACCGCCTGGCCGTGCTCAGCTGCGCCGCGCTGGTCGCCACCACTGCCGCTGGTTGCGCCTCCGTGGAGAAGGTCGCCGGGGGCGGCGACTCGGGCGGTGGCGCGATCACCATGGGCACCACCAACGTGACCAGCGTGCTGGACCCGGCCGGTGCCTACGACGCGGGCTCCTGGCTGGTGCTCAACAACACCTTCCAGTCGCTGCTGCGCTTCCCGGCCGGCGCGACCGTGCCGCAGCCGGACGCCGCGCAGTCCTGCGAGTTCACCGGCGCGGACACCATGACCTACCACTGCACCCTGCGCAGCGGCCTGAAGTTCTCCAACGGGCACCCGCTGACCGCCGCCGACGTGGCGTACTCGGTCGACCGGATGAAGAAGATCAACGACCCGTCCGGCCCGTCCTCGCTGCTCGCCACCGTCAAGTCGGTGGAGGCCAAGGGCGACGCCGAGGTGCTCTTCCACCTCACCGCCCCGGACGCGGTGCTCCCGGCCAAGCTGGCCTCCGCCGCCGGCGCCATCGTCGACCACCAGGTCTTCCCGGCCGACAAGCTGCTCGACAACAGCAAGCTGATCGGCTCCGGCCCGTACAAGATCGACTCGATCGAGACGGCCAACAACGCGCCCAGCAAGGTCACGCTCTCCGCCAACGGCGACTACAAGGGCGAGGCCCAGCTGCAGAACAGCAAGTTCGTGCTGCGCTACTTCGACAAGCCGGACGCGCTGAAGGCCGCGCTGGACGCGGGCGAGGTCGACCTCGCCGACAACAGCCTGGAGCCCACCGCGGCCACCCAGATCAAGGCCGACCAGCTGGCCGGCAAGGGCGACCTCAAGGTCGCCGAGGGCGAGACCGGCGAGACCCGCTACCTGGTCTTCAACACCAAGGACGCCACCGCCGGCAACCAGGCCGTCCGCCAGGCCGCCGCGCAGCTGCTGGACCGCAAGGCGCTGGCCCGCGACGTCTACGCCAACACCGTCCAGCCGCTCTACTCGGTCGTCCCGGCCGGCATCACCGGCCACAACACCGCCTTCTTCGACAAGTACGGCGAGCCGGACGCGGCCAAGGCCAAGAAGATCCTCAACAACGCGCACGTCACCACCCCGGTCAAGCTCGACCTGACCTGGTCGCGCGCCCGGGTCGGCGCCGCCGAGCTGGAGCTGGTGAAGAAGCAGCTGGAGGCCAGCGGCCTGTTCCAGGTCACCGTGGAGCAGCAGCCGGACTGGAAGAAGTACCAGGCCGAGTGGAAGGCCGGCAGCTACCAGGCGTACACCGTCGGTTGGACCCCGGACTACGCCGACCCGGACGACTACATCAGCCCGCTGGTGGTCGAGGGCGGGGCGTACCACAACAGCTGGGACGACCCGAAGATCTCCGGCAAGCTGGTGCCCGACTCGATCAAGCTGACCGACCGCACCGCCGGCGGCGCCTACGGCCAGATCCAGAACATCGTGGCGGACGCCGTCCCGCTGCTCCCGCTGTTCCAGAACAAGTCGTTCTACGTCTCCAAGAACAACATCACCGGCGTCGACGCGACCGTCGACAACACCGGCGTGTTCCGCTTCTGGGAGATCGGCCGCGGCAAGAAGGCCTGACGCCCGCACGGAAGGGCCCGCCCCGGGAGGGCGGGCCCTTCCGCGTTCCCACGCTACAGTGCGCCGGGGCGCACCAGCCCGGACTCGTAGGCGTACACCGCCGCCTGCACCCGGTCGCGCAGCTGGAGCTTGGTCAGCACGTGGCCGACGTGCGTCTTCACCGTGGTCTCGCTGACGAACAGCTCGCCCGCGATCTCCGCGTTCGACAGGCCCTTGGCGACCAGCCGCAGCACCTCCACCTCGCGCTCGGTCAGCACCGTCAGCGCCTGCGGCGGCGCCTCGTCGCCCGAGGGCAGCTTGGTGGCGTACATGTCCAGCAGCCGGCGGGTCACCGAGGGCGCGAGCATCGCCGCGCCGTCCGCCACCACCCGGATCGCCTGCACCAGCTCCTCGGCCGGCACGTCCTTGAGCAGGAAGCCGCTGGCCCCCGCCCGGAGCGCCTCCACCACGTACTCGTCCAGGTCGAAGGTGGTCAGCACCAGCACCTTCGCCGGGCCGTCGCGGCCCGGGCCGGAGATCCGCCGGGTCGCCTCCACCCCGTCCATCCGCGGCATCCGGATGTCCATCAGCACCACGTCCGGCTGCAGCGCGCGGACCTGGTCCAGCGCCTGCTGCCCGTCCCCGGCCTCGCCCACCACCACCAGGTCGGACTCGGCCTCCAGGATCATCCGGAAACCGGTGCGCAGCAGCGGCTGGTCGTCCACCAGCAGCACTCGGATCGTCACCTACGACTCCTTGCTCACGACAGGATCCCCCGTGGGATCGTCAGGCCTTCTCGCCAGTGGGAGCGGGTACGGCGGCGGCGTGCCGCCGAACTCCGGGCAGCTGGCCCGGTGGTCGCACCAGTCGCACAGCCGGTTGCGGGTCGCCGGGAAGTCCCCGGTCGCCACCGCCTGCGAGATCGCCTGCCACAGCGCCTGGAGCTTGCGCTCCACCGAAAGCAGGTCGGCCTCGTCCGGGTCGTAGGTGACCACGTCACCGCCGCCGCCGAGGTAGACCAGCTGCAGCCGCTTGGGCACGACCCCCTTCCAGCGCCACACCACCAGGGCGTAGAACTTCATCTGGAACATCGCCTTGCCCTCGAAGTCCCGGGAGGGCGCCCGGCCGGTCTTGTAGTCCACCAGCCGGACCTCGCCGGTCGGCGCGACGTCCACCCGGTCGATGTACCCGCGCAGCAGCAGCCCCGACTCCAGGGCCGTCTCCACGTACAGCTCGCGCTCCACCGGGTGCAGGCGCGTCGGGTCCTCCAGCCGGAACCACTTCTCCACCAGCTTCTCGGCGTCCCCGAGCCAGCGGCCGAGGCCCTCGGCGTCGTCCTGGGAGAACAGCCCCGCCAGCTCCGGACGCTCGGCCAGCAGCCGCTCCCACTGCGGGGCCAGCAGCGCGAGGGCCCGCTCCGGGGTCCGCTCGGCCGGCGGGTGGTCGAACAGCCGCTCCAGCACCGCGTGCACCAGGGTGCCCCGGGTCGCCGCCGCGCTCGGCGGCTCCGGCAGCCGGTCGATCACCCGCAGCCGGTACAGCAGCGGGCAGGTCATGAAGTCCCCCGCGCGCGACGGGGACAGCCCGGTCGGCGCGGCGGCCGCCCGCACGGGGGCGGTGTCGGCGGCGTCGGTGTGCATGGCACCGACCCTATAGGGCGGCCGAAGCGGGTATAGGACGGATGGGCCCTCTCCCACGGGCCGCGTCGGAGCAGCCCGCGGCGGGCCCGGGAGGGGCGCGCGGAGAATCGACGGAGAGATCACGTAGCGTACGACGGTGAGTCGGAGCGAAGGGGCAACCGTGAGCGACCAGAGACCGGACGGCCCGCAGCCGCGGGGCGGCATCCTGATGGGTCGGCCGTTCGGCGTGCCGGTGTACGTCACGCCGTCCTGGTTCGTGGTCGCCGGGCTGATCACCTGGCTGTTCGGCGGGCGGCTCGCCGACGTGCTGCCGGAGCTGGGCTACACCCGCTACCTGGTGGCGCTCTCCTTCGCGGTCGCCTTCTACGGCTCGGTGCTGGTCCACGAGCTCGCCCACACCCTGGTCGGCCTGCACTACAAGCTGGGCGTGCGCCGGATCCAGCTGCAGTTCCTCGGCGGCATCTCCGAGATCGAGAAGGAGGCCGAGACCCCCGGGCGGGAGTTCTGGCTGGCCTTCGTCGGCCCGCTGCTGTCGCTGGTCCTCGGCGGCGGCTTCTGGCTGGCGATGCGCGCCGTCGAGCTGGAGTCGGTGCCCGGGGTGCTGCTGGCCGGCCTGATGGTCTCCAACCTGGTGGTCGCCGCGTTCAACCTGCTGCCGGGCCTGCCGCTGGACGGCGGCCGGCTGCTGCGGGCCGCGGTCTGGAAGCTCACCGGCAGTCCGATGCGCGGCACGGTCGCCGCGGTCTGGGCGGGCCGGGCGCTGGCCGTCGCGGTGCTGGTCGGCCTGCCGATGATCAGCGCCTCCCGCTCGGGCGTCGACCGGACCACCGGCGAGGCGATGCTGGACGGCGTGCTGGCGGCGATCCTCGCCTTCATCATCTGGAACGGCGCCGGCAACAGCCTGCGCAACGCCCGGCTGAAGCAGGTGCTGCCGGAGCTGAGCGTCCGGGCGCTGGCCCGCCGCTCGATCGACGTGCCCGCGGACACCCCGCTCGGCGAGGCGCTGCGCCGGGCCCACGAGGCGCAGGCCGGCGCGATCGTGGTGGTCGACGGCGGCGGGGCGGCGATCGCGGTGGTGAAGGAGACGGCGGTGAGCGCCGTCCCGGAGCACCGCCGCCCGTGGATCGCGGTCTCGGCGGTCGCCCGCGACCTGGAGCCGGGCCTGCGGATCCCGGTGGACCTGGCCGGCGAGCAGATCCTGGACGTGCTGCGCCGCGCCCCCGCCACCGAGTACCTGGTGGTCCGGCCGGACGGCAGCGCGTACGGGGTGCTCGCCCTGGCGGACCTGGAGCGCCGGCTGACCGCCGCCCTGACCGGACGCTGAACCGATCATGTGGTCGGCGGAGCCTCCGGGCTCCCGTAGGATTGCCCCCATGTCCGAACCGACCGGTGCCACCCGCCGACGCGGGCCCTTCCAGGTCGGGGACCAGGTCCAGCTGACCGACCCCAAGGGCCGCCACTACACGTTCACGCTCCAGGCCGGGAACCAGTTCCACACCCACAAGGGTGCGTTCCCGCACGACGAGCTGATCGGCGCTCCCGAGGGCACGGTCGTCCGCACGACGGGCAACGTCCCGTACCTCGCGCTGCGCCCCCTGCTCCCCGACTACGTCCTGTCCATGCCGCGCGGCGCCGCCGTGATCTACCCCAAGGACGCGGGTCAGATCCTGGCGATGGCCGACATCTTCGCGGGCGCCCGCGTGGTCGAGGCCGGCGTCGGCTCCGGCGCGCTCTCCACGTACCTGCTGCGCGCGGTCGGCGACACCGGCATGCTCGCCTCGTACGAGCGCCGCGAGGACTTCGCGGAGATCGCGAAGGGCAACGTCGAGCGCTACTTCGGCGGCCCGCACCCGGCGTGGAAGCTGACCGTCGGCGACCTCCAGGACAACCTGGTGGAGTCGGACGTGGACCGCGTCATCCTCGACATGCTGGCCCCCTGGGAGTGCCTGGACGTCGCGTCCAAGGCGCTCGTCCCCGGCGGTCTGATCTGCTGCTACGTGGCCACCACCACGCAGATGTCGCGGACCGTCGAGGCGCTGCGCGAGCACGGCACCTTCACCGAGCCGCAGGCCTGGGAGACCATGGTCCGCACCTGGCACCTGGAGGGCCTGGCGGTCCGCCCGGACCACCGGATGATCGGCCACACCGGCTTCCTGCTCACCGCCCGCCGGCTCGCCGACGGCGTGGAGCCGCCGCTGCGCCGGCGCCGCCCCGCGAAGGGCGCCTACGGCGAGGACTACGACACCAACGAGCCCGAGCTGTCGCTCGCCGAGCGGGCCGCGGTCCGCAAGGCCCAGCGGCAGGCGGCGGCCCACGAGGGGCGCGAGCTCGACTGACCGCGGGAAGGGCGGGGCCACCGGGCCCCGCCCTTTCACGTTTTCCGCACATCTTCGCAGGTGAGAGGCGGTTGACGACCCGTCCGGCCGGTGTGCGAGGATGCACGCTCACAGCACGCGCTTGGGAGGGACGGCCGGGTGGAGACAGTGGTCGAGGTGGCCGAGGACGTGACGACGAGGCAGACCCCCGCCCATGCCCGCCCGGGGCTGCGGCACTGGGCGCTGGTGGCCGCCGGCTGCGCGGCCGTGGTGGGCGGCGCGCTGGCCGCGACCAGCGCCACCGGGGCGGTGACCACCGCGCACCCCGCGGCCCCCGCCGGGAAGCCCGCACCGGTCGCCGCACCCGATCCGGCCCAGGCCGAACTTCCGCTGGACTGCGGACCGTTCCCGGTCGCGGTGAGCCTCAAGGCCGGCGCAGACCTGGGCCGGGGCCCGGTCACCGTGGTCGCGGCGCACTGCCAGGCCGACCTCGGCACCCCGCCGGACGCGGTCTACCTGCTGGTGAACGGCCCGGGGAAGCCGCAGGTCGCGGCCACCCTGGTCGAGGACACCGAGAACCTGACCGTCACCCAGCTGGCGATACGCAGCGACGGCACCGTCCGCGCCCGGGCCAAGGGCTACTCCTCGGACGACGTGCCGCGCTTCGCCCCCGACCTGGACCTGCAGCTCAACTGGGCGGAGAAGGGCGGCCAGTGGGTGCGCTCCACCGCGAAGGCCGCCGCCGGCCAGGTCTGACGGCCGCCCGCTACTCGGCGTCGGGGCCGTACACCTCGACGCCGTCCGAGACCCGGCGCACGTGGATGCAGTCGCCCGGGCACTCCTTGGCGGAGTCCACCACGTCCTGAAGCAGCGTCAACGGCACCGGCGCGGTCTCGCCCGGCTGCTGGCGCAGCTCGTCGTCCTCGCCCTTCACGTACGCCAGGCCGTCGATGTCCAGCTCGAAGACGTCCGGCGCGTACTGCGCGCAGATGCCGTCACCGGTGCACAGGTCCTGGTCGATCCACACCTCGAGCGCCTCGCCCGTCCCCGCCATTGCCCCTGCCGTTCTGCTCACCGATGCCCCGGTTTCGGGGACATTCCTGTCACGATACATCCGGCCTGCATTGAACCTCCGGGCGGTGGGCATCTCCAGTACCAGAGGGGAAGCACTCAAGGGCGAAGATCGGACACGCCTGATCCATCTTTCTGATCTAGGGGTTTACACGACCCTGGTCCCAGGTAGGTTTGGGTCGTCCAGCTCCCCCAGGAGGAGGTGAGGACCGTGGCAGCCCACGATGACGACTACAACCGCAGCCCCGGCAGGCCGGCTCGTGGTTCCGACGAGGCCGCGCAGGTCTCGTACCTCGAGCAGGAGATCGCCGTGCTGCGGCGCAAGCTCGCGGAATCGCCCCGCAGCTCGAGGATTCTCGAGGAGCGGATCGTCGAGCTCCAGACCAACCTGGCCGGTGTGACCGCCCAGAACGAGAGGCTCGCCGCCACCCTTCGCGAGGCCCGCGACCAGATCGTGGCCCTCAAGGAAGAGGTGGACCGGCTCGCCCAGCCGCCCGCCGGGTTCGGCACCTTCCTCACCGCCAACGAGGACGGCACCGCCGACATCTTCACCGGCGGCCGCAAGCTCCGTGTCAACGTCAGCCCGAGCGTCGAGCTCGACGACCTGCGCCGCGGCCAGGAAGTCATGCTCAACGAGGCGCTGAACGTGGTCGAGGCGATGGAGTTCGAGTCCATCGGCGACATCGTCACCCTCAAGGAGGTCCTCGAGGACGGCGAGCGCGCGCTGGTGACCGGGCACACCGACGAGGAGCGGGTGGTCCGGCTCGCCGAGCCGCTGCGCGCCCTCACCCTGCGCCCCGGCGACGCGCTGCTGCTGGAGCCGCGGTCCGGCTACGTGTACGAGGTGGTCCCGAAGTCCGAGGTCGAGGAGCTGGTCCTCGAGGAGGTCCCGGACATCGACTACCGGCAGATCGGCGGTCTGGCCGGCCAGATCGAGCAGATCCGGGACGCGGTCGAGCTGCCGTACCTGCACGCCGACCTCTTCAAGGAGTACGAGCTGCGCCCGCCCAAGGGCGTGCTGCTCTACGGCCCGCCCGGCTGCGGCAAGACGCTGATCGCCAAGGCGGTCGCGAACTCGCTGGCCAAGAAGGTCGCCGAGGTCACCGGCCGCCCGCAGGGCAAGAGCTACTTCCTCAACATCAAGGGCCCCGAGCTGCTCAACAAGTACGTGGGCGAGACCGAGCGGCAGATCCGCCTGGTCTTCCAGCGGGCCCGGGAGAAGGCGAGCGAGGGCACGCCCGTCATCGTCTTCTTCGACGAGATGGAGTCGCTGTTCCGCACCCGCGGCTCGGGTGTCAGCTCGGACGTGGAGAACACCATCGTCCCGCAGCTGCTGGCCGAGATCGACGGTGTGGAGGGCCTGGAGAACGTCATCGTCATCGGCGCCTCCAACCGCGAGGACATGATCGACCCGGCGATCCTGCGGCCCGGCCGCCTGGACGTCAAGATCAAGATCGAGCGGCCGGACGCCGAGGCGGCCAAGGACATCTTCTCCAAGTACCTGAAGGACTCGCTGCCGTTCCACGCGGACGACCTGAAGGAGCACGACGGGTCGGTGCCGGGCACCGTCGCCGCGATGATCCAGTCGGTGGTCGAGCGGATGTACTCGGAGACCGAGGACAACCGCTTCCTGGAGGTCACCTACGCCAACGGTGACAAGGAAGTCCTGTACTTCAAGGACTTCAACTCCGGCGCGATGATCCAGAACATCGTGGACCGGGCGAAGAAGATGGCCATCAAGGACTTCCTCGACCACGGCCAGCGCGGCCTGCGCGTCTCCCACCTGCTCGCCGCCTGCGTCGACGAGTTCAAGGAGAACGAGGACCTCCCCAACACCACCAACCCGGACGACTGGGCCCGGATCTCCGGCAAGAAGGGCGAGCGGATCGTCTTCATCCGCACGCTGGTCACCGGGAAGCAGGGCGCCGAGTCCGGCCGCTCCATCGACACCGTCGCCAACACCGGACAGTACCTGTAGGTGCGACGCCGACCTCCGTCCGGCTGCGGCGCCACCCGCCGCGGCCGGACGGCGCGTCCAGGGGTTCCGTCCACACGGGCAAGGAGGGCCGCATGACCGTACGGCGCGTGATGGGGATCGAGACCGAGTACGGCATCTCCGTACCGGGCCACCCGAACGCCAACGCCATGCTCACCTCGTCCCAGATCGTCAACGCCTACGCGGCGGCGATGCACCGGGCCCGCCGGGCCCGCTGGGACTTCGAGGAGGAGAATCCGCTGCGCGACGCCCGGGGCTTCGACCTGGCCCGCGAGGTGGCGGACGCCAGCCAGCTCACCGACGAGGACATCGGCCTGGCCAATGTCATCCTCACCAACGGGGCCCGGTTCTACGTGGACCACGCCCACCCCGAGTACAGCTCGCCCGAGGTGACCAACCCGCGCGACGCCGTGCTCTGGGACAAGGCGGGCGAGCGGATCATGGCCGAGGCGGCGCAGCGCGCCCTGGAACTGCCCAACGGCCAGCAGATCCACCTCTACAAGAACAACACCGACAACAAGGGCGCCTCCTACGGCACCCACGAGAACTACCTGATGAAGCGGGCGACGCCGTTCGCCGACATCGTCCGCCACCTCACGCCGTTCTTCGTCTGCCGCCAGGTGGTCACCGGCGCCGGCCGGGTCGGCATCGGCCAGGAGGGCGGCGCGGACGGCTTCCAGCTGAGCCAGCGGGCGGACTACTTCGAGGTCGAGGTCGGCCTGGAGACCACCCTCAAGCGCCCGATCATCAACACCCGCGACGAGCCGCACGCCGACGCCGAGAAGTACCGCCGGCTGCACGTGATCATCGGGGACGCCAACCTCTCCGAGATCTCCACCTACCTCAAGCTCGGCACCACCTCACTGGTGCTGGCGATGATCGAGGACGGCTTCATCGCCGTCGACCTGGCCGTCGACCAGCCGGTCCGCACCCTGCACCGGGTCTCCCACGACCACGCGCTGACCCAGCTGATCCAGCTGCGCAGCGGCCGCAAGCTGACCGCGGTGCAGCTCCAGATGGAGTACTGCGAGCTGGCCCGCAAGTACGTGGAGGACCGCTACGGCGACGACGCCGACGAGCAGACCGTCGACGTGCTGGCCCGCTGGGAGGACGTGCTGGGCCGGCTGGAGCGCGACCCGATGAGCCTGTCCCGCGAGCTGGACTGGGTGGCCAAGAAGGAGGTCCTGGAGGGCTACCGCCAGCGCGACGGGCTGGACTGGGACAGCCCGCGGCTGCAGCTGGTCGACCTGCAGTACAGCGACGTGCGCCCCGACAAGGGCCTGTACAACCGTCTGGTGGCGCGCGGCCGGTTCGAGCGGCTGCTGACCGAGGACGAGGTCGACCGGGCCGTGGGCAAGCCGCCGGAGGACACCCGGGCGTACTTCCGCGGCCGCTGCCTGGAGCAGTACGCGGACCACGTCGCGGCGGCCTCCTGGGACTCCGTGATCTTCGACCTGCCCGGTCGGGACAGCCTCCAGCGCGTTCCCACCCTGGAGCCGCTGCGCGGCACCAAGGAGCACGTGAAGGAGTTGCTGGACCGGTGCCGCACGGCCGAGGACCTGGTCCGGGTGCTGTCCGGAGGGTAACTTTTCGATCACCTGGGGTGAACGTTCCCGAAATGGGAATCATCCGGGTGAGCGCGGAACGTTGAACGAGAACACCGATTGAGCGGGGTGAGGGAAATGGCTGGTAAGGACACCGACGGCGGCCAGCAGCGGGCCAACCGCTCTTCCGAGGAGGTCGAGGAGCAGGCTGCGGAGACGCAGGCGTCCGACGAGCTCAAGGAGCGCCAGGAAAAGCTCAACGACGACGTGGACGCCGTCCTGGACGAAATCGACGAGGTCCTGGAATCCAATGCGGAGGATTTCGTCCGCGGATTCGTGCAGAAGGGCGGCGAGTAGGAGGGGGGAGAATCCCCCCTTCCGGTCGGGCCGCGGGCGCGCTCGTCGCGCCCGCGGCACGATCTTCTCTCCACCGCGTTGGTCGCGGCCGCGAACCGGGTAGGGTCCGGGTCATCAGTAGTGATCTTCAACCTGGAAGGACACGTGTGGAAGCCAACCTCACCGGCACCGGGCGTCTGCCGGCTGCCTTCCTGACCCCCGGGTCCTCGTCGTTCCTCGACTTCCTCTCCGCCCACCAGCCGGAGCTGCTGCCCGGCCGCCGCACCCTCCCCGAGGGCCTGACGGTGGAGGCGCCGCACGGCACCACCATCGTCTCGGCGGTGTTCGACGGCGGCGTGGTGATCGCCGGTGACCGCCGGGCCACCATGGGCAACGTGATCGCCCAGCGCGACATCGAGAAGGTCTTCCCGGCCGACGAGTACAGCGCGGTCGGCATCGCCGGCACCGCGGGCCTGGCGGTCGAGATGGTCCGCCTGTTCCAGCTGGAGCTGGAGCACTACGAGAAGATCGAGGGCACCGTGCTCTCGCTGGAGGGCAAGGCCAACCGGCTCACCACGATGATCCGCTCCAACCTGGCGATGGCCATGCAGGGCCTGGCCGTGGTGCCGATCTTCGCGGGGTACGACCTGGACCTCGGCCGGGGCCGGATCTTCACCTACGACGTCACCGGCGGCCGCTCCGAGGAGCGCGGCTTCGCCGCCACCGGCTCCGGCTCGGTCTTCGCCCGCGGCTCGATGAAGAAGCTGTACCGCGACGACCTGACCGCCGAGCAGGCCGCCACCCTGGCCGTCCAGGCCCTCTACGACGCGGCCGACGACGACTCCGCCACCGGCGGGCCGGACCTCGCCCGCAAGATCTTCCCGATCGTCTCGGTGATCACCGAGGACGGCTTCGAGCGCCTCTCCGAGGAGCGGGTCTCGCAGATCGCCGTCTCCATCACCGACCAGCGCCGCGAGCACCCCAACGGGCCGCAGGCCCCGCTCCTCTAGTCCGCCACTACCGAAGAGAAGGGACGCACCCCGGTGTCGACACCGTTCTACGTCTCGCCCCAGCAGGCCATGGCGGACCGCGCGGAGTACGCCCGCAAGGGCATCGCCCGCGGCCGGAGCGTGGTCGTGCTCACCTACGCCGACGGCATCGTCTTCGTCGCCGAGAACACCTCCCGCGCCCTCCACAAGGTCTCCGAGATCTACGACAAGATCGCCTTCGCGGCGGTCGGCCGCTACAACGAGTTCGAGAACCTGCGCATCGGCGGCGTCCGCTACGCCGACCTGCGCGGCTACTCCTACGACCGGGCCGACGTCACCGCCCGGGGCCTGGCCAACGTCTACGCCCAGACCCTCGGCACCATCTTCTCCTCGGTCGGCGAGAAGCCGTACGAGGTGGAGCTGGTCGTCGCCGAGGTCGGCCGCACCGGCGAGGACGACCAGATCTACCGGCTCACCCCGGACGGCTCGGTCGTCGACGAGAAGAACTACGTCGCGATCGGCGGCAGCTCCGACTCGATCGGCAGCTACCTCGGGCAGCGCCACCGGGGCGGCATGGGCCTCGCCGAGGCGCTGCGGATCGCGGTGGACGGCCTCGCCCGGGACCCGAACGGCGGCGCCGCCCGGACCCTCACGCCGGGCCAGCTGGAGGTGGCGGTGCTCGACCGCCAGCGCTTCCAGCAGCGGAAGTTCAAGCGCATCCTGGGCAGCCAGCTGGAGCGGCTGCTCAGCGGGGACGAGACGGCGGCCGCCGAGGACCAGGCGGCCGACGACTCCGAGTGACACCGTGCAGCAGCACGTGCAGTACCTCGACGAGCAGGGAAGAGGTGCCATATGGATCGCCGAATTTTCGGGCTGGAGAACGAGTACGGCGTCACGTGCACGTTCCGGGGGCAGCGCCGGCTGTCCCCGGACGAGGTGGCCCGGTACCTCTTCCGCCGCGTGGTCTCCTGGGGCCGCAGCAGCAACGTCTTCCTGAAGAACGGCGCCCGCCTCTACCTGGACGTGGGCTCCCACCCCGAGTACGCCACCCCCGAGTGCGACGACGTCACCGAGCTGGTCACCCACGACAAGGCCGGCGAGCGGATCCTCGAGGGCCTGCTGGTCGACGCCGAGCGGCGGCTGCACGAGGAGGGCATCGCCGGCGACGTCTACCTGTTCAAGAACAACACCGACTCGGCCGGCAACTCCTACGGCTGCCACGAGAACTACCTGGTCGCCCGGCACGGCGAGTTCTCCCGGCTGGCCGACGTGCTGATCCCCTTCCTGGTCACCCGCCAGCTGATCTGCGGCGCCGGCAAGGTGCTGCAGACCCCGCGCGGCGCGGTCTACTGCGTCAGCCAGCGGGCCGAGCACATCTGGGAGGGCGTCAGCTCCGCCACCACCCGCTCCCGGCCGATCATCAACACCCGGGACGAGCCGCACGCCGACGCCGAGCGCTACCGGCGCCTGCACGTCATCGTCGGCGACTCCAACATGTCGGAGACCACCACCCTGCTCAAGGTCGGCGCCACCGACCTGGTGCTCCGGCTGATCGAGGCCGGCGTGGTGATGCGCGACCTCACCCTGGAGAACCCGATCCGGGCGATCCGCGAGGTCAGCCACGACCTGACCGGCACCCACCAGGTCCGCCTCGCCAACGGCCGGGAGGCCAGCGCCCTCGACATCCAGGAGGAGTACTACTCCAAGGCCCTGGAGTTCGCCGAGCGCAAGGGCATCAACACCGGCACCATCGCCCGCGTCCTCGACCTGTGGGGCCGCACCCTGGAGGCGGTCCGCACCGAGGACCTGGCCCGGGTCGGCGACGAGATCGACTGGATCATGAAGTACCGGCTGATCGAGCGGTACCGCGACAAGCACCAGATGACCATGTCCAACCCGCGGGTCGCCCAGATCGACCTCGCGTACCACGACATCCACCGCCGCCGCGGCCTGTTCTACCTGCTCCAGAACAAGGGCCAGGCCCAGCGGGTCTCCACCGACCTGAAGACCTTCCAGGCCAAGTCGGTGCCCCCGCAGACCACCCGGGCCAGGCTGCGCGGCGACTTCATCCGCCGGGCGCAGGAGCAGCGCCGCGACTTCACCGTCGACTGGGTGCACCTCAAGCTCAACGACCAGGCGCAGCGCACCGTGCTGTGCAAGGACCCGTTCCGCTCGGTGGACGAGCGGGTGGAGAAGCTGATCGCGGGTATGTAGTCGCGCGACGGTGGTGCCTCCGGCGAGGGGGACGGCCCGGGCCATACGCTGACGACCATGCGTCGAATCGCCGGCCTGCTGGTCGTCCCCCTTGCCGTGCTGCTTGCCGCGTGCAGCAGCGGATCCAGTAACTCCTCCGGGGCCAGCCCGTCGGGCACGCCGACCGCCGCCGAGGTGCCGAGCCCGGTGGCCTCGGCCTCGCCGATGCCGACGGTCACCGGGAACTTCGGGACCAAGGCGACGATCAACCTGCCCGAGGGGCAGCCCAGCGGCCAGTTCGTGGTCAGCACGGTCAGCGAGGGCGAGGGCGCCACGGTCGCCAAGGGCGACTGGGTCACCGTCAACTACACCGCCAAGGACTGGACCACCGGCAAGGACCTGGCCAGCTCCTACGACTCCGGCGGCAAGCCGCAGCTGTACCAGGCCGGGAACGGCCAGCTGGTGCCCGCCTTCGACCAGAGCGTGCTCGGCAAGAAGGTCGGCAGCCGGCTGCTGGTGGTGGCCCCGCCGGCCGCCGGCTTCGGCAGCCAGGGCTCCAGCGCGCTCAACGTCGGCAAGGACGACACCGTGGTCTTCGTGCTGGACCTGATGCAGTCGGTCCCGCAGGACTCCACCCTCTCCGGCACGATGACCGAGCCGCCGCCCACCGCCCCGCAGGTGAAGGACAACGGGAAGGCCGCGCCCACCATCACGATCCCGGCCGGCCAGGCCCCGCCCACCGAACTGCAGACGTACGTGCTGATCAAGGGCGACGGCAAGGAGGTGAAGGCCGGCCAGCAACTGGTGGTCCAGTACACCGGCGTCACCTGGGCGGACGGCAAGCAGTTCGACTCGTCCTGGAACCACGGCGGCGCGCAGGCGCTGCAGGTCGGCACCGGGAGCCTGATCAAGGGCTGGGACCAGGGGCTGGTCGGCCAGACCGTGGGCAGCCGGGTCGAGCTGGTCGTCCCGCCGTCGCTCGGCTACGGGGACCAGGCCAGCGGGTCGATCCCGGCCAACTCCACCCTGGTCTTCGTGATCGACATCCTGGAAGCGGTGTAGGTCCTCTCAGACCGACCTGACATACTTGCGCACCGCCGCACCCGCGTGCAGGTCCCGTCGGGCGAGATGAATTGGGGAGTCATGTCTGAGAAACCGTCGAGCCCGGGCGAGGCCGACCTCACGGGCGGCCTCCGGGCCGGGGACGGCGAGTCGATCGTCGTCCCGCAGTCCCTGGTGACGCCGCAGGCCGGCTGGGGCCAGGTCCCGTCGCAGGGCCAGGCGTCCGCCGAGCAGAAGGACGCGCCGCCGCAGGTGTTCGCGTCGACCCAGCGCCGCCAGGAGATCTCCGAGGCCGGCTACGACGAGAACCCGCCCGGGGTGGGCCGCCTCGGGGTGATCCTCGGCACCGTGCTGGCCGTGCTGCTGGTCGGCTCCGGCGTCACGCTGTACCTGGTCAACAAGGACGACGGGAAGCCCGCCGCCAAGCCGGCCGCCGCGCCGAGCTCGCAGGCCCCCACCGAGGAGGCCGTCCCGCCGATCAAGGACAACGCCAAGGTGCTGCCCACGGTCACCGGCGACTTCGGGACCAAGGCGACCATCACCGTGCCCAAGGAGGCCGCCGGCGGCGACTTCGTGGTCAAGGAGCTGACCGCGGGCAACGGCACCAAGGTCGAGAAGGGCACCTGGGTCACCGCCGACTTCACGGCGCTGAACTGGAACACCGGCAAGGAGATCGAGGGCTCGTACGGCGACGGCGGCAAGCCGCAGCTGTTCCAGGCCGACTCCGGCAAGCTGATCGCCGCCCTCGACAAGGTGGTGACCGGCCACAAGGCGGGCAGCCGCCTGCTGGTGGTGGCTCCGCCGGCCGCCGCGTTCGGCCCGCAGGGCAGCCAGGAGATGGGCGTCGGCCCGAAGGACACCCTGGTGTTCGTCCTGGACGTCCGCAACGCCAACGCGCCCGGCGCGGTGCTCAGCGGAGACATGACGGCCCCGCCGGCCGACATGCCGAAGGTCAAGGACAACGGCACCAAGCCGGCCGACATCACCCCGGTCCCCGGCACCCCCGCGGTGACCGAGCTCAAGTCCCACGTGCTGATCCAGGGCAAGGGCCGCAAGATCGGCTCCGGCGAGAAGGTGCTGGTGCAGTACACCGGCGCGCTCTACGCGGACGGCAAGAAGTTCGACTCCTCGCTCGACCGCGGCCAGGCGTTCAGCTTCGTCACCGGTGGCGGCGGCGTCATCGAGGGTTGGGACAAGGGCGTCACGGGGCAGACCGTGGGCAGCCGGATCGAGCTGGTCATCCCCGCCTCGCTCGCCTACAAGGACCAGGCGACCGGTGGCATCCCGGCCAACTCGACGCTGGTGTTCGTGATCGACATCCTGGATGCGGGCGTCGGCGCCGCCGACCAATAGGATCGGTTCCGTCACGTTTGCATCACCGAACGAGAAGAGTTTCATCGTGAGCCTTACCAAGCCGGAGATCGACTTCCCGGGCGGCGACGCCCCGGCGGAGCTGCAGATCCGCGACATCGTGGTCGGCGACGGTGCCGAGGCCAAGGCCGGTGCCACGGTCGAGGTCCACTACGTGGGTGTCACCTTCGCGTCCGGGGAGGAGTTCGACGCCTCCTGGAACCGCGGTCAGACCTTCCGCTTCCCGCTGGGCGGCGGCCGGGTCATCAAGGGCTGGGACCAGGGCGTCGAGGGCATGCGGGTCGGCGGTCGGCGCGAGCTGATCATTCCGCCGCACCTGGCCTACGGCAACCAGTCGCCGAGCCCGCTCATCCCGGCCGGCTCCACGCTGATCTTCGTCGTGGACCTGCTGGGCGTCTGAGCCCGCCCCGTCCGAGCCCCCCGGTGCCCCTCGGCGCCGGGGGGCTCGGCTTTTACTCCGAGTGCCGGTACCGGTACGGTCGGCGGGTCACCAAGATTCCCAGGAAGGGACCGCGATGGCGATCGGCAAGGCCGAGCGGCTGATGAACCTCGCCCTGTGCCTGATGAACACCCGTCGGCCGCTCTCCAAGAAGGAGCTGCGCGAGTCGATCGAGGCGTACCGCGAGGCCTGGCAGCAGGGCAGCGAGGACGCCTTCAACCGGATGTTCGAACGGGACAAGGACGACCTGCGCGAACTCGGACTGGTCATCGACGTCGACGAGAACGCCCTGGACGGCGAGATCGGCTACCTGGCTCGCCGCGACCGCAACCGGCTGCCCGAGATCGCGCTGGACGCCGAGGAGGCCGCCGCGCTCACGCTGGCCGCCCGGGTCTGGCAGCAGGCCAAGATGTCCGGCGCCGCCAGCGGCGCCCTGCAGAAGCTGCGCGCCGCCGGCGTCCCGTTCACCGAGGAGCAGGGCCACACCGCCCTGGAGCCGCGCATCCCGGCCCGCGAGGCCGCCTTCGAGCCGCTGCTCACCGCCGCCCGCGAGCGCCGCCCGGTCACCTTCGACTACCGCAAGGCCGGCGCGGCCACTCCCGAGCTGCGCTCGGTCGAGCCCTGGGCGCTGGAGTGCTGGCGCGGCCACTGGTACCTGGCCGGCTGGGACCGCGACCGGGCCGACGCCCGGGTCTTCCGGCTCTCCCGGATCACCGGCAAGGTCCGCTCCCGGGCCGGCACCTTCACCGGCACCGTCCCCGAGCACGTGGACGTCCGCGCCTACGTCGCCCGCTTCGCCGGAGAGGGCGCGACCGGCACCGCGACCGTCCGGCTGCGCCGCGGCGCCGCCTTCCCGCTCTCCACCCGCGCGCTGAGCTCGACCGCCGTCGACGAGCAGTGGGACGAGCTGGAGATCCCGTACGGCAACGGCCTGGGCGCCGACCTGGCCGAGTTCGGACCCGACGTGATCGTGATCGGCCCCGACGACCTGCGGGCCGACGTGATCGACCGGCTGCGCGCCGTCGCCGGCGTTTCCCAGGGGGAGTGACCCACCGATGAGCAATGCGATCGACCAGACCCGGCGGATGCTCTCGCTGGTCACCTACCTGCGCGAGCGGCCCGGCGCCGAGGTGGCCGAGGTGGCCCGCGCCTTCGGCATCACCGAGCGCGAGCTGATCGGCGACCTCAACGTGCTGCCGATGTGCGGCACCAGCTTCCGCGGCGGCGACCTGCTCGACATCGACACCGACGGCGAGCGGATCTGGTGGCACAACGTCGACGACGTGGCCCAGCCGCTGCGCCTCGCCGCCGACGAGGCCACCGCCCTGTTGGTGGCGGCCCGCGCCGTGGCCGGCCTGCCCGGCCTGCGCGAGCGCGACCGGCAGGCGCTCACCCGCGCCGTCGCCAAGATCGAGGACGCCGCGGGGGAGAGCGCCGAGTCCTCCGCCCGGGTCGGCGTCACCTTCGAGGCCGAGGGCCAGGTCTTCGCCGACATCGACCGCGCGCTCAGCGAGGGCCGGCTGCTCTGGCTGCGCTACTGGTCGCACGGGCGCGGCGGCATGACCGAGCGCCTGGTCGACCCGATCCGGCTGGTCACCGAGGGCCACACCTACCTCGAGGGCTGGTGCCGCACCTCCGAGGACCGGCGGACCTTCCGGCTCGACCGGGTCGCCGAGATCAAGGTGCTCGACGAGCCCGCCAACCCGCCGCGGCTGCAGCCCCGCGACCTGTCCGCCGGCCTGGTCAACCCGTCCGCCGACGACCCCGAGGTGGTCGTCGAGGTCGGTCCGGGCGGCCGCTGGGTCGCCGAGTACTACACCCACGACAAGGCCGAGGAGCTGCCCGACGGCGGCCTCCGGATCACCCTGCGCAGCGCCGACCCGTCGGGGCTGCGGCCGCTCGCCCTGCGGCTCGGCCGCGACGGCCGGATCGTCTCCCCGGCGCTGCTCGCCGAGCAGGCCCGCGCCGCCGCGCGCGCCGCGCTGGAGCACTACCGGGACGGGGCCGCGACCGCGTGACGGAGGGCCTCAGATTCCAGGTGTACTGCTCGCAGTGCCGGGTCAAGGTGGAGCTCCCGGTGGAGGCGTTCCGGCTGGCGCTCGGCGCCACCAAGGAGCGCACCTTCTACAGCTTCACCTGCCCGGAGTGCGGGGCGGCCGTGCGCAAGCCGGCCGGGGAGAAGATCGTGACGGCGCTGACCGACGCGGGCGTGCGCACCATGCGGCTGCTGCCGGTGGACGGATAGGGTCGTGGGCACCATGACGTGGATCCTGACCGCCGCCGTCCTGCTCGCCACCGCCGGCCTGCTGGTGCTGGGCGTCCTCGCCTGCCGCCTGTGGCTGGACGTCCGCACGCTCGCCCGCGAGGTCGACACCGCCTCCCGCGCCCTCGCGGCGGCCGGCCGTGACCTGATGGGCTAACGACGCCTCGCCCGGGTGGCCGTACCCGGCCGGTCCGACCAGGCTGATGGGGTGCCCCGCGCCGATCCGGCCGGGGCGGACCCCACCCTGGGAGCGGTCGTGAGCAGTGCAGCCAACGAGCCCGGCGGAACGGACGAGCCGGGCCCCATCGACTACCTGATCGTGGAATTCCCCGGGAGCCGGCTGACCGGTGAGGGCATGCCGATCCTGGTCGACCTGGTCGAGCGCGGCATCATCCGCATCCTCGACCTGTCCTTCGTCCGCAAGGAGGAGGACGGCTCGCTGATCGGCATGGAGCTGGCCGACATCGACGGTGACGGCAAGCTCGACCTGACCGTCTTCGAGGGCGCCTCCTCCGGCCTGCTGGACGAGGACGACCTCTCCAACGCGGGCGGCCTGCTCTCCCCGGGCGACTCGGCCGCCATCCTCGTCTACGAGAACCTCTGGGCCGCCCCGTTCGCGGCCGCGATGCGCCGCAGCGGCGCCCGCCTGATCGCCGGCGGCCGGATCCCCGTCCAGGACGTCGTCGACGCGCTGGACGCCCTGGAGTCCGAGGCCTGAGCCGCCGCACCCCCGACCGAGGAAGGAACGTCATGGGACTGCTTCGAGGAGTCGCCCGCACCGCCGTCGTCGCGGGCACGGCGACAGCCGTCTCCAACCGCGTCTCGCGCCGCCAGGCCGGCCGCTGGGCCGACCAGGAGGCCGCCCAGCAGCAGCAGTACGCGCAGCAGCAACAGCAGTACGCGCCGCCCCCGCCGCCGCCCCCCGCGGCGCCGCCGACCCAGGCCGCCACGATGGACCAGAAGCTCGACCAGCTGAAGGACCTGGCTGCCCTCCGGGACCAGGGCGTGCTCACCGAGCAGGAGTTCGAGGCGCAGAAGTCCCGCATCCTGGGCGGCTGAGAGCGGAGCGACCCCGTGGACCGATGGAAGGCGCTGGCCGTACTGGGCCTGGCCCAGTTCCTGATGGTGCTGGACGCCTCGGTGATGAACGTGTCGATCAGCCAGCTGGTCGAGGACTTCGACACGGAGGTCACCGCCATCCAGGCCGTCATCACCCTGTACACCCTGGTGATGGCGGCCTTCATGCTGACCGGCGGCCGGCTCGGCGACATGTTCGGCCGCCGCCGGGTCTTCCTGGGCGGGCTGGTGGTGTACGCGGTCGGCTCCGGCCTGACCGCGGTGGCGCCGACGGTCGGGGTGCTGGCCCTCGGCTGGTCGGTGATCGAGGGCCTCGGCGCGGCCCTGGTGCTGCCCGCGCTGGCCGCGCTGGTGGCGGGGGCGTACCAGGGCCGGGACCGGGCGGTGGCGTACGGCGTGATCGGCGGGCTGGCCGGCGCCGGCATCGCGGTCGGTCCGCTGCTCGGCGGCTGGGTCACCACCTACCTCACCTGGCGGCTGGTGTTCGCCGGCGAGGTGGTGCTGGTGGTGCTGATCCTGGTGCTGAACAGGTGGATCCCGGCCGAGGAGCGGCCCGCCGAGCGCGGCCGGCTGGACGTGCCGGGCGTGCTGCTCTCCGCGGCCGGGCTGGCGCTGGTGGTGCTGGCGGTGCTGCAGAGCGGCACCTGGGGCTGGGTGCAGCCGCGCAACCCGCCCTTCACCGTGCTGGGCTTCGCCCCGACGCTGTTCGTGATCGCCGTCGGCGGGGCGCTGCTGTACGCCTTCGTCCACAACGAGCGGCGCCAGGAGCGGCTGGGCCGGACCCCGCTGGTGCACGTCCGGCTGTTCCGGGTCGGGGTGCTGCGCTCGGGCCTGATGACGCTGTTCAACCAGAACACCATCCTGCTCGGCCTGTTCTTCGTGATCCCGCTCTACCTCCAGGTGGTGCAGGGCCTGGACGCCTTCGAGACCGGGCTGAAGCTGCTGCCGGTGTCGATCGCGATGCTGGTCGCCTCGATGTCGGGCTCGCTGCTGCTGCGGGTGGCCTCGCCGCGGCGGATCGTCCGGGTCGGGCTGCTGGTCCTGCTGGCGGCGACGCTGTGGCTGATCACCACGATCGGCCCGGAGCTGAACGGCGCCTCCTTCGCCGGCTCGATGGCGCTGCTCGGGCTGGGCCTCGGGATGCTCGCCTCGCAGCTGGGCAACGTGGTGCAGTCCGGTGTCGAGGAGCAGGACCGCAGCGAGGCCGGCGGCCTGCAGTACACCGCGCAGAACCTGGGCTCCTCGGTGGGCACCGCGCTGATCGGCGCGCTGCTGATCGGGGCGCTGGCCGGCTCGGTGACCGAGCTGGTGGGCGGCGACCCGCGGATCTCCGCGGCGGTCTCCGCGCAGGCCACGACCCGGGTGGAGGCCGGGATCTCCTTCGTCCCGTCCGACCAGGTGGCCGCGGCGCTGGCCGCCCAGCCCGGGCTGCCGCCGGCCGAGGCGGCCGCGCTGCTGGAGAACTACGAGAGCGCCCAGATCGCGGGGCTGAAGTCCGCGGTGCTGGCCTGCTCGGCCATCACGGCGGCCAGTCTGCTGTTCACCCGGCGGCTGCCCGCGGAGCGGGCGGGAAATCGGAAGGACCTGGGTTCCCGGTAGGCCGCCCCCAGCGGCTACCATCGCCGGAAGCGGGGGAGTGGTCCCTCCGCAGGGAGGTGGTCCGCCGTGAGGATCTCGCCGACGGCGATCGTCCTGGTCGTGCTCTTCGCCGTGCTGCTCTTCGGCGGCAAGCGCCTGCCCGACGCCGCGCGGGCGCTGGGCCGCTCGTTGCGCATCCTGAAGAGCGAGACCAAGGCCCTGCGCAGGGAGTTCGACGACGCCTCGAAGCCCGAGGCGGAGCCGGACCGGGTGGTCAAGGCGGCGCCCGGCGCGGCCCGCACCGACCGCGCCGCCTGAGCCCGTACCGCCGCTCCGCTGAAGCCGCCGCACGATTCGAGGACCCGGGTTGACCAAGTCGTCCAAGCCAGACAAGGACCCCGAGGGTCGGATGGCCCTCGCCGACCACCTGCGCGAGCTCCGCAACCGCGTGGTGAAGTCGGTGCTCGCCATCCTGGTGTTCACGATCGTCGCGGCCTACTTCAACAAGCACCTGATCAACTTCCTCACCGACCCGCTGCCGCGCTGCCTCCCCGACGGCACCAAGCCGCCCGGGCTGGAGAGCTGCGTCAAGGTCGCCAACATCGGCCTGCTGGCGCCGTTCACCGTCGTCCTCAAGGTCAGCCTCACGGCCGGCCTGGTGGCGGCGACCCCGGTCTGGCTGTACCAGCTCTGGCGCTTCGTCGCGCCGGGCCTGCACAAGCACGAGCGCCGCTACTCGCTGAGCTTCCTGGGCTTCGGCACGCCGCTGTTCCTGGCCGGCGCGGCCTTCGCCTACCTGGTCATGCCGACCACCGCGGCGGTGCTGGCCGGCATGGCGGGCGACGACGTCGAGGCGATCGTGCCGGTGGAGACCTACCTCGACCTGGTCACCCGGATGGTGCTGGTCTTCGGCCTGGGCTTCGAGCTGCCGCTGTTCCTGGTGATGCTGAACTTCGTCGGCGTGCTCACCGGCAAGCGGCTGCTGGGCTGGTGGCGCGGCATGGTGATGGGCATCACCGTGTTCGCCGCGTTCGCGACGCCGAGCGCGGACCCGCTGTCGATGCTGGCGCTGGCCGCGCCGATCTGGGCGCTGTACTTCGTCGCCGTGGGCATCGCGCTGATGAACGACAAGCGCAAGGCGGCCCGCAACCCCGACGCCGGTCTGGACGACGACGAGGCGTCCCACGTGGACCTGTCGGTGGACGGCGTGGAGGGCGCGGAGGAGATCGAGGCCTCCGCGGCCCCGGAGGCGCCCGCCCCGGTGCCGGCCGCGCGCCGCGAGCACATCGACGACGACATCACCTGATCCCGCCGACGCCCGGCCCGGGCCCCGCACCGCCGACCACCCCGGCGGTGCGGGGCCCTCGGCGTTCCCGCCCCCGGTCTTCCCGCCTCGGTGTTCCCGCCTCGGTGCTCCCGCCCCCGCGCGTTCCCCGGGCGCCTGACCTGGGAAGGCTCGCGGTGGGGCGGGCTTGGCAGAGCATTGAGCCATGTGACATATTACTGAGGTGCTCAAGCGATCCCCCCACGACGTCGTGGTGATCGGCGCCGGTGTCGTCGGCGCCGCCTGCGCGTACTACGCCACCCTGGCCGGCCTGCGGGTCGCCGTGGTCGACCGCGGCCCGGTGGCCGGCGGCACCACCGGCGCGGGCGAGGGCAACCTGCTGGTCTCCGACAAGGAGCCCGGCCCCGAACTCGACCTCGCGCTGCTCTCCACCCGGCTGTGGCGCGGACTCGCCGACACCCTCGGCGAGGCGGTCGAGTACGAGCCCAAGGGAGGCCTGGTGGTCGCCTCCGGCGAGGCCGGGCAGGACGCCCTGCGCGCCTTCGCCGCTGAGCAGCGCACCGTGGGCGTCGACGCCGAGGAGATCCCCGGCGACCGGCTGCGCGAACTGGAGCCGCACCTCGCGGAAGGCCTGGCCGGCGGCTTCCTCTACCCGCAGGACGCCCAGGTGCAGCCCGCCCTGGCCGCCGCCCACCTGCTGCGCGCCTCCGGCGCCGACCGCTTCCTCGGCGAGGCCGTCACCGGCCTGCTGCGCGGCCCCGGCGGCGCCGTCACCGGCGTGCGCACCGACCGCCGCGAGCTGCCCGCCGCCGCCGTGGTCAACGCGGCCGGCACCTGGGGCGGCGAACTCGCCGCCCTCGCCGGGGTCGAGCTGCCGGTGATGCCCCGGCGCGGCTTCGTCCTGGTGACCGAACCGCTGCCGCGGATCGTCCGCCGCAAGGTGTACGCCGCCGACTACGTCGCCGACGTCGCCAGCGGCTCCGCCGACCTGCAGAGCTCCGCCGTGGTCGAGGGCACGCCCGCCGGGCCGGTGCTGATCGGCGCCAGCCGGGAGCGGGTCGGCTTCGACCGGACGCTCTCCACCGAGGTGCTGCGCCGGCTCGCCGCCCAGGCCGCCGCGCTCTTCCCGGTCCTGCGCACCGTCTCGGTGCAGCGCGCCTACCGCGGCTTCCGCCCGTACCTGCCGGACCACCTGCCCGCCATCGGCGCCGACCCCCGGGTCGAGGGGCTGTACCACGCGTGCGGCCACGAGGGCGCCGGCATCGGCCTCGCTCCCGCCACCGGCCTGCTGATCGCCGAGCAGCTCACCGGCAAGGAGCCCGGCCTCGACCTCGCGCCCTTCCGGGCCGACCGCTTCAGCAAGGGAACGGAGTGACCGCCATGGGCCGCAACCCCATCGACCTGGTCGGCGCGGAGCCCGGGCCCGCCCGCACCGTCCTCTTCGACGGCCGCCCGGTGCCCGCCCTGCCCGGGCAGACCATCGCCGCCGCGCTGTGGGCCGCCGGCGTGCTCGCCTGGCGCACCACCCGCGACGGCGGGAGGCCGCGCGGCGCGTTCTGCGGGATCGGCCAGTGCTTCGACTGCCTCGCCACCGTCAACGGCCGGCCCAACCGGCGCACCTGCCTGGAACCCGCCGAGGACGGCGACACCGTCACCACCCAGGAGGGCCACGGCCATGCCGAACTCGCGATCTGAGAGCGGCCGGAGCGCCGGCGCGCACCCGGCGGGCGCGGCCCGCGCCGGGGGGAGGCCGTACGACCTGGCGGTGGTCGGGGCCGGCCCAGCGGGGCTGGCGGCCGCGGTGACCGCGGCCGACCTGGGCCTGCGGGTCGCGCTGGTCGACGCCGGGGCGCGGATCGGCGGCCAGTACTACCGGCACCCCGCGCCCGAACTCGGCGCGGCCCGCCCCGAGCGGCTGCACCACGGCTGGTCGGCCTTCGCCGGCCTGCGCGAGCGCCTCGCCGCGCACGCCGGCGTCGACCACCTGGCCGGCCACCACGTCTGGGCCGCCGAGCGCGGCCCGGTGTGGCGGCTGCACACCACGCACGGCCCGGAGGCCGCCGACCGCACCACCGTCGAGGCGGGCGCCGTCCTGCTCGCCACCGGCGCGTACGAGCGGCAGCTGCCCTTCCCGGGCTGGACGCTGCCCGGGGTGGTCACCGCGGGTGGCGCCCAGGCCATGCTGAAGTCCGGCCTGGTGCTGCCCGGGCGGCGGATCGTGGTGGCCGGCAGCGGTCCGCTGCTGCTGGCCGCCGCCTCCTCGCTGGTGCACGCCGGCGCCGAGGTGCCGGCGGTGGTGGAGGCCACCGACTACCTCGGCTACGCCAAGGGCCTGCCCACCCTGCTGGGCAACCCGGCGAAGCTGGTCGAGGGCGCCCGGCACGGTGCGACCCTGCTGCGGCACCGGGTCCGGCTGCGCCGGTCCGGCGCGGTGGTCGAGGCGCACGGCACCGACCGGGTCACCGCCGTCACGGTGGCCCGGCTGGACGGGGACTGGCGCCCGGTGCCCGGCACCGAGCGCCGGATCGCGTGCGACGCGGTCGCGGTCGGCCACGGGCTCGTCCCGCAGATCGAGCTGGCCACCGAGCTGGGCGCCGCGACCAGGACCACCCCGGACGGCGCGGTGGCGCTCGCCGTCGACGCCGAGCAGCGCACCAGCCTGGACGGGCTGTTCGCGGCCGGGGAGACCTGCGGGGTCGGCGGCGCCGACCTGGCGCTCGCCGAGGGCGTGCTGGCCGCGTACGCGGTGGCCGGACGGCCCGCGCCGCGCGGCGCGGTGGTCCGCCGCGACCGCCGGCGGGCGTTCGCGGAGCTGATGGCCGCGGCGCACGTGCCGGGCGCCGGCTGGACCGGCTGGCTGACCCCGGAGACGGACGTCTGCCGGTGCGAGGAGGTCCCCGTCGCGCGGATCCGGGAGGCCGTGGAGGAGCTCGGCGCGGGCGACGCCCGCACCGTCAAGCTGCTCACCCGGGCCGGGATGGGCTGGTGCCAGGGCCGGATGTGCGGCGCGGCCGTGGCCTGCCTGTCCGGCGGGCCCGAGGGCCGGGCGGACAGCCGCCCGCTGTCCTGCCCGGTGCCGCTGGCGCAGCTGGCCGAGCCGCCGGCCTGAGCCTTCCGCGGCTTTTCGGCGGGGGCCTTGTGGTCCTCTGCCCCCTTCTATAAAATGTCACACCTCACCTACAAGGGAGTTCCCCCCGTGTCCCTCGAAGCGCACGACCCCACTCGTCCGTGGCGCGGCATCATGGTCGCCACCACGCTTCCGTTCCGTGACGACCTCACGGTGGACTACGACGCGTACGCCGAGCACGTCCGCTGGCTGATCGACAACGGCTGCGACGGCGTGGTGCCCAACGGCTCGCTGGGCGAGTACCAGACCCTCACCCCGGAGGAGCGCGCCAAGGTCGTCACCGTCGCCGTCGAGGCGGCCGGCGACGGCGCCCGCGTGATGCCCGGCGTCGCCGCGTACGGCAGCGCCGAGTCCCGCCGGTGGGCCGAGCAGGCCGCCGAGGCCGGCGCGGGCTCCGTGCTGCTGCTGCCGCCGAACGCCTACCGCGCCGACCGGGCCGCCGTCCGCGCGCACTACGCCGAGGTCGCGCAGGCCGGCCTGCCGATCGTGGCCTACAACAACCCGATCGACACCAAGGTCGACCTGGTCCCCCCGCTGCTCGCCGAGCTGCACGCCGAGGGCTCCATCGTCGCGGTCAAGGAGTTCAGCGGCGACGTCCGCCGGGCGTACGAGATCGCCGAGCTCGCCCCCGAGCTGGACCTGCTGATCGGCGCCGACGACGTCCTGCTGGAGCTCGCCCTCGCCGGTGCCGTCGGCTGGATCGCCGGCTACCCGAACGCGCTGCCGCAGGCCTCCGCCACGCTGTACCGCGCGGCCGTCGCCGGCGACCTCCCGGTCGCCCTCCCGCTGTACAAGTCGCTGCACTCGCTGCTGCGCTGGGACTCCAAGACCGAGTTCGTCCAGGCGATCAAGCTCTCCCAGGACATCGCCGGCCGTCGCGGCGGCCCCACCCGCGCGCCGCGCCTGCCGCTCGTCCCGGAGATCGACGCCGCCGTGCGCGCGGCCACCGAGAAGGCCATCGCCGAGGGCCACAAGTAACCCGGACCGGCACCACGCCAGACCGCAGGGCCGGCTCACCGGGGGGAGCCGGCCCGCCCACCTTCCAGGAGCACACGCGATGCGCAGCCGCCACGTCTTCCACGCCGTCGACTCGCACACCGAGGGCATGCCGACCCGGGTGATCACCGGCGGGTTCGGCGCCGTGCCCGGCGCCACCATGGCCGAGCGGCGGGTCCACTTCCAGCAGCACCTCGACCACTTCCGCACCCTGCTGATGTACGAGCCCCGCGGCCACGCCGCGATGAGCGGCGCGATCCTGCAGCCGCCCACCCGGCCGGACGCCGACTTCGGCGTGCTCTACATCGAGGTCTCCGGGCTGCTGCCGATGTGCGGCCACGGCACCATCGGGGTCGCCACCGTCCTGGTCGAGACCGGCATGGTGCCGGTCGTCGAACCGGTCACCACCGTGCGCCTCGACACGCCCGCCGGGCTGGTCGTCGCCGACGTCCACGTGGAGAACGGCGCGGCGAAGGCCGTGACCATCCGCAACGTGGCCTCGTACTCCGTCGCCCTGGACCTCAAGGTCGACGTGCCCGGCTTCGGGACCGTCACCTACGACCTGGCGTACGGCGGCAACTTCTACGCGATCCTGCCGCTGGAGCAGTTCGGGCTGCCCTTCGAGCGGGAGCGCAAGCAGGAGATCCTGGACGCCGGGCTCGCCATGATGGACGCCGTCAACGCGAGCGCCGACCGGCCGGTCCACCCGGACAACCCGTCCATCCACAGCTGCCACCACGTCCAGCTGCTCGCCCCCGGCTCCGACGCCCGGCACTCCCGGCACGCGATGGCCATCCACCCCGGCTGGTTCGACCGCTCGCCCTGCGGCACCGGCACCTCCGCGCGGATGGCCCAGCTGCACGCGCGCGGCGAACTCCCGCTGGACACCGACTTCGTCAACGACTCCTTCATCGGCACCAGCTTCACCGGCCGCCTGGTGGAGGAGACCGAGGTCGCCGGCCGCCCCGCCGTCGTGCCGACGGTCACCGGCCGGGCCTGGGTGACCGGCACGGCCCAGTACTTCCTGGACCCGACGGATCCCTTCCCGGCGGGGTTCCTGCTCTGACGCTGCCGCTCCGACGCTGCCGCGTGCCGCGTGCCGCGTTCCGTCCGTGCCGCGACCTGACCCGCCTGCTCTTCCGCTTCGCGCAGTTCTCCCCCGGCCTCCGGCCGGGAGGGACCCCCACGCGCCCCTGCCGGGGCGCGGGGTGAGACCGAAAGGTGCCTCTTCGATGACCATCAGCTCGTACAACCCCGCCGACCCGGCCGATCTGGTGGTCGCCGTCGAGGCCCCCGGCGCCGCCGGGGTGGCGGCGGCGGTGGCCCGGGCCCGCGCCGCGCAGCCCGGTTGGCTGGCGATCGGCGCCGCCGCGCGGGCCGCGGCGCTCGGCCGGGCCGCCGACGCGGTGGAGGCGAACGCCGAGGAGCTGGTCGCGCTGACCGTCCGCGAGGTCGGCAAGCCGGTCGTCGAGGCGCGCGGCGAGCTCGCCCGCACCGTCGCGATCTGGCGCTACTACGCGCAGGCGGCGTTCGCCCCGTCCGGCGCGGTGCACGAGCCGGCCGCCGGCGAGGGCCTGCTGCTCACCCGGCGCCGCCCGTACGGCGTGGCCGGACTGATCACGCCGTGGAACTTCCCGCTGGCCATCCCGACCTGGAAGGCGGCGCCCGCGCTCGCCGTCGGCAACACCGTGGTGCTCAAGCCCGCGCCCGAGGCCACCGCGTGCGCCCTGCGCCTGGCCGAGCTGGCCGGTCTGCCCGAGGGCGTGCTGACCGTCGTCCCGGGCGGCGCCGAGGAGGGCGCCGCGCTGGTGGCGGCCACCGACGTGGTGTCCTTCACCGGCTCCACCGGGGTCGGCCGGGCCGTCGTCGCGGCGACCGCCGAGCGCGGCATCCCCGTCCAGGCGGAGATGGGCGGCCTGAACGCCGCGCTCGTCCTCCCCGACGCCGACATCGCCCAGGCGGCCGCCCACCTGGCCGCCGCGATCGCCGGCTACGCGGGCCAGAAGTGCACCGCCACCAGCCGGGTGATCGCGGTCGGCGACGCGTACGAGCCGCTCGCCGAGGCGCTCGCCAAGGCGCTGGCCGCCACCCCCGCCGCCGACCCGGCCCGGTCCGCCACCGCGTGCGGCCCGGTCATCAACGAGGCCGCCCTCGACCGGCTGACCTCCGCGATCGGCAGCGCGACCGCGGCCGGGGCGACCCTGCTGGCCGGCGGCCGCCGCGCCGAGCGGGACGGCTGGTACCTGGAGCCGGCCCTGCTGGAGAACGTCCCCGCCGATCACCCGCTGCGCACCGAGGAGTTCTTCGGCCCGGTCGCCGTGCTGCTGCACGCCGCCGACCTGGACGAGGCGATCGCGCTGGCCAACGACACCCGGCACAGCCTCTCCACCTCCGTGCACAGCCGCGACCTGGACGTGGCGCTGGCCGCCGCCGACCGCCTCGACGCGGGCATGGTCCGGGTCAACGCGCCGTCCAGCGGCGTCGACTTCCACCTGCCGTTCGGCGGGGCCAAGGCCGCGAGCTACGGCTCGCGCGAGCAGGGCCAGGCCGTGCTCGACTTCTACACCGCCTCCCGCACCGTCACCCTGCTCCCCGCCGGAGGCACCCGGTGAACATCGCCACCACCGACTACCACACCGCCGGCGAGCCGTTCCGGATCGTCACCGCCGGCCTGCCGCCGATCCCCGGCGACAGCGTCGCCGAGCGCCGGGCCATCGCGATCGGCTCCGGCGGCACCGCGACCTCGCCGCGGCCCAGCGCCCTGGACGACATCCGCCGGCTGCTCACCCGCGAACCCCGCGGCCACGCCGGGATGTACGGCGGCTTCCTGGTCCCGCCGGACGACGGCGAGGCCCACCTGGGCGTGCTGTTCTGGCACAAGGACGGCTACTCGACCGCGTGCGGCCACGGCACCATGGCGCTCGGCGCCTGGGCGGTGGACTCCGGACTGGTCCAGGCCCCCGAGGACGGCACCGCGCTGGTGCGCATCGACGTGCCGTCCGGGAGGGTCAGCGCCACCGTGCACCGCGCCGGCGGCCGCACCACCGGCGTGACCTTCCGCAACGTCCCCACCCGGATCGTCGCCCGCAAGATCGAGACGGCCACCGCCCGCGGCACCGTCGAGGTCGACCTGGCGCACTCCGGAGCCCTGTACGCCTCGGTCCGCGCCGCCGACCTCGGCCTGCAGGTCGCTCCCGGGCAGCTCGCCGGACTGACCGCGGCCGGGCGGGAGATCCGCGCCGCCCTCGCCGACCACCCGGCGGTCGCCGCGGTCCGCGACGGCATCTACGGCGTGATCCTCTTCGACGAGCTCGCCGACACCCCGGCCGGCCCGCACCAGCGCAACGTCACCGTCTTCGCGGACGGCCAGATCGACCGCTCCCCGTGCGGCTCCGGCAGCTCCGCCCGGCTCGCCCTGCTCGCCGTCGACGGCCGGCTCGGCGCCGGCGAGGAACTGCGCCACGAATCGGTCATCGGCACCGTCTTCACCGGCCGCGCCCTCGCCGAACAGGACGGCGGCATCGTCACCGAGGTCACCGGCACCGCGTACCGCACCGGCGAGCACCGCTTCGTGCTCGACACCGACGACGCGCTCGGGACGGGATTCCTGCTGTGACCGCGCCGCTCGACCTCACGCTGACCCCGGAGGCGGCCGTCGCCGCGCTGGAACGCGTCCTGCTCGACGGGCTCGACCCGGAGAACTGCCCGCAGCGTTCCAACATCCCGGTGCCCGCCGGTGAGCTCCTGCTGATGCCGGCCGCCACCGAGCGGTACGCCGGGGTCAAGATCGCCGGCGTCGCGCCCGCCAACCCCGCCCGCGGCCTGCCCCGGATCACCGGCAGCTACCTGCTGCTCGACGGCGCCACCCTGCAGCCGCTCGCCCTGCTGGACGGCGCCGCGCTCACCGCGCTGCGCACCCCCGCGGTCACCGCCGTCGCCCTGCGCCGGCTCGCCGCACCCGGCACCGGGCACCTGGTGCTGTTCGGGGCCGGCCCCCAGGCGTACGGGCACCTCGACGTGCTGCGCGCCGTCCTGCCGCTCGTCGAGCTGACCGTGGTCGCCCGCAGCGCCGGGCCCGCCGAGCGGCTCGTCGCGTACGCGGCCTCGCTCGGACTGAAGGCCCGCACCGGCGGACCGGAGGCCGTCGCCGCGGCGGACGCCGTGGTCTGCTGCACCACCGCCCGCACCCCGCTCTTCGACGGCGCCCTGGTGCCCGACCACGCGGTGGTCGCGGCCGTCGGCTCGCACGAGCCCGAGGCCCGCGAGGTCGACGCCGTCCTGGTCGGCCGGGCCGCCCGGTACGTCGAGGCCAGGACGGTGGCGCTGCGGGAGGCCGGCGACCTGATCCAGGCCGGGGCCGCGGCGGACAGCCTTGCTAATCTGTCAGAACTGGTGACCGGCGAGGCAGTTGTACCGCACAATCGGCCGAGGTTCTTCAAGAGCGTCGGCATGGCGTGGCAGGACCTCGCGGTGGCCGCCGCACAGTACGAACTGGGACGCGGCCGGGCGGATTCACTCACCGTAACGTGACATTGTACAATGAGGTCCTGCAAACCTCCGGAGGAACACCATGGCGGACCTCAAGCCCCGCACCCTCATCTCCGTCCAGGAGCGGCTGCGCGACCAGGTCGCCCACGCCCTGCGCGCGGCGCTGATCTCCGGCGAGCTGCGCCCCGGCGTCGTCTACTCGGCGCCCGCGCTCGCCGCGGACTTCGGGGTCTCCGCCACCCCCGTGCGCGAGGCGATGCTCGACCTGGCCCGCGAGGGCCTGGTCGAGGCCGTCCGCAACAAGGGCTTCCGGGTCACCGAGCTCAGCGAGCGCGACCTCGACGAGTACACCGAGATCCGCGCCCTGATCGAGGTACCCACCGTCGGCCGGGTCACCCGCACCGCCACCGCCGAACAGCTGGAGGCGCTGCGGCCGCAGGCCGAGGCGATCGTCGCCGCCGCCCGCAAGCACGACCTGATCGGCTACCTGGAGGCCGATCGCCAGTTCCACCTCGACCTGCTCGGCCTGGCCGGCAACTCCCGTCTGGTCGAGACCGTCGGCGACCTGCGCAAGCGCTCCCGGCTCTACGGCCTCAACCGCCTCGACCAGCGCGGCGAACTCGTCTCCTCCGCCGAGGAGCACCTCGAACTCCTCGACCTGATGATCTCCGGCGACGCCACCGCCGCCGAGGACTGCATGTCCCGCCACCTCGGCCACATCCGCTCCCTCTGGGCCTCCGGCGCCGACACCCCCGTCGAGGAACGCCCCGCCCTCCGCCTCGGCACCCGCTGACCCGATCGGCGAAGAGCCCCGGTGACCGCGAGGTCGCCGGGGCTCCGTCGTGGCCGGGCTCAGGACAGGCGGCCGTCGTGCATCTCCAGGACGCGGTCGACGCGGCCGAGGAGGTCGCGGTCGTGGGTGACCATGACGGTGGCCGTGGAGTGGGCGCGGGTGATCTCGGCGAGCAGGGTGACGATCTGGGCGCCGCGCTCGTGGTCGAGGGCGGAGGTGGGCTCGTCGACCAGCAGGACGGAGGGCTCGCCGAACAGGGCGCGGGCGATGTTGACCCGCTGGCGCTCGCCGCCGGAGAGCTGGTGCGGGCGGCGCCGCTGCTTGGCGCCCTCCAGGCCGACCGAGGCCAGCAGCTCCTCGGCGCGGCGCCGGGCCTCCCGGGGGCGCCGGCCGCGGACCGACTCCAGCACCAGCAGCTGCTCGACGGCGGTGAGCGAGGCGAGCAGGTTGGACTGCTGGAAGACGATGCCGAGCCGGTCGCGGCGCAGCGCGGTGCGCTCCCGGTCGCCGAGCGCGCCCGCGTCGACGCCGTCGATCAGCACCTCGCCGCAGTCGGGGCGCAGCAGGGTCGCGGCGACCGCCAGCAGGCTGGACTTGCCGGAGCCGGACGGCCCGGCGACGGCGGTGAACTCGCCGGGCGCGACGTCCAGCGAGACCGCGTCCAGCGCGGTGAGCCGGGCCTCGCCGTCGGGGTAGGTCAGGGTGACGTCGCGCAGGGCGAGACCGGTGCGGGTGGTCAGGGTGTCGAGTGCGGTGGTCATCGGTTGGCCCCCAGGGCAGCCAGCGGGTCGACGGCGGTGATGCGGCGGACGGCGAGCGCGGCCCCGGCGAGGCCGAGCAGGACCATCACGGAGACCGGCACGGCCACGCTGGAGGCGCTGACCGCGAAGGGCACGGCGGCGGCCGCGAACAGCCCGCCGAGGCCGCCGACCGCCCCGCCGAGCAGCGCGCCGCCGAGCAGGACGGCCGCGGCCTGCGCCAGCGCGTCGCGCACCAGGTAGCCGCTGGACGCGCCGACCGCCTTGAGCACCGCGATGTCGGGCTTGCGCTGCACCGTCCACACCGTGAAGAAGGCACCGACCACCAGGGCGCTCACCGCGAACAGGAAGCCCTGGATCATCTGCAGGCTGCCCTGCTCGGCCGCGTACCCGTTGATGCCGGACAGCGCGTCGGACAGCGGCACGGTGTCGGTGGACTGCCGGGCGTCGAGTGCGGCGAGGCCGCCGGGCGAGCCGGTCAGGGCGAGCGCGGTCGGCTGGGACTGGCCGGACACCTGCTCCCAGGTGGCCACGGTGGTCCACACCGTCGGCGCGTGGGAGAAGGAGCGCTCGGCGGCGAGACCGGAGACGGTCAGCCGCTTCGGGCCGACCGCGACCTGGTCGCCCACCGCCAGGCGGTACTTCGCCGCGGTGTCGGCGCCGACCACGAGCTGCCCGTCCTGCGGGGCGCCGCCGGCGGAGAGCGGCGGCAGCATCGCGGCGGTGGTGCCGACCACGGAGACCGAGGCGGCCGCGTCGGAGGCGGTCAGCCGGGTCATCGAGATGCCCAGCGGCGCCACCGAGCGCACGCCCGGCGCGGCGGCGAACGCGGCCTGCTGCTGCGCGGAGACCGTGCTGTTGCTGAACGACACCTCCGGCGCCGCGCCCGCGGGCGCGCCGAAGACGATCCGGTCGGCGGGCAGCTCGGCGACGGTCGACGAGGCGGCCGAGGCCAGCCCGCCGGTCAGTCCGTACAGGAACACGACCAGGGTCGTTATCAAGGTGACGACCGCGCCCATCAGGGCGAAGCGCCCCTTGGCGAAGCGGATGTCACGCAGTGCGACGAACACGGGGACCTTCCGGGACGAGGGTGGATACCTGCTGCTGAGTACCCCTCCACCCTGGCGAACCGGGGTGCCCCTGCCATCGGGGAGACGTACGGGTCCGCCGCCGCACAGGCGGTGGACCTGCAAATACATCGAACGGTTGATGCCGGGCCGCTCCTGCGCGGCCGCCGCACCCCGTACCCTCGGAAGGCGTGTCCCGTACCGAACCGCCCGCACCCGAGAGTCCCGTCCACTCTGCCCGCACCCCCGCCCTGCGGCTGATGAACCTCGCCCTGCACGGGCTGTTCTTCACCCTGCTGGGCGTGCTGCTGGTCCGGGGCGTGGTCGGCGGCAGTCTCGGCGCGGGCGGCCTCGCCACCGCCGGGGTGCTCGCGGCCGTCTACGCGTCGGGGGGCGTGGCGGAGCGGGTCCGCGACACCCGGCTGTGGGCCGGCGTCTGGCTCGGCGCGGTCGTCGCGCTGTGGATCGCGCTCACCCTGCAGCACCCCGAGTTCTGCTACCTCGCCTTCCCGCTGTACTTCGTCTGCCTGCACGTGCTGCCGCTGCGCTGGTCGCTGACCGCCGTGCTCGCGCTCACCGGCGTGGTGGTCGCCGCCCAGGCCTCCACCCCCGGCGGGCTCACCGTCCCCAAGGTCCTCGGCCCGGTCGCCGGCGCCGCCGTCGCCCTGCTCACCGCGTACGGCTACGCCGCCCTCTACCGGGAGAGCCGGGCCCGGCAGCAGCTCATCGACGACCTGGTCCGCACCCGCGACGAGCTCGCCGCCAGCCAGCGCGAGGCGGGCGTGCTCGCCGAGCGGCAGCGCCTCGCCCGCGAGATCCACGACACCCTCGCCCAGGGCCTGTCCAGCATCGTGCTGCTCGCCCGGTCCGCCGAGGCCACCCTGACCACCCACCCGGGGGCCGCCGCCGAGCGGATCCGCGAGGTCCAGGACACCGCCTCCGCCAACCTCGCGGAGGCCCGCCGGTTCGTCCACGCGCTCGCCCCGCCCGCGCTCGACGACGCCACCCTGACCGAGGCGCTGCGACGCCTCGCCGGCGGCGCCGACGCCGACTTCCACCTCGACGGCGAGCCCTACCCGCTGCCGGTCGAGGCCGAGGTCGCGCTGCTGCGCCTCACCCAGGAGGCGCTCGCCAACGCCGTCCGGCACGCCCGCGCCTCCCGGATCGCGGTCACCCTCAGCTACCTCGACGACGAGGTCACCCTGGACGTCTTCGACGACGGCATCGGCTTCGACGCGGTCACCGCCCCCGGCCCCGACTCCTTCGGCCTGCACGGCATGCACGAGCGGATCACCGCCCTCGGCGGCACCCTCACCGTCGAGTCCGCCCCCGGCGAGGGCACCGCCGTCGCCGTCTCCCTGCCGCTGCGCGCGATCGGGACGGCGGAGAGCGTGCCCACCGGGGCCCCGGTGGCGGTGGTCCAGTGATCCGCGTACTGCTGGTGGACGACCACCCCGTGGTCCGGCGCGGCCTGCGCGCCATGGTCGACGACCTGCCCGACGTCGAGGCGGTCGGCGAGGCCGCGGACGGGGCGGCCGCGCTCGCCCTGCTCGACGGGCCCGGCCCCCGCCCCGACGTGGTCCTGATGGACCTCCAGATGGGCAGCGGCATGCACGGCGTCGAGGCCACCCGGCGGATCACCGCGCTGCCCTCGCCGCCCGCCGTGCTGATCCTCACCACCTACTCCACCGACGCCGACATCCTCGCCGCCGTCGAGGCCGGGGCCACCGGCTACCTGCTCAAGGACGCCCCGCCCGAGGAGGTCGCCGCCGCCGTCCACGCCGCCGCCCGCGGCGAGACCGTGCTCGCCCCGCCGGTCGCCGCCCGCCTGCTCGGCCGGGTCCGGGCCGGGCGCCCGACCCTCAGCCCGCGCGAGGCGGAGATCCTCCAGCTCCTCGCCGAGGGCCTCGCCAACCGGCAGATCTCCAAGCGCCTGTTCATCAGCGAGGCCACCGTGAAGACGCACCTGGTCCACATCTACGACAAGCTCGGCGTCGACTCGCGCACCTCCGCCATCGCCGCCGGCCTCAGCACCGGGCTGATCCGCCCGGCCGCCTCCTGAGCCGCCCGCGCCCGGTGCCGCCCGGGCTCGGATAGCATCCGGGGAGTCGAAGGACCTCCGAAGAGAAGAAGTTCCCTGGTGCTCCAGGACTCCCCGTCCCCGGTGTGGGACACGCTCGACCACCACTACGGCCCGGCCGGCGACCTTCCGGCGCTGATCGCCCGGTGCGCCGGTGCGGACCCGGAGACAGCGGACCGCGCGTTCGGCGAGCTGCACAACAAGGTCTTCCACCAAGGCGGAGCGGTCGTCTCCGCCGCGCCGCCGGTCCTTCCCGTGCTGCTCGGCTGGGCCGCCGACCCCGGCTGCCGGCTGCGGTGCGGAGCCGTCCGGCTGATCGGTTCACTGGCCAAGGTGGGGCGTCAGGCCGCGCCCCGGTTCGTCACGCCCGCCTGGCCCGCCGCCTGGGACGGCGCCGTCCCCGTCCTGGTGGAGCTGCTCGACGACCCGGACCCGCGGGTCCGCCGGGAGGTCGGCTTCCCGCTGGCCCAGGCCGTGCGGGCGGCCGACCGGGTCCTGCCCGCCCTCCACCGGCGCTGGCAGGTGGAGGAGGACGAGGCCGCCCGGATCGGCCTGGTCATGGCGGCGGGTCAGCTGCTCCGGCACCTGGACGGGGAGTGGCCGGCGGAGAGCGTCGACTGGCTGCTGTCGCTGACCGCCCGGCACGAGCCCGCGCAGCGGCTGGCCGGGGCGGTCGCCCTGCGCCGGAGCGGCCTGGGCGGGCGCGACGCCCGGCACATCGACGTCATCGCGGAGGCCCTCGGTCGCAGCGACGTCGGCCCCTGGGTCGACGCCTGGTGCGGACCCCACCGGCCCGACCGGCTGGCGCCGCAGGCGGACGCCGCGCTCGGCGACGACCGCGCCGGACGCGTCCGCCTCAGCACCCTGCTGCTGACCGGCCCGGGCGGACCTGGCGCCCCGGGGCTGTGGACCGCGGGCGAAGTGATGAGCCGCTGGCGCTCCCCGGTGGACGAGCTGCTGCCCCGGGTGGCCGATCGGCTGGCCGACCCGGACCCCGAGGTGCGGACCCTGGCCGTCGAACTGGTCGCTGCCTGCGGGAGTCGCGGCGTGCCGTGGGCCGACCGGCTGGCCGAACTCGCCCGCGCGCCCGAACCGGCCGTGGCGCTCGGAGCACTCCACGCGCTGTCCGGGATCGGGGACGCGCGGGTCGTCGCCCCGCTCGCCGAGCGGCTGGCGGCCGGCGACCCCGCCACGGCGTTCGCCTCGCGGGGCCTGGCCCACTTCGGGTGCGGGCCCACGCTGACCAGGCTCCTCGAACCGCTGCGGGCCCACGCGGACGTGCTGTTGCCACTGCTGATCGGGCGACTGCGAGCGGCCCGGACGCGCGACGAGCGGCGGGACCTCGTCCTGCTGCTCGCCGCCTGGGGGCCGGCGGCCGCCCCGGCCACCGGAGAACTGCTGCGACTGGTCGGGACGGAGGCCGAACCGTGGGCGCTCGACGCCCTGGTGGCCGTCGGCACGGCGCCGGCCCGGGAGGCGGTCCGGGCGGCAGGCCCGGACGGGCCCCCGGACGCCGGCCCGGGCGAGCGGCACCGCGTGGCCGTCCGGTACTGGCGCGCGAGCGGCGACCCGGAGCCGCTGCTCGCCCGGCTGGGGCAGGAGTCGGCGGACCTGCTGCCCGGGCTCGTCGCCGAGCTGGGGCCGCTCGCGCGCCGGTTGGAACCCCGACTGCGGGAGCGGGTCGGGCCGCGCGAGCGGGACTGGAACCAGGTCGACCTCGCCCACGCGCTGTGGCGGATCACGGGGACGCCCGAGGACGCCCACGCCACCGTCGTCGCGCTGCGGTTCGCGCTGCCCGGGGAGGCCGGGATCGGGAGGCGCGCCGAGCGGTCGATCGCCCGGATCGGCGGGATCGGCCCGGACGCGGCGGGTGCCGCGCCGCTGCTGCGGCCGCTGCTGACCGTGGACCGGCGTCCGGTGCCCGGTCAGGGCGTCAGCGCGATCGCGGACGACGACCGGCTCTGCGCGACGGTCGGGCGCACGCTCTCCCGTCTCGGGTAGGGCTCGGATCGTGTCATCCCGGCCGGGGCGGGGACGGCGACGACCCTGCGGCGGTCCGCGGCGCGGGGAGCTGACGGGGTGTCGTGTCGGGGTGCCGGCGGCGGGGCGGGCCGTGCGTAGGGTGGCCGGGACGGAGCAGCTGCGGAAGGTGGTCGGGATGGGGCTCGGGCTCGCGGTCGGGGTGGTGGCGGCGCCGATGGCCGGCGGCGGGTCGACGCCGGAGCTGGTGGCGGCGGTCGGCGGGGCCGGCGGGCTGGGCTTCCTGGCGGCCGGGTACCGGACGGCGGCCGGGATGGCGGAGCAGATCCGTGCCACCCGGGCGCTGACGGACCGTCCGTTCGGGATGAACCTGTTCGTGCCGGGTCCGGCGGCCGATCCGGCGGTGGTGGCGGCGTACCGGGAGCGGCTGCTGCCGGAGGCGCGGCGGTGGGGCGTGGAGCTGCCGGAGCGGGTGGCGGAGGACCGGGACGACTGGGAGGCGAAGCTGGCGGCGCTGGTGGCCGACCCGGTGGCGTACGTGTCGTACACCTTCGGGCTGCCGAGCGCGGCGGAGGCGGCCCAGGTGCGGGCGGCGGGCACGGTGCAGGTGGGGACGGTGACGAGCGCCGCGGAGGCGGTGGCGGCGGCCGGGCGGGGCATGGACGCGCTGACCGTGCAGGGCCCGGAGGCGGGCGGGCACCGGGGGACGCACCGAGCGGAGGACGAGCCGGGCAGCGCCCCGCTGCTCGAACTGCTGGCGGCGGTACGGCGGGTGACGGACCTGCCGCTGATCGCGGCGGGCGGCCTGGCGGACGGCCCGGGCATCGCGGCGGCGCTGGACGCGGGCGCGGAGGCGGTGCAGCTGGGCACGGCGTTCCTGCGCAGCGACGAGTCGGGGGCGTCCCCGGCGCACCGGCGGGCGCTGCTGGAGCTGGGGGAGACGGTGGTGACCCGGGCGTTCACCGGGCGGCCGGCGCGGGGGCTGCGCAACGCGTTCATCGACCGGTACCAGCCGTACGCGCCGACCGGCTACCCGGAGGTGCACCACCTGACCCAGCCGCTGCGGGCGGCGGCGACCCGGCGCGCGGACCTGGACGCGATGCACCTGTGGGCGGGCACCGGCCACCGGCTGGCCCGGACCGGCCCGGCCGCCCGGCTGACCCGGGCGCTGTGGGCGGAGGCGGGGAGGTAGCGCTCTCCTCCGGCCACCTCGTCGATTGGACTGGACCATTGGCCTGGCCAGGCCCTAGGGTCTGAAGTCGCCTCCGCCGCAGGTCGGTTGGTGTCCGGACGGACTTTCGCCCCCGAGGGAGCAGTCGTGAGCGCCTGGCCGCAGTTCCGTGGAGTCCGGACCGTCACCGCCGGGCGGGCGACCGGGACGGTGGTGCGCTGCGGGCTGACCGACACCATGCTCGCCGACCTCTCGGTCTCGGTGGTGCACTTCTACGAGCGGGCGCTGGACGAGGACCGGCTGGCGTCCGGCCTGGCCGCCGCCCTGGCCGCCGTCCCGGAGTTCGGCGGCCGGCTGCGCACCGCCGACGACGGTGTGCTGGAGATCGTCTGCGACGACGCCGGGGTGCCGATGGCCGCCTACGAGGTGGACGGCACCCTGGAGGAGCTGATGGGCCGGGTGACCGCGCCCGGCGGCGGCGACCTGGTCGACCCGGTGGACGCCGCGAAGGCGCGCGGCGGCGGCCTGCCGCTGTTCACCGTACGGGTGACCCGCCCCTCGGCCGGCGGTACGGCGCTCGGCTGCTCCTGGCACCACGCGGTGGGCGACCTGCAGTCGTTCATGCTGCTGATGCGGGCCTGGTCGGCGGCGGTGGAGGGCGGCACCGTCGAACCGGCCGTGCAGGTGGTGGACCGCGAGGCGTACCTGGAGCGGCACCTGCCCGCGACGGACTGCGGACGGCCGGGCTTCCGGGTGCCGGACGCGGCGGAGGCGGCGGCGCTGGCCGCCGAGGTGGCGGCGGCGGGACGGGCCAACCGGACCCTGCAGGTGTTCTTCGCCGAGGAGGAGGTCGCCCGGCTGCACCGGGAGGCGGCCGACGCGGCGGGGCGCCGGCTGAGCGCGGGCGACGCGCTGACCGCGCACGTGGTGGCCACCCTGCGGGAGCTGGACGGCGACACCGGGACCAGGTGGGTCACCGTGCCGGTGAACGTCCGCCGCGCGCTGGGGATGCCGGCGACGCTGGTCGGCAACCCGCTGAGCGAGATCCACCTGCCGTGGGCGCCCGCCCAGGGGCCGGCGGCGCTGGCCGGGGCCCTGCGCGACGCGGTGCTGCGCTTCCCCGAGGACCACCTCAACCTGCGGTCCAACCTGGACTTCCTGCGGGCGCTGGGCCGGGAGCGGACGGGGGAGTGCGTGCCGCTCGGCTTCGATCCGGCGAACCGGCGGTTCAGCCTGTCGAACTGGTCGCGGTTCGGGCTGTACGAGGTGGTGTTCGAGGGGCGGCCGCCGGTCTTCTTCAGCCCGGCGGGCAACTTCCCGGTGCCGTGGATGTCCTGGATGGCGGAGGGGTTCGGCGGCCGGGGCTTCCTGCTGACCGTGGTGCTGCCGGCCCGGCTCGCCGCCCGGCTGCGCGGCGGGGCGGGCCGGGCGGCGCTGCACCGCCACCGCCGGGCGGAGGACGGGCTGCCCGCGCTCGCGCGCGGCCTGGCCAAGCTGCTGTAGCGGGCGGCGGGACGGCCGGCGGCTACGGGGCGATCGCCGAGCGGTAGAAGTCGACCTTGTGCTGAAGGTAGGCCCGCTGGCGGCGCAGCAGCTCGATCTGCTCGTCCACCTGGGCCGAGTGCTCCAGCAGGACGGCCAGCCGGTCGGCGAAGGTGTGCTCGCCGTCGCGGACCAGTTCGGCGAAGCGGAGCATGTCGGCGATCGGCATGCCGGTGTCGCGCAGGCAGCGCAGCACGCCGAGCCACTCCAGGTCGGCGGGGGTGAAGCGGCGGTGCCCGCTGGCGGAGCGCTCCACCCCGTCCAGCAGGCCGATCTTCTCGTAGTACCGCAGGGTGTCCAGGCTGAAGCCCGACTCGGCGACGGCCTGGGCGGGGGTCAGATAGCTGATCGTCGACATGGCATCAGATCATGCCGGGTCAGCTGGAGCGCGCTCCAGGCATTATCCGGCGCGGGCCGCGGTCAGCCCAGCAGGGCGCCCATCCACTCCTCGACGTCGTCGGCGGTGCGCGGCAGCTCGGCGGACATCAGCCGCGCCCCGTCCGCGGTGATCACCAGGTCGTCCTCGATCCGGACGCCGATGCCGCGCAGTTCGAGGGGCAGCGTCTCGTCGTCGGGCTGGAGGTAGAGGCCGGGTTCGACGGTGAGCACCATGCCCTCCTCCAGCACGCCGTCCAGGTAGGTGGCGGCCCGGGCCCGGGCGCAGTCGTGCAGGTCGAGGCCGAGCATGTGCCCGCTGCTGCACAGGGTGTAGCGGCGGTGCAGGCCGACGTCGTCGCGCAGCGACTCCTCGGCGGGCACCCGCAGCACCCCCCAGTCGGCCAGCCCCTCGACGATCACCCGCATCGCCGCGCGGTGGAAGTCGCGGAAGGAGGCACCGGGCTTGAGGGTGGCGATGCCGGCGCTCTGGGCGGCCAGCACCAGGTCGTACACCTCGCGCTGGACGGGGGAGAAGGTGCCGCTGATCGGCAGGGTGCGGGTGATGTCGGCGGTGTAGAGGGAGTCCGTCTCCACGCCGGCGTCGAGCAGCAGCAGCTGGGTGGGGTCGAGCGGGCCGTCGTTGCGGATCCAGTGCAGCGAGCAGGCGTGCGCGCCGGAGGCCACGATGGTGTCGTAGCCGACGCCGTTGCCCTCGGCGCGGGCGCGCTGGTTGAAGGCGCCCTCCAGCCAGCGTTCGCCGCGCGGGTGGCGCAGCGCCGCGGGCAGGGCGCGGACCACGTCGGCGAAGCCGGTGACGGTGTGGTCGACGGACAGCTGCAGCTGCTCGACCTCCCAGGCGTCCTTGACCAGGCGCAGCTCGGCGAGGACGGCGGCGAATTCGCCGTCGGCGAAGGCGGTGGCGGCACACGGGCGCCCGGTGGCGGCGTCCACCGCGGGGTCGGTGCCGGTGAGCACCCGGGTGGCGGGCTGCGGGCCGTCCAGCAGGGCGGCGAGCCGGTCCAGGTGGACGGTGCGGATGCCGGTCAGCTGCTCGGCCTCGGCCAGTTCGGGGCGGCGGCCGACCCAGAACTCGCCGTGCCGGCGGTCGCCGTAGAACTCCCGGCTGCCGGGGGTGCGCTGCGAGCGCGGCCGGGCGTAGAGCACGGCCTCGCCGGTGGGTTCGACGACCAGGACGTGGCCGACCTGGTCCTCGCCGGTGAGGCCGGTGAGGTGGGCGTACGCGCTGTGCGGGCGGAAGCGGTAGTCGCAGGAGTTGGACCGCACGTGCAACTGCCCGGCGGGGACGACCAGCCGCTCGCCGGGGAAGGCGGCGGCCAGCCGGGCGCGCCGGGCCGGGGTGACGTGGTGGCCGGGGGTGCGGGCGTCGGCAGGCAGCGGGGTGGGGGCCCAGCCCTGGGTGAGGAAGGCGGCCAGGGTCTCGGAGACCGGGAGGTCGTGGCTGCCGGTGGCGAGTGCGGCGAGGGGGTCGGCGGTCATGGCTGCTCCTGGGTGCGGCGCGGAACCTGCGAACTATGAGAAGTGGGACACGGGTTGCGGAAGGTCAGGACACGTCTCGATAACGGCCCGCACACCTCTTGCGCTGTGAAATTTCACATTACTATGTTACGGGTCACACCTCAGAGCGGGCCAGATGCGGCCGGGTAGATCCCGAAGAGCGGCCCCCCATCGTGGAGTTGCACACATGAACAGGCGTACCCACACCGCCATCGCGGCGGCCATCGCGGCGGCACTGACCCTCGGACTCGGCGCGTGCAGCAGCACCGGCGGCGACGCGGGCGACGGCGGCCAGCAGGGCGTGACCACCGAGGGCAACGGCATCATCGGGGGTACGCCGGTCAAGGGCGGCACCCTCACCATCCTGTCCAACCAGGACTTCGACCAGCTCGACCCGGCCCGCAACTGGACCATGCCGGTCATGGACGTCGGCGTCCGGATGCTCTACCGCACGCTCACCACCTTCAAGGCCGCCCCGGGCTCCGAGGGCCTGAAGATCGAGCCGGACCTGGCCACCGACCTCGGCACCCCGAGCGACGGCGCCAAGACGTGGACCTTCCACCTGAAGGACGGCCTCAAGTACGAGGACGGCACCGCGATCACCGCGGACGACATCAAGTACAACGTCGAGCGGTCCTTCTCGCCCGAGCTGCCCGGCGGCCCGGACTACGCGGTGCGCTACCTCAACGCCCCGGCCGGCTACCAGGGCCCGCTCAAGGGCGAGCGCCTCGGCAAGGAGGCCATCGAGGTCCCGGACGCGAAGACCATCGTCTTCCACCTCAAGCGCCCGGTCGCCGAGTTCGGCTACACCGTCACCCTGCCGACCTTCGCCCCGGTGCCGAAGGCCAAGGAGACCGGCGCCAACTACAGCAACCACCCGGTCTCCTCCGGCCCGTACAAGATCGAGACCTACGACCGCGGCAAGCGCATGGTGCTGGTCCGCAACACCAACTGGGACCCGAAGTCGGACACGGTCCGCAAGGCGTACCCGGACAGGATCGTCGTCGACCAGACCCTCAAGGGCACCGGCATCGCCGACCGGCTGATCGCCGACCAGGGCGAGGACAGGAACGCGATCTCCTACGTCGACCTGACGCCGTCGAAGATCAGCGAGGTGCTGACCAACCCCGACGTCAAGAAGCGCCTGATCAGCGAGAACGCGGGCTGTACCACCAAGCTCGACATGAACACCACCAAGGCGCCGTTCGACAACGCCAAGGTCCGCCTGGCCATGCAGTACGCGGTGGACAAGGAGGCCTTCGCGGCCACCACCGGCGGCCCGGCGTTCAACGACATCGCCACCACCTACCTGCCGCCGGTGCTCACCGCGGGCAACCCGATCGACCACTTCCAGATCAAGCCGGCCGGCGACCCGGAGAAGGCCAAGGCGCTGCTGACCGAGGCGGGCCTCCCCAACGGCTTCGAGACCGAGCTGGTCACCTCCACCGGCGGCAAGCCGCAGGCCGAGGCGATCCAGGCGGCCCTGAAGCGGGTCAACGTCAACGTCACCATCACCACCGTCGACCCGACCGCGGTCAACTCGATCATCGGCGACAAGGACAAGCAGCCCGGCCTGGCCAACCTCGGCTGGTGCCCGGACTACCCGTCCGCGGCGACCTTCCTGCCGATGATCTTCGACGGCCGGCAGATCAAGGACAAGGGCAACCAGGGCGACATCACCCGCTTCAACGACCCGGAGACCATCGCCGAGCTGGACCGCATCGCCGACATGGCCGACCTGCAGAAGGCCAACACCGCCTGGCTGGCGCTGGACGCCAAGATCATGGACAAGTCGCCCGCCGTCCCGCTGGTCTGGCAGAAGAAGCCGCTGCTGGTCGGCTCCAACATCGCCGGCGCCTACGCCCACCCGGTGTGGGCCGGCCAGATCGACTACGCCGTCATCGGCCTGAAGTCCGTCGGCTGACCCGGACCGACCTCCCATGACCGCCCCGATCCTGACGGAAGCGGCCGAGGGTGAGGGGGCGGCGGAGCAGACCGCCGCCCCCGCCTCCCCCTGGGCCCTCGCCTTCCACCGACTGCGCCGCCAGAAGGCCGCCGTGACCGGCCTGGCCATCATTGTCTTCTTCGTCCTGGTCGCCGTCCTGGCACCGGTCCTCACCGCGATCAGCGGCACCGGACCGGCCGACATCGACAAGAAGGCCGTCAACCCCTACCTCGGCGGACTGCCCCGCGGCAGCTTCGGCGGCATGAGCCCCCAGCACTGGCTCGGCGTCGAACCGCTGCTCGGCCGCGACATCTTCGCCCGGCTGGTCTACGGCGCCCAGATCAGCCTGCTGGTCGCCTTCAGCGCCGCCCTGCTGATCACCCTGATCGGCGTCTCGCTCGGCATCGCCGCCGGCTACTTCGGCGGCCGCGTCGACGCCGTGATCAGCCGGCTGATGGACGTCATGATGTCCTTCCCCAGCCTGATCTTCATGATCGCGCTGCTCTCGGTGGCCCGTGACGTCAACCGCGTCCTGCTGCTGATCGGCGTGATGAGCTTCTTCGGCTGGCCCTACATCGCCCGGGTGATCCGGGGCCAGACGCTCTCGCTCAAGCACCGCGAGTACGTCGAGGCCGCCCGCGCCTGCGGCACCCGCAGCAGCCGGATCCTGCTCGCCGAGATCCTGCCCAACCTCACCGGCACCGTCATCGTGTACGTCACCCTCGCCATCCCCGGCCTGATCGGGGCCGAGGCGGCGCTCACCTACCTCGGGGTCGGCATCCGCCCGCCCACGCCCTCGTGGGGGCAGATGATCGCGGACTCGGTGCTCTACTACAAGGTCGACCCGATGTTCTTCGTCCTGCCCAGCGCCTGCCTGTTCCTGGTGGTGCTCGCCTTCACCCTGCTCGGCGACGCCCTGCGGGACGCCCTCGACCCGAAGGGCAGCCGGACGTGATCGGATTCCTGCTCCGGCGGACCGCCGCCATGCTGGTCACCCTGCTGGTGATCTGCGCCCTGACCTTCGCCGTCTTCTACCTGCTGCCCAACGACCCGGCCGCCCAGTTCTGCGGCAAGGACTGCTCGGTGGAGCGGATCGCGCTGGTCCGCCAGCAACTCGGCCTGGACGACCCCCTGATCGTCCAGTTCGGCCGCTACGTGGTCGGCATCTTCGCCGGCCAGACCTTCGGCTCCGGCCAGTACGCGGTCAGCTGCGACTTCCCGTGCTTCGGGTACTCCTTCCAGAGCGCCCAGCCGGTCTGGGACCTGATGATGGACCGCCTGCCGACCAGCGCCTCGCTGGCCGTCGGCGCGGCCGTCCTCTGGCTCGGCCTCGGCGTCTCGGCCGGCGTGCTCTCCGCGCTGCGCCGGGGCACCTGGATCGACCGCACCGTCATGGTCGGCACCATCGGCATCGCCGCCCTGCCGGTCTACTTCACCGCGATGATCCTGCTCTACGTGGTCGTCACCCTGCTCGGGATCCTGCCGTACCCGCGCTACATCGCCTTCACCGAGAACCCCGGCGGCTGGATCGCCAACCTGATCCTGCCGTGGATCACCCTCGCCCTGATCAACGCCGCCATCTACGCCCGGATGACCCGCAGTTCGGTCATCGAGACGATGGCCGAGCCCTACGTGCGCACCGCCCGTGCCAAGGGCCTGCGCGAGCGCCGGGTGGTCGGCCGGCACGGCCTGCGGCCGGCCCTCACCCCGGTCGCCACCATGCTCGGCATGGACCTCGGCGGCCTGCTCGCCGGCGCCCTGATCACCGAGTCGCTGTTCAGCCTGCCCGGCGTCGGCAAGCTGTTCGCCGACTCGCTCAACAAGGCCGACCAGCCCGTGATCATGGGCATCACGCTGCTCGCCTCCTTCTTCATCGTCACCTCCAACCTGGTCGTGGACCTGCTCTACGCCTGGATCGACCCGAGGGCGAGGCTCGCATGACCCTTCTCCACGTCTCGGACCTCTCCGTGGAGTTCAACACCGCCGAAGGCGTCGTGCGGGCCGTCAAGGGGGTCGACTTCAGCGTCGAGCGCGGCCGCACCCTCGGCATCGTCGGCGAGTCCGGCTCCGGCAAGTCCGTCACCTCGCTGGCCGTCATGGGCCTGCACCGCGGTGCCACGGTCACCGGCTCCGCCAAGCTCGACGGCACCGAACTGATCGGCGCCGACGAGGAGTCGCTGCGCCGGCTGCGCGGCCGCCGGATGGCCATGGTCTTCCAGGACGCCCTCACCTCGCTGCACCCGTACTTCACCGTCGGCGACCAGATCGCCGAGGCGTACCGGGAGCACCACGGCGGCAGCCGCAAGGCCGCCTGGGCGCGCGCCGCCGAGGTGCTCGGCGACGTCGGCATCCCCGAACCCGCCCGGCGGGCGGGGGAGTACCCGCACCAGTTCTCCGGCGGCATGCGGCAGCGCGCGATGATCGCCCTGGCGCTGTCCTGCGAACCCGACCTGATCATCGCCGACGAGCCGACCACCGCGCTCGACGTCACCGTGCAGGCCCAGGTGCTGGAACTGCTGATGAAGCTCCAGCAGGAGCGCGGCCTGGGCATCGTGATGATCACCCACGACCTCGGGGTGATCGCCCGGGTCGCCGACGAGGTCCTGGTGATGTACGGCGGCTCCGCCGCCGAACAGGCCCCCGCCGACTCGCTGTTCGCCACCCCGCGGCACCCGTACACCCGCGGCCTGCTGGACTCGCTGCCGCGCCTGGACGCCGAGGACGGAAACGCCCTGCGGTCCATCCCCGGCAGCCCGCCCTCGCTGCTCTCCCCGCCCGACGGCTGCGCCTTCCACCCCCGCTGCCCGGTCTACGCCGCCGAGCGCAACCCGCTCTGCACCGGCGAACGCCCCCGGCTGCGCCAGGTCGCCGACGCCCACCGCAACGCCTGCGTCCTCGATGAGGTGACCCGATGACCACCGAGACGACCACCACGGCCGCCGAGACCCGCACGGTCGGCGAGGCGCCGCTGCTCAGCGTCCAGGACCTCGGGATGACCTTCCCCGGACCGCGCGGCGTCCTGAGCCGCAGGGCCGGCATCAAGGCCGTGGACGGCGTCACCTTCGACGTGCGGCCCGGCGAGACGCTCGGCCTGGTCGGCGAGTCCGGCTGCGGCAAGTCCACCACCGGACGGATGCTGGTCCGCCTGCTCGACCCCACCGCGGGCCGGGTCAGCTTCCGCGGCGCCGACATCACCCGCACCGGACAGCGCGAACTGCGGCCGCTGCGCAGCAAGTTCCAGATGATCTTCCAGGACCCGTTCGCCTCGCTGAACCCGCGGCAGACCGTCCAGCAGATCATCGCCGCGCCACTGCGCGCCCAGGGCGTCGCACCGGACGCCGTCCGGCGCGAGGTGCGCGACCTGGTCGGCCTCGTCGGCCTCGCCCCCGAGCACCTGGAGCGCTACCCGCACCAGTTCTCCGGCGGCCAGGCCCAGCGCATCGGCATCGCCCGGGCGCTCGCCACCCGGCCGGAGCTGGTCGTCGCCGACGAACCCGTCTCCGCCCTCGACGTCTCCATCCAGGCCCAGATCGTCGGCCTGATGGAGCGGCTGCAGCGCGAACTCGGCGTCGCGTACGTGTTCATCGCGCACGACCTCGCCGTGGTGAAGCACATCAGCCACCGGGTCGCCGTGATGTACCTCGGACGGATCGTCGAGATCGGCGGGAAGGACGAGGTGTACGCCGACCCGGCGCACCCCTACACCAAGGCGCTGCTCTCCGCCGTGCCGCTGCCCGACCCGGCGGCCGAGCGGGCCCGGGAACGGATCGTCCTGCTCGGCGACCCGCCCAGCCCCGCGAACCCGCCCAGCGGCTGCACCTTCCACCCGCGCTGCCCCAAGGCGCAACCCGTGTGCAGCACGGAGCGACCCCTGCTCCGGCTGACCGCGCCGAGCGGAACCCGGCAGGCCGCCTGCCACTTCCCCGAAGCGTAGGAAACCGCCTGCCCCAGGGGCGCGAGGAACTGCCCGACCACCCACCTTCCGTCACCCGTGGCTGGTCGCGCAGTTCTCCCCCGGCCTCCGGCCGGGAGGTAACCCCACGCGCCCCTGGCGGGGCGCCGATCCTCTCCCCCACTCGGAGGACCCCCATGTCCCACCGCAGAACCCGCAACCTCCTGCTCGCGGCCACGCTGGCCGCCTCGTTCACACTGCCCGCGGCGCAGGCGCTCGCCACGCCGACGCCGACGCCGACCACCGCGGCTCCGGCCCCGGTGCCCGCGCCCGGGGACCCCAACGCCTACGACGAGGTCGACCGGCTCGGGACCGCGACCGCCCGGCCGGGCGGGCCGGCCCCCGCACCGGGCGGCGGGTCGCTGGGCGACTCGCCGATCCCCGGCGCACTGCCGGACCGGGTCGGCCGTCCCGCGCCGACCGCCGGTCAGCAGGCGGCGTCCGCCGCCACCGCCCCGGCGACCACCGCCGCCGGGGTGCCGTGCACCCTGGACGGCATGACGGGCCTCGGCCCGGCGGCGCTCGGTGACTTCCTGGCCGACCCCGCCGTCACCCTGGACTGCCTGAACGGCTTCCTGTGGAAGTGGGACGCCCGCTACGCCACCACCATGGACGACGCCCACGTGCAGGCGGTGGCCGCCAAGGCCCAGCAGCTGGCCGCGACCAACGACCCGAACCTGTTCCAGATCTGGACCTTCCTGCACGCCACCGTCTACCACGACTTCTCGCACGCCGAGATCGACACCACCGACGCCGCGACGGTCGGCTCGATCCAGCGCGCGATCGACGCGCACCTGGCGGGCGGCCACGCGTTCGACACCACCGAGGCGGCCGGCCTGGTGCTGCGCGAGCTGGGCACCACCGCGACCGCGCCGGGCCTGCGGCAGAACAACCTGGGCCTGGTGAAGCAGGTGCTGTCCCGCTTCGGCCCGGGGACCGCACTGGCGAACAGCTGGGCGTGGGGCGGCGCCGCGCTGTCCGCGCTGAACATCAACTACCTGGGCATCTACAACCGGGACGCCGCCTTCACCGCCGCCGTCGAGGCCGACCCGGCGTACCGCGCGGTGTTCCGCGCCTTCGCGACCGCCGGCCACCTCAAGGGCACCCAGAACGAGTGGCTGGCCCGCGACGCGATGGCGGAGTACGGCCGCTTCGGCCAGATCGACGCGCTCAAGGCGTCGGTCACCGCCGAGATCGGCCGGCTGCTGGCCGACACCAAGGCCACCTTCGGCGAGTACTCGGCACCGTGGATCAAGGTGGTCGGCTGGGCCAACACCTACGGGGTGTGCGCGCAGTACGGCGTGTGCACCGACCAGATCGAGGCCAGGCTCTTCCCGTACACCTACAAGTACGACAACGGCGCCGTCGCGGTCCGCACCGGCCTCGACAAGGCCACCGTCGACCAGATGTACTACGCGTCGAAGCAGGTGAAGAACCAGTTCTTCCGCGTCCTCGGCACCGACGTCCCGCTGGTCGGGGACACCAACGCCACGCTGAACATCCACCTGTACGCGACCCGCTCCGACTACGAGGTGTACCACCCGCTGCTGACCGGCATGGGCACCAGCAACGGCGGCATCTACATCGAGCGCGGCGCCACCTTCTACACCTACCAGCGCACCACCGCGGAGTCGTACCTGACGCTGGAGGAGCTGTTCCGGCACGAGTACGTGCACTACCTCAACGGCCGCTGGGCGGTGCCGGGCTACTTCGGCGACAGCCGCTGGTACTCGGGCGACCGGACCACCGCGATGGACGAGGGCACCGCCGAGTTCTTCGACGGCTCGACCCGCGACCAGGGCGTCCTGGTGCGCAAGTCGCTGGTCAACAAGCTGGCCCAGGACGAGGCGGCCGGCATCCCGCGGCTGACCGTCGACCAGGTGCTGCACGCGACCTACGACGACACCCCGGCGTTCCACTTCTACAACTACGCCGGCACCTTCTTCGAGTTCCTCTGGACCAGCCACCCCTCGCTGCTGCGCGAGATGTACGGCTACCAGCGGGCCGACGACCCGGCCGGCTTCGACGCCTGGCGCACCCGCCTGGGCGCCGACGCCGCGCTGAACGCCGAGTACTGGGCGTTCCTGGACGCCCAGATCGCCAAGGTGGGCTCGCTGTACGTGCCGAACACCTCGTTCACCGCCAACGGCGCGCTGGACTACGCCTACCCGTCCGAGGTGCGCGACGCCTTCACCAGGTCCGCGTACACGACCCCGGACTGCAAGGACAACGGCGACTGGGACAACAAGCCGATGCGGTTCGTCTGCACCGGCCGGATCACCGCCAACCTGGCGGACTCCGGCAACCCCGACCAGGTGTTCAAGGACATGTCGGCGACCGTCGACTACTTCGTCCTGGAGCGCACCAGGAACGCCGCCAACAACCTCAACGACATGAACTGCTGGTTCGGCAAGGTCGACGTCTGGCCGAGCGGCCGGGCCGGCACCGCCGACTACACCTGCGAGGGCCCGCTCCGCCGGTGACGCAGCAGCACCCGACTCCCGCACGGGCCGGCCGTCTCACCGCTTCCGCGGCCGGCCCGTGCGGGCACCACCGCACCTGAGAGGAACCACCGCGTGACCGCGCTGTCCTGGGACGGCTCCGCCCCGCCCTCCGGCCGTACCGAGACCACCCTGACCGTCGACGCCGGCCCGCTGCGGCTGCGCGTCACCGCGATCGGCTCGGACCTCCCGCCCACCGTGACCGTCACCGAGCAGGACACCCCCGGCGTGCTGCTGGTGGACGCGGCCTGCCCGACGCCCGGCGCCCGGCTGCGGGCGGAGTGGCAGCTGCCCTGCACCGGCGCCACCGGCTACTGGACGCCGACCACCAACTCCCGCTGGCTGCCGCCGTCCTGGGCGCTGCCCCGGGAAGCGTCGGTGGCCAAGGGTGCTCCGGTCGGCAGCCTGGTCGGCCCGGACGACGCCGCACTGTGCACCTACGCGGTGGGCGAGCCGGTCCGGCCGGTCAGCATCGGCGAGGGCGCGGTCGAGGAGACCGGCGCGTTCAGCTGGTGGGTCGAGCACGAGGGCCCCGGGCTCAGCCTGCGGCTCGACCTGAGCGGTCGGCACTTCGCCGACACCGTGCGCGCCGCGGCCGGCTGGTGGGCCTCCCTGCAGGGCCCGGCGACCGTCCCGGACAGCGCCTTCGACCCGGTGTTCTGCACCTGGTACGCGCTGCACCTGGCGATGACCTCCGCCGACGTGGAGCGGCTCGCCGCGCTCGCCGCGCCGCTCGGCTTCCGCTCGCTGATCGTCGACGACGGCTGGCAGACCGACGAGCGGTCCCGCTCGTACGCCACCACCGGCGACTGGCGGCCCGCCCCGGCCGGCTTCCCCGACTTCCCCGAGCACGTGAAGCGGGTCCAGGCGCTCGGGCTCAACTACCTGCTGTGGTACGCGATCCCGTTCGCCGGCGACCGCAGCGCCGCAGCCCGCGAACTGGCCGGGCACACCCTGGCCCACCTGCCGGCGCTGGAGACCTTCCTGCTCGACCCGCGCAGCGCCGCGGTCCGCGACCACCAGGTGGCGCGGCTGGCGGCCGCGGTCGAGGAGTTCGGCGTGGACGGGCTCAAGGTCGACTTCGTCGACACCTTCGCCCGCCCCGCCGAGACCGCCTCCCCGGAGGCCGACTGCCCGACCGTGGCCGAGGGCGTGCACAAGCTGCTCGCCCAGCTCGACGCCCGGCTGCGGGCCACCCGCCCCGAGGTGCTGGTCGAGCACCGGCAGGGCTACGTCGGGCCGGGCCTGTGGCCGTTCGCCACCATGGTCCGCGCCACCGACTGCCCGCACAACGCCGCCGAGAACCGGGCCCGGACCGCCGACCTGCGGCTCACCGCCGGCCCGCTGGCGGTCCACGCCGACCCGCTCACCTGGCACCCCGAGGAGAGCCCCGAGCAGATCGCGGTGCTGCTCCAGTCGGTGCTGTTCGCCACCGCCCAGGTCTCGGTGGAGCTCTCCGCCCAGGGCCCCGGCCAGCTGGCCGCGCTGCGGTTCTGGCTGGCGGTGATGCGCGACCACCGCGACCTGCTGCAGCGCTCCGGGCTGCGCCCGCACCGCCCGGACCTGGGCTACCCGGTGATCGAGGCGCGCGGCGAGCGGGCGCTGGCCTTCGGCCGGTACGCCCCGCTGCCGCTGCGCGCCGAGGGCGACTGGGAGCTGCTGCTGGTCGCCAACGCGGACCAGGACACCCTGGTCCGGCTGGTGTTCGACCGGGCGCCCGGGCCGGTGTCGCTGCTGGTGCAGGACTGCCTGGGGGCCGAGGTCGCCACCGCCGAGACCCGGGTGGACGGCCCGGAGCTGGCCCTGCACGTGCCCACCGGCGGCCTGCTGACGGTCCGCCGGTAGGGCCCCGTCGCGGTAGGGCCCGCCGGAGGGTCAGACCTCCAGGTCGGCCTCGATCTTCTTGAGCTGGTGCCGGGCCATCGCCAGGTTGGCCCGGTTCCGGTCCAGCGCCAGGTAGAGGAACAGGCCCTTGCCGGAGCGCGCGGTCAGCGGCCGGATCAGGTGGTACTGGCCGGACAGGGTGATCAGGATGTCCTCGATCGCCTCGTTGAGGTTGAGCAGCTCCATCGCGCGGAGCTTCGCCCGCACCACGTCGGTGTTGCCGGCCGCCGCCACATTCAGGTCCAGGTCCGGGCCGCCGCCGAGGGTGCCCAGAGCCATGCCGCTGTTGTAGTCGACCACGGCGATGCCGATGCTGCCCTCGATCGAGGACATGATTTCCTTGAGGGCGGTGTCGATGGTGGCCATGTGTTTCTCTTCCTGTCGGTTTGTCGATGTTCGGTGGACGAGCGGGTGGCTGCGGTCAGCCGCGGTCGAGTTCGGCGTCGGCCAGCGCGGCGATCCGCGCGCCGGCCCGGCGGGCTTCCAGGTGGAGCCGGCCGACGTTGGTCTCCGGTCCGGCCATCAGGGTGAGCACGGTGTAGGCCCCCGCCGCGTAGGTGGCGGTGTAGCCGCGCTCGCCTCGGGTGAGCAGCTCGCGGAACGACCCGTGGCCGGTGGCCTCGGCCAGCCGGGCACCGACGCCGAGCGCGGCGGCGGTCAGCGCCGCCACCGACTCGGCCTCCAGGCCGCTGGTGTCGTGGGCGACGACGAGGCCGTCGGTGGTGGCGACCAGGCCGCCGGTCAGGTGCGGGATCCTGGCGCGCAGGCCGCGCAGTTCGGCCTGGACCTCGGGTTCGGGCAGCACGGTTGTCCTCTTGGCGGTGAGCTGTCGCAAGGTCCGCCTCATGACTTCGTCGGCGGGACACAGCGGGCGGGCGGCGGGGTCACAGGGCCTCCAGAGCGGCGCGTAGTCGAAGGAGCAGCCCCACCTCCGGATCCGCCGGGTCGTAGGTGCGGGGGCCCGGCGGCAGCGAGACGTCGGGCAGGGCGGCCGGTTGCCCGACCGCGACCGGTGGCGGAGGAGGGGTGGCCGGCTGCGGACGGGCCTCCAGCAGTCCGGCGGCGGCCAACTGCCGGACGTCCAGCAGCGTGCCGAAGGCGGAGCGCCCGATCAGCCGGGCGATCTCGGGGGCGGTGCGCGTGCCGTCGCAGGCGGCCAGCAGCGCCTCCCGGCGGCGGACCGGGACCGCGGGCCGGCGGACCGGCGCGCCGTGGCGGCGCAGCAGCGGCACCGCGTCCACCGCGGTGGAGGGCCAGCAGCGGTCGAGCAGCGCGCGCCGCCGGCCGACCACGCCGCGCAGCTGGTGCACGGTCAGCGGCCGGGTGAGGCGGAAGCGCGGCAGGGCCAGGGCGTCGAAGGTCAGCTCGCCGCCGTGCTGGCCGAGCGCGAAGTGCGCGGCGTCGAACAGCGCGGTGAGCCGGCAGAGTTCGAGCTCGCCGCGGCCGACCTGGCCGGCCGCCAGCAGGTACTCGGCGAGCCGGCCGGCGCCCAGCAGCTCGGCGTCCTCCCAGTCCCGGGCCGCGATCCGGCCGCTGCCGGTGAGCAGTTCGCCGACGCCGGCGGCGGCCGGCGCCTCGGCGTGCACCACCTGGCCGTAGGCGAGGTGGACGGTGCCCTCCGGGCCGGCCAGCGAGCCGGTGGCGTGCTCGGCGGCGAGGTCGGTGAGCGCGGCCTCGAAGGTGGTGGCGGGCGCGCAGGACGAGCGGTGCCGGCGCGGCAGCGGGGCGGGTGCGGTGCGCATCAGACCAGCACCAATCGGTCGGCGACGGCGGCCAGCCGGATCCTGGCCATCGCCAGGTTCGCCTTGTCCCGGTCGAGTCGCAGGTAGAAGAAGACGTTGGAGTCGAAGACGGTGTCGACGAAGCGGATCAGGTGGTACGCGCCGGCCGAGCTGACGATCACGTCCTCGGCGGGGGCGGCGCCGGTCGCCGGGTCGGCGAAGGACGGGGTCTGGGTGACGGCGCGGGCCAGCTCCGTGGCGTCCGCCGCGCCGGCCTCGTGGTCGCCGTCCGGGCCCTCGCCGGCGGTGCCTATGGCGAGGCCGCTGGTCCAGTCGACCAGGCTCACTCCCAGGGCGCCGGTGATCCCCATGGCTTCCGCAAGGCACTCCTCGATCCCCGGCACTGACTGCTGCCCCTCCCCGCGCGCGGCCACGGCGCGCGCCCCTGCCACCGCCGTCACCTGCGGTAGTCTGACCAGGACGCAACGCTACCGGGGACACTCGTGCGAGGGGAGTCTTTCTCGCATATCCGTCGGGCATATGCCCGAATGCGCTAGGGTGCGCCGTCCCCTGACGGGATGTCAGGCAGTTCCCGCATGCGCGGGATCGGCGAGGCCACCACCCACAGGAACGAGGCCAGCGCGCCCACCGCGGCGATCCACAGCGCGGGCCGCAGCCCCAGGGTGGCGCCGAGTGCGCCGCCGAGCAGCGAACCGATCGGCCGCACGCCGTAGTTGACCGCCTGGTACGCGCCGGAGACCCGGGAGCGCAGGGCGTCCGGGATCACCCCGGCGAAGATGGTCCCGGCCGTGATGTCCAGGATCATCACCCCGACGCCGGAGAAGAACTCGGCGGCGAACAGCAGCCCCAGGGTGCCCGGGCCGGAGCCGTGCACGGCGGGTACCAGCAGCAGCGGCGCGGGGAAGAGCACCAGGCCGAACACGAAGGCCGGGCCCACCCCGATCCGCCGGGCCAGCCGCCCGGTGACCAGCGCGCCGAGCACCGTGCCGACCGCGGCCGCGCCCAGCACCGCGCCGAGCAGGCCCGCGCCCAGCCCGAGGTCGGTGGTGGCGTAGAAGACGAACAGCGCCGCGAAGACGAAGGTGAACAGGTTGACCGTGGCGGTGCCGAGCAGGGCCGCCCGGATCACCGGGTTCCGCCGGATCCAGCGCAGGCCGGCGCCCAGCGCGCCCCGTCCGGCGGGTTCGGCGGGCGGCTCGGCCGGGTCGATGCGGGCCAGGAAGAAGGCCGAGGCGAGGTAGGAGAAGGCGTCCGCGACCAGGGCCAGCGGCGCGGCCAGCAGCTGCACCAGCAGGCCGCCGGCGCCCGGTCCGGCGACGTAGGTGACCGCCCGGCTGCCCATCAGCAGCGAGTTGCCCTGCAGGTAGCGGTCGGCGGGCACCAGGGAGACGAACAGCGGCGGGTTGCAGACGTTGAAGAACACCGACAGCGCGCCCACCCCGAGCACCACGGCGTACAGCTGGGGGAGGGTCAGCACCCCGAGGGCGTAGGCGGCCGGGACGGTCAGCAGCAGGGCGGCCCGGCCGAGGTCGGTGGCGATCATCACCTGGCGGCGCCGGGCGTACCGGTCGGCCCAGCTGCCCGCGTGCAGCGAGAGCAGCAGGTACGGCAGCCAGCCGGCGGCGGCCAGGTAGCCCATCTGCGCGGCGTCGGCGTGCAGTGCGGAGATGGCGATCAGCGGGACGACCAGCATGGTGACCTGGTCGCCGAGCGAGGAGACGGTCTGGCCGGTCCAGTACCTGCGGAAGGCGGTGTCGCGCAGCAGCGCGGCTGTCCGGCCGGTGCCGGCGGGGGAGTCGAGGAGGGCGGTCACCGTCGCACCTCCGGGCCGGCCGGGAGGGCGAGCTGGACCAGCACCACCGGGCGGCTGCCCTCGGGCTGCCGCCCGGGGTCGCGCACCCGCTCCAGGTAGGGCCGGGTGAGTTCGGCGAACCGCTCGGTGAGCTCGGCGAGTTCGGCGGCGGTGACCTGGACCACGGTGTCCCCGGCGCCGGCCGCCTCGCGCCACTCCCGCGGCTCGTCGGCGGAGGCGGCGAGCCAGTTCACGGCGCGCTCGTAGTGGCTGTCCAGGACGGCGCGCTGCAGGGCCTCGCCCGCGGTGGCGGCGGCCGGGTCGTCCGGGGCCGCGTCCCAGCTGGTGAAGGTCGCGGTGGCGCGCCAGGGCTTCTCCCGGCCGCGGCCGCCGCCGGCCTCCTCGACCAGCCCGTACTTGGCGAGCTGGCGCAGGTGGAAGGAGCAGCTCGCCACCGACTCGGTGCCGAGCAGCTCCGCCGCGCGGGTCGCGGTCAGCGGACCCTCGCGGCGGAGCAGGCCGACCAGGGCCATCCGGGTCGGATGGGCGTAGGCGCGCAGGGCGCGCGGATCGGTGAGCCGGATCTCGGTCGGCGGGTCGTCGCTCATGGATGTAAAGCTATCTTTAGAAAGAACTCTTTACAAGCGCCGCCCCGCCTCCGTCGTGCGGGTTCAGGACGCGGGGCCGACCTTGATGGTGGTCAGCCGCCCGCCCTGGGTCTCCCGGACGACCTCGATCTTCGTGTTGGTGTCCGGCACGGCCACGCCCAGCTGCGGGATCGCCGGGTCGGTGTACACGCCGGTGCGGTCGTTGAACGCCGTCACCGCGGGCTCCGAAGGCACCACGGTGGCCACGCCCGCCTTGTGCAGGGTGAACGAGGTGGTCGGCTGCAGCGAGAAGGTCGCGTCGTAGCTCTGCGACCGCCCGTTGGTGACCGTCCCGTCGGCGAACCGGGTCGCCTGCGGGTGGGCGTCGACCGGCAGGACCAGGCCGCCGCCCAGGTGGTCCTTGGTGTTGTTGTCGCCGTAGGAGGTGTCCCACAGCCACACCAGGACGCCCTGCTGGTAGGGGTAGTTGTCGATGACGTTGGTCTTGCCGGTGACGCCCGAGTACCCGAAGTTGTACGGGCCGGTCTTCAGGTAGGCGCCGTAGCCGACGTACCGGCGGTTCTCCACCAGGTACGCCCGCGGGTGCTCCTTGACCGCGTCCTTGCCCTTGATCACCGAGAAGCCGCCGGTCCGGGCCCAGCCGCTGCCGCCGCCCTCCGCGCCGTCCTGGACCACGGCGGTGCCGTCGGCGGTCACCTTGACCGCGTCCAGCAGCACGCCCTTGCCGTGGGTGTTGGAGTCGGAGGTGACGTGGAAGCGCACCTGCACGCTCTTGCCCAGGTAGGCGTCGAGCGGGATGTCCAGCTGCCGCCAGGCGTTGGAGGTGCCGGACAGGCCGGGCACCAGCGCCGTGGTGTTGCCGATCGGGGCGCCGTCCACCGTGCCGCCGAGCGCCGTCCACGACTTGCCGCCGTCGGTGGAGGCCTCCACCGTCAGGAAGTCGTAGTCCTGCTCGATGTCGTACCAGGTGGCCGCCGAGATCGACGCCGAGGCGGTGGCGCCGGTCAGGTCGACGGTGCGGGTCAGCGAGGCGTCCATGTAGTCGCCGGTGTCGCTCCACCACTGCGAGCCGCCCTCGTAGGGCTCGGCCAGCGTGGTGGTGGTGCGGCCGGCCGGCAGGTGCACCAGCACCGCCTGCGCCTGGTCGGTGTTGTAGCCGCTGACGCCCAGGGTGTGGCTGGAGCGGGTGGCGGCCTGCGCCTCGTCGTAGTTGAGCCAGCCGAGCTGCAGCTTGCTCCAGGCGTCCAGGTCGCCGGGGAGCGAACCGGTGGTGTTCTTGCCCCGGCCCAGGTACGAGGCGGAGGACATCAGCGACCAGAAGTTGACCGAGTTGTCGCCGCCCGAGGTCGGGTACAGGTCCGGCAGGCCCAGGTTGTGGCCGTACTCGTGCGAGAAGAGGCCGACGCCGCTGTTCTCGCCCGCCTGCACGTAGTCGTAGACGTACAGGCCGCTGTCGCCGACCTGGGCGCCGCCGATCCGGTTGCCGGCGGGGCCGGTCTGGCCGGTGGGGTCGGGGAAGGTCCAGGACCGGTGCGCCCAGAGGGCGTCCTGGCCCTGGGCGCCGCCGCCCCAGGTCTCGTCGACGCCGGCGTGCACCACGATCACGTTGTCGAGGTAGCCGTCCGGCTCGTCGAAGTTGCCGTCCTTGTCGAAGTCGTACCGGTCCTGGACGTCGTACTGCGCCAGCTCGGCCTTGACCGAGGCGGCGCTGCGGCCCTTGGCGATCTCGCCGTCGTACCAGGCCTTGGTGGCGTCCCGGACGAGCTCCTGCGCCTGGGTCCAGGCGCCGCCGCCCTGCGGGCCCTTGTTGGAGCCGTAGCGGGCCTCGTTCCACGGCAGCGTCACCCAGTCGGAGACGGTGCCCTCGATGTCGTACCGGCCCGAGGACTGGGTGCGGTAGTAGTTGCGCATCGAGTTGGCGCCGGGGGTGTCGTCGAAGAACATCCGCTGGTAGTAGTCGCGACTGAAGTCGCTCTCCCAGTAGGTGTGCGTGTCGTCCTTGCCCGGCTTCGGGATCTGGTTGTGCTTGGGGCCCGGGGTCCCCGCGTAGCGGGGCTGGCCGTTGTAGAGGGTCGAGTTGTCGACCTGGTCGCCGAACTGGGCGAGGATCACGAAGACCTTGTCCGTGCGCTGCTGCGCGAGCTGGACGTAGTCGTTGCCGATCTTCACCTTCTTCGGCGTGGTGCCCTCGGCGCTCTTGGCGACGGTGCCCTGGTTGACGCCGGCGAGCGCCTCGGTGCGCAGGGCCTGGCGTCGGCGCTCCTGCGGGGCGAGCGGTGCCGCGGGGGCCTCCTGGCCCTCCGCGCCCTGGTTCTGGGCCAGGGTCGGGGAGTGGGCCACCGGCGCTGCGCCGGCGGGGGGTACTGCCACGGCTATCGCGCTGGAGGCCAGCGCTACCGCGATTGCGACGGAAAGTCTGCGCAACTGACCTGTCCTTTCCGGACGGTGGGTGGTGTTGAGCGCGGGTAATATTTCACATGTCATCGGTCACATGGAAGGGTTTGGGCCAGGGTTGATGTCGAGCGCGTTCCGCAGGAAGGCCAGCTCGGCCGCCGCGACGGCCTCCAGCCCGCCGTCCGGCGTCATGTGGCTCACCCCCGGCAGCGGCAGCACACCGTGCGGCCGGCCCGCGCGGGTCAGCGCCTCGGAGAGGAGCAGGGTGTGCGAGGGGTGCACGTTGTCGTCCGCCAGGCCGTGGATCAGCAGCAGCGGCCGGGACAGCCCCGGCGCGTCCGGGATCAGGCAGTCCGCCAGGTAGCCGTCCGGGTTCTCCTGCGGCAGGCCCAGGTAGCGCTCGGTGTAGGCGGTGTCGTACAGCCGGAAGTCGGTCGGCGGGGCACCCGCGCTGGCCGCGTGGAACACGTCCGGGCGGCGCAGCACCGCGAGCGCGGCAAAGTACCCGCCGTACGACCAGCCGCGCACGCCGACCCGGCCGAGGTCCAGGTCCGGGTGGTCGGCGGCGAGCGCCTGCAGCGCGGCCACCTGGTCGTCGATCGCCACCTGCGAGAACCGGCGGAAGATCGCCCGGGTGAACTCCGGCGAGACGAACGGGGTGCCCCGGTTGTCGGTGGTGACCACCGCGAAGCCCTGGTCGGCCCACCACTGCTTGAGCTGCCAGCGGCGCGGCTCGTTGGCCACCGCCTGGTAGCCGGGGCCGCCGTAGACGTCCAGCAGGACCGGGAGCCGGGTGCCCGCCGCGTGCCCGCGAGGGTACACCACGGCGGTGGGCAGGCCGAGTTCGGTGACCCGGGCGAGCTTCGGGGTCACCCGGTGGGGGAGCGGCGCGGCCAGGTCGGCCAGCGGGAAGTCGCCGTCGGCGGTGTGCAGGGTGCGGCGTACGCCGGCCTGGGTGGCCGAGGTGAGCAGCAGGGTGCCGCCGTTCACCGCGGTCGCGCTGTGCACGCCGGGGCCCTCGGTGAGCCGCTCGGGCGCGCCGCCGTCCGGGTCGAGCAGGAAGAGCTGCTGGTCGGCCGGGTCGCCCTCGCCGCCCTCGATCAGCAGCCGGTCGCGGTAGGTGCCGACCACCCGGCGGACCTGCAGCCGCTCGTCGGTGAGGATCCGGCCGTCCAGCGCCACGCCGCGGGCCGCAGGGGTGTCGTACGAGGTGAGCACCCGGCCGTCGGCCAGCCGCTGCGGCGTGCCGGGCAGCGGGTCGACCCAGAACTCGTCCGTGGTGAGCGCGAGTTCGGTGGTCTTTCCGGTCGCCGGGTCGGCGCTGAGCAGCACGACGCGCTGCTGCAGCCGGTCGGCGACGGTCAGCAGCAGCTCGCCGTCGCCCTCCCAGCCGGCCGCGGTCAGGTAGGGGAACTCGTCGGTGTCCCAGAGGATCCGGACCCGGCCGCCGTCCAGGCCGAGCACCCAGAGCTGGAGGTCCGCGTTGGGGCCGCCGGCCTGCGGGTAGGCGAACGACTCGGGGGCCCGCTCGGGGTGCGCGGGGTCGGCGAACCACCGCAGTGGCAGGGCGGATTCGTCGATCCGGGTGACCAGCAGCGCCGAGCCGTCCGGCGACCACCAGTGGCCGCGGGTGCGGCCCAGCTCCTCGGCGGCGGCGAACTCCGCCACGCCCCACACCGCGCCGTCGCGCGGGCTGAGCGGGGCGTCGGCCGGCTGCTCGCCGGTCAGCCAGAGCTGCCCGCCCGCGACGTACGCGACCAGGCTCCCGTCGGCGCTCGGGCGGGGGTCGAACGCGGGCCCGGCGACCGGGAGTTCGGTGGTGGATCCGGTGGCGGTGTCGGTCCGGAAGACGCGGCCGTCCAGCGCGAAGACGGCGGTGGCCAGGTCGCCGGTGGCGGCGAAGGAGCCGATGCCCGGCGCCCACAGCCGCAGCCGCTCGCGCAGCCGGCGCTCCAGCACCGGCAGGTCGGCCGGGTCGCCGGTGCGGCCGGGGGCGAGCGCCGCCGGGTCGGCGACCAGGGTCTCCCGGCGGGTGGTCAGGTCCAGCAGCCAGAGCCGCTCGACCGGGTCCTCCGCGCCGGTGGAGCGCAGGAAGAGCAGGCGGGCGCCGTCCGAGGAGAGGGCGGCCGCGCGCGGGGAACCGTAGCTGAAGCGGCCGGTGCGGGCGCTCAGCGCGAGGAAGGGGTCGGTGTGGGTCACCCGCCGATGGTTGCCGCGACCCCCGCCGTTCGGCTAGAAGTATGCAGTGTGAAATGTCACACAACATAAAATTCGAGACGACCCCTGGACGAAGCGATGACCCCACCCCTGCCCGGTACCGGAAACCTCTTCACCCTCGACCCGGAGGTGGCCCACCTCAACCACGGCTCGTACGGCGCCGTCCCGGTCCCCGTGCAGCGCGTCCAGGCCAGACTCCGGGCCGAACAGGAGCGCGACCCCGACGGGTTCTTCCTCGACCTGCCCGACCGGATCGCCCGGGCCCGCGCCGAGGTCGCCTCCGCGCTCGGCGGCGACCCGGGGAAGCTCGCCCTGCTCACCAACGTCACCGAGGGCGTCGCGGTCGCCCTGGACACCGTCCCGCTCGGACCCGGCGACGAGGTGCTGGTCACCGACCACGGCTACGGCGTGGTCACCCGGGCCGCCGAGCGGCGCGCCGCCGAGACCGGCGCCACCGTGCGCTGCGTCCGGATCTCCCCGCACGCCCCGGACGAGGAGGCGGTCCGCGACCGGTTGCTGGACGCCGTCACGCCCCGCACCCGGGTCGCCGTGCTCGACCTGATCACCTCGCCCACCGCCCGGGCGATCGCCACCCCCGAGCTGCTGGCCGACCTCGCGGCCCGCGGCGTGGTCACCGTGGTGGACGCCGCGCACGCCCCCGGCATGCTGCCGGTCGACCTGGGCGGCGCGGCCGGCGGCGCCGACTTCTGGGTCGGCAACCTGCACAAGTGGGCCTTCGCCCCGCGGGCCGCCGCCGTGCTCGCGGTCACCGCGGCCTGGCGGCCCAAGGTCCGCCCGCTGATGCTCTCCTGGGAGCACGACCGGGGCTTCCCGGCCCGGGTCGAGTGGCGCGGCACCTGCGACTACACCCCGTGGCTGGCGGCCCCGGCCGGCTTCGCCCTGCTGGAGAAGCTCGGCACCGACCGGGTCCGGCGGCACAACGAGGCGCTGGTCGGGCACGGCCGCCGGCAGCTGGTCGAACGCGCCGGGCTGCGCCCGCTCGCCGAGTGCGCGGGCACCTCGATGCGGGCACTGCGGCTGCCGCCGGGGGTGGCCGAGAGCGAGCACGCGGCGAAGGCGCTGATGGTCGCGGTCCGCCGCCGGCTCGGGGCCCGGATCGCGGTCCGGCCCTGGATCGGCGGCGGCGTCCTGCGGATCAGTGCCCAGGTCTACAACCGCCCGGAGGAGTACGTCCGGCTGGCGGACGGGCTGACCCACCTGATCACCCGTTAGGGATCACCCGCTGGCGCCGCCCGCGCGCAGCTCGGCCAACAGGATGTTCTGGTCCGTCAGCAGCTCGGTGAGGATCCGGCGGGCGGTGCGCAGCAGCTCCGCCACGTCGGCGCCGGCCAGCTCGTAGACCACGCTGGAGCCCTCCCTGGTGGCGGTCACCAGCCCGGCCCGGCGCAGCACCGCGAGCTGCTGGGACAGGCTGGAGGGCTCGATGTCCAGATCGGCCAGCAGCTCCCGGACCGGGGTCGGCCCGGCCTGCAGCAGCTCCAGCACCCGGATCCGCACCGGATGCCCCAGCATCCGGAAGAACTCGGCCTTGGCCTGGTACAGCGGTTTGGGCATCGACGCCCCCTCCCTCCGGACCCCCGGTCAGATCTCCAGCGTCGACTCGATCCGCTTCAGCTGGTGCCGGGCCATCGCCAGGTTGGACCGGGTGCGGTTGAGCGCCAGGTACAGGAACAGCCCGCGACCGGTCTTCGTGGTCAGGGGTCGGATCAGGTGGTACTGGCTGGTCAGGCTGATCAGGATGTCCTCGATGTCGTTGTCCTGGAGATTCAGCATCTCCATGGTGCGCATCTTGGCACGGACCAGGTCCGTGTTGGCGGCCGCTGCGACATTGAGGTCGATTTCGGCACCGTCACCCAGGGTGCCGAGCGCCATGCCGCTGTTGTAGTCGACCAGGGCCACCCCCATGGCCCCCTCGATGTTCATCGCTTCCTTCAGCGAGGTCTCCAGATTCGCCATCGTGATCCTCCAGTTCGTGGCGTGCTCGGTGGTCCGACTGTAGGAACCGTTCGGTCCTGACATGACTGTTGATCAGAAGAGTCCGAATTCGATCGACTCTTGATCTGGGCTGACGTTATGTCGACTGAATGAAGACATTTGCAACTCAGGATGTGAGCAGTTCGCAAGTTGCATGATCACCGGGAGCAGTGGTCCGACCGCGCCGCGTGGCCCCCGGAAAACGGTGTCATTGATGTCAGTGCAGCCGGGTAACCTCAGGCTGAGATGCACGATCAACCACACCGAACCCAGCAGCTGCGCCCCGTCGCACGGGAAGACCAGGTGACACCAGTGGACACCCCCCTGCCCGAGCAGCAGCTGAGCCCCTCCGAGGCGTACGCGGCCGCGCGCGAGCGCGCCAAGGAGCAGGCCACCGCGCTGCACGGCTTCCAGCAGCTGTACGACTTCCCGCTCGACCCCTTCCAGATCGAGGCCTGCCGGGCCCTGGAGGCCGGCGAGGGCGTCCTGGTCGCCGCGCCCACCGGCTCCGGCAAGACCATCGTCGGCGAGTTCGCCGTCCACCTCGCCCTGGCGAGCGGCCGCAAGTGCTTCTACACCACGCCGATCAAGGCGCTCTCCAACCAGAAGTTCGGCGACCTGGTCAAGCGGTACGGCGCCGCCAAGGTCGGCCTGCTCACCGGCGACAACAGCGTCAACGGCGACGCCCCGGTGGTCGTGATGACCACCGAGGTGCTGCGCAACATGCTGTACGCGGGCTCCTCCGCCCTGGACGGCCTCGGCTACGTGGTGATGGACGAGGTCCACTACCTCGCCGACCGCTTCCGCGGCGCCGTCTGGGAGGAGGTCATCATCCACCTGCCCGAGTCGGTGGTGCTGGCCTCGCTGTCGGCCACCGTCTCCAACGCCGAGGAGTTCGGCGACTGGCTGGACACGGTGCGCGGCGGCACCCGGGTGATCGTCTCCGAGCACCGCCCGGTCCCGCTGTGGCAGCACGTGATGGCCGGCAACCGGATGTACGACCTGTTCGCCAACCCGGACCGCGACGGCCGCCCCAGGAACGCCCCGCGCAACCCCGCCAAGGCGGTCAACCCCGAGCTGGTCCGGCTCGCCCGCTCCGAGATGGACCGCGGCGGGCGGGACCGCTTCGCCAAGGGCCGCGGCCGCTCGATGCCGGCCGGCCGCCCCGGCCGGGTCTGGACGCCGGGCCGGATCGACGTGATCGAGCGGCTCGACGCCGAGGGCCTGCTCCCGGCGATCACCTTCATCTTCAGCCGGGCCGGCTGCGAGGCCGCCGTCCAGCAGTGCCTCTCCTCCGGCCTGCGCCTCAACCGGGACGCCGAGCGCGCCCAGGTCCGGCAGATCGTCGAGGAGCGCTGCGCCGACATCCCCGACCAGGACCTGCACGTCCTCGGCTACTACGAGTGGCTGGACGGGCTGGAGCGGGGCATCGCCGCCCACCACGCCGGCATGCTGCCCCGGTTCAAGGAGGTCGTCGAGGAGCTCTTCGTCAAGGGCCTGGTCAAGGCGGTCTTCGCCACCGAGACCCTGGCGCTCGGCATCAACATGCCCGCCCGCTCGGTGGTCATGGAGAAGCTGGTCAAGTGGAACGGCGAGACCCACGCCGACATCACCCCCGGCGAGTACACCCAGCTCACCGGCCGGGCCGGCCGCCGCGGCATCGACGTCGAGGGCCACGCCGTGGTGCTCTGGCAGCGCGGCCTCGACCCGGAGGCGCTGGCCGGCCTGGCCGGCACCCGCACCTACCCGCTGAAGTCCTCCTTCCGCCCCTCGTACAACATGGCGGTCAACCTGGTCGGCCAGTTCGGCCGGCACCGCTCGCGGGAGCTGCTGGAGACCTCCTTCGCGCAGTTCCAGGCCGACCGCTCGGTGGTCGGCATCGCCCGCCAGGTGCAGCGCAACGAGGAGGGCCTGGAGGGCTACCGCGAGTCGATGACCTGCCACCTCGGCGACTTCGAGGAGTACATGGCGCTGCGCCGGCGGCTCAAGGAGCGGGAGAACGAGCTCGCCCGCGAGGGCAGCAGCCAGCGCCGCTCGGCCGCCGTCGAGTCGATCGAGCAGCTCAAGCCGGGCGACATCATCCACGTCCCGACCGGCAAGTTCGCCGGCCTCGCGCTGGTCCTCGACCCGGGCCTGCCGCCGGTCTCCCGCAACGGCCGCGGCGCGAGCCGCCACCCCGACTACCAGGACGGGCCGCGCCCGGTGGTGCTCACCGCCGAGCGCCAGGTCAAGCGCCTCGCGATGATCGACTTCCCGCACCCGGTGGCGCCGGTCGACCGGATGCGGATCCCCAAGTCCTTCAACCCGCGCAGCCCGCAGTCCCGCCGCGACCTCGCCTCGGCGCTGCGCACCAAGGCCGGCCACACCGAGCCCGAGCGCTACCGCCGCGGCCGGGCGGCCGCCGCCGACGACCCCGAGATCGCCCGGCTGCGCGCCACCCTGCGGCAGCACCCCTGCCACGGCTGCGACGAGCGGGAGGACCACGCCCGCTGGTCCGAGCGCTACCACCGCCTGCACCGGGACACCGAGCTCCTGGAGCGGCGGATGCGCTCGCGCACCCACACCATCGCCCGGACCTTCGACCGGGTCTGCGGCCTGCTCACCGACCTCGGCTACCTCACCGGCGACACCGTCACCGCGGACGGCAAGCGCCTGGGCCGGCTCTACGGCGAGCTCGACCTGCTCGCCTCCGAGTGCATCCGCGAGGGCGTCTGGCGGGGCCTGGCCGCCGCCGAGCTCGCCGCCTGCGCCTCGGCGCTGGTGTACGAGGCCCGGCAGTCCGACGACGCGCTCGCCCCGCGGGTGCCCGAGGGCAACGCCAAGACCGCGCTCGGCCACATGGTCCGGATCTGGGGCCACCTGGACGCGCTGGAGGAGCAGCACAAGATCTCCACCGCCGAGGGCGTCGGCCAGCGCGAGCCCGACCTGGGCTTCGCCTGGGCCGCGTACCGCTGGGCGCTCGGCCACGAGCTGGACCAGGTGCTGCGCGACGCCGACATGCCGGCCGGCGACTTCGTCCGGTGGACGAAGCAGCTGATCGACGTGCTCGGCCAGATCCAGGACGCGGCCGGCGAGGACGCCGAGCTGCGCTCCACCGCCCGCAAGGCAGTCGACGGCCTGCGCCGCGGCATCATCGCCTACTCCTCGGTCGGCTGATCCGACCTCACCGTCCGCCCGGCCGGGTCACCCCGACTCGCCCAGGCGGACGGTGACCAGGCCGGCGGTGATCAGCGCGAGGCCGACGGCGCGCAGCGGGGTGAGCGCCTCGCCCCGCAGCAGGGCCCCGACCAGGACGGCGCCGACCGTGCCGATGCCGGTGAAGACCGCGTACGCGGTGCCCACCGGCAGGTCGCGGACCGCGCGGGCGAGCAGGAAGACCGCGCCCAGCATCAGCGCGAAGCAGAGCACGGTCTGCGGGAGGCGGGTGAAGCCGTCGGTCGGGCGGATGCTCTGCGCCCAGGCGACCTCGACCGCGCCCGCCGCCAGCAGCCAGATCCACGCCACGGTTCACCCCTCCCGGCCGGCCGCGGCCAGCTCGCGGGCCAGCGCGTCGGCCTGCTCCAGCGCCCGGGCGGCCGAGTCCCGGTGCTGCGGCAGCCGGGCCGCCAGCGCCGGGTCGACCGTCGCGTTGACCAGTTCGGCGCCGATCAGCCGGCCGTCCTCGACCGCGTAGTGGCCGCGGAAGAAGTCCAGCAGGTAGCGGCCCTGGTGGTCGAACGGCTCCCGGGGCGTCCCCGGACCGTACGCGCCGCCGCGGGCCGAGAGCACCACGAAGCGGCGCGGGGCCAGCACCATCTTCGGGAAGGTCACCTGGTCGATCCACGCCTTGAGCGCGGCCGGGACGCCGAAGTTGTACATCGGAGCGCCGATCAGCACCACGTCGGCGGCGGTCAGCTCGGCCAGCAGCGGTGCGACCACCGCCCACGCCCGCCGCTGCTCGGGGCCGCGCACCGCCTCCGGGTACCGGGCGATCTCGGTGATGCCCTCCCGGAGCAGGGTGTCGCAGATGCCGGTCCAACCGGCGCCGATCGGCGGCACCGGCTCGGCGGCGAGGTCGCGGTGGACCACCGCGCCGCCGCCGGCCTCCCGCCAGGCGCGGACGAACGCCGCGCCGAGACGGCGGGTGACGGAGTCGGTGCGTGCGCTGCTGTTCAGGTGCAGAAGCCGTGGCATGGCGGACCCCCAGGAAGTCGACGACGAACAAGCGGACACGGTGTCCGGTTGTCTCCTCCCGCACCCTACGAGCAAGTGGACGCGGTGTCCACTTGTCTCTAGGCTGTCCACCGTGACCGAACTCCCCCCGCTGCCCCGGATCGACGAGGGCCGTCCGCGCGAGCGCGCCGACGCCGCCCGCAACCGGGCCCGGGTGCTCGCCGCCGCCGAGCGGCTCTTCGTCGAGGGCGACCCGGCCGCCGTCACCATGGACGACATCGCCAAGGCCGCCGGCATCGGCCGCGGCACGCTCTACCGGCGCTACCCGGACCGGGCGTCGATCGCCCGGGCGCTCCTCGACGAGCACGAGCGGGCGCTCCAGGAGCGGGTGATCGCCGGCCCGCCGCCGCTCGGCCCCGGCCCGGCGGGCGGGCCGCACCCCGCACCCGGGGAGCGGCTGGCCGCGTTCTACGCCGCGATGGCCGGCCTGCTGGAGACCCACGTCCACCTGGTGCTGGGTGCGGAGACCGGCGAGGCGCGCTACCGGACCGGCGCCTACGGCTTCTGGCGGCTGCACGTCGCCCACCTGGCCCGGCAGGCCGGCCTGCCCGACCCCGCGGCCGCCGCCGACCACCTGCTGGCCCCGCTCGCCCCCGAACTCTTCCGCCACCAGCGCCAGGGCGGCCTGTCGCTGGAGCGGATCGTCGCGGCGCTGGAGGGGCTCGGGCGCCGCGCGCTGGCGGACTGACGCGCCCGCGCCCGTTGACTCGCAACCAACGGTTGCGCATCGCGGGGGTCCGGCCTACAGTGATGTGCAACCAAAGGTTGCTCATCCCTGGAGGCTCCGATGGAGTACGGCAGCATCGAGCGGGAGATCCACATCGACGCCGCCCCCGAGGTGGTCTACGAGGTCGTCAGCGCGCCCGAGCACCTGCGCGAGTGGTGGCCCGACGAGGCCGACCTCGAACCCGTCCCCGGCGCCACCGGTGTGATCACCTTCGGCGACCCGGCCTCGCCCGGCGCCACGGTGGCCCCGATCACCGTGGTCGAGGCCGACCCGCCCCGGCGGTTCGCCTTCCGCTGGGTGTACGAGGACGGCGAGAGCGCCGCCCCCGACAACTCGCTGCTGGTCACCTTCGACCTGGTCCCCTCCGGCGCCGGCACCCTGCTGCGCTTCAGCGAGGCCGGCTTCCGGGAGAAGGGCTGGGAGGCCGCCGTCCTGGAGGAGGCCTACCTGGACCACGCCCGCGGCTGGGACCACTTCCTGCCCCGCCTGGCCGCCTACGCGCCCCGAGCGGCGGCGAAGCCGTGACCGCCGTCGACGACGAGCTCTGGTCCGCAGTCGGCGACCCGATCCGCCGCCGGATGCTCGACCTGCTGCTCACCGGGGGCGGCGGCACCGCCACCACCCTCAGCGACCACCTGCCGGTCACCCGCCAGGCCGTCGCCAAGCACCTCGGCGTCCTCGACCGCGCAGGCCTGGTGCACGGCACCGCCCTGGGCCGCGAACGCCGCTACGAGGTCGACCGCGCCCAGCTCGCCCGGGCCGTCGCCCAACTCACCGCGGTCGGCGCCGCATGGGACGCCCGACTGCACCGCATCAAGCGGATCGCCGAGGCGATCCAGCAGGCCCGGGAGGAATGACCATGGACATCGTGCACCGCATCGGCGCCACCGCACCGATCGAGAAGGTCTACGCCGCCCTCACCACCGTGGACGGCCTGGCCGCCTGGTGGACCGAGGACACCGACGGCGACGCCGCGCCCGGCGGCCTGCTCCGCTTCCGCTTCCCGCCCGGCGGCTTCGACATGAAGGTGCTGGAGACCGAGCCCTCCCGCCGGGTGCTCTGGGAGGTCGTCGACGGCCCCGAGGAGTGGATCGGTACCCGGGTCTCCTTCGACCTCAGGACCGAGGGCGAGTGGACGATCCTGCTCTTCCGCCACGAGGGCTGGCGCGAGCAGGTGGAGTTCATGTCCCACTGCAGCACCAAGTGGGCCAGCTACCTGCTGAGCCTCAAGAAGCTCGTCGAGACCGGCGCGGGCGAGCCCTCCCCGAACGACGTCCGGATCTCCGACTGGCACTGACGCCCCCCGGGGCGCCCCGGGCATCCAGCGGGGACTCCCGGGACCTCGACCGCGGTCGTCTCCTGCGCGGTGAACAACGGCCCGCGGCCCGTGGCACCGGCGACCGGGTCGCCGCGATCACCGCCCTCGGCCACCGCCCCGACCGGGTCGCCCGGGCGATGGCCGGGGCCGCGGTCGAACTGGTGCTGGGCTCCGGGCCCCGGACGGGCGGCTCGCGCAGCGACCGGCTGCGCCGGTTCCCCTCCCGGCTGGTCGTCCGCCGCTCCTGCGGCTGCGGCCCGGTCCGGGGGCCGGGTCCGGGGCCGCCGGGCCGGCCGAGGACGCGGCCCGGATCCGAGCACCTCGGCGGAGCGCCTGGCCCCGGCCAAGCCCCCGTCAGGCCCCGGTGCGCAGGGCGGCGTAGCCGGGGGTGCCGAGGTAGGCGGCGGTGAGGGCGGTCGCCCGGGGGAGGGCCTGGTCCCAGGGGGTCCGCAGCAGCCGGGCGGAGAGCAGGCAGGCGAAGAGGATGTCGCCGGCGCCGACCGTGAGCGGCCGGCCGGGGACGGGGTGCGCGGGCTGGTGGAGCGGGGTGCTGCCGTCCTCGGGGACGAGGAGCGCCCCCTGCTCGCCCAGGGTGACGAGGGTGTGGCCGCCGGGGGCGACCAGCTTGCGGGCGGCGGTGGCGACGGCGTCGTGGTCGGCCAGTTCGGTGCCAGCCCAGTTCGAGAGCTCGCGGGCGTTGAGGGAGACGAAGCCGGCGTGCCGGCTCCCGGGGACCAGCTTGTGGACCTCGGTGGGGTCGGCGGACAGCAGCCAGAACGGTATCCCGCGGTCGTGGGCGGCGTCGGCCAGCCAGGCCAGGGTGGCGGGGTGGCCGTCGGTGCCGGCGACGACGACCGAGGCGCGGTCGAGGAGGTCGGGGCGGGTGGCCAGCAGCGCGGGGGCGAGCAGGTCCAGCGCCTCCTGGCCGGTGAAGTGCTTGTCGGCGACCGAGCCGTCGACGAGTTCGGCCTCGAAGACGGGCAGTGGGGTGTCGACCGGGAGCGGACACCAGTCGACCCGGTGGTCGGCGAGGTGGGCGGCGACGGCCGGGGCGAGGTCGCCGGTGTAGGTGGCGGTGACGAAGACCGGGTCGGCGCCGCGGGCGGCCATCGCGCAGGCGACGTTGTGGATGACGCCGCCCCAGGCCAGGGTCACCGGCGGGCGGGCGCGGCCGAGCGGGCCCTCGTGCAGGTGGTCGAGGGTGACGGTTCCCACGAGCAGGGGGCGCTTGGCGGTCATCGGCGGTCCAGGAGTTCGGCGAGGTGGAGGCTCTCGCGGTGGGCGAGCTGGGCGAGTTGGGTGCGGCAGGAGAAGCCGTCGGCGAGCAGGGTGGCGTCCGGCCCGGCGGCCCGGACGGCCGGGAGCAGGGACGTTTCGGCGACCCGGACGCTGGTCTCGTAGTGGCCGCGTTCGGCGCCGAAGCTGCCCGCCAGGCCGCAGCAGCCGGCGACCGCGTCGACGGTGCTGCCCGCGCGGGTGAGCAGCTCGCGGTCGGCGGACCAGCCCAGGACCGCCCGGTGGTGGCAGTGCGGCTGGGCGACCACGCGGGTGCCGTGGAGCGGGGGCGGCGACCAGCCGGGGGTGGCGGTGAGCAGCTCGGCGAGGGTCCGGGTGGCCCCGGCGACGGCGGCCACTTCGGCCGTGGCGCCGAGCAGTTCGGCCGCGTCACCGCGCAGGACGGCGGTGCAGGAGGGCTCCAGGCCGACGATCGGCAGACCGGCCTCGGCGTGCGGGGCCAGGGCGGCGACGGTGCGGCGCAGGGTGCGCCGGGCCGAGTCCAGCTGCCCGGTGGTGATGGTGGTGAGGCCGCAGCACAGCCGCCGGTCCGGCAGGACGACCCGGTAGCCGGCCCGTTCGAGGACCCGGACGGCGGACCGGCCGACCTGCGGGCCGAAGTGGTCGGTGAAGGTGTCGACCCAGAGCAGGACCGGCTCGCCGGCGGGCGCCGGCCCCGGGCGGCCGGCGAACCACTGGCGGAAGGTCTGCGGGGCGAGGCGCGGCAGCTCGCGCCGCCGGTCCAGGCCGGCGGCGGCCCGCCCGAGGCCGCCGAGCGGGCCGGACAGGACCCGGTTGGCGAGGCCGGGGGCGAGCGAGGCGAGGCGGGCCCAGACGGGCAGCAGTCCGAGGGCGTAGTGCGAGGCCGGCCGCAGCCGGCGCCGGTAGCGCTGGTACAGGTACTCGGCCTTGTACGCGGCCATGTCGACGCCGCTCGGGCAGTCGGCGGAGCAGCCCTTGCAGGCCAGGCACAGGTCGAGGGCCTCGGCGACCTCCGGGGCCTGCCAGCCCCTGACCAGCGTGCCGTTGGCCAGCTCCTGGAGGACGCGGGCCCGGCCCCGGGTGGAGTCCTTCTCGTCGCGGGTGGCGAGGTAGCTCGGGCACATCACGGTGTCCGGGGCGGGGGTGCTCGCGCGGCACTTGCCGACGCCGGTGCAGCGGTGGACGGCCCGGGTGAGGTCGCCGCCGTCGCGGTGGTGGGCGAGCGCGAGTCCGGTGCGCAGCGGCCGGGCGGCGGGCAGCCGCAGGTCGGCGTCCAGCGGTGCGGGGTCGACCAGGACGCCCGGGTTGAGCAGGCCGTCCGGGTCGAAGACGGCCTTGACGGCGCCGAACGCGGCCAGCGCGGCGGGAGAGTACATGGCGGGCAGGAGTTCGCCGCGGGCCCGGCCGTCGCCGTGCTCGCCGGACATCGAGCCGCCGTGCCGGGCGACCAGGCGGGCCGCCTCCTCCAGGAACGCGCGGAACACGGCCGGCCCGCCGGGGCGCTCCAGCGGGAAGTCCACGCGGACGTGCACGCAGCCGTCGCCGAAGTGGCCGAACGGCACGCCGGTGAGCCCGTGCGCGGCCAGCAGGTCCTCGAACTCGCGCAGGTAGGCGCCGAGCCGGGCGGGCGGCACGGCGGCGTCCTCCCAGCCGGGGTGGGCGCGTGCGGTCCGGGCGACCAGGCCCGCGCCGTCCTCGCGGATCCGCCAGAGGGCGGCGGCCTCCGCCGGGTCGGTGATCAGGCGGGAGTCCTCGGCGCCGGCCGCGGCGATCACGCGGCCGGCCGCGTCCCGTGCCGCGGCCGGGGTCTCTCCGGCCACCTCGACCAGCAACCATCCGGCTCCGCGCGGGAGTTCGGGCAGTGCGGCCTTGCCGCGCAGGCCGCCGACCACGTCCACGATGCGCCGGTCCAGGCCCTCGACGGCGACGGGCGAGCAGGGCAGCAGCTGCGGGGCGTCGTCGGCGGCGCTCGCCATGTCGCGGTAGCCCAGGACGGCGAGCGCGGTGGCCGCGGGGACGGCGGTGAGTCGGAGGCGCGCCCCGAGCAGCACGCCCAGCGTGCCCTCGGTGCCGGCCAGCGCGGCCGGGACGTCGAAGCCCCGTTCCGGCAGCAGGTGTTCGAGGGAGTAGCCGGACACCTGCCGCCCGAAGCGGCCGAGTTCGGTGCGGATGACGGCCAGCCGCTCGCCCACCACGCGGGCGAGGGCGGCGAGGGCGGGGGAGCCGGACGGGTCCGCGCCCCGGCGCGCGGTGAGGCGTTCGCCGGTGCCGGCGACCAGGTCGAGTTCGACGAGGTTGTCGGCGGTGCGTCCGTACCCGAGGGCGCGGGAGCCGCACGCGTTGTTGCCGATCATGCCGCCGATCGTGCAGCGGCTGTGGGTGGACGGGTCGGGGCCGAAGCGCAACCCGTGGGCGGCGGCGGCCCGTTGCAGGTCGTCCAGGACGACGCCCGGGTCCACCAGCGCGGTCCGCTCGTCCGGGTCGACCCGGTGGATCCGGTTCAGGTGGCGCGAGAAGTCCAGGACGACGCCGGGACCGATCGCGTTCCCGGCGATCGAGGTGCCCGCGCCGCGTGCCGTCAGCGGGATGCCGAGGTCACGGCAGACGGCCAGCGCCGCCGCCGCGTCGTCGGCCGACCGCGGGAAGGCGACCGCGGCCGGGACGACCCGGTACAGCGAGGCGTCGCTGGAGTACTCCGCCCGGCGCCGCACCGAGACGTCCGCCTCGACCCCGGCGCGGCGCAGCGCCCGTGCCACCGCACCGGGACTGATCCCGTCACCGACCCCCATGTCCGCCGACCTATTCGTCCGCTGCCCCGACCAGACCGATGCGGTCCAACAACCGCGGTGCGGGCAGGGCGGCGTGGAACTCCTTGACCGCCAGGGTCAGCCGCTCCTCGGGCAGCGGCGTGTCCGCCCGGCCGCCGAGCCACAGCGCGGTGAGGGCCCGGTACACCTCGGCGGTGGCCGCCACCAGCCGCTCGCCCAGCGGCTCAGGCCGCTGCCACTGGCTGCGGGGCGTGCCGAGCCGCACCAACTCCTGCACCTGGCCGCGGAGTTCCGGGTGAAGCAGGCGCAGGAGCTCCTTGCAGACCGGGGTGCCGCGGAAGTAGAAGCGGTTCTCGTCCGGGGTGCCGACGTGGTCGATCAGCAGCGGTTGCCGGTGCTCGTCGAAGCCGTACTCGGCCTTGCCGTCCGCGAGGCGCAGCCCCACCCGGTCGGCGTGCGCGGTCAGCACCCCGGCGACGGTCCGGGTCAGCTCGGCGATCCCGGCCAGGGCGCCGGGGGTGACGCGGCCGACCAGGGCCGCCTCCTCGGCGGTGACGAAGCGGTCGGTCTCCTCGAACTTGGTGGTGAACTCCACCATGGTGGACGCCAGCCAGGGCGCGCCGTCCGCCGCGTACGGGGGCACCAGCGCCGGGTCCAGGGTGCCCGCGGCGGTGCGGCGGTGGACCGAGGACTCGCGCGGGAGCGCGTTGCGGTACACCACCTGCAGCGGGATCATCCCGGCCGGGCCGGTCGGGCCGTACCGGCCGAGGAAGTCGATCTCCAGCAGCCGGATCCGCAGCGCGTTCTCCGCCACCTGCTCCACGAAGTGGGTCGGGATGCCGGCCGCCGCCAGCAGGCCGAAGGAGTGGACGGCCATGGTGGCGGAAGCGGTGCCCTTCCCGGGGATCTCGTCGGGCATGACGCCGAAGTCGTAGACCGAGTAGCGGTCGGTGAAGGTCAGGATGCCGTCGCCGGGCCGGCCGTCGGCCGGCGGGCGGAGGATTTCCAAGTCCTTGGTGGACCAGCGCTTCACGGATGCTCCAACTGGTAGGTGCAGGGCGGAGGCGGAGGGGCTCAGGCGGAGGCCGCGGACAGGACCGGGCGGCCGCCGAGCGCGAGCGAGAACCGGTCGGTCACCTGGGCCAGCGGACCGGCGGCCCGCTCGGGGAGGGCCACCGTGCCGTCCTCGCGCACGGAGATCTCGCGGTCGAGGACGAACCAGCCCGGGGTGATCTGCGCCGGGGCCATCGAGGAGAGCACCGGGCGCAGCGCGTAGTCGAGCGCCAGGACGTGCGCGGTGCTGCCCCCGGTGGCCAGGGGCAGCACCACCTTGCCGGCCAGGGCGTACTGCGGCAGCAGGTCGAGCAGGCACTTCAGCAGACCGGAGTAGGCCGCCTTGTAGACGGGGGTGCCGACCACGACACCGTCGGCCGCCGCGAGGAGCTCGGCCGCCGCCGCGATCGCCGGATGCAGGGGGTCGGCGCCGAGCAGCGCCTCGGCGGGCAGCGAGCGGACCTCCAGCGCGGTCACCCGGTGACCGTGGGCGGTGAGCCTGGTGCCCAGGTGGCGCAGCAGCGCGGTGGTGCGGGACGTCGCGGAGGGACTGCCCGAGACGGACAGCACATGGGCCATGACGGGTTCCTCGGATGAGTGGCTGAGCGGCTGAGTGGCTGGTGACCGGGCCGGCGGTCGGGCGCGGAAGGGCTACGACACCAGGCCGCGCCAGTCCGTGCCGTCCGGGACGACCATGTTGGCGGAGCGCACCTTGCCGTAGTCGGCGTCGGGGCCGAGCCCCGGCGCGGTGCCGCCGGCCTCGTGCGTCTCCAGCGCGTCGAGCAGGTAGCGCCGGGCGCGGACGATGCCGCGGTCGCTCTTGCCCGGGTTCTCGATGGTCCGGTCGACGATCGGCCCCATGCTCTCCTGGACGGCCACGTCCTGCAGGACCAGGCCGCGGATGCCGGAGAAGCTGCGGCCCGCGGCCATCGCGTCGCGGTCCTGCCCCCAGTTGTTCTCGCGGGTGTAGCCCTTGCGGATGTCGTCGGGGTCGATCCGGTCGAGGTCGAGGCCGAACTGCTCGGCGAAGTAGGACGGGTCGACGGGCTTCTCGTCGTTCCACCACAGGTACCACATGATGGTGCGGTGGTCGTCGATGGGCACCCACGCGTGCCAGAGCCGGTCGCCGGTGGGGAGTTCGGGCACCACGGTGTACCAGGGCATCGCGAAGGGCTTGATCCGGACCAGCGACTCCCCGGAGGACAGCGAGCGGATCGCGGCGTAGCGCAGCCCGTACGGCTGCTCGTCGATCTCGTCGCGCGGCGCGGTGTCGTCGAGCAGGTCGCGCAGCGGGCCGTTGCGGGCCTCGGTCTCGTGCAGCAGGGAGACGTGCGCCGAGTCGATGTCGGCCTCGACGCCCTGCAGCCAGTTGCAGTCCACCAGCGCGACGGTGGCGAAGACCTGCTCGGCGGGGAGCTTGGTGAACGGGAACTCCGGGAAGGGCCCGGGCTCCCGGCCGGTGCCGCCGAGCCAGACCCAGACGATCCCGCCGGCCTCCACCACCGGGTGGTGCCTCAGCTTCACCCTGGAGGCGAACCGGCCGCCGTCCTCCGGCTCCGACGGGGTTTCGAGGACCCGACCGGAGACGTCGAACTTCCAGCCGTGGTAGATGCAGCGCAGCGCGCAGTCCTCGTTCCGGGCCAGCGCGAGCGAGGCGCCGCGGTGCGGGCAGGCCTCGTCGAAGCAGCCGATCCGGCCGTCCGCGCCGCGGAACAGGACGTACTTCTCGCCCAGCAGCTCCACCGTGAGCGGCGCGCCGCCCGGCTCGGCCAGGCGCTCCGCGCGCATCACCGGAAGCCAGTACTCGCGGAGCAGCCGGCCCATGGGCGTGCCCGGTCCGACCCGGGTCAGGGATTCGTTGACCTTCCGCGTTGCCACTGCGGGCCTCCGTCTCGATGGGTCGCGATGCGCCGATCGCGATGACCGGTTTCCACTCCTGAGACGATTCGGCCGCCGCGGATGTGACACCCCACGTCACCGGTGGTGGTGAAGCGGCGTTCGGCATACGGTGATTGACGGTCCGTCCGGGAACGGTCCAAGATTGAACCGCCGCGAGCCCCGGCGCCGACCGCCGGGTGCTCCGCAGAGCCGCGACGAGACGCCCGGCCGTCGGCCGGCGGTGCGCCCGTTCGGGCCGTCGTCCCGGAACACCCCCCCGTCACCCGAGTTCCGCGTGCGACCGGCCATGCCCGCGACCGCGCTCGACGACCAACCGGAGGGCTCACCATGGCACTCGACCCAACCGGCCGGGGCCGCGCCGTGCACGTGTCGGCCCCGGCCCGGCTGAGCTTCACCCTGATCAGCCTCGACGCCTCCTCGCAGCGCCGCAACGGCATCGCCGCGATGGCCGTCGACCGGCCGGGCCTGAGCGCCGAGGTCCGGGAGGCGACGGACGGGATCGTCACCGTGACCGGCACCGCGGAGGAGACCGCCCGCGAGGTGTCCGCCGCGCTGGAGACCCTGCGCAAGCTCTGGGACGGGCCGCCCGCCCGGGTGGACGTCCTGGAGGCACTGCCCCAGCACAGCGGGTTCGGCTCCAAGACCAGCACGCTGGTGGCCGTCGGAGCCGCCTACGGCCGGCTGTGCGGGGTCGAGCCCGACCTGCGGGAACTGGCCCGGACCCTCGGCCGCGGCCGGACCTCCGGCGCCAGCACCGGGCTGGCCGAGCACGGCGGCTTCCTGGTCGACGGCGGGCACGTCAACCCGCCGGACTTCGCCGACGAGCCGCGCAAGTACCTGCGGCCGAGCCGCTTCGCGCAGCAGGAGGCGCCGCCCCGGCCGGTGGTGCGGCTGGACTTCCCCGACTGGCCGGTCCTGGTGCTGCTGACGCACGGGCGGCACCTGGGCGGGCAGCAGGAGCTGGACTGGTTCCACTCCGTCACGCCGATCCCCGCCGAGGAGTCCTGGCGCACCTCGCACCTGGTGTTCATGGGGCTCGCCCCGGCCGTCCTGGAGCAGGACTTCGACGCGTTCTGCGCGGCCGTCAACGAGATCACCTTCACCGGCCACTTCAAGCAGGCGCAGATCGCCTTCCAGGGCGAGGCGGTCGCGGGCGTCCTGGCGGCCGGCCGGGCCGCGCCCTCCGTCGACGCGATCGCGCTCAGCGTCACCGGCCCCGCCTGCTTCGCCTTCACCCGGCGCCCGCAGGCCGCCGAACGCTGGGCCTGGGACCTCAAGCGCCGGGGCGCGATCCGTGACTTCTGGTTCACCCGGGCCAACAACCACGGCCTCGCCACCACTGCCGTCTCCTGACCCACGCCACCCCACCGAATCGGAGAACAGGGCCATGAAGACCGAGATCCCCGACGTGCTGGCCGCGCGCTACGCCTCGCCCGAGCTGGTCGCGCTCTGGTCGCCGGAGCACAAGATCCTCCTCGAGCGCCGGCTCTGGCTGGCCGTGCTGACCGCCCAGCGCGACCTCGGCATCGCCGTGCCGGAGGGCGTGGTGGCCGACTACGAGAAGGTCGTCGACCGGATCGACCAGGCCTCCATCGAGGCCCGCGAGCGGATCACCCGGCACGACGTGAAGGCCCGGATCGAGGAGTTCAACGCCCTGGCCGGGCACGAGCACATCCACAAGGGGATGACCTCCCGGGACCTCACCGAGAACGTCGAGCAGCTCCAGGTCCGGGACAGCCTGGTGCTGGTGCACGGACGCTGCGTCGCGCTGCTCTCCCGGCTCGGCCGGCTCGCCGCCGAGCACACCGGGCTGGTCATGGTCGGCCGCTCGCACAACGTCGCCGCCCAGGCCACCACCCTGGGCAAGCGCTTCGCGACGGTGGCCGACGAGGTGCTGGTCGCCGTGCAGCGCCTGGACGAGCTGATCGCGCGCTACCCGATGCGCGGCATCAAGGGCCCGATGGGCACCGCCCAGGACATGCTCGACCTGCTGGGCGGCGACGCGGCCCGGCTGGCCGAGCTGGAGGACCGGGTCGCCGCCCACCTCGGGTTCGCCCACCGGCTCACCAGCGTCGGCCAGGTCTACCCGCGCTCGCTCGACCACGAGGTGCTGAGCCTGCTGGTGCAGCTCGCCGCCGGACCCTCCTCGCTCGCCAAGTCGATCCGGCTGATGGCCGGGGACGAGCTGGTCACCGAGGGCTTCGCCGAGGGGCAGGTCGGCTCCTCGGCCATGCCCCACAAGATGAACTCCCGCTCGTGCGAGCGGATCAACGGCCTGATGATCGTGCTGCGAGGATTCGCCTCGATGGCGGCCGAGCTCTCCGGCGACCAGTGGAACGAGGGCGACGTCTCCTGCTCCGTGGTCCGCCGGGTCGCCCTCCCGGACGCGTTCTTCGCGCTCGACGGCCTGCTGGAGACGATGCTCACCGTCCTGGACGAGTTCGGCGTCTTCCCGACCGTGGTCGGCGCCGAGCTGGAGCGCTACCTGCCGTTCCTGGGCAGCACCAAGATCCTGATGGCGGCGGTGCGCGCGGGCGTCGGCCGGGAGACCGCGCACGAGATCATCAAGGAGCACGCCGTCGGCGCGGCCCTGGCCATGCGGTCGGACGGCGGGGACAACCTGATGCTGGAGCGGCTCGCCGCCGACGAGAGGCTGCCGTTCGACCGGGCCGGACTGGACGCCCTGCTGGCCGACCGGATCGGCTTCACCGGCGCCGCCACCGACCAGGTCGCGACCCTGGTCGGACGGATCGAGGAGCTCGCCGCCCGCCACCCGGAGAGCTCCGGCTACCGCCCCGCCCCGCTGCTCTGAGCCGCTCCCGCTCCAGGACCCGACCGACTTCGAGGGATTGGACTCCCGTGCGACAGGTTGAAACCGACTCTTTGGTGATCGGCTCCGGCGGCGCCGGGCTGCTGGCGGCCTGCCGGGCCGCCGACGCCGGGCACCGGGTGCTCGTCCTCGAACGCGCCCCGGAGCTGGGCGGCACCACCGCCGTGTCCGGCGGCATGGTCTGGGTGCCCGACAGCTCGGTCATGCGCGAGCACGGCATGCCCGACTCCGCCGAGGACGCGCTGCGCTACCTCGAACTCGTCACCGAGGGCGAGACCGACCGCGAACGGCTGGAGCAGTACGTCGGGACGGCCCGCGAGATGGTCGACTACCTGCACGCCGAGACGCCCGTCCGGCTCTTCCCGATCGACCGGCCCGACTACCACTCCGACTGGCCCGGCGCCCGGGACGTCGGCCGCACCCTGGACAACGTGCCGTTCCCGACCGCCGACCGGCCCGGCCTGGTGGACCGGATCCGGCGCGGCAGCCACTTCGACGCCGTCACCTACGACGAGCGGCACCGCTGGCAGATCCCCGGACGCTACGACCACGCCCTGGTCGCCCGCCGCCGGGCCGAGGGCGTGCTCACCGTCGGCGCCGCGCTGGCGGCCGCCCTGGTGGCCGCCTGCGACGACCGCGGGGTCGCCTTCGAGACCGGCGTCCGGGCCCGCGAACTGCTGCGGGAGGACGGCCGGGTGGTCGGCGTCCGGGCCGACACCGCCGACGGCCCGGCGGAGTACCGGGCGCGCGCCGGCGTGGTGCTCGCCACCGGCGGCTTCGAGTGGAACGAGCGGCTCAAGCGGGCCCACCTCGGGATCCCCGGCACCCGCCCGGTCAGCCCGCCCTGGAACCACGGCGACGGCCTGCTGATGGCGACGGAGGCCGGCGCGGCGCTCGACGGCATGTCGCAGGCCTGGTGGGTGCCGGCGGTGTCCGGCCGGGGCGAGGAGTACGACGGCGCGCCGCTGACCCGGCACCTGGTCGGCGAGCGCTGCCTGCCCGGCTCGATCATGGTCAACCGGCAGGGCCGGCGCTTCGTCAACGAGGCCGTCAACTACAACGACGTCACCAAGGCCTTCCTGGCCTTCGACCCGACCCGGCACGAACGCCCCAACCTGCCCGCCTGGCTGGTCTTCGACGAGGGCTTCCGCCGGCGGTACCCGATCGCCGGCGAGCAGCCCGGCGCCGCCGCGCCCGGCTGGTACACCAGCGCCGGCACGCCCGCCGAACTGGCCCGGTCGATCGGCGTGGACGAGCAGGGCCTCACCGAGACCCTGGCCGCGTTCAACCCGGACGCCGCCCGGGGCGTCGACACCGCCTTCGGCCGCGGGACCACCAGCCACGACCGGTACTACGGCGACCCGCTGCACGGGCCCAACCCCTGCCTGGGGCCGCTGGTCGAACCGCCGTTCCACGCCGTCCGGGTCGAACCGGGCATGCTCGGCACCAAGGGCGGCCTGGTGACCGACGGGCGCGGCCGGGTGCTGCGCCACGACGACAGCCCGATCCCCGGGCTGTACGCCTGCGGGAACGTCGCCGCGACCGTGATGGGCCCCGGCTACCCCGGGTCCGGGGGCACCCTCGGCCCGGCCCTGGTCGGCGGCTACCTCTGCGGGACGGCCATCGGCAAGGAGGAGCAGCGGTGACCCGGATCGTCGTCGTCGGAGCCGGTTCGATCGGCAGCTGCGTCGCGCTGCGCCTGGCGCGCCGGGGCGCCGACGTGGTGCTGGTCGACGCCCGGGAGCCCGCCGAGGGGCTCTCCGCGCACGGCTTCGGCTGGGTGAACGCCGTCGACAACGGCTCCGACCCCTACTACCGGCTCTCCGCGGAGAGCCTGCGGGCCCACGAGCGGCTGGCCGCCGAGACCGCGGACGGCGCGCCGTGGTTCTTCCGGCACGGCAACCTGCACTGGGCGGACAGCGCCGAGGGCGCCCGGCGGCTGGCCGCCGTCGCCGACGGGTACCGCGCCAAGGGGTACCCGGTCGAGGAGGTCGACGCCGAACGGGCCCGGCGCGACCTGCAGCCCGGACTCGCGCTCGACCGGCTGCACGGGCCGCTGGTGCACTACCCGGCGGACGCCCACGTGGTGGCCGACCGGTTCGTGGCGGCGGTCCAGGAGCACGGCCGGCGGGCCGGCGTCCGGCTGCGGATCGGGAGCGCCGTCACCGGGCTGCTCGGCGGGCAGCCCGGCGGACGGGTGCGCGGCGTCGAACTCGCCTCCGGGGAGCGGATCGAGGCGGACGCCGTGGTGAGCTGCGCCGGGCGCGGGACCAGGGCCCTGCTCGGCCGGGCGGGCGCCGACGTGCCGCTGGTGGAGCCGGGGGACGGCTCCGGGGTGACGGTCGTGGGGCTGCTGGTGCGGACCACGCCGCTGCCCGTCCGGGTGGACCGGGTGCTGCACGCGCCCCACCTGAGCATCCGGCCGCACAGCGGCGGCCGGGTGGTGCTGCACTGCCACGACGTGGACGAGGAGCTGACGCACGCGCGGCAGGGCCCCGCCGCCGCCGAGCGGGTGCTGGCCCGGCTGGCCGAGGTGCTGCCCGGGACGGCCGGGGCCGGCGTCGCGGTGGAGGACGCGTACGTCGGGGTCCGCCCGATGCCGGTCGACGGGATGAGCGTGGTCGGGCCGGTGCCCGGTGTCGAGTCGCTGTACGTGGTGGTGACGCACAGCGGGCTCACCCTGGCGCCGGTGCTCGGGGAGATCGTCGCGCAGGAGCTGCTGGACGGACCGTCGCCGCTGGCGGCGGCGTTCCGCCCCGAGCGGTTCGCGGCGGTGTGACGGTGCGGACGGAGGAACCGAACGTGGGAACGCTGGCGGTCACCGGGGCCGGACGCCTGCTCTCCGGCGACCTCGCCGCACCGGTGGTCGACGGCGCGGACACCGTCGTGTGCACCGGCGGCCGGATCACCGCGGTCGGCCGCGCCGCCGACCTGGCCGGCGAACTCGCCGCCGCCGAAAGGGTCCTGGACGCGGCCGGGGCGACGGTGGCCCCGGGGCTGATCGACTCGCACGGGCACGTCACCTTCGGCGACTACTCGCCCCGGCAGAAGGCCGTGGACTACCTGGAGGGGTACGTGCACGGCGGCATCACCCGGACGATCTCGGCCGGGGAGGTGCACGTCCCCGGGCGGCCGCGCGACCGGGACGGCGTCAAGGCGCTGGCGGTCGCGGCGCGGGCCTCGTTCGACAACTTCCGCCCCGGCGGGATGCGGGTGCACGCGGGCAACGTCCTGCTCGAACCCGTGCTCGACGAGGCCGACTTCGACGACCTGGCGCGCTGCGGGGTGTGGCTGGCCAAGTTCGGGTTCGGCGCCTACGAGAAGGCGGCGGACGGCGTCGAGCAGATCCGCTGGGCCCGGGAGCGCGGCCTGGTGGTGATGTGCCACGCCGGAGGTGCCAGCGCCGCCGGGTCGGCCTCGCTGACCGCGGACGACCTGCTGGCCCTCGCGCCGAACGTCTGCGGGCACGCCAACGGCGGCCCGACGGCGCTGCCCGACCACGACGTGGACCGGCTGCTGGCGGAGAGCCGGATGGCCCTGCAGGTCGTCCAGGCGGGCAATCTGCGGGCCGGACTGCGGATCGTCCGGCGGGCCGTGGAGGAGGACGCGCTGGACCGGATCGTGCTCGGCTCGGACACGCCGTCCGGGTTCGGGGTGATGCCGCTGGCGGTGCTGAAGACGGTGGTGGAGCTGTCGGCCCTCTCCCCGGTGGACCCGGCCCGGGTGTGGGCGCTGGCCACCGGCAACGTCGCGGACGTGTGGGGGCTGCCCGCCGGCCGGCTGCGGGTGGGCGAGGAGGCCGACCTGCTGGTCCTCGACGCCCCGCGCGGCTCGGCGGCCGGCACCGCGCTGGAGGCGCTGGCGATCGGGGACGTGCCCGGGATCTCGGCGGTCGTGACCGCCGGTGAACTGCGGTTCCTGGCCAGCCGCAACACCCCGCGGGCCGCCCGCCCGGCGGTCCTGGTCCGCTGACCGGCCGGGCCCGTCGTCGATCACCGGGTAAGGTGGAACCGCCCTGTCCGGGAACCGACGACGGGCCCGACGGCCGTGCGGAACAAGCCCGGTGAGCTGGCCCGACGGAACGAGGAGTGCTGATATGACGAGCGGGACGCAGACCCCCGGCCTGGCCGAACTGCTCGGCCGGTACCGGCCGCAGGGCCCGGTGGAGACCGCGGACCACGAGCGCCTGCTCGGCCTGGTCGGCGCGTCCGACGCCTGGGACCGCTCGACCCCGCTGCACTTCACGGCCTCCGCGCTGATCGTCCACCCGAAGACCAAGCGGGTGCTGCTGCGCTGGCACGTCAAGCAGCAGGCCTGGCTCCAGGTCGGCGGGCACGGCGACCCGGGCGAGACGCTGCCGCTGGACATCGCGCTGCGCGAGGGCCGGGAGGAGACCCACCTGACCGACCTGGTGCCCTGGCCGGACGCGTCGCTGGTGCACGTCACCGTGGTGCCGGTGCCCGACTCCCCCCGCGAGCCCGCGCACGAGCACGCCGACCTCCGGTTCCTGCTGGCCACCGAGTCGCCCCAGGACGCGCGGCCGGAGAACCCCGAGTCGCCGCTGGAGTGGCTGACCCTGGCCGAGGCCCGGGAGCGCACCACCGAGGAGAACTTCCGGGAGACCCTGGACCGCGCGGGCCGGCTGCTGGACGCGGTCTGACCCGCGCCCCGCACACCGTTCGCCGTCAGGCCGGATCGAATCCCAGGGTCCGCCCGTAGAGGGCGAGTTCGGCCTCCAGGCAGCGCACCACGGTGTCGCTCCGGCGGAAGCCGTGCCGCTCGCCGGCGAAGAGCAGGTAGCCGTGCGGGACGCCCGTCCCGCGCAGCCGCTCCACCAGGCGCTCGGCCTGGGCGGGCGGGCAGATCGGGTCCAGTTCGCCCTGGAGCAGCACGATCGGCACGGACAGCGCCTCCGCCCGGTTCAGCGGGGAGCGCTCCTCGTAGCGGGCGCGCTGCTGCGGCCAGGGGCCGATCAGGGCGTCCGCGTACCGGGCCTCGAAGTCGTGGGTGCCGCCGGCCCGCCAGGCGACCGGGTCGAGCACCGGGAAGTAGAGGCACGCCGCCCGGTACAGCCCGGGCTCGGCGATCGCCGACAGGAGGGCCGTCCAGCCGCCCGCGCTGCCGCCGCGGATCGCGATCCGGTCCGGGTCGGCCAGCCCCTCGGCGACCAGGGCCCGGGCGACCGTCGCGCAGTCCTCGACGTCCACCACGCCCCAGCCGCCCCGCAGCCGCTCCCGGTAGGCCCGGCCGAAGCCGCTGGAGCCGCCGTACTGGACGTCCACCACGCCGATGCCCCGGCTGGTGAAGTACGTGATCTCCTGGTTGCGCACCGGCTGGCTGCGGCTGTTGGGGCCGCCGTGGACGAAGACCAGGTACGGGGGCAGCTCGCCGGGAGGGCCGGTGACCTCCGGGTGGTGCGGCGGGTGCAGGTAGGCGTGCACGGTGGCGTCAGGCCCGTGGAAGGCGCGCACGACCGGGGCGGACGCGTACTCCTCGTGGGCCCGGTGCGGGGCCCGGACCACCGTGGTCGAGCCGTCGGCGGGATCGATCAGCACGACGCCGCGGCGGTGCTCCGGCCCGGCCACCACGGCGGCGATCCGGCGGCCGTCGGTGGCGACCGAGGACCACTCGGTGTACGGGAGGCCGAGGTCGGTGAGCCGGCCGTCCGGGGTGAGCAGGCCGAGTCGGCGCCGACCCGTGCCGTGCACGGTGGCGAGGGACCCGTCGCGCAGCGGCAGGCACCAGCGCAGGCCGATCCGCCACAGCGCCTCGCCGAACTCCTCCTCGGCGGGGCGCAGGTTGCGGACGGCGCCGTCGGGGCCGATCTCGTGGACGTTCCACCAGCCGTCCGGGTCCCCGACGGCGTGGAGCCGGCCGGAGCCGTCGGCCGCCCAGTCGGCCTGGACCACGGACTCGCGGTCGCCGCCCATCAGCCGGACCGGTTCGCCGACGGCACCGTCCGGGTCGATCGCGGCGGCCATCAGCTCGGTGCCGTCCCAGGGCATGTTCGGGTGGTCCCAGCCGATCCAGCAGACCCGGGTGCCGTCGGGCGAGATCCGAGGGCCCGTCAGGAAGTGGTGGCTGCTGACGAGTTCGCGGACCCTGCCGGGGTCGTCGGCGGCGCCGCCGTCCAGCGGCAGGGCCACCAGGTGGCGCTCGACCCGGGTGCCGGCCTCGTCCAGGACCCGCTCGCGCAGGCACCAGACCTCGCCGCCGCGGACGGCGAAGTCGCAGTAGCGCAGCTGGACGCCGGCCGGTGCGGCCGGGCTCAGCGGCACGGGGTCGCGCCCCGGGCTCCACCGGTAGGCCCGCTGGTCGCCCCGGTGGCTGAAGACCAGGCCGTCCCCGGCCCGGTCGGAGAGCGCGGCCCACGGCCGGCCGCCGTACTCGATGACGCCGCTGCGGACGTCCCAGCCGGGCGGCAGCAGTTGGGCGGGTCCGCCGTCCGGGCCCTGCCGCATCAGGGCGTTGCGCCCGCCGTCCTCGGGCAGTGCCTCGGTCCAGCAGGGGTCGGCCCCCAGGAAGCCGACCCATTCGACGAGGGCCCCGCCGCGCGCCGCCTCGGCGGGGGTGACGGGGGAGGGCCAGGTGCCGTACGGGGCGGTCCGGGCGCGGTCGGACATGCGTTCTCCTCGGCGGTCGTGGGGCCGGGCGGGTCGCGGGAAGCGCGGGCGCGCGGGGTCGTGGAGGTGCGGGCGCGCGGGGTCGACCCGCCCGCGGTGCGGGCGGGTGGACGGGTGGGAGCGGATCGGGGGGTGCCGGCGGGCCCGGGGTGTCGGACGTCGGGGCCGGACCCCGCCCGCGTGGTCATCCTGCCACGGGCCGGGTGCTCGTGGCGGCTGTCCGGAAGGCGTCGTCCGAGCACGGAGGATTTCGGCCACGCCGCCAAGGGCGGCCGGGCGACCGAGTGTTGACGGTTGAACAGCAGGTTCCCCGGGGGCCCGGACATGACGAAGTGCGCCCGGAGGTGACCTGAAGTGACCGGTTGACATGTCCTTGAGGGCAAATCATGCTGGTGATGAGCCAGGGGGCAGCGGTACTGACGGTGCCCCTGTCATTGGGAGAGTCACCGCTGTCAGGCGCGGGTCGTGGTCTCCGTCCTTTCTCCGTGTGCGTTCATGCCGCGGGAGTTTCTCGTACACGTGATTGACGGCCGCTCGGGCGGTAATGGATCTGCACGGCCATTCATCCGACAAGGCAACACTGGAGGAGTCCTGTGGCGAAGCGCCATGTGCTTTTCGTGAACCTGCGGAGGATTCAGCGGGAGGGCCTGGAATCCCTCCTCGCGGCCCGCCGTCTCGGTTATGGTGTGGTGCTCCTCGGACGATCCATCCCGGAGTTCGCGAGGCCCCTCGTGGACGAATTCCACCAGGTCGACACCTATGACCGGGAGGCCTCGCTGGCGGCCGCCCGGGAGCTCGCCGGGCGGTACGACCTGGCCGGCGTCGCCAACTTCACCGAGGTCGACGTGCAGCTCGTCGCGGCGATCGCGGCCGACCTCGGCCTGCGCGGCATGTCCGCGAGCGCCGCGCTGCGGGCCCGCAACAAGTACGCGATGAAGGAGGCGCTGCGCCACCTCGGCGACGTGCTGCCGCGCTTCGCCCGGGTCACCGGCCTGGACGAGCTGCGCAAGGCGCTGGAGGAGGTCGGGCTGCCCGCGGTGGTGAAGCCGACCGGCGCCTCCGGGTCCAAGGGCATCTTCGAGCTGCGCGCGCCGGAGGACCTGGAGCCGGCCATGGAGCGGCTGGCGGAGATCGCCCGGCCGGACTTCGACCCGGTGTTCCAGCAGTTCGGCGCGGAGTTCATCGTCGAGGAGTACCTGGAGGGCGACGAGCTCAGCGTCGAGGGCTTCGTCGCGGGCGGCGAGGTGCACGTCGTCACCGTGACCGACAAGGCCACCAGCGTCCCGTACCACCTGGAGCTGTCGCACAAGGTGCCCAGCGCGCTGCCCGCCGACGCCTGGGCCGAGATCACCGCCACCACCAAGGACATCGTGGCGGGCCTGGGCTTCGACCACTGCGCCTTCCACCTGGAGGCCAAGTGGGGCGGGCAGGGGCTGAGGTTCATCGAGATCGCCGCCCGGCCGGCCGGCGACTACATCGGCTCGCACCTGGTGCCGCTGGCCACCGGTGTCGACTACTTCGAGAACGTCGTCCGGGTCGCCACCGGCGACCCGCTGCGGCTGGAGCACGACCGGGAGCTCAACGCGGGCCTCGCGTTCGTGCTCGCCGAGCGCGCCGGGCGGTTCGAGGAGGTCGGCGGGCTGGCCGGGATCTGCGAGCAGGCGGGCTTCGACCACGTCTTCGTCGAGGTCCCGGCCGGCACCGAGGTGGCGCTGCCGCCGCAGAACTTCGGGCAGCAGCGGGTGGCCGCGGTGATCGCCCGGCACGTCGAGCGGGCCGGGCTGGACGCCCTGCTCGGACGGGTGTCCGCCGAGGCGGTCGCCCGGGTGACCGCGACCGACGGCGAGTAGCGGGTGACCACCCGACGGCGGGGAGGCCGCTCGTGAAGGCGGCCCTGGTGGGCTGCGGGCAGATGGGCCGGGCCGCCGCCTACGCACTGGCCACCGCCCCCGGCACCACCGGGCTGACGGTGTGCGACCGGGACCGCGGGCGGGCCGCCGGGCTGGCCGACTGGCTGGCCGGCTCCGGTGGCTGCCCGGTCCGGGTGGTGGAGGACCCGGCGGCCGCCGTCGCCGGGGCGGACGTCCTCGCCACGGCCCTGCCGTGGGCGGCCACCCGGGCGGTGATCCGGACCGTGGTGCGCACCGACCCGGCGGTGCCGGTGGCCGGCATCACCCGGCCGCCGACCGAGGAACTGCCCGACCTGGACGCCTGGTTCCTGGCCGCCGGCGTCACCGTCCTGCTGCCGCTCGGCCTCGAACCGGGCCTGACCGAACTGCTCGCCGTGCACCTCGCGGAGCGCCTGGACACCGTCGAGTCGCTGGAGATCTGCTGCGGCGGCGTGCCCGAGCAGCCGCGCGACCCGCTCGGCTACACCGCGTTCTTCGGCGGGGAGAACGAGCACCACCTGCCGATCGCCCAGCGCGAGGCCCTGGCGCTGAGCGGCGGACGGCGGGTGCGGCACGCCCGCTTCTCCGGCGTGGAGACCCGCGAGGTGGAGGGCGTCGGCCTGCTGGAGGCCTACCACGACGGGATGGCCCCCTGGCTGGGCGAGCACCCGCTCCTGCGCGGCGCGGACTGCACCCAGAAGACCCTGCGCTGGCCGGGTTTCGCCCGGACGGTGACCGACCTGGCCAGGCTCGGCCTGCTGGCCGAGGACGAGGTCGAGGTCGACGGCGTCCGGGTCCCACCCAAGCGCGTCGTCGAGCGGGTGCTGGCCCCGCAGGTCAGGGCCCGGGCCGGCGACCGCGACCTGGTGGTACTGGAGGTGACCGCGCACGGCCGCCTGGGCGGCCGGCCGGTGAGCCTGCGCAGCACCGTGCTCGACTCCGCCGACGAGGCGACCGGCCTGTCCGCGATGGCCCGCACCACGGGCTTCGCGCTGGCCGAGGCGGCCCGGTTGCTCGCCGACCGGGACGTCACCGGGCCCGGCTGGCGAAAGCCGCACCGCGCCCTGTCCGCAGCACATTTCGAACAGCTGATGGGATCACTGACCGCTCGCGGAGTGACCTGGGTACCGGCCCACGAGATCAGCTGACAATCGCCCACGTGGCAACGGGAGAGAAAGCATGAGTGAACTGCCGGAGACTTTCGATCTGCTGGGTGTCGGTATAGGTCCCTCGAATCTGAGTCTCGCGGCACTGACGTCGGGGGAGCGGGGCCTGTCGACCGTGTTCCTCGACAGCAAGGACCGATTCGAATGGCATCCGGGCCTGATGCTGCCGGACGCCCAGATGCAGGTCCATTTCCTCAAGGACCTGGTCACCCCGGTCGACCCGACCAACCCGTTCTCCTTCCTCGCCTTCCAGGTGGCCACCAAGCGGCTCTACCGCCTGCTGGTGACCGGCCGTTCCAAGGTGCCGCGCCGCGAGTTCGAGCAGTACTGCCAGTGGGTGGCGGCCGGCCTGGACAACCTGCGCTTCGGGCGGCGGGCGGAGAACGTCGAATGGGACGGCAGTGCGTTCGTCGTGCACACCGGCGAGGGCGTGCTGCAGGCCCGCAACATCGTGGTCGGCACCGGCCTGGCCCCGCGGCTGCCCCGCAGCGCCCGCGGCCACGACCCGGAGAAGGTCTTCCACACCGACCAACTGCTCCGGCGGCCGCGGGACTTCGCGGGCAAGCGGGTGGCCGTGGTCGGTGGCGGGCAGAGCGGCGCCGAGGTCGTCAACTACCTGCTGGGCGGCGAGGACCGGCGGCCCGAGCGGATCCTCTGGGGCACCCGGCGCAGCAACCTGCTCCCGCTCGACGACAGCCCGTTCGTCGACGAGCTCTACCTGCCCGACTACAGCCACCACTTCTACGCCCTCCCGGAGGAGGAGCGCGCGGAGACCGTGGAGCGGCTGCGCCTCACCAGCGACGGCATCTCCATCCCGCTGCTGGAGGACCTCTACCGGCGGCTGTACGACCTGGACCTGCTGGAGGGGCGGGAGCGCAGCTGCCGCATCCTGCTGGACCACGCCCTGGAGGACCTGGAGGAGACGGCCGACGGCCTGGTCATCGGCTGGCGGCCGACCCGCGGCGGGGAGGTGGTGCGTGAGGCGGTGGACATGGTCATCTGCGCCACCGGCTACGAGCACGGCATGCCCGACCTGCTGCTCGGCCTGAAGGACCGGCTCGCGATCAGCGACGGACTGCCGGTCGTCCGGCCGGACTTCAGCCTCCAGTGGGACGGCCCGGCGGAGCACCGGATCTACGTGCAGAACGCCGCGCGGCGCGAGTACGGCGTGGCGGACCCCAACCTCAGCCTGCTCGCCTGGCGCAGCGCGGTGATCGCCAACAGCCTGCTCGGCCTCCGGCGTTACGACACCGGCTCGGTCAGCACCGCCCTGGACTGGGCCGGACCCGGCCCGCAGGAGGCCCCGGACGGGCCCGCCGGACTCGCCCTGAACACCTCGTACTGACGGTTCCCTTCGCGCACACCGACGTTCCGACGACGACCTCGGGAGAGGAGCTGGGGGCGGTCCCGCCCCCACCACAGCATGGACATCGTGACCGTTCCGCGCACAGTCGACGACCTGGGCCGGCCGGACTTCGTCCGGAGCGCGCAGCCGGCCTGGGCGAAGGATCCCGAACTGCCGGTCAACGTCCGCCGGGTGACCCTGCGTCCGGGCGAGACCACGGCCCCGCACAACCACCACGACGTCGAGGTCTGGGTGGTCCTGGACGGCCGGGGCGAGGTCACCTCGGACGGCCGGACGGTGCAGGTGGCGGCCGGTGACGCGGTCCGCCTGCCGCCGCTCGGGGTGCACACCCTGCACAACCCGGCCGCGGACCGGCCGCTGTCCTTCCTCACCTTCTGGTGGGAGGACCTGGCGGCGCTGGAGGCCGAGCACGACCGGCGCTCGGAGCGGACCGCGGAGGAGGGCCGCCCGGTCCTGCTGCTGCCCTCCTTCCCGACCCCCAACGGCGAGCTGCACCTGGGCCACCTGGCCGGCCCGTTCCTCAACGCGGACCTGCTGCGGCGCGGCCTGGCCGCCCGGGGCACCCCGGTCGGGCTGCTGCTGGGCACCGTCGGTCACCAGAGCCAGGTCGCGGCCGCCGCGCAGGACCAGGGGCTGAGCTTCTACGAGCTGGCCGAGCGGAACACCGACGCGATCCAGGAGGCGCTGGCCGCGGCCGGCGTCGCCTGGGACGTCTTCGTCCGGCCGTCCTCCCCGCGCTACCCGGAGATCGCGCTGGAGGTGTTCGAGCGGCTGCGTGCCGACGGGACCGTCACGGCGAAGGCCGTCCAGTCCAACTACTGTGTCCCGTGCGACAGTTGGCTGTTCGAAGCGTTCGTCGCAGGGGCCTGCCCGCACTGCGGCTCGTACGACACCGCCGGCATCGAGTGCGAGGCCTGCGCGCTCCCGTTCGCCGACCACGAGCTGTTGGAGCCCAGCTGCCGCAACTGCGGCACCCCGGCCGAGCAGCGTGAACTCACGCGCTACTACCTGCCGTTGGAACCGCTGCGGGAGAGGCTGACCGGCTACCTGCGGTCGGTCTCGATGAGCGCGCGGCTGCGGTCGTACGTCGACCGGGTGCTCGCGGCCCCGCTGCCCGACCTGCCGGTGAGCACCGTCGCCGCGGACGGCATCCTGCTGCCGGCCGACCCGTCCGGGGCGACCGCCGGCCAGCGGATGTACTCGGCCTTCGAGCTCGCCGCCCGGTACCTGACGGCGGTCGACGACCTGGCCGGGCAGCAGGGGATGGCGGGCTGGGAGGAGTACGCGCAGGCCGTCCGGCCGCGCACCGTGCTCTTCTTCGGCTTCGACAACGCCTTCCTGCGCGCCGTGGTCTTCCCGGCCGTGCTCGGTGCCTTCACCGACCGGCTGGAGCTCGCCGACACCATGGTCTGCAACGAGTTCTACCTGCTCGACGGGCAGAAGTTCTCCACCGGCCGCAAGCACGCGATCTGGGGCCGGGACGCCTTCCGGCCCGAGACCCGCGACCAGCTGCGGCTGTACCTGGCCGCCACCAGTCCGGACATCCGGCGCCGGGACTTCTCCCTCGCCCAGTACGAGCGCTTCGTCCGCGAGGAGCTCGCCGGGCAGTGGGAGGGCTGGCTGGCCTCGGTGGACGACCGGCTGCGCAAGTCCTTCGACGGCCGCGCCCCGGAGGCGGGCAGCTGGAACCGGGAGGCCGAGCAGTTCTACGGCCGGATCAGGGCCTTCGCCTCCCGGCTCGCCGAGGCCCTCCGGCCGGAACGATTCTCCGCCCGGGCGGCGGCCCGGGAGGTCCGCGACTTCGTGGCCGAGGCCCGCCGCTTCACCGAGGTCTGCGAGGACGTCCTCGCGGTGCAGCCGGTCTCGGCCACCGCGCGGACCTGCATGGCGCTGGAGCTGATGGCCGTCCGGGCCCTGGCGGAGGCGGCCGGACCGCTGCTGCCGGAGCTGGCCGCCCGCCTCCGCGGGAAGCTCGGCGCACCCGCCGGCGGCACCCCGGCGAGCTGGGTCGCGCCCGGCACCGCCGTCGACCTCACCGGGCCGTACTTCGTGACGGACGCGCTGGTCCGCAGCGCCGACTGACCACCCGAGCACCGTCCTTCCACCCGTTTCCCGCGGCCGAGAGGCCCGTCCCGAGGGGCTACCCGTGAACACCGAGAAGTCCGCCGCCCTGTACGCCCGCGCCGTCGAGGTCATGCCGGGCGGCAACAGCCGCACCGCCGTCTACAGCTCGCCCTACCCCGTCTACGTCCGGTCCGGCAGCGGTGCCCGGGTCACCGACGTCGACGGCGTCGAGCGGATCGACTTCCTGAACAACAGCACCACGCTGATCCACGGCCACGCCCACCCCGAGATGGTCGAGGCCATCGCGGCGGCGGTCGGCCACGGCACCAGCTTCGGCATGCCCACCCCGGTCGAGGTCGAGTACGCCGAGGCGCTCTCGGCCCGCAACGCCACCTTCGAGCACGTCCGCTTCACCAGCTCCGGCACCGAGGCCGTGATGATGGCCGTCCAGGCCGCCCGCGCCCACACCGGCCGCCCGAAGATCGCCAAGATCGCCGGCGCCTACCACGGCGCCTACGACGCCGTCGCGGTCAACAACGACGGCTCCGGCAACCTGATCAGCCACGCCGTCACCGGCAACCCCGAGGGCGTGGTCTCCAACACCGTGGTCATCCCGTTCAACGACCCGGAGGGCTCGCTGGAGGTGCTGCGCCGGCACGCCGACGAGCTCGCCTGCGTGCTGATCGACCCGGTGCCGTGGCGGATCGGCCTGCTGCCCGCGAGCAAGGAGTGGCTCGACGCGCTGCGCGAGTTCTGCGACACGACCGGTGCGCTGCTGATCTCCGACGAGGTCGGCTCCTACCGGGTCGGCTACCACGGCGCGATGGAACTGCTCGGCGCCGAGGCGGACATCACCGTCCTCGGCAAGGTCATCGCCGCCGGCATGCCGATCGGCGCGGTGGCCGGCCGCCGCCGCTTCATGGGCGTGTTCGACCCGAGCAAGGGCAAGCCGGCGCTGCCGCACTCCGGTTCCTACAACGCCAACCCGGTCAGCATGAGCTCCGGCCTCGCCTCGCTGCGCCTGCTGACCCCCGAGGCGCACGAGCGGATCGGCCTGCTGGGCGAGCAGGCCCGGGTGGCCATGCGCGGCGCGCTCGCCGACGCCGGGCTGGACTGGGAGGTCAACGGCCTCGGCTCGCTGTTCCGGGTGGTCGCGACCAGCGCCCCGGCCGGCTACGACAGCTCGGCCGCCGCGATGAAGGCCCTCTACTGGAAGCTGCTGGAGAACGGCATCCACGTCGGCGACAGCGGCCTGGGCTGCATCTCCACGCCGATGGGCGAGGAGGAGGTCGCCGAGTACGCGGCGGCCTTCAGCACCAGCCTCGACCAGGTCCTGGCCGAGGGCCGGGCCTGACCGCGAACGCGAACCTGCTTCCGGTGCGGGGCCGCCGTCCCGGCCCCGCACCGGAACAGCCCTGGGAGGCAGCACCGTTGTCCGGCCCCGTCCTGGAACACCCGCAGCAGCACGAGCGGGAACACGAGTACGTCCCCGCCCCCGACGAGCAGTTCGAGCGCCAGCGCCCGCGGCTGCTGGCACTCGCCTCCCGGCGGGTCGGCTCCGCCGAGGAGGCCGAGGACATCGTCTCCGAAGCCTGGCTGCGCTGGTCCGCCGCGACCGACGTGGAGAACCACGCCGCGTTCCTGGCCACCGTGGTCAGCCGGCTGTGCGTCGACCACCTGAAGTCCGCGCACACCCGCCGGGTCTCCTACGTCGGCGCCCTGGTGCCCGAGGAGGTCCTGCCCGTCGGCGGCGAACCGCACGAACTGGTCGGTGACGAGGACGAGTTGCACGGCCGGATGACCTGGCTGCTGGAACGCCTCTCACCGGCCGAGCGCGCCGTCCTGCTGCTGCGCCGCGCCTTCGACTACAGCCACCGGGAGATCGCCGCCGCGCTCGGCATCAGCGAGGCCTACAGCCGCAAGCTGTACGGCCGGGCCTGCGACCGCCTCACCGCCGACCGCTCCCGCTTCACCGTCGCGCCCACCGAACGCACCGAGCTGACCCGGCGCTTCCTGGCGGCCAGCCGCGGCGGCGAACTCAAGCCGCTGGAAGACCTGCTCGCCGCGGCGATGGCCGCGTGACCCGCCACCACCACGACCACCCCCGCACCTGGAGGAACCCGCCATGCGACCCACCGTGCTCCTGATCGGCTCGATGTACGCCGCCGAGGCCGAGGAACTGCTGGAGCAGCACGCCGACGTGCGCCGAGTGGACGACCAGGACCGGCCCGCCGTCCTCGCCGCCGTCGCCGAGGCGCACGGCATCGTCGCCCGCTACCCCGCCCGCATCGACGCCGAGCTGATCGCCGCCGCCCCGAACCTCGTCGCGGTGCTCTCCAGCGGGCGCGGCGTCGACAACATCGACCTCGACGCGGCGACCGAGGCCGGCGTCGTCGTCGCCAACAACCCGGGCCTGGGCGGCAAGCCGGTCTCCGAGCACGCCCTCGGCCTGCTCCTGATGGTCACCCGGGGCCTCACCGCGATCAGCCGGGACGGGATCGAGAAGGCCTGGGAGGACCGCCTCACCACCCACCGGGTGGAGCTGACCGGCAAGGTGCTCGGCATCGTCGGCCTCGGCAACGTCGGCGGCTGGATGGCCCGCCGGGCGCACGGCGGCTTCCTGATGCGGGTGCTCGCCTACGACCCCTACGTCCCGGCCGAGAAGATGGCCGAGGTCGGCGCCGAGAAGGTGGACACCCTGGAGGAACTGCTCTCCCGGGCCGACGTCGTGACCTGCCACCCGGAGCTCAACGACGAGACCGAGCAGATGTTCAACGACAAGACCTTCGCGCAGATGAAGCCCGGCGCGTACTTCCTGAACACCTCGCGCGGCCGGGTCGTCGACGGCGAGGCACTGGCCCGCGCGCTGCGCAGCGGCCACCTCGGCGGCGCCGCGCTGGATGTCTACGAGGACGAGCCGCTGCCCGCCGACAGCCCGCTGCTGGGCATCGGGAACCTGGTGCTCAGCGCCCACATCGCGGACTTCACCGTCGAGACCAAGCGTGCCCTCGCGCTGTCCGCGGCGACCCAGCTGGCCGGCGCGCTGGCCGGCAAGCAGCCGCCGGCGGCGCTCAACCCCGACGTCTGGGGCCGGGCCGCCGAGCGCCGCCGCGCCCTGCTGGCCTGAGACCGACCGACCGCGAGAGCGAGGAGTGCCGCCGTGCTGAAGGCGATCGTGGGCCTCAACTGGGGCGACGAGGGCAAGGGAAGAATGGTCGACAACCTGTCCGCGGAGGCCGACTTCACCGTCCGCTACCACGGCGGCAGCAACGCCGGCCACACGATCCACACCGACCGGGGCAGGTTCAAGCTGCACAGCCTGCCCAGCAGCGTGCTGCGCCCCACCGTGACCGGCGTGCTCGGCCCCGGGATGACCGTCGACGTCGAGGGCTTCCTCGCCGAGTTCGAGGCGCTGCGCGAGCACGGGGTGCGGGCCGACCGGCTCCTGGTCGCGGGCGCGGCCTCGGTCTGCTTCCCCTTCCACCGCGACCTGGACGGCGCCGAGGAGGAACGCCTCTCCGACGGCCGGTACGGCTCGACCCGGCGCGGCATCTCGCCCGCCTACGGGGACCGGGTGATGAAGAAGACCCTGCTCGTCCGGGAGCTGTTCGACCGGCCGAACCTGCCCGGCCGGCTCGCCGCCGTCCTGGACTGGGCCAACCAGCGGACCGAGCGGATCTACGGCGGCGCCGCGCTCTCCCCCGACGAGGTCCTGCGCTGGGCCACGGACGTCGCCGAGCGGCTGGAGCCGCACGTCGTCGACGCGACCGCGCTGCTCGGCAAGGCCCTCGACGAGGGGGCCACCGTCATCGCGGAGGGGCAGCTCGGCGCCCTGAAGGACCTGTACTACGGCATCTACCCCTTCACCACCTCGTCCAACTGCCTGGCCGGCCACGCGCCGGTGGGCATCGGCGTCCCGTGGGCGCGGGTGGACCGGACGGTCGGCGTCACCAAGGCGTTCTCCTCCTGCGTCGGGGCGGGGCCGTTCGTGACGGAGTTCGACGAGGAGCGCGCCGACCGGCTGCGCCGGCAGTGGGGCGAGTACGGGGCGACGACCAACCGCCCGCGCCGGCTCGGCGCGTTCGACGCGGTGGCGACCCGCTACGGCGCGCGCGTGCAGGGCGCCGACGAGGTCGCGATCACCAACCTCGACCAGCTGAGCGGCACCGGCGAACTGCAGCTGTGCGTGGCCTACGAGCAGAACGGCCGCACGGTGCGCGAGTTCAGCCCCGTCCCGGCCGACCTGGCCGCCGCCACCCCGGTCTACGAGACCCTGCCCGGCTGGGACGAGGACCTCACCGGCATCCGCGCGTACGAGGAACTGCCCGCCGGTGCGCGGGAGTACGTCGAGGCGATCCAGGACCTGCTCGGTGCGCCGGTGCGCCACGTGTCGGTCGGCCCGCACCGCGACGCCCTGATCGAGATCAAGTGAACCGGCTCAAGGAGGAGCGCTGACATGCTGGCCGTACTCGCGGTGAGCGACAAGCGGAACATCGAGCCGCTGGCCGCCGGACTCGTCCGGCTCGGCTGGCGGGTCGCGGCCACGGAGGGCACGTACCGGCTGCTGCGGGACGCGGGCCACCCGGTGGAGGGCATCGCCGACCTCGCGGGTGTGCCGACCCTGCTGGGCGGCCGGGTCAAGACGCTCACCGTCTCCGTGATGGGCGGCATCCTGGCCCGGGAGACCGAGTCCGACCTGCGCGAGATGGCGGAGCACGGCATCCCGCGGATCGACCTGGTGTGCAACAACTACTACCTGCTGCCCGAGCCGGGGCAGGAACCGGCCGCGTTCCGCGAGAAGGTGGACGTCGGCGGGCCCGCGATGCTGCGCGGCGCCGCGAAGAACTTCGAGCACGTCATCCCGCTCAGCGACCCGGACGACTACGACGGGGTGCTGAAGCTCCTGGAGGAGGGCGGCGGCAGCCCGTCCGCCGTCCCGGTGGAGCGCCGGCTCGCCCTGGCGGAGAAGGCGTTCCGGATCAGCAGCGCGTACGACGCGTCGGTCGCGGAGCTGTTCGGCGCCCGCGGGGGTCGGTCGTGACGGGCCGCACCGGGCTCTTCCTGGCGTACGGGCTGCCCGACGCGGTGCTGGCCGGCCGGCCCGCCGACGCGGTCGCGGCGGCCGGGCGGGCCGAGGCGGCCGGGGTGCACGCGCTGCTGCTGGGCGACCGCCCGGCCGCCCGGCCGGGCCGACCGGCCCCGCCGGCCGCGATCGTCACCGCCTCGGTGCTCGCGGTGCGCACCCGGCGGATCGGCCTGGTCGTGGACGCCGCGCCGGCCTACCACGAGCCGTACAACCTGGCCCGGATGGTGGCCTCGCTGGACCACGTCAGCGCCGGCCGGGCCGGCTGGCGGGTGGTCACCGGAGCCGACCCGGAGGCGGACGCCAACCACCGCCGCGAGGGCGCCGACCCGGTGGACGGGCGGGCGGCGCGCGAGGCGGAGTTCGTGCCGCTGCTGCGCGACCTGTGGGACACCTGGGAGGACGGCGCCTTCGTCCACGAGAAGGACACCGGGCGGTTCATCGACCCCGGCCGGGTCCGGGTGCTGGACCACCGGGGCCCGGCGCTGCGGGTGCGCGGGCCGCTCAACCTGGTCCGCCCGCCGCAGGGCCATCCGGTGGTGCTGGCCCCGGCCGACCACCCGGTGCTCGCCCGGGAGGCGGACGTCCTGCTGGCCGGCAGCCCCGAGGCCGCGGCCGCCGCCGACCGGCCGGTGCTGGCGACGGTCACCCCGTTCGTGGCGGGGACGGAGGCGGGCGCCCAGGAGCTGCACGCCCGGGCGGGCGCGCCGCGGTCGGACGCGGACGCGGCGGTGCTGGTCGGTGACGGACCGTCCGTCGCGCGGCGCCTGCTCGCCTGGGCCGACCGCGCGTCCCTGCACGGCTTCGCCCTGCGCTTCCCGCAGCCCGAGGGGGTCGAGGCCTTCACCGCCCTCGCGCTGCCCGCACTGCGGGCCGCCGGGGGGCTCGTCGACGGGCACGGGCCCGCGACGCTGCGCGGACACCTGGGACTGGCCAGGCCCGAGAACCGGATCGTCGCCCGGCTGACGGCCGCCGGCACGGAGAGGAGCCGACCGCGATGAGGACACGGGAACTGCACCTCGGACTGATGTTCTGGGCGACCGGCACGCACGCCGCCGGGTGGCGCCACCCCGACGCGGTCGCCGACGCGGCCTACGACATCGAGCTGATCCAGGAGGTCAGCCGGAGCGCCGAGCGGGCCAAGCTCGACTTCGTCTTCCTCGGCGACCGGCTCGCCTCCGACCCGGCGCTGCAGCACAGCAACCCGGCGCAGATCTCCCGGCTGGAGCCCTTCGCCACCGCCGCCGCGATCGCCGCCGCCACCACGCACATCGGGGTGGTCGTCACCGCGAACCCCACCTACTCCGACCCGTACGGCATCGCCCGGCTGCTGGCCTCGCTCGACCACCTCAGCGAGGGCCGCGCGGCCTGGAACCTGGTGACCGGCGCCGACCCGGCCGCCGCGCTCAACTTCGGCCGGGACGCCCACTGGGACACCGAACGGCGCTACGACTGGGCCGAGGAGACCCTGGCGGTGGTCCGCCGACTGTGGGACGCGGCCCCCGACCCGGACGGCACCGGCTCCCGCCGGATCGACCACCGCGGCCGGTACTTCTCGGTGGACGGGCCGCTGGACGTCGCCCGGCCGCCGCAGGGCCACGTGGTGGTGTTCAGCGCCGGCACCTCCGACCGCTCCCGTGAACTCGGGGCCCGGGACGCCGACGTCGTCTTCGCCGGGCCCCAGCCCACCTTCGCGAAGCGCAAGGAGTACTACGCCGACATCAGGGCCAGGGCCGCCCGGCACGGCCGCGCGGACCGGGTGGCGGTGCTGCCCGGGCTCACCCCGATCGTCGCGCCCACCACCGAGGAGGCGGTCGCCCTGCACGACCTGCTCAACGCGCTGCTGGTGCTCGACCCGGAGCGGGAGGTCGGCGACATCGTGCGGGCCGGCGGCATCGGCGAGGGCCACCGGCGCAACCTCACGTCCGCGTCCGAGGTGTTCGGCGTGGACGTGCGCGGCCACGACCTGGCCGACGCGGTACCGGCCGCCGTCCTGGCCGGCGTCTCCGAGGAGGGCGCCCGGCGGCTCGCCGAGATCACCAGGCTCACCCGGCGCACCGTCGGGGGGCCGGCCCCGATCACCTACGGCGACCTCGTGCACGCCACGCCCGCCCAGCTCTCGCACGTGGTGGTCGGCAACCCCGAGGAGGTGGCCGACATGATCCAGGAGTGGTTCGAGGAGGGCGCCGCGGACGGGTTCAACATCTATCCGGCGTACGTGCCGGGCGCGGTCACCGCCTTCACCGAGCTGGTCGTCCCGGTGCTGCAGCGCCGCGGGCTGTTCCGCAAGGAGTACCGCGGACGGACGCTCAGGGACCACCTGGGGTTGGCCCTCCCACCGCGCTGAGCGGGCACCGACGGCGAGGGCCCCCGGAACCGGACGGTTCCGGGGGCCCTCGCCGGTCGCTCAGCGCGGTGCGGCCGCCTCCGCCGTGGCGGGCGCGGCCGCCGGGGCGGTCGTGAAGCCCCGCCGGCCGAGGGCGAGGATCGTCAGGGTCACCAGGGCGCCCGCGGTGCCGCACAGGGCCGCCCAGTGCGCGTCGGCGTGCGCGAGCACGGTGCCGACCGCCGCCGAGCCCAGCGAGGTGCCGGCGGCGAACAGGGTGACCAGCCAGGCGAAGGCCTCGGTCGTGGTGCCCGGCGGTGCCAGCTCGCCGACCAGCACGAAGGTGACCGTCAGCATCGGGGCGAGGAACGCCCCGGTGAGCAGCATCAGCCCGGCCATCCAGCCCGGCGGGGGCAGCAGCACCAGCAGGCCGTACCCGACCACCAGGCCGCCGGCGAACAGCAGCCCGCGGCCGGCGAGCGTGCCCGGCCAACTGCGCGAGCCGTACACCAGCACACCGGCGAGCGAGCCGAAGGCGTTGAGCGCCAGCAGGGTGGGCGCGCCGCCGGGCACGTGCCAGTGCTCCGCGTACGAGACCACCAGGACGTTCAGCGAGCCGATCGCGAAGCCCACCCCGATCATCGCGCTCAGTAGGGTGACCAGCCGCCCGCTGCGCAGCGGGCCCAGCCAGTCGCCGGACCGGGTCTCGGCCCGCCACTCGCGGGACGGCCGCGCGCTCGCCACCACCGCGACGCCGAACAGGCCGAGCAGCGCCTGGACGTACAGCGCGGCGGTGGGGGACCAGATCGCGACGCTGCCGGTGACCACCAACGGGCCGGCGACGAAGACGAGTTCCTGCGCGCTGGAGTCCAACGCGTACGCCGATTCGAGCTTCCCCTCGGGGGCGATGGCCGGCCACAGCACCCGCAGGCAGGGCTCCAGCGGGGGCGTCATCGACCCGGCGAGCACGGCGCCGACCAGGACGGCCGCGGGCTCGCGCGGCGCCAGCGCGATGGCGAGGAAGCCGGCGGCGGCGAGCAGCGCGGTCGGCACCAGGATCCTGGTCTGCCCCCAGCGGTCGACCAGCCGGCCGAGCAGCGGGGAGCCGACCGCCGCCGCGATCGCGTAGGCGCTGGCCGCCGCACCGACGAAGCCGTACCCGGACCCGGCCTCGCGCAGCGCCAGCGGGATGGTGAGCGCGGCCATCGCGGAGGGCAGTCTGCCGACCCAACTGCCCAGCAGCAGACGGGTGACGAAGGGGGACCGGAGTAATGCCAGGAAGCTCATGAGCTCTACCTTAGGAGGATCTACGCGCGGATACACCGCGATTCATCGGTTGGCCTGTACATGAAGCCTGAGGGTTGCCGGACGGTCCGCGCGGGTGCCGACCTCGATGTCCGCGGCCCCCACCACCCGGTGGTGGGCCAGGCCCGGCGCGGTGGTGATCCAGACGTGGCAGGTGGCGGGGTCCGCCCACCACGCCATGCCCGCTCCGCGGGCCGTGCTGTGCCAGAAGTACCGGTGCTGCTGGCCGGGCGGCAGGACGGCGACCAGGGCCGCCGGCGCGTCGTACAGGTCGATGCCGAGCAGCCGGTCCCGGTCGTCGAAGGTCAGCCAGACCGTGCCGCGGTAGCCGATGCGCGCCAGCGGTCCGACCGCGGGGACGCCCGTCGCGGCGTGCAGGAAGCCCGACTTGGGATCCCAGCTCACCCCGGGGGCGGCGGTCGGGGCCGGCCCGGCCTCCGCCGGGTGCCGGCCCAGCTCGGCCTCCGCCCGGTAGTCGGCGGCCAGCCGGTGGACCAGGTCCATCCGGTCCGCGGCCAGCCGGCGGGCCGGCTCGGTCAGCAGCTCCCGCTCGGTCCGGACCAGCGCCTCGTAGAGCTCCGGCAGGGCCGGGCGCGGGTGCCGGCCGGCCGGGGCGTGCCAGCGCGGCCCGCCGCCGGCGAGCGTCCGGTGGAGGCCGGCGGCGCCCATCGCGTCGATCCGCTCGGCGTCCAGCACAGCCGCGCCGTACGGCACTTCGGCGGCCGGCGGGTCGGGGTCGAGCAGCGTCAGGAGGTCCCGGTGCAGCGCGCCGGGCACCCCGGAACGGGTCAGGAAGTCGACCGCGTCGGCGCGGGTCGGCGCCGACCCGCCGGCCGGGCCGTGTTGGCCGTGCGGGGCGTCCGGCAGGCCGAAGCGGTGGTAGAGGTAGGCGGCGCAGCGGGCGGTGCCCGCGGTGAGCCCGGACTCCTCGGCGATCCGGCCCGCCAGCTCGGCGGTCCGGGCCAGGTGCCCGGAGTCGTGGGGCGCGGCGAGCGCGGCCAGGTCGGTGAGGGTGTGGTCGTGCAGGCGCTCGATCATCGACGTCACGGCCTTCGGACTCCTCGGTCCGTACGGGTGCGGGGCGTGGGGGCGACCTACGGGTGGCGGCCGGTCCGGCCGGACCGGCCGCGCCGGGGCGGAGAGGCGGAGGGGCCGACTTCTCTCCTGGGCCGTCCGTCAGCATCGTTCGCGCAGAACCGACTGTCAAGGACGCGTCACGGCCCGGCCCCGGACTGACTGACTGATCGTCAGGAAAGGCGCCCCCGGCCGGAATCGACCCGGAACACCGCCGCCACGTCCGCCGCCAGCGCCGGAATCTCCGGCAGGTCCAGGCCGGAGACGGTCACCCGCAGCCCCGGCGCCGACTTCAGCCGGAACGGAGTGCCCGGGGCCACCGCCCAGCCCCGCTGCAGCAGCGCCACCACGGCGGAGGTCTCGCTCCGCGCCGGGATCCAGACGTTGAAGCCGCTGCGTCCCCGGGCCGGGACGCCCTGTGCCGCCAGCGCGCCGATCAGCGCGCCGCGCCGCTCGGAGTAGTGGGCGGCCACCCGCGCCCGGTCCACCGACGGGTCGGTGAGCAGCCGGGCCGCCGCCCGCTGGAGCACGTGGCTCACCCAGCCGGTGCCCAGTCGCTGCCGGCCGCGCAGCCGGTCCACGGTGTCGGCGTCGCCGCTCAGCACGGCCAACCGCATGTCGGGGCCGAGGAGTTTGGTGACCGAGCGGATCACCGTCCAGTGGTCGGTGACCGGGCGGCCGTCCGCCGCGCACACCGCCCGGTACGGGCTGTCCGCGATGGCGTGGCCGAAGTCGTCCTCGACCAGCAGGACGTCGGGGTGGGCGGCCAGCAGCGCGCGCAGCTCGGCGGCCCGGGCCGCGCCGATCGAAGCGCCGGTGGGGTTCTGCGCGCGGGAGGTGACCACCACGGCGGCGGCGCCGGCCGCCAGGGCCGCCGCGACGTCCGCCGGGAGCGGCCCGTCGTCGTCCACCCCGATCCCGGTCATCCGCAGGCCGAGCGCGGGGAGCAGGTCGTGCAGGCTGCCCCAGCCCGGGTCCTCGACCGCGACCAGGTCGCCCGGGCGCAGCCGGGCCTGCAGCACCCGCTCGATCGCGTCGAGGGCGCCCGAGGTGACGGCGACCGACTCGGCCGGCACGCCGTCGGCCGTGAACTCCCGCCGGGCGACGGCCAGCAGGCCCGGGTCGATGGCCGGTCCGCCGTAGAGGACCGGGGTGCGCAGCTGTTCGTCGGCGGCGAAGGCGAGCGCGTCGGCGAGCGGGGGCAGCAGCTCGCGGGCCGGGTTTCCGTCGGTCAAGTCGCGCGCTCCGTCCGGGACTTCGAAGCGGAGGTGGTCGCGCGGCGTGTGGGCGGGCCGGGCCAGGACGCGGGTGCCGCGCCGCCCGTCGGTCTCGATGACGCCCCGGTCGCGCAGCAGCCGGTACGCGGCCGCCGCGGTGTTGGGGTTCACTCCCAGATCGGTGGCCAGCCGGCGGAGCGAGGGCAGTGCGCTCCCGGGGCCGAGGCTGCCGGAGGCGACCGCCTGCTCGATGTCGGCGGCGATCTCCGAGGCCCGACGCCCACGAATCTGATGCTGCTCTGGCATGATGAACATTCTGCACGACCGCAGCCCCGCAGGTGGGTTGTCCGCCCACGTCCGAGAACGACGGGCCGGGGTCGGGCGCGGTCTCCGGTGCAGCCTTCGGCGCACTCACGTGAGGTGGATCAGATGCTCATGGGCCAGACGCTCGTCTTCGACGCCGACGACACACTGTGGGAGAACAACGTCCTCTTCGAGCGCGTCATCGACGGCTTTCTGAACTGGGTGTCGACTCCGGAGGAACGGAGCCGCAACCGGACCCTTCTCGACGAGATCGAGGCGAAGAACGCGGTCACCCTCGGGTACGGCGCGGAGATGTTCCGGCAGAGCCTCGCGGACTGCCTGGAGGAGGTCACCGGGCGGACCCCCACGGCCGAGGACCGGGCGCGGATCGAGGAGCTCCTCGCCCCGCTCACCAACCGCGGGATCGAGCTCATCGAGGGCGTCGAGGAGGTCCTGCCGGTGCTCGTCGGCCGGCACGACCTGCTGCTGCTCACCAAGGGGAACCCGGCGGAGCAGCAGCTGAAGGTGGACGCGTCGCGGATCGCCCACCACTTCCGCAGCATCCACATCGTCGCCGAGAAGAACGTGGACACCTACCGGCAGCTCGTCGCCGAGCTCGGGCTCGACCCGGAGCGGACCTGGATGATCGGCAACTCTCCCAAGTCGGACATCCTGCCCGCGCTGCGGGCGGGCCTGAAGGCCGTCTACATCCCGCACGAGCACACCTGGGTGCTGGAGCACGAGGTGTTCCGGCCCGAGGAGGCGACGCTCGCGCTGGGCCGCTTCGCGGAGCTGCTGGAACACTTCTGACCCCCCGCCAGACATGTCATGTCCACTTCTAAACATCTCGATGGCCCTTTCTTTCCGGTGATGCCCGTGCAAGACTTGCCGCACCGCTGATCATCAAGTCCTGGCACGGATTCGTGCCCGATCTCATGAGAGCGACCCGTGGCTTCCTTGAACGTGGATAACGTGACTTCCCGTACTCCGGACATCGAGGGCCGTAGCAAGAAACTCTGGTATCTCGACGACGGCCGCTGCCTGATAGAGATGATTCCGTCGCTGCGGAGTTTCACATTCGATCGCGACGAGCTCGTCGACGGCACCGCCGAGTTGCGCCTCGATTTCTTCGAGTACGTTTCCGCCCGGCTCGCCGAATACGACGTCCACACCGTATTCGGCGAGCGCGTCGGCCCGACCACCTACATCGCGGACTACCGGCCGGCCCCGCCCTTCGAGGTCATCGTCAAGAACCGGGCCACCGGTTCCACCATCCGCAAGTACCCCGGACTCTTCGAGGAGGGCCAGGTCCTCGACCGCCCGGTGGTGAAGTTCGACTACCGGACCGACCCCGAGGACCAGCCGATCGGCGAGGACTACCTCCGCCTCCTCGGCGTGGACGTCGAGCACCACCGGAAGCTCGCGCTGGACTGCAACGCCGCCCTGCGCAAGCTCCTCGACCCGCTCGACCTCTGGGACTTCTGCCTCGTCATCGCACCCGACGAGACGCACGGACTGGTCGTCAACTCCGAGATCTCACCGGACTGCATGCGCCTCAAGGCCGCCGACGGGCGCCCGTACGACAAGGACATGTTCCGCGAGGGCGCCGGCCGCGAGGACATCCTCGCCCGCTGGGCCGAGCTCATCGCGATGGTCTCCGGTGCCTGATCTCCCGGGCCCCCTGGCCCTGGTGACCGGCAGCAACCGCGGCACCGGCCGGGCCATCCGCAGCCGGCTGCTGGCCGACGGCTACGCCGTGCGCTGCCTCAACCGCACCCCGTGCGCCGACCACACCGACCCCGTCACCGCGGACTTCGCCGACCCCGACGCCGCCGCCCGGGCGGCGGTCCTCGCCCTGGCCGGGGCCCCGCGCCTGGACCTGCTCGTGGTCAACGCGGTCACCCGCGGCTTCGGCACCGTCGCCGAGGTCGGCGCACGGGACTGGGACGAGGCCGTGGCGGTCAACCTCACCACCCCGGTCCGCGTCGTCCAGGCCGCACTCCCGCTGCTGCGCCGCAGCGAGGGGCACATCGTGCTGATGGGCTCGCACGCCGGCTCCCGCCCGTTCGAGGGCGGGCTGGCCTACTGCGCCACCAAGGCCGCGCTCAAGCAGGTGGCGGAGGTGCTCCTGATGGAGGAGCGGCGCCACGGGGTGCGCACCACCCTGCTCAGCCCCGGGGCGATCCGCAACCTCGACGACGACGACTCCGCCTACAAGATGAGCGTGGAATCCGTCGCCGACGTGGTGTCCTGGGCGGCCGCCACGCCGAGGGACACCGTCCTCGGGGAGATCGAACTCCGACCCGGCCGGCTGGACCGCCCGCCGGTCGTCGGGCTCGACCGTCTCCAGTACGTCTGAAGACCGTCTCCAGTACGTCTGAAGGTGCATCGATCACGACCAACGGGGGTTGATCCGTGGAAGCACACGCCGGCCCGGCCGGGCTCCGCAGCGTGCAGGCCGAGTGGGACGAGGAACGGCACCGGGTCAGGGCCGAGCTGCGGGCCGACCCGAACGCGCCGGACGCGGCGCGGATGTCCTTCCGGAGCATCGGCTGGGTCGCCTTCGGGGCCTCGGGCGAGGTCTCCTCGATCAACGTCCACGACATCCCCGTCGAGGTCTCCGACCGGCTGCCCCGGGTGGACGGCGACGACGTGATCGGACGCGGGGTGGTGGACACCCAGTGGCTCTGGGTGCCGCTCGGCACCGGGCCGACCACCCGGCGGTGCGCGGGCACCGCCGACGTCGAACTCGTGGTCACCGCAGAGGGGTTGGCCCGGCTGACCCTGCGGTTCCTGGAACCCCCGGCGGAGGACTGGCCATGGCCGACGGCTATCGGTTGCTAGCCTGCGACCTCGACGGCACGCTGCTCGACTCCCGCGGCGAGCTGCCCGCCGCGGTGTCGGCGGCACTCGACCGGGCCGCGGCGGCCGGGATGGCCGTCGCGGTGATCACGGCGCGGCCGCCGCGCGACGTCCCCCCGCGGGTCCGGGCGGGGATCCCGGGGACGGCCTACTGGGCGCACGGGAACGGCGCGCTGGTCTTCCGGCCCGGGCAGCGCCTGCCGAGCCGCCAACTCGTCTTCGGGGCGGGCGCGGTGGGCCGGATCCACGAGGTCCTCGGCGCGCGGCGTCCCGGCTGGGCGCTGGCCTTCGACCTGCTCGACGGGACGGTCGTGCAGCCGGGCTTCCCCGCGGAGCTGACCCGCGGCTGGGCCGGGGTCGAGTGGCGCGGCGGGGCCGAGCTCGCGCGGGCCGTGGTGAAGGTGCTGGTCTGCCCCTTCCTCCCCTGCGACGCCGAACTCGTCGACACGGTGCAGGAGATGGTGGGCGAGGAGGCCGAAGTCACCGCCTCCGGGGAGCACTTCCTGGAACTCGGCCCGCGCGGCACCGGCAAGCACGGCGTCCTCGCCTGGATCGCCGCCGACCTCGGACTGGCCACCGCCCAGACGGTGGCCGTCGGCGACGGCCTCAACGACCGCGACATGCTCCGCCTGGCCGGCCTCGGCGCGGCCCCCGCCAACGCCGGAGCCCCGGTCCGCGCCGCGGCGGACCGGATCCTGCCCAGCAACGACGAGCACGCGGTCGCCCACCTCGTCGACCAACTGCTCGGATAGCCCGGTCAGGCGCCCTGGCCGGCCTCGGCCAGGGCGGCCAGGGTGCGGGTGAGGGAGGTGCCCAGGCCCCAACGGGTGGAGAGCGACTCCAGGGTCATCGGGTCGATCGGCTCGGCGGGCAGGGCCGGGTCGAAGGCCGGCAGCGGGACGTCCCGGGCGACCCCGACCACGGTGGGGGCGACGTCCAGGTAGGCGGAGCCGTCCAGCAGGTTCTTCCGGCGGGCCGGGGTGATCTTCGAGGCGGGGTTGAGCGCCGCGGCCCGTACCCCGGCCAGGTCGCCGTAGGTCCGCAGCAGCTGGGCGGCGGTCTTCTCGCCGATCCCCTTCACCCCGGGCAGCCCGTCGCTGGTGTCGCCGCGCAGTGCCGCGAGGTCGGCGTACGAGGCGGCGCCGACGCCGTACTTCTCCTCGATGTACGCGTCGTCGACGACCTGCGGGTGGCCGACGCCCTTCACCGGGTACAGCACGGTGACCGCCCGGGCGTCGTCGACGAGCTGGAACAGGTCGCGGTCGCCGGTGACGATCTGCACCGGACCGGTGGCCGCGGTGGCGAGGGTGCCGATCACGTCGTCCGCCTCGTAGCCGGCGACGCCGACCCGGGCGATGCCGATCGCGTCCAGCACCGCCTCGATCACCGGGACCTGCGGGGCGAGGGTGTCGGGGACCTCCTCCTCGCCCTCGGCGGCCCCCTCGGCGAGGCGGTGGGTCTTGTAGGAGGGGATCAGGTCGACCCGCCACTGCGGGCGCCAGTCGGCGTCCATGCAGGCGACCAGCTGGTCGGGCCGGTGGTCCTGGACCAGCCGGGTGATGAAGTCGAGCAGGCCGCGCACGGCGTTCACCGGCTGCCCGTCGGGGGACTTCATCGACTCCGGCACGCCGAAGTAGGCGCGGAAGTAGAGACTGGCGGTGTCGAGCAGCATCAGGCGCGGTGCGGTCACCTTCCGAATCATGCCCTACCGGGCTGACAGCGCCTCAGTGCCGGTGCGGACCGGCGCGGTGGACCGGGCCGTGCGCGTCCGCGCAGTGGTCGCGGTCGTCGTCGCCGGGGCGGGTGATCTGCAGCAGCCCGTCGACCTCCTCCTCGCCGACGTGGTCGACCTGCAGGGTGGAGTGGCTGATCCGGTAGTCCTCCCGCAGCTGCCGCTGCAGGTCCCGGCGGACCGCGTGGCAGTCCCCGCCGGGGGTGACCAGGATGTGCGCGGAGAGCGCGGGCTGGCCGGAGGTGATCTCCCAGATGTGCAGGTCGTGGATCTCCTCCACCAGCGGGGCGGCGACCAGCTGGTCGGCGACCGTGTCCGGGTCGATGCCGGCCGGGGCGGCCTCCAGGAAGATCCGCCCGGAGTCCCGGACCAGCCCGACGCCGGCCCGGAGCATCAGCACCACCACGACCAGCGAGGCGATCGCGTCCGCCGCCACGAAGCCGGTGAGCATCACCACCGCACCGGCCACCGCGGTCGCGATGAACGCGTACAGGTCGGTCAGCACGTGCTGGAAGGCGCCCTCGACGTTCAGCGAGCTGCGGTTGGCCTTGGACATGCACCAGGCGGCGGCCAGGTTGACCACGATCCCGACCAGCGCGGTCACCAGCACCAGCGAACCGGTCACCTCCGGCGGGTCGATCAGCCGCTGCACCGCCTCGTAGCCGAGCCAGGCCGAGAGGACCAGCAGCGTCACGCCGTTCGCCTGCGCCGAGAGGATCTCGGCCCGCTTCAGCCCGTACGTGTAGCCGCCGCGCGCCGGACGGGCCGACAGCCGCATCGCGACCAGCGCCAGGGCGATCGAGGCGGCGTCGGTGAGCATGTGCGCCGCGTCCGAGATCAGCGCCAGCGACTGGGCGGCGAAGCCGACCACCACCTCGCCCGCCATGAACACCAGGATCAGCAGCAGCGCGCTGACCAGCCAGCGGCGGTCCGCGTCGGCGGAGACGCCGTGCGAGTGCCCGCCGTGCCCGCCGTGCCCGTGCCCGCCGTGCCCGTGGTCGTGGTCGTGCTGGGCGCCCATCGAGATCCTCCCGGTCGAGGTGGAGTCCGCACCGGAAGTGAACCCCAGATCGGACGAAGATCCAAAGGCTGCACTGGTGACCGTTGTCGTTCGCACGAGTGACCACTTGCTCCGATAGGGTCTGCGCCGGTCGAACGAGGGAGGACACAGTGGAGGAGCGGGTCGGGCTGGCCACCATCGCCCGGGAGTGGGGACGGATCGGGATCACCGGGTTCGGCGGACCGCCCGCGCACATCCTGCTGCTGCGCCGGCTCTGCGTGGAGCAGCGCCGCTGGCTGGGCGCCGCCGAGTTCGAGGACGGCATCGCCGCCACCAACCTGCTGCCCGGCCCGGCCTCCACCCAGCTGGCGGTCTTCACTGCCTGGCGGCTGCGCGGGCCGGCCGGCGCCCTGGTCGGCGGGGCCGCGTTCATCGTGCCCGGCCTGGTGCTGATCCTGCTGCTCTCCGCGCTCTTCCTGGCCGGCGACCCGCCGCGCTGGGTGCTCGGCGCGGCGGCCGGCGCCGGGGCCGCCGTCCCCGCGGTCGCCCTGCAGGCGGCCACCGCCCTCGTCCCCGCCAGCCGGCAGCGCGCGGGTGGCGGCGCGGCCCGCCGGCGCTGGTGCGGCTACCTCGCCGCGGGGGCGCTCGCGGCCCTGCTCACCGGGCCCTGGCTGGTGCTCGTCCTGATCGCCACCGGAATCACCGAGATCGCCGTCCGCCGTCCGGGTGGCGGCACCTCCGACCGGCGTCCGCGCGGGCTGCTGCCGCTGCTGGCCCCCGCGACCGCCGCCACCGGCGGGATCGGCGCGCTCGCCTGGGTGGCGTTCAAGGTCGGCGCGCTCTCCTACGGCGGAGGGTTCGTGATCATCCCGTTGATGCAGCAGGACGCGGTGCACCGCTACCACTGGATGACGGACGGCCAGTTCCTGAACGCCGTCGCGCTCGGCCAGATCACCCCCGGCCCGGTGGTGCAGACCGTCGCCGTGGTCGGCTACGCCGCCGCCGGGGTGGCCGGCGGGCTGCTGGCCGCCTGCGTGGCCTTCGCGCCGTCCTTCCTGTTCGTGCTGTTCGGCGCCGCGCACTTCGACCGGCTGCGCGCCGACCGGCGGGTGCAGGACTTCCTCACCGGCGCCGGGCCCGCCGTGATCGGCGCGATCGCGGGCTCCACCGTCCCGCTCGCGCTCGGCCTGCACGCCTGGTGGCAGGCGGCGGTGCTGGCCCTCGCGCTGTTCTGGCTGCTGGCGCTGCGCCGCTCCGTCGTCCCCTGCCTGCTCGCCGCCGGCGCGCTCGGCACCCTCGCCGTCACGGCCGGCCTCCCGCTGCCCTGACGCCCCGTCGGGCCAATCGACGTCGGGCCCGGTCGGCGTCGGGCCCGGACCCCGGGGGGCCTCAGCCGGCCGCGGTGATCAGGGCCGTCTCCCGGACCAGGGAGGCGGCTCGGACCAGGGCCTCGGCGAGACGGAGGTCGGCCGGGTCCTGCTCGGGGTGCCACTGGACGCCGAGGACGAAGCCGGCCGGGGCCTCGATCGCCTCGACCGTGCCGTCCGCGGCGTACGCGGCGACGGTGAGCCCCTCGCCCAGCCGGTCCACGGCCTGGTGGTGGAAGGTCGGCACCACCAGCTCGGGCTCCGGCAGCAGCCCGCCGAGCAGGGTGTCCGGCACCGGCCGCACCGGGTGGCGCCCGTACGCGTTGGGCGGGCCTACGTGGCCCTCGTGGCCGACCACGTCCGGCAGGTGCTGGACCAGCGTGCCGCCGAAGACCACGTTCAGCAGCTGCATGCCGCGGCAGACGCCGAGCACCGGCTTCCCGGCGGCCAGCGCCGCCCGCAGCAGCGCGGCCTCCCAGGCGTCGCGCTCCGGCGCGTTCGCCACCGTCAGGGGGTGCGGCCGGGCTCCGTACAGCGCCGGGTCCACGTCCTCGCCGCCCGCGACCACCAGGGCGTCCAGCCGCTCGACCGCCTGCGCCGCGTACTGCGGGGCGTCCGGCGGCAGCAGCACCGCGACGCCGCCGGCGGCCCGGACCATCGCCGGGTACCGCTCGGGGAGCAGCACGGCGCGCTGCCGGTCCCAGCGGCCCCAGGCGGCGTCGAGGAGTTGGGTGGAGATGCCGATCACCGGGCGGTTGTCCATGGCGCGCATTCTGCCGTGCGCGGGGCCGGGGCAACGACTCGGTTCGGCCGTTGGGATTTCTCACCGGAATCTCATCGAATCCCGGGCCGTTCCCGGGCCGCGCTGATATCCCGCTTATCCGCGTGCCCTTAGATTCTTTGACGTGAGCGAGCAGCAGATTCCCGCCGGGTGGTACCCGGACCCGAAGGACACCACGAGCGACCCCCGGCCCGAGCGCTGGTGGGACGGCACGGGCTGGACGGGCACCACCCGGCCCGCCCCGGAGCCCGCCGCGCAGCCGTCCGTCGAGGACACCGCTGTGCTGGAGGGCACCGTGCTCGACAGCGGTCCGGCGGTCCGCTACCCCGAGCTGCCGCCGGTGACCGACCAGGTGCCGGCCCCGGCGGGCGCGGTGCGCAAGCCGGCCCGGCCGGTGCTGGTCGCCGCGGCGGTCGCCGCCCTGATCGGCCTCGCGGTCGGCTCCGGCGTGACCTACCTGGCGATGGACGGGCGCGGCGACTCCACGGCGAGCGACCGGCGCGGTCCGCGCCTCGGCGGCGGCTACGGCATGGACGGCCGCGGCGGCCCGGGCAGCCAGGACGGCCAGAACGGCGGCGGGCAGAACGGCGGTGGGCAGAACGGCGGTGGGCAGAACGGCGGCGGCCAGAACGGCCAGGGTCGCGGGGGCCGGCCGGGCAACGCCGCGATCGACCTGGTCAACGGCCTCAGCCTGCCCGTCCCGTCCGGCTGGGAGGCCGGCACCACCAAGGACGGGTTCGCGACGCTCTCGATCGGCGAGTACACCTGCGCCGACGGCAAGGGCAACTGCACCCTCGGCGGTGCGGTCACCGGCCGGCTCAAGGGCACCGACGCCAAGCAGGCCGCCCTGGAGGACATCGCCGCCGCCGCGAAGGAGTCCTACAACCAGGTCAACGGGCACGAGGAGCTGAAGTCCGAGGCGGTCAAGGTGGCCGGCCGGGACGGCTACCTGGTGCGCTGGAAGGTCGACGCCGCCCAGGGCAACGACGGCTACGTGGAGACCGTGGTCTTCCCGAGCGCCGACGGCAAGGCGCTGGTCTCCGTCCACCTCGGCTTCGACATCGCCGACAAGGCGCCCGACGTCGCCCAGATGGACACCATCGTCAGCGGCATCGCCGAGGCCAAGGGCGGCCCGCTCGGCAGCGCCGGCGGCGGCACCCGCACCTGATCTACAGGTACGTCCGGCCCTCGCCGCGGTAGGTGGGGACGGTGCGCACCACCCGGTCGCCCTCGACCAGGTGCAGCTCCGCGAACCGCTCGCACAGCTCGCCCGCCTTGGCGTGCCGGAACCACACCCGGTCGCCGATCAGCAGGTCGTCGGCGGCCGAGCCGATCAGCGGGGTCTGCACCTCGCCGGCGCCCTCCTGCGGGTCGTAGGACAGCCCGGCCGGCAGGTACGGCACGGGGGAGCGGTCCGCCCCGGCAGCGCCGGAGGCCGGGTAGCCGCCGCCCAGCACCGTCACCACGCCGACGCCCGGACGCCGGACCACCGGCTGCGCGAACAGCGCGGCCGGCCGGCCGGTGAACGAGCGGTAGTTGTCGAACAGCCGCGGCACATACAGCCCCGAGCCGGCGGCCACCTCGGTCACCGCCCGCTCGGCCACCGTGGACTCCACGCTGCCGGTGCCGCCGCCGTTCACGAACTCCAGGTCCGCCACCTGCCGCAGCCGGCGCACCGCGGCGGCCCGGCGCTCCGCGAGCTCGGTCCGTGCCTTCGCCTGCATCAGCCGGACCGCCGCCGAGCGCAGCGGCCGGCCGCGCACCGCGTCGCCGACGCCCGCGATGTGGCCCTCGTAAGCCATCAGCCCGACCACCCGGAAGCCGCGCCGGGTCTGCACCAGCTCCGCCAGCGCGCCGAGCGCCTCCGGGGTGCGGAGGGGGGAGCGCCGGGCGCCGACCCGGACGCGGCCGCCGAGCAGGTGCAGCGAGGTGTCCAGCTCCAGGCAGACCCGGACCTCGGCGGAGCCCTCGCGGGCCTTGTCGATCAGCTCCAGCTGCGCCGGGTCGTCCACCAGCACGGTGACCGCCCGGGCCAGTTCCGGGTCGGCGGTCAGCTCGGCGAAGGCGGCCCGGTCGGCCGAGGGGTAGGCGAGCAGGATGTCGTCGAAGCCCGCGCGGGCCAGCCAGATCGACTCCGCCAGCGTGAAGCTCATGATCCCGGCGAAGCCGTCCGTCGCCAACACCCGCTCCAGCAGGGCCCGGCAGCGCACCGACTTGCTCGCCACCCGGATCGGCTTGCCGGCCGCCCGCCGCACCAGGTCCGCCGCGTTGGCGTCGAAGGCCTCCAGGTCGACGATGGCCAGCGGCGCGTCGAGGTGCGCGGTCGCCCGGTCGTAGCGGGCGCGGTCGGAGACGGTGCCCGTGCCGGTGGCGGGCGCGAGGTCGAGGGCCATGGGCGCAGACTGCCACATCGGACTACCCGTGGGTAGAGGCGAAGGCCCGCACCGCGGCGGACGCCACCGACTCGACCAGCGCGATGCCGTCCTCCAGGGTGGCCGAGCCGTCGCTCACCACCGAGACCAGCAACTCCCGTCCGCCGTAGTCGATCCGCCCGATGCTGTTGACCACCCACAGCCCGGTGGAGGTCCGCGGCAGCCAGCCGTTCTTCAGCTGCGCGGCGCCGCCCTGGTCGGCCGCCGAGACGCCCCAGTCCTGACCGTCCACCACCTGACCCATCAGCTGCCGGAGGTACGCCCGGGAGTCCGGGGTCAGCGGCGAGTCCTCGGTGAACACCGCCCGCAGCAGCCGCACCTGGTCGGCGGCGGTGGTCGAGGTCAGCCCCCAGTAGCCGTCCGTCCCCGCGACCGTCGCGGTCAGGCCGAAGGCCGCGTTGGCCTCGTCCAGCCCGGACGCCCCGCCCGCCGCCTCGAACAGCGCGGTCGCCGCGTCGTTGTCGCTCTGCTCGATCATCAGCGCGGCGGCGCTCCGCCGGTCGTCCGTCAGCTCGCCGCCGCTCCGCAGCAGCAGCGCCGCCAGGATGTCCACCTTGACGATCGACGCGGTGACGAAGGAGTCCTCGCCCCAGCTCGCGCCGGTGCCCGCCGCCGGGTCCGTCACGGCGACCGCGAAGTGGCCGGCCAGCCCGCTCACCGCCGCGCCCAGGACGGCGTCCGGGTCGACCGCCGGGGCCGCCGCGGACGTCGACGCGGACGCCGCGGCCGACGCGGCGACCGGTACCGGCGTGCTCGTCGCGGGCCGGGAGAACACCAGCCAGGACCCCAGGACCGAGAGCGCCACCACCAGCACCACCACCCGCCTGATCCGCCTCGTACGGCGCCGACGCCTGCGCACGGTCGCCCGCGAACTCGATGGTGCCATCATGCCCACGATGCTCGGCCGCACCCCTTGGGCCGCGATGAGCTGCGGATGAGCCCGCGCTGAGAAGCCGCCGCCGCCCGGTGGCATACCCTCACGGGGTGGAGCGCAAGAACATTCCGAACCCCGGGTTCGCCGAGGACGACGGCACCGCCGACCCCAGGCTCGCCGCCGCCCTGGCCGCCTGGGCGGCCGACGGCGACGCGGCCGAACCCGAACTGCTCGCCGCCCTGGCCCCCGGCCGGCTGATGGTCCCGATCGTCGCCCTGCTCGGCGAGGTCGAGGTCGACGCCAACGGGCACAAGCACGAGAAGACCAGTGACATGGCCGTCCCGCTGGTCGAGGCCGCGGACGGGCGCCGCGCCCTGCCGGCCTTCACCTCACTGGAGACCCTGGCCCGCTGGCGCGCCGACGCCCGGCCGGCGCCGGTCGCCGCGCCGCAGGCCGCGATGGTCGCCTACTCCGAGCAGGCCGACACCCTGCTGATCGACCCCGCGGGGCCGGTCGCCTTCCAGGTCACCGGGGCCCGGCTGCGCGCGCTCGCGGAGAACCGGCCGTACCTGCCGCCGCTCGCCGACCCCGCGGTGCACGAGGCGCTGCGCGGGCTGCTCGACACCACCGGCGTCGTCACCCACGCCTACCTGGCCCCCGCGGACGACGCGGACGGCACCCTCGCCGTCGTCCTCGTCCCGGACGCCGACCCCCGCCCGCTGATCGACGCCCTGTCGGGCGACCCCGTCCTGCGGGTCCGCCTGGACACCGGCCTCCAGCTGGCCGTCCTGCGCGAGCCGCTCCGCGGGGAGCCCTTCTACACCGCGGGCTGAAAACACCCGGGGGCGCGGCCGAGCCGCGCCCCCGGGTCCAGCCGCCGTGCGGCGCTCAGCCGTAGACCGGGCCGGTGAACTTCTCGCCCGGGCCGGTGCCCGGCTCGTCCGGGACGACGGAGGCCTCGCGGAAGGCGAGCTGCAGCGAGCGCAGGCCGTCCCGCAGCGGCGCGGCGTGGAAGTTGGAGATCTCCGGCGCGCCGGCGGTGACCAGGCCCGCCAGGGCGGTGATCAGCTTGCGGGCCTCGTCGAGGTCCTTGTCGGCCTCGCCGCCCTCGGCGAGCCCGCACTTGACGGCGGCGGCGCTCATCAGGTGCACCGCGACGGTGGTGATCACCTCGACGGCCGGCACCTCCGCGATGTCGCGGGTCAGGTCGTCGAAGCCGATGGCGTCGTCGGTGTTCTCGGGCTGGCTGGTCAAGGTGGACTCACTCCGTCGTGCCGGTGGACGTACAACAGGGAGAGTACAAGGAGCGCTCGCGCGGGCCGGAATACCGGTCGGGCGGGGAACGCTGCTATGCTTCGAGACTGACCGGCCAGGTGTTCCGTATGGGCGCCCGGCCAGCAAGTGGAGGCTCCACACGGTCTCCCACCCGCTTCGTCCCACGGGTCGACGGGTCCGGTCGCGGCAGTGTCCCACCGACACGCGCCGCCTGTGACGCCAGTCCGCTGGTGTCCCGGTCGTGGAGCCCCGCATGCGCGGGGCTTTTTTCGTTCGTCCGGTGCACACACCGGCAGCGGAGGAGCGAATGAAGCCCCGCACTGTGACCGAGAATGGTCACTACGTGCGACCGCCGTCCGACGGCCGCATCGAATGAAGGTGCAACCGAGGAGGCCCCATCAGCACCGAGCCCCGCATCAACGACCGGATCCGCGTCCCCGAGGTGCGACTCGTCGGTCCCAGCGGCGAGCAGGTCGGCATCGTCCCGCTCGCGAAGGCGCTGGAGCTTGCGCAGGAGTACGACCTCGACCTGGTCGAGGTCGCGGCGACCGCCCGGCCGCCGGTCTGCAAGCTCATGGACTACGGCAAGTTCAAGTACGAGTCGGCGATGAAGGCCCGTGAGGCGCGCAAGAACCAGGCGCACACGGTCATCAAGGAGATGAAGCTCCGGCCGAAGATCGACCCGCACGACTACGACACCAAGAAGGGTCACGTCGTTCGGTTCCTCAAGCAGGGCGACAAGGTCAAGATCACGATCATGTTCCGCGGTCGTGAGCAGTCCCGCCCCGAGCTGGGCTTCCGACTGCTCCAGCGGCTCGCCGACGACGTCCAGGAGCTGGGCTTCGTCGAGTCGGCGCCGAAGCAGGACGGCCGCAACATGATCATGGTGCTTGGCCCGCACAAGAAGAAGACCGAGGCGATGGCCGAGGCCCGCGCCCTTGCGGACGCCCGCAAGGCGGAGCGCCAGGGGCGCACGGCCACCGACTCCGCCGAGGCCCAGGACGGGATCGAGGCCGACGAGGCCGCGGCCGAGGTCCTGGAGGCCGACGAGGCTGTGGAGGCCGTCGAGGCCGACGAGGCCGCCGAGGTCGAGCAGCCGGCCGAGACCGCTCAGGACGCCTGAGCCCTCGGGCTCAGGGCGGATCCGAGCGGATCGGCCCCGTGGTACCGGGGCACCCGCCCCGGAGACCGAGATCAACCCGGTTCCGGCCCGCGCCGCAAGGCGCGGGCCGGGACGGACCGACGAGGAGAAACGGCGACATGCCGAAGCAGAAGACCCACAGCGGCGCCAGCAAGCGCTTCAAGATCACTGGCTCCGGCAAGGTGCTGCGCGAGCGCGCCGGCCGTCGGCACCTGCTTGAGCACAAGCCCTCGACGCTGACCCGCAAGCTCGCCGGCACCGTCGTGCTGGCCGCGCCGGACGCCAAGAAGGTCAAGAAGCTTCTCGGCAAGTGATCGCAGCCCGCGGCCCCGGCCGTGGGACGCAGCTGATCCTTCCCGACCGAATCGAATAACGGACCGCCGGCACGAACCGCGGTCCGGAGCCAAGGAGTAATCAAGTGGCACGCGTCAAGCGGGCAGTCAACGCCCACAAGAAGCGCCGGGTCATCCTCGAGCGGGCCAGCGGTTACCGCGGCCAGCGCTCCCGCCTTTACCGCAAGGCCAAGGAGCAGGTCACCCACTCGCTCGTCTACAACTTCAACGACCGCAAGAAGCGCAAGGGCGACTTCCGTCAGCTCTGGATCCAGCGCATCAACGCTGCGGCCCGTGCCAACGGCATGACCTACAACCGCTTCGTGCAGGGCCTGAAGGCCGCCGGCGTCGAGATCGACCGCAAGATGCTCGCCGAGCTGGCCGTCAACGACTCCAACGCGTTCGCCGCCCTCATCGAGGTCGCGAAGAAGGCGCTGCCGGAGGACGTCAACGCCCCCAAGGTCGCCGCCTGATCCAGGCCCACGCCTTGACTTCCCGGACCCGCAGGCAGGCAACTGCCTGCGGGTCCGTCGCGCATTCCACAGAGAACGAGAGCATGCAGAGCACCGACACCCCCCTGCTCACCTCCCTCCGCTCCCCGCGCGTCGTGGCCGCCCGCCGGCTGGCCAAGCGCAACCAGCGCAGCAAGGAGCGCCGCTTCCTCGCCGAGGGTCCGCAGGCGGTCCGGGAGGCCGTGGCCTACGGGCGGGCGCCGGGCTCGGACGAGCACGCGGTGGTGGAGATCTACCTCACCCAGGAGGCCGCCGGGCGGCACGCCGAGATCGTGACGGCGGCCCTGGCCGAGGGCCTGCCGGTGCTCACCGCCACCGACGAGGTGATCGCGGAGATCTGCGACACCGTCACCCCGCAGGGCATCGTGGCGCTCTGCCGCTTCATCGACACCCCCTTCGAGGACGTGCTGGCGGCCCGCCCGCAGCTGGTCGCCGTGCTGGCGCACGTGCGCGACCCCGGGAACGCCGGCACCGTGCTGCGCACCGCCGACGCGGCCGGCGCCGACGCGGTGATCCTCACCGACGCCTCGGTCGACCCTTACAACCCGAAGGCGGTCCGGGCCTCGGTCGGCAGCCTGTTCCACCTGCCGTTCGCCACCGGGGTGCCGGTCGAGGAGGCGGTCCGGCGGCTGCGCGAGGCCGGGGTGCGGGTGCTGGCCGCCGACGGCGCGGGGGAGCGCGACCTGGACCAGGAGCTCGACGAGGGCACCCTGGGCGCGCCCGGCGCCTGGGTGTTCGGCAACGAGGCGTGGGGCCTGCCGGAGGAGACCCGCGCACTCGCCGACGAGGTGGTGCGGGTGCCCATCCACGGCCACGCCGAGAGCCTCAACCTCGCCACGGCCGCCGCCGTGTGCCTCTACGCCTCCGCGCGCGCCCAGCGCTCCCCGCAAGGCTGTCGCGCGGCGGGGAACGAGCGCTAGGGTCTGCTCCTGGGGGAAGCGGCAGGGGGAGGACGTGCCGATGAGTGGCGGATGGGCCGGGCTCGACCCGGACGACGTGCCGGACGGGCTGGTGGTCGCGGACGCGGACGGCCTGGTCGTGGTGTTCAACCGGGCCGCGGCCCGGATCACCGGGATCGGCTCCGGGGCCGCCCTCGGCCGCCCGCTGGAGCAGGCGCTGCCGCTGGAGGACCTGGACGGCCGTCGCTGGTGGCAGTTGACCGACCCGTACGGCGGCCTCGCCACCCGCACCGGGCAGCCCGAGCGCAACCTGCTGCTGCCCGGCGGGCGCGAGGTGCTGGTCTCGGCCCGGTACGTCCGCGAGCGGCCGCTCGGCCCGGTGCGCCGGGTCGTCGTCGCGGTGCGCGGCACCGAGGCGCGCCGCCGCACCGAGCGCAGCCACGCCGAGCTGATCGCCACCGTCGCGCACGAGCTGCGCTCCCCGCTGACCAGCGTGAAGGGCTTCACCGCGACCCTGCTGGCGAAGTGGGAGCGGTTCAACGACGGGCAGAAGCGGGTGATGCTGGAGACCGTCGACGCCGACGCCGACCGGGTCACCCGGCTGATCGCCGAGCTGCTGGACATCTCCCGGATCGACGCCGGCCGCCTGGAGGTCCGCAAGCAGCGGATCGGCATCGCCGCCGCGGTGCGCCGGCACGTGGAGGGCAAGGTCGCGGCCGGGATCGCCCCCGAGCGCTTCGACATCCGGATCACCGAGCCGCTGACCGAGCTGTGGGCCGACCCCGACAAGGTCGACCAGGTGCTCGCCAACCTGCTGGAAAATGCGGTGCGGCACGGTGAGGGGACTGTCACGATCGAGATCGCGCCCGCCAAGGAAGTGGTGGAGGCGGCCGGCTGGGAGCCGGCGGGCACTCCGCCCCGGGTACTGGAGGGCACGGCGGTCACGGTGAGCGACGAGGGCAGCGGCATCCCGGAGGAGTCCATGCCCCGCGTCTTCACCCGCTTCTGGCGCGGCTCCAAGCGCGGCGGCACCGGCCTCGGCCTCTACATCGTCAAGGGCATCGTCGAGGCCCACGGCGGCACGATCCGGATCAGCCGCGCGCCCGGCGGCGGCGCCCAGTTCCGATTCATCCTGCCCGCCGGGATCCCGGACTTCATGCTCTGACGTTCCCGGGCGGGCCACCCACCGGTCACGCGCGGTAGGCGCGTGCGCGCTGCGACTACACTCGTCCTTTGGCGTTGTGGGACGGCCTGCGGCGAGCAACACCCCCTGATCACGAGCAGGAGCACGGGAAAGATAGAGATGTCGGCACCCAACAAGTCGTACGACCCGGTCGAGGTCGAGGCACTCAAGCCCGAGGTGGTGGAGCAGGCCCGCGACGAGGCGCTCGCCGCGTTCGCCGCCGCCACCGGTCTCGACGAGCTGAAGCAGGCGAAGGTCGCGCACACCGGCGACCGCTCCCCGCTCTCCCTCGCCAACCGGGAGATCGGCGCCCTGCCGCCGCACGCCAAGGCCGCCGCCGGAAAGCTGATCGGCCAGGCCCGCGGCGCCGTCAACCAGGCACTGGCCAAGCGCCAGAGCGAGCTGGAGGCGGAGCGCGACGCCCGCGTGCTGGTCGAGGAGGCGGTGGACGTCACGCTGCCGTACGACCGCGTGCCGCGCGGCGCCCGGCACCCGCTGACCACCCTCGCGGAGCGGATCGAGGACACCTTCGTGGCCATGGGCTACGAGGTCGCCTCCGGCCCCGAGGTGGAGGCGGAGTGGCTGAACTTCGACGCCCTCAACCTGCACCAGGACCACCCGGCCCGCTCGATGCAGGACACCTTCTTCGTGCAGGCCCCGGACGGCTCGCCCGACTCCGGCGTGGTCCTGCGCACCCAGACCTCCCCGGTGCAGATCCGCACCATGCTCGACCGCGAGCCCCCGCTGTACGCGGTCAGCCCCGGCCGGGTCTACCGGACCGACGAGCTGGACGCCACCCACACCCCGGTGTTCCGCCAGGTCGAGGGCCTCGCGGTGGACGAGGGCATCACCTTCGCCGACCTCAAGGGCACCATCGAGGTGCTGGTCGAGAAGCTGATCGGCACCGGCCTGCAGCTGCGCTGGCGCCCCTCGTACTTCCCGTTCACCGAGCCGAGCGCCGAGATCGACCTGCAGTGCTTCGTGTGCCGCGGCGAGTCCGTCGGCAACCCGGACCGCCCTTGCCGCACCTGCTCCTCCGAGGGCTGGATCGAGCTCGGCGGCTGCGGCGTGGTCAACCCGCGGGTGCTGGTCGCGGCCGGTGTGGACCCCAACCGCTACAGCGGATTCGCCTTCGGCCTGGGCCTGGAGCGAATCCTGATGAACCGCCACAACGTCGCCGACATGCGCGACATGGTCGAGGGTGACGTCCGCTTCACCCTCCCGTTCGGGATGGAGATCTGATGCGCGTCCCGCTTTCCTGGCTGCGCGAGTACGTCGACCTGCCTGCCGGGGAGACCGGCCGCGACGTGGCGGCCCGGCTGGTCCGCGCCGGCCTGGAGGTCGAGACCGTCGAGCAGCTCGGCGGCGACCTCAAGGGTCCGCTGGTGGTCGGCCAGGTCCTCTCCATCGAGGAGCTCAGCGGCTTCAAGAAGCCGATCCGGCACTGCTTCGTCAACGTCGGCGACGCCAACGGCACCGGCGAGCCGCAGGAGATCGTCTGCGGCGCGACCAACTTCGCCGTCGGCGACAAGGTCGTCGTGGTCCTCCCGGGCGCCGTGCTGCCCGGCCCGTTCCCGATCGCCGCGCGGCAGACCTACGGCCACACCTCGGCCGGCATGATCTGCTCCGCCCGCGAGCTCGGCATGGGCGACGACCACAACGGCATCATCGTGCTGCCGCCGGAGTTCGAGCCCGGCACCGACGCGATCGAGCTGCTCCAGCTGGTCGACGAGGTGCTCGACATCGCCGTCACCCCGGACCGCGGCTACTGCCTGTCGATGCGCGGTGTGGCCCGCGAGGCCGCCGCCGCGTACGGCCTGCCGCTGGCCGACCCGGCGCTGCTCGACGTCCCTCCGGCCAACTCCTACGGCTACCTGGTCAAGGTCGCCGACCCGGCCGGCTGCGACCGCTTCGTCGCCCGCACCGTCACCGGCATCGACCCGGGCGCCAAGTCGCCGATCTGGCTGCAGCGCCGCCTGCAGAAGGCCGGCATCCGCCCGATCTCGCTGACCGTCGACATCACCAACTACGTGATGCTCGAGGTCGGCCAGCCGCTGCACGCCTACGACCGCGGCCGCGTCGACGGCCCGATCCAGGTGCGCCGCGCCGAGGCCGGCGAGAAGATCACCACCCTCGACGGCGTGGAGCGCAAGCTCTCCGCCGAGGACCTGCTGATCTGCGACAACTCCGGCCCGATCGGCCTGGCCGGCGTCATGGGCGGCTCCACCACCGAGATCCTCGACCCCGTCGTGGACCCGGAGACCGGCCTGACCACCGGCTCCACCGAGGTGATCATCGAGGCGGCGCACTTCGACCCGATCTCGATCGCCCGCACCGCCAAGCGGCACAAGCTGCCCTCCGAGGCGTCCAAGCGCTTCGAGCGCGGCGTCGACCCGGAGGCCGCCCGCGCCGCCGCGCAGCGCGCCGTCGACCTGCTGGTCCTGATCGCCGGCGGCACCGCCGAGGCCGGGGTCACCGACATCGCCGCCCCGCACCCGGTGCGCACCATCGCCATCGCCGCCGACCTGCCCGACCGGGTGGCCGGCACCGAGTACGGCCGCGAGACCGTCACCCGGCGCCTGCAGGAGGTCGGCTGCACCGTGGCCGGCTCCGACGTCCTGGAGGTCACCCCGCCGTCCTGGCGGCCCGACCTCACCGACCCGTACGACCTCGCGGAGGAGGTCATCCGGCTGGAGGGCTACGACAACGTGCCCGCCCGGATGCCCACCGTCCCGCCGGGCCGCGGCCTGACCGAGACCCAGCGCTTCCACCGCCGGGTCGGCGTGGCGCTGGCCGGCGCCGGCTACGTCGAGATCAACGCGTACCCGTTCCTCGGCGACGCCGCGTTCGACGCCCTCGGCCTGGACCAGGACGACGAGCGCCGCCGCACGGTCAAGCTGGTCAACCCGCTCAACGACGAGGAGCCGGCGCTGCGCACCACGCTGCTGCCCGGCCTGCTCGGTGCGCTGCGCCGCAACGTCGGCCGCGGCAACACCGACCTCGCGCTGTTCGAGACCGGTACGGTCTTCCTGCCGAAGGCCGAGCTCAAGGTCGCCCCGCGGCTGTCCGTCGAACGCCGCCCCAGCGAGGAGGAGCTCGCCGAGCTCAACGCCGCGCTGCCCGACCAGCCGCGCCGGGTCGCCGTCGCGCTGGCCGGCGAGCGGCTGCCGTCCGGCTGGTGGGGCAAGGGCTCCGGCGCGATCTGGGCCGACGCGATCGAGGCCGCCCGCACGGTGGCCGCCGCCGCCGGTGTCGAGCTGACCGTCCGCCAGGCGCAGCACGCGCCGTGGCACCCGGGCCGCTGCGCCGAGCTGGTGGCCGGCGACGTGGTCGTCGGGTACGCCGGTGAGCTGCACCCGCGGGTCATCAAGGCGATGCACCTGCCGGAGCGCACCTGCGCGATGGAGATCGACCTCGACCTGGTCTTCGAGGACGGTCGCCGGGTGCACGGCCCGACCGTGTCCGCCTACCCGGTCGCCACCCAGGACGTCGCGCTGATCGTCGACTCCTCGGTGCCGTCCGCGGCCGTGGAGGACGCGCTGCGCGAGGGCGCCGGCGAGCTGCTGGAGTCGATCCGGCTGTTCGACGTCTTCACCGGCGAGCAGGCGGGCGAGGGCAAGAAGTCGCTGGCGTACTCGCTGCGCTTCCGCGCCACCGACCGGACGCTGACCGCCGACGAGGCCACCGCCGCCCGCGAGGCCGCGGTGGCGCTGGCCACCGACCGCACCGGCGCGACGCTGCGCGGCTAGGCAGGACGGCAGCCACCAGGGGCGCGAGGACCCGCGCGACCGGCCACGCTCGATCCGAGCGCACGGCCGGACGACGGGCTCCTCGCGCCCCCGCCGTTTCCGGGCGGCCTTCCGGGACCGACCGCCGCGCCGTGCCCTTCGGGCCGTCGGGGTCCAGGCTGGAGGGTGGGTCCACCCGGTCACACTCCCGGAGGCGACGGCGCCATGAACATCCACCGGATCGGTCGCGACACCAGCGTCCTCGGCGACTGCCTGGAGGTGCCCGGCCTGGGGTTCCTCCCGGTGAACGCCTTCGTCCTGCAGGCGGCCGAGCCGGTGGTCGTCGACACCGGTCTCGGGCTGCCGGACCGCGACTTCGTGGCGGCGGTCGGCGAGGTGCTCGACCCGGCCGACGTCCGATGGATCTGGCTGACCCATCCGGACCGCGACCACACCGGCGGCCTGTTCGCCCTGCTGGAGGCCGCCCCGCGGGCCCGGCTGGTCTCCACCTTCGCGGGCTTGGGCATCATGTCCTGCGAGCGCCCGGTGCCGCTCGACCGGGTCTTCCTGCTGAATCCGGGCCAGTCGCTGGACGTCGGCGACCGGACGCTGCACGCCTTCCGCCCGCCGCTGTTCGACAACCCGGCGACGGTGGGCTTCTACGACGACCGCTCGCGCACCACCTTCAGCTCGGACTGCTTCGGCGGCGTGATGCCCAGTGCCGAGGTGGCGGCCGGGCCCGACGTCCGGGTGCTGCCCGCGGACGAGCTGCGCGCGGCGCAGCTGCTCTGGGCGTCGGTGGACAGTCCGTGGCTGGCGGCGGTCGACGCCGGGCGGTTCCTGGCCTGGGTGGAGCCGGTGCGCGCGCAGGGCGCGGAGACGGTGCTGTCCACCCATCTGCCGCCGGCGCGGGGCATCCTGTCGGCGCTGCTGGACACGGTCAGCGGCGCGCCGGGGCTGGAGCCGTTCGTCGGCCCGGACCAGCAGGCGCTGGAGCGGATGCTGGCGGGCTTCGAGCCCGCGGTTTGACGTCGGTCCGTCAGACCCCTTGCGGTGGGCGGCCGTTCGGCGCTTCAATCTGGTTAGGAAAGTTTCCTAACAGCTTTCGCCCGGGCACCCCCTTGCCCGCGCCCCGAAGCAGCCGGAGCGTCACATGCGTCCTGCCCTGCACCGTACCGCCCGTACCGCCCTCGCGGTCCTGCTCGCCGCGGTCCCCCTGACCGCCGTCACGGCCGGCGTCGGCCACGCCTTGACCGGCACCGCGGCGGTCGCCGCCGTCGGCCTGGACGACGCGAAGAAGAAGGAGATCGCGATGGAGCTGGTCTCCAGCGCGGAGAACTCCTCGCTCGACTGGAAGGCCCAGTACAAGTACATCGAGGACATCAAGGACGGCCGGGGCTACACCGCCGGCATCATCGGCTTCTGCTCCGGCACCGGCGACATGCTGGACCTCGTCGAGCACTACACCGACCTCGAGCCCGGCAACGTCCTCGCCAAGTACCTGCCCGCCCTGCGCAAGGTCAACGGCACCGAGTCGCACTCCGGCCTCGGCTCCGCCTTCACCAGGGACTGGGCCACCGCCGCCAAGGACAGCGTCTTCCAGAAGGCCCAGAACGACGAGCGCGACCGGGTCTACTTCAACCCGGCCGTCAAGCAGGCCAAGGCCGACGGACTGCGCGCGCTCGGCCAGTTCGCCTACTACGACGCCATCGTGATGCACGGTCCGGGCGACTCCTCGGACAGCTTCGGCGGCATCCGCAAGGCGGCCATGAAGAAGGCCAGGACCCCCGCCCAGGGCGGCGACGAGGCGGCCTACCTCAAGGCCTTCCTGGACGCCCGCAAGGTGGTCATGAAGCAGGAGGAGGCCCACGCCGACACCAGCCGGGTCGACACCGAGCAGCTGGTCTTCCTCAACGCCAAGAACTTCGACCTCAACCCGCCGCTCAAGTGGAAGGTCTACGGCGACCCGTACCAGATCCTGGGCTGACCGCCGGCGCACCGTCACCCGTGGCAGCGGCCGCGGGTGACGGTGCGCCGGATAATCGGGTGACAGCCGCGAGCGGGCGCCGATAGCGTCCGCGTCGTGGCGAAACTCAATCAGATCATCGCGGTCGAGAAGGGCGTCAAGTCCAAGTCCTTCCAGGAGCTGACCCAGGCGCACCACGGCCTGCAGAAGCCCGCACTGCTCGCCGGCATCTCCCGGACCTACCAGCCGAAGGACGAGGAGGGCGAGCAGCTGCCGCCCGAGTCGACCCGGGTGCAGGTCCGCGCGGAGGACATCCTGCGCGACACCGCGGCCTCGCTCGGCAAGCTGTTCGACGTCACCGCGACCAAGGACTGGGCGAACTGCTCGGCCCGCGCCGACGTGGTGGTCGACGGGAACCCGCTGCTCAAGGACGTGCCGGTCACGTACCTGCTGTTCCTGGAGAAGCAGCTCACCGACCTCTACACCTTCGTGCGCAAGCTGCCGGTGCTGGACGCCTCCGAGGCCTGGAGCCCGGACCCGTCCACCGACGCCTGGAAGACCGAGCCGGTGCGCACCATCCGGACCAAGAAGGTCCCCCGCAACCACGTGAAGGCCGAGGCCACCGAGAAGCACCCGGCGCAGGTCGAGGTGTACTACGAGGACGTGCCGGTCGGGTACTGGACCACGGTGAAGTTCTCCGGCGCCCTGCCCGCCCGCCGCGTCAACGAGCTGGTCCAGCGCGTGGAGAAGCTGCAGCAGGCCGTGCAGTTCGCCCGCGAGGAGGCCAACGGCGGCGAGATCACCGACCGCCGGGTCGGCGACGCCGTCTTCGGCTACCTCTTCGGGTAGCCCACCGAACGCCCCTCGCGCGAGCGGAGGGGTGCGCCGGGGAAGCCCGGCGCAAAGCTGAAACTGACAGTTGAAGCTGAACCGAGGCAACGGTGGAGGTTCGAATCCTCCCCCCGGCACCACCGGCCGGGGTGGCCCAAACGGCAGAGGCAGCCCCTCAGACTCAGACTCTCGCTCCAGTCTCAGCATTCGCCGCCGAGCGCCGGATCGACCGGACGCGGACCTCCAGCGTCGGATGCGGGTTCAAGTCCCGCCTGTGCCTCTGACCTGGCACGGTAGTTCAAAGGCAGAACACGACGCTCTGACACTGATCCACGTCCTTAAACGTGCCGGTGCGAGCAATTGGGTGGCATCTCAGGGGCCCGGGAGCTGGATACTGCTCCCGGGCCCCGTCACCGTTGCGCCCGCGTCCCGCCCGCCCGGCGGCAGGGTCAGGCCGTCGCGGTGTAGTCGTAGAAGCCGCGGCCGGACTTGCGGCCGAGCAGGCCCGCGTCGACCATCCGGGAGAGCAGCGGGGGAGCGGCGTACAGCGGCTCCTTGTACTCCTCGTACATCGACTCGGCGATGGAGACGATGGTGTCCAGGCCGATCAGGTCGCACAGGCGCAGCGGGCCCATCGGGTGGGCGCAGCCGGCCTCCATGCCCTTGTCGATGTCGGCGGCGGTGGCCACGCCGGACTCGAACATCCGGACCGCGGAGAGCAGGTACGGCACGAGCAGGGCGTTGACCACGAAGCCGGCCCGGTCGCGGGCGCGGATCGGGTCCTTGCCGAGCACCTGGACGGCGAACTCCTCGGCCCGGGCGGTGGTCTCGGCGGAGGTGGTCAGGGTCGGGATGACCTCGACCAGCTTCTGCACCGGTGCCGGGTTGAAGAAGTGCAGGCCGATGACCTGCTCCGGGCGGGAGGTGGCGGCGGCCAGCTTCACGATCGGGATCGAGGAGGTGTTGGAGGCCAGGACCGCGTCGCGGCGCTCGACCACCCGGTCGAGGGTCTCGAAGATCTTGATCTTGATGTCCTCGCGCTCGGCGACCGCCTCGACCACCAGGTCGCGGTCGGCGAAGTCGGACAGCTCGGTGGTGAAGGACAGCCGGGCCAGGGCCGCGTCGCGGTCCTCCTCGGACAGCTTGCCGCGCTTCACCGCCGTCTCCAGCGAGTTGGTCAGCCGGGTCCGGCCGAACTCCAGGGCCTCGCCGGTGGCCTCGGCGACCAGGACGTCCAGGCCGGAACGGGCGAAGACCTCGGCGATGCCCGACCCCATGAGGCCGCAGCCGATCACTCCGACGCGCGCGATGTCACTCACTCAGTTGCCCTTCACGGTGGTGCTGGGGGTGGCCCAGCGGGGTGTCTCGGCGCGGCACCGGCAGTGGTGTCCGGTGCCGCGCCCCGGACGACGGTACTACTCCGCTTAACGCCCGTTCACCACCGCCCGCTCCCCGGACGCTCCCCGAATGTCCGCGGACCGCCGGAACCGCGCGTTCTCCGTCACCTTCGGCCGAACGGGCGACACTCCCCGGGCCGCCCGTGTGAGCCCCGCCCGGGCTGGAGACGGACCGGGGGAGGGAGCAGCCGAGGAGGGAGCACGGGACATGGGCACGGGATCGCTGACCGGCCAGGTGGCACTGATCACGGGGGCGGGCCGCGGCATCGGCCGCGAGATCGCGATCGGACTCGCCGCGGAAGGCATGGCCGTCGGACTCATCGGCCGCAACCACCCGCCACTGGTCGAGACGCTCCGCACCTGCGTGCGGCACGGCGCGCGCGGCGTCGCGGTCGCCGCCGACGTCACCCGGCCCGGCAACGTCCGCGAGGCCGTCCGCGCGGTCGAACGCGACCTCGGGCCGGTCGACCTCCTGGTCAACAACGCCGGCCAGGTCGACCGGGACGAGGTCCCGCTCTGGGAGACCGACCCCACCCAGTGGTGGCAGGTCGTCGAGACCAACCTGCGCGGCCCCTACAACCTGCTGCGCACCGTGCTGCCCGGCATGGTCGAACGCGGCCGCGGCCGGGTGATCAACCTCAACAGCGGCTTCGCACTCCGCCCGGACGGCAACTACACCGCGTACGCCACCTCCAAGGGCGCCCTGCTCAAGCTCACCGACAACATCGCCGACTCGGTCGGCGAGCACGGCATCGTGGTGCTCGACATCAGCCCCGGCGCGGTCGCCACCGACATGACCGCCGGCATGCCGATGTTCCACGACATGAAGGCCTGGGGCTCGATCCCCTACATGGTCGCGGTCACCGTGGACGCCGCCCGCGGCCGCTTCGACGCGCTGCACGGACGGTTCATCCACGTCGGGCGGGACAACCTCGAGCAGCTGGTCGACCGCGCCGCGCAGATCCGCGAGTCCGACGCCCGGACGCTGCGGCTGCGCCCGTACGGACCGGACGACCCGATGGCCTGAGAGGCCGGGCAGGGCGACCAGGATGGTCAGTGGCCGGGCAGGGCGGTCAGCGGCCGGGCAGGGTGGTCAGAGGTCGAGCAGGGCGGTCAGCTCGGCCTCCGGGAGGCTGCCGGGGGCGCGGCCGGTGCGGGCGAACTCGTTGGCGAGCCGCTGCAGCGCCGCGTTCACCGGCGTGGGCACCCCGTGCAGACGGCCCAGCAGCACGATCTCGCCGTTCAGGTGGTCCGCCTCGATGTCACCGGTGCCCCGGGCCAGGCTCTGCCACGAGGAACCGCCGCCGCGCTCCTCGCCCGGCAGCGGCAGCAGGGTGATCCGGTCGCCGCGGGTCGCCCGCTGCTGCTCGGCCCCGACGGACGCGATGCCGGCGGCAGCCAGCGCCGCCCGGCCCTCCTCCTGCACCCGCCGCCAGACCGCCGTCCGGGTGCCGCCGTCGATCGGACCGGCCACCGCCTCCAGCGCGTTGCCGAGGTTGCCCAGCAGCTTGGCGTACTTCCACGCCATCACCTCGGCGGTGACCGGCGCGTCGAAGTGCGAGGCAGCCAGGTCGGCGGCGATCGCCGCGGCGGTGTCGTCGGTGCCGGACGGGAAGCACCCCAGGTGCAGCATGCCCGAGCACGGCGAACCCGCCGCCGACACCCGGCCGGGCGCCAGGTGGGTGGACGGCAGCCACACGCACATCGCGTACACCCGGCGGAAGCGGCGCAGCGCGAGCCGCTCGTTCTCCACGCCGTTCTGCGCGCACACCAGCGGCAGCAGCTCGCCCGCCGTACCGGCCGGACGCCCGTCGGGGCCGGACACCGGCCGCACCGACCACTCGTCCAGCAGCGCCTGGGAGTGCTGGGTCTTCACCGCCAGCACCAGCACGTCCTCGGTGGTCAGCGTGACCTCCGCCGGACCGCCCACCGCCGGGACCGGCAGCAGCCGGGTGCCCTCCGGCGTGGTGAACCGCAGGCCCTCGCCGCGCAGCGCCGCCAGGTGCTCGCCCCGGGCGACCAGCACCACCGGGTGGCCGCTCTCGTACAGCCGACCGCCGATCGTCCCGCCGACCGCGCCGGCGCCGATGATGAGATAGCGCATGCGCCGAGCATGCCACGCCCGCCGACCGGGGGCGGGTCCGGGGGCTCCGGGTGCTGGGCGGCCGTCAGGAGCAGAGCTGGCTGGCCGTCACGGCCTGCAGGCCGCGCCCCGCCAGGCCGTCCAGGATCGCGGGCAGGGCCTCGACCGTCCCCCGGTGCCCCATGTGCAGCGCGACGATCGAGCCGCCGGACACCCCGCCCAGCACCCGCTGCTGCACCGCGTGCGCGCCCGGGTCGGCGTAGTCGTGCGGGTCCACGTCGAAGGACAGGCAGTGCTGGTAGCCGACCTGTCGGGCCTGCTCGCGCACCATCGCGTTGGCGAACTGCGCGGCCGAGGGCCGGAACCAGCGGCCGATCGAGCCGGTCAGCCGCTGCAGCCGCTCCGCGCACTCGGCTATCTCGGCCCGCGCCCGGTCCGGGCTCATCGAGGAGATGTCCCGGTGGTTCTGGGTGTGGTTGCCGAGCTCGTGGCCGCCCGCCAGGATCCGCTGCGCCATCTGCGGCTGCTGGTCGAGCCAGCTGCCCACCACCATGACCGTCAGCCGTGCCCCGTGCTTCTCGGCCGCCTCCAGCACCGCCGTGGCCAGCGCCGGGTCGCCCTGGCCGTGGAAGGTCAACGCCACCATCGTGCGGTCACGCGGGCCGTTGACCACCTCGGCGGGCGTGGACGCCGCGAGCGGGGGAGCGGCCGGCGGCGTGGTCGGGGTGCCGGCCGGCGTCGCGGCCGCGGAACTCGCCGGGCCGCCGGTCTCCGGCGCCCCGCCGGCCGCCGGGTCGGTACCCCCGGTGGTGGTGGTCAGCTGGGTCGGCTGCGGACGGGCCGCCACCGAGGTCGGCTCGGCCTCCCCCGGCTCCAGGGCGGAGGAGCAGGCAACGAGCAGCCCGCCGGACGCGGTCAGCGTGGCCAGCCGGGCCGTGGAACGCAGCACGGTGCGTCGGTCGACAGTCATCGCCGCTCAGCCTAAGCGGTGCCCGAACCCCCTGCGATCCGGTCGGGGGGCGGAGCGCTACACCTCCGCGGGCTGCCGCTGGGCGGCGCGCCGGGCGAGGTGGGCGGCGTGGAGTTCGGACCAGAGCCTGCTCCGTTCGGCCGGGCCGAGCTCGGGGAGGGGCAGGTCGAAGCGGTCGGCGAGGGCAGCGAACCACTCGTGCTCGCTGGTCAGCTCGCGGGTGGTGCGCTCCTCGGCGCCCTGCTCGGTCAGGACGAGGCCGATGAGCGCGCGGTAGCTGTCGGGAGTGCGACGGATGGCCAGCGGCACCTGGGTGAAGAGCGAGTCGGGGGAAGTGGAGAGGCGGTGGTGGTTGGGCAGGAAGTCGCCGGTGGAGACGGGGCGGGGGTCGAAGTCGAGCCCGGCCGAGCAGGCCCGGTCGTCGTGGTCCAGCCGCCATCCGCCCGGGACCGCCTCGGACGGCCGCAGCCGGTAGCTGAACGGACCCTGCCGGTGGGTGACCGATCGATTGGCGGGGTCGGCGCCGGGGAGGGGGAGCGGCAGGGGCTCGGACGGGCCGTCGCCGAGGCCGACGTCCACGTACCAGCGCCGGCCCTCCAACTGGACGGTGAGCACCATGTGGTCGCCGGTGGCGCCGCGCGGAGCCGCGTCCCGGCGGGACTGGATGCCTCCCCGGTGGAGCTCGACCCGGTGGCCGAGGCTCTCCAGCAGGGCGGCGAATGCCCCATTGAGGTGGTAGCAGTATCCGCCGCGTCCGTTGACGATCCGTTCGACCGCGGCCTCGGGCTCGATCAGGGTCGGAGTTCCGCGCCAGACGTCGACCGTCTCGTACGGTATGCGTTCGACGTGGGCACGGTGGAGGGCGCGCAGGCCGGCCAGATCGGGTGCGGCGGGGCGGGGGAAGTCGAGGCGGGCCAGGTACCGGTCGACGGTGGTGGGGTTCAACATGAGGGGAGGCTAGTTCGCGTGACGGGCGGTCAGCAGGGGATCTCTCGGGTGCCGGAGCGGGTGCCGGAGCGGGTGGCGGGGCTGCTGGGGCGGGTGGGGGCGCAGCCGCGGCTGGTGGCGCACCTGGAGTTGGTGCACGGGGTCGCCGTGGAACTGCTGGCGGAGGTGGGCCGGCGGTGGCCGGGGGTCGAGGTGGACGAGGCGGCGGTGCGGTTCGGGGCGGCCACCCACGACGTCGGCAAGGTCAGGCACCCGGAGGAGCTGACCGGGCCGGGCCACGCGCACGAGCCCGCCGGGTACGCGCTGCTGGTGGAGCTCGGGGTCGACCCGGCGGACGCCCGCTTCGCCCGGACCCACGCTTCCTGGGGCCTGCCCGGGATCAGTCTGGAGGAACTGCTGGTCGCCCTGGCGGACAAGGTGTGGAAGAACCGCCGGGAGGAGGAGCTGGAAGACCTGGTCACCGGGCGGATCGCGGAGATCTGCGGACTGGAGCGGTGGGAGGTCTTCCTGGATCTGGACGAGGTGCTGACGGCGATCGGGGAGGGTGCGGAGGGACGGCTGGCGTACCAGTCGTCCTTCCCGGTGGTCGGCTGAGGGGCACGGGCGGCCGGGGTCAGTCGGCGGGGCCGGCGAGGAGGGAGGGGCCGGCGGTGCGGCGGTCGCCCGCGAGGAGCGGGCCGCCGGCCAGGTCGAGGACGGCGGTGACGGTGGCGCCGAGGGGCTCGGCGGGCCCGCCGGCGGCCAGGGCGCGGTAGTCGGCGAGCAGGCGCCCGCCGAGGTCGGGGGCGGCGGCGCGCAGACGCCGGGCCAGCCACTTGCCCTTGCCGCTCCAGGCGCCGACCGCGGCGAGGAGCAGCTCGCCCGCCGCGACGTGCAGCAGGGCGGCGACGGCGAGCCGCTCGTCCGCGTCCCGGCAGTCGAGCAGGTCGTCGCGCAGGTCTGTGACGGTGTACCGGCGGAGGGCGAGCGCGTCCGCGCTGAGCGGGCGGGGGCCGGCCCGGAGGGTGTCCCGAGCCCAGCTGGCGACCTGCTCGGCGGCGCCGCCGACCGAGCGCAGCACCAGGCTGTCGGCGCAGAGCGAGGCCATGGTGGGCACGCCGTTCGCCCGGTCCCAGGCGAACATGGTGCGCACCGACTCCGGGGTGTGGACGAAGACCTCGGCCGGGCGGCCGCGCCACACCAGGGTCTCCCGGTACACCTCGGCCGGGGCGGGGCGGATCACCACCACGTCCAGGTCCGAGGTGTCGGTGCCCTCGCCGCGGGCGAGCGACCCGCCGAGGAACGCCGCCACCGCCTCGGGGAAGCGCTCGCGGACCAGCGCCTGCGCGGCATCGACCGCCTCGGTGATCTCCATGGTCGTCACCCTGCCCGATGACCTGCGGATTTCCCACCAGGTTTCCCACCGGATCTCCCACCGGGCCCTGCACTGGGTCTGACACGGGGTCTCGCCTTGGGTCCCGCACCGGGCCTACCCCTTCCCCGGCTCGGCCGGGCAGAGCACGTCGCCCGCGGGGCGCCGACCGGTGGTCAGGAACCGCGTCACCAGTGCGTCGCCGCAGCTGTTGCCGTTGGCCGCGTAGGCGTCGTGGCCGCCGGAGTCGACGGCGACCATCCGGGCCCGGCCGCCGAGCGCCGCCCGCAGCTTGAGGGCGCCCGTGTAGGGGGTCGCGGGGTCGCGCAGGTTCTGCGCCATCAGGACGTTCGACGGGCCGGCCGGGGTGACCCGGACCGGGGGCTCGGCGGGATCGGACGGCCAGAAGGCGCAGGGCATCACATTGACCGGCATCCCGGCGGTCAGCGGGTGCTTGATCCGCTCCTCGGCGGTCTCCCGGCGGTACTGGTCGAGCGAGCGGGGCCAGGAGACGTCGTTGCAGAGGGTGCCGACCGACACCGCCAGCGCGTTCTGCAGGGCCTCGTCGGGCGGGGTGGCGGCGGCGGGCAGCGGGCGCCGGCCGTCGGCGGCGAGCATCAGCCGGACGACCGCGGGGAAGCGGCTGTCGGCGTACATGCCGTCCAGCAGGGTCTGGCGCAGGGTGTTGCCGTCCAGCCGGGGCGGGTTGGCGCCCGGCCAGGGGAGCGGTGCGGTGTCCAGCCGCGCGGCGAGGGCGAGGAACTGCGACCGGACCTGCTCGGGGGTGTCGGCCACCCGGTCCGGGTTGGCCGGGTCGGCGGCCCAGGCGGCGAAATCGGGGAAGCGGTCCTCGACGCCCCGGCCGTACGCGGCCAGCCAGCCGCGCTCGACCCGGGTCGGATCGGGATCGTCGTTGCTGTCCAGCACGATCCGGTCGGTGCGCCCGGGGAACATGGTGGCGAACACCGCGCCCGCGTAGGTGCCGTAGGAGACGCCCCAGGCGGAGAGCCGCGGCTCTCCGAGGGCCTGGCGGATCCGGTCGATGTCCCGCGCCTCGTTGGCGGTGGACAGGCTGCGCAGCACCGGCCCGCCGTTCGCGACGCAGGCCTCGGCGACCCGCCGGGCGGTCGCCTCGTTCTCCGCCGTCGAGCCGTCGGCCGCGGGCCACGGCAGCATCCGGACCAGGGTGAGGTCCTCGTGCGCCAGCCCGCAGGAGACGGGGCTGGAGCGGCCCACCCCGCGCGGGTCGAAGCCGACGATGTCGTACCGGTCCAGCACGGACTGCGGCAGGCGCTTGAGGGCGCTGCTCGGACCGTCCAGCCCCGGGTTGCCCGGGCCGCCGGGGATCATCAGCAGCACCCCGTGCCGCAGCTCGGGCCGGGCGGCCGCTATCCGCGAGACGGCGAGCGGGATCGACGGGCCGGTCGGATCCCGGTGGTCCAAGGGCACGGTGACGGTGGCGCAGCGCTGGACGGCGGCGGCCCCCGGGCTCGGGCAGGCACCCCAGACGAGCGGCGGCGGGGAGGCGGGGACCGGTGGCGCGGCGGAGGCCAGCGGCGCGGTGAGGGCGAGGACGGTGGCGGAGGCGGCGGCAACGGCCGCGCCGCGGTGAAGGGTTCGCATGGCGAGAAGTCTTCTCCGCCTGCGCTCCGCGCACGATCCTGCCAGCTTCCGACTTCTCCCTGGTGCTGGCACCACCCCCGGACCGGCAGCTGACTACCCCGCCGCGTAGGCGGACTGACGCCCCCTCATCCGCGGGTCCGGGCCGGTCAGCCCCACGCCCACGCCCAGCCCGACCAGCGCCGACCCCGCCAGTGTCGCCGGGTGCGGAACCCCGGCGCCCAGCACCGCGCCCGACAGCGCCGCCGAGACCGGCACCAGCCCGGCGAACAGCCCCGCCCGCTCCGCACCCAGCCGGCCCAGCGCCCCGTACCAGAGCAGGAACGCCCCGCAGGTCAGCACCGCCCCCAGGTAGAGCAGTGCGAACAGCTCCGCCCCGCTCGGCAGGCGCAGCGCCGCCCGCCCGTCCAGCACCAGCGCCGTCACCGCGAACATCGGCACCGCCAGCGCCGTCGCGTACGCGGACACCCGCACCGCCCCCAGCCGGGGCAGCAACGGCACCGCCAGCAGCGAGAACCCCACCTCGCACAGCAGCGTCCCCACCGCGCACACCAGCCCCACCGGATCGCCCGAACCGAACCCCTGGGTGACCGCGGCGCCCGCCACCACCGCGACCCCCGCCAGCAGCAGCCGCGCCTGCGGCCGCCGGCGCTCCAGCAGCGGCCCGACCACCCCCATCAGCAGGGGCGCGCAGCCCAGCACGCTGCCCACCACCGCCGGCTCGGTGTGCCGCAGCGCCGTCACCATCAGCAGGTTGAACGCGTAGAGGCCGACCGCCGCCAGCGCGAGCAGCAGCAGGACCTCCCGGCGGTCGAGCCGGGGGCGCGGACCGCCGGCGCGGTGGGCCAGCGGCAGCAGCAGCGCCGCCGCCAGGACGTAGCGCACCGCCTGCCCGCCCGCCGACGGGAAGCCGGCGAGCAGTGCCGTCACCCCGGCCGAGCAGCCCAGCACGGTCATCGCGGCGGCGGCGCGCAGCCCGCCTGAGGAGGAGTCGGAGAGAGCCATGCCGCCACGCTAGGGTCGCAGGTGGTCCGGTCTGAAGGACCACTTCGACCGCCGATGAGAGGACCACTCGGGTGCGAGAGCTGCTGATCACCGTGGACCACGCCGCGGGCGACCTCACCGGACAGCTCACCCGCGCCGTCCGCGCCGCCGTCCAGGACGGGCGGCTCGCCGCCGGCACCCGGCTGCCCGCCACCCGCGCCCTCGCCGCCGAGCTCGGCGTCTCCCGCGGCGTCGCCGTCGAGGCCTACGCCCAGCTCGTCGCCGAGGGCTACCTGGTCGGCCGGCACGGCTCCGGCACCCGGGTCGCCGACGGCGTCACCCCGCCCGGACCACCCACCCCGCCCCCGCCGGCCGCCGCCGAACCCACCCACGACCTCAAACCCGGCACCCCCGACCTGGCCGCCTTCCCCCGGGCCGGCTGGGCCGCCGCCGTCCGCCGCGCCCTCGCCGACGCCCCCCACACCGACCTCGGCTACGGCGACCCGGCCGGCCTGCCCGCCGTCCGCGCCGAGCTCGCCGGCTACCTCGGCCGGGTCCGCGCCGCCGCCGCCACCCCCGACCGGGTCATGGTGGTCAGCGGCGTCGGACAGGGCCTCGCCCTGCTCGCCCGCGTTCTCACCCGGCGCGGCCACGGCCCCTTCGCCGTCGAGGACCCCTGCTCGCCCGGCACCCTCGGCCTGCTCCGCGCCCACGGCATCGAGCCGGTCGGCGTCCCCGTCGACGACCACGGGCTGGACGTCGCCGCGCTCGCCGCCAGTGGCGCCGGGACGGTCCTGGTCACCCCCGCGCACCAGTACCCCACCGGCGTCGTCCTCTCCCCGGGCCGGCGCGCCGAACTCGCCGCCTGGGCGCACCGCACCGGCGGCGTGGTGATCGAGGACGACTACGACGCCGAGTTCCGCTACGACCGCGAACCCGTCGGCTGCCTCCAGGGCCTCGCCCACGACCGGGTCGTCCACCTCGGATCGGTCAGCAAGTCGCTCGCGCCGGGGCTCCGGCTCGGCTGGGCGGTCCTGCCGCCGTGGCTGGCCGCCGACTTCCGCGAGGCCAAGCGGTACACCGACCTCGGCACGGGCGTCGTCGACCAGCTGGCGTTCGGACGGCTGCTCGCGGACGGGGCGTACGACCGGCACCTGCGCGACCTGCGGGCCCGCTACCGGGCCCGGCGGGACGCGCTCGTCGCCGCGCTCGCGGCGGAACTCCCCGCCGCACGCGTCCGGGGGGTGGCCGCCGGGCTGCACCTGTACCTGGACCTGCCGGACGGCAGCGACGAGGCGGCGGTGGTGGCCGCGGCGGGGGAGCGGCGGCTGCGGGTGGAGCCGGTCGCGCCCATGCGCCTCGCCCCCGGCGGGCCCGCCCTCGCCCTGGGCTACGCCGGCCTGCCGGAACACCGCCTCCGCGAGGCCGCCCACCTCCTCGCCACCGCCGTCGCCGCAGCCGGCTGACCCCGGTCACCACCTGCCTGCGGCGGCGGGACCCGACGGCTGTGCCCGACGGCTGTGCGGGGGGCCCGCCGTGGGAGCGCCCCCGCGCCGGCGCGGAGAACCTGCGGCGGGTGAGCGGCGGGCCGGGGTGCCACCCGCCTGAGAAAGTGTTGGGTAATCGGATGATCACTCGTTCTTGAGGTCGTCGGCGAGGCGGCGGGCCGCTTCGGTCTCGATGGGACCGTGCGGTTCGATCTCCTCGCCGGCGAGGCGGGCGGCCATGAGCCGGATCATCGCGACCTTGATCATCGCTTCGGCGTGCGCGGTCTTGCGCTCGTAGTCCCGTGCCAACCGTCTGCACCGTCCCAGCCAGGAGAATGTCCGCTCGACCACCCACCTGCGGGGCAGTACCTGGAACCCTTTCACATCGGCGTTGCGCGGCACCGCAACGATCTCCAGCCCTTCGTGCTCGGCCGCCCAGCCGACCAGTCCCGCGTCGACCACGTTCACGTATCCGCCGTCCACCCAGACCGGCCCGACCTGCGGAAACGAGCTCCGGATCCCGGCGAGGACCAGCTTCGCGCCTGCCCGGTCCTGCACCGAGGCCGAGTGCACCACCGCCCGCAGCACCAGTCCGCAGGTGTCCACGAGCAGGTGCCGCTTGCGGCCCCGCACGCGCTTGCCCGCGTCGTAGCCGATCGCCTGCCCGCCCTGGTGGCTGCGGGCGGACTGCGAGTCCAGCACCGCCGCCGAGGGCTGCGGATCCCGCCCGTCCGCCACCCGCACCCGCTCGCGCAGCGTGTCGTGGACCCGGTTCCAGGTGCCGTCCGCAGTCCAGGCCCGGAACCACCGGTAGGCCGCGTCCCACGGGGCCAGATCGTGCGGCACCAACCGCCAGGCGCAACCGCTGACCAGCACATACAGCACCGTGTCCACGACCAGCCGGCGCGGGAACTTCAGCGGCCGACCCGCCCTGCGCGGATCCCGCACCGGCAGCAGCGGCTCGATCGCCGCCCACTGGGCATCCGTCAACGACGAGGAATAGGAAGGCTTGCACGCACAGACACACATGGCGGTGATCTTCACGGACACCGTGGCCGCAAAGATCACCGCCAGGGCATCACGCCAAGCAGTTGATCAATTACCCAACACTTTCTGAGACGCCGAAGCGACGGCCGGCCCCCGGCGGGGGTTGCCCCGCCCGAGGCCCGGGCGCGCCGTGCCCGTCGCCCGCGCCGGGCGCACGGGGCCTTCGCACCGGCAGCCGCCACCGCCGTCGGCGGCGGGGGCGGGGGCGGGGGCCGTGCCCGAAGGCTGTCCGGGGCCCGCCCGTTCGACCGGGCGGTGGGCCCGCCCGTGTCAGGGGATCAGGTCGGTGGGGAGGAGGTCCATCAGGAGGCCGTCGTGCCAGCGGCCGTCGAGGCCGCGTTCGTAGGCGCGCATGGTGCCGACGGGGTGGAAGCCGACGCGGCGGTAGCACGCGATGGCGGCGGTGTTGTCGGCGGCGGGGTCGATGACCAGGCGGTGGTGGCCGCGGTCGGTGAGCAGGTGGTGCGCGAGGGTGCGGACGGCGTCGGTGCCCAGGCCCCGGCCGTGGACCGCGGGGTCGAGGTAGACGTCGATGCCGGCGTGGCGGTACTCGGGGTCGGTCTCCTCGTACCACTGGATCTGGCCGACCACCCGGCCGTCGAACTCGACGGCGTACACCCGGGTGGTCGGGTCGTCCAGGTCCTCGCCGACCTCGGCCTCCAGGTCGGCGGTGGACTCCGGGCCGCGCCACCAGCGGCGCACCTCGGGGGTGGCGCGGATGGCGGCGAGCGCGGGCACGTCCCGCTGCTCGGCGCCGCGCAGGAGCACGGCGCGGCCGGTCAGTGCGGGCAGCACGGCCGGCTCGGCGGTCGTTCCCGGCTCGGCACCTGGACTCTCGGCTGGACCTGGGGGCATGGGGCGAACGCTACGCGCTCCACGGCATCGACGCCGTGATGTCGGCGGTCCGCACCGCCACGAGCACGATCAGCAGTCCGACCAGTGCGACCACCCCGACGGCCTGCACCGCGCCCTGGACGTCCCTGCGCCGCCGGGGCGCGTAGGCGAACACGGAGCCGACGGCGAGTCCGGTGAGGAGTCCGCCGAGGTGTCCCTGCCAGGAGGTGAACCCGGCGGAGATGACCATCCAGATCACGAAGGTGATCAGCAGCTGCTTGCCGCCCAGGGGGTCGTGGTGCAGGCGCCGACTGAGCACGAAGTACGCGCCCGCCAGTCCGAAGATCGCACCGGACGCGCCGACCGCCGACTGCCCGGGGGAGTTCAGCAGGTAGACCGCGACCGATCCGCCGAGCGCGGACGCCAGGTACAGCGCCAGGTAGCGGACCGCGCCCAGCTGCTGCTCGACCGCCCGGCCGAGGATCCACAGCCAGTACATGTTGAAGAGGATGTGCAGGATCGCGGTCGGCCCGCCGGTCAGCGGCAGGTGGAGGAAGGCGCCGGTGATCAGCCGGTACCACTCGCCCTGCGCCACGCCGACCCCGTCGAACCCGGGCGGCAGCGCGGTGCTGTGCACCAGGTAGTGGCCCCCGTCGGGGCCGATCACGGTCTGGCCGACCATCTCGAAGCGGTCCACGAACGCGGGGCGGACCAGCTCGATCACGTACGCGATCAGGTTGACCGCCATCAGTACGACGGTCGCCACCGGGGTCACCGCCGTCGGCCCGCCGAACACCGAGCGGGCCTGCCGGACCCCGGCGTTGCCCTCCCGGACGCACTCCACGCACTGGTAGCCGACCGAGGCCTCGCGTCGGCACTCCGGGCACGCGTACCGGTCGCAGCGGGCGCACCGCACGTACGACTCGCGGTCGGGGTGCCGGAAGCAGACGGCGGGCGCCGGGGGCTCGGTGCCCGGCCCGGGATCGGCGGTGTGGTCGGCGTCCATGGACTCGGTTCTCCCCCTCGGTCGGTGCCCGCCGCCGGACACCCGGCGGCGCGCCCAACCCTACGGCCTGTCGTGCGGTCCGCGACGGACAGGCCCCGGGCCTCGGCGGCGTACGGCCCGCAGAACCCCCGGCCTCAGCGGCGCACGGCCCGGAGGATCACGAACTTCGGGTTGGCGGCGACGGTCTCGCAGCCACCGAAGATCTTGCGCAGCTTCACGTGGTAGCCGAGGTGCCGGTTGCCGACCACCCACAGCTCGCCGCCCGGGCGCAGCACCCGGCGGGCGCCGGTGAACATCCGCCACGCGACCGCGTCGGTGGTCGCCTGGTGGGAGTGGAACGGCGGATTGTTCAGCACCAGGTCCGCCGAGCCGGACGGGACGCCGTCCAGGCCGTCCCCGACCCGGAACCCGGCCGTCCGCTCCGCGCCCAGCGCGGCCCGGAAGGTCGCCTCGGCGGAGGCCACCGCCTGGAAGGACTCGTCGACGAACAGCGGCTCGGCCGCCGGGTTGGCCAGCGCCGCCGCCGTACCGAGCACGCCGTTGCCGCAGCCCAGGTCGACGACCCGGTCGGGGCCGCTGCGCTCCGGCAGGTGCTCGAGCAGGAAGCGGGTGCCGATGTCCAGGCGCTCCGCGCAGAACACGCCGGCGTGGTTGACCACCGTGCGGCCGGACACCGGGCCGACCCCCTCCGGCAGCGGGTAGCTGTGCGGCCACGGGTTGGCGGGCCTGACCAGCGCCGGGTCAGGGGTGGCGAGGATCAGCCGGGCCTTGCGGACCGCCAGCGAGGTACGGGTCGGGCCGACCAGCCGCTCGAAGAGCTCCAGCGTCGAGGTGTGGATCTCGGTCACCATGCCGGTGCCGACCACCACCGTGCCCGGGTGCAGGGCCGGGGCGAGCCGGTGCAGCTGGTCCTCCAGCAGCGCCAGGCTCTTCGGCACCCGGACCAGCAGGACGTCGATCCGCGCCGGCACCGGATCCCGGGTGGTGAGCAGCCGGACGGCGTCCGCGGCGACGCCGTTGCGCGCCAGGTTCGCGGTGGTGGCGCTGCGGCCGAGGAAGGAGTCGACGATCTGCGTCGGCCGCCGCTCCGCGAGTGCGACCGCCAGCGCCCCCCAGCGGTCCCCGACCACCACCACCTCGCCCGAGAGGTCGACGGGCGCGGGGTGCTCGATCCCCTTCAGCTCCTCCCCGGCCAGGTACCGCAGCAGGTACTCGTCGGATGCGTCCCAGGCACGGAGCTGGTCGCGGGGGTCCTCGGGGAAGCGGGCGAGCGCGAGCTCGCCCCACGGCGTGGCGAAGCGGTTCATCGTCCCCTCAGGCTAGCGGAGGCCCCACCCCGCTACGCTGCCCGCCATGATCGACCCCACCCGCGCGGACCGGGCGGCGGGCGCCGTCGTCGGCTCGGCCGTCGGCGACGCGCTCGGCGCCCCCTTCGAATTCGGCCCGGCCGGCGCCTTCGGCACCCGCTTCCCGGCTCCCGGTGCGGGCGGCGAGATGTGCGGGGGCGGCGGCTGGGACCCGGGCGAGGCCACCGACGACACGCAGATGGCCGTCCACCTCGGCGAATCGCTGCTCGAACGCGGCGGACTCGACCTGCCCGACGTCTTCGACCGCTTCCGCCGCTGGGCGTGCGACCAGCCCAAGGACATCGGCCTGCAGACCGAGGCCGTGCTCACCGCCGACCTGCCCTGGGACCTCGCCGCCGCGATCCACTTCCAGACCAACCTCCGCGCGGCCGGCAACGGCTCCCTGATGCGGGCCGCCACCGCCGCCGTCCGCTTCGCCCCGGCCGGGCGGGACGCCACGATGGACGCCGCCCGGCGGATCGCCGCGCTCACCCACGGCGACCGGGCTGCCTGGGAGGGCACGGCGATCCAGCACGAACTCGTCCGGGTCGCGCTGGCCGGGCGGGACCCGATCGCCGCGCTGCCCGCCACGCTCGACGCGGTCCACCCCGACCACCGCGAGCGCTACGCCACCGTCCTCGCCCCCGACTGGCACCCGGAGCTGGCCACCGAGTTCAACGGCGCGGTCTGGCCCTGCCTCGGCTCGGCGGTGTGGGCGCTGCGCACCACCGGCGGCTTCGAGGACGCGCTGCGCGCCGCCGTCGACCTCGGCGGGGACACCGACACGGTCGCCGCCGTCACCGGCGCGCTGGCCGGGGCGGTGTACGGGCTGGGCGCCGTGCCCGAGCGGTGGACCGCGCCGCTGCACGTGCCGCTGCCGGGCGGCGGCGGGCGGACGCTGCACCTCGCCGACCTGGTCGGGCTGGCCGAGCGCCTCGCCGCGGGGTGACCGGGCGCGGCCGACCAGCTGTCACGCGGCCGGGCCGGCCGGGCGGGCGAGAAGGTCGGGCCGGTCGGCCAGTCGGCCGGTCGGCCGGTCGGGACGGCCAGGCGGGTCGAGCGGTCAGGCCGGTCAGGCCGCCACCCGGGCCGAGCCGAGGGAGTCGGCGGCCAGGATGCGCGGGGCGCCCGGTTCGTAGAAGACCTCGAGGTCGGTGACGGTGAACCCGGCGTTGGTGATCATCGGCACGATCGGCCGGTCGAGGTGGCAGCCGGCGAGGACCCGCTGCTGGATCGGGTCGAGCCGGTGCTGCCAGCGGCGGACGCCCCGGTCGGCCTCGGGAGCGAGGCCGTGCTCGACGAAGCGCAGCACGCCGCCGGGCCGCAGCACCCGGCGGATCTCCCGCAGCGCCGCCTGGGCGTCCGGGATGGTGCACAGCGTCCAGGTGGAGAGCGCGGAGTCGAACGAGGCGTCGGCGAAGGGCAGCCGCTGCCCGTCCCGCGCGGCCAGCCGGACAGGTGCGCGCGAGCCCGCCACCCGGTCGCCGGCCATCCGCCACGCGACGTCGGACGGTTCGACGGCGGCGACGGAGTCGACCTCGGGCGGATAGAACCGGATGTTGAGCCCCGACCCGAAGCCGAGCTCCACCACCTCGCCGGTCAAGCCCCGACAGGCCCGCTCCCGGATCGGCTCGCCGGTCTTCATCCCGCACGCCCAGTCGATCAGCCGCGGGACGACGTGTTCGCTGTAGTAGCCCATGGCGCTCTCCCGTACCCCCCTGGACCGGTCCGGCCCGCGGCGCCCCCGCACACACCCGTGCGCCGACGGACCACCCCGACGGCCGACCCGGTCCTCCTTCCAGGATCGCCGCCCGGCCGACCGGTGTCACGCCTGTACGGCGGCGCCGTGGACCGGCCGTCGGACCGGCCGTCGGACAGGCCTCAGGGCGCCACGGTGAACAGCAGCGAGGCGTTGTGGCCGCCGAAGCCGAACGCGTTGGTCAGGGCCGCCTCGGCCAGGACCTTGCGCGGTTCGCCGGCCACCACGTCCAGGGCCACCTCCGGGTCGAGGGTGTCGAGGTTGAGGGTCGCCGGGACGAGGCCGTCGCGCAGGGTGAGGACCGCAGCCAGCGCACCCATCGCGCCGGCCGCGCCGAAGAGGTGACCGGTCATCGACTTGGTGGCGGTGACCGCGGGGTGGGTGCCGATCGCCGCCGCGACCGAGCCGGCCTCGGCCAGGTCGCCGAGCGGCGTCGACGTGGCGTGCGCGTGCACCACCCCGACCGCCTCGGGCGGCAGCCCGGCCGCCGCCAGCGCGAGCCGCATCGCCCGGACCTGGCCCTCCGGGTGGGCCGCGGTGATGTGGTGCGCGTCCGAGGTGACGCCCGCGCCCGCGAGCACCGCGTGCACCCGTGCCGCCCGCGCCGCCGCCCGGGAAGCGCGCTCCAGCACGACCACCGCCGCACCCTCGCCGATCACGAACCCGTCCCGGTCGACGTCGAACGGCCGGGACGCGGCAGCGGGCGCGTCGTTGCGCGTCGAGTGTGCCCTGGCCTGCGCGAAACCCGCCAGCGGCAGCGGATGGATGCACGCCTCGGCGCCGCCCGCGACCACCACGTCCGCCCGGCCCAGCCGGATCAGGTCCAGCCCGAGCGCGAGGGCCTCCGCCCCGGACGCGCACGCGGAGACCGGTGTGTGCGCCCCGCCGCGGGCACCGAGCTCGATCGACACCCAGGCCGCCGGACCGTTCGCCATCAGCATCGGCACCGTGTGCGGCGACACCCGGCGGACGCCCGACGTCTCCAGCACGTCGTCCTGCCCCAGCATGGTGAGCGCGCCGCCGGTGCCGGTGCCGATCACCACCGCCAGCCGCTCCGGTGCGACGTCCGGCGCACCCGCGTCCGCCCACGCCTCCCGCGCTGCGACCAGCGCCACCTGCTCGCAGCGGTCGAGCCGGCGGGCCTGCACCCGGTCCAGCACGGTGGTCGGCTCGACCTTCAGCCGTCCGGCGATCCGGACCGGCAGGTCCGCCGCCCACCCCTCCGTGATCGCGCCGATCCCGGACTCCCCGGCCAGCATCGCCGCCCAGGTCGACGCCACGTCGCCGCCCAACGGCGTGGTGGCGCCCAGCCCGGTGACCGCCACGGCTTCGGTGACCATACCCACGACAACCCGCTCCCTCTGTGGACAAGTGACAGCACACGGGGTCGGCCGCAGACCTCGGCCGGCCGCCCCGATAGCCACCCTGCCAGTGCAGTTGCCGATCACCGGATGCCATCACCCACCGTGTCGCGTCGGCGAAATCTGTAGGGTCTCGATGCATGAAACCGTGATCACCGGAAATTGCCTCGTCCCGCACCCGGACGCGCTGCCGCCCGCGGGTCCGGGACATCCGCAGGGCGCAGCCGCCACCGGCGGCCACGGGAGTCCCGGCTCCGCCGGTGCCGCCCGCCGTCCACCGGGCCGGTCGGCGTCTGCCGCACGGTGGGCGCGGCAGCGGGATGTGCGGCGCGGGGTGGCTGACAGGAGTCCGCGGGCGCGTGCGGGGTCAGCCGCGGCGGCGGGGCTTGCCCGGGCGGGAGGCGGCGCCCTTGCGGGGGGTGGAGCCCTGGCCGGTGCGCTTGGCGCCGGCGGCGGAGCGGTTCCCGGCCGCCTTGCCCTTCGCGGGCTGCTGCGGCTTGCGCGGCTGCTTGGTGGCGGCCTGCTGCTGCCGGTCGGCGCCGGCGACGCCGCGGGAGCTGTTGACGGTACGGCCGCGGACGATGCCGATGAGCTCCTCGACCAGCACGGGGGTGTCCTCGCCAGTCGGCCAGGACAGCGCGATCCGGGACTCGGGGGCGTCGGCGACCGTGCGGTAGGTGAGGTCGCGGCGGTGGTGGAGGCGGGCCAGCGACTGCGGCGCGACCAGGACGCCGATGCCGGCGGCGACCAGCTCGACGGCGTCGCCGGTGGTCGCGGGGCGCTGATGCGCGGGCTCGCCGGGCAGCTCGTCCCAGCCGAGGGTGTCGTCGAGCGGGTGGAGCACGACCTCGTCGGCGAGGTCGGCCAGGGTGATCTCCTCGGCCGCGGTGATCACGTGGTCCTTGGGGACGACGGCGACCGTGGTCTCGGTGTACAGCGGGATGGCGTTGAGCGCGGTCCTGTCGACCGGAAGGCGCAGCAGCGCGGCGTCCGCTCCGCCGCTGAGCAGCAGCCCGGCGGCCTCGCCGGGGTCGGCGGCCACCAGGGTGAGCGGGATGTCGGGGAGCCGCTCGGACCAGATCCGCACCCACTTGGTGGGCGTCACCCCGGGCACGTAGGCGAGCCGGAACTCGGCGGGCAGGTCGGCGCTGATGGGGCTGGTCACCGGCCCAGCGTACCGGCCGCGGGGGGTCGGCCGAGGTCGTGGTCGGGGCGGCGGCGCGCGCTCGTTACCCTTGACCCCATGACGTCCCACCAGACCGCCCAGACGATGAAGCCCGCCACCGCGGCGAAGAAGCTGGGTGTGTACCTGCCCGCCACGCCCGCCGAGTTCCAGGAGGGCGTGGTTTCGCGTGCCGAGCTGAACTCCCTCCAGGCCGACCCGCCCGAGTGGCTGCGCGAGCTGCGCCGCACCGGTCCGCACCCGCGTCCGGTGGTGGCGGCGAAGCTGGGCGTGTCGATCGCGGGTCTGGCGCGCGGCGGGGTCACCGAGGCGCTGACCACGGAGCAGATCGAGGCGTTGAAGGACGAGAACCCGCTGTGGCTGCAGCACGAGCGCGCCACCCAGGTCGATGTCCGCAAGGAGGCGGTCCGGATCAAGGAGAAGAACCGCCAGAAGGACGCCCAGAAGGACGCGCAGAAGGACGCCCGGAAGTAGTCACGGGCCCCGGCGGTCAGCCGACCACGGCCCGGACCGGGTTGTGGTCGGAGAGGCCGTGCACGTCCCGTACCGCCGCGTCGCGCCCGGCGAGGCCGCCCCGGACCACCACGTGGTCGATCCACTGGGATTTGGGCGCCCCGGGTTCCCGCGGCCGGGTCGGACCGGCGCCAGCCGGCAGTGCGGTGACCGTGCAGTCCGGGCCGAGTCCGGCCGCCACCACGGTGCGGTCGGCGTTGAAGTCGCCGAGCAGCACCGCGGGTCCGTCGCCCGCGGCCTCGGCCACCACCTCGCCGGGGCCGTCGAGCAGCAGCACCAGGTGTTCGGCGCGGTCGTCGAGCTGGGTGGGGATCCGCCGGGGTTCGGGGGTCCGCGGGTAGCGCAGCAGGTGGGTGGTCCGGCCGCCGGGCAGGGCCGCGCGCAGGGCGGCGAGTTGGTCGCCGCTGACCTCCTGCAGGGCGATCACCTGCTCGGTCATCGCGACGATCTCGGCGGTGACGCCGGTGATCCGGTCGGCCTCGGCGGGCCAGCGGTCGAGCATCTCGCCGGCGTGGTTCTCGGCGTGGACGCGGTGCAGCACGTTCCAGGTGGCGACGGCGGTCATGGGCCGATGGTACTGACGGAGAGTCAATCCGCTGTCACGGAGGCGAGTTTGTTCGGTTCCCGAGTGGACGTGCGGCGGGACCCTCATTACGGTCTGGTATCGAACCTGTATTCCGGACCTTCACCCGTGGGGGTGGGTCCGCAGGAAGAGGAGCCCGCCTTGGCCACGCACCGCCGCCCCAAGCAGTCGAGCCGCGCACGGCTGACCGTGTTCACCGGTGCTGCCGCGACCGCGGTCGCGCTGACGGCCCAGCTGGCCGCGCACGCCGACCCCGCCCCGACCAAGGACGAGGTGAAGGCGCAGGTCGACAAGCTGGCCGAGCAGCAGGAGCAGGCGGCGGAGCGGTACAACGGCGCCAAGGAGCGGGCCGACCAGCTGCGCAAGCAGGCCGACCAGCTGCAGGACCAGATGGCCCGCAGCCAGGCGCAGCTGACCGAGCTGGCCTCCGGGCTGGCGGAGGTGGCCGGCGAGGAGTACCGGCAGGGCGGGGTCGACCCGTCGATACGCCTGATGCTGTCCAGCGACCCGGACGGGTACCTGGCGCAGGCGTCCAGTTACGAGCAGGCCGCCAACACGCAGGCGGACTCGCTGAAGGCGCTCAAGGACCAGCAGCGCCGGTTGGACCAGCAGAAGCAGGAGGCGACGGCGGTCCTGGCCGAGCTGGACGGCTCGACCAAGGTCCTGAACGACGCCAAGAACGAGGTGCAGTCGAAGCTCCAGGAGGCGCAGCGGCTGCTCTCCCGGCTGAGCCGGGCCGACCAGGCCGCGATCCGGGCCGGCGGCGGTGAGACGGCCTCGCGCAGCGCCTCCCGGGTGGACCCGGCCACGCTGCCCCCGGCCGGCGGCGCCGCCGCGATCGCGGTGAAGACCGCGCTGGAGCAGCAGGGCGACCCGTACAAGTGGGGCGCGACCGGCCCGAACACCTTCGACTGCTCCGGCCTGATGGTGTTCGCGTACGCGAGCGCGGGCGTCTCGCTGCCGCGCACCTCCCAGGAGCAGGGCAACGCAGGGACGAACGTGGGCACCGACTGGCACAACGCCCAGCCCGGCGACCTGGTGGTCTACCACTCCGACCGGCACCACGTCGGGATGTACATCGGCAACGGCCTGGTGGTGCACGCGCCGCAGACCGGTGACGTGGTGCGGACCATGAAGGTGGACGCGATGACGATCAACACCATCCGCCGGATCTGACCCGCGGCGCGCGCCCGCGGATCCCCGCCTGAACGCCAGGAGCCGGCCCGGAGACGGGCCGGCTCCTGGCGTTCACCTTGAGCTCCTTGCATGAATGTTCCGTGCTGCGTATATTCATGCCAAGCTTCAAGGAGGGAACGCCATGGCATTGCGAGTTGCCGTCGCCGGCGCCAGCGGGTACGCGGGGGGCGAGGTGCTGCGCCTGCTGCTCGGCCACCCGGAGGTGGAGATCGGCGCGCTGACCGGCGCCTCCAACGCCGGGACGAGGCTGGGGCTGCTCCAGCCCCACCTGCTGCCGCTGGCCGACCGGGTGCTGGAGCCGACCACGGCCGAGACACTGGCCGGCCACGACATCGTCTTCCTCGGCCTGCCGCACGGCCAGTCGGCCGCCGTCGCCGAACAGCTCGGCGAGGATGTGCTGGTGGTCGACCTGGGCGCCGACCACCGGCTGGCCTCGGCCGCCGACTGGGAGCAGTTCTACGGCTCGCCGCACGCCGGCACCTGGCCGTACGGCCTGCCCGAGCTGCCCGGCCACCGGCAGGCGCTCAAGGGCGCCAGGCGGATCGCGGTGCCGGGCTGCTACCCGACCGCCGTCTCGCTGGCGATGTTCCCGGCGTACGCGGCGCAGCTGGTCGAGCCGGAGGCCGTGATCGTCGCGGCGTCCGGCACCTCGGGCGCCGGCAAGGCGGTCAAGGCGCACCTGCTGGGCAGCGAGGTGATGGGCTCGATGAGCCCGTACGGCGTGGGCGGCGGCCACCGGCACACCCCGGAGATGGCGCAGAACCTCACCCCGCTCGCCGGGGAGCCGGTCACCGTCTCCTTCACCCCGACGCTCGCCCCGATGCCGCGCGGCATCCTGGCCACCTGCAGCGCCAAGGCGAAGCCGGGCGTGACGGCCGGGCAGCTGCGCGCCGCCTACGCCGAGGCGTTCGCGGCCGAGCCCTTCGCCCACCTGCTGCCCGAGGGGCAGTGGCCGCAGACCAGCTCGGTCTACGGCTCGAACGCCGCGCTGGTCCAGGTCGCGCTGGACCCGCACGCCGGGCGCCTGATCGCGATCAGCGCGATCGACAACCTGGTGAAGGGCACCGCCGGCGGCGCGGTGCAGAGCATGAACATCGCCCTGGGCCTCCCCGAGGAGCTGGGCCTCCCGCTGAACGGAGTCGCACCGTGACCGACACTCAGACCGTGTCCGAGCCCAAGAACGTGGGCGTGACGGCGGCGAAGGGCTTCCGCGCGTCGGGCGTCACCGCCGGCATCAAGGCCTCCGGCACCCCGGACCTCGCCCTGGTCGTCAACGAGGGCCCGTCCTTCGCGGCGGCCGGCGTCTTCACCTCCAACCGGGTCAAGGCCGCGCCGGTGCGCTGGTCGGAGCAGGTGCTGAAGGCCGGCGAGCTGGCCGCGGTGATCCTCAACTCCGGCGGCGCCAACGCCTGCACCGGTCCGGAGGGCTTCCAGGACACCCACGCCACCGCGGAGAAGGTGGCCGCCGAGCTGAACGTCGGCGCCGGCGAGGTCGCGGTCTGCTCGACCGGCCTGATCGGCCAGCGGCTGCCGATGGGCATCCTGCTGCCGGGCGTGGAGACGGCCGTCGCGGCGCTCTCGCCGACCGGCGGCGAGCAGGCGGCGATCGCCATCAAGACCACCGACACCGTGCACAAGACCGCCCAGGTCACCCACGCGCAGGGCTGGACGGTCGGCGGCATGGCCAAGGGCGCGGGCATGCTCGCCCCGGGCCTGGCCACCATGCTGGTGGTGGTCACCACCGACGCCCTGGTCCCCGCCGCCGAGTTGGACGCCGCGCTGCGCGGCGCCACCCGGACGACCTTCGACCGGGTCGACTCCGACGGCTGCATGTCCACCAACGACACGGTGCTGCTGCTGGCCTCCGGCGCGGCCGGGGTAGCCCCGGAGGCCGCGGAGTTCGCCGAGGCGGTCCGCACCGTCTGCGACGACCTGGCCCGGCAGCTGATCGGCGACGCCGAGGGCGCGTCGAAGGAGATCCGGATCGACGTGGTCAACGCCGCGAGCGAGGACGAGGCCGTCGACGTGGCCCGCACCATCGCCCGCAACAACCTGCTGAAGTGCGCCATCCACGGCGAGGACCCCAACTGGGGCCGGGTGCTGGCCGCGATCGGCACCACCGCCGCCGCCTTCGACCCGGACCGGCTGGACGTCGCCATCAACGGGGTCTGGGTCTGCCGTGACGGCGGCGTCGGCGAGGACCGCGACCTGGTCTCGATGAAGGACCGCGAGGTGGTCATCACCGCCGACCTCAAGGCCGGCGCCGAGAGCGCCACGGTGTGGACCAACGACCTCACCGCCGACTACGTCCACGAGAACAGCGCCTACTCCACCTGATCCCGGGGGGACAGAGACCGTGAAGATCGCACCCAAGGGCGAACAGGCCCGCAGCAACGCCGCGTTGCCCAAGGCCCGCACCCTCATCGAGGCGCTCCCGTGGCTGGAGCGCTTCCACGGCAAGACCGTCGTGATCAAGTTCGGCGGCAACGCCATGGTGGACGAGGAGCTGAAGTCCGCCTTCGCCCAGGACGTGGTCTTCCTGCGCTACGCCGGCCTCAACCCGGTCGTGGTGCACGGCGGCGGCCCGCAGATCAGCGCCCAGCTCGACAAGTTGGGCCTGGAGTCCTCGTTCACCGCGGGCCTGCGGGTCACCACCCCGGAGACCATGGACGTGGTCCGGATGGTGCTGGCCGGGCAGGTGCAGCGCGAGCTGGTCGGCCTGCTCAACGGCCACGGCCCGTTCGCGGTCGGCATGACCGGCGAGGACGCGCACACCATGACCGCGGTCAAGCGGTACGCGGTGGTGGACGGCGAGCAGGTCGACATCGGCCTGGTCGGCGACATCGTCAACATCGAGGCCGGTGCGGTGAAGGCGCTGATCGCGGACGGGCGGATCCCGGTGATCTCCTCGATCGCCCGCGGTGCCGACGGCCACGTGTACAACATCAACGCCGACACCGCCGCGGCCGCGCTGGCGGTGGCGCTGGGCGCGGAGATGCTGGTGGTCCTCACCGACGTCGAGGGCCTGTACCGGGACTGGCCGAACTCGGACGACGTGATCAGCCAGCTGAACGCCTCCGAGCTGGACGCCATACTGCCCACCCTGGCCAGCGGCATGCTGCCCAAGATGGAGGGCTGCCTGCGGGCCGTCCGCTCCGGCGTGGGCACCGCCCGCGTGCTGGACGGGCGGGTGCAGCACTCGCTGCTGCTGGAGATCTTCACCGACGAGGGAATCGGCACCATGGTCGTGCCGGACGACGAACCGACCGTGACCGGGGGACTGGCATGAGCGACAACACCCAGATGACGCAGCGGTGGCAGCACTCGCTGATGGACAACTACGGCACCCCGCGGCTGCCGCTGGTCAAGGGCGAGGGCGCCACCGTCCGGGACGCCGACGGCAAGGAGTACCTGGACCTGGTCGCGGGCATCGCGGTCAACGCCCTCGGCCACGCCCACCCGGCGATCGTCGAGGCGGTCACCGCCCAGATCACCACCCTCGGCCACGTCTCCAACCTGTTCATCGCCGAGCCGCCGGTCGCGCTCGCCGAGAAGCTGCTGGAGCTGGCCGGCCGGCCGGGCCGGGTGTTCTTCTGCAACTCCGGCGCCGAGGCCAACGAGGCCGCCTTCAAGATCGGCCGGCTGACCGGCCGGACCCACGTGGTCTCGCTGCAGGGCGGCTTCCACGGCCGGACCATGGGCGCGCTCACGCTGACCGCCCAGCCCGCCAAGCAGGACCCGTTCAAGCCGCTGCTCGCGGACGCCACCTACGTGCCGTTCGGCGACGTCGAGGCGCTGCGGGCGGCCGTCACCACCGAGACCGCCGCGGTCTTCCTGGAGCCGGTCCAGGGCGAGAACGGCGCGATCCCGCTGTCCGGCGAGTACCTGCGGGCGGCCCGCGAGATCACCCGGGCCACCGGCACCCTGCTGGTCCTGGACGAGGTGCAGACGGGCATCGGCCGGACCGGCCACTGGTTCGCCCACCAGGCGTACGAGGGCGTCGACCCGGACGTCGTCACGCTGGCCAAGGGCATCGGCGGCGGTCTGCCGATGGGCGCGGTGCTGGCCTTCGGCGAGGCCGGCGACCTGCTCCACCCGGGTCACCACGGCACCACCTTCGGCGGCAACCCGGTGGTCGCCGCCGCGGGTCTCGCGGTGATCGACACCATCGAGGGCCAGGGCCTGCTGGACCACGTCCAGAAGCTCGGCGAGCGGCTGAAGGCCGGCATCGAGGCGATCGGCGATCCGCTGGTCAGCCACGTCCGGGGGGCCGGTCTGCTGCTCGGCATCGTGCTCACCGAGCCCGTCGCCGCCCAGGTCCAGGCCGCCGCCCAGCAGGCCGGCTTCCTGGTCAACGCGGCCGTCGCCGACGCGGTCCGGCTGGTGCCGCCGCTGGTGCTCACGGAAGCGCAGGCGGACGCCTTCCTGGCGGCCCTGCCCGGCATCCTCCGCTCGGTCCGCGAGGCCGCCCCCGGCGCGACCGCCTGACCCCAGTCCGGGAGAATCGTCATATGACCGCACCTCACGCCGACCAGCCCGCCGCCGGTCCGACGCCGCAGGTCCCGCAGACCCGCACCGCGCGCCACCGGCGGATCGTGGACCTGTTGACCCGTCAACCCGTCCGTTCGCAGAGCCAGCTGGCCAAGCTGCTCGCCGACGACGGGCTGGTGGTCACCCAGGCCACGCTCTCCCGGGACCTGGACGAGCTGGGCGCGGTGAAGATCCGCAACCGGGACGGCGCGCTCATCTACGCCGTCCCGGCCGAGGGCGGCGACCGCACGCCGCGTGCACCGATGGGCGAGTCCGCCAGTGAGGCCCGGATGGCCCGGCTGGCGGGCGAGCTCATGGTCTCCGCCACGGCTTCCGGCAACCTCGTGGTGCTCCGCACCCCGCCGGGCGCGGCCCAGTTCCTGGCCTCCGCGATCGACGCGGCCGAGGTCTTCGAGGTCATCGGCACCATCGCCGGCGACGACACCGTGCTGCTGATCAGTCGCGACCCGGCCGGCGGCCAGGCGCTGGCCGACCACCTGATGCAGCTGGCCCAGGCCAAGGCCCAGTAGCGCTACCCCCGCCTTGCTTGTGGAAGTCATACGGGCTGGTGCATACTTATGCCGATCGCTGTATGGATACCAAGGGAGCTCCCGCGATGACTGCCGACCGGAACGCCGACGTCCGACTCTGGGGAGCGCGCTTCGCCGACGGCCCCTCCGAGGCGCTGGCCAAGCTCTCCGCCTCGGTCCACTTCGACTGGCGGCTTGCCCCGTACGACATCGCCGGCTCCAAGGCCCACGCCCGCGTCCTGCACAAGGCCGGCCTGCTCGGCGACGCCGAGCTCGACGGCATGCTGGCCGGCCTCGACCAGCTGCTCGCCGACGTCGAGGCGGGCAGCTTCGTCGGCACCGTCGCCGACGAGGACGTGCACACGGCGCTGGAGCGCGGCCTGCTGGAGCGGCTCGGCGCCGACCTCGGCGGCAAGCTCCGGGCCGGGCGCTCGCGCAACGACCAGATCGCCACGCTGTTCCGGATGTACCTGCGCGACCACGCCAGGACCATCGGCGGCCTGCTCCTCGACCTCCAGCACGCCCTGGTCGGCCTCGCCGAGGCGCACCCCGACACCGCGATGCCGGGCCGCACCCACCTCCAGCACGCCCAGCCGGTGCTCTTCGCCCACCACGTGCTCGCCCACGTCCAGGCCCTCGGCCGTGACGCCGAGCGGCTGCGCCAGTGGGACGCCCGCACCGCGGTCTCCCCGTACGGCTCCGGCGCGCTGGCCGGCTCCTCGCTCGGCCTGGACCCGCAGGCGGTCGCCGCGGACCTCGGGTTCGAGGGCGGCTCGGTCGGCAACTCGATCGACGGCACCGCCTCGCGCGACTTCGTGGCGGAGTTCGCCTTCGTCACCGCGATGATCGGCATCAACCTCTCGCGGATCGCGGAGGAGATCATCATCTGGAACACCAAGGAGTTCGGCTTCATCACGCTGCACGACGCCTTCTCCACCGGGTCGTCGATCATGCCGCAGAAGAAGAACCCCGACATCGCCGAGCTCGCCCGCGGCAAGTCCGGCCGCCTGATCGGCAACCTGACCGGCCTGCTCGCCACCCTGAAGGCACTGCCGCTGGCCTACAACCGCGACCTCCAGGAGGACAAGGAGCCGGTCTTCGACTCCTGCGACACGCTCGAGGTCCTGCTGCCCGCCTTCACCGGCATGGTCGCCACGCTCACCGTGCACCGCGAGCGGCTGGAGGAGCTGGCGCCGGCCGGCTTCTCGCTGGCCACCGACATCGCCGAGTGGCTGGTCAAGCAGGGCGTGCCGTTCCGCGTCGCGCACGAGGTCGCGGGCGCCTGCGTCAAGGTCTGCGAGGCCCAGGGGATCGAGCTGGCCGACCTCACTAACGAGCAGTTCGCATCGATCTCCGAGCACCTGACGCCCGAGGTCCGGTCGGTGCTGAGCGTCCACGGCGCGATCGCCTCGCGCAGCGGCCGCGGCGGCACCGCCCCGTCGGCGGTCGCCGTCCAGCTCGCCGAGATCAAGGCGGACCTGGCGGTCCAGGAGTCCTGGGTGAAGTGAGCAGCCCCGTCCGGGGCTCCCCGAGCCCCGGCGGCACTTCGCCGTAATACTGGAACGGTGAAGGCTGCGGACGCCCTCCGTGAGGGCTTTCGGGGGCAGGTGGTGGTGCCCGGCGACGCCGGGTACGACGCGGCGCGCGCGGTGTGGAACGGCGCGATCGACCGCCGGCCCGAGGTGATCGCCCGCTGCACCGGCACCGCCGACGTCCTGCGGGCCGTCACCGTGGCCCGCGAGCACGGCCTGCTCACCGCCGTCCGCGGCGGTGGCCACAACATCGCGGGCCTGGCGGTCTGCGACGGCGGCATGGTGATCGACCTGTCCGCGATGCGCGGGGTCCGGGTCGATCCGCAGCGCCGGATCGCCCGGGCGCAGCCGGGCACCACCTGGGGCGGCTTCGACCACGAGACGCAGGCCTTCCGGCTGGCCACGCCGGGCGGCCTGATGTCCTCCACCGGCATCGCGGGGTTCACTCTCGGCGGCGGCTTCGGCTGGCTGAGCCGCGCGTACGGGCTGGCCTGCGACAACCTGCTGGAAGCGGACGTGGTGACGGCGGAGGGCCGGGTGGTCACCGCGAGCGCGGCCACCCACCCCGACCTGTTCTGGGGTCTGCGCGGCGGCGGCGGCAACTTCGGTGTCGTCACCACCTTCACCTACCGCCTGCACCGGATCGGCCCGGCCGTGCTGTGCGGCGGGCTGTTCTTCCCGGCCGAGCACCTGGCCGCCACGGTCCGTGCGGTCCGCGACCTGATGGCGGACGCCCCGGACGAGCTGTTCGCCTCCTGCATCTTCGGCCGGGCGCCGGCCGCGCCCTTCCTGCCGGCCGGGTGGCACGGGCGGCCGGTCGTCCGGGTCGGGGTCTGCTGGGCGGGTCGCGCGGACCGCGGGCGCGAGGTGGTGGCGCCGCTGCGGGCGCTGCCGCACCTGGTGGCGGACGCCGTGCAGACCCGGCCGTACACCGTGTGGCAGCAGATGCTGGATCCCGGCTGGGGGCCGGGCGCGCACAACTACTGGAAGTCGGAGTACCTGTCGGTGCTCGACGACGCCGCGATCGACACGGTGGCCGCGCACTTCGCGACCGTCACCTCGCCGCTCTCCGACGTCAAACTCGCCTTCCTCGGCGGCGCGATCGCCCGGGTCGGTCCGGAGGACACCGCGTACACCCACCGCGCGGCGCCGTACCTGCTGAACATCAACAGCCGCTGGGAGTCGGGCGAGCCGGATCCGCACGTGGCGTGGACCCGGGCGTTCTGGAACGCGATGCGGCCGCACTCCTCGGGCGGGGTGTACGTGAACTTCCTCGGCCAGGAGGGGCCCGGCCGGGTCCTGGAGGCGTACGGCAGGGCGAAGTACGAACGGCTGACGGCGCTCAAGGACCGCTGGGACCCGGAGAACTTCTTCCGCGTCAACCAGAACATCCCGCCCAGCGTCTGACCGTTACCTCGGGCCGCGCCGGGCCGTCATACCGGGCGTGCTCCCCGTGACCGAGCTGCGGCCCGCGCTCACCGCCTTCCTCACCGTCCTCGCCACCGGCGCCGGCGTGGACGCCGACGACCTGGAACAGTCCGTCTGGCTACGTGCGATGGAACGCTCGCGGACCTCCGGCCTGCCGGTCGACGTCCGCAACTGGCTCCGCGGCCTCGCCGTCCGCGAGGCGCTGTCCGGCCGCGGGGGCGGCCCGGAGACCGCGGTGGCGCGGGTGACGCAGCGTCATCGCGGGCCGGAGGAGGAGCTGCTCCGGGCGGAGCGGAGCGAGTCCCTCCGGCGTGCGCTCGACCTGGTGCCGGGCCGGTGCCGGGAGCTGCTGGAGGAGCTCGCGGCCTCGCCGGACCTCACCTACCGGCAGCTGGCCGACCGGCTGGACCTGCCGCGCGGCTCGATCGGGCCGCTCCGCTCGCGCTGTCTGGGGCGGCTGCGGTCGCTGGTGGCGGCGGTGCGGGAGGAGTGACGCTCGCCACGTCGGGCGTCCGGAAGGTTGAGATCACCCGTATGGCGGGTAGAGCGGTGGCGAACGCCTCCCTTGACGGTCGCTCGACTGCCCGGATACTGAGCGTAAGCGCAGTGTCGGCTCCCGTGAGCGGTACCACCGTCGGGCGGGGCGTCGCTGCGCTTCTCCCGGACCGGGCAGATCCCCGTCCGGGCACACCTCGGACAGGGCGGGTGCGAGACCCTCACACGCGCGCCGGCCACGACGATGGGGAGGCCCCCGCACATGGGCATGAGTGTGATCATCTCGACGGCACGCCAGGACGAGGCGGAGCAGATCCTGAAGCTCCAGTACCTCGGTTACCAGGGCGAGGCCGAGCTGTACGCGGACTGGACGATCGACCCGCTGACGCAGACCCTGGAGAGCCTGCGCGAGGAGCTGGCGGAACGCCACGTCCTGGTCGCCAGGCTCGGCGACGAGGTCGTGGGCTCGGTCCGCGGCTGGGTGGACGAGGAGGGCGTGGGCCGGATCGGCCGCCTGGTGGTCCACCCCCGGATGCAGCGCCACGGCCTGGGCCGGCGGCTGCTGGCCGGGATCGAGGCGCAGCTGGCCGAGGCCGGCGCGGTGGGCGGCTTCGAGCTGTTCACCGGCCACCGCAGCCTGGCGAACCTGCGTCTGTACCAGCGTCAGGGCTACCGGCAGACCGGGGTCCGCGAGGTGTCCCGGCAGCTGTCGATCGTCACCATGGCCAAGCCCGTCGCGGCCTCCCTGGCGGCCTGAGAAGACCGTCGCGGCCCCCGCGGCGCCCGCCCCGTGACCGGGGGCGGGCGCCGTTCGCCTTGGTGCGCCCGTGTCGTGTCCACATATCGGACGTCGACTCCTGATAATTGGGACCGTGTCCATATGTCTGATTTACTTGCTGGCATGACTGCGACGACGAACTGCACCCCCACCGGCACCGTGCCGGCAGGTGAGCGCTGCATGTGTCGTCGAATGTGTCGCCGCTGAGCGCCCCTCCTCCCGCCCAGCCTTCTCCTCCTGTCGCCGCTGATGACTCGTTAGGGCCATGCCCGCGAGCATCCCCGCCGCCCACCGGCCACGATCGACACAGCGACAGGAACTGATTCCCTTTCACAGGCGCGGACCGCCGCGAGTCGTCCGCCCCCGAACAACGGAAGCAGCTGTGATCACCACCAAGGACCTGACGAAGGTCTACCGCTCCCGGGGCCGCGAGGTCACCGCCCTGCACGGCGTCGACCTGCACGTACGCGAGGGCGAGGTCTACGGGGTCGTCGGCACCAGCGGCGCCGGCAAGTCCACCCTGATCCGCTGCGTGAACCTGCTGGAGCGCCCCAGCTCCGGCAGCGTCACCGTGGACGGCGTCGAGCTGACCGCGCTGCCCGGCGGCGAGCGGGCCGGCCGCGAACTGCGCGAGGCCCGCCGGCGGATCGGCATGGTGTTCCAGCACTTCAACCTGCTGTCCTCGCGCACCGTCCAGCAGAACGTCGAACTCCCGCTGGAGATCATCGGCCTGGACCGCACCCAGCGCCGCCGCAAGGCCGCCGAACTGCTCGACCTGGTCGGCCTCGGCGACCGCGCCCGCAGCTACCCGAGCCAGCTCTCCGGCGGCCAGAAGCAGCGCGTCGGCATCGCCCGGGCGCTGGCCGGCGACCCCAAGGTGCTGCTCTCCGACGAGGCCACCAGCGCCCTCGACCCGGAGACCACCCGCTCCATCCTCAAGCTGCTGCGCGACCTCAACCAGCAGCTCGGCCTGACCGTCCTGCTGATCACCCACGAGATGGACGTGATCAAGTCGGTCTGCGACTCGGCGGCGCTGATGCGCGGCGGCCGGGTGGTGGAGTCCGGCGGCCTCACCGGGCTGCTCGCCGACCCGAACTCGCAGCTCGCCCGCGAGCTGTTCCCGCTCGGCGACTTCGGCAGCGGCCACCCCGGCCGGACCGTCCTGGAGATCACCTTCCAGGGCGACGCGCCCGCCCAGCCGTTCGTCTCCCAGCTCGCCCGCACCTACCAGATCGACATCAACATCCTCGGTGCCGCGGTGGAGACCATCGCCGGCCTGATGGTCGGCCGGATGCGCGTCGAACTGCCCGGCAGCCACCAGGACAACGTGGTGCCGATCGGCTACCTGCGCGAGCAGGGCCTGCAGGTGGACGTGCTGGACGTGAACGGAGCCGCGGCATGACCTGGGACCAGATGCAGGAACTGATGTGGCCCGCCACCTGGGAGACCCTGGGGATGGTCGGCCTCAGCTCGGTCATCACCATCGTGGTCGGCCTGCCGGTCGGACTGCTGCTCGTGCTCACCGACAGGGGCGGGCTGCTGCAGAACCTGGCGGTCAGCCGGGTGCTCGGCATGATCGTCAACATCGGCCGCTCGATCCCGTTCATCATCCTCGTGGTCGCGCTGATCCCGTTCACCCGCTGGGTCACCGGCACCACCCTCGGCTGGCAGGCCGCCAGCGTGCCGCTGGCCGTCGGCGCTATCCCGTTCTTCGCCCGGCTGGTGGAGACCTCCGTCCGCGAGGTCGACCCCGGCCTGGTCGAGGCGGTGCAGTCGATGGGCGGCTCCACCCCGACGATCGTCCGCAAGACCCTGCTGCCCGAGTCGCTGCCCTCGCTGATCGCCGCCGTCACCACCACGGTGATCGCGCTGATCGGCTACTCGGCGATCGCCGGCGCGGTCGGCGGCGGCGGCCTCGGATCCCTCGCCATCACCTACGGCTACCAGCGCTTCGAGACCGCCTTCATGTGGGTGATCGTCGCGGAGATCGTGGTCATCGTGACCGTCCTGCAGACCATCGGCGACCAGGCCGCCCGCAGGCTCTCCCACCGCGGCGACTACGCCAGCCCGCTCGCGTTCTTCCGCAGCGCCGCCGCCCGGCCCGCCGAGGCCGAAGAGGACACCCTGTCCGTCCACTGAACTTCCGCTCCCACCAGGAGCGGTCCGCAAGAAACCCGCAGAAAGGCACTTTTCGTGCGTAACGTTCTGAAGACCACCGTCGTCACCGCCACGGCCGCCGGCCTCGCCCTCACCCTCGCGGCGTGCGGCAGCGACAGCTCGACCGGCGGTGCCTCCGCCGACCCCAACAAGGCCCTCACGGTGGTCGCCAGCCCCACCCCGCACGCCCAGATCCTCCAGTACGTGAAGGACAACCTGGCGGCGTCGGCCGGGCTGAAGCTCGACATCAAGGTGGTCAACGACTACGTGACCCCCAACACCTCGGTCCAGGACGGCTCCGCGGACGCCAACTACTTCCAGCACGTGCCGTACCTGGAGGAGTTCAACAAGAAGAACGGCACCAACGTGGTCTCGGTGGAGACCGTCCACCTGGAGCCGCTCGGCCTCTACTCCAAGAAGGTCAAGGCCGTCACCGAGCTGGCCGACGGCGCCCAGGTCGCGCTGCCCAACGACGCCACCAACGAGGGCCGGGCGCTCAAGCTGCTCGCCGACAACAACGTCATCACCCTCAAGTCCGGCGCCGGCGTCACCGCCTCCGTCCAGGACATCGCCTCCAACCCGAAGAACCTCAAGTTCAAGGAGCTGGAGGCGGCCCAGCTGCCGCGCGCCCTGCCGGACGTGGACGCCGCCGTCATCAACGGCAACTACGCCCTGGAGGCCAACCTCAAGCCCGCCACCGACGCGCTGATCCTGGAGAAGGCCGAGGGCAACCCGTACGCCAACATCCTGGCCGTCAAGAAGGGCAACGAGAGCGACCCGCGGGTCAAGAAGCTCGCCGAGCTGCTCCACTCCGACCAGGTCAAGAAGTACATCCAGGACACCTTCCAGGGCTCCGTCATCCCGGCGTTCTGACACACCGTCGACCGACCCCCGGCGTGGCCGCGCCGGGGGTCGGTCGTGCAGTATGCAACTCCATGGGTACGGGGCGTACGGTGTGTCAACGACCCGGCGAGGAGATGACGGCATGGCAGCGAGCTTCCCCGAGACAGCCATCAGCACCGACCGGTTGCTGCTGCGCCCGCTTGCGGACGAGGACGTGCCCAGCCTGGTCGCGATGTTCGACGACGAGCCGGTCCGCACCTGGACCGACTATCCGCAGCCCTACACCGAGGCGCACGCCCGCGAGTTGGTCCGCCTGCTCGCCCCCGCCAGACGGGCCGACGGGCGCGGAATCGTTTTCGCCGTCACCGAGCACCTCACCCAGCGCGTCGTCGGCCTCGCCGAACTGCGCCGCACCGACTGGCGGCTGCGCGCCACCGAGGTCCGCTTCCTCACCGCCTCCTGGGCCCGCGGCGAGGGCTACGCCCCCGAGGCCGTGCTCGGCGTCGCCCAGTGGCTGTTCGAGGACCGCGACTTCCAGCGCCTCGAACTGCGCACCGCCGCCGGCAACGCCGCCGCCCAGCAGGTCGCCCAGAAGACCGGCGCGATCAGCGAGGGCGTGCTGCGCAACGCCGCCACCGTCCGCGGCGACTGGGGCGACGCCGCCGTGGAGCGCACCGACCTGATCGTCTGGAGCCTGCTCCCCGAGGACCTCGACCCCGCCGGCGGCTCCGACCGGGCCGAACGCCCGTACGCCCTGCGGGACTGATCCCCGCCGCCCCACCGATCGCGCGCCCGTGCGGCCACGGCGGCGGCACAACCGGTAGCCTCTGGTGCTGGACGCGCCGTGCCGGCGCGGCCGACCACGGGGCGGACCAGGCGAGGGAGAGCGGCCGGGATGGCTGACCGGATCACGGTCATCGGGTGGGACGGAACGCCGCTCACGGAGGCCGCCGCCGGCGCGCTCGCCGGAGCGACACTGGTGGCCGGAGCGCCCTACCAACTCAACGCCCTGCCGGTGCCGGCGACCGCCGAGCGGATCGGCCTCGCGGACCTGCGCACCGCCGCCCGCCGGCTGGCCGAGCACCGCGGCACCGCCGTCGTCGTCGCCGAGGGCGACCCCGGCTTCTTCGGCGTGGTGCGCACCCTGCGCCGCCCCGAGTTCGGCCTCGAACTCGAGGTGCTGCCCGCCGTCTCCTCCGTCGCCGCCGCCTTCGCCCGGGCCGGCATGGCCTGGGAGGACGCCCAGGTGGTCTCCGCGCACGGCGGCCGGCTGCGCCGCGCGGCCAACATCTGCCGCGCCCACCCCAAGGTCGCCGTCCTCACCACCGCCGACGCCGGCCCCAGCGAGCTCGCCCTGATGCTGCGCGGCGTCCCGCGCACCTTCGTGGTCTGCGAGGGCCTCGGCACCCCCGAGGAGGACGTCACCGTCCTCGACTCCGAACGCGTCCCCGACCACGACTGGCGCGAGCCCAACGTCGTCCTGGTCATCGGCGGCGGCCCGCAGCCCGGCGAGGAGGCGGCCGGCTGGCTGGCCGGCCGACCGCTGGGCTTCCCCCGCCCGGACCGCGGCTGGGCGCTGCCCCGCGGGGCGTACGCGGGCGCGGACGCCGGTGCCCGGCGCGCCACCGCCCTGCCCTCGCACGTCCGCGCGCTGGCGCTGGCCCGGCTCGCGCCCGTCCCCGGCGACCTGGTCTGGACGGTCGGCGCCGGCGACGGCGCGCTCGCCGTCGAGACCGCCGGCTTCGGTGCCGCCGTGGTCGCCGTCGAACCCGACCGCGCCGCCTGCGCCCGGATTTCCGCCAACGCCCGCCGCCGCGGCGTCGAGGTGGAGACCGTCCCCGGCGAACCCGCCGACGTGCTCGGCGGCCTGCCCGAACCCGATGCCGTCGCCGTCGAGTCCGGAGGCGCCGACGTGGTCCGCGAGGTGGTCGCCCGCCGCCCGGAACGCCTGGTCGCGGTCGCCGGCTCACTGGCCGAATCCGGCGAGATCCACCGCATCCTCACCTCCGCCGGGTACCGCACCGACGGCGTCCTGCTGCAGTCCGCGCCGCTCACCGCGGACCCCGGCGCCGCCGCGGGAGCGACCCTCGGACGCGCCGACTACACCCTCCTGATCTGGGCCGAGCAGCCCGATTGAGCCCGGCCGCCGCACCGTGCCGACCACCCCTCGGACAGCCACGGTGATCCCGGTCGCATCCGGACACCGTTTCGAGAACGCGTCCGCCGCGGCCGGTAGGGTTGGGCCCCTGGGTTGCGCTCGCCGACCGGTGCATCGTGTCCGATCCGGCACGGTTGTCCCCTTTTTGACGCGTTGCAATCCGGAATGACCCGGCTTGCGGGCATTCGACGCGCTGCGCACCGGCCCGGAAGAATGCCCACGGGCCCCGGAGCGGTCGTGCCGCTTGCTCGGGGTTGTCGTTGTTTCAGATGGCGCGCCACCCCGACGGGTGACGCCCGTCCGGTGCTCGACGCCGGACGGTCCGGCCGCAGGTGCTAGTGCTAGGTGCAGACAGGGGCGGGTCGGTGCGAACCCGCCCCCGGCGGAGGTGGGTGCGGCGGTCGGCGACCGCGGCACCGAGGGCGCGCAAGCGGCCCGGAAGGAGCTTTTGACATGACCGATGGCGGCCACGTCCCCAACGGCGGCCCGCTCGCGCCCGAGCCCGGCGACCCCGGGCACGTGCCCGGCGCGCCGCTCGGCAGCCCCTGGTCCACCGAGCACCGGCCCGCGTACACCTTCCTCGACCAGCCCGACCAGCTGGACGAGGAGGAGGACGTCCTGCTGATGCCCGGCCCGCAGGCCGCCTGGGGGGAGCCCATCCACGGCGCCGTCGAGACCGTCAACGTCGACCCCACCCCCGCCGACCTCCCGGTCGGCGACACCATGCCGCTGCGCACCGTCGACGACCCGGCCGCCGCCACCCCGCCCGCCGGCACCCCGGTCGCGCCCTCCTGGCCGCCGCTCACGCCGCCCGCCCCGGCCGCCGCAGAACCGGTTGTGCAGCCCGCGCCCGCGCCAGCGCCCGTCGTCGAACCGCTGACGGCCGCTCAGCCCCAGCCGCGCCGACCCCTGCACGCCGGCCCGCCGATCCCGGACCCCTCCCTGATGACCGGGCACGTCCCGGTCCGCTCGCTCGCCGACCGCGGCCCCTCCACCACCCCCGGCGGCACCCCCGCCTACGGCGTCCCCGTCCCGCCCGCGCCGCCGCTCACCCCGCTCTTCAGCGACGCCCAGCAGCCCGTACCCGCGGACGCCACCGCCGTTGCCCAGCCCGCACCCGCGGACGCCACCGCGCAGCCGGTGCCCGCGGACGCCACCGCTGTTGCCCAGCCCGCACCCGCGGACGCCACCGCGCAGCCGGTGCCCGCGGACGCCACCGCTGTTGCCCAGCCCGCACCCGCGGACGCCACCGCGCAGCCGGTGCCCGGCGAGGCCCCCGCGGCGGTGGCCGCGCCCGCCGCCGCGCAGCCCGCACCCGCGGACGCCACCGCTGTTGCCCAGCCCGCACCTGCGGAGATCGCCGCGCAGCCGGTGCCCGGCGAGGCCCCCGCAGCGGTGGCCGCGCCCGCCGCCGCGCAGCACCTGCCGTTCGACGCCGTCGCCCAGCCCGTGCCCGCCGCCGATCCCGCGCTCGTGGACCCGACTGCGGCGGCCGTTGCCGCCGCCGCGCAGCCCGTTCCCACCGAGGCCGCCGCGGCAGCGCCCGTCGCGCAGCCCGCGCCCCTGGACGCCACCGCTCAGTTGGCGCCCGCGGTCACCGCCGAGCAGCCCCTGCCCGGCGACGGCGCCGCCGTCCAGTCCGCGCCCCTGGACGCCGCCGCGGCAGCGCCCGTGGCCCAGCCCGTCCCGGCAAACGCCGTCCCGGCCACGCCCGTTGCGCAGCCCGTACCCGCCGACGCCCTCCAGCCGGCTCCGGCGGAGGCGGCGTTCCCCGGCGGGCCGTCGCCCGCGGGCGCACCGCACCCGGGCGCCGTCGGTCCTGACGGTCTTCCGCTCGCCGCCGTGCAGCCCCTCGCCGTCGGTGCCGACGGCCAGGTCCCGGCACCGGCGCAGCCGTTCGCGGTCGGCCCGGACGGTCAGCCGCAGGTCCCCGCCGCCGAGCCGGTCGCCCAGCCCGCCGCTGTCGGTCCCGACGGCCGACCGCTTCCGGTGGGTCCGGACGGTCTTCCGCTCGCTGCCGGGCAGCCCTTCGCCGTCGGTCTCGACGGCCAGGTCCCGGCCCCGGCCCAGCCGGTCCAGGTCGGCCCCGAGACGCTGCACCTCGCCGCCCCGGTCGCCCCGCTGCCCGGTGACGCCCAGCCTGCCGCCGTCGGCCCGGACGGACAGCCGCTCGCTCCGGTCGGCGCCGAGACGCTGCACCTCGCCGCCCAGGACGCCGCGCCCACCGCCGACGCCCCGGCCGCTGCGGCGGGGGCCGACGCGGTGTCCGCCGGCGCCGCGCCCACTGACGCCGTGTCCGCCGACGTCGCCCCGGCGCAGCCGCTGGACGCCGCGGTCGTGGCCCCTCAGCCGCCCCTCGCGGACCCGGCGCAGCCCGTCCATGCGCCGGCGGGGGAGTCCCAGGAGCAGCCCGCCCCTGCCCAGCCCGCTCCTGCCCAGCCCGCTCCTGCCGAGCTCGCCGGACCCGAGACCGTCGCCGCGGTCCCGGCCGACGCGACACTCTTGCTGTCCGCGGAAACCGCGCTCGCGCAGGAGCCGGCCGCCGCCGTGCAGCCGGTCGCGGTCGTCGTCGCGGAGCCGGTGGAGGCCCCGGAGGAGGCCCCGGCCCAGGCGGAGATCCCGCCGCAGCAGAGCGGTAGAGGCGGCCAGCACCGCCGGATCTCGGCCTTCCTCGCCGACCCGGCTCCGGCCCTCACCGACCTCGTCCCGGCCGACCTCGCCCCGGCGGAGGCCCCCACCTCCGCCGACCTTCCCCAGGCCGACGCCCCCACCGCCACCTCCGAAGAGCCGAGCGCCACCGTGTCCACCGCAGAGCCCGCCCCGATCGCCGCCGACCTCCCCCCGGTCGACGCGTCCACCCTCACCCCCGACGCCCCGGCCGCCGAGCAGACGGCCGCCGAGCAGACGACCGTCGAGGCCGTCGCCACCGAGCTCATCGTCGAGGCCGCCACCGTCGAGGGCACGACCGCCGAGCCGGTCACCGCCGAGCCGGTCACCGCCGAGCCCGTCACCGCAGAGGACGCCGACGCCGAGCGGCCGCCGGCCGCCCCGGGCTTCGACGACGCCGGCCGCGACGCGGTGCACCAGGTGATCCGCGAGCGCCGCGACATCCGCAACGGCTTCCGCGGCGACCCGATCCCGCACGAGGTGCTGATCCGCGTCCTCGAGGCGGCCCACACCGCGCCGAGCGTCGGCTACTCGCAGCCGTGGGACTTCGTGGTGATCCGCTCGTCCGAGACCCGCCGCAAGATGCACCAGCTGGCGATGCGACAGCGCGACGAGTACGCGGACTCGCTGCCCAAGGGCCGGGCGAAGCAGTTCAAGGAAATCAAGATCGAGGCGATCCTCGAGACCCCGGTCAACATCGTGGTGACCGCCGACCGCACCCGCGGCGGCCGGCACACGCTCGGCCGGCACACCCAGCCGCAGATGGCCCCGTACTCGGCCGCGCTGGCCGTGGAGAACCTGTGGCTCGCGGCCCGCGCGGAGGGCCTGGGCGTCGGCTGGGTCAGCTTCTTCGACGAGGAGGAGATGGTCCGCGAGCTCGGCCTGCCCGAGCACCTGGACGTGGTGGCGTACCTGTGCGTCGGCTACGTGGACTCCTTCCCGGACGAGCCGGAGCTGCAGCAGCAGGGCTGGGCGAAGAAGCGCCCGCTGTCCTGGGTGGTGCACGAGGAGCAGTACGGCAACCGCGCGCTGCCCGGCGAGGAGCCGCACGACCTGCTGTCTGACACCCTCCGGGGCATCCGCCCGCTGGACGCGAAGGCGCTCGGCGAGGCGTGGGACCGGCAGAAGCGGATGACCAAGCCGGCCGGTTCGCTCGGCATGCTGGAGATCATCGCGGCGCAGCTGTCCGGCCTGTCCCGGAAGTGCCCGCCGCCGATCCCGGAGCCCGCCTGCGTGGCGATCTTCGCGGGTGACCACGGCGTGCACGCCCAGGGCGTGACCCCGTGGCCGCAGGAGGTCACCGGCCAGATGGTGGGCAACTTCCTGGCCGGGGGAGCGGTGGTCAACGCCTTCGCCGCGCAGGTGGGCGCCGAGGTGTGCGTGGTGGACGTCGGCGTGAAGGTGGACCTGCCGGAGGCGATCCAGCAGGGCCGCACCACCGGTCTGCTGCCGCGCAAGGTCAAGCCGGGCACGGACGACATGACCCAGGGCCCGGCGATGAGCCGCGACGAGGCGCTGCGGGCGGTCGAGGTGGGCATCGAGACCGCCCGCGACCTGGTCGCGGCCGGCAACAAGGTGCTGATCACCGGTGACATGGGGATCGCCAACACCACCGCGTCCGCCGCGCTGATCTCGGTCTTCACCGGTGCCGACCCGGTCGAGGTGACCGGTCGCGGCACCGGCATCGACGACGAGACGCACGCCCGCAAGGTGGACGTGATCCGCCGGGCGCTGGCCCTGCACCAGCCCGACCCGGCGGACCCGATCGGCGTGGTCGCCGCGGTCGGCGGCCTGGAGCACGCCGCCCTCGCCGGCTTCCTGCTGGGCGCGGCGTCGCTGCGCACCCCGGTGATCCTGGACGGCGTGATCGCCGGCTCCGCCGCGCTGGTCGCCAAGGCGATCGCCCCCGAGGTGCTCGCCTCCTGCATCGCCGGCCACCGCTCCGCGGAGCCGGGCCACCAGGCGGCGCTCGCCAAGCTCGGCCTGCGTCCGCTGATCGACCTCGACCTGCGGCTCGGGGAGGGCACCGGCGCCCTGCTGGCCCTGCCGCTGGTGCAGAGCGCCGCCCGGGCGATGCACGATGTAGCCACCTTCGACTCCGCCGGGGTCACCGAGAAGGCCTGACCCCCATCAGGATCCCCACCCCGCACCGGCCCGAGGGCGCGCCGGTGCGGGGTCGTCCCCTGCCCTTGAGAACCCGCCCACCCAGGAGCTCCCGCCGATGACCGCGCCCACCCCCCACCCCAGCACCGAGGGCCTCACCCCGTACCCGGTCGGCCTGCTGCTCGCCGGCCGCCGCGTCGTCGTGGTCGGCGGCGGCCAGGTCGCCCAGCGGCGCCTGCCCGCGCTGATCGCCTCCGGTGCGGACGTCCAGCTGATCTCGCCGACCACCACGCCCGCCGTCCACGCGATGGCGGACGCCGGTGAGCTGACCTGGCACGAGCGCCGGTACCAGGACGGCGACCTCGCCGACACCTGGTACGCGCTGGTCGCCACCGACGACCCGGCCGTCAACACCGCCGTCTCCGCCGAGGCCGAGCTGCGGCGGGTGTTCTGCGCGCGCAGCGACGACGCCGCCGCCGCGACCGCGTGGACCCCCGCCTCCGGCCGCGACGGCGGCGCCACCGTCGCGGTCCTCACCGGCGACCCGCGGCACTCCGCCGCGCTGCGCAACGCCATCGTGGACGGGCTGCGCGACGGTTCGCTGGCGGCCCGGCAGTACCGCGAGCGGACGCCGGGCGTCGCCCTGGTCGGCGGCGGCCCGGGCGACCCGGACCTGATCACCGTCCGCGGCCGCCGGCTGCTGGCCGACGCCGACGTGGTGGTCGCCGACCGGCTCGCCCCGCGCGAGCTGCTCGCCGAGCTGCCGCCGCACGTCGAGGTGATCGACGCCTCGAAGATCCCGTACGGCCGGTACATGGCCCAGGAGGCGATCAACCACACGCTGGTCGAGCACGCCAAGGCCGGCAAGTTCGTGGTCCGGCTCAAGGGCGGCGACCCGTACGTCTTCGGACGCGGCGGCGAGGAGCTGCTGGCCTGCGTGGAGGCCGGCATCCCGGTCACCGTGGTGCCGGGCATCTCCAGCTCGATCTCGGTGCCCGCCGCGGTCGGCATCCCGGTGACCCACCGGGGGATGACCCACGAGTTCACCGTGATCTCGGGCCACGTCGGCCCGGACGAGCGCTCGCTGACCAACTGGGACGCGCTGGCGCAGATGACCGGCACCCTGGTGCTGCTGATGGCCGTCGACAAGATCGGTGCGATCGCCGCCCGCCTGATCGCCGCGGGCCGCGCCGGGGACACCCCGGTCGCCGTGGTCCAGGAGGGCACTACCGCCGCCCAGCGCCGGGTGGACGCCACCCTCGCCACGGTCGCCGACCGGGTCGCCGCGGAGGGCGTCAAGCCCCCGGCGGTCATCGTCGTCGGCGACGTGGTGAACGTCCTCGGGGGCTGACCACCGCCGGGGGCCCGGGCATCCGCCGGGCCCCTGGCCGGCCCTCCCCACGTGCGAAGATGAGCCGGTGTCCGAGCCACTCACCGTCACCGATCCCGCCGACCCCCGCCTCGCCGACTACACCGGCCTGACGGACGTCGAGCTGCGCCGCCGCCGCGAGCCCGCCGAGGGCCTGTTCATCGCCGAGGGCGAGAAGGTGATCCGCCGCGCGCTCGCGGCCGGGTACCGGATGCGCTCGATGCTGCTGACCGCCAAGTGGCTCGGCGTCATGCAGGACGTGATCGACGCGGCCGACGCCCCCGTCCACGTCGTCGAACCGGCCCTCGCCGAGCAGGTCACCGGCTACCACGTGCACCGCGGCGCGCTCGCCTCGATGGAGCGCAAGCCGCTCCCGGCCGCCTCGGAACTGCTGATCGGCGCCCGCCGGGTGGCGGTCCTGGAGGGCCTGGTCGACCACACCAACCTCGGGGCGATCTTCCGCTCCGCCGCGGCGCTCGGCATGGACGCCGTGCTGCTCTCGCCGGACTGCGCGGACCCGCTGTACCGGCGGGCCGTCAAGACCTCCATGGGCGCGGTGTTCTCCGTGCCGTACGCACGCCTCGACCCGTGGCCGGGCTCGCTGGCGACCGTCCGCGACGCCGGGTTCGAACTGCTCGCCCTCACCCCGTCCGGTGCGGTCGACCTGGCCGTCGCCCGCCCGCACACGCTGCCCCGGGCGGCGCTGATGCTCGGCGCCGAGGGCGACGGCCTGACCGCGAAGGCGCTCGCCGCCGCCGACCGGCGGGTGCGCATCCCGATGGCGCACGGCATCGACTCGCTGAACGTCGGCGCCGCGGCCGCGGTCGCCTTCTACGCCGTCAACGCGGGCTGAACCGCCCGGTCCGCGCCCGCTCAGACGTGCTCGACCACCATCGTCGCGGTGGTGTTCGGCTCCAGCGCGGTGAAGATGTGCTTGGCGTCCCCGGCGTAGCTGACGTAGTCGCCGGGGAGCAGCTCGACCGGCTCGTCGACCGGCCCGACCAGGGCGCGGCCGCTGCCGAGCACCACGTGCTCGACCGTGCCGGGCATGTGCGGGTCGGAGATCCGTGACTCGCCGGGCTGGCTGTCGATCCGGTAGACGTCGCGCCGCGCGTTCGGCGGGCAGGAGGCCAGCAGGGTCGCCGAGTACGTCGCCTGCTCGGAGTGCATCACCGGGCCCTCGCCCGCCCGGACCACCCGGACCTGCGGCCGCGGCGGGTCGACCAGCCGGCTGAACGGCACGCCCAGGGCCGCGCCGATCGCCCACAGCGTCTCCACGCTGGGATTCCCCGAACCCGACTCCAGCTGCGAGAGCGTCGACTTGGCGATGCCCGCCCGCTTGGCGAGCTCGCTCATCGACACCCCGGCGCGCTCGCGCTCGCGCCGGATGGCGGCGGCGATCAGGCCGATCAGGTCGGTCTCCACGTGTTCGCTCCAGGAGTCGATTCGTTCGCCTTGACGAACGCGGGCTGAGGTGTTCATTCTAATGGACATGCGTTCGTCATTGCGAACATTGGATCGCTCAACCATCCGCGCCATCGCCCTGGTCTGCCTCGCCGACGCCGTGGTCGGCGCCTCCTTCGGCGCCATCACCGTCTCCGGCGGCATGGACGCCTGGGTGCCCGTCCTGCTCTCCGTCGTCGTCTTCGCCGGCGGCTCCCAGTTCGCCGCCGTCGGCGTGCTGCTCGCCGGCGGCAGCGCCCTCGCCGCCGTCGCCGCGGGCCTCGTGCTCAACACCCGCCTGCTCCCGTTCGGCTTCGCCGTCGCCGACGTCCTCGACGGCCCCCGTTGGAAGCGCCTGCTCGGCGCCCACCTGATCACCGACGAGGCCACCGCCTTCGCCCTCCAGCAGCCCGACCGCGCCCGGCGGCGCGCCGCGTACTGGGCCAGTGGGCTCGGGCTGTTCGTGATCTGGAACGTCGCGGTCGTCCTCGGCGCCCTCGCCGGCGGCGCGATCGGCGACACCGACGCCCTCGGCCTGGACGCCGCCTTCCCCGCCGTCCTGCTCGCCCTCGTCCTCCCCGCCGTCACCACCGACCGCCCGACCCGCCGCGCCGCCCTCCTCGGCGCAGCCCTCGCGGTGGCCGCCACCCCCTTCCTCCCGCCGGGCATCCCCGTCCTCCTCGCCCTCGCGGGCCTCGCCCTCGCCGCACCCGGGAAGACCCCCGCCCCCGACCCGGACACCCCGCACCCGGCGGCCGACCCGGCCCCGGCGCCACCCGCCGCCGGGGCCCGGACTCCCGCGGACCGCTGACCCCACCCGCGGCGCCGTGACCGCGCCCGACGTCCCCGCCCCGTCAGGGACGCGGGGAACTGCGCGCAGCGGCAGGCGCCGAGCCGCACCGGCCCGCGGACCTCCTGCCCCCGTCGACCCGCCCCCGGCCACGTCCTCCTGAAAGGAGCGCCCCCATGCCCCTGTTCGCGGTCCTCGCCCTCGCCGCCGGCACCCTCGCCCTGCGCCTGGCCGGCCCCACCTTCCGTACGCGCTTCGAGTTCCCGCCCCGCCTGGAGCGCCTGTTCGCCGTCGCGGCGACCGTCCTGCTGCTCGCCCTGGCCGCGACCGCCGCCCTCACCCAGGGCCCGGAGTTCGCCGGGTGGGCCCGCCCCGCAGGCGTCGCGGTGGCCGGCGTCCTCGCCCTGCGCCGCGCGCCGTTCCCGCTGGTCGTCCTCGCCGCAGCCGGCACCACCGCCGCCCTCCGCGCCTGCGGAATCGCCTGAGCCGAGGCGCTCCTGCGGCGCTCGCTGCGACGTCCGCCGCGGCGCCCGCTCAGTGCGCCGTGACCGTCCCGGAGACACCCGCTCCGGGCCAGGACTCCTCGATCCCGCCGTCCGCCCGGACGATGTACCGGGTCGAGGAGGTCGCCCCGGTCCGGGCCACCCGCTCCTCGCGGATCAGCGCGCCGTTCTCCACCCGCCAGGCCGCCGTGGCCTGCGGATCCGCGGCCGACGTCCGGGAGGCGAGCAGCACCGGCGCGTCCGCGTCGAAGCCGAACAGCTGGACCAGGTCGACCGGCACCGCGCCCTCGAGGCGCCGCAGCACCACCACCGCGGCCTGTGCGTCCCGGTAGTGCGCGGGCAGCACCGCGGTGAGCGACACCGGCGCCCCGGCCCCGGAGGGGGCCTGCCCGTCGCGCAGCTGGATCGCCGGGCCGCCGGCCGGGTCGCCGTACGTGCGGTTCGTCCAGTCCACCACCGGCATCGAGTCGACCGCCGGGCCGAGCCCGCCGTCCGCGGCGCCGTCCGCCCGCGGCCGGACGTCCTCGCCGCCCGCCCCGTCGATCGACAGCGGCGGCACCGGCGGCATCGCGTGCGCCGAGGCGCCCGCTGCGGGGCCGAGGCCCCGCGCGTCCCGGTTCTCGCAGCCCTGGGCAGCCGCGATGGCGAGCGCCACTCCGACGGTGACGGTGACGAACACCACGACCCGCTGCCGCAGCAGCCGCCGCCGGGCGGCGGGGGAGCGGCCGGAGAGCGTGCTGTGCTGCCGCTCCCGCCCGGGCACCGGGGTCCGCTCCCGGACCTCCCGCCCGCCCCGGGTGTCCCGGCCGGCCCGACCGCCGTCGCGCGCGCCGTCCCGTCCGGTCTCGACGAACTCCTGACGCGGCATCGGCGCCGTCGGCGCCTGCCCGTACGGCCGCGTCGGCCGTCGCGCGCCGGGCCCGGGCCCGGCGCCGGGCCGCGGGCGGCCCCCGGCCTGCCCCGGGCCGGCCGCCGGTCGCGGTGCCGACTCGCCACCCGGCGCCGCCCCGCCGCGCCCGGCGACCCGCGAGGGCCCGCCGCGTCCACCGGCCACCGCGCCGTGCGGTCCGTGCTGCTGTCCCTGCTGCTGTCCGTGCTGTGCGGGCAGCACCGCCTCGCCCTCGGCGGGCCCCGCGCCGGCCGCCGGTCCGGCGCCCGCGCCGCCGAAGCGTCCGCGCCCGAACGCGCCGACCCCGGTCTGCGGCCCGAGCGCGGTGCCGCGCGCCGCCAGCTCCGCCAGCCGCTCGTGCAGCGCGGCGGCCGGCGGCCGCTCGGTGGACTCCTTCGCCAGGCACGCCCGGACCAGCGGTGCCAGGGCCGGCGGCACCGCCGCCAGGTCCGGCTCCTCGTGCACCACCCGGTAGAGCATGACCTCGGAGGAGGCGCCCGACCCGAACGGCGACTCGCCGGTCAGGGCGAACGCCAGGGTCGCGCCGAACGCGAAGACGTCCGTCGCCGGGGTCACTGCGGCGCCGCGCACCTGCTCGGGCGCGAGGAAGCCGGGCGAGCCCACCGCCGTGCCGACGTGGGTGAGCGTGCTGGCCCCGCGCGACCAGGCGATGCCGAAGTCGATGATCCGCGGGCCCTTGGGGGAGAGCAGGATGTTGGACGGCTTCAGGTCGCGGTGGACCACCCCGGCCTCGTGCACCTTGACCAGGCCGTCGGCCAGGGCGGCGCCGATCCGGGCGGCCTCCGGCCAGGGCAGCGGGCCCTCGTCGCCGACCCGCTTGTAGAGCGAGGGCCCGGGGACGTAGGCGGTGGCGAGCCAGGGCCGGTCGGCCTCGATGTCGGAGCCGACCACCCGGGCCGTGCAGCCGCCGCGGATCCGCGAGGCGGCGGCGATCTCGCGGGCGAACCTGGTGCGGAACTCCGCGTCCTCCGCCAGCTCGGCGCGGATCAGTTTGAGTGCGACCCGCTGCCCCTTGCGGTCGGATCCCAGGTAGACCACGCCCATTCCGCCGGCCCCCAGCCGCCGGTGCAGACGGTAGGGGCCGACGATGCGGGGGTCCTCACGCCGCAGCCGCATCATCGCCATCGCTCGCTCTGTTCCCGTCAGCCCGTGGGGTGAGGCCCCGTCGGAGGTGGGGCGCCGTCAAATACTGTCCCGGCACAGCTTACGGACCGCGAGTACCGCTCCGCTGGTTCGCAACACGCGAAGCGCCGGTCCGATTGTCAGATATGCGTCGACTGGCTCCCCGGGCGCCCGCGCCGACCGGCCCGGCAGCCCTCCTCGGGGTCCCTCTCAGGGTTCCCTCGGGGATCGGCTCGACCCCGTGTCCACCCTTGGTAGTACGCGCCACGGACCGGCGTCATCCTTCGGGAGGCCCGGCGAACGGTACGCGGGCATGACGCCCCGCGGCCGCCGCGGCCATAGCGTTGTCATCAGCGGTGGGCGGCCCACTCGTCCCCCGAGGTCAACCGCCCCCGCTCCCCTCCGTATCGACCGAATATCGACCGCAGACCGACAGTGTCGGCACGGTCGGTACGACTTCCACCCCCACGACAGCCAGGCAGGAGCAGAGGATCATGGCACCGCAGCAGCTCGTCCGAGCCGCCCGTCGGCGCAGGCCCTCCACCGCGCACGCCGCGGCGGACACCCGGCATCCGGCCGTGGCGATCGCGATCGCCCTGCCGATAGCGGTCCTGCTGCTGTCGCTGTTCGGTGGTTGGGAGCAACTGGCGACGCAGACCAGAGCGGTCGCCGATCTGATCGCGCGCTGACCCCCGGGGTAGGGGTCGGCGCCGGCCGGGGCCGCGCGCCGCACGGACATGGACGGGCGAGGGCGGTCGCAATCAAGCAGCTCCGGCAGCGCGGTGGCCGGGTGCAGGACGTCGGTGAGGGCGTCCCGCACCCGGCGCCGTAGCCATGCCCGGAATCTTCTTCGACCTGCCCACAACGCAGCGGAGCCGTGGTCCGAGGACCACGGCTCCGCTCTGCTTCTGTGCGCGATACTGGGATTGAACCAGTGACCCCTACCGTGTCAAGGTAGTGCTCTCCCGCTGAGCTAATCGCGCGGGGTTGTCAAGACTCGAAGGCCCTGCGTGCGCGATACTGGGATTGAACCAGTGACCCCTACCGTGTCAAGGTAGTGCTCTCCCGCTGAGCTAATCGCGCTGGGATGCCAAGCCCCGAAGGGCTCGAGTGCGCGATACTGGGATTGAACCAGTGACCCCTACCGTGTCAAGGTAGTGCTCTCCCGCTGAGCTAATCGCGCGGGGAGGGGCTCCTGGCTCACCAGGGGCACCTCTTGGAGGTGGAGACGGGATTTGAACCCGTGTACACGGCTTTGCAGGCCGTTGCCTCGCCTCTCGGCCACTCCACCAGGCAACTTCGAAGAACGATCTTACCTGTTCTCCATCGAGCGGACGACGAGATTCGAACTCGCGACCCTCACCTTGGCAAGGTGATGCTCTACCAACTGAGCCACGTCCGCCTGTCTCCCGGTTGCTTCCCCGCTTTTCTTCGGTTCCGCGTCCCGGCGACGTGTTGAACTCTAGCGGATTCCAGGGCCAGCTGAAAAATCCGTTCCCGCAGCGTGGCGCGGGGATGGCCGTCGACCGCCGCCCGGCGCGCCCGCCCCGCTCGCTCCGCCCGGCCCTCCGCCCCCGCTCCGACCTAGACTTTTCAGCACCGGGGCCGAACCCCGAGCAGGACCCAGCACCACCGAAATCGCGCAGGAGAACCGTGTCCCGCCGCACCGCCCCGCTCAGTCCGCACCAGCCGATGGCCCGCTTCGGCGGTCGCCTCGCCACCGGGCTGCGCGAGGTCAGCTCCGACCCGGCCGTGCTCGACACCGAGGGCTTCTGGGCGGTCGCGTACGACTTCGAGGGCCGGCTCACCTGCGCCCGGTTCGACGAGGTCCGCCCCGACCCGCTGCCGCCGGCCGGCGACGGCTGGCTCGGCCCGGGCCCGGGCCGCTGGCACAGCTCCCTGGACCGCGAGGCGTACGTCGCCGGCGTCCGCGCCGTCCGCGCGCACATCGCCCGCGGCGAGGTCTACCAGGCCAACCTCTGCCGGGTGATGAGCGCCGAGCTCCCCGATCCGGACCGCTGCGACATCGACGCGCTCACCGGACTGCTCGCGCACGGCAACCCCGCGCCCTACGCAGGAACGATTCGCCTTCCCGAGCACGGCGTGGAGATCGCCACCGCCTCGCCCGAGCTCTACCTGCGCCGCAGCGGCCGCACCGTCCTCTCCGGCCCGATCAAGGGCACCGGCCGCACCGAGGACGACCTGCTGGAGAAGGACCACGCCGAGAACGTGATGATCGTCGACCTGGTCCGCAACGACCTCGGCCGGGTCTGCGGCACCGGCAGCGTCACCGTCCCCGACCTGTGCGTGGTGGAGAAGCACCCCGGCCTGGTCCACCTGGTCTCCACCGTCGAGGGCACCCTGCGCGAGAGCGCCGGCTGGCCCGAGCTGCTCGCCGCCACCTTCCCGCCCGGCTCGGTCACCGGAGCCCCCAAGTCCAGCGCGCTGCGGATCATCGACTCCCTGGAGACCGCCCCGCGCGGCCCCTACTGCGGCGCCGTCGGCTGGGTCGACGCCGACCGCGGCGAGGGCGAACTCGCGGTCGGGATCCGGACGTTCTGGATCGACCGGACGGCAACCGGCGCCACCTTGCGGTTCGGCACCGGCGCCGGGATCACCTGGGGCTCGGACCCCGAGCGGGAATGGGCCGAGACCGAACTCAAGGCCGCCCGGCTGGTCGCGATAGCGTCGGGAACACCCCTGCACTGAACGACCTCGAAGGAGCAGCACGTGATCTGGGTCAACGGAGCCCTGGCCGACACCGACGCCGCCACCCTGCCCGTCCTCGACCACGGGATCACCGTCGGCGACGGCGTCTTCGAGACGGTGAAGGCCGAGCACGGGCAGCTCTTCGCGCTCACCCGCCACCTCGACCGGCTCACCCGCTCCGCCCGCGGCCTCGGCCTGCCCGACCCGGACCACGACCTGGTCCGCGCCGCGTGCGCCGAGGTGCTGGCCGCCAACCCGATGCCGCTCGGCCGCCTGCGGATCACCTTCACCGGCGGCACCGCCCCGCTCGGCTCCGAGCGCGGTGACTCCGGCCCCAGCCTGGTGGTCGCCGTCGGCACCGCCGCCCGCCGCCCCGACACCACCGCCGTGGCCACCGTCCCCTGGCGCCGCAACGAGCACAGCGCGGTGGCCGGCCTGAAGACCACCTCCTACGCGGAGAACGTGGTCGCACTGGCCGCCGCCCACCGGGTCGGCGCCTCCGAGGCGCTGTTCGCCAACACCGCGGGCCTGCTCTGCGAGGGCACCGGTTCCAACGTCTTCCTGGTCCTGGACGGCCGGCTGATCACCCCCACCCTGGCCTCCGGCTGCCTGGCCGGCATCACCCGCCGACTGGTGATCGACTGGACCGGCGCCGAGGAGGTCGACGTCCCGTTCGACGCCCTGCAGCGCGCCGAGGAGGTCTTCCTGACCTCGACCCTGCGCGACGTCCAGGCGGTCACCCGGGTCGACGACCGGGAGCTCGCCGGCCCCGGCCCGGTCACCCTCAAGGCGATGGCCACCTTCGCCGAACGGGCCGCCGTCGACGCCGACCCGGTCGCCGCCCGCTGACGGTGCGATAGAACCGGCCCCGGACTGGGCACCGTAGCCACATGACCACCACACTGCGCCCGGCCGGCCCCGAGGAGGACCTCCCCGGCGGCGGCCGCAGCCGGCGCTGGCTGATCCGTGTCAACGGCCGCCCGGTGGGCGCCCTGCGCACCACCGCCGCCCCGCGCGGCGACCAGTGGTGGGGCGAGATCTCCGAGCTCGAGGTCGCCGAGGGCGGCCGCCGCCGCGGCCGCGCGACGGTGGCCGCGCTCGCCGCCGAGGAGGTCCTGCGCGGCTGGGGCTGCACCCGGCTGGACGTCACCGTCCCGGCCGGGGCCCCGGCCGCCCTGGGGCTGGCCCGCACCCTCGGCTACACCGAGCGGATGCGCAACCTCGTCAAGACGCTCGGTGAACTCCCGGAGCTGCCCGGCGACGTGACGGTCCGTCCGATCGGCGCCGCCGAGTACGGGGAATGGCTGGAGCAGGCCAAGGCCGGCTACCGCGCGGACCTGGAACGCTCCGGGCTCAGCCCCGCCCAGGCCCGCGCCAAGTGCGAGACCGACCACCAGCACCTGCTGCCGCGGGGCCACGCCACCGACGGCGTGGCCCTGCGCCGGCTGCTCGACCCCGGGGGCACCGAGCTCGGCACCCTCTGGCTCAACCTGCGCGCCGAACTGCTGCCGGACGGTCCGCTCGCCTGGGTCATGGTGGTCGCCGTCCACGAGCCGCACCGCGGCCACGGCCACGGGCGCACCCTGATGCTGCTCGCCGAGCGCGAGTGCCTGGCCGCCGGCGTCCACCGGCTCGGCCTCAACGTCTTCACCGGCAACCGGGTCGCGATCGGCCTGTACGAGTCCCTCGGCTACCGGGTCACCCGCCGGGTGCTCGGCAAACCGCTGATCTAGGCCGTCCCGGCAGAGGGGCTAGCCCCTGGCCGCTTCGATGACCGCGACGATCCGCTCGCGCAGGCCGTCCTGGCTCCGGCCGCCGTCGAGCCGCTGCCCGGCGATCACGTAGGTCGGGGTGCCGGTCACGCCGATCGCCCGGCCCTCGGCCACGTCCGCGTCGACCAGCAGCGTGTGCCGGCCGTCGATCAGGGCGGTGTCGACCTCGTCGGCGTCCAGCCCGACCTCGGCCGCGACCTCGACCAGCACCTTCTGGCCGCCCCGCTCCAGGTCCTCCAGCCGTGCCAGCACCGCCTCCACGTACGGCCAGCCCCGGCCCTGCTCGAAGGCCTCGGACGCCGCCTCCGCGGCCGCGTACGCGTGCTTGTGCTTCTCCAGCGGGAAGTGCCGCAGCTCGACGGTCAGCGCGTCGCCGTACTGCTCGCGCAGCGCCCGTACGTCGTCCAGCGCGGTGCGGCAGTCGGGGCACTGGAGCTCGCACCAGAGCTCCAGGCGGGGGAGGGGGGCATCGGTCATGCCCCCAGTCTCTCAGCCCGCGGCGGGGCTCAGGTGCCGGCGGGGACCTGGTCGGCCGAGCGCTGCCGGGCCCGGTAGGCGGCGACGTGCAGCCGGTTGCCGCAGGTCCGGCTGTCGCAGTAGCGGCGCGACCGGTTGCGGGAGAGGTCGACGAAGACCCGGGCGCAGTCCGGCGCCTCGCAGCGGCGCAGCCGCTCGCGCTCGCCGGCCATCACGATGAACGCCAGCGCCATGCCCAGCTCGGCCGCCAGGTGCGGCCCGACCGCGGCGTGCGGGGCGAAGTAGTGGATGTGCCAGCCGTGGTGGTCGTGGTTGGTCAGCCGGGGCGTCGTCCCGGCCTCGGCGACGATCGCGTTGACCAGTTCGGCGGCCTGCCCGGTGGAGTCGGCCGAGAACACCTCGCGCAGCCGGCCGCGGAGCGCCTGCACCGCCGCCAGGTCCTGCGGGCCGAGGGAGTCGATCTCGCTGATCTCCTGCCGGACCACGAAGGCGCCGAGCGCGGTGACATCGGGCAGCTGTTCGCTGCCGCACGCCTCCGGAGCGGTGTTGAGCAGCTCGACCAGAATGCTCAGGGCGCACTCGGTGTCATGGGTGATCAGCACGTGGGGGCTCCTCACGCGGCGGGGGGCCTGGGCCGCCCGCACCGGTCATCGGGGCCCGACTCTACCGGCAGAGGCCGTCACGGCGTCGGGTTGCCCGGATCGGGATGCGGCTGTGCCCCGGGCCGTCCTCCCGTGGGAGGAGGGCCCGGGGCGGTACCCCGAGGCCGCAGACCGCGCGGCTGATCAGTGCGACCGTGCCCCCGAGTAGGACGGACGCGTCGAGTCCCGCCCCGCCGCCGGACGGCGGCGGGCAGCTCGTTCGGGGTCAGCTTTCGGCGAGGATGTGGGACAGCTCCCGGTCGAGGTCGAAGTGACGGTGTTCGGTGCCGGGGGGCACCGCGGCGTCCGTCCTCTTGAGGAAGGACTCGAGGGCGCGCGCCGGGGCCTCCAGCAGTGCCTCTCCTTCCGGAGAGCTCAGGGCGATGCAGACCACCCCCTGACCGTGGCTCCGCGACGGCCAGACCCGGACGTCGCCGGTACCGGTGGGTCGGTGCAGCCCCTCCGCCAGGAGATCACGGGCGAACACCCACTCGACGGTCTCGTCGGCTCCGGTGTGGAACGTCGCGTGGACGGCGTAGGGATCGGCGGTGTCGTAGCGCAGGCCCGCGGGGACGGGCAGTGAGGACTCGCTGGACACGATGAGGCGCAGGTGCAGCTCGCAGCTGACCGTGGTGTTCATAAGCGCCAGGGCCTTTCGCTCAGTGTGCGCTCGGGGAATCGCACGTCGGCGAACGGACCATCCCACCTGAAAGCCCGGTGTAAACCCCTCTGTCCCGATTCCGGTGCGAGTCGTACCCCTTCCGGCGCATTGCGGAATCGCCCCGGAGGGGCGGACGGGCCCGGCGGGGGGCGGAACTCGGGTACTTTTCGAGGCATGGCTGTAGGAAGCGACGAAGAGTTGGTGGCGACCATGGACGGCGACCGCAGGAGCGAGGACCCGGGCCGGCCGTTGGGCTCGCGGGCGCCCCGGTTCATCCGGCGCTCCCGGCCGCTGCACCTGTCCTGGCAGGTGCTGGTCTTCCTGGTCGGGCTGGCCGTGGTGGTGCTCGGCGTGTTCATGCTGCCGCTGCCCGGTCCGGGCTGGGTGGTCATCTTCCTGGGCATGGGCATCTGGGCGACCGAGTTCGTCTGGGCCCAGCTGGCCCTGCGCTGGACGCGGCGCAAGGTCGCGGAGGCCGCGCAGCGGGCGCTGGACCCCCGGGTGCGCAGGCGCAACATCACGCTGACGGTGATCGGCCTCGTGGTGATCGCCGCGGTCGGCGGCTGGTACCTGTGGCGGTACGGGATGACCATGCCCTGGAACCTGGGCTGACCGGGCCGGGCGCGGCGAGGGGTGTTCGGAGCACCCGCGCGGATGGGGTAATGTTTTCCCTGCACCCGGGCGATTAGCTCAGCGGGAGAGCACTTCGTTCACACCGAAGGGGTCACTGGTTCGATCCCAGTATCGCCCACCGGAATGCAATGGCGCAGGGCTCCGATCAATTAATGATCGGGGCCCTGAGCCTTTTCGGCGTGTTCTCCGAGTGGCGGCTGACGGCTATTCAGAAGGGGTGTGCCGGGGCGGAACTGTAGGGGCGTCGGCGGAACCGTTTTGAGCCCCGGGCCCAAGTGGTGCTACAGTTCTTCTCGTTGCCCGGGCGATTAGCTCAGCGGGAGAGCACTTCGTTCACACCGAAGGGGTCACTGGTTCGATCCCAGTATCGCCCACCGAGCACAACACGCAGGCCCCGACGGAGAGTCGGGGCCTGCGGCGTTTCCGGGGCCGGCTCGCGCGGCGTCGGCGGCCGGTGTCGGCGGTCGGCCTCAGGCGGCCAACTCGCAGCGGTGGTGCGGGCCGAGGCGCTCGCCGCAGGAGCAGCGGGCCGGACGCAGCGGCCAGGAGAGGTCGACCCGTTCCGGCGTGCCCGAGCGGTCGAACCAGCGCTGCAGCCCGCGCGCCTGCGCGATGTGCCAGACGGTCTGCCGCAGTTGGAGCTCGGCCGGGGTGAGCGCGCCGAGCCGTTCCGGGTGGCGGGCGCCCAGCACCCGGACCAGCTCCAGCGAGGCCGCCGCGTCCGCCGAGGCGTCGTGCGCGCCCTCCAGGTCGACGCCGTAGTGCAGGCAGAGGTCGGTCAGGGTGCGCCGGCCCCGGCGGTAGCGGTCGACGTGCTTGTCCATCACCCGGGGGTCCAGCACCAGCAGCTCGGCGCCGGCCAGGTGCTCGTCCAGTGAGCCGGCCCGGTGCCGGCGCAGCTCGCGGTCGAGCAGGGTCAGGTCGTACGGGGCGTTCATCACCACCACCGGGACGGCCTCCCGGGCGAGCGCCGCCAGCGCGGCGGCGAGCTCGGTGACCACCGCGCGGGCCGGGCGGCCGTGGGCGCGCACCCGCTCGTCGCTGATGCCGTGGACGGCGCGGGCCTGCTCGGGGATCGGCACCCCGGGGTCGGCCAGCCAGGTCACCGCCTCGGTGGGCGCCCCGGCGGACGGCTGGCGGACCAGGGCGGCGGAGACGATCCGGTCGGACTCCACGTCCACGCCCGTGGTCTCGGTGTCGAAGGAGGCCAGCGGGCCTCGGTACCAGTCCATAGGTCACACCCCCTGGGCCCGGGAGTGCGGCGCGCCGCCGAGGACCGGTGGTGCGCCGCACGCTGCTCTGGTGATACCGCAGTTGACGGCCGCTCAACCGTGGCCGCGACGCTCTGTTGCGGGGAGTGGACCCGAGGGTCACCGGAGCCGCCGGTCCGGCGGGTACGCGCGTGCGCGCCCGGGGCGCGCGGCTCGGTACCATGCACAGGCAGCGAAGTGTTGCGCAAACGGTAGCCAGAACGTCAGGAGAGACCGGTGACGGACGTCCGGATCATCATCAACCGCGAACCCGATCGGGAAGAGCGCGTGGTGACCACGGGCACGACGGCCGCCGACCTGTTCGCCGACGACCGCTCGATCATCGCCGCCCGGGTCGGCGGTGTGCTCAAGGACCTCGCGTACGCGGTCCAGGACGGCGACGAGGTCGAGCCGGTCGAGATCTCCAGCAAGGACGGCCTGGACATCCTGCGGCACTCGACCGCGCACGTGATGGCGCAGGCCGTGCAGCAGACCTTCCCGGAGGCCAAGCTCGGCATCGGTCCGCCGATCAAGGACGGCTTCTACTACGACTTCGACGTCGAGAAGCCGTTCCACCCGGACGACCTCAAGGTCATCGAGAAGAAGATGCAGGAGATCATCAAGCGGGGGCAGAAGTTCTCCCGCCGCGTGGTCACCGACGAGGCCGCCCGCGAGGAGCTGGCCGCCGAGCCGTTCAAGCTGGAGCTGATCGGCCTCAAGGGCTCCGCCGCGACCGCCGGGGACGGCGCCGACGTCGAGGTGGGCAGCGGCGAGCTGACCATCTACGACAACCTCGACCCGAAGAGCGGCGAGCTGTGCTGGGGCGACCTCTGCCGCGGCCCGCACCTGCCCTCGACCCGGCACATCCCGGCGTTCAAGATCATGCGCTCGGCCGCCGCCTACTGGCGCGGCAGCGAGAAGAACCCGCAGCTGCAGCGCCTCTACGGCACCGCGTGGCCGACCAAGGACGAGCTGAAGGCCCACCTCGACTTCCTCGAGGAGGCCGCCAAGCGCGACCACCGCAAGCTCGGCAGCGAGCTCGACCTCTTCTCCATCCCGGAGGAGATCGGTTCCGGCCTCGCCGTCTTCCACCCCAAGGGCGGCATCATGCGCCGGGTCATGGAGGACTACTCGCGCAAGCGCCACGAGGAGGCGGGCTACGAGTTCGTCTACACGCCGCACGCGACCAAGGGCACCCTCTTCGAGCTCTCCGGCCACCTGGACTGGTACGCCGACGGCATGTACCCCCCCATGCAGCTCGACGGCGAGACGGACTACTACCTCAAGCCGATGAACTGCCCGATGCACAACCTGATCTACCGCTCGCGCGGTCGGTCGTACCGTGAACTGCCGCTGCGGCTCTTCGAGTTCGGCACGGTCTACCGGTACGAGAAGTCCGGCGTGGTGCACGGCCTGACCCGCGCCCGCGGCTTCACCCAGGACGACGCGCACATCTACTGCACCCGCGAGCAGATGGCGGACGAGCTCGACTCGCTGCTCACCTTCGTGCTGGACCTGCTGCGCGACTACGGCCTGACCGACTTCTACCTGGAGCTCTCCACCAAGGACCCGGAGAAGTTCATCGGCTCGGACGAGGACTGGGCGGAGGCCACCGAGACCCTGCGGGCGGCCGCCGAGAAGCAGAACCTCGAACTGGTCCTCGACCCGGCCGGTGCCGCGTTCTACGGCCCGAAGATCTCCGTGCAGGCCCGGGACGCGATCGGCCGCACCTGGCAGATGTCCACCATCCAGGTCGACTTCCAGCTGCCGCAGCGCTTCGAGCTGGAGTTCCAGGGCCAGGACGGCAACCGCAGCCGCCCGGTGATGATCCACCGCGCGCTGTTCGGCTCGATCGAGCGCTTCTTCGCGGTGCTGCTGGAGCACTACGCCGGCGCCATGCCGCCGTGGCTCGCCCCGGTCACCGTGGTCGGCATCCCGATCACCGACGAGCACGTGGACTACCTGCGCCAGGTCGCCGCCGAGCTGAAGAAGCACGGCATCCGGATCGAGGTCGACGCCTCCGACGACCGCATGCAGAAGAAGATCCGCAACGCCCAGAAGGCGAAGATCCCGTTCATGCTGATCGCCGGCAACGACGACGTCGAGGCGGGCGCGGTCTCCTTCCGCTACCGCAACGGCGAGCAGAAGAACGGCGTCCCGGTGGCCGACGCGGTCGCCGAGATCGTGGACGCGGTGCAGCGCCGCATCCAGGTCTGACCGGAAACGCACACCGGGGTGGGGCGGGCTCGTACGAGTCCGCCCCACCCTTGGTTGAACGGGTACCCGGCCGAATATGCTGGCGAGCATGATGAGTGAGCCGGAACTGCAGCAGGGCGTGGGCGAACCGGACGGCTTCCGGCGCCTGTGGACACCCCATCGGATGGCGTACATCCAGGGCGAGAACAAGCCCACCGGACCGGCTCCCGACGACGGCTGCCCGTTCTGCTCGATCCCGCGGCTCAGTGACGAGGAGGGGCTGGTCATCGCGCGCGGCACCTCGGTCTTCGCGGTGCTCAACCTCTACCCGTACAACGGCGGCCACCTGATGGTCGTCCCGTACCGGCACGTCGCCGACTACACCGACCTGGACGGGGCCGAGACCGCGGAGCTGGCGGACTACACCAAGCGCGCGATGACCGCGCTGCGGGCCGCCTCCGGGGCGCACGGCTTCAACATCGGCATGAACCAGGGCGCGGCGGCCGGCGCCGGCATCGCGGCGCACCTGCACCAGCACGTGGTGCCGCGCTGGGGCGGGGACACCAACTTCATGCCGGTGGTGGGGCACACCAAGGTGCTGCCGCAGCTGCTGGCCGACACCCGCAAGATGCTCGCGGACGTCTGGCCGCAGGGCTGAGGGCGCACGGCACGAGGGGCGCGAACCGTTGCGGTTCGCGCCCCTCGTGCCGTGCGCCCTCAGCCCGCGTCGTACTTGTCGACCCGGTACGGGCGGCTGCCCTGCATCTCCGACTTGAGGATGTTCGACCGGTTGGTGAAGCGCTCGATCGAGATGTCGTGCTCGGCGAGGAACTCCAGCACCGAGGCGTGGATGGTGTTCACCACCGGGGTGGAGGCGTAGATCGCGTCGTCCGACTTGAACCGGCTGGCCCAGGTCGGGTCCGTCCACGCCTGCCGCATGCAGAACGGCTCCGGCAGGCCGATCGAGCCGCCGAGGAAGGTCAGCAGGGTCGGCATCCGGTGGAAGGGCGCCCGGACGGCCTGGCGGACCACCTCGTCGTCGTCGACCAGCGGCAGCTGGACGGTCTGGTTCTCCCAGCGGCGGAAGGTCTTCGGGATGTCCTTCTCCTTGGGCTTCGGCTTGGCGCCGAACCAGGGCACCAGCGGGCCGAGCGCGTGGCCCGTCACGTGCACCTGGAGGTTGTTGTGCAGCACCACGACCTCGACCAGCATCGTGGTGACCAGCTGGCCCTTGTGCAGCACGTACTGGATGGCGATCCGGTGGCGCGGGTCGCTGCCGAAGGTCTGCCGGTTGGCCACCTCCTGGACGGCGAAGTCGCGCATCCGGAACTGGTCCATGTCGGCGCCGCCGGGCCGGCCGATCTCGTCGGCGCCCTCGGGGATGTCCTGCACCACCCACTGGGTGATGGTGGCCTTCGGCATGCCGCCGTTGGGGACCTCGCTGCTGGTCAGCCGGCCGAGCCGCTCGATGATCCGGCGGGTCAGGTCGGCGGTGTGGAAGACCCGGAAGTCCTCGTGCCCCTCGGCCGGCCTGAGGTCCTCGCGCAGGCCCCAGTCGCCCCAGCGGGCGCCCACGCCGAGGATGCCCTTCGACCCGGCGTAGTGGTGGATGTTGGTCTCCTGCTCGGCGCCCAGCCGGTCCAGCGCGGCCTTCAGGTCGACCGCCTGCTTGTCCAGGTGGTCGCGGGGCACCGCCTTCGGCACGGTCGCCGCCACCGGGTTGCCGCCGACCAGGTCGCCCCAGCGGGCGCGCTGGGCCAGCACCGAGCGGACCACGATCCGCTTGGCCAGCAACCAGCCCGCCACCGGCGCCAGCATCATCACCCGGACGTACAGCGACCACGGGCCGGAGACCGGCGGGCGCAGCGCGAACAGCAGGGCGAGCCCGCAGGCCAGCAGCAGCGCGAGGGTGCCGTAGAAGCCGTCCCGGGCGGCGCTCCGGTTGCGGCCCAGCCAGGCCTTGGCCTGGTAGGCGGCCAGCCAGATCAGCGCACCGGGCAGGAAGGCGATGCCGAAGACCAGGGTGATCAGCGAGAGTTGCCGGTCGCGGGCGTCGCGCAGGTCCTGGGCGGCGAGGCAGTGCTCGACCACCATCCGCGCGTCGGTGCCGAAGGAGGGGACCAGCGGGAGACGCTTGGCCGAGAGTGTCCGGTCGATCAGCGCGCGGCTGAACGCCTCGCCCGCGCTCGGACGGAACAGCTCCGACCGGCCGGGCTTCCACTTCACCCCGGCGAGGCCCTCCAACTCCTTGTACTCGCCGGTGCGGTACGCCGCCGAGGAGAGTGCCTGGGTGACCGCGGTCTGGTTACCGACGTCCGTCCGGGGTATCTGCGCACCCGGGGTCATGTCGAGCGTACTCATCTGGCGAGTTGCCCCTCCTCCCCTTGTCAGCGGCAGGTTACCGTGCCACCGCCCGGCCGCGCGGATGATCGTCTGATCCGTGGTCACATCTCGGCCGTTGCCCGGCTTCCCGGTGATGGTGCCCACGATGGGGCAGGATCAGACGTATGGCCGATGACATCTCGCGCGACCCGGTGCTGGTCTTCGACGGGGACTGCGCCCTGTGCACCACCTTCGTCCGCTGGGCCGAGCGCTACCCGCGGGCCAGCCTCTCCTCCGCCGGCTGGGACGCCGTCCCCTCGCAGCACGCGGACCTCGCCGCACTGGCCGACTTCACCCACGGCGAGGTCACGCCCGACCGCGCGGAGCGCGAGCTGCTCTGGATCACCCCGGCCCGCCGGACGTACGGCGGCGCCCAGGCGGTCGCCGGGCTGCTGATGCGCTCCGGCGGCGCCTGGGCCTGGGCCGGGGCGCTCCTCACCCTCCCGCCGGTCCGCCCGCTCGCGGACGCCGTCTACCGCTTCGTCGCCCGCCACCGCCACCAGCTCCCGATCGGCACGGCGGCCTGCGAGGTGCGCTGAGCGGTCAGGAGGCGTGCTCGTACCGGCTCGCGAGGTTGGCCGGCATGGGGGCGTGGCGGACGTAGCTGCGGGTGAACTCGGCGGTGCCGTGGGCCAGCGACCGCAGGTCGACGGGGTAGTGGGTCAGTTCGAGCTCGGGGACCTCGGCGCGGACCAGGCTGAGGCCGGGGCCGCCGGTCTCGGTGCCCAGGACGTGGCCGCGGCGGGCCGAGAGGTCGCCGAGGACGGCGCCCTGGTACTCGTCGGGGAGCAGCACCCGGACCTCGTCGACCGGCTCCAGGAGCTCGACCTTGGCGTGGGCGGCGGCCTCGCGCAGGGCGAGGGCGCCGGCCGTCTGGAAGGCGGCGTCGGAGGAGTCGACCGAGTGCGCCTTGCCGTCGGTCAGGGTGACCCGGACGTCGGTCATCGGGTGGCCGTGGATGCCGTGGGCGAGCTGGGCGCGGACGCCCTTCTCGACCGACGGGATGAAGTTGCGCGGGACGGAGCCGCCGACCACCTTGTCGACGAACTCGAAGCCGCCGCCGGGCAGCGGCTCCACGGTCAGGTCGCAGATCGCGAACTGGCCGTGCCCGCCGGACTGCTTGACGTGCCGGCCGTGGCCGCTGGCCGGGCCGCCGAAGGTCTCGCGGAGCGCGACCTCGTACGGCACCGTGTCGACGTGGACGCCGTGCCGGCCGCGCAGCCGGTCGAGGACGACCGCCCGGTGGGCCTCGCCGGTGCACCACAGGACGAGCTGGTGGGTCTCGGGGTTCTGCTCGACGCGCAGCGCCGGGTCCTGGGCGGCGAGCTTGGCGAGCGCCTGGGAGAGCTTGTCCTCGTCGGCCTTGGAGTGGGCCTCGACGGCGATCGGCAGCAGCGGTTCGGGCAGCGGCCAGGGCGGCAGCACGGTGGCGTCGGAGGCGAGGGTGTCGCCGGTGCGGGCGCCGAGCAGCTTGGCGGCGCAGGCGAGGTCGCCGGCCGTGGCGTCCGGTACGGGGCGCTGCTGCTTGCCGAACGGGCAGGTGAGCGCGGTGATCTTCTCGTCGGGCCGGCCGGGGAGGTGGAGGGTGGTGTCGGGCCGCAGGGTCCCGGAGAAGACCCGCAGCAGGCTGAGCCGGCCGACGTAGGGGTCCTCGCCGGTGTGCACGACCTGGGCGGCGAGCGGCCCGTCGGGGTCGCAGGCGGGCAGGTCGTCGGCGCGGTCGAGCGGGGAGGGGAAGGCGGCGGCGATCAGGTCGAGCAGTTCGGCGCAGCCGCCCGCCTCGGGGGCGGGGGAGGCGGCCAGGACGGGGTGCAGGGTGCCCTGGAGGAACTCCCGGCGGACGGCGGCGGTGAGGGCGGCGGTGTCCAGCTCCTCGCCCTCCAGGTAGCGCTCCAGGAGGGTGTCGTCCTCGCCGGCGATCGCCTCGACCAGGGCGGTGCGCTCCTCGGTGAGGTCGCCCGGGTCCTGCGGATCGCCGCGGCGCAGGCCGGTCAGCAGCTCGGTGGACCCGTGCAGGTGGCCCTCGCGCAGGTCCCAGTGGTGCAGCGGCCGGACGGTGTCGGGGTGGCCGTCGCCGAGGGCGTCCTGGAGCACCAGCAGGGTCTCGTCGAGCCGGACCCGGGCGGTGTTGAGGTGGGTGAGCACGACGGCCCGCGGGATGCCCGCGGCCGCGCACTCGCGCCAGAGCGCCAGGACCGGCCGGGAGACCTCGTCGGTGGCGCTGTGGACGAGGACGGCGGCCTCGGCGGCGCGCAGCGCGGCCCGGAGCTCGCCGGTGAAGTCGGCGTAGCCGGGCGCGTCCAGCAGATTGATCTTGGTGTCCTGCCAGGCCAGCGGGAGGAGCGAGAGCTGCACCGAGCGCTGCTGCTGGTGCTCGATCTCCTCGTGGTCGGCGACGGTGCTGCCCTCCGGGACGCTGCCGGCCCGGGTGAGGGCGCCGGCGGTGAGGGCGAGGGCCTCGGCGAGGGTGGTCTTTCCGGCTCCGCTGGCTCCGACCAGCACCACGTTGCGGAGCCGGTCGGGTCGTTCGACGGTCGGTGCGGGGGCGTGCGTGGCTGAACGGTCAGGCATGGCTGACCTCCGAGGGGGCGTGGGGCGGCAGAGCTCGCGATCAGCGTGGATACCATTGTCCAGCCGGGCGGGCCGATCCGCTCGGCCGCCCGCCGGCCGCCGTGGCCCGGGTGGAGACCGGTGAGATCGGAGCGGACCGGAAGGCCATGCTCAACAAGTACGCGCGTGCCTTCTTCACACGTGTCCTGACGCCGTTCGCCGCGCTGCTGCTGCGCTGGGGAGTGAGCCCGGACGCGGTGACGCTGATCGGTACGGCCGGCTCGGTCGCCGGTGCGCTGGTGTTCTTCCCGCGCGGGGAGTTCTTCTGGGGCACCATCACGATCACCCTGTTCATCTTCTCCGACCTGGTCGACGGCAACATGGCCCGCCAGGCCGGGCGTTCCAGCAAGTGGGGCGCGTTCCTGGACTCGACGCTGGACCGGGTCGCCGACGCGGCGATCTTCGGCGGCCTGGCCATGTGGTACGCGGGCAAGGGCGCCAACGAGCTGCTCTGCGCGGTGGCGATCTTCTGCCTGGCCAGCGGCCAGGTGGTGTCGTACACCAAGGCGCGCGGCGAGTCGCTGGGCTTCCCGGTGAACGTCAACGGGGTGGTCGAGCGGGCCGAGCGGCTGGTGATCAGCCTGGTCGCGGCGGGCGTCGCGGGCCTGGCGACCTTCGGCGTGCCGTACGTGGAGTGGCTGCTGCCGTTCGCCCTGTGGGTGGTTGCGGCGGGCAGCCTGGTGACCGTGTTGCAGCGGATGCTGACCGTGCGCCGCGAGTCCTTCGAGCTGGAGGGCGCGGCGGCCGTGGCGGAGGGGGCGGGTCAGGAGTGAGGGAACGGCTGGTCGACGGGGCGTACGCGGCGGGCTGGGCCGGGCTGAGGCACCTGCCCGAGCCGGTCGCCCGCGGCCTGTTCAACGCGATCGCGGACACCGCCTGGCGCAAGCGGGGCAAGGGCGTGCTGCGGCTGGAGGCCAACCTGGCCCGCGTCCACCCGGACGCCGGCCCGGCGCGGCTGCGCGAACTGTCCCGGGCCGGCATGCGGTCCTACCTGCGGTACTGGATGGAGTCCTTCCGGCTGCCGACCTGGAGCCTGGAGCGGATCGCCGGCGCGATGACCGTCAAGGGCATGGAGCAGCTGAACGAGGCCATGGCGGCCGGGCGCGGCGCGATCCTCGCGCTGCCGCACATGGGCAACTGGGACCTGGCCGGGGCGTGGATCGCCTCGGCGGGCGGGTACCCGTTCACCACCGTCGCCGAGCGGCTCAAGCCGGAGTCGTTGTTCGACCGGTTCGTGGCCTACCGCGAGAGCCTCGGCATGGAGGTGCTGGCGCTGACCGGCTCCGACCTGTCGGTGATCGGCACCCTGGCGCGGCGGCTGCGCGACGGCAAGCTGGTCTGCCTGGTCGGTGACCGCGACCTGTCGGAGGCCGGCGTCCAGGTGGACTTCTTCGGCGAGCCGACCCGGATGCCGGCCGGCCCGGCGGCGCTGGCGCTGCGCACCGGCGCCGCGCTGTTCCCCGTGACGCTCTGGTACGACGGCCCGTACATGCGCGCCGAGATCCACCCCGAGGTCGTCCCCTCCGGCGAGGGCGACCGGCGGGAGCGGAGCGCCGCGATGACCCAGGCGATGGCCGACGTGTGGGCGGAGGGGATCCGCGAGCACTCCGTGGACTGGCACATGCTGCAGAAGCTGTGGCTGGCGGACCTGACGCCGAGGGGGACCGGGAAGTGAAGATCGGCATCGTCTGCCCGTACGACTGGGACGTCCCCGGCGGCGTGCAGTTCCACATCCGGGACCTCGCCGAGCACCTGATCCGGCTCGGGCACGAGGTGTCGGTGCTGGCCCCCGCCGAGGACGACGAGGCGCTGCCGCCGTACGTGGTCTCCGCCGGGCGGGCCGTCGCCGTGCCCTACAACGGCTCCGTCGCCCGGCTCAGCTTCGGCTTCCTGTCGGCGGCCCGGGTGCGGCGCTGGCTGCACGACGGCCGGTTCGACATCCTGCACGTCCACGAGCCGGCCTCGCCGAGCCTGTCGATGCTGGCCGCCTGGTCGGCGAACGGGCCGATGGTGGGCACCTTCCACACCTCGAACCCGCGCTCCCGGGCGATGATCGCGGCCTCGCCGATCCTCCAGCCGAGCCTGGAGAAGATGAGCGCCCGGATCGCGGTCAGCGAGTACGCCCGGCGCACCCTGGTCGAGCACCTGGGCGGCGACGCGGTGGTCATCCCCAACGGCGTCGACGTGCGGTTCTTCGCCGACGCCGAGCCCGAGCCGGCCTGGCAGGGCCGCGCGCTGGACGGCGGCGCCGGAACGATCGGCTTCATCGGCCGGATCAACGAGCCCCGCAAGGGACTGCCGACGCTGCTCGCCGCACTGCCGCGGATCCTCGCCGAGCGGCCCGGGGTGCGGCTGCTGGTCGCCGGCAAGGGCGACGAGGCGGAGGCCGTGGCCGGCCTGGCGCCCGAGGTGCGGGCGCAGGTCGAGTTCCTCGGGATGGTCACCGACGAGGAGAAGGCCAGGCTGCTGCGCAGCGTCGACCTGTACGTGGCGCCCAACACCGGGGGCGAGAGCTTCGGCATCATCCTGGTCGAGGCGATGTCGGCGGGCGCCCCGGTGCTGGCCAGCGACCTGGACGCGTTCCGGCAGGTGCTGGACGGCGGCTCGGCGGGCGAGCTGTTCCCGATCGAGGACGCGGACGCGCTGGCGGACGCGGCGGTGAAGCTGCTCGGCAACCCGCAGCGGCTGCGCGAGCTGCGCGAGGCCGCCTCCCGGCACGTGCGCCGCTTCGACTGGGAGACGGTCGGCGCCGAGGTGCTCTCGGTCTACGAGACGGTCACCGACGGCCGCCCGCCGGTCGCCGACGTCGAGCCCACCGGCTGGCGGGCCCGCCTCAAGGGCTGATCCGCTCCGCGGGCGGTCAGGCCGGGCGCGGGCGGAAGGTGCCGCCGTAGGCCGGGAGTTCGATCCTGTGGCCGTAGCGGTCGAGCTGCGCCCAGGGACGGTTGATCCCGGCGCTGCCGTAGGTGCGGACCCGGCTCACGGCGTCCAGGTCGAGCACGTCCACCAGGATCTCCTCCCCGGTGCCGGCCTGCTGGCGGACGATGCCCTCGGGGTCGACGATCGCGCTCTGGCCGACGCCGGCCGGGTCGGCGGCGTTGAGGTTGACCACGTAGAGCTGGTTGGTCCAGGCGTTGGCGCGGGCGCAGACCAGCTCCATCTCGCGGTCGCGGGTGGTGGTCAGGGTCGGCTGGATCATGACCTCGGCGCCGAGCCAGCCGAGCTGCCGGGCGGTCTCCGGGAACGAGCCGTCGTAGCAGACGGCGAGCCCGGCCCGGCCGATCCCGGGAAGGTCGAAGACGGTGAACCCGGTGCCGGGCTCGGTGGTCTCGTACGGCTGCCAGGGGAACACCTTGCGGTACGCGGCGGCGATCTCGCCCTCCGGGGAGACCGCGACGGCGGTGTTGTGGATCAGGCCTTCGGCGGTGCGCTCGTACAGGCTGCCGGGGACCAGCCACAGCCCGGTCTCCCGGGCGAGCGCGCAGATCCGATCGGTGAGCGGGCCGGGGATGCTGACGGCGGCCTCGGCCGCCCACGCGGCGCGGGCCTGGAGCAGCGGTGCCTCGGCGGCGAGCATCAGCTCGGGGACGACCACCAGCTGGACGTGCGGGAAGGTGTCCCGGGTGGCCCGGACCCGGTCGGCGAAGCGCTGCCAGGTGGCCTCCAGGTCGTACGGGACGGGGGTGGTCTGCAGGGCGGCGACGGCGAGGGTGCGCATCGGGATCAGTCCTCCGGGGCGGGGTCGGTGACGGGGGCGGCGACGACGGCGGTGCGGCCGTCGCGGAAGAAGCGGGGGAAGCGGAGGCGGGCCGCGGCGGCGGCGAGGGCGCCGAGCACGATCGAGCCGATGCCGAGCAGGAACACGCCGCCGACACCGCCGACCGAGGTGGTGCCGTAGCCGGGGTCGTAGGTGTCGGCCGCGGTCCGGACGAAGGCGGCGATCATCATCAGGCCGCCCGCCAGCGGCAGGACGCCGCAGAGCAGCAGGTCGCGGGCGGAGCGGTGGAGCCGCCGCCGGAAGTACCAGGCGCAGGCCAGGCCGGTGACGCCGTAGTAGAAGGCGATCAGCAGGCCGATCGAGAGGACGGCGTCGCCGAGGAAGTCGGCGGACACCGCCGTGAGTACGGTCAGCAGCACGGCGGCGAGCACCCCGAAGACGGCCGTCCCGAAGGCCGGGGTGCCGTGCCGGGGGTGGATCCGGGCGAAGCGGGCGGGCAGCGCCCCGTGTCCGGCCATCGACAGGGTGGCCCGGGAGCTGCCGACCAGGCAGGTGAGCAGTGCCGCGACGGCGGAGACGCAGACCGCGAGCCGGACGACCTCGGCCGCCGCGCCGCCGAGGACGGAGGGCGCCAGTCCGGCGAGCACGTCCGCGGCGTTGTCCGGATTGCCGAGGCCGAGGCCCGCGGTTCCGGTGCCCGCGTAGGAAATGGCCGCGAAGGCGGTGAAGAGGTAGGTGGCGAGCAGCACCAGGGTGGAGATCACGGCGGCCCGGCCGGGGGTGCGGGCGCTGTCCCGGGTCTCCTCGTTGGCGGTGATCAGGGCGTCCCAGCCCCAGTAGATGTACAGGCAGAGCACGACCGCCTCGGCGAACGGGCCGAAGCCGTCGAAGCCGCGCGGGTCGAGCCAGGAGAGCGAGGGCGCGGCGGCACCGTCGGCGCCGAGGGCGGCGACCCCGAAGGCGGCCAGGGCCAGCAGTTGGAGGCCCAGCAGCGCGTACTGCACCGCGGCGGCGAGCTGGAGCCCGCGCCGGGCCAGCAGGGTCGCGCCGGCCAGCAGCAGGACCGCCGTCACGGTGACGGCGAGCGGGCTGTCGGCGAGCGGGCCTGCGCCGACCAGGTCGAGCAGGTGGGCCGCGCCGACCTGGGCCAGGGCGGTCATGGCGAGCACGGTGGCGAACTGGACCACCCAGCCGCCGGACACCCAGCCGGCGAACGGCCCGAAGACCCGGGTGGTCCACACGAACGTGGTGCCGCAGTCCGGCATCTCCCGGTTGAGCTCCCGGAAGGCGAAGGCGGTGAGCAGGATCGGGACGAAGCCCAGCAGCAGGGCCGAGGGAGCGGTGGTGCCCGACACCACGGTGACGAGGCCCAGCGTCACGGCGATCGAGTACGTCGGGGCGACCGACGACAGGCCGAGGGCGACGGCGCCGAGCAGGCCCACGGAGTCGCGCCGCAGTCCCTTGCCGCCGGTGCCTGTGGGTGGGTCGTCGAGTCTCGTGCCGATGGTCATGGGGTGCTCCGGAGGTAGCAGGCAATTTCTTAAACGCTGATTTAAGAAAAGGTCCTCCTGGGCGTCAAGAGCTGCTGGGGTATCGTTACGGTCAAGTTCAGCCGGACGGAGGTCGCCGATGGGCAGGCGCAAGGATCAGGAGGGCCGACGGGCCGCGCTCGGCGAGGCGGCGCAGCGCGCCCTGCTGCGGCGCGGCCTGGAGGGCCTGCGGCTGAAGGACGTCGCCGAGGAGGCCGGGATCACGCCCGCCGCGGTGCTGTACTACTACGGCGACCTCGACGAGCTGATGTACGAGACCTTCCAGCAGGCGATCGAGCGCTTCTGCCGGGCCCGCGAGGCGGCCGTCGAGGCGCTGCCGGACGCCCGGGAGCGGCTGCGGGTCTGCGTGGACTCGGGCGTCGCCACCGGGCCGGACGACCTGCTGCCCCGACTGCTCTTCGAGTACTGGCCGCGCAGCCTGCGCGACCCGAAGGCGGCCGCGCTGGACAGTGCGCTCACCGAACGGCAGGTCGCGGTCTACTACGGGGTGCTGGTGCTCGGCCAGGCCCAGGGCCACTTCGCGCTCGCCGAGTCGCCCCGGCTGCTCGCCGCGAGCCTGGTGGCGATGGAGGACGGCTTCCAGATGGAGATCCTGGCGGGCCGCCGCACCCGGGAGGACGTGATCGGGGCGCTGCACGCCTTCCTGCGGGCGACCACCGGCCACGACCCCGCGACCGCCCCGTAGGGTGGGGCCCATGCCTCAGATCTCCGTTGACTACTCCGAGCGGCTCGCCGACTCCTTCGACCGGCGGGCCTTCGGGCTCGCGCTGAACCGGCTCGCGGTGGAGCTGATCGACGCCAGGCCCGAGAGCTGCAAGGTGCGCTTCCGGCGGGTGGAGGAGCCGGTGGTGGGGGTGGACGCCGACACGTACGCGCTGGTCTTCGTGCAGTTCCAGATCTTCCCCGGCCGGTCGCCCGAGGCGAAGGCGGCGCTGAGCGAGGCGGTGCTCGCCGAGCTGCCGGCGCACCTGGGCGACCGGTCGGCGCCGGTTGACGCGGCCGTGGACATCAAGGACATCGACCGCGACTGCTACCGCGGCACGGTCCTGGCGCCCTGAGCGACCCGGTACCGTAACGCCCCGTGAGTACCTGGATCTGGGCCATCGCGGCCGTCGTGCTGTTCGCCGTCTACCTCAGCTGGACGGCGGGCCGGCTCGACCGGCTGCACGCCCGGATCGACGCGGCGAAGGCCTCGCTGGACGCGCAGCTGGTGCGCCGGGCGTCGGTGGCGATGGAGCTGGCCACCTCCTCGCTGCTGGACCCGGCGGCGTCGATCCTGCTGTACGAGGCGGCGCACGCTGCCCGGCAGAGCGAGGACGAGCACCGCGAGGTGGCGGAGAGCGCGCTGAGCCTGGCGCTGCGCGCGGTGCTGGAGCAGCCGGAGCAGGTGACGGCGCTGCTGGAGGCGCCCGGTGGCGCGGAGGCTGTGAAGGATCTCACGGCGGCGGTGCGCCGGGTGCCGATGGCCCGCAGGTTCCACAACGACGCGGTCCGGGCGGCGCGCGCGGTGCGCGAGCACCGTTTGGTCCGCTATTTCCGACTTGCGGGCCGGGCGCCGTTCCCGATGGCTTTCGAGATGGACGACGAACCCCCGGCGGCGCTCACTCCGGAGGGTGCTCCCGCGTAGGATTCTGTTGCCTGTTTGTCGTATGCGGAGCGCCTGTCTGGACCGGATGGAGCATGGGTAAGCACCGTTTCGGGCCTACGATAGGGCGATAGCACTGGTTCATCTTCGAGTGAGGTCTCACGTGTCCACCACCCCCATCACCGCAGACCAGCCGCAGATCGGCACCGCCCGCGTCAAGCGCGGCATGGCCGAGCAGCTCAAGGGCGGTGTGATCATGGACGTGGTCAACGCCGAGCAGGCGAAGATCGCCGAGGACGCCGGTGCGGTCGCCGTCATGGCGCTGGAGCGGGTCCCCGCGGACATCCGCAAGGACGGCGGCGTGGCCCGGATGTCCGACCCGAACATGATCGAGGAGATCATCGCCGCGGTCTCCATCCCGGTCATGGCCAAGTCGCGCATCGGCCACTTCGTCGAGGCCCAGGTCCTCCAGTCGCTCGGTGTCGACTACATCGACGAGTCCGAGGTGCTCACCCCGGCCGACGAGGTCAACCACTCCGACAAGTGGGCCTTCACCACCCCCTTCGTCTGTGGCGCCACCAACCTGGGCGAGGCCCTGCGCCGCATCGCCGAGGGCGCGGCCATGATCCGCTCGAAGGGCGAGGCCGGCACCGGCAACGTCGTCGAGGCGGTCCGCCACCTGCGCCAGATCAAGAACGAAATCGCCAAGCTGCGCGGCTTCGACAACAACGAGCTGTACGCCGCCGCCAAGGAGCTGCGCGCCCCGTACGAGCTGGTCCGCGAGGTCGCCGAGCTCGGCAAGCTGCCGGTCGTGCTGTTCTCCGCCGGTGGCGTCGCCACCCCGGCCGACGCCGCCCTGATGCGCCAGCTCGGCGCCGAGGGCGTGTTCGTCGGCTCCGGCATCTTCAAGTCCGGCGACCCGGCCAAGCGCGCCGCCGCCATCGTGAAGGCCACCACCTTCTTCGACGACCCGAAGATCATCGCCGACGCCTCCCGCAACCTGGGCGAGGCCATGGTCGGCATCAACTGCGACACCCTGCCGGAGACCGAGCGCTACGCCAACCGCGGCTGGTAATCGCTCCGCCCCGTCGGCCCGCCGCAGCGCCCCGGGCGCGCGGCGGGCCGCGTCACGTACGACCCCGATCCAACCGAAGAGGTAAGCAGTGAGCACCCCCGTCATCGGCGTCCTGGCCCTGCAGGGCGATGTCCGCGAGCACCTGGTGGCGCTGGCCGCCGCCGACGCCGTCGCGCGGCAGGTGCGCCGGCCCGAGGAGCTGGCCGAGGTCGACGCCCTGGTGATGCCGGGCGGCGAGTCGACCACCATCTCCAAGCTGGCCGTCCTCTTCGGCCTGATGGACCCGCTGCGCGAGCGGGTCGCCGCCGGGATGCCGGTCTACGGCACCTGCGCGGGCATGATCATGCTGGCCGACAAGATCCTCGACGGCCGGGACGACCAGGAGACCGTCGGCGGCATCGACATGACCGTGCGCCGCAACGCCTTCGGCCGGCAGAACGAGTCCTTCGAGACCTCGATCCCGTTCGAGGGACTCGAGGGCGGCCCGGTCAACGGCGTGTTCATCCGCGCCCCCTGGGTCGAGGCGGTCGGCGCCGGCGTCCAGGTGCTCGCCGAGCTGCCGGCGGCCGACGGCCCGGACAGCCGGATCGTCGCGGTCCGCCAGGGCAACCTGCTCGCCACCTCGTTCCACCCCGAGCTGACCGGCGACCACCGGGTGCACGAGTACTTCGTGCGCATGGTCAGTGGTTCCTGAGGGTCACCGGTAAGATCTCTTCTGTTCAATTCCCTTTTGGCGACGTAAAGGAGCTGGCGATGTCCGGCCACTCTAAGTGGGCTACCACCAAGCACAAGAAGGCCGTGATCGACGCCAAGCGCGGCAAGCTCTTCGCCAAGATGATCAAGAACATCGAGGTGGCGGCGCGCACCGGCGGCGGCGACCCGGCCGGCAACCCGACCCTCTACGACGCCATCCAGAAGGCGAAGAAGAGCTCCGTCCCGATCGACAACATCAACCGCGCCGTCAAGCGCGGTTCCGGTGCCGAGGCCGGTGGCGCGGACTACTCCACCATCATGTACGAGGGCTACGGCCCGAACGGCGTCGCCGTGCTGATCGAGTGCCTCACCGACAACCGCAACCGCGCCGCCTCCGACGTGCGCGTCGCCATGACCCGCAACGGCGGCTCGATGGCCGACCCGGGCTCGGTCTCGTACCTCTTCAACCGCAAGGGCGTCGTGATCGTCCCCAAGGCGGACGGCGTGGACGAGGACAAGCTCTTCGAGGTCGTCCTGGACGCGGGCGCGGAGGAGGTCAACGACCTCGGCGAGTCCTTCGAGATCATCTCCGAGGCCACCGACATGGTCCCGGTCCGCACCGCCCTGGTCGATGCCGGCATCGACTACGACTCGGCCGACGCCAACTTCGTCCCCAGCATGCAGGTCGAGCTGGACGTCGACGGCGCCCGCAAGATCCTGAAGCTGATCGACGCCCTCGAGGACAGCGACGACGTGCAGAACGTCTTCGCCAACTTCGACATCAGCGACGAGGTCGGTGCGCAGCTCGACGCCGAGTGAGACGCCGTACCGCCCGGCCCGGTGCTCCCCTCGGGGAGCACCGGGCCGGTGTCGTTCGGCCGGTTGTCCGACCCGACGGGTAGCCTTCGCAGTCGGACGAGAGGCGAGGCCACATGGTGCGGGTGCTGGGCGTGGACCCTGGGCTGACCAGGTGCGGAGTCGGCGTGGTCGACGGCGCACCCGGGCGGCCGCTGCGGATGGTCGGCGTGGGCGTGGTCCGGACTCCGGCGGACGCCGAGATCGGGCAGCGGCTGCTGCAGATCGAGCAGGGCCTGGAGCGCTGGTTCGACGAGCACCGACCCGAGCTGGTCGCGGTCGAGCGGGTCTTCGCGCAGCACAACGTCCGGACGGTGATGGGCACGGCGCAGGCCTCGGCCGTCGCCATGCTCTGCGCCACCCGGCGGGGGATACCGGTCACCCTGCACACGCCGAGCGAGGTCAAGGCGGCCGTCACCGGATCCGGGCGGGCCGACAAGGCGCAGGTGACGGCGATGGTGACCCGGCTGCTGCGGCTGGACGCGCCGCCCAAGCCCGCCGACGCGGCGGACGCGCTGGCGCTGGCCATCTGCCACATCTGGCGCGGCGGGGCGAAGACGCGGATCGAGGCAGCGCTCACGGCCGGCCACCAGGGGCGCGCCCGGCCCGGTACGAGCTGGGTCCATGGTCGGCCGCGCCCCTGATCGGGCATCTGTTCAGCGAAAGGGTTCTACGTTGATTGCCTTTGTGCAGGGGCCGGTCGCGGCCATTGCGGGCGGAGTCGCCGTCGTCGAGGTCGGGGGCGTCGGGATGGCGGTGCTGTGCACGCCCACCACGCTGGCCGGGCTCCGGGTGGGGGAGCCGGTGCGGCTGGCGACGTCGCTGGTGGTGCGGGAGGACTCGCTGACGCTGTTCGGGTTCGCGGACGACGACGAGCGGGCGACGTTCGAGGTGCTGCAGGCGGCGCCCGGTGTGGGGCCGAAGCTGGCGCAGGCGATGCTGGGCGTGCACAGCCCGGAGGCACTGCGGGTCGCGGTCGCGTCCGGGGACGAGAAGGCGCTGATCGCGGTGCCGGGCATCGGCAAGGCGAAGGCGGCGAAGCTGCTGCTGGAGTATAAGGACAAGCTCGGCGCCCCGCACGGGACGGTGCCGGCGCAGAAGCCGGTGGCGTCCGGCCCGGCGCCGTGGCACGAGCAGTTGCACGCCGCCCTGGTCGGCCTCGGCTACGCCCCGCGCGAGGCGGACGACGCGGTCGCCGCGGTCGCGCCGGAGGCGGAGTCGCAGTCGGCGCCGGACGTCGGCGTCCTGCTGCGGCTGGCGCTGCGCGGTCTGAACAAGGCCCGCTGAATCTCCCTGACGATCTGTCCCCCTGTCGACAAATGGAGCGGTTCCCGATGAGCCCGTACGAGTCCGACCCCGCCGACCGCATCGTGGCGGCGTCCGCCGACGGTGAGGACCAGGCGGTGGAGGCGGCGCTGCGGCCGAAGCTGCTGGACGAGTTCATCGGGCAGGAGCGGGTCCGCGAGCAGCTGTCGCTGGTGCTGCAGGCGGCCCGCCAGCGCGGCACGGCGCCGGACCACGTGCTGCTCAGCGGCCCGCCCGGGCTGGGCAAGACCACGCTGTCGATGATCATCGCTGCGGAGCTGAACGCCCCGATCCGGATCACCTCCGGCCCGGCGATCCAGCACGCCGGCGACCTGGCGGCGATCCTCTCCTCGCTCACCGAGGGCGAGGTGCTGTTCCTCGACGAGATCCACCGGATGTCGCGGCCCGCCGAGGAGATGCTCTACATGGCGATGGAGGACTTCCGGGTCGACGTGATCGTCGGCAAGGGGCCGGGGGCGACCGCCATCCCGCTGGAGCTGCCGCCGTTCACCCTGGTCGGGGCGACCACCCGGGCGGGCCTGCTGCCGCCCCCGCTGCGGGACCGGTTCGGGTTCACCGGGCACATGGAGTTCTACGCGCCGGCCGAGCTGCAGCGGGTGGTGCACCGCTCGGCGGACCTGCTGGACGTGGAGATCGACCCGGCCGGCGCGGCGGAGATCGCGGGGCGCTCGCGCGGGACGCCGCGCATCGCCAACCGCCTGCTGCGCCGGGTGCGGGACTTCGCCCAGGTGCGGCACGACGGCGTGGTGACCGTGGAGATCGCCGCCCGGGCGCTGGACGTGTACGAGGTGGACGCCCGTGGTCTGGACCGACTGGACCGCGCGGTGCTGGAGGCGCTGCTGAAGCTGTTCGGCGGCGGCCCGGTGGGCCTGTCGACGCTGGCGGTGGCGGTGGGCGAGGAGTCGGAGACGGTCGAGGAGGTCGCCGAGCCGTTCCTGGTCCGGGAGGGCCTGCTCGCCCGGACGCCGCGGGGCCGGATCGCGACCGCGGCGGCCTGGCGGCACCTGGGGCTGACCCCGCCGCCGCAGCAGGGGCGGGGCGCGGTGCCCGCCCAGGCCGAACTGTGGGGATCCGCGGAGGAGCGCTGAGAGAAACTGTGCATGCCAAGGGTCGCCACTTTCGGCGGCACACTGGCATGCTTGGCGTTGTCCGATCAGTGCGGGTCGCCTAGACTCCGCCGGACCGCCCCTCTCACCCGACGGGCCGACGTACACGCACTGGCCGCCCGGCAGGCGGCCCGTAAAGGACCCTGGCTGTGGCTAACCTTCTTATCTTCCTCCTCCCGCTCGTGGCGATCTTCCTGATGTTCCGCTCCCAGAAGAAGCGCCAGTCCCAGCAGCAGCAGATGCAGACCGCGCTGCAGCCGGGATCGGGCGTGCGCACCATCGGCGGCATGTACGCCATGGTGAAGGCGGTCAACGAGGAGACCGTCGAGCTCGAGATCGCCCCGGGTGTGGTGGCCCACTACATCAAGGGCGCCATCGCGGCCGTCCTGGAGCCCCTCGAGTACGACGCGATCATCAACGGCCGCCCGCTCGAGGAGAGCGAGCCGGAGGCGGACGACGCCGCCGAGAAGCCGCTGAGCCTCGACAAGACCGGCGATTCGGACGAGGCCACCGCCAACGGCGAGGCTCCCGAGAGCAAGTAGTACGGTTCGGGGCGCAACCCCGACCACTGCGGCACCCCGCCGCAAGCCCACAGGACCTCAGGGCCGCCGCGCGCCGGTCCCGCCCGCCCTCTGCGAGGGGGAGGAGGGCGCGATGCGCGGCGGCATGGACAGGGAGAAACGAGCAAGGTGGCAACACCCAAGTCGCGCCCGCGCGACGGCTACCCGGGACGGGCGCTGGCGCTCATCCTGGTGGTGACCGTCGGGCTGGTCGCCCTCATGTTCGGGACGGGCCACAAGACGCCGCGTCTCGGAATCGACCTCGCCGGTGGTACCAGCGTGACGCTGACCGCGAAGTCGGACGATCCCTCCGCCATCAACAAGTCCAACATGGACATCGCGGTCGGGATCATCCAGAAGCGCGTCAACGGCATGGGTGTCTCCGAGGCGGAGGTCCAGACCCAGGGCGACAGCAACATCATCGTCAACATCCCCGACGGTGGTAACACGCAGGCGTCGGTGGAGCAGGTCGGCGAGACCGCCAAGCTCTACTTCCGTCCGGTGCTGGCGCTGGCCCCGACCGGTGTCCAGGCCCAGGCCTCCCCGTCGCCGTCGGCCACCGCCTCCGGTGCCGCCTCGCCGAGCGCCTCCGCGTCCGCCTCGGCGGCCGCCGGCTCCCCGAGCGCGAGCGCCTCGAAGGCCGCCTCGCCGAGCGCCAGCGCCTCCAAGGCCGGCCGCGCCGTCTCCGGCGCGCTGATGGCCGACCCGACCGCGTCGGGTTCCGCGAGCGCCTCCGGTGCCGCCTCGCCGAGCGCCGCCGCCGGCTCCCCGAGCGCCGCCGCCTCCGCGCCGTCCGCCGCCGACATGTCGGCGGCGATGACCCAGGGCACCGTCCCGGCCGACCTGCAGCAGCAGTTCACCGCGCTGGACTGCTCGCAGCCCGCGCAGCGCCTGAACTACCAGAAGTCGAACGACACCGCCGCCAACACGGTGGCCTGCTCGTACGACGCCGAGAGCGGCCTCTGGTACAAGTTCGCGCTCGGCGGCGTCGCCGTGAACGGCTCGGACGTCTCCAAGGCGCAGGCCGCCTTCGACACCCAGAGCGCCGGCGGCTGGCAGGTCCTGCTGAACTTCGACGACGCCGGTTCCAAGGCGTTCGCCGAGACCACCGGCAAGCTCGCCGCCCAGGCCACCCCGGCCAACCAGTTCGCGATCGTGCTCGACGGCAAGGTGGTCTCCCACCCGTACGTGCAGACCGCGATCACCGGCGGCTCCGCGCAGATCTCCGGCTCGTTCAGCCAGGAGGAGGCCAAGTCGCTCGCCAACGTGCTGAGCTTCGGCGCCCTCCCGCTGGACTTCGTGAAGAGCGACGTCACCACCGTCTCCCCGCAGCTCGGCGGCGAGCAGCTGAAGGCGGGCCTGATCGCCGGCCTGATCGGCATGGTCCTGGTGGTCGTCTACTCGCTGGTCTACTACCGCGGCCTCGGCCTGGTGTCGATCGCCGGTCTGGTCGTCTCGGCGGCGCTGACCTACTCGATCATGAGCCTGCTGGGCGCCGGCATCGGCTTCGCGCTCAACCTGCCCGCGGTCTGCGGCGCCATCGTCGCGATCGGCATCACGGCGGACTCCTTCATCGTGTACTTCGAGCGCATCCGCGACGAGGTCCGCGAGGGCGCTCCGCTGAAGGCCGCCGTGCAGCGCGCCTGGCCGCGCGCCCGCCGCACCATCCTGGTCTCGGACTTCGTGTCCTTCCTGTGTGCCGCGGTGCTGTACCTGGTCTCGGTCGGCAAGGTGCAGGGCTTCGCCTTCACCCTGGGTCTGACCACCCTGCTCGACGTCGTGGTGATCTTCCTGTTCACCAAGCCGCTGATCACCCTGCTCGCCCGTACCAAGTTCTTCGCCAGTGGCCACCCGTGGTCCGGCCTGGACCCGAAGCGCCTCGGCGCCCGTCCGCCGGTCCGCGGCGGCCGTCGCCGTCCCGCCGCCGTCAAGGAGGCCTGACCCATGTCCCTGCGCAACATCGGTCACCGGCTCTACCAGGGCGAGGTCAGCTTCGACTTCGTCGGCAAGCGCAAGATCTGGTACTCGATCTCCGGTGTGATCGTCCTGGTCGCGGCCATCGGCCTGGCCATGGGCCTGCACCTGGGCATCGAGTTCAAGGGCGGCTCGGTCTACACCGTGCACAAGCCCGGCCTGACGGTCTCGCAGGCCCAGGACGCCGCCAACAAGATCACCAACTCGACCACCCCGCTGGTCCAGTCGACCGACAAGGGCGACGTCCGGATCCAGGTGAGCGCCGAGAACTCGATCGAGGCGAGCACCTTCACCACGGAGCTGTCCAAGGACCTCGGCGTGCCGCAGGATCAGATCAGCGCCCAGGTGATCGGCCCCAGCTGGGGTGACGAGATCTCCAAGAAGGCCCTGCTCGGCCTGGTGATCTTCATGGTGCTGGTCACCGTCTACCTGGCGATCGCCTTCGAGTGGCGGATGGCACTGGCCGCCCTGGTCGCGCTGATCCACGACCTCCTGATCACCATCGGCGTGTACGCCCTGGTGGGCTTCGAGGTCACCCCGGGCACCGTGATCGGCTTCCTGACCATCCTCGGCTACTCGCTCTACGACACGGTCGTCGTCTTCGACACCGTGAAGGAGAACACCCGGGGCCTGACCAAGCAGAGCAAGCTGACCTACTCCGAGGCCGCCAACCACGGCCTCAACCAGACCCTGGTGCGCTCCATCAACACCACGGTCGTCGCGCTGCTCCCGGTCGCCGCGCTGCTGTTCATCGGTGGCGGCCTGCTCGGCGCCGGCACCCTGAACGACATCTCGCTCGCGCTGTTCATCGGCCTCGCGGCCGGCGCCTACTCCTCGATCTGCGTCGCCACCCCGCTGCTCGCGCAGCTCAAGGAGATGCAGCCGGACATGAAGGCGCTGGCCAAGAAGGTCGCGCTGCGCCGCGCCTCCGACGCCAAGGCCGCGGCCGAGGCCGCCGAGCGGGGCGACGTCCCCGACGGCGAGGAGTTCGAGGACGATGAGCTGCCGGCGGGTATGGTCGGTCAGCGTAACCAGCCGGTCAGCCGGTCCCGTGCCAAGGGCCGCCCGTCCGGCAAGCGCTGACCCCGCCCCGACGCTAGGAACCCCCGTGACCTCCACCGACACCGCCCTGACCGAGCTGCTCAACAGCCGGATCAAGGACGTCCCCGACTACCCGAAGCCCGGCGTCCTGTTCAAGGACATCGCTCCGCTGCTGGCGGACGCCGAGGCCTTCGGGGCCCTGACCCGGGCGCTCGCCGACCGGGCCGCGGCACTGGGTGCGACCAAGGTGGTCGGTCTGGAGGCGCGGGGGTTCGTGCTCGCGGCCCCGGCGGCGTTCGCCGCCGGGCTCGGCTTCGTGCCGATCCGCAAGAAGGGCAAGCTGCCCGGCGCGGTCTTCGCCCGCTCGTACGACCTGGAGTACGGCTCGGCCACCCTCGAAGTGCAGTGCGACGCCTTCGCCCCGGGTGAGAAGGTGCTGGTCGTCGACGACGTGCTGGCCACCGGCGGCACCATCGCCGCCTCGCTGGACCTGGTCCAGGAGGCCGGCGCCGAGCTGGTCGGCGTGGTCGTGCTGATGGAGCTCGGCTTCCTGCCCGGCCGCGAGCGCCTGGTGCCGCACCTGGGCGGCGCGCCCCTGGAGACCCTGATCACGGTCTGAACCGACCGGCCCGCCGCCGTGCGGGTGCCGAGCGCGGGGTGGGCCGACCAGTCGGTACCATGAAGGTTCACCCTTCTCTCTAGGAGTGTTCTTGCCGGACGAGGTTGTGCCCACGCCGACCACCGCGCCGCGCCCCTCGCCGGGTGGCATGCGCGCCCGACTGGCGCGACTCGGCGGCCAGCGCTCCACCACGGTCAACCCGGTGCTGGAGCCGCTGTTCCGCACCATCCGGGCGAACGACCCCAAGGCAGACCCCGCGCTGCTCAAGGAGATCGAGAAGGCTTACGCGGTCGCCGAGAAGTGGCACCGCGGCCAGAAGCGCAAGAGCGGCGACCCGTACATCACCCACCCGCTCGCCGTGGCCACCATCCTCGCCGAGCTGGGCATGGACGCCCCGACGCTGATGGCGGGCCTGCTGCACGACACCGTCGAGGACACCGACTACGGCCTGGAGACGCTCCGCCAGGACTTCGGCGACTCGGTCGCCCTGCTGGTGGACGGCGTCACCAAGCTCGACCGGGTCAAGTTCGGCGAGGCCGCGCAGGCCGAGACCGTCCGCAAGATGGTCGTCGCGATGGCCAAGGACCCGCGCGTCCTGGTGATCAAGCTGGCCGATCGCCTGCACAACATGCGCACCATGCGCTACCTCAAGCGGGAGAAGCAGGAGAAGAAGGCCCGCGAGACCCTGGAGATCTACGCCCCGCTGGCGCACCGGCTGGGCATGAACACCATCAAGTGGGAGCTGGAGGACCTCGCCTTCGCGATCCTCTACCCCAAGATGTACGACGAGATCGTCCGGCTGGTCGCCGAGCGCGCCCCCAAGCGCGACGAGTACCTGGCCACCGTGATCGACCAGGTCCAGGGAGACCTGCGGGGCGCCCGGATCACGGCGCAGGTCACCGGTCGGCCGAAGCACTACTACTCGGTCTACCAGAAGATGATCGTGCGGGGCCGCGACTTCGCCGAGATCTACGACCTGGTGGGCATCCGGGTCCTGGTCGACACCGTCCGCGACTGCTACGCGGCGCTGGGCACCATCCACGCGCGGTGGAACCCGGTGCCGGGGCGGTTCAAGGACTACATCGCGATGCCCAAGTTCAACATGTACCAGTCGCTGCACACCACGGTGATCGGCCCCGGTGGCAAGCCCGTCGAGCTGCAGATCCGCACCTTCGACATGCACCGCCGCGCCGAGTACGGCATCGCCGCGCACTGGAAGTACAAGCAGCGGGCCGTCGCGGGCGCCTCCAAGGTCCGGACCGACAGCCCGGCGGCCAGCCGCAAGCACGACAAGGCCGACGCGGTCAACGAGATGGCCTGGCTGCGCCAGCTGCTCGACTGGCAGAAGGAGACCGAGGACCCGAGCGAGTTCCTCGAGTCGCTGCGCTTCGACCTCTCCACCAACGAGGTCTTCGTCTTCACGCCCAAGGGCGACGTGATAGCCCTGCCCGCGCAGGCCACCCCGGTGGACTTCGCCTTCGCGGTGCACACCGAGGTCGGCTACCGCTGCATAGGGGCCCGGGTCAACGGCCGCCTGGTGCCGCTGGAGTCGACCCTGGAGAACGGCGACACGGTCGAGGTCTTCACCTCCAAGGCGGAGAACGCCGGCCCCTCCCGGGACTGGCTCACCTTCGTCAAGTCGCCGCGCGCCCGCAACAAGATCCGCGCCTGGTTCTCCAAGGAGCGCCGCGAGGAGGCGATCGAGCAGGGCAAGGAGGCCATCGCCCGGGCGATGCGCAAGCAGGGCCTGCCGATCCAGCGCATCCTCACCGGCGACTCCCTGGTCACCCTGGCGCACGAGATGCGCTACCCGGACATCTCCTCGCTCTACGCGGCGATCGGCGAGGGCCACGTCGCCGCGCAGCACATCGTCCAGAAGCTCGTCCAGGCCATGGGCGGCGAGGAGGGCGCGGTCGAGGACCTCGCCGAGACGGCCACCCCGCCGCACCAGCCGCGCGCCATGCGGCGCCGGGCCAAGGGCGACCCGGGCGTGATCGTCAAGGGCGTGGACGACCTCTGGGTCAAGCTCTCGCGCTGCTGCACCCCGGTGCCCGGCGACCCGATCGTCGGCTTCGTCACCCGTGGCAACGGCGTCTCGGTGCACCGCGCCGACTGCGTCAACGTGGAGTCCCTGAAGGAGCAGCCGGAGCGCATGATCGAGGTCGAGTGGGCGGCCACCCAGTCCTCGGTCTTCCTGGTCGCCATCCAGGTCGAGGCGCTGGACCGCTCCCGGCTGCTCTCGGACGTCACCCGGGTGCTGTCCGACCAGCACGTCAACATCCTCTCGGCGGCCGTGCAGACCTCGCGCGACCGGGTGGCGATGAGCCGCTTCACCTTCGAGATGGGCGACCCCAAGCACCTCGGCCACGTCCTCAAGGCCGTCCGCGGGGTCGAGGGCGTCTACGACGTGTACCGGGTGACCTCCGCCCGCAAGTAGCCCAGCCCGGAGTGCGCCCCGCCCCCGTCCCGCCGACACTGGCCGGACGGGGGCGGGCGCACACCGAGGAGGTTCCGTGGGCAGCGGCAGGATACTGGGCACCCTCGCACTGGCGGGCTGCGCGCTGCTGGGCGCCGCCGGGTGCGGGGAGAGCACCGAACAGGCGGCCGCCCCCGCCCCGAACCCGACCGGTGAGAACGGGGTCGCCGAACTCTCGGCGCAGCAGCTGGTCGGCCGGTCCGTCCAGGCGCTCAAGGAGGGCCGCTCGGCCCGCGCGGCCGGGTCGCTCACCAGCGAGGGCGAGCAGATCGGCCTCGACCTGGCGCTGGACACCGGCGCCAACTGCGCCGGCACCATGACCCTCGGCCCGGACGGCGGCTTCGCCCTGGTCAAGATCGGCAACGACCTGTGGATCAAGCCGGACGCGGCGTTCTGGGCCACCCACGGCGGCTCGGCCGTCTCCGACCTGGTCGGCGACCGCTACCTGAGGACCACCGCCGACGACGCCGACTTCGCCGACGTCGCCTCGCTCTGCGACCTCGACGACCTCGCCGACTCGATCGGCCGCAACGCCGTCGACGTGGCCAAGGGCCCGCGCACCACGCTGCGCGGCATCCCCGCGGTCACCGTGACCGGCCGCAACGAGGGCGAGCCCGGCACCCTGTACGTCGCCACCGAGGGCCGCCCGTACCCGCTGCGGCTGGAGAAGGCCACCGGCCCGGAGGTGGGCGGCATCGACTTCACCGACTTCGGCGTGCCGGTCCCGGCCGCCGCCCCGCCGCCGGACCGGTCGGTCGACCTGGACGAGCTGCGGCGGAGGACCGGCTCGGGCGGCGGCCCCACGACCGTCTGACCGGCCGCCCGGCTCAGAGCAGGCCGTGGTCGCGGGCGTACAGCGCGGCCTGGGTGCGGTCGCGCAGGCCCAGCCGGTCGAGGATCCGCGAGACGTGGTTCTTCACCGTGCCCTCGCTGACGTACAGCCGGGCGGCGATCTCGCGGTTGGTCGCGCCGGAGGAGACCATCCGCAGGGCCTCGCGTTCGCGGCCGGTCAGCTCGGCGGGGGCGGCGGCCGGGGCCTCGGCCAGCCCGGCCAGGACGCCGGCGTCGAGCTGGGCGACCCCGGCGCGGGCCAGCCGGACGGCGTGGGCGAGCTCGGCGGCCGGGAGGTTCTTCAGCAGGTAGCCGACGGCGCCGGCGCGCAGCGCGCCCGCCACGTACGCCCGGTCGTCGAAGGTGGTCAGCATGACGACCCGGCAGCCCGGCACCCGGAGCGGCGACGTCTACGACGCGATGGTCCGCGACGCGGGCCGCTGCACCGGTACCACCGGATCGAGGGCGGCACCCACACCGACGGGCTGGTGGCGCTGGACCCGGCCGGGACCCGGCCGATGCAGCAGGACTTCGTCGCGGCCTTCGACGAGCTGGTGGCCTGGACCCGCTAGCGGAACGCGCGAGGGGCGCGGGGGCCGTCTCCGGCCCCCGCGCCCCTCGCGGGCCGCGACCGCCGTCAGCCGGAGAACTCCTCGAGGGACTTCTGCGCCTGGTCGAGCAGGGCCTTGCGGCCCGCCAGCTCGGACTCCAGCTTGGCGACCTTGCTCGCGTTGCCCGCCGCGCGGGCCTTGTCGAGGTCGCCCTGGAGCTTGTCCACGGCGGCCTGGAGCAGGCCGGTCATGCCGGCGGCGCGGGCCTTGGCCTCGGGGTTGGTGCGCTGCCACTCGGCGTCCTCGGCCTCGCGGATCGCGCGCTCGACGGTGTTGAGCCGCCCGTCCAGCTTCGGCCGGGCGTCGCGCGGGACGTGGCCGATCGCCTCCCAGCGCTCGTTGATCTCGCGCAGCGCGGCCTTGGCGGCCTTCAGGTCGGAGATCGGCAGCAGCGCCTCGGCCTCGACCAGCAGGGCCTCCTTGGCCTTCTGGTTCTCGCCCTGCTCGGCGTCGCGCTCGCTGAACGCGGCGGAACGGGCCTGGAAGAAGACGTCCTGGGCACCGCGGAAGCGGGCCCACAGCTCTTCCTCGGCGTCGCGCTGGGCGCGGCCGGCGGCCTTCCACTGCGTCATCAGGTCGCGGTACTCGGCGGCGGTGGCGCCCCAGTCGGTCGAGTCGGAGAGCGCCTCGGCCTCGGCGACCAGCTTCTCCTTGACCGCGCGGGCCTGGTCGCGCTCGGAGTCGAGCGCGGCGAAGTGCGCCTTGCGGTGCTTGGAGAACACCGAGCGGGCGTGCGAGAAGCGGTGCCACAGCTCGTCGTCGCTCTTGCGGTCGAGGCGCGGCATGGCCTTCCAGCTGTCCACCAGGGCGCGCAGCCGGTCGCCGGCCTCCCGCCACTGCTGGGACTCGGCCAGCTGCTCGGCCTCGGCGACCAGCGCCTCCTTCGCGGCGCGGGTCTCCTCCTGGGCCTTGGCGCGGGCGGCCTTGCGCTCGTTCTGACGGGAGTCGATCTCGCCGTTCAGGGTGTCGAGGCGCTTGGCGAGCGCGTCCAGGTCGCCGACCGCGTGGGCCTCGACCACCTGCGCGCGCAGGTGCTCGAGCGCGGTGTGCGCCTCCTTGGCGGCCAGGTCCGTCTTGCGGACCCGGTGCTCCAGCAGGCCGATCTCGGCCTCCAGGCCCTGGTACTTGCGCTCGAAGTAGGCGAGGGCCTCCTCGGGCGAGCCCGCCTGCCAGGAGCCGACGAGGCGTTCGCCCTCGGCCGTCCTGACGTAGACGTTCCCCTGCTCGTCGACACGGCCCCACGGATCGCTGCTCACAGCGCCTCCTCCACATGACGTCCGGTCCCGCGGGATCGCGGACGTCGTCCACAGTTGATGTGCGGCGGACCGATGGAGCCCGCCGTCCGAGCCGTCGTGGTTGTTGTGCCGAGGGTGACGGCCGACGGTCTGGGCACCCTATACAACAGCAACATAGGCGACCAGCGCCGGTGCTGTCCGCATCCGGCGCTGGTCGAATTTCGCGCGGCGCTGAGCCGGTGGCTCAGCCCTTGGCGATGGTGACCGCGTTGAGCGCCACGTTGGCGACCGGGGCGCCGTCGCCGCCACCGCCCTGGACACCGCCGGCGGCGATGTTCTGCAGCACGTCCATGCCGCCGGTGATCTTGCCGAACGGGGTGTAGCTGGGCGGCAGCTGGGTGTCCTTGTAGACCAGGAAGAACTGGCTGCCGTTGGTGCCCGGGCCGGAGTTGGCCATCGCCAGGGTGCCGGCCGGGTAGGTCGCGCCGGTCAGGTTCTCGTCGGCGAACTTGTAGCCGGGGGAGCCCATGCCGGTGCCCTGCGGGTCGCCGCACTGCAGGACGTAGATGCCCTCGGTGGTCAGGCGGTGGCACTTGGTGTGGTCGAAGTACTGCTCGCCGGAGAGGAAGGCGAAGCTGTTGACCGTGTGCGGGGCCTTGGCGGCGTCCAGCTGGACGGTGATCTTGCCGCAGCTGGTGTCCAGCGTCGCGGTGTAGGTCGCCTTGGCGTCGATCGACATCGCCGGCTCGGTCTGCCACTGCTTGCCGTTCGGCTGGCCGGCGGCCGGGGCGGAGCAGCCCTTGACCGGGGTGACCGCCGCGGTCGGGGCGGCCTGCGCGCCCGAGTCCTTCTTGCCGTCGGAGGAGAAGACGCCCGTCGCCGCGGCGGTGACGCCCGCGACGACCACGAGGGCGAGCACGCCGCCGGTGATCGCGTTGCGCTGCTTGCGCTTCTTCGCGGCCTGCGCCCGGCGCTCCGTCTGGCGCTCGTACTTCTCGCGGGCGAGCTGCCGCCGCCGCTGTTCGCTGGTGACCACCGGCCGTGTCTCCTACATAGCTGACGAAAATCCTTGCGGTGCGGATCATCGCACCCATCGGCGGCCAAGTGTAGGGATCCCGTGCGTAAGTACGAGATCAGCCGTGAATGAGAATCCCCTGACTGGCGCACCGCTATCTGGTTCGCTACCGGCGCCGTCCCGCCGGTAGGCTGCGGGGAGACCGCACCGACCGCTACCGAATCGATACGAGGACCCGCCGTGTTCGTCGCCGGATTCCCCGCCGGGGCCTGGGGCACCAACTGCTACCTGGTTGCGCCCGCCGCCGGCGAGGAGTGCGTGATCGTCGACCCGGGCCACGAGGCGGCCGGGGGCGTCGAGGAGCTGATCCGCGAGCACCGGCTGAAGCCGGTCGCGGTGCTGCTCACCCACGGCCACATCGACCACATCGCCTCGGTCGTGCCGGTCTGCGGAGCCAAGGACATCCCGGCCTGGATCCACCCCGAGGACCGCTACATGATGGCCGACCCGGCCCGCGGCCTCGGGCGCTCGCTGGGCCAGCAGATCATGGGCTCGATCACGGTCGGCGAGCCGGACGACGTCCGCGAGCTGAAGGACGGCAGCGTCCTGGAGCTCGCGGGCCTGGAGCTCACCGTCGACCACGCGCCCGGCCATACCAAGGGGTCGGTGACCTTCCGGACGCCCTCGCAGGACGACATCCCACCGGTGCTGTTCTCGGGCGACCTGCTGTTCGCCGGCTCCATCGGGCGCACGGACCTCCCGGGCGGGGACAGCGCGGCGATCATGCGGTCGCTGGCCCGGGTGTGCCTGCCCCTCGACGACGCGACCGTGGTCCTCTCCGGCCACGGCTCCCAGACCACCATCGGCCGAGAGCGCGCCTCCAACCCCTACCTCCAGCAGGCGGCGGGAGCGCAGAGCGCTCCGGCCTTCCCGCGACGAGGAATGTGACGGAAGAGAAGTTGAACACCTTCACCGCCCCCAAGGGCACCTACGACCTGCTGCCGCCCAGCTCGGCGACGTTCCTGGCGATCCGCGAGGCGATCTCCGCCCCCGCGCGCCGGGCCGGCTACGGCTACATCGAGACCCCGGTCTTCGAGGACGTGAAGCTGTTCTCCCGCGGTGTCGGCGAGTCCACGGACATCGTCACCAAGGAGATGTACAACCTGACCACGCGCGGCGGCGACGAGCTCGCGCTGCGCCCCGAGGGCACCGCCTCGGTGCTGCGCGCCGCCCTCCAGGCCAACCTGCACAAGCAGGGCAACCTGCCGGTCAAGCTCTGGTACTCCGGCTCGTACTACCGCTACGAGCGCGCCCAGAAGGGCCGCTACCGCCAGTTCTCGCAGGTCGGCGCGGAGGCGATCGGCGCCGAGGACCCGGCGCTGGACGCCGAGCTGATCATCCTGGCCGACGACGCCTTCCGCTCGCTCGGGCTGTCGAACTACTCGCTGCTGCTCAACAGCCTCGGCGACAAGCAGTGCCGGCCGGTCTACCGCGCCGCACTGATCGACTTCCTGTCCGGCCTCGACCTCGACGAGGACACCCGCCGCCGCGCCGGGATCAACCCGCTGCGGGTCCTCGACGACAAGCGCGAGTCGGTGCAGGCCCAGCTCACCGACGCCCCGATGCTGCGCGACTTCCTCTGCGAGGAGTGCAAGGCGTACGACGAGAAGGTCCGCGAGCTGCTGACCCTCGCCGGGGTGGCCTTCACCGACGACCCGAAGCTGGTCCGCGGCCTCGACTACTACACCCGCACCACCTTCGAGTTCGTGCACGGCGGCCTCGGCGCGCAGTCCGCGATCGGTGGTGGCGGCCGGTACGACGGCCTGTCCGAGATGATCGGCGGACCGGCGCTGCCGTCGGTCGGCTGGGCGCTCGGCGTCGACCGCACCTTCCTGGCGATGGAGGCCGAGGGCGTCGCCCCCGACCTGCCCGCCGCCACGGCGGTGTACGCCGTCGCGCTCGGCGAGGAGGCCAAGAACGTCCTGTTCGCCAAGGTCGTCGAGCTGCGCCGGGCCGGCGTCGCCACCGACCTGGCGTTCGGCGTCAAGAGCATCAAGAACGCCATGAAGTCCGCCGACCGGTCCGGCGCCCGGTTCGCCGTCGTCGCCGGCGACCGGGACCTCGCCGAAGGCGTGGTCCAGCTCAAGGACATGGAGTCCGGCGAGCAGACCCCCGTCGCCCTCGAGGCGCTCGTCCCCACCCTGAAGGAGAAGCAGCTGTGATCCGCACGCACGACGCGGGCACGCTCCGCGCGGAGCACGCCGGCACCACCGTCACCCTGGCCGGCTGGGTCGCCCGCCGCCGTGACCACGGCGGTGTGGCCTTCATCGATCTGCGCGACGCCTCCGGCACCGTGCAGGTCGTGGTCCGCGACCTGGAGTCGGTGCACGGGCTGCGCTCCGAGTACTGCGTCAAGGTCGTCGGCGACGTGCGGGTCCGCCCCGAGGGCAACGAGAACCCCGACATCCCGACCGGCTCGGTCGAGGTCGTGGTCGAGTCCATCGAGGTGCTCTCCGAGGCGGCCCCGCTGCCGTTCCAGGTCGCCGAGTACGAGCCCGGCTCGGTCAACGAGGAGGTGCGCCTGCGCTACCGCTACCTGGACCTCCGCCGTGAGGGCCCGGCCCGCGCGCTGCGCCTGCGCTCCAAGGTCAACCACATCATCCGCACGGTGATGGAGGAGAACGACTACCTCGACATCGAGACCCCGTACCTGACCCGTTCGACCCCCGAGGGCGCGCGCGACTTCCTGGTGCCGGTCCGCCTGCAGCCGGGCCACTGGTACGCCCTGCCGCAGTCGCCGCAGCTGTTCAAGCAGCTGCTGATGGTGGCCGGCATGGAGCGCTACTACCAGATCGCCCGCTGCTTCCGCGACGAGGACTTCCGCGCCGACCGGCAGCCGGAGTTCACCCAGCTGGACATCGAGGCGTCCTTCGTCGACCAGGAGGACATCCTGGCCCTCGGCGAGAAGATCGTCGCGCGGATCTGGAAGGAGACGCACGGCTACGAGGTCCCGAACCCGCTGCCGCGCCTGTCCTACGCCGACGCGATGTCGCGCTACGGCTCGGACAAGCCGGACGTCCGCTTCGGCCAGGAGCTGACCGACCTCACCGAGTACTTCAAGGGCACCGAGTTCCGCGTGTTCCAGGCCCCGTACGTCGGCGCCGTGGTCATGCCGGGCGGCGCCTCGCAGCCGCGCAAGCAGCTGGACGCCTGGCAGGACTGGGCCAAGGCGCGCGGTGCCCGCGGCCTGGCGTACGTCCTGGTGGACGCCGAGACCGGCGAGCTGCGCGGCCCGGTCGCCAAGAACCTCTCCGAGGAGCACCTGGCCGGCCTCGCCGCCGCCGCGGGTGCCAAGCCGGGCGACGCGGTGTTCTTCGCGGCCGGCAAGAAGACCCCCTCGCAGGAGCTGCTCGGCGCCGCCCGCCTGGAGATCGGCCGCCGCTGCAACCTGATCGACGAGTCGCAGTGGGCCTTCCTCTGGGTGGTCGACTTCCCGATGTTCGAGCCGATCGAGGACGACAAGGGCGAGTTCCAGGGCTGGCACGCGGTGCACCACCCGTTCACCGCGCCCACCGCCGAGTCGCTGGCCACCTTCGACACCGACCCGGGCTCCGCCCTGTCGAACGCCTACGACCTGGTCCTCAACGGCTCGGAGCTGGGCGGCGGTTCGATCCGTATCCACCAGCGGGACGTGCAGAAGCGGGCCTTCGACGCGATCGGCCTCTCCGAGGAGGAGGCGGCCTCGCAGTTCGGCTTCCTGCTGGACGCCTTCAACTACGGCCCGCCGCCGCACGGCGGCATCGCCCTCGGCCTGGACCGCGTGGTCACCCTGCTCGGCGGCTACGACACCATCCGCGACGTCATCGCCTTCCCGAAGACGTCCACCGGTGGCGACCCGCTGACCGGCGCGCCCACCCCGATCACCCCGGCGCAGCGCCGGGAGGCCGGCGTGGACGCCCAGCCGAAGGCCAAGGAGCCCAAGGAGGCCGCCAAGGCCGAGGCCGGCGAGAGCTGATCCCGGGTAACGATTTGCCCGCCACGATTTCCCCGGCCCCGGCCGGTGTGACCTGCTTCACGGTAGGCTCGCACCGCCCGGGGCCGGCGTGCTGCACAGTGCCGTGCAGACCGTAAGAGGGGTCGAACGATGACCGTACGAACCAGAGTTGAACTTCCGTCGGACACCGCCGAGACCAGGCGGGTGCACATGGCGGCCTTCCCCGGGCCGGAGGAGGCCGACCTGGTGGACGCGCTCCGCCGCGACCCGGCCTTCCTGCCGGACCTCTCGGTGGTCGCGGTGGACGCCCGGGGCGTGGTGATCGGCCACGCGCTGCTCACCCGGCTGAAGATCGGCAACGGCCGGGGCCTGGCGCTGGCGCCGGTCGCGGTCGCGCCGGAGTGGCAGCGCAAGGGCATCGGCACCCTGGTGGTCCGGGCCGCGCTGGACGCCGCCGAACAGGCCGGCGAGAAGCTGGTGGTGGTGCTCGGCGACCCCGCGTACTACGCCCGGTTCGGCTTCGGCCCGGCCGCCCGGCACGGGGTCAGCGGCCCGTTCCCGGTCGACGCGGCGTACTTCCAGACGCTCCCGCTCTCCGGGTACGACGGCACGCCCAAGGGCGTCTGCCGCTACCCGACCCCGTTCGCCGCCGTCTGATCCGACGGCCGGTGCTGGACCTCGAAGTGCCCCTGGCAGCAGCGCGCGAACGCCGCCATCGCCGGGGTCAGCGGCCGGTCCAGCGGCCAGTACAGCCCACCCGGCTCGCGCTCAGCCCGCGCACCGGACGGTGGGCCACGTCCGGTCGGGCCGCCAGCCGGCTCATCGACTGCGGGGCGAACCCGATGCCCTGCCCGCACGCCACCGCCGCCAGCCACTCGTCCGCGTTGTGCGCCACCGCGCCGATCCGCACCGGGTGACCGCGCCGCTCCTCGACGCCCAGCCAGTAGTCCCGCCAGTGGCCCACCTCCTGGGGGATCGCCACGAACTCCTCGACGATGGCCCGGCCGACCAGGTTGATGGTGGCCCCCTCGAACCCGCCCCGCAGCACCCCGCCGGCCCGGTTCGCCGCCTCCCGGGTGGCACGCAGCGCCTCGTCCCAGCCGGCCAGCCGCGCGGCCGCGGCGGTCAGCTGTCCCTCCTCGCAGACCGCGGCGGAGTACCGCAGCAGCCGGGTGTCCATGTCCATGCCCCAAGGCTGGGGGGGGGGCTGCCGGTGCCGGCCCCGCACGCGTGTCCGGCCTGCGGCCGGGCCGCCCCGGACGTAGCCTGAGTGATCGTCAGCGGCTTGTCGATCGGAGGGTGGCGGGTGGCGGATCCGGGGAAGAAGCGGCGGTCGGCGAAGCCGGCGCGGCTGGCCAAGAAGCCGTACGAGCGCGAACTGCTCAGGCTGCAGTACGAGCTGGTGAAGCTCCAGGAGTGGGTCAGGGCCGAGGGCGTCCGGCTGGTGGTGGTCTTCGAGGGCCGGGACGCGGCCGGAAAGGGCGGCGCCATCAAGCGGGTGACGGAGTACCTGAACCCGCGCGTCGCCCGGATCGCCGCCCTCCCCGCCCCCACCGAGCGCCAGCGCGGCCAGTGGTACTTCCAGCGGTACGTCGAGCAGCTGCCCGCCCGCGGCGAGATCGTGCTGTTCGACCGCTCCTGGTACAACCGGGCCGGGGTGGAGAGGGTGATGGGCTTCTGCACGGACGAGGAGTACTGGCAGTTCCTGCACCAGTGCCCCACCTTCGAGCGGATGCTGGTCGAGGCCGGGATCCTGGTCCGCAAGTACTGGTTCTCGGTCAGCGACGTCGAGCAGGAGAAGCGTTTCCGCGACCGGCTGGGCGACCCGATGCGGCAGTGGAAGCTCTCCCCGATGGACGTCGAGTCGATCTCCCGCTGGGAGGACTACTCGCGGGCCAAGGACGAGATGTTCGTCTACACCGACATCCCCGAGGCGCCGTGGAACGTGGTGGAGAGCGACGACAAGCGGCGCTCCCGGATCAACATGATCGCCCACCTGCTCGCCTCGGTGCCGTACCGGGAGGTCGCCCGGCCCCGGGTGGAACTGCCGGCCCGGCCGCCGTCCAAGGGCTACCAGCGGCCCCCGCGCGACCAGCAGAAGTACGTCCCCGACCACGCGGCGACGCTCAGCGGTTGACCGGCGGGCCGGGGCGGGCGTGCGATGGAAGGTGGCAGGACGGAGGCCACATCATGTATGTCCGCACCATCTACCTGACCGGCGATCCGGCACGCGTCGACCGGACCGTCGAGCGGATCAAGGACGACGCCGTGGGCCTGCTGACCGAGCAGGACGGGTACCGGGGCGCCAGCATCTTCGTGGACCGGACGGTCGGCACGATCCTGCTCGGCTCCTGGTGGGAGACCCGGGAGGCCGAGCAGGCCAGCCTGACGGCCATGAAGGGCTGGCGGGAGGACGTCCTCGGCGCGTTCGGCGGCACGGCGACCGTCGACGTCTGGGAGGCGGCCGTCGCCCGGCGCGGCGACCCCGTCGAGGGCGGGGCCTTCCGGCTGGTGCGACTCGAGTTCGAACCGGGGAGCGGGGCGGACCGGCTGGCCGCCTCCTTCGAGGCGACCGCGGTGAAGGGGCTGGAGGCGCTCGACGGGTTCATCGGCGGGGCACTGCTGGTCGACCGCGACAAGGGCACCGGGAGCGTCGGCGTGATCTTCCGCGACCGGGCGGCGCTCGACGCCTCGCGCGGGCCGCAGGCGCTGCTCCGCGCGAAGGCCGCCGAGGCGGCGGGGGTGCGGGTGCGGAGCATCGAGGAGTTCGACGTGGCACTGCTGCACCGCCCGTAGGGCGTTACCGCCGGGGCTCCCGACCCCTCACGTCGCCGAGCCGGCCGCGGAGCCGGTGGCGAGGTCGGGGCCCCAGCGGTCGAGGGAGGCGGGGAGGTCGAGGGGGCCGGGGCGGAGGTCGCTGTCGGCCGGGGGCCAGTCCTCGCGGGGGACGCGCCACATGAGCTCGAACTCGTTGCCGTCGGGGTCCTTCGCGTAGAAGGACTTGGAGACCAGGTGGTCGCTGGAGCCGACCAGCGAGCCGCGTTCGGCGAGCTCCGCGCCGAGCTCGGCGAGTTCGGCGAGGGTGCCGACCTCCCAGGCGAGGTGGTAGAGGCCGACCCGGCCCTGCTCGGGGCCGGGGGCGGCGGCGCCGATGGCGAAGAGCCCGAGGTCGTGGTCGTTGAGGCTGCCGGGGGCGGAGAGGAACGCGGCCCGTCCCGGGATCAGGTGGTCGACCTGGAAGCGGAAGACGTCGCGGTAGAACTCCACCGACCGGTCGAGGTCGCGGATCCAGAGCACTGCGTGGTTGAGGCGGCGTACAGACATGCCCCCAGCGTACGCCGTTCAGGTTCAAATTCGAACTACCGGTGGTGTCGTCCCCCTCGCATAGGCTTCCCCCGTGGACGAACCCGACCTCTTCACTGCCGCCGCCGAGGAACGCCAGACCTCCGAGCCGGGCCGCGCCCCGCTCGCCGTGCGGATGCGCCCGCGCACGCTGGACGAGGTCGCGGGCCAGCGCCAGCTGCTCAAGGAGGGCTCGCCGCTGCGCCGCCTGGTGGCCGGATCCCGGGGGCCGGCGGCGACCAGTTCGGTGATCCTCTGGGGCCCGCCGGGGACGGGGAAGACGACGCTGGCGCACGTGATCAGCCAGGCGGTCGAGGGCCGTTTCGTGGAGCTGTCGGCGATCACCCACGGCGTGAAGGAGGTCCGCGCGGTCATCGAGGGCGCCCGCCGGGCGGTCGGGATGAGCGGCCGCGAGACGGTCCTGTTCCTGGACGAGATCCACCGCTTCTCCAAGGCCCAGCAGGACTCGCTGCTGCCCGCCGTGGAGAACCGCTGGGTGACCCTGATCGCGGCGACCACGGAGAACCCGTACTTCTCGGTGATCTCGCCGCTGCTCTCCCGCTCGCTGCTGCTGACCCTGGAGTCGCTGACCGACGAGGACATCCGCGCGCTGCTGCGCCGGGCGGTCACGGACGAGCGGGGGCTCGCGGGGAGCGTGCAGCTGACCCAGGAGGCGGAGGACCACCTGGTGCGGCTCGCGGGCGGCGACGCGCGCCGGGCGCTGACCACGCTGGAGGCGGCGGCGGGCGCGGCGCTGGAGAAGGGCGAGGCGGAGCTCACCCTGGCGACCACGGAGACGGCGGTCAACCAGGCGGCGGTCCGCTACGACAAGGACGGCGACCAGCACTACGACGTGGCGAGCGCGCTGATCAAGTCGATCCGCGGCAGCGACGTGGACGCCACGCTGCACTACCTGGCGCGGATGATCGAGGCGGGGGAGGACCCGCGGTTCATCGCCCGGCGCCTGATGATCTCGGCCAGCGAGGACGTCGGGCTGGCCGACCCGACCGCGCTGCAGACGGCGGTGGCGGCGGCCCAGGCGGTGGCGCTGATCGGCTTCCCGGAGGCGCGGATCATCCTGTCCCAGGCCGCGATCGCGCTGGCGCTGGCGCCGAAGTCCAACGCCGCGTACCTGGCGATCGACGCGGCCCTGGCGGACGTCCGGCAGGGCCTGGCCGGGGCGGTGCCGCCGCACCTGCGGGACGCGCACTACGGCGGCGCGGGCAAGCTGGGCCACGGCAAGGGGTACCAGTACCCGCACGACCTGCCGGAGGGCATCGCCGCGCAGCAGTACGCGCCGGACGCGGTGCACGGCAAGGAGTACTACCGGCCGACCCGGCGGGGCGGGGAGGCGCGGTACGCGGACATCGTGGAGTGGACCAGGGGGCGGCTCAGGGACGAGTGACCGCCCTGTAGACTGCGGGGAGTGTGTCCCGGGTCCGGGGTTCCGCGAGGAGCCACCGACCGCACCAGCGGGGCAGCGAATGGGGTCCCCCGCGAGGGGGTTCCCCGGGAGCGACGCGCACCGGTCTTCGGTGTCGCGGGCAGCCCACCACCTTCCCGGTCGGTGGGCCGCTCGTGTGCAAGCACATAGTGCCCGGTCGCGGAGAGCGGCTGACCATCCGGCGACGGACGGTTTTCTCCGGACCGCGAGAAGCGTCCTCCGTCAACACCTGGTGACAGCCGTATTCGCAAAACCGAAAGAGGTATTGGTTCCATGGCGAACCAGAAGCGCCCCAAGGTCAAGATCGCTCGCGCGCTTGGCGTCCCGCTGACCCCGAAGTCCGTCAAGTACTTCGAGGCCCGCCCGTACCCGCCCGGCCAGCACGGCCGTGGCCGCAAGCAGAACTCTGACTACAAGGTCCGTCTGACCGAGAAGCAGCGTCTGCGCGCGCAGTACGACCTCAGCGAGAAGCAGATGGCGCGTGCCTTCGAGGCCGCCAAGAAGGTCGAGGGCAAGACCGGTGAGGCGCTCGTCGCCCTGCTGGAGGTCCGCCTCGACGCCCTGGTCCTGCGTTCGGGCATCGCCCGCACCATCTACCAGGCCCGCCAGATGGTCGTGCACGGTCACATCGAGGTCAACGGCTCGAAGGTCAACAAGCCGTCGTTCCAGATGAAGCCGGGCTACGTCGTCACGGTGAAGGAAAAGTCCAAGGAGAAGGTCCCCTTCCAGGTGGCTCGCGAGGGCGGCAACGCCGGCGAGGGCCAGACCCCGAAGTACCTCGAGGTCAACCTGAAGGCCCTGGCCTTCCGTCTGGACCGCGCGCCGCAGCGCCGCGAGGTTCCGGTCGTCTGCGACGAGCAGCTCGTCGTCGAGTACTACTCGCGCTGACCCGCGAGCGGAAGCCCCCGTACGGTCCTCGGACCGGACGGGGGCTTTCCCGTTCCCCGGGCCTCAGCGGGCCGGGACGGGGCCCGGACGTCAGCGGGCCGGGACGTCAGCGGGCCGGAACGGGGAAGGGCCGGACGGGCGGGCGGGGGCCGGAGCGGCCCTCGCCGCCGGGCGGGCCGGACAGCTCGCCGCCGAGCGCCCGGCGGACCGCCGCGTCCAGGTCGAGGCCGCTGCCGAGCCGGAAGGCCTCGGTGAACTCCTGGTCGGTCAGCCCGGCGCGGGCCCGCTGCTCGCACTCGCGGTGCGGGCCGCCGAAGGTCCGCGAGCCGAAGAACGGCGTGCCGACCGCCTGCCAGAGCCGGTGCGCGGCACCCTGCAGCACCCGGGCCTCGACCAGGTCGGTGTCCGGCCCCTCGGTCTCCAGCAGGGCGAGCACGTCCATCGCGAGCACGATGCCCAGCAGGTCGCGGAAGAGGTGGTTGAGCCGCACGCACTCCCGGGCGAAGGCGCGGGCGAGCCGGACCTCCCCGGTGGCCCACTTGGAGTACGCCATGGCGTAGAGGCCGTAGGCGTACGCCCACTGCTCGCCGTGCTCCTCGCAGATCTCCCGGACCCGCTCGATCCAGGCGTCGCCGTTGTCGGTGTCACCGAGGAACAGGTACGCGACGCCCAGTTCGAACATCGCCATCAGCACGTTGCTGTTCAGCTCGCCGATGGTGTTGTAGTGCCACAGCGCCTCCTCGAACAGCTCGGCGGCGCGCTGCGGGTCGTCGCCGATCAGCGCCGCGCAGCCCTGCCGGTGCACCGCGTACGCCAGCGCCCGGTCGTCGCCGGTGACCAGCGCCTGGCGCCGGCACTCCTCCAGGGCCGGGCGGGCCCGGGTCAGGTCGCCCTGCAGGGTGGCCATGTAGCCGGTCACCCAGAGCGCCTTGGCCCGGGCCTCGGTGGGCTCGGGGGCGAGCGCCAGTGCCCGGTCCAGCCAGTGCCGGCCCTCGCCGAGGTGGCCGGAGCCGACCCAGTAGAACCAGAGCGTGCCGGCCAGCACCAGGGCGAGCTGCTCCTCGCCCGGTTCGGCCAGGCAGAACTCCAGCGCGGCGCGCAGGTTGGCGTGGGCGAGCCGGGTGCGCTCGGCGGTCTCGGCCTGGCGGGGACCGAACCACTCGACCTCGCCCCAGGTGGCGACGCCCAGGTACCAGTCGCGGTGCCGGCACAGCAGCCGGTGGTCCTCGCCGCCGGCCCGCAGCCACTGGCCGCCGTACTCGCGCAGGGTGTCGAGCATCCGGAACCGGACGCCGCCGGGGTCGCCGATCCGCAACAGGACCGACTTGTCGACCAGCGAGTCGAGCAGCTCCAGGACCTCGTCGGCCTCCAGGCCGTCACCGGCGCACACGTACTCGGCGGCGTCCAGGTCGAAGCCGCCCGCGAAGACGGAGAGGCGGGCCCAGAGTAAACGTTCCTGCATCGTGCAGAGCTCGTGACTCCACCCGATCGTGGTGCGCAGCGTGTGGTGGCGCGGGGGAGCGGAGCGCGAGCCCCCGGTGAGCACCCGGAAGCGGTCGTCCAGCCGGGCGGCGATCTGCTCCACCGACAGCGCGCGGAGCCGGCCGGCGGCCAGCTCGACGGCCAGCGGGATGCCGTCGAGACGGCGGCAGAGCAGCGCGACCTCGGCCCGGTTGGCCGCCGACAGCCGCCAGCCCGGCACCACCGCGGCGGCCCGGTCGGCGAACAGCGTCACCGCCTCGGCCTCCGCGCCGGGGAAGGCCGGCTCGGCGGGCAGCGGCGCCAGCGGCACCAGGTGCTCGCCGTCCACCCGCAGCGACTGGCGGCTGGTGGCCAGCACCGACAGGCCCGGCACCGCCCGCAGCAGCTCGTCCACCAGCTCGGCGCAGGCGTCGACCAGGTGCTCGCAGCCGTCCAGCACCAGCAGCAGTCGGCGGTCGGCGAGTTGCTCGACCAGCACGTCCTGCGGCGGGCGGGCGGTGTGGTCGGTGAGCCGCAGCGCCTCCAGCACCGCGTGGCCGAGCAGCAGCGGGTCCTGCACCGGGCCGACCTCGGCGAGGTGGGCGCCGTCCGGATGGTCCGCGGCCGCCGCCGCGGCCGCGCGCAGCGCCAGCCGGGTCTTGCCGACCCCGCCGGGGCCGGTCACGGTGACCAGCCGTGACACCTTCAACAACTCCGCCACCGAACGGAGTTCGGCCTCCCGGCCGATGAAGCTGGTGAGCTCGGCGGGCAGCCTGCCGTGCCGCTGCACCGGTGCCGATCCGCTGGACAACCTGACGCCCCCGTCTCTGGGAACCCGAAACGTGTCGCCCGCGATCCGCGGGCCATCGGGCCCAACGAGGTGACCGCTCGGTAGGTTACGCAGGGTGTTCGCACACAGGGCCGAGCCGTCGGCGGCAATGTCCCACCTGGGGCGGGGGCCGCATCCGCTAGGGTTCTGTTTCGAGGAACGAACAGCGAGGGAGCGCGCAAGGTGTCCGTGGGAGAGCTGGCCGGTCTGCTGGTCGCCGTCTTCTGGGCGGTACTGGTGACCCTGCTCGCCGTGGTGCTGGTGCGGCTCTCCAAGGTGCTGCGGGAGGCCACCGTCCTGGTCTCCGCCGTCACCGAGCAGGCCGTGCCGCTGCTCGCCGACGCCTCCGCCGCCGTGCGCAGCGCCAACGAGCAGCTGGAGCGGGTGGACGAGATCACCGCCAACGTGCAGGACGCCGCCGCCAACGCCAACGCGCTCTCCTCCACCGTCGCCGCCACCCTGGGCGGGCCGCTGGTCAAGATGGCCGCGTTCAGCTACGGCGTCCGCAAGGCCGTCAGCAAGCAGCAGGCCGCGGTGACGGTCCCCCAGCAGAGCGCCGAGCGCGACGCGCTGGCCAGGATGATCCGCGCCGAGGTCAGGGCCGCCACCGCGCCGCGCGGCACCGGCCTGCTCTCCCGGGTGCGCCGCGCGGTGAGGGGCTGAACGCAGTGGTACGACGCATCTTCTGGATGGCGGTCGGCGCGGGCGCGACCGTCTGGGCCATGAACAAGGCCAACGAGGCCGTCCACCGGCTCACCCCCGACAGCCTGTCCGGCACCGCGGCGCGCGGCGCGCTGCACCTCGGCGACGCCGCCAAGCGCTTCGCGGCCGACGTCCGCGCCGGCATGGCCGAGCGCGAGGCCGAGCTGCGCGCCGACCTCGGCCTGGACGGCACCGCCGTGGTCGAGCCGCCGCGCGCCCGCCGGGCCCTGCGTGGGGAACCCACCTACCGAGCTATCTCGGCGGCCCCCGGCTCCCCGGGCGTCGCCCTCCCCCAGACGCGCAAGACCCCCCCAGCCATTGATGCGACGTCCGCACAGCGCCAGGCGCTGCCGGGCGGCGCGAACAACCGGAAGGACCACCTCTGATGGAGTCGGCAGAGATCCGCCGCCGCTGGCTGCGCTTCTTCGAGGAGCGCGGCCACACCGTCGTACCGTCGGCCTCGCTGGTCGCCGACGACCCGACCCTCCTGCTGGTCAACGCGGGCATGGTGCCCTTCAAGCCCTACTTCCTCGGCGAGATCAAGCCGCAGTTCCAGCGCGCCACTAGCGTGCAGAAGTGCGTGCGGACCCTCGACATCGAGGAGGTCGGCAAGACCACCCGGCACGGCTCGTTCTTCCAGATGTGCGGCAACTTCTCCTTCGGCGACTACTTCAAGGAAGGAGCCATCAAGTTCGCGTGGGAGCTGCTCACCACGCCCGTCGCGGACGGTGGCTACGGCCTGGAGAAGGAGAAGCTCTGGATCACCGTCTACAAGGACGACGACGAGGCCGAGCAGATCTGGCGCGACGTCATCGGCGTGCCGTCCGAGCGCATCCAGCGCCTCGGCATGAAGGACAACTTCTGGTCGATGGGCGTCCCCGGCCCGTGCGGCCCGTGCTCGGAGATCAACTACGACCGCGGCCCCGCGTACGGCGAGGAGGGCGGCCCGGCCGTCAACGGCGAGCGCTACCTGGAGATCTGGAACCTGGTCTTCATGCAGTACGAGCGCGGCCACGGCGACGGCAAGGACGGCTTCGAGATCCTCGGCGACCTGCCGAGCAAGAACATCGACACCGGCCTCGGCCTGGAGCGCCTCGCCGCCATCCTGCAGGGCGTCGACAACCTCTTCGAGATCGACACCAGCCGGATGATCCTCGACCGCGCCGCCGAGCTCACCGGCCACACCTACGGCGCCGACCACAAGTCGGACGTCTCGCTGCGCGTGGTCACCGACCACTTCCGCACCGCGCTGATGCTGGTCGGCGACGGCGTCACCCCCGGCAACGAGGGCCGCGGCTACGTGCTGCGCCGCATCCTGCGCCGCGCGATCCGCAACATGCGCCTGCTGGGCGCCACCGAGCCGGTCGCCAAGGAGCTCATCGACATCTCCATCAAGGCGATGGCTCCGCAGTACCCGGAGCTGGAGGCCGACCGCAAGCGCATCGAGACGGTCGTGGTCGCGGAGGAGAACGCCTTCCTGCAGACCCTGAAGTCCGGCACCAGCCTGCTGGACGCCGCGGTCACCGAGACCAAGCAGTCCGGCGGCGCGGTGCTCTCCGGCGACCAGGCGTTCAAGCTGCACGACACCTACGGCTTCCCGATCGACCTGACCCTGGAGATGGCCGAGGAGCAGGGCCTGCAGGTCGACGAGGCCGGCTTCCGCCGCCTGATGCAGGAGCAGCGGGACCGCGCCAAGGCGGACGCCAAGGCGAAGAAGATGGGCCACGCCGACGTCGCCGCGTACCGCGAGGTCGCCGACAAGTCCGGCGCGTCGGTCTTCACCGGCTACACCGCCACCGAGGGCGAGGCCACGGTGGTCGGCCTGCTGGTGAACGGCGTCCCGGCGCCGGCCGCCACCGAGGGCGACGAGGTCGAGATCATCCTCGACCGCACCCCGTTCTACGCCGAGGGCGGCGGCCAGCTCGCCGACCACGGCCGGATCCGGCTGGACTCCGGCGCGGTCGTCGAGGTCCGCGACGTCCAGCAGCCGGTCCCGGGTGTCACCGTGCACTCCGGCGGCGTGCTGTTCGGCGAGGTCGTGCTGGGGGCGTCCGCGTACGCCACCATCGACGTCGACCGCCGCCGCGCGGTCTCCCGCGCCCACTCGGCCACCCACCTGACCCACCAGGCGCTGCGCGACGCGCTCGGCCCGACGGCCGCCCAGGCCGGCTCCGAGAACGCGCCGGGCCGCTTCCGCTTCGACTTCGGCTCGCCGACCGCCGTCCCCGGCTCGGTGCTGGTCGACGTCGAGCAGAAGATCAACGAGGTGCTGGTCCGCGAGCTGGACGTCACCGCCGAGGTGATGACCATGGACGAGGCCCGCAAGCAGGGCGCGATCGCCATGTTCGGCGAGAAGTACGGCGACGCGGTCCGCGTGGTGACCATCGGCGACTTCTCCAAGGAGCTGTGCGGTGGCACCCACGTCGGCAACACCGCCCAGCTGGGCCTGGTGAAGCTGCTCGGCGAGTCGTCGATCGGCTCCGGCGTGCGCCGCGTCGAGGCGCTGGTCGGCGTCGACGCGTACAAGTTCCTGGCCCGTGAGCACACCGTGGTCTCGCAGCTCACCGAGCTGGTCAAGGGCCGCCCGGAGGAGCTGCCGGAGAAGATCGCCGGCATGCTCACCAAGCTCAAGGACGCCGAGAAGGAGATCGAGCGCTTCCGCGCCGAGAAGGTCCTCGCGGCGGCCGCCGGCCTGGCCGAGGGCGCCGAGGACGTCCGGGGCGTGGCCCTGGTCGCCGCCCGGGTCGCCGACGGTGTGGGCGCGGACGAACTGCGCAAGCTGGTGCTGGACGTGCGCGGCCGACTGGGCTCCCGCCCGGCCGTGGTCGCCGCGTTCACCGTGGCGAACGACCGCCCGCTGACCGTGATCGCCACCAACGAGGACGCCCGCGGCCGCGGTGTGAAGGCCGGCGAGCTGGTCCGCGTGGCGGCGAAGACCCTCGGTGGCGGCGGTGGCGGCAAGGACGACGTCGCCCAGGGCGGTGGCACCGACCCGGGTGCGGTCGCCGAGGCGATCGAGGCCGTGCGCGCCCTGGTCGCGGAGCGTGCCGGCTGATGGAGCCCGAGGAGAAGGTCTTCCGGCGGGGGCGGCGGATCGCCGTCGACGTGGGGGACGCCCGGATCGGGGTCGCGTCCTGCGACCCCGACGGGCTGATCGCCACGCCGGTGGAGACCGTGCCCGCCGGGGGCCGCTCCCAGGCCCGGATCCAGGCGATCGTCGAGGAGTACGACGCGATCGAGGTGATCGTGGGCCTTCCCCGCTCGCTGAGCGGCAAGGAGGGCCCGGCCGCGGCCAAGGTCCGGGAGTACGCCGGGCGGCTGGCCGGCCGGCTCTACCCGGTCGGCGTCCGGCTGGTCGACGAGCGGATGACCACGGTGACGGCGGCGCAGGGCCTGCGGGCCTCCGGCCGCTCGTCGAAGAAGGGCCGTTCGGTGATCGACCAGGCGGCCGCCGTGGTGATCCTGCAGAACGCGCTTGAGACCGAACGGGTGAGCGGACGCGCACCCGGTGAGAGTGTCGAGCCGGTCATCTGATCGACCTGGCATACCTTCCTCTCGGGGGCCCGTGCGGACGCGTCCGCACGGGCCCCCGACGGTTATCCCCGTTGGAAGGGCTGCCTTGACCGACCCGTACGCCGCACCCGGACTCACCCCCGGCCACCTGGGCGCCCCCGCGCCCGAACCGGAGGGGATGCCACCCGGGCAGCCGTACGGAGTCGAACCGCCCGACCCGCGGCGGCTGCGCACCGGCGCCGCCTGCTGCCTGGCCTTCGCCGGCCTGTTCGCGGTGCTCGGCGCCGCCGCCCTCGTCGTGCTGTTCCTCTGGCCCGAGGGCAGGCCCCCGGCCGCCGACTTCCCCGGCAACGGCAGCGGCCAGGCCCAGGTCTCGGTCGCCCGCGGCGCCAGCCTCACCCAGATCGGCCAGGCCCTGGTCGACGGCGGCGTGGTCGCCTCCACCCGGGCCTTCACCGAGGCGGCCGCCAAGAGCCCGGCCGGCGACCGGATCCAGCCCGGCACCTACACCCTCAAGCAGAAGATGTCCGCCGCCTCGGCGCTCAACGTGCTGCTCGACCCGGCCAACGCCAACGCCCTGACCATCCCCGAGGGCTGGCGCGCCGACCGGATCTACGCCGCCGTCGACGAGCGGCTGAAGGCCCGGCCCGGCACCACCAAGGCCGTTGCCGAGCAGCAGCTCGACCGGCTCGGCCTGCCGGCGGCCGCCGGCGGCCACGTCGAGGGCTACCTCTTCCCGGCGACGTACCCGGTCACCGGCGACACCACCCCGCTCGGCCTGCTCCAGCAGATGGTCAAGGAGGCCGTCACCCGCTACGGCCAGGTCGAGGCCGCCGCCAAGAACAACGGCACCACCCCGGAAGGCCTCGTCACCGTCGCCAGCCTCGCCCAGGCCGAGGCCGACAACCCCGAGGACATGGCCCGGGTCGCCCGGGTGATCTACAACCGGCTGCGCCGCAACATGCCGCTGCAGCTCGACTCGACCATCAACTACGCGCTCGGCCGCTCCACCCTCACCACGACGGAGGCCGACACCAAGCTCGACTCGCCGTTCAACACCTACCTGCACGCCGGGCTGCCGCCCACCCCGATCGGCAACCCGGGGCGGGACGCGCTGCGCGCGGCCCTGGACCCGGCGGAGGGCGACTGGCTCTACTTCGTCACGGTGAAACCCGGGGACACCCGTTTCACCGACAGCACCGACCAGCACGCGAAGAACGTCGCAGAGTTCAACGCCTACCAGGCGCAGCAGAGTTCCTCACCCCCCGCAGCGGGGCGCTGACCCCGAGTGCGCTGGGCTTTTTGCCCTTCTGCGGTACGGTAACGTCTCCCACCGAGTGCTGCGGTAGCACGCCGGTTCGACAGGTGCCGGAACGCTGTAAGGGGTTCGATGACTGATCAGAGCGGGCGCTTCGCGGCCCAGGGCGACCAGCCGTGGTACCCCCAGCAGCAGCAACAGCAGGGCTACCCGCAGCAGCCGCAGCAGGCCCAGCAGTACGGCGACCCGTACGGTCAGCAGCAGCCGCAGTACGGGCAGCAGGGCTACCCGCAGCAGCAGTACCCGCAGTACGGCGACCCGTACGGACAGCAGCAGATGCCGCAGCAGCCGCAGTACGGCCAGCAGGGCTACCCGCAGCAGCAGCAGCCGATGCCGCAGCAGCCGTACCAGCAGCAGGGCGTGCCCCAGCCGCAGTACGGCCAGCAGCAACCGGTGCAGCAGCAAGCCCAGCAGCCGGTGCAGCAGCGGCCGCAGCCGCCGCAGCAGCAGGTCCGGCAGCCGGCGCCGCCGTCCGGGCCGGGCCCGGACGGGATCGACTGGGAGGCCGAGGCCGCCGCGCTGGACGCCCCCGCGCCCGCGCACGAGGCGGAGCCCGAGCCGGAGGACTGGGAGGACGAGGCCGAGCAGGCCCCCGAGGACGACTCCTTCTTCGGCGGCGAGCAGGACAACTCGCGCGAGGCCGAGCGCAAGCGCAAGGAGAAGGGCAAGAAGTCCGGGCGGCGCAACCGCGGTGCCTGCCTGGTCGTCGCCCTGGTGCTGATGGGCGGCGTCGCGGGCGCCGGCTGGTGGGGCTACGGCTTCTACCAGGACCACTTCGGCCCGCCGCCGGACTTCGCGGGCGCCGGCAGCGGCTCGGTCAACGTCGAGATCAAGGGCGGCAGCACCGGTACCCAGATGGGTCTCACGCTGAAGAACGCCGGTGTGGTCAAGAGCGTCGAGGCGTTCACCGCCGCGTTCGGCAAGAACCCGAAGGCCGGCACCATCCAGCCGGGCATCTACACGATGCAGCACCAGATGTCCGGCACGGACGCCGTGCAGCGGCTGGTGGAGTCCAACGGCGGCAACGTGCTGATCATCTCGGAGGGCCGCAAGGCCGCCGACATCTACGCCACCATCGACACCAAGCTGAAGCTGGCCAAGGGCACCACCGCCACCGTCGCCAAGGACCAGGTCGCCTCGCTCGGCCTGCCCGCGTACGCCAACGGCAACCCGGAGGGCTTCCTGTGGCCCACCCGGTACTCGATCACCGAGGGCATGAAGCCAGAGGAGCTGCTGAAGCAGATGGTGGCCAACGCCACCCAGCACTACTCGGAGCTCAAACTCGACGAGGGCGCCCAGAAGATCGGCCTGAAGAGCGGCTACGAGGTCATCATCGAGGCCAGCATCCTCCAGGCCGAGGGCAACAACTCGGCCGACTTCGGCAAGATGGCCCGGGCGATGTCCAACCGCCTCAACACCAACGCCGGTCCGCCCAGCGGGACGTGGGGCCGGCTCGAGCTGGACACGACCCTGCAGTACGAGCTGGGGCGCACCACCTTCACGGCGGCGGAGCACGACAAGGACACCCCGTACAACACGTACAAGCGGAAGGGCCTGCCGCCGACCCCGATCGCCAACCCCGGCGACGACGCGATCAAGGCCGTCCTGAACCCGACACCGGGCAACTGGATCTACTGGATCGCGATGAACCCGCAGGAGACCCGCTTCGCCGGCACCTGGGACGAGCACCTGAAGAACGTCCAGGAGTGGTGCACCGGCCAGGGCAAGGGCTTCGACCAGAAGGCCGGTCAGTGCAAGTAGTGCGGCTGCTCGAAGCGGACGGGGTCGACGTGGTCCGCGACGGCAGGTACCTGCTGCGCGGGATCACGTTCAGCGTCGAGGCGGGGCAGCACTGGGCGGTGCTCGGCGCCAACGGCGCGGGCAAGAGCACGCTGCTCGGGCTGCTCGGCGCCGTCAACCACCCCACCCGGGGCACGGTGAAGGTGCTCGGGCGGCAGCTCGGCCGGGTCGACATCCGGGACCTGCGCGCACACCTGGGCCACGTCGACCCGCGGCACCCGCTGCGCTCGCCGCTCAGCGCGCGGCAGGTGGTGCTCACCGGCGCCACCGGCACGATCGAGCCCGACCCGTTCCGCAAGCCGTCGGCCGAGCAGCTGGCGCACGCGGAGGAGCTGATCGACACCCTCGGCGTCGCCCACCGGGCCGAGGCGGCCTGGCCCACCCTGTCGCAGGGGGAGCGCGGACGGGTGCTGATCGCGCGGGCGCTGATGCCCCTGCCGCGGCTGCTGCTGCTCGACGAGCCCGCGACCGGGCTCGACCTCACCGCCCGCGAGCAACTGCTCGGGGCGCTGGACGACCTGCGGGGCCGCTACCCGGAGCTGGCGAGCGTGCTGGTCACCCACCACCTGGAGGAGCTGCCGGCCTCCACCACGCACGCGCTGCTGCTGCGCGACGGCGAGGCGGTGGCCTGCGGGACGGCCGACGAGGTGCTGCGCAGCGGCCCGGTGAGCGACGCCTTCCGGCACCCGATCCTGATCACCCGCGAGGACGGCCGCTGGTCGGCGCGGACGCGGCGCTGACCTTCCGCGGCGCTGACCTTCCGCGGCGCTGACCTTCCGCGGCGCTGACCGCCCGCGCGGCGCCGACCCTCCGCGCGGCGCTGACCGCCCGTCGGACGGGTCCCGGTCCGTCCGCGGCCGCCCGGTAGGCTCCCTTCCGATTCGCGCCCAGCGGCGGAGCCGCACGTCGGGCAGTGCTACGCGCCCTGTCGGGCGCCCCAGGAGAGGTGCCACCTGTGACCACCGTCCACCGGGCCGCCGTGCTCGGCTCGCCGATCGCCCACTCGCTGTCGCCGACGCTGCACCGGGCCGGGTACGCCGCCCTCGGACTGGGCGAGTGGCGCTACGACCGGTTCGAGGTGGACGAGGCCGGCCTGCCGGCGTTCGTCGCGGGTCTGGACCGCGCCGAGTGGGCGGGCCTGTCGCTGACCATGCCGCTGAAGCGGGCGATCCTCCCGCTGCTGGACGCGGTGACCGACACCGCCCGCTCCGTCGATGCGGTCAACACCGTGGTGTTCACCCCGGAGGGTGGCCTGCGCGGTGACAACACCGACGTCCCGGGCCTGGTGAACGCGCTGCGCGAGCGCGGCGTCGAGCGGGTCGCCGAGGCTGCGGTGCTGGGCGCCGGCGCGACCGCGTCGTCCGCGCTGGCGGCGCTCGCGGTGGTGTGCGAGGGCCCGGTGACGGTGTACGTGCGCAGCGCCGAGCGGGCGGCGGAGATGCGCGGGCTGGGCGAGCGCCTGGGGCTGGAGCTGAGGGTGGCGGCCTGGGAGCGCGGCGCCGAGGCGCTGGCGGGTCCGCTGACCGTCTCGACCACGCCGGTCGGCGCCACCGACGGCTTCGCCGCGGAGCTGCCGGCGGCGCCGGGTGCGCTGTTCGACGTGCTGTACCACCCGTGGCCGACCGCGCTGGCGGCGGCGGTGGCGCGGGCGGGCGCGCCGGTGCTGGGCGGGCTGGACCTGCTGGTGCACCAGGCGGTGCTGCAGTTCGAGCAGTTCACCGGGGTCGCCGCCGGGCCGCTGGCGGCGATGCGGGCGGCCGGCGAGGCGGCGCTGGCGGCGGAGTGACCGCCAGGCCGTCCGCGGGCCGTCCCACCTGACAGACTGCCGCCGTTTTCACGGACGGTTGCTGTCCGCAACGCGGACCGTGCCGCCTCTCGCGGGTCGGACGTGAAAGGATCGGAGCAGTTGAGACGCTCGGCCCGGCCCGCCTGCGCGGGACCGGACCGCTGACGAAGGAGCTCCGTTGGGTAGGTTGCGCTGGCTGACGGCGGGGGAGTCGCACGGCCCCGCTCTGGTCGCGACGCTGGAGGGCCTGCCGGCCGGTGTGCCGGTCACCACCGAGATGGTGGCCGACGCGCTGGCCCGCCGCCGGCTCGGCTACGGCCGCGGAGCGCGGATGAAGTTCGAGCAGGACGAGGTGACCTTCCTCGGCGGTGTCCGCCACGGTCTGTCCATGGGCTCGCCGGTGGCGATCATGGTCGGCAACACCGAGTGGCCGAAGTGGGAGCAGGTCATGTCGGCCGACCCCATCGACCCCGAGGTGCTGGCCGGCCTGGCCCGCAACGAGCCGCTGACCCGGCCGCGGCCGGGCCACGCGGACCTCGCGGGCATGCAGAAGTACTCGATCGACGAGGCCCGCCCGATCCTGGAGCGCGCCAGCGCCCGCGAGACCGCGGCCCGGGTCGCGCTCGGCGTGGTCGCCCGCTCGTACCTCAAGGAGACCTGCGGGATCGAGATCGTCAGCCACGTGGTCGAGCTGGCCGCCGCCAAGGCCCCGGCCGGCGTGCTGCCGCTGCCCGCGGACGAGGCCCGCCTCGACGAGGACCCGGTGCGCTGCCTGGACGCGGACGCGTCGAAGCGGATGGTCGCCGAGATCGACCAGGCGCACAAGGACGGCGACACCCTCGGCGGTGTGGTCGAGGTGCTGGCGTACGGCGTGCCGGTGGGCCTCGGCTCGCACGTGCACTGGGACCGCCGGCTGGACGCGCGGCTCGCGGCCGCGCTGATGGGCATCCAGGCGATCAAGGGCGTCGAGGTCGGCGACGGCTTCGACCTGGCCCGGGTGCCGGGCTCGCAGGCGCACGACGAGATCGTCCCGAGCCCGGAGGGCGTCAAGCGCACCTCGGGCCGTTCGGGCGGCACCGAGGGCGGCCTGTCCACCGGCGAGCTGCTGCGGGTGCGCGCCGCGATGAAGCCGATCGCGACCGTCCCGCGTGCCCTGCGGACCATCGACACCCGCACCGGCGAGGAGGCCAAGGCGCACCACCAGCGCTCGGACGTCTGCGCCGTGCCGGCGGCCGGCATCGTCGCCGAGGCGATGGTCGCGCTGGTGCTGGCGGACGCGGTGGCGGAGAAGTTCGGCGGCGACAACGTCTCCGAGACCCGCCGCAACGTGCAGAGCTACCTCGACAACCTGATCGTCCGATGACGTCACCTCGCGTGGTGCTGGTCGGCCCGCCCGGCAGTGGCAAGTCCACCGTCGGGCGGGTCCTCGCCGAGCGCCTGGGCGTCGGCTTCCGGGACACCGACGCGGACATCGAGCAGCTGGCCGGGAAGCCGATCCCGGAGATCTTCGTCGACGAGGGCGAGCCGCACTTCCGCGAGCTGGAGGTGCGGGCCGTCCGCGACGCCGCCACCGGCCACGCCGGGGTGCTGGCGCTCGGCGGCGGCGCGGTGATGGCGGACGCCACCCGCGAACTGCTGCGCGAGCTGCCGGTGGTGTTCCTGGAGGTCGCGCTGGGCGACGCCGTGAAGCGGGTCGGCCTGGACGCGCCGCGCCCGCTGCTGGCGATCAACCCGCGGGCCCGCTGGCGCGAGCTGATGGAGGCCCGCCGCCCCCTCTACCTGGAGGTGGCGACCGCCGTGGTCGACACCGAGGGCCGCACCCCCGAGCAGGTCGCGGACGCCGTACTGGAAGCACTGGAGCTCAAGCAGTCATGACCACTGACATCGTCCGGATCCACGTCGGCGGCAGCGCCGGACACGACCCCTACGACGTGCTGATCGGGCACCAGCTGCTCGGTGAGCTGGCGCCGCTGATCGGCGCGAAGGCCAAGCGCGTCGCGGTCATCCACCCGGAGGCGCTGGCCGCCACCGGCGAGGCGATCCGCGAGGACCTGGCCGCCGAGGGCTACGAGGCGATCGCCCTGCAGGTGCCCAACGCCGAGGAGGCGAAGAGTGCCGAGGTGGCCGCGTACTGCTGGTCGGTGCTCGGCCAGACCGGGTTCACCCGCTCCGACGTGATCGTCGGTCTCGGCGGCGGCGCCACCACCGACCTGGCTGGCTTCGTCGCGGCCACCTGGCTGCGCGGGGTGCGCTGGATCTCCATGCCGACCACCCTGCTCGGCATGGTGGACGCGGCGGTCGGCGGCAAGACCGGCATCAACATCGCCGAGGGCAAGAACATGGTCGGCGCCTTCCACCCGCCCGCGGGCGTGCTGGCCGACCTGGGCACCCTGGAGTCGCTGGGCAAGCACGACTACGTCTCCGGCCTGGCCGAGGTGATCAAGGCCGGTTTCATCGCCGACCCGGTGATCCTCGACCTGATCGAGTCCGACCCGGAGGCCGCCACCACGTCGGCCGGCCCCCACACACCGGAGCTGATCCGGCGGGCCATCCAGGTCAAGGCGGACGTGGTCTCCGGCGACCTCAAGGAAGCCGGCAAGCGGGAGATCCTCAACTACGGGCACACCCTGGGCCACGCCATCGAGCGCAACGAGCGCTACAAGTGGCGGCACGGCGCGGCGATCTCCATCGGCATGGTGTTCGCCGCAGAGCTCGGCCGGCTGGCCGGCCGGCTGGACGACGAGACCGCCGACCGGCACAGGGCCGTGCTCGGCGCGGTGGGCCTGCCGCTCACCTACCGGGCGGACGCCTGGCCCAAGCTGCTGGACGCCATGAAGATCGACAAGAAGTCGCGCGGCGACCTGCTGCGCTTCGTCGTCCTGGACGGTCTGGCCAAGACCTCCATCCTGGAGGGCCCGGACCCGTCCCTGCTGGTCGCCGCGTACGCGGAGGTCTCCGGATGACCACCCGGGTGATGGTGCTCAACGGCCCCAACCTCGGCCGGCTCGGCAGCCGCGAGCCGGACGTCTACGGCGCCACCTCGTACGCCGGGCTGGTCGACCGCTGCACGAAGCTCGGCGCCGAGCTCGGCCTGGACGTCGAGGTGCACGAGACCAACTCCGAACTGCAGATGGTGCAGTGGCTGCACGAGGCGGCGGACGGGCGGGTCCCGGTGGTGATCAACCCCGGTGCGTTCACGCACTACTCGTACGCCATGCGGGACGCGGCCGCCCAGCGGACCGCACCGCTGATCGAGGTGCACATCTCCAACCCGTACGCGCGGGAGGCCTTCCGGCACACCTCGGTGATCGCCGCGGTGGCCTCCGGCACCATCGCCGGATTCGGCATCGGCTCGTACGAACTGGCCCTGCGCGCCCTCGCCGAACAGCTCGCCACGCGCTGACGGCAGGTCAACGACCCGGTGGTGGGCTGTGCCTGCCACCGGGTCGACGTGTAGATTCACGTCGGGAGGTGACCGTGTCGCAGCAGTTCGCAGCAGGAGGGGCGGTGCCGCCGCGGCCGCTCGCGCCGCCGTACCCGACCGGCGGGCAGCCCGTCATGGCGGGCGTGCCGCAGCCCGGGTACCAGCCGCAGCCGGTCCGCCGGGACCGGCCGACCGTGCCGCTCAAGGCCGTGCCCCCGGTGCCCGCCGGGGCGACCGGACATTTCACGCTTCCCGCCGGAGCGCCCGTGCAGCTGCCCGCGTACCCGCCACAGCAGCCCCTGCCGAGCCCGCCGGTCGCCGTGCTGCTGATCGGCCCCGCGGGCGCCGGCAAGACCACCGTGGCCCGCTACTGGGCGGAGCGCCGCCCGACGCCGACCGCGCACATCAGCCTGGACGACGTCCGCGAGTGGGTGCAGTCCGGCTTCGCCAACCCGCAGTCCGGCTGGAACACCGCCTCCGAGGCGCAGTACCGGCTGGCCCGCCGCACCTGCGGCTTCGCCTGCCGCAACTACCTCGCCAACGGCATCTCCTGCATCATCGACGACGCCGTCTTCCCCGACCGCCCGGCCATCGGCCTCGGCGGCTGGAAGCGGCACATCGGCCCCGGCATGCTGCCCGTCGTCCTGCTGCCCGGCCTCGACCGGGTGCTCGCCCGCAACGCCGAACGCAGCGGCAACCGGCGGCTCAGCGACGAGGAGGTGGCCCGGATCCACGGCCGGATGGCCGGCTGGCGCACCTCGGGCCTGCCGATCATCGACAACTCGCAGCTCACCGTGGAGGAGACGGCCGCGGCGCTGGACCACGCGGTGATGTCCCGGCTGACCGGCCGCTGAGCCGCTGAGCCGCCGAGCCGCCGAGCCCGGGCCGCCCGCCGGTCCGTCGTCAGGCGAGTGCGGCGCGCAGTCCGAGGGCGATCAGCACGGCGCCGCCGAGCTGTCCGGTGCGGCGGCGCACCACCGGGTCGCGCAGGGCGCGCTCGGCGGTGGCGAGCAGGGCCGTCCAGCCGAGCAGCCAGCCGGCCACCAGCAGCGCCTGGGCGGCCGCGAGCGCCGCGACCTGCGGTGCCACCGGGCGGGCGGGGTCGAGGAACTGCGGCAGCACGGTCAGGAAGATCGACGCCGCCTTGGGGTTGAGCACGTTGCCGAGCAGCGCCTGGGTGAACGCCGAGCCGCGGGCCCGGCGCGGCCGGGCGGTCCGCGGCGGGCGGAGCGTCCACAGGCCCAGGCCCAGCAGGTAGGCGGCGCCCGCCAGCCGGACCGCGGTGAACGCCTCGGCGGAGTGCATCACCGCGGCGGACAGCCCGGCCAGCGCGAGGCAGGCGTGCACGGCCAGCCCGCAGACCGTCCCCGCGACCACCGGGACGGCGCGCCGCCGCCCGCCCGCCGCGACCTGCGAGACCAGCAGGGTCAGACTGGCGCCCGGGACGGCGACCAGCGGCAGGACGGCCAGCAGGAAGCCGGCGATCCGGGCGGTCACGGCAGGACGCGGAAGTGCGTGGTGAGCTCCCCGCCCTTGACCACGTGGTAGGCGAGCGCGGGCGGCTGGTCGCGGTCGGCGGCGTCCGGGCCCTCCCAGGGCAGGCGCAGGGTCCAGGTGGTGGCCGGGCCGACGACCAGCGGGCGGCCGGCGAAGCGCGCCGCCGCCGCGGTGTGCGCGTGGCCGGTGATCACCGCGACCACGCCGGGGTGCCGCTCGACCAGCGCGGCGAGCCGCTCCGGCTCGCGCAGACGGCCCTCGTCCGGCAGCGGGTGGTGCATCGGGACCGGCGGCTGGTGGAAGGCCAGCACCGACGGGGTGCCGGGGGCGAGGCCGCCGAGCACCTCGTCGATCCACTCCCGGGTCTCCTCGGACAGCACGCCCTCGTCCCGGCCGGGCACGGTGACGTCGCACATCAGCACGGCGAGCCCGCCGACCAGGTGCAGCCGGTTGATCGGCCGGTCCGACGGGGCCTCGCCGAGCAGGCCCTCGCGGAAGGCGGCGCGCACGTCGTGGTTGCCCGGGCAGGTGAGCACCGGGAACGGCAGGTCGAGCAGCCGGGCGGCGAGCTCGTACTCGGCGAGCGCCCCGTGGTCGGCGATGTCGCCGGTGACCAGCAGCGCGTCCGGCGGGGTGGGCAGGGCGCGCAGGTGCTCGACGGCCCGGGCGGCCCGGGTGGCGGTGCGTGCGGTGCCGTCCAGGTGGAGGTCGCTGAGCTGGGCGAGCAGAACCATGGCGGTGATCCGTCCTAACGGTTGTTCCGATTGGATGCGTTAGGACGGTAGGCTATGGCTCGGCAGTCGATCAAGTGGACGGGAGGAACGCGGTGACCGAACGGGTCCTGGCGCTGGAGCTGGCGAGCACCGTCCGCCACGACGGGCACGGCGGCGTCGCCGACGACCTCACCACGCCCGCCGAGCTGGACGGCTGGGTCCGCGACCGGGCCGACGCGCTGGACGCCGGGGGCTTCACGGCGGACGAGGCCGCGCTGGCCGAGGTGCGCGCCCTGCGCGAGGCCGTCCGGGCGCTGTTCGCCCGCGCCGTCAGCCCCGCCCCGCCCAGCCCCGCCGACGCCCACCGGCTGCTGCCGCTCGACCGCGCCCTGGAGCGGATCAACACCGCCGCCGCCCGCCGGCCCGTCGCCCCCCGCCTGGAGTGGGCCGAGCAGGCGCCGCCGGCGCTCGTGCAGCTCGGCGCCGCCGCCGACCCGCTCACCCGGGTCACCGCCGCCCTCGCCCGGGCCACCGCCGAGTTCCTCGCCGGCCCCGGGCGCGAACAGCTGCGGGCCTGCACCGCCCCGCGCTGCGTCCGGTACTTCCTCAAGGGCCACGGCCGGCAGGAGTACTGCAAGCCCTCCTGCTCCAACCGCGCCCGGGTCGCCCGGCACTACCGGCGGCAGAAGGCTGTCAGTGCCGACTGGGAGACTGGGGACATCGCAACGGAACTCCCGAGGAGCTGACGCCCGTGCCCGAGGGCCACATCATCCACCGCCTGGCCGGCCAGAACCACGCCGCCTTCGGCGACCGCCCGGTCCGGGTCACCAGCCCGCAGGGCCGCTTCGCCGAGGGCGCCGCCCTGATCGACGGCCGGGTGCTGGACGCGGCGGAGGCCCACGGGAAGCACCTCTTCCTCGGCTTCGGCGACGCCTGGCTGCACATCCACCTCGGCCTCTACGGCGGCTTCACCTTCGGCACCGGCCCCGCCCCCGAGCCGGTCGGCCTGATCCGGCTCCGCCTGGAGAACGAGGACGGCTACGCCGACCTGCGCGGGCCCAACACCTGCGAGCTGCTCACCCCCGGCGAGAAGGCCGCCGTCCAGCGCCGCCTCGGGCCCGACCCGCTGCGCGCCGACGCCGACCCCGACACCGCCTGGCGGCGGGTCTCCAACAGCTCCACCACGGTCGCCGCCCTGCTGATGGACCAGAAGGTCCTCGCCGGCGTCGGCAACGTCTACCGCGCCGAGGTGCTGTTCCGGCACGGGATCCGGCCGCACCGCCCCGGCCGCCTGCTCCGCCGCGCCGAGTGGGACGCGATCTGGGCCGACCTCGTCGCCCTGATGCACGAGGGCGTCGCCGCCGGCCGGATCGACACCGTCCGACCCGAGCACACCCCCGAGGCGATGGGCCGCCCCCCGCGCGTCGACGACCACGGCGGCGAGGTGTACGTCTACCGTCGCACCGGGCAGCCCTGCCTGGTCTGCGAGACCCCGGTCAGCACGGAGGAACACGCCTCCCGCAACCTCTTCTGGTGCGCGAGCTGCCAGGCCGGCTAGGGGCAACCGCCGGGGGCGCGGGAGGTGCCCCCGCGCCCCCGGCGGGTGCGCCCGTAGCGTGGGCGCACCCGCCGGCGGCTACGCCCGGCCCAGGTGCCAGGCGGCCGCAGCCGCGGCCAGGCACAGCGGCGTGTACAGCGCGACGTTGAGGGCGTAGAACACCGACCCGGTCTCCATGCCGGTGCCGGTCGCCCAGACCAGCCCCGCGGCCGCCCGCAGGGTCAGCCCCGCAGCGACCGCGCGCGTGCCCCAGCGCGGCAGCGCCGCAGGCGCGGGCAGCCGCACCAGCCCGCCCTGCGCGAGCACCAGCGCCGCCCCGCCCGCCAGCACCGCGGCCAGCGGCACCAGCACGGGCGGGGTGAACGGCACGTCCGCGCCCAGCACCGCCTGCGACAGGCCCGCCGCGTCGCCGGCGGGCCAGGTCGCGCCGGTGGTCCAGTACAGGTGCGCCGCGCTGTCCGCGCCGAGCACCGCCGCCAGCCCCCCTGCGATCCGACTCTTCCTCATCCGAGGCTCTCCTCCGGTGTTCTGACGATCCGACACATCCAGGAGCCGTGGCCGCCCCGGTCCGTTCCTGTGATCAGGGTCACGAAATCCGGGGGAACCTCCGGCCCGTCACCGGCCTCCCCTGGGAGAACCGGAAGGAGGCTGCCGTGGATCCGACACCCGCTCGCACCGCCGGGCTGGTGCGCGCCGCGCAGCGGGGCGACCGGCTGGCGCTGGCGGAGCTGCTGGAGCTGGTCACCCCGTACGTGCGCCGGCTGTGCGGCCCGATCGCGCTGGACGACGGCCCGGACGCCACCCAGGAGGCGCTGATCGCGGTCTTCCGCAAGCTGCGCCAGCTCGACGACCCGGCCGCGCTGTTCGGCTGGGTCCGGGTGATCGCGGTGCGCGAGGCGGTCCGGCACGTCCGGCGCACCGCGCGCAGCGTCCCCAGCGAGCTGGCCGAGGTGCCCGCGCCGGGGGACCCGCAGCTCGCCGCCGACATCCGGGACGTCCTGGACCGGCTGACCCCCGAGCACCGGGCCGTGCTGGTCCTGCGCGACCTGGAGGGGCTGGACGAGCGGCAGACCGCCGACCTGCTCGGCGTGGCGGCCGGCACCGTGAAGTCGCGGCTCTCCCGGGCCCGGCTGAGCTTCCGAAGGGCGTGGCAGCAGTGACCGAACCGATGCACCCCGACTGGCCGGTCGCCGACTTCGACCCGGTGCGGCGGCTGCGCGTGCTGGCGGCCACCGTACCCGGTGCGAGCATCCACGAGGCGGTGCTGGCGGCGCCGTTCGAGCGGGTCTGGGAGGTGGCCACCGACCTGGAGGGGGCCCTGCCGCGCTGGCTGCCGGACATCCGCACCGTGCGCGCCAACGCCGACGCCACCGAGGCGCTGATCGTCGGCCACTCGCGCCTGCGGGCCCGGTTCGACGTCCGGCTGGAGCCGGGCTGGTGCCTGATGCAGAGCCGTTTCGTGCTCGGCGGGATGGCCGCCCGTCCCGACGGGGAGGGCACCCGCTTCGCCTTCCTGGGCACGCTGCGGCTGCCCGCGGCCGGGCTGCTCGCTCCCGCCCTCCGTCCGCTCGGGGGCCGTGCGCTGCGCCGCTTCGAGGCCCTGGTCGGTGAGCGGCGCTGACCCCCGAGGCCGTTGACGCTGCCATGCCATCGGCGGGAGGATGCCGCGACCGTCCCCAGCCAGGAAGGCCCGTCGTGGCATTACCGACCCTCGCCCAGCGCGCCGGCCGCGTCCTCGTGACCGCCGCGCTCGCCCTCGCCGCCGCCCTGGGCGGCGCGGCACCCGCCCACGCCGACTTCGGCACCGACTACCACGACCCCGTCACCGCGGCCAAGCCGCTGACCAGGCCGGACACCCGGTCCTGCACGGTCGAGGCGATGCACGACCGGCCGTTCCGCAGCGGCTACGGCAACCCGCCGGACACCCCGTACACCGCCACCGTCAGCCCGCCCGCCGACTGCCCCGGGCCGTGGTCGGCGGTCGTCCTCGACCTGCGCGGCTCGGTGGCGGGCCGTCAGTTCGACCGGCTGTTCACCGTCCGGATCGGCGGCGTCGAGGTCCTGCTCTCCTCCACCCCCGAGCCGTCCCGGGACGGCATCGAGTGGCACACCGAACACGACCTCACCCGGTACGCCGCACTGCTGGACCGCCCGCAGCCGTTCGCCTTCGACCTGGCCAACGTCGTCGACGACACCTACACCGGCGTCTTCACGATCACCGCCACCCTCACCTTCTACACCGCCTCGGCCGCGCACCCCGCCGCCCGCACCGCCGACCGGGTGCTCACCACCGCGCCGTTCGGCCTGACCCAGGCCGCCCCGGCGAGCTCCTCCGACCTGGTGTTCCCGCCCAACCTGGAACGGCTGACCGCCGAGGTGTACGCCCGCGGCGGCGGCGCCTGCGAGGAGTTCGCCTACGCCTCCGCCCCCGACGAGTTCGTCCGGGCCAACCCCGGCCTCGGCTGGTGCGGCAAGGGCCCGTTCCGCGAACTGCGGCTCTCCGTCGACGGCCGCACCGCCGGCGCCGTCCAGCCCTACCCGGTGATCTACACCGGCGGCTGGGACCCGCTGCTGTGGCGGCCCACCCAGGGCATCTTCGCCTTCGAGCTGCCCGCCTACCGCCTCGACCTCACCCCGTACGTCGGCCTGCTCACCGACGGCCGCCCGCACCGGATCGGCATCGAGGTCAACGCGGCCGAGAGCCAGTCCAACGACCTGTGGACCGGTCAGGTCAACCTGCTCGCCACCCTCGACCGGGGCAGCGCCCGCACCACCGGCGCGCTCACCGAGCACGCGGTCGCCGACCACGCCGCCGTCTCCACCGCCCTCACCGACCACGGCGGCGGCAGCGGGGACTGGCAGGTCACCGCCGCCCGGCACGACCTCGCCCGCGGCTGGGTGCAGACCTCGCACGGCCGGATCACCACCGAGGTCCGCGAGGACCTCGCCTTCACCTCCCGGCAGGCCCTGCGCGACAGCGGCAACGACCTCGTCCTGCACAACACCGCCGACCTCACCCACACCGTCGCCACCTGGGGCGGCGGCCCCCGGCGCACCACCACCGTGCACGAGAGCGAACCGCTCGACGTCACCTACCGCTACGCCCACGACGCCGCCGGCGGCAGCGACCAGCGCACCGCCATGGAGCTCGGCTACCACCGCGACACCACCGAGGCCACCGGCGCGCACGTGCTGACCCGCGCCACCGTCGACCACGTGCTGCGCCCCAGCGCCCACCGCGCCGACGGAACGGCCACCGTCCGCACCGGATCCTCGTACGAGGACTACCGCTCGACCGGCCCGGAGGGCCCGTACCACCGCACCATCACCACCCTCGACGGCTGGCTGACCTCGGACAATTTGACCGAGCGTTGACCGGATCGGGGGCGAGTCGTGGGGCATGTGGCTCCTAACCTCGCCGCATGCCCCCACAGCTCCGGCGGCCACCCGGGCCCGCACTGCCCGTCCTGCCCTACCGCAAGCCCACCCGCGGCCGCGACTACTGGGTCCTCGACGACGTCCTCCCCACCATCGACGAGATCCGCGCCCGCTGCCTGGCCAAGCAGGACTGGGACCTCGGCTACCCGCACAAGCCCGAAGCCTGGCCCGGCATGCGCGCCATGCCCGCCCTCGAACCCGACGAACTCGCCCACGTCGAGGCCCTGGTCGCCCGCACCGTCGGCGTCGACCGGGTCTGGGCCCTCGGGCAGGCCGAGGGCGGCACCTTCAACCACAACTGCGTCCAGGTCGTCGGCGAGGGCGAGAGCGAACCCCGCCCGCACACCGACTCCCGCGCCCTGTGCCGCTACGCCGCCGTCCTCTACCTCAACCCCGGCGTCCCCAAGCAGGCCGGCACCAGCTTCTACCGCCAGAGCCTCCCCGGCGGCCGCCTCGGCGGCAACGTCGTCCTGCCGCCGCACAACAACCTGGTCGAGGCGCTCGGCACCCGGTACGTCCCCGCCGACTCCTTCACCGAGGACTTCGCCGTCCCGCACCGCTACAACCGGCTGCTCCTCTACAGCGCCAACCTGATGCACACCGCCACCGGCTACTGGGGCAGCACCCTGGAGGACAAGCGGATGACCGCCGTCTTCTTCTGGATGGCGTAGCCGCGGGCCGTCCGACCCGGCAGGCACACCGGGCGGGTGAGGATCAGGACAGTGGCCTCCGGCCTGCGCGAGATGCAGCTCGACGGCGAGGAGCGGGACGCGGCGTACGCCGACCGCTTCGCCGCCGGCGAGTGCGAGGGCCTCCTGCTCGGCACCGCCGGGCCGGGCCGCGGCACGGTCGACATCGGGTTCGTCCGCGACGTGCCGGGCCTGCACTCCGTCCGCCTCGGCCCGGGCGTCGCCGACCCCGCCCCGGTGGGCGACTGCCCCGAGCTGACGCTGCTCCACATCGGCCTCGACCAGCGCGGCCGGGTCGACTTCTCCGGCCTCACCCGCCTCGCCGAGCTCCAGGCCCCGCCGCAGGTCGGGATCGAGACCGTCGCCGGCCTCCGCGAGGTCGCCGTCACCGGCTCCACCACCGTCACCGACGGCGACCTCCACCCCTTGGTCGACAACCCCGCCCTCACCGGTGTCCGGCTGGAGCGCGGCGCCCCGCACCACAGCCACCGTCCGCGGAGGTCCGCCGCGGCTGACCGGGTGATGCCTACGGTGGACCCCCGCGCCATGCCCGGAAGGACCGGGTGACCTCAGCTCTCCTCGTCCCGCCCCACCTGGTCACCGCGTCGGCGCCGGACCCGGTCGGTGATCCCGGTGGAGAGCTTCCCGGTCGCCGACCGGGCCCGGACAAAGGTGTCGATGCCGAGGCGCTTGGCCGCGTCGACACCTTCCGCCCCGGTCTCGAGCACCTTGTCGCGGGCCTCTGCTGCCGCGTCGGCCCAGCGACGGGCATCCAGGGCCCGACGGTCGCGGTCGATGCCGAGCCGGCCCTGGAACTCGACGACCGCGACGGCCACGTGGTTGCCGGCCTGCACCACGGCGGGGGCGGCGGCGGGGTGCAGCAGGACCTTGGTGTTGGCCGTGCCGACGGCGGCGTCGATGCGGCCCAGCAGTCGTTCGGTGCTCCGGGAGATGAGTTCCGTCCGGTTCTGCCGTGCGGTGCGGAGCGCGAGGCGGTGCAGTTCCAGCTCGTCTGGGTCGGTGTCCAGGACACGGTCGAGTTCGAGGACGGCGAGCGCATCGTTGAGTTGGAAGCAGCGGGCGAGCACGGCCAGCCACTCGCTGACGGTGGACTCGGCGTCCTTGGAAGTCTTGGCGAGTTCGCCGACCTTGGTCTTCTGCTCCATCTTCTCAGCGAGCGCGTCCAGTCGTCGTAGTGCGTAGGCCTGGGTCCGGGCGATGGTCGTGGAGGTGCCCTGCACCTTTGACCAGGTGACCTCGGAGACCCGCCCCACCTGGGCCCGGACGATCATGGCCTCGTCGATGACGATGCCCGCTCCGACCATGTCGGCGAGCACCGCGTCGTTCTGGGCACGGAGCACGTCGTCGACCTTCTCGTCGATCGTGGCGAGGTAGTCCGTGATCTCGTCCATGGTCTGTTGCATGGCGAGCTGCGCCATGAGCCCTGCGGCACCGGCCAGGACCGCAGGGTTGGTGAAGAAGGACCCGGGTGCTCTGACGATCTCGAGCAGTCCCTTCGTCTTGCCCCTGTCGGTCAGGACGGCGCGGCTGACTCCTTTCTCCGAGCCCTTCATCAGCGGGTACTTCTTGAGTGCCTGGGCGGACTTCTCGGTCAGTTTCACCCATCGGCCCGCGTTGGCGGCGATCTCGGACCTCGCCTGCGCGACGCCGGCCGCAGCGTTGACAGTCGGGCCGAGCCTGGGCAGTCCGAGGTCCTTCGAGGGCAGTCCCTCGGAGACGAGGAAGCGGTCGACGGCTGCGGGGTTCCCGATGACGGCCAGGCCGTCGCCGTCGCTGATCAGCTGTATCTCGTCGTCCATGGTCGGCTCCTGAGGCGGTTCTTCGCAGGTGGGGTCTTCGGTGGCACGCGCGGCAGCAGGGACGGCGGGCCTCTGCGGGCATGACGCTACCGCTGCCCGGCCCGGCCTGGGGACTCCCGGCAAAGGTCACGATGTGACGGACTCCCAGACGGCGGAGTCGTGGGCGAAGAACGCCCGCCGGGGGTCCAGTTCGGCGAGGCGATCGTGCCAGGTGGGACAGGGCGGGAGCGGCGGTTCGAGGCCGCCGAGCGTGGCATGGCGGGCGAGGTGGGCGGCGCCGTACTCGGCTGACGTGTCGTGGGCCTGGCCGGCCAGGACGGTGGTGCCGTCCGAGGTGGTGACGGCGAGGGACTGGTGGCCGGGGGTGTGGCCGGGGGTGGGGAGAACACGGATGCCGGGGAGGAGCTTCGCCTCGCCGTCGAGCTCCTGGTACGTCGCGCCGGGGAAGTCGACGCAGTGGTCGGCGGTGTAGCCGCCGCGGCGGGCGGTGGCGAGTTCGGCGGCCTGGACCAGGATCGGGATGCCGGGAAAAAGCGGGTTGCCGCCGCAGTGGTCGAAGTGCAGGTGGCAGTTGACGATCAGCGTGATGTCGGCGCGGGTCAGGCCGGCGCCGGCGAGGGCGGCGTCCAGGGGCCGGCGGTGCGGGCGGTAGTAGGCCTCGGTTTCGGGCCCGGCGTCGCCGATGCCGGTGTCGAAGAGGAGGACGCCATCGGGGTGGCGGACCGCGTAGGCGAGGACAGGTTCGACGCGGGGGTGGGAGCCGCCGGTCTCGGAGGAGGGGCGGACGAAGTACCCGAGGTCGAGGCGGTGGATCCGGATGCTCTGGTCCATCCCCTCATGGTGGCCCGGCCGCGGTCGGTAGCGCGGCGTGTCCGCCGACAGCGGACGTTCGGGGACGGAAGGACGGCGGGCGATGGTGGACGGTGCTCGGGGGATGGTGGATCGGCAGTTCGCCGCGTGCAACTCCCACGACCCGGAGACGTTCCTCGCCACCTACGCGGACGGCGTGCTGGTGAACCGCGGGATGGCAGCCGTTGGGAAGGCCGGGAGGCCCTGCGCGAGCCGTACGTACGACAGTTCGCGCAGGGCCGGTGCCGCGCCCGGATCACCGGACGGCTTGCCGAGGGCGACTGGGTCGTGGACCGGGAGGTCGCCGAGGGGGTGGCGGAGGAACCGGTGCGGGCCCCGGTGGCCCACCGGGTCCGGGACGGGTTGATCGAGCGGGTGGACTTCCTGGGCTGAACACCTGGGAGGGGTCAGCCGCGGGGGAGGACCAGGGACTGGACGGTCGGCAGCGAGCGCCAGTCGCTGGAGACGATGGAGGCGTGGGCGCCGGCGAGCTGCCGGGTGCGGGCGGTGGCCTGGTCGGCGGTGGGGGTGGTGCCGCTGATGGCGGGGGCGACGTTCTGCGCGTCGGTCATGGTGAGCAGGTAGTGCCGGGTGTCGTACCAGGAGGTGTCGACGGCGGTGTACGCGGAGGCGTCACCGTCGAAGACGACGAACCACGGGCGGACGTCGGCCTCGTAGGCCGAGCGCGGGTCGCCGCCGGCGGCGCCGTGGTAGGCGGGGAAGACCTGGGCCTGGCCGATCTTCCCGGTGGCCGAGAGGTCGCGCAGGTGGCGGCCGTACTCGACGTCGGTGTGCAGGGTGTCGAAGGGGTTGCCCTCCTCGAAGGAGCCCGGGATGACGTAGACCAGGGCGCGGCCGGCGAGGGCGGTGCGGCTGGGCCAGTTGCCGGCCCGGGTGGCTTCGTCGAGGGTGGCGTGGGCGCCGCCGCCGGGCTTGGCGAGCAGGTCCGCGGGGCGGAAGGCGGTGGAGCCGAGGTGGGCGGCGATCAGCGAGTCCAGCTGGGCGGGGCCCATGCCGCGGTTGGCGGCGAATCCGCCCTTGAGTTCGAGCTTGATGACGAGGGGGCCGCTGCCGGGGTGGGCGCCGAGCCAGACCCGGACGTCGTCGAGGCAGGTTTCGAGGTTCTTGTTGGCGCCGCCGGTGTAGAGCTGGGCGGGCGTGGTGGCGGTGACGCAGTTGTTGGCGTTGCCGAGCGGGTTGGAGTGGCTGACCTTCCACTCGGTGGTGACGGTGTCGGTCCAGGCGTCGAGCTCGATCATGCCGGTGCCGGTGTCGAGGCCCTGGGCGAGGTAGGGGAAGGCGGCGGGGTCGTAGGTGTTGTGCAGGCCGACCGTGGTCGCGGAGCCGAACGGCAGGTCGCCGGTCCCGGCGGCCCCGGCGGTGGTGCCGGGGGCCATGGTGAGGGCGAGGGCGGCTGCGGTGAGCAGTCCGGCGGCGATGGCGCGGCGTACGGTCACGGGTGTCTCCTCGTCAGGTGCCGGGCGGTGGCGGGGTTTTCCGCCGGGCGACCGCCGAGGAGAGCATGGAGGATCCGGGCGTCCTTCCGGTGTCATGACGAGGAAGACTGTCCGAATACAGCTACTCAGGAGTAGGGATCAGTCCCGTTCGCCCAGGACGCCGTGCGCGAGCACCTCGGCGACGGCGAGGTCGACCAGCCGGTAGCGCACCACCCGCCCGTCCCGCTCGCCGACGACCAGCCCGGCGGCCCGCAGCAGCCGCAGCGCCTGGGAGACCGCCGGGTCGCGCATGCCGGTGGCGATGGCGAGGTCGGTGACGGCGAGCGGGCCGGTCTCGTGCAGGGCGAGCAGCAGCGAGAGCCGTCCGGGGTCGGCGAGCAGGGAGAAGCGCTCGGCCCAGGACCGGACGTGCTCGGCGTCGCCGATCGCGGCGATCGCCTCGCACACCCGGTGGCCGTCGATGGGCCGGTGGGCGGCGCGGTCGGCCGGTACGAGGTGCATGGGGGCATTCTCGCAGGCGGTCCGGTGGTGATCTTCGCCACCCGTCACACCTGCGCAGCTGTGCAGGCTTGCAGCCGTCGATCCGTCAGCTCTAGGGTGGTCCAGCCGTGGTGTTCGGGAAGACCGGTGCAAGACCGGAGCGGCCCTCGCCACTGTGATCGGGGAATGTCCGTACCCCTCATCCGCCACTGGGCGCACCGCGCCTGGGAAGGCGGGGTACGGGCGCTCAGCACCCCGTCAGCCAGGAGACCGGCCACGGCAGCTCACGAAGTGATTCCACGAGGTGCTGGAGCGTGACCCGCAGATGAGCCTGCCCGAAACCGCCGTGCCCGCCGTGGCCGGTGCCCTTCCGTCCTTCCGCTGGCGCCGCGAGGACACCGTCCGCACGGCCGGTCTGATGGCCGTGATCGTGCTGATGCACGTGGCGGCCTTCGGCACCCTGTTCCTGCTGGTGGTGCCGGAGAAGTACGAGGTCGGCACCCAGGTGTTCGGGGTGGGCCTCGGCATCACCGCGTACACCCTGGGCATGCGGCACGCCTTCGACGCGGACCACATCGCGGTGATCGACAACACCACCCGCAAGCTGATGGCGGACGGCAAGCGGCCGGTGTCGGTGGGCTTCTGGTTCGCCCTCGGGCACTCCTCGATGGTGGTGCTCATGGCGGCCCTGGTGGCCGGCGGCGCCCAGCTCGCGGGCGTGCTGATGGACGACGAGTCCACCACCCACCAGGTGCTGGGCACCGTCGGCACCACCGCGTCGGGCGTCTTCCTCTACCTGATCGCCGCGCTGAACCTGGCCGCGCTGACCGGCATCCTGCGGGTGTTCCGGAAGATGCGCGAGGGCACGTACGACGAGAAGGAGCTGGAGAAGCACCTGGAGTCGCGCGGCCTGATGAACCGGATCCTCGGTCGGGCGACCCGCTCGATCACCCGCCCGGGGCAGATGTTCCCGGTCGGCATGGTGCTGGGCCTGGGCTTCGACACCGCCACCGAGGTGACGCTGATGGTGATGGCGGGCTCGGGCGCGGCGGCCGGCCTGCCCTGGTACGCGATCGTGTGCCTGCCGCTGCTGTTCGCCGCCGGGATGAGCCTGTTCGACACCCTGGACGGCACCTTCATGAACTTCGCCTACCAGTGGGCGTTCTCCAACCCGGTCCGCAAGGTGTTCTACAACCTGACCATCACCGGCCTGTCGATCGCCGTGGCGTTCGTGATCGGCACCATCGAACTGGTCGCGGTGCTGCACGAGAAGCTGGACCTGACCGACCCGGTGACCGGCTGGATCGCCGGACTGAGCCTGGACAACGTGGGCTTCGCGATCGTCGGCCTGTTCGTGGTGGTCTGGGCGGCGGCGATCGGCTACTGGCGCCTCGCCCGGGTGGAACAGCGCTGGACGGCCCGCGGCTGACGGTCCGTCGGCCGCGCACAGTCTCCGGCGCCGGGCTCCCGTGGGGGGAGGGCCCGGCGCCGGTCCGTCCCCCCGCCCGCCCCGCGGGCGGTCACGTCCCCGGCGGCTCGTCCTCGACCGGGCGGACCACCACATCGGTCGGTGTGCTGCCCTCTGGCATCGGGGCGGCGTACGCGCGCCGGGCGATCTCCACCGCGCGCTCGGGGCCCGCGCACTCGATCACCCAGTAGCCGGCGAGCACCGGCCGGTCCGCGCCGTAGGGGCGGTCGGAGACGGTCGGTGACCCGTCCGGACCGGCGGTGACCACGACCGCGCGGGCCGGCTCGGCCAGGCCCCGGGCGTCCACCAGCTCGCCGGCCTCGGACAGCTCCCGGTTGATCCCGTCCATGTGCTCGACCATCGCGGTCAGCGTCTCCCGGTCCCAGGCCGGGTACCCGGGGGTCGGACTGCCGGCCATCGCGTCGTAGTCGGACTGGGTGGCCTGGACCATGATCAGGAACTTCGGCATCGGACTCACCTCGCAGGAGCGGTCGCGCAGGAGCGGTGGCGCAGGAGTGGCCGTGCAGGAGCGGCCGTGCAGGACCGGCCCCGCTCTGCAGAATCCTTCCAGCAGTGGCTCGCGGGCGCGCGTCAACCCGCGGCGAGCAGCAGCGTCCCGGCGACCGCCAGGCCGGCGCCGACCACCTGCACCCGGCGCAGCCGCTCCTTCAGCAGGCCGCGCGCCATCAGCGCGGTCACCACCGGGTACAGCGAGGCGAGGACCGCCGCCACCGCCGCCGAACCGCGGTGCGAGGCGGCCGAGAACGCGCCGTTCGCCGCCACGTCCGCGAGGCCCACCGCGGTCAGCGCCGCAAGGCTGCGCCGGGCGTCCGCGAGCCCGAGCGGCTCGCGTCGCCGCCGGGCCGCGTACGCCAGCATCCCGGCCCCGACCGCGGCGTTGCACAGCCGCTGCACGCACAGCGTCAGCAGCAGCCCGCCGCCGCTGGAGCCGTGCGCGATCAGCGCCAGCACGGCGCCGAAGGCCATCGCCGCGCCCAGGGTGAGCAGCAGCGCCTCCCGGCCGATGCCCCCGCCGCCGCGCTGCGGTCCGCCGGCCAGGGCCACGCCGGCCAGTGCCACCGCGATGCCCGCCGCCTGGACCGCGCCCGGGCGCTCGCCGAGGAACAGCCCGACGCCGATCGGCACCGCCACGCCGATGGTGGCCAGCGGCGAGACCACGCCCATCGGGCCGAGGGCCAGCGCCCGGTAGAAGGCGAGCAGCGCGAACGGGCCGATCACGCCAGCGGCGACGGCGAACCACAGCCTGGGCGAGAGGTCGGCGAGGCCGCCGGTGGCGAGGACGGCGCCCGCGAGGAGGACCGCGGCGGCCGTCTGCGAGACCACCACCACGGTGAGGGCCGGCAGGCGCCTGGTCAGCGCGCCGCCGCCGTAGTCGGCCACACCCCAGAGCAGGCTGGCGGTGAGGGCGAGGGCGGCGCTCACGGGTGCGCGACGATTCGGGACAGCATGGTGGACTCCGCAGTACAGTCAGGTGGACTCTGCTTGCAAGAGCAAGGGTAGTTCACTGTGCTGGACTTCCCGAGCCAATATTTTGAACTGAGGCTGATACTGCGCCGTGCCGGACCCCGACCTCGTCACCCAGGCCCTCGCCCGCAACCTCAAGCGCCTGCGCACCGAGCGCGGCCACACCCTGGACGCGCTCGCCGCCCGCTCCGGCGTCAGCCGCGGCATGGTCGTCCAGATCGAACAGGCCCGCACCAACCCCAGTGTCGGCACCGTCGTCCGGCTCGCCGACGCGCTCGGGGTCTCCATCGCCCGGCTGCTCGACTACGACGAGACCTCCACCGTGCGGATCGTCCCCGCCGAGGACGCCGTCCAGCTCTGGACCGGCCCCGACGGCGGCAGCGGCACCCTGCTCAACGGCATCGAGGCGCCCGGCCCGCTCGAACTCTGGACCTGGCGCCTCAACCCCGGCGAGGGCCACACCTCCGACCCCCACCCGCCCGGCACCGTCGAGATCGCCCGCGTCGACGAGGGCGTCCTCACCCTCACCCTCGACGGCCGCGACCACCTCGTCCCGGCCGGCTCCACCGCCTCCTACGAGGCCGGCACCGCCCACGCCTACCGCAACGCCGGCACCGACCCGGTCCGCCTCACCCTGGTCGTGCTGGTCCCGCCCCCGGCCTGACCCGGCCGGGGGCGGGAGCGGTGCCGCTCCGACCGTGCGGCGTCAGCGCTCCTCGCGGAAGTCGACGTGCCGGCCGGCGACCGGGTCGTACTTGCGGAGGGTGAGCCGGTCGGGGTCGTTGCGGCGGCTCTTGCGGGTGACGTAGGTGTAGCCCGTCCCAGCGGTGGAGCGGAGCTTGACGACGGGGCGCAGGTCGCCGGCGGCCATGGGGTCCTCCTCGTTCGCGGCGTTTCAGGAAACGGGAACCGTTTCCACCTTCGTCTCAACCGCCGGGCCGGCCTGGGCATTCCCGCCGGCCCGCGGCCGCCCGGCGCCGAGCACGGCGATGCCCGCCAGGGCGGCCAGCGCCCCGCAGACCGGCCACAGCAGGCCGGGCGCGTGGTCGTACAGCGCGGCGCCGAGCGGCGGGGCGAGCACGCTGCCGCTGATCGAGGCGCCGGCGTACAGGCTCTGGAAGCGGCCCTGGTAGCCCTCGGGCGCGCAGTCGGCGACGTACGCGGTGGCCGGGGTCTTGTAGAGGATCTCGCCGAGGGTGACCAGCAGCATCATGGCCGCGGCGGCGGCCACCGAGGCGGCTCCGGCCAGGACCGAGAAGCCGGCGCCGACGAGCAGCAGCCCGGTGCCGATGATCCGCAGCGGGGCGATCCGGCGCAGCGCGAGGGCGGCGGGGATCTCCAGGCAGAGGATCGCGCCGCCGTTGACGGCGAGCAGCGCGCCGTACACGCCGGTGGAGTGGCCGTGGTCGGCGAGGAAGACCGGCAGGGTGGAGTACTGCTGGCGGTAGACGGTGTCGACCACGACGATCGCGGGCAGCAGCGCCAGCAGGGCCGGCCGGCGGCGCAGCATCGTCCACAGGCCCGGCCCGGGCCCGCCCGCCCGCTGCGGCCCGGCGGCGGGGGCGCGGCGCGGCGGGTCCGCGCCGAGCACGCGCGCGGCGTAGGCGGCGAACAGCAGGGTGCTGGCGCCGTCCAGGCGGAAGAGCAGTTCGTACGACCAGTGCGCGGCGATCAGCGCGCCGAGCGGCGGGCCGAGGGTGAACCCGGCGTTGGCGGCGAACCGCATCACGGCCACGCCCTGGCGCCGAGCGCCCGGTGGCATGGCGACCGCGACCAGTGCGCTGTTGGCGGCGCGGGCCGCGCCGGCGGCGTACTGGGCCAGGGCGAGCAGCGCGGGCAGCGCCGGGGTGGGCAGCTCGGGCAGCAGGAGCAGGCCGACGCCGGAGAGCGCCGAGCCGGCCAGCAGGGTGCGCCGGTGGCCGTAGCGGTCGCCGAACCAGCCGCCGGTGAAGTTGCCCGCGACCAGGCCGATGCCGCCGATCCCGGCGATGGTGCCCGCGGTGGTGACCGGCAGCCCGCGCCCCTCGGTCAGGTAGACGAAGAGGTAGACGAAGGTGAAGGTCACCAGCATGTTGACGAAGCTGCCCGCCGACAGCAGCCAGACCGGCCGTGGCACGGTGCGCACCGCTTGCCCCCCGAGTGAGTTCCTTTGGGGAACTGACTATGCCGACCTGGTAGGACTGAGGTCAACAGGGATCGAGACGCACCCCGGGGTGAGCGGATGGTCAGGCGGAGCGAGGCGGGTGACGCGGACTGCGCGATCGCCCGGGCGCTGGACGTGGTGGGCGACCCGTGGACGCTGCTGATCGTCCGCGACGCGGCGCGCGGGGTGAGCCGCTTCGACGGCTTCCAGGCCGAGCTGGGGCTGTCCCGCAAGGTGCTCGCCGAGCGCCTGCGGCTGCTGGTGGACGGCGGGGTGCTGGTCCGCGAGCCGTACCAGGACCGGCCGGTGCGCCACGACTACCGGCTGACCGCCCGCGGCCGGGCGCTGCTGCCGGTGCTGGTGGCGCTGCAGGACTGGGGCGACACCTGGGTGCTGGGCGACGGGGAGGCGAGTGCCACCGCCGCCGAGGACTCCCGGGAGGCGGCCCGGGTGCACGCCCTGCGCGGCGCCCGGCTGCCGGCCCTCGCCCTCGTCGACTCGACGGACCCGGGGGCGGCGCCCGGGGACCCGCTGGCGGCCGGGGCCTGGACCGTCCTGTACTGCTTCCCCGGCGCGTTCGCCCGCCCGGACGCGTACCCGCCGGGCTGGGGCGCGGTGCCGGGGGCGCCCGGCTGCACCCTGGAGGCGCGCACCTTCCGCGACCGGCTGGCCGAGTTCACCGCCGCCGGGGCGGCGGTGCGCGGGGTGTCCACCCAGCGCCCGGACGAGCAGCGGGCCTTCGCGGAGGCCGAGGGGCTGACCTTCCCGCTGCTCTCGGACACCGCGCTGGAGCTGACCGCGGCCCTGCGGCTGCCCACCCTGCGGGCGGCCGGCACCACCCGGCTGAAGCGGCTGACCCTGGTGGTCGACCCGGCGCGGGTGGTCCGCGAGGTGCTCTATCCGGTCACCGACGTGGAGGCGGGCGTGGCGGCGGCCCTGGCGGCCGTTCGGGTGGGAACGTCCGGAGAGGACCGGTGGGGGCCGGAGCCGAGTTGACGGAGCGCCAGCTGACTGGTGGTGAAGTTGTGGAAGTCGAAGGTTTGTCGGTCGGAATGCGCAGTGACGTGACCATGGCTGGTTATAGTCGGAAGATCACACCGGAGCGGGGGCCGGGTGGGGATGTCCGGGGGTGAGCCATGCCCGTCGCCGGGTCCCGTGGGTCCGCGCATGCCGCGTCCAGCCACGGGAGAAGCGAGGGGTGTCCCCCATGTCCAGCCGCCACCGCACCAACGTCACCGTCAGCGGGGCCGTCGTCGGCGCCCTGCTGCTGAGCGCCTGCGGCATCGCCGGGGCCGGACAGGCCTCGCTGCACGACCAGCTGCCGGAGGCGGTCCGCAAGGCCGGCGCGATCCGGGTCGGTGCCTCGTTCACCGCCGCGCCGGTGGTCTTCCGCACCCCCGACGGCAGGCCGGACGGCCTCGACCCCGACCTGGCCGCCGCCCTGGAGAAGGTGCTCGGCGTCCGCTTCGACTTCCAGGACGTCGGCCCGTTCGCCAACGTGCTGCCCGGCCTGCTGGGCGGCAAGTACGACATCGCGATGTCCGGCGTCACCGACACCCGCGAGCGCGAGCAGGGCGTGGACAAGGAGGGCAAGCAGGTCAACGAGGGCCTGGACTTCGTCGACTACTTCATGGCCGGCATCGGCATCGTGGTCCGCGAGGGCAACCCGGGCACCATCACCCGGATCGACGACCTGTGCGGCCACACCGTCGCGGTCAAGAAGGGCACCACTCACGACGACCTGGCCGGCCGCCAGGTCAAGGCCTGCGAGCACGGCTCGAAGCCGCTCAAGGTGATCCAGACCAACAGCGACAACGACGCCGTCGAGGCCGTGAAATCCGGCCAGGCCGACGCCTACGTCACCGACTTCCCCAAGGCCGCCTACAGCGCCCAGACCGTGGGCGGCGGCAAGGCCCTCGACATCGGCGGCAACCAGCTCCAGCCGCGCCCGTACGGGATCGCCGTGCGCAAGGGCGACCGCGACCTGCGCGACGTCCTGGTCAAGGCGATGAACCAGCTGGTGATGGACGGCACCTACGACCAGATCCTGGCCAAGCGGGCGCTCACCGCCGGCGCGATCCAGAACTCGGTCGTCAACGGCGCCATCTGATCGGCGCCCGCCGGCCGGGGCCGCCCCGCCCGTCCGGCGTGCCCGACGGGCGGGGCGGCGAGCTGCTTCGTAGGCTCGGAACATGTCCGATGCGCACGCGGCCCGCAGGGAACGGCTCAGGGAGTACTGCAGCGCCTCCGGGGTCGACGCGGCGCTGGTCACCCGCGCCGCCAACGTCCGCTACCTGACTGGCTGCCCGCCCTGCGGGGCGAGCCTGCTGGTCACCCGGGAGCGGGTGCTGCTGGCCGTCCCCGACGACCTGCCGCCCGACGACAGCGGCGAGCACCTGATCGCGGACGACGTCACCCGCCTGCCCGTCCCCGGTGAGCTCGACACCGCCGACGCGGTCGCCGAGCAGGCCGCCCGGCTGCGGGTGCGCGACCTGGCGGTCGAGGAGCACGACGTCACGGTGGCCCGGCACCGCTCGATCTCCGCGCTCGCCGAGGGCGTCCGGCTGACCGACCTGGACCGCGCGGTCGAACGGCTGCGGGTGGTCAAGGACGAGCACGAGATCGCCGACCTGCGGATCGCCGCCGAGATCGCCGACCAGGCGCTCGGCGAGCTGCTGGAGTCGATCCTGGTCGGCCGCACCGAGCGGCACCTGGCGATGGAGCTGGAGCGCCGGATGATCGACCACGGCGCCGACCGGGCCGCCTTCCCGGTCTCGGTCGGCACCGGCTCGCACAGCGGCCTGGAGCACCACCAGCCCACCGACCGGCGGGTCGAGGAGGGCGACTTCCTGACCGTGGTGCTCGGAGCCCAGTACCGCGGCTACGGCATCTCCACCGCCCGCACCTTCGTGATCGGCGCCGCCCCGGCGCCCTGGCAGGTCGAGCTGCACCGGCTGGTCTTCCGCGCCCAGCGGGCCGGCCGGGAGGCGCTCAGCCCGGGCGTGGAACAGCACGTCCCGGACGACGCGGCGCGCTCGATCCTGCAGGCCGCCGGGCACGCCGAGCGCTCCGTCCACCCGCTGGGACACGGCATCGGCCTGGAGATCCGGGAGGCTCCGCGCCTCGGGCCCGCCGACATGGGTAAACTGGACAATCGCGTGCCGGTCACCGTCGGTCCAGGAGTCCACCTCCCGGGCCGGGGCGGGGTCCGGATCGAGGACACGCTCGTGGTGCGCCCCCTCGAAGAGGGCGGGCCCGAGCTGCTCACCATCACCACCAAGGAGCTCCTCGCCCTCTAGCCCACCCGGCGTGGGCGGTGGACGCAGCCCTTGGTTCCTTGACAGCTATACACAGGAGTTAGTGCGCCCGTGGCTTCCACGAACGATCTCAAGAACGGCATGGTCCTCAAGCTGGACGGCGGCAAGCTGTGGTCCGTCGTCGAGTTCCAGCACGTGAAGCCCGGCAAGGGCCCCGCCTTCGTGCGCACCAAGCTGAAGGAGGTCCTGACCGGCAAGGTCGTCGAGAAGACCTTCAACGCGGGCGTCAAGGTCGAGACCGCCAATGTCGACAAGCGGACCATGCAGTACTCGTACCGCGACGGCAACCAGTTCATCTTCATGGACATGGACACCTACGACCAGGTTCCGGTCGAGGAGGGCACCGTCGGCGACGCCGCCAAGTACCTGCTCGAGGGCTTCGAGGCCCTGGTCGCGCAGAACGACGGCGTGCCGCTGTACATCGAGCTCCCGGCCGCGGTCGAGCTGACCATCGCCGAGACCGAGCCGGGCCTGCAGGGCGACCGCTCCACCGGTGGCACCAAGCCCGCCACCCTGGAGACCGGTGCCGAGATCCAGGTCCCGCTCTTCGTCACCACCGGCGAGAAGGTCAAGGTCGACACCCGCGACGGCAGCTACCTCGGCCGGGTCAAGTAATCGTGGCCGCTGCTCGTAGCAAGGCCCGCACCCGGGCCTTCCAGATCCTGTTCGAGGCCGACCACCGCGGTGTGTCGCCCGAGCGGGTGCTCGCCGACTGGGTCGCCCGTTCGCGCGACCCCAAGCCGGACGAGGGCATTCCGCAGGTCGCCGAGTACACCATGCAGCTGATCGAGGGGTACTCGCAGTACGCCCGGACGATCGACGACCTGATCGCCACCTACGCGGTGGGCTGGACGCTCGACCGGATGCCGATCGCGGACCGCAACGTCCTGCGCCTCGGCACCTACGAGCTGATCTGGGAGGACTCCGTCCCGGACGCGGTCGTCCTGGACGAGGCCGTCGAGATCGCCAAGGAGTACTCCACGGACGAGTCGCCGGCCTTCGTGAACGGCCTGCTCGCCCGCTTCCTGGAGCTCAAGCCGACCATCCGCCGCGCCTGAGCGGCCGCCTTCGAAGGCCGCCGGACCTGTCGGTCCGGCGGCCTTCGCGCGTACCCTACCCATGAGTAATGTCGATGGAGGGTGCGAGGGCGATGAGTGAGTTCGACCGGGGCATTGCGCTGACCGCGCGGGGCGGGGGGCGGTACGAGGGCGAGCTGGGGGAGGGCTGGCGGATCGGCGGGGGCGTCAACGGCGGCCTGCTGCTGGCCTTCGCCGGGCACGCGCTCTCGCTCGCGGCCGGTCCGCACCGCGACCCGGTCTCGGTCAGCGGGTACTACCTCTCCGCCTCGGTGCCGGGCCCCGCCACCGTCGACACCGAGATCGTCCGCCGCGGCGGCTCGCTGACCACCGGCACCGCCGTGCTCCTCCAGGACGGCGAGGAGCGGCTGCGGGTCCTCGCCACCTACGGCGACCTGGACGCCTTCGAGGGCGAGGTGCGCACCACCGCGCAGCCGCCCGTGATGCCGCCGCCGGAGCAGTGCATCGGCGTCGAGCACGCCCCGAAGGAGATGATCGCCGAGGCGGCCCTGCTGGAGCGGTTCGACCTGCGGCTCGACCCGGCGACCGTCGGCTGGGCGCTCGGGCAGCCGTCCAAGGAGGGCCGGATCCAGGGCTGGTTCCGGCTCGCGGACGGCCGCGACGCCGACCCGCTCTCGCTGCTGCTGGTCGCCGACGCCCTGCCGCCGGTCACCTTCGACCTCGGGCTGCCCGGCTGGGCGCCCACCGTCGAGCTGACCGTGCACGTCCGGTGCCGTCCGGCGGCGGGCTGGCTGCGGGTCGTCCACGCCACCCGCAACCTGGCCGGCGGCTACTTCGAGGAGGACGCCGAGGTCTGGGACGCGGACGGCCGGCTGGTCGCCCAGTCCCGTCAGCTCGCCCGCGCACCGAGGCAGTGGGGCACCCGGCGGTCGTGACGGTGCGTGGTCGCATTCGGTTACAGGTCTGTGACACAGGGTGCGTGTGCGTCGGGTGGAGCGGGGGAGGACGGAGTCAGCACCACTCGCACCAGCGCCCCGGGAGCCACCGATGTCCAGCAGTCGCCGTCGGCAGATCCGCTGCAGCACCTCCGCCGTCCGCCGGTCGGAGGAGGCGTTCGTCACCGGCATCCTGGCCAGCGCGGAGGACTTCGAGCTGGCCCGGCCCTGGCACCTGACCGACGCCGCGGACTTCGACGCCTACCTGCTGGACACGGCCGTGCTGCTGGCCGACGCGCTCCGGGTCTTCGGCACCGTGCAGGCCCGGATGTTCCACCCCGCGGACTTCGCGGACTTCTGCCTGCTGCACGGGCTGGACCCGGCCGAGTCCTCCGCCCGCGACCGGTACCTGGTCAACCCGGCGCTGCAGACCCAGCTGCTGCCCTACCGGGGGGAGGAGCTGTCCGGCGACTTCCTGCCCCGGCTGGTCCGGGCCCGCGAGGGCGGTCTGACGCTGCGCCACGCCGACCTGCTGCTGGACGGCGCGCTGTGCGGTCCGGACGGAGCCGACCCCGAGGTGCGGATGCTGCACGACCGGGCGGCCGAGGTCTTCCGCCGGATGCTGGTCGGCGCGGGCTGCGGGGCGTACGAGCTGCGCTGCGTGGTGGAGGAGCCGGGCGGCCGGCTGGAGGCGCAGGCCCGGGTGCTGCACTGGGAGGACGGCGTGGTGCGGATCAACGACGAGGACCTGGACCTGGTCTGCGCGGTGCTCTGCGCCGGCCTGTACCGGGAGCTGCCCGGCGCGGCGCTGCTGCACGGCGTCCAGGGGTCGGCCGCCACCTGCGGGGAGTACCGCCCGGTGGCCTGGGCGTGGCGCTCGACCGGCCTGGACTGGACGCCGGCCGCGCTGCGGCTGGACGAGATCGACGCCCGCCCCGGCTTCAGCCTGGGCACGGTGTGCTGAACGCGGGAGCGACGGCGGGGCGCACGGCCACGGCCGTACGCCCCGCTGATTCGTTTCTTCGGAACGGCCGGGTCAGCCGGCGTCCTCCTCGCGCACCGCGCGGCGGGCGTCCGGGTTGAGCACGCCCCAGCTGATCAGCTGCTCGGTCAGGATGGACGGCGACTGGTCGTAGATCACGGCCAGCGTGCGCAGGTCGTCCTGGCGGATGGAGAGCACCTTGCCGTTGTAGTCGCCGCGCTGGGACTGGATGGTCGCCGCGTAGCGCTGCAGCGGGCCGGCCTTCTCCGAGGGGACCTGGGTCAGTCTCTCCAGGTCGAGGACCAGGCGCGGCGGCGGCTCGGCCGCGCCGCCGGGGGTGCCGCCGGGCAGCAGCTCCTGCACCGGGACGCCGTAGAACTCGGCCAGCTCCGCCAGGCGCTGCACGGTCACCGCACGGTCGCCGCGCTCGTACGAACCGACGACGACGGCCTTCCAGCGACCCTGGGACTTTTCCTCGACGCCGTGCAGGGAGAGCCCCTGCTGAGTGCGGATCGCCCGGAGCTTGGCCCCGAGCTGCTTCGCGTAGTCGCTGGACATTGATCTCCCCGGACGAGATTGCTTCATTGCTTCGCGTTCAGTGGCGAGCCCACGAGAACGTCCTTCGTAACTCACTGTGAGGTTACGTAGAGTGAGGGTGGGTCGTCAAGCCGAATGGGGCAGTCGTGCGAATGGGCCCCCATCAGCGCACTGCTACCATGGGCGAGGCTCCGGCTGCGGCCGGCGACCTTCCCAGACATCCTTTAAGACCCGTCCCGTGAGGCGGGGAAGGAGGTCCGCTTCGGCATGACCACACACGCATCAACGACGCCGCGCCCACCGCACCAGGTGCTGGACGCCACCGACGTCGCCCGGGTCGTCACCCGGATCGCGCACGAGATCGTCGAGCGCGCCAAGGGCGCGGAGGACGTCGTGCTGCTCGGCATCCACACCCGGGGCGTGCACCTCGCCCGCCGGCTGCGGGACAAGCTGAACCAGATCACCGGGCGCGAGATCCCGCTCGGCACCCTCGACATCACCATGTACCGGGACGACCTGCGGCTGAAGCCCGCGCGGGCCCTGGAGCACACCGAGATCCCGGCCGACGGGATCGACGGCAAGCTGGTGGTCCTGGTCGACGACGTGCTGTTCTCCGGCCGCACCATCCGCGCCGCGCTCGACGCGCTCAGCGACATCGGCCGCCCGCGCGCCGTGCAGCTGGCCGTCCTGGTCGACCGCGGCCACCGCGAACTCCCGATCCGCGCCGACTACGTGGGCAAGAACCTGCCCACCTCGCTGCGCGAGGCCGTCCAGGTCCAGCTCGCCGAGAACGACGGCCGGGACGCCGTCCTGGTCGGCGACCGCGACTACGCCGCCCGATCCACCCAGGCGCTCGCCGCCGACCAGCACCTCCCGGAGTGATCGCGTGAAGCGCCACCTCGTCTCCACCGCCGACCTGACCCGTGACGACGCGCTGCTGATCCTGGACACCGCCGAGGAGCTGGCCCAGCTCTCCGGGCGGGCCGTCAAGAAGCTGCCCACGCTGCGCGGCCGGACCGTCGTCAACCTCTTCTTCGAGGACTCGACCCGCACCAAGACCTCCTTCGAGGTCGCCGAGAAGCGGCTCAGCGCCGACGTCATCAACTTCTCCGCCAAGGGCTCCTCGGTCTCCAAGGGCGAGTCCCTCAAGGACACCGCGCTGACCCTGCAGGCGATGGGCGCCGACGCCGTGGTGATCCGTCACCACGCCTCCGGCGCGCCCGCCCGGCTCGCCCAGTCCGACTGGCTGCACGGCAGCGTGATCAACGCCGGCGACGGCACCCACGAGCACCCCACCCAGGCGCTGCTCGATGCCTTCACCATGCGCCGCCACCTCAACCCGGGCACCGGCAAGGACCTGGCGGGGCGCCGGGTGACCATCGTCGGCGACATCCTGCACAGTCGGGTGGCCCGCTCCAACGTCCACCTGCTCAACACGCTCGGCGCCGAGGTCACCTTCGTCGCCCCGCCGACCCTGCTGCCGATCGGCATCGAGAACTGGCCCTGCCAGGTCTCCTACGACCTGGACGCGGTGCTGCCGAAGACCGACGCGCTGATGATGCTGCGGGTCCAGCAGGAGCGGATGAACGCGGCGTTCTTCCCGACCGCCCGCGAGTACACCCGCCGCTACGGCATGGACGGCATCCGGATGGCGCAGCTGCCCGAGCACGCCATCGTGATGCACCCCGGCCCGATGGTCCGCGGCATGGAGATCACCGCCGAGGTGGCCGACTCCCCGCGCTGCACCGTGGTCGAGCAGGTCGCCAACGGCGTCTCGATCCGGATGGCCGTCCTCTACCTCCTCCTCGGCGGGGCCACCCTCGCCGACGCACCTCGTACCACCGACTCCGCGGAGGCCGCGCAGTGACCACCTACCTGATCCGCAACGCCCAGATCCTCGGTGGCGCCGCGAAGGACATCCTGATCCGCGACGGCGTCTTCGCCGAGATCGGCGACGACCTGACCGCCGAGGCGGACATCGACATCGACGCGCACGGCCTGATCGCCCTGCCCGGCCTGGTCGACCTGCACACCCACCTGCGCGAGCCCGGCCGCGAGGACGCCGAGACCGTGCTGACCGGCACCCAGGCCGCCGCGATGGGCGGCTACACCGCCGTGCACGCGATGGCCAACACCTTCCCGGTCGCCGACACCGCCGGCGTGGTCGAGCAGGTCTGGCGCCTGGGCCAGGAGTCCGGCTACTGCGACGTCCAGCCGGTCGGCGCGGTCACCGTGGGCCTGGAGGGCAAGAAGCTCGCCGAGCTCGGTGCGATGCACGAGTCCGCCGCGGGCGTGCGGGTCTTCTCCGACGACGGCAAGTGCGTCGACGACGCGGTGATCATGCGCCGCGCCCTGGAGTACGTGAAGGCCTTCGACGGCGTCGTCGCCCAGCACGCCCAGGAGCCGCGCCTGACCGAGGGCGCCCAGATGAACGAGGGCCAGGTCTCCGGCGAGCTGGGCCTGGGCGGCTGGCCGGCCGTCGCCGAGGAGTCGATCATCGCGCGCGACGTGCTGCTCGCCGCGCACGTCGGCTCCCGGGTGCACATCTGCCACCTGTCCACGGCCGGCTCGGTCGAGATCGTCCGCTGGGCCAAGCAGAAGGGCTGGAACGTCACCGCCGAGGTGACCCCGCACCACCTGCTGCTCACCGACGAGCTGGTCCGCACCTACGACCCGGCGTACAAGGTCAACCCGCCGCTGCGCACCGCCGCCGACGTGGAGGCGCTGCGCGCCGCGCTGGCCGACGGCACCATCGACGCGGTCGCCACCGACCACGCGCCGCACCCGGCGGAGGACAAGGACTGCGAGTGGGCGGTCGCCGCGATGGGCATGGTCGGCCTGGAGACCGCGCTGTCGGTCGTCCAGCAGACCATGGTCGACACCGGCCTGCTGAACTGGGAGGGCGTCGCCGACCGGATGTCGCACCGCCCGGCCCGGATCGGCCGCCTCTCGGGTCATGGACGCCCGATCTCGGTGGGTGAGCCGGCCAACCTGGTGCTGTTCGATCCCGCGTACCGTGGTGCCGTGAACCCGGACACCTTCGCGACGCGCAGCCGCAACACCCCGTACAAGGGCATGGACCTCCCGGGACGGGTGCACGCCACCTTCCTGCGCGGCAGCGCCACCGTCCTGGCCGGCGAACTGGTCGAGCTGTGACGGGCCTGCTGGCCCAGGAGCAGGCACGGGTCACCGACTGGCCGGGCTACATCGGCTGGTCGGTCGGGCTGCTGATCGTGATCGGCCTGGTGTACTGGCTGATGCGCCAGGGATGGAACTGGCGCCGCACCCAGCAGTCCGCGCTGCCGCCGCTGCCGGAGGTCCCCGCCGAGCTCGGCGGGGAGATCCTCACGGCGGACGGGCGCTACCACGGCACCACCACGGCGGGGAACTGGCTGGACCGGGTCGTCGCGCACGGCCTGGGCACCCGCAGCCTGGCCGGACCGACCCTCACCGAGCGGGGCCTGCTGGTCCGCCGCCCGGGTGATGTCGACCTGTGGATCCCGGCCGCGGCACTGACCGCCGCGCGCCTCGACTCGGGAATCGCCGGAAAGGTCGTACCGTCCGGACTGCTGGTGGTCACCTGGGACCTCCGGGGGACACGGCTGGACTCCGGGCTGCGGCTCGACCACGCCGAGGAGCACACCGCCTGGGTCGAGGCGATCGACGCCCTGATCGAACGAACGAAGACGAAGAAGACGGAAGAGGCCGCACCATGACCGCACCTGCCCCCACCACTCAGAGCGCACGGCGGGCGCGTGTGCCCGCCGTGCTCGTCCTGGAGGACGGGCGGACCTTCCGCGGCCAGGCGTACGGCGCGATCGGCGAGACCTTCGGCGAGGCGGTCTTCAACACCGGCATGTCCGGCTACCAGGAGACCCTCACCGACCCCTCGTACCACCGCCAGGTGGTCGTGATGACCGCGCCGCAGATCGGCAACACCGGCTGGAACGACGAGGACGACGAGTCGCAGCAGATCTGGGTGGCCGGCTACGTGGTCCGCGACCCCGCCCGGGTCGCCTCCAACTGGCGCTCGGTCCGCTCGCTGGACGAGGAGCTGGAGCGCCAGGGCGTCGTCGGCATCAGCGGCATCGACACCCGCGCGCTCACCCGCCACCTGCGCGAGCGCGGTGCGATGCGGGTCGGCATCTTCTCCGGCGAGGCGCTGGGCGACCGGGCCGCGCTGCTGGCGAAGGTGCAGTCCGCGCCGGAGATGAAGGGCGCCGACCTGTGCGCCGAGGTGGCCACCACCTCCCCGTACGTCGTGCCCGCGATCGGTGAGAAGAAGTTCACCGTGGCCGCGCTGGACCTCGGCATCAAGGCGATGACCCCGCAGCGGATGGCCGAGCGCGGCATCGAGGTGCACGTGCTCCCCGCCAACTCGACCATCGAGGACGTCTACGCGGTCGCCCCCGACGGCGTGTTCTTCTCCAACGGCCCGGGCGACCCGGCCACCGCCGACCACCAGGTCGAGGTGGCGAAGGGCGTCCTGGCGCGGAAGACCCCGTTCTTCGGCATCTGCTTCGGCAACCAGATCCTCGGTCGCGCGCTGGGCTTCGGCACCTACAAGCTCAAGTACGGCCACCGCGGCATCAACCAGCCGGTGCAGGACCGCACCACCGGCAAGGTCGAGGTCACCGCGCACAACCACGGCTTCGCCGTGAACGCACCGCTGGACAAGGTGAGCGACACCCCCTTCGGGCGGGTCGAGGTCTCCCACGTCTGCCTCAACGACGACGTGGTCGAGGGCCTGCAGGCGCTCGACGTCCCCGCCTTCAGCGTGCAGTACCACCCCGAAGCGGCAGCCGGCCCGCACGACGCCGCCTACCTCTTCGACCGCTTCGTGAGCCTTATGGAGGGCCAGCGTGCCTAAGCGCACCGACATCAAGTCCGTCCTGGTCATCGGCTCCGGCCCGATCGTCATCGGCCAGGCGGCGGAGTTCGACTACTCCGGCACCCAGGCCTGCCGCGTCCTCAAGGCCGAGGGCCTGCGGGTGATCCTGGTCAACTCCAACCCGGCCACGATCATGACCGACCCGGAGATCGCCGACGCCACCTACGTCGAGCCGATCACCCCGGAGTTCGTCGAGAAGATCATCGCCAAGGAGCGCCCCGACGCCCTGCTGCCGACCCTCGGCGGCCAGACCGCGCTGAACACCGCGATCTCGCTGCACAAGGCCGGGACGCTGGAGAAGTACAACGTCGAGCTGATCGGCGCCGACGTCGAGGCGATCAACAAGGGCGAGGACCGCGAGCTCTTCAAGGGCGTGGTCGAGGCGGTCAACGCCAAGATCGGCCACGGCGAGTCCGCCCGCTCGGTGATCTGCCACTCGATGGAGGACGTCCTCGCCGGCGTCGACACCCTCGGCGGCTACCCGGTCGTCGTCCGCCCGTCCTTCACCATGGGCGGCGCCGGCTCCGGCTTCGCCCACGACGAGGAGGACCTGCGCCGGATCGCCGGCCAGGGCCTGGCCCTCTCGCCGACCACCGAGGTGCTCCTGGAGGAGTCCATCCTCGGCTGGAAGGAGTACGAGCTGGAGCTGATGCGCGACAAGCACGACAACGTCGTGGTCGTCTGCTCCATCGAGAACTTCGACCCGATGGGCGTGCACACCGGTGACTCGATCACCGTCGCCCCGTCGATGACCCTCACCGACCGCGAGTACCAGATCCTCCGGGACATCGGCATCGCGGTCATCCGCGAGGTCGGCGTCGACACCGGCGGCTGCAACATCCAGTTCGCGGTCAACCCCGACGACGGCCGGGTCATCGTCATCGAGATGAACCCGCGCGTCTCCCGCTCCTCGGCGCTGGCCTCCAAGGCCACCGGCTTCCCGATCGCCAAGATCGCGGCCAAGCTGGCGGTCGGCTACACCCTGGACGAGATCCCGAACGACATCACCGAGCAGACCCCGGCCTCCTTCGAGCCGACGCTCGACTACGTGGTCGTCAAGGTCCCGCGGTTCGCCTTCGAGAAGTTCCCGTCGGCCGACGCCACCCTCACCACGACCATGAAGTCGGTGGGCGAGGCCATGGCGATGGGCCGCAACTTCACCGAGGCGCTGCAGAAGGCGCTGCGCTCGCTGGAGAAGAAGGGCTCCCAGTTCTCCTGGGTGGGCGAGGTCGGCGACAAGGCCGAGCTGCTGGCCAAGGCCGTCGTCCCGACCGACGGCCGGATCAACACCGTGATGGACGCCATCCGGGCCGGCGCCACCCCCGAGGAGGTGTTCGACGCCACCCGGATCGACCCGTGGTTCGTCGACCAGCTCTTCCTGCTGAACGAGGTCGCCGGCGAGCTCGCCGCGGCCGAGAAGCTCGACCCCGAGCTGCTGCGCCACGCCAAGCGGCACGGCTTCTCCGACCTGCAGATCGGCGAGATCCGCGGCCTGAAGCCCGACGTGGTCCGCGAGGTGCGGCACGCGCTGGGCATCCGCCCGGTCTTCAAGACCGTCGACACCTGCGCCGCCGAGTTCGCCGCCAAGACCCCGTACTTCTACTCGTCCTACGACGAGGAGTCCGAGGTCGCGCCGCGCACCAAGCCCGCCGTGATCATCCTGGGCTCCGGCCCGAACCGGATCGGCCAGGGCATCGAGTTCGACTACTCCTGCGTCCACGCGTCCTTCGCGCTGGCCGAGGCCGGGTACGAGACCGTGATGGTCAACTGCAACCCGGAGACCGTCTCCACCGACTACGACACCTCCGACCGGCTCTACTTCGAGCCGCTCACCCTGGAGGACGTGCTGGAGATCGTCCACGCCGAGCAGCTGGCCGGCCCGCTGGCCGGTGTGATCGTGCAGCTCGGCGGCCAGACCCCGCTGGGCCTGGCGCAGGCGCTCAAGGACAACGGCGTGCCGGTGGTCGGCACCTCGCCCGAGGCGATCCACCTCGCCGAGGAGCGCGGCGCCTTCGGCCGGGTGCTGCGCGACGCGGGCCTGCCCGCGCCCAAGCACGGCACCGCCTTCTCCTTCGAGGAGGCCAAGGCGATCGCCGACGAGATCGGCTACCCCGTGCTGGCCCGCCCCTCGTACGTGCTCGGCGGCCGCGGCATGGAGATCGTCTACGACGAGCCCTCGCTCGCCGACTACCTGCAGCGCCACGCCGGCCTGATCTCCGAGCACCCGGTGCTGATCGACCGCTTCCTCGACGACGCGGTGGAGATCGACGTCGACGCGCTCTACGACGGCGAGGAGCTCTACCTCGGCGGCGTGATGGAGCACATCGAGGAGGCCGGCATCCACTCCGGCGACTCGGCGTGCGCGCTGCCCCCGATCACCCTCGGCGGGTACGACATCAAGCGCCTGCGGACCGCCACCGAGGGCATCGCCAAGGGCGTCGGCGTGCGCGGCCTGATCAACATCCAGTTCGCGCTCTCCGGCGACATCCTGTACGTCCTGGAGGCCAACCCGCGCGCCTCCCGGACCGTGCCGTTCACCTCCAAGGCGACCGCCGTGCCACTGGCCAAGGCCGCCGCCCGGATCTCGCTCGGCACCTCCATCGCGGAGCTCCGCACGGAGGGCCTGCTGCCGGCCGAGGGCGACGGCGGCACCCTGCCCGCCGACGCGCCGATCTCGGTCAAGGAGGCGGTCATGCCGTGGTCGCGCTTCCGCGACGTGCACGGCCGCGGCGTGGACACCGTGCTCGGCCCCGAGATGCGCTCCACCGGCGAGGTCATGGGCATCGACCGGGTCTTCGGCACCGCGTACGCCAAGTCGCAGGCCGGCGCCTACGGCGCGCTGCCCACCAAGGGCAAGGTCTTCGTCTCGGTCGCCAACCGCGACAAGCGCAACCTGGTCTTCCCGGCCCGCGCGCTGGTCGAGCTCGGCTTCGAGGTGCTGGCCACCGCTGGCACCGCCGAGGTCCTGCAGCGGGCCGGCATCCCCGCCACCGTGGTGCGCAAGCACAGCGAGGGCGAGGGCCCGAACGGCGAGAAGACCATCGTGCAGCTGATCCACGACGGCGCGATCGACCTGATCATCAACACCCCGTACGGCACCGGCAGCCGGGCGGACGGCTACGAGATCCGTACCGCCGCCGTCTCGCGCGGCGTGCCGTGCCTGACCACCGTCCAGGCGATGGGCGCCGCGGTCCAGGGCGTCGACGCGCTGCTGCGCGGCGAGGTCGGGGTGATGTCGCTCCAGGAGCACGCGGCCCTGATCAACGCAGGCCGCAAGTAAGACCCAAGCAGTGGGGGGCACACCGCACCAGGGGTGCCCCCCACTTCCATGTCCACACTCGGGAAAGGGCGCCGTGTACAAGCTCCTGTTCGACCTGGTCTTCAAGAAGATGGACCCGGAGAAGGCCCACCACCTCGCCTTCTTCTGGATCCGGCTGGCCGCCTCGGTGCCGGGCCTGCGGCAGCTGGTGCGGCTGGTGCTCGCACCGCGCGACCCCAAGCTGCGCACCGCGGCGCTCGGCCTCGACCTGCCCGGCCCGTTCGGGCTCGGCGCGGGCTTCGACAAGAACGGCATCGGGATCGACGGCCTGGCGATGCTCGGCTTCGACTTCGTCGAGATCGGCACCGTCACCGGTGAGCCGCAGCCCGGCAACCCGGCGCCGCGGCTGTTCCGCCTGGTCGAGGACCGGGCGCTGATCAACCGGATGGGCTTCAACAACCAGGGCTCGGCACGGGTCGCCGCGCGCCTCGGGGCGCGCCAGCACACCACCTCCACCCCGGTGGTCGGCGTCAACATCGGCAAGACCAAGGCGGTGCCGGAGACCGAGGCCACCGAGGACTACCTGAAGTCCACCCGGGCGCTCGCCCCGTACGCCGACTACCTGGTGGTCAACGTCTCCTCGCCGAACACCCCCGGGCTGCGCAACCTGCAGGCCGTGCAGGTGCTCGGACCGCTGCTGTGGGACGTCCGCAAGGCCGCCGACGAGGTCACCCACCACCACGTCCCGCTGCTGGTGAAGATCGCCCCCGACCTGGCGGACGAGGACATCGACGAGATCGCCGACATGGCCCTGCACCTGGGCCTGGACGGCATCATCGCCACCAACACCACGATCGGCCGGGACGGCCTGCTCGCCGACCCCGCGCGGATCGAGGAGATCGGCATGGGCGGCCTGTCCGGCGCCCCGCTGAAGGAGCGCTCGCTGGAGGTGCTCAAGCGCCTGCGCGCCCGCACCGAGGGCCGGCTGACCATCGTCTCGGTCGGCGGCATCGAGACCGCCGAGGACGCCTGGCAGCGGATCCTGCACGGCGCCGACCTGGTGCAGGGCTACAGCGCCTTCATCTACCAGGGCCCGTTCTGGATGCGCCGGGTGCACAAGGGCCTCTCCGCGCGGCTGCGGGCCAGCGGCCACCCGACCATCGCCGACGCCGTCGGCACCGCCAAGAGCGTCTGACCCCCGCCGACTCCGGAAAGGAACCCCGTGACCACCCTCGCTCCCTTCGGCGCCCGCCTGCGCGCCGCCATGGACACCCGCGGCCGGCTGTGCGTCGGCATCGACCCGCACGCCTCCCTGCTGACCGCCTGGGGCCTGAACGACGACGTCCAGGGCCTGGAGACGTTCTCCCGCACCGTCGTGGAGGCGCTGGCCGACCGGGTCGCGGTGCTCAAGCCGCAGGCCGCCTTCTTCGAGCGCTTCGGCTCCAAGGGCATCGCGGTGCTGGAGAGGTCCGTCGCCGAGGCCCGCGAGGCCGGCGCGCTGGTGCTGATGGACGCCAAGCGCGGCGACATCGGCTCCACCATGGCCGCGTACGCCGAGACCTTCCTGGCGCCCGGCAGCCCGCTGTTCTCCGACGCCCTCACGGTCAGCCCGTACCTGGGCTTCGGCTCCCTGCGGCCCGCCCTGGACCTGGCCCGCGAGCAGGGCTGCGGCATCTTCGCGCTGGCACTCACCTCCAACCCGGAGGGCCACGAGGTGCAGCGCGCCGTCGGCGCGGACGGGGAGAGCGTGGCGCAGGCCGTGCTGCGCCGGCTCGCGGCCGAGAACGCCGGCGCCGAGCCGCTCGGGTCCTTCGGCGCGGTGGTCGGCGCGACCCTCGCCGAGGCCGGGGTGGACCTGGCGATCAACGGCCCGCTGCTGGCCCCCGGCGTGGGTGCCCAGGGCGCCACGGCGAAGGACCTGCCGCGGGTCTTCGGGGCCTCGGTGCGCAACGTCGTCCCGTCCGTCAGCCGTGACGTGCTGAAGCACGGACCGTCCGTGCAGGCACTTCGCGCGGCGGCCCAGGCATTCGTCGACGATGTGAGCACCGTCACAAACGCGTGAGAATGACCGCCGCAAGGCGGTGGTTTTGCCCGGAAAGTCCTGGGTCGGCCCCTGCTGACCAGGACTTTTCGTGTTCTTTTCCTGACGTGGCGCCTCAAGTTGGGTAGTGTCCGGCGGTAGGTCGCCGAACGGCAGCGATTTCACGTCGCTGTCGCAGGTCAGAGCTCTGTCGGCGGCCGGGCACCACCAGTCATGGATCATCCCTTCCATCCACACCTGAGGTGAACGGCGTGGCTCTTCCGCCCCTTACTCCTGAACAGCGCGCCGCCGCGCTCGCCAAGGCCGCTGAGGCTCGGCGGAAGCGCGCCGACGTCAAGAACAAGCTCAAGCACTCGGGCGCTTCGCTGCACGACGTGATCAAGGCCGGCAAGGCCGACGACGAGGTCATCGGCAAGATGAAGGTCTCCGCCCTGCTGGAGTCCCTCCCGGGCGTCGGCAAGGTCCGCGCCAAGCAGATCATGGAGCGTCTGGGCATCTCCGAGAGCCGCCGCGTCCGCGGCCTCGGGACGAACCAGATCGCCGCTCTGGAGCGGGAGTTCGGCGCCGCCGCCTCCTGATCCCGGGCCGGTGTCTCCGGAACGTCCGCGATCCGGGATAATCGGTGCATGAGTGAGCGTCCGCGGCTGACCGTGCTCTCCGGCCCCTCGGGGGTCGGCAAGAGCACGGTCGTCGCTCATATGAGGAAGCAGTTCCCCGAGGTCTGGCTGTCGGTGTCGGCGACGACCCGCCACCCGCGGCCCGGCGAGAGGGACGGGGTCCAGTACCACTTCGTCGACAACGACCACTTCGACAAGCTGGTCGCCAACGGCGAACTGCTGGAGTGGGCCGTCTTCGCCGGGAACCGGTACGGCACCCCGAGGCAGGCGGTGCTCGACAAGCTGGAGCGCGGCGAGCCGGTGCTGCTGGAGATCGACCTCCAGGGCGCGCGCCAGGTGCGCGAGTCGATGCCCGACGCGCAGCTGGTCTTCCTGGCCCCGCCGAGCTGGGAGGAGCTGGTCCGCCGGCTCACCGGCCGGGGCACCGAGCCGCAGCACGTGATCGACGAGCGGCTGGCGCAGGCGAAGGTGGAGCTGGCGGCCGAGTCGGAGTTCGACACGACCCTTGTCAACACCTCGGTCGAGCAGGTAGCGGCCGAACTGCTAGCCTTGCTCGGTGTAGCCTGACCGGATCGGCTGTGCAAGCCGGTCCGACCGTCAGATTTTCTCTCTTCGGAAGGTTTTCGCGTGTCCTCTTCGATGACCACGCCTGAGGGCATCATCAACCCGCCGATCGACGAGCTCCTCGAGGCCACCGACTCCAAGTACAGCCTGGTGATCTACGCGGCCAAGCGTGCCCGCCAGATCAACGCGTACTACTCGCAGCTCGGTGAGGGCCTGCTGGAGTACGTCGGCCCGCTGGTCGACACCCACGTGCACGAGAAGCCGCTGTCGATCGCGCTGCGCGAGATCAACGCCGGCCTGCTCACGGCGGAGGCCATCGAGGCCGCCTGAGCCTCGCAGTCGTCAAGGAGGGCCCGTCGGAGCTGCTGCTCCGGCGGGCCCTCCGCTGTGCTCCGGGCCACGTCGCCCGGGGTGTCTGAAGGGTCGTAAGGTGGGCGTCGGAACCGTCCCGGCCGTCTCGGAGGAGAACCGACCACCATGAGCGCCCCCCGCGTCGTCCTCGGTGTCAGCGGCGGCATCGCCGCGTACAAGGCCTGCGAGCTGCTGCGCCGGCTCACCGAGTCCGGGCACCAGGTCACCGTGGTGCCGACCGCCGCCGCGCTGCACTTCGTCGGCGAGGCCACCTGGGCCGCGCTCTCCGGGCGGCCCGCGGCGACCGAGACCTGGGAGAGCGTCCACGAGGTCCCGCACGTGCGGATCGGGCAGAACGCCGACCTGGTGGTCGTCGCCCCCGCCACCGCCGACCTGATGGCCAAGGCCGCCCACGGCATGGCCGACGACCTGCTCACCAACACCCTGCTGACCGCGCGCTGCCCGGTGGTGTTCGCGCCCGCGATGCACACCGAGATGTGGGAGCACCCCGCCACCCAGGAGAACGTCGCCACCCTGCGGCGGCGCGGCGCGATCGTGCTCGACCCGGCGGTCGGCCGGCTGACCGGCAAGGACACCGGCAAGGGCCGGCTGCCGGAGCCGTCCGAGATCTTCGAGGCCTGTCGCCGGGTGCTGGCCCGCGGCGGCCTGGAGCAGGACCTGGCCGGGCGCCACGTGGTGGTGTCGGCGGGCGGCACCCGCGAGCCGCTGGACCCGGTGCGCTTCCTGGGCAACCGCTCCTCCGGCAAGCAGGGCTACGCGCTGGCCGCGACCGCGGTGGCGCGCGGCGCCCGGGTGACCCTGCTCTCCGCCAACGTGGAGCTGCCGGCCCCGGCCGGCGCCGACGTGGTGCGGGTGTCGACCGCGCTGCAGCTGCGCGAGGCCGCGCTGAAGGCCGCCGTCGACGCCGACGTGGTGGTGATGGCGGCCGCGGTCGCCGACTTCCGGCCCGCCGAGTACGCCGGCGGGAAGATCAAGAAGGTGGACGGGGTGGACCCGGCGCCGGTCGCGCTGGTGCGCAACCCCGACATCCTGGCGGAGCTCTCCGCGCAGCGGCAGCGCGGGGGCCAGCTGGTCGTGGGCTTCGCCGCCGAGACCGACGACGTGCTGGCGAACGGGCGCGCGAAGCTCACCCGGAAGGGGTGCGACCTGCTGGTGGTCAACGAGGTCGGCGAGTCCCGCGGCTTCGGCCTGGACACCAACGCGGCGGTCGTGCTGTCCGCGGACGGGACGGAAGTCCACATCGCGGACGGCCCCAAGGAGGATCTGGCGGACGCCGTCTGGGACCAGGTGGCCGCCCGCTTGCCCTGAATTGCAGGGAAACGCGGAGTCGCGCGGGGTGCCGAGGTGACGGTGTGACGCCCCGCTCATGGGTCGGGAGTGCCCGCGGCCGGTAGCTGACCGTTACACTCCAGGAATCAAGTCTTTCCGGATGCCTCGATCCTCGTGCGCATTCAGTCAGCAGCCGCTGCAACCCCAGGGAGCGCTGTGTCTCGCCGCCTGTTCACCTCGGAGTCCGTCACCGAGGGGCACCCCGACAAGATCGCTGACCAGATCAGCGACACCATCCTGGACGCCCTCCTCAAGGAGGACCCGACCTCGCGCGTCGCCGTGGAGACGCTGATCACCACCGGCCTGGTCCACATCGCCGGTGAGGTCACCACCAAGGCCTACGCCCCGATCGCGCAGCTCGTCCGGGACAAGATCCTCGAGATCGGCTACGACTCGTCGAAGAAGGGCTTCGACGGCGCCTCCTGCGGCGTCTCGGTGTCCATCGGCTCGCAGTCGCCCGACATCGCGCAGGGTGTCGACACGGCGCACGAGCACCGCGTCGAGGGTGACGTCGAGGACGAGCTGGACCGTCAGGGTGCCGGCGACCAGGGCCTGATGTTCGGCTACGCCTGCGACGACACGCCCGAGCTGATGCCGCTGCCGATCACCCTCGCGCACCGCCTCTCGCGCCGCCTGACCGAGGTCCGCAAGAACGGGACCATCCCGTACCTGCGCCCCGACGGCAAGACCCAGGTCACCATCGAGTACGACGGCGACAAGGCCGTCCGCCTCGACACCGTGGTCGTCTCCTCGCAGCACGCCTCGGACATCGACCTCGACTCGCTGCTGACCCCCGACATCCGCGAGTTCGTCGTGGAGCCGGAGCTCAAGCGCCTGGAGGCCGACGGCATCAAGCTGGTGACCGAGGGCTACCGCCTGCTGGTCAACCCGACCGGCCGCTTCGAGATCGGCGGCCCGATGGGCGACGCCGGCCTCACCGGCCGCAAGATCATCATCGACACCTACGGCGGCATGGCCCGCCACGGTGGCGGCGCCTTCTCCGGCAAGGACCCGTCCAAGGTCGACCGCTCCGCCGCGTACGCGATGCGCTGGGTCGCCAAGAACATCGTCGCCGCCGGCCTCGCCAAGCGCGCCGAGGTGCAGGTCGCGTACGCGATCGGCAAGGCCGAGCCGGTGGGTCTGTTCGTCGAGACCTTCGGGACCGAGACCGCGCCGGTGCTGGCCATCCAGGCCGCCGTGACCAAGGTCTTCGACCTGCGTCCGGCCGCGATCATCCGCGACCTGGACCTGCTGCGGCCGATCTACTCGCAGACCGCCGCGTACGGCCACTTCGGCCGGGAGCTGCCGGACTTCACCTGGGAGCGGACCGACCGCGTCGAGGAGCTGAAGGCGGCCGTCGCCGCGCAGTAGGGGTTCGTCCCGGGGGCGCGAGGAACGCGGTTCCTCGCGCCCCTGTGGTGTCCGCGGCCTGCGTTAAGGTGACCGGATGAGCAGCGCGGACGGGGCCGGGGAGCAGCTGGCGTTCATCCGGGAGACGGTGCGCAAGGCGAAGCCCCGCGCCGCCCGGGGGGTGCGGCTGGCGGAGCAGGCGCCGGTGGCGCGGGTCCTGGTGGACAAGGGCGTGCTCAGCCTCGACCAGTTCTTCGACTACGCGGTGCCCGCGGCCATGGCGGACGACGCCCGCCCCGGTGCCCGGGTGCGGGTGCGCTTCGGCGGCCGGGTCGGCGCGCACGGCCGGCGCGAGGGCGGGGCGCTGCACGACGGCTTCATCGTCGAGCGCCGGGACACCTCCGACTACAACGGGCCGCTGGCCCCGCTCGCCCGGGTGCTCTCGCCGGAGCAGGTGCTGACCCCGGCCCTGCTGCGGCTGTGCCGGGCGGTCGCCGACCGCTACGCCGGGTCGCTGGCGGACGTCCTGCAGCTCGCCGTCCCGCCGCGCCACGCCGGCGCCGAGGCGGAGCCGTCGCCGCGTCCGCTGCCGCCGCCCGCCGCGCCGGAACCCGGCGGCTGGGCGCGGTACGGGCACGGCCCGGCGTACCTCGCCTCGCTGGCCGCCGGGCACGGCCCGCGCGCGGTCTGGACGGCGCTGCCCGGCCCCGGCTGGCCGGAGGAGATCGCGCGGGCGGTGGCGGCGACCCTGTCGTCCGGGCGCGGCGCGCTGGTGGTGCTGCCCGACGGGCGGTCGGTGGCGCGGGTGGACGCGGCGCTGAACGCGCTGCTCGGCGAGGGCCGGCACGTGGTGCTGGCGGCCGACGCCGGCCCGCAGGAGCGGTACCGGCGGTGGCTGGCGGTCAGCCGGGGCTCGGTGCACGCGGCGATCGGCACCCGGGCGGCGATGTTCGCGCCGGTCCGCGGCCTCGGCCTGGTCGTGGTGTGGTCGGACGGCGACTCCAGCCACAGCGACCCCAACGCCCCCCATCCGCACGTCCGCGAGGTCGCGCTGCTGCGCGCCGCCGAGGAGGGCGCGGGCGCGCTGATCGGCGGGCTGTCGACCACGGTGGAGGCGGCCCAGCTGGTCCGCACGGGGTGGGCCCGGCCGCTGGCCGCCGAGCGGGCGACCGTCCGCGAACTGGCGCCCCGGGTCCGCACGGTGACCGACCTCGACCAGGGCCGGGACGCCGCGGCGCAGGCTGCCCGGCTGCCGTCCGTGGCGTGGGAGACCGCCCACGACGCGCTGACCCGCGGGCCGGTGCTGATCCAGGTGCCCCGGCGCGGGTACGTGCCGAGCCTGGCGTGCGGCCGCTGCCGCACGCCCGTCCGGTGCCGGCGCTGCGGCGGGCCGCTGCAGGCGGGCGGCGCGGACGAGCCGCTGGCGTGCGCGTGGTGCGGCGAGGCGGAGGGCGACTGGCACTGCGTGGAGTGCGGGTCGTTCCGGCTGCGGGCGCAGGTGGTCGGTGCCCGGCGGACCGCGGAGGAGCTCGGGCGGGCCTTCCCCCGGGTGCCGGTCCGCACCTCCGGACGGGAGTCGGTGCTCGCCTCGGTGCCCGACGCGCCGGCGCTGGTGATCTCCACCCCGGGCGCCGAGCCGGTCGCCGAGGGCGCCGGGTACGCGGCGGCCCTGCTGCTGGACGGCTGGGCGCTGCTCAACCGGCCCGACCTGCGGGCCGGCGAGGAGGCGCTGCGGCGCTGGCTGACCGCCGCGGCGCTGGTCCGGCCGGCGGGGGAGGGCGGCACGGTGGTGGTGGTCGCGGAGCCGACGGCGCGCGCGGTGCAGGCGCTGGTCCGCTGGGATCCGGCGGGGCACGCCGGGCTGGAGCTCGACGAGCGGGAGCAGCTGCGCTTCCCGCCGGTCTCCCGGATGGCCTCGGTGACCGGCGCCCCGCAGGCGGTCGCCGATCTGCTGGGGCTGGTCCGGCTGCCGGACGGCGCGGACGTCCTCGGCCCGGTCCCGGTCGCGGGCCCCGCCCGCGGCGAGGAGCTGGAGCGCGCCCTGCTGCGGGTCGCCCCCGGCCAGGGCGCCGCCCTGGCCTCGGCCCTGAAGGCCGCCCAGATCGCCCGCCTCGCCCTGCGCACCGCCGACCCGGTGCGGATCCGGATCGACCCGCTCGACATCGGCTGACCGGCCGCGTCGGCCCCTACTCGCCAGGAGGTCTGGACCACTCGGGGTGGGGTGGTCGAGACTGCGGGGATGGGCGGACGGGGAGCGGTGGGCGGGATCGAGTCGCACGACCTGGAGGTGCCGGACCCGGTGCTGCTGCCGTTCGCGGCGGGGTCGTTCGACTCGATCGGGCCGTTGGCGCGGGCGGACTTCCCGCACCGGCACACCTTCTACGAGGTGGCGTACGTCAGCCGGGGGAGCGGGGTGCACACCGTGGACCTGGTGGACTACCCGCTGCGGCCGCCGAACCTGTACGTGATCGCGCCGGGGCAGGTGCACCACTGGGCGGGCGCGGGCGGGGTGGCCGGCTGGGTGCTGCTGTTCACCGAGGACTTCCTGCTGCGGTACCCGGAGGACGTGGGGCTGCTGCGCCGGCTGGTGGCGAGCCAGGGCGGGCGGACCGCGCTGGAAGGGCTGCTGGCGGAGGTGGCGGAGGAGTACCGGGGCGCGGGGCCGGGGCGGCTCGGGGTGCTGCAGGCGCTGGTGCGGGCGGTGCGCGGGGTGGAGGCGCGGGTGCGGGAGCGGGTCGGGCCGGGCGGGCGGGCGGCGGTGCTGGCGGGGCGGTTCGAACGGCTGGTGGACGGGGCGCTCGGGCCGGAGTGGACGGTGGAGTCTGCGGCGCGGGAGCTGGGGGTCTCGGCCGGGCACCTGCACGGCGCGGTGAAGGAGTGGACCGGGCGGACGCCGGCCCAGCTGATCCGGGGGCGGCGGATCCTGGAGGCGAAGCGGCTGCTGGCGGCGACCGGGCTGACGGTGCGCCAGGTGGGCGCCGTGGTGGGGTTCGAGGACCCGGCGTACTTCTGCCGGTTCTTCCGGCGGGAGGTGGGGCGCACGCCGGGGGAGTACCGGGCGGAGGTGGGTGGAGGAATGCACCACGAGGGGGCAGCTGAGTCCATCGACCGGGCCGCGGGGCGGCCGTAGCGTCGTCGGTGTCGTGCACATGGCGCCGAGGTGCACGGCATCCCCCACACCCCCACTCTTCGAGCGGAAGGACCCACCTGCCGTGACCCCTTCGTCCCACGACCCGGTACCCGGGCCGCAGTTGAGCCGCAAGAGCCTGCTGAAGGCGGCCGCGCTGGCCGGCGCGGCACCGCTGCTGCTGGGTGCCGGCACCGCGCTGGCCCGCGACACCGCCGGCGCGCCGGAGCTCACCCCGGAGTGCCACGACGGCGACGCGCCGACCATCGAGCAGACCGAGGGCCCGTACTTCAAGCCCGGTTCGCCGCTGCGCACCAACCTGGCGGTGCCCGGCACCCGCGGCACCCCGCTGACCGTCACCGGCTACGTGTTCGGCCGGGCGTGCCGGCCGATCCCCGGGGTGCTGCTGGACTTCTGGCAGGCGGACACCGACGGCGCGTACGACAACACCGGCTACACCATGCGCGGCCACCAGTTCAGCGACGCGCAGGGTGCGTTCACGCTCACCGCGATCGTGCCCGGGCTGTACCCGGGGCGGACCCGGCACATCCACGTGAAGCTGCAGGCGCCCGGCCGTCCGGTGCTCACCACCCAGCTGTACTTCCCCGGTGAGCCGCGCAACTCCACCGACACCATCTTCGACCCGCGGCTGGTGATGACGGTCCGGCAGAACGGGCCGGGCCGGGAGGCGAGCTTCGACTTCGTCCTGGACGTGCCGCAGTCGCCGAGCCCGAGCCCGACGGCGACCGGGTCGCCGACCGCCTCGCCCTCGCCCTCGCCCACCGTGTCCGGCGGCACCTGGCGGGTCGGGGCGAGCTACCGGGTCGGCGACGTGGTGACGTACAACGGGGTCGCCTACCGCTGCGTCCAGGCGCACACCGCGTACGCCGGGTGGGAGCCGCCGAACGTCCCGGCGCTGTGGGCCCGGATCTGAGCACGGCCGGGGCGTAGCGAGCCCGGCGCGGAGGGCGCCGGCGTCAGCGGGCGAGGCGGACCGGGGCCTGCGGGGCCAGGCCGCCCTGGCGGGCCTGCGGGACGGAGCTGGAGAGCGCCGGGGCGGCCGCCTCGTCGCGGGGCAGCGGCAGGACCGGTTCGTCGCGGGGCGTGCCGGGCGTCGGAACGGCTCCGGGCGGCAGCAGGTCGCCGCTCGGCCGGCGCATGCCGTACCGCCGGTGCACGGCCTGCTTGGTGACGCCGAGCGCCGAGCCGACCGAGTCCCAGGAGAAGCCGAGCGCGCGGTCGAACTCGACCGCCGCGGCGACCAGCGTCTCGACGCTCTCGCGCAGCTCCTGGGCCAGCCGGACGGTCGGCGCCGGCGCCCGCCCGTACACCACGAAACCGGCGGAGGTGCTGGGCCGGCGCGGGCGGTAGACGTTGCCCAGCTGCGCGGTGAGCGTGCGCAGGGCGTCGACCTGGCGCCGGACCCGTTCGATGTCCCGCACCAGCAGGTGCAGGCTCGCCCGGGCCCGGGCGTCGTGGTTCATCTGTTCGGCCATGGCCTGGTTGCCACCTCTCCTTCGGATCGGCTGAGGTCAATTCCACTTGACCAACGTCCGAGAGCCCGGCTGGTCACGGCGAGCGGGGGGACGGGATGTGCCGGAACCCGGGCCGAGCCGGCGGGCGGGATTGCATAGACTGCCTGATGATCGCCCGTCGGCGGTCCGTCCGCCCGACCCCGCACCGACAGGAGCCCAGGCCATGGCCGTCCAGCCGATCCGGATCTTCGGCGACCCCGTGCTCCGGGCCACGGCCAAGCCCGTCACCACCTTCGACAAGGAGCTGCGGCGGCTGGTCAAGGACCTCACCGACACCATGCTGGAAGCCCCGGGCGCCGGCCTCGCCGCGCCCCAACTCGGCGTTTCGCTGCGGGTTTTCACGTACAACGTGGACGGTGTGGTCGGTCACCTGATCAACCCGGACCTGTCGCTCAGCGACGAGGAGCAGGACGGCCCCGAGGGCTGCCTGTCGCTGCCGGGCCTGAGCTTCGACACCAAGCGCGCGTACGGCGTCGTGGCCAAGGGCTTCAACATGCACGGCGACCCGGTGGAGATCGAGGGCACGCAGCTGCTCTCCCGCTGCATCCAGCACGAGACCGACCACCTGGACGGGATCATCTTCATCGACCGGCTGGACCGGGAGACGCGCAAGGCCGCGCTCAAGGCCATCCGGGACGCGGAGTGGGGCGACGGCCCCGCGCCGACGGTCCGGATCTCGCCGCACTCCACCTTCGGCTCCGCCCGCTGACCCCGCGGGCCCCGGCCCGCCGACCGAACCCAGCAGTTCACGAAAGGCACCGTCTTGCGCCTCGTCTTCGCCGGCACCCCCGAGGTCGCCGTCCCCGCCCTCGACGCCCTGCTGGCCTCGGACAAGCACGAGGTGGTGGCGGTGGTCACCCGCCCCGACGGGACCGCCGGGCGCGGCCGCAAGCTGGTCGCCAGCCCGGTCGCCCGGCGCGCCGAGGAGGCCGGCATCGAGGTGCTGAAGCCCGCGAAGCCGAGCGATCCGGAGTTCCTCGCCCGGCTGACCGAGCTCGCCCCGGACTGCTGCCCGGTGGTCGCGTACGGCGCGCTGCTGCGCCCCGGCGCGCTGGAGATCCCCGAGCACGGCTGGGTGAACCTGCACTTCTCGCTGCTGCCCGCGTGGCGCGGCGCCGCCCCGGTGCAGCACGCGGTGCTGGCCGGCGACGAGGTCACCGGCGCCTCGACCTTCCTGATCGAGCAGGGCCTGGACTCCGGCCCGGTCTTCGGCGTGGTCACCGAGGAGATCCGCCCCACCGACACCAGCGGCGACCTGCTGACCCGGCTCTCGCACTCGGGCGCGCGGCTGCTCGCGGCGACCATGGACGGGATCGCCGACGGCTCGCTGCACGCCGTGCCGCAGCCGCTCGACGGCGTCACCCTGGCGCCCAAGATCAACCCGGAGGACGCCCGGATCGAGTGGACCCACCCGGCGCTGCGGGTGGACCGCCTGGTGCGCGGCTGCGCCCCCGCGCCCGGCGCCTGGACGGTCTTCCGCGGCGAGCGGCTCAAGGTCTCCGGCCCGGTGACCCTGCACCCCGGCGCGGCCGAGCTGGCGCCCGGCGAGCTGGCGGTGGGCAAGAACAGCGTGCGGGTCGGCACCGGCAGCCACGAGATCGAGCTGGGCGAGGTGCAGCCGCAGGGCAAGAAGCCGATGCGCGCGGCGGACTGGGCCCGCGGGGTCCGGATCGAGTCCGGTGAGCGGCTCGGGGAGTGACCCCGCGCCGAAGCCTTAGAGTTCTTGGTACCGACTGATTCCGCCAGCACCTTTCCGAGGCACCCCGTGAGCACCCCCTCCGGCGCCAAGCGCGCCCCCCGCCCGCACCGCCGTCCCAAGAAGGACCCGGCCCGCACCGTCGCGTTCCGCGCGCTGCGCGCCGTCGACGAGCGCGACGCGTACGCCAACCTGATCCTGCCCTCGCTGCTGCGCGAGGCGGAGCAGAAGGGCATGGACCGGCGCGACGCCGCCCTCGCCACCGAGCTGGTCTACGGCACGCTGCGCCTGCAGGGCACCTACGACGCGATCATCGCGGCCTGCATCGACCGGCCGCTGCGCGAGGTCGACCCGCCGGTGCTGGACGTGCTCTCGCTCGGCGCCCACCAGCTGCTCGCCACCCGCATCCCCACCCACGCGGCCGTCTCGGCCACCGTCGAACTGGCCCGCGCGGTGCTCGGCGACGGCCGGGCGAAGTTCGTCAACGCGGTGCTGCGCAAGATCAGCGCCCAGGACCTGGACACCTGGGTCGAGCAGGTCGCCCCGCCGTACGACGAGGACGCCGAGGACCACCTCGCGGTCGTCCACTCCCACCCGCGCTGGGTGGTCTCCTCGCTGTGGGACTCGCTCGGCCGCTGGCAGCCGGACGCCTCCGGGCGCACCGCGATGGAGCAGCTGCTGCACGCCGACAACGAGCGGCCCGAGGTCACCCTGGTGGCCCGGCCGGGCCGCGCCACCGTGGACGAGCTGCGCGAGGCGCTGCCGGAGGCCGAGGACGGCCGCTGGTCGCCGTACGCACTGCGGCTCGCCGAGGGCGGCGACCCGGCCGGGCTGGAGGCCGTCCGGGAGAACCGGGCCGGCGTCCAGGACGAGGGCAGCCAGCTGGTCGCCCTCGCCCTCGCCGCCGCACCGCTGGACGGGCCGGACAAGGTCTGGCTCGACGGCTGCGCCGGCCCCGGCGGCAAGGCCGCGCTGCTCGCCGCCCTGGCCGCCGAGCGCGGCGCCGCCCTGGTCGCCTCCGAGAAGCAGCCCCACCGGGCCCGCCTGGTCGCCCGCGCGCTGGCTGGCAACCCCGGCCCGTACACCGTGATCGCGGCGGACGGCACCAAGCGCGCCTGGCGCGAGGGCGCCTTCGACCGGGTGCTGGTCGACGTGCCCTGCTCCGGCCTCGGCGCGCTGCGCCGCCGCCCGGAGGCGCGCTGGCGCCGCCGGCCCGAGGACATCGCCGGCTTCGGCCCGTTCCAGCGCGACCTGCTGCGGGGCGCGATCGCCGCCACCCGGGTCGGCGGCGTGGTCGGCTACGCCACCTGCTCGCCGCACCTGGCCGAGACCCGCGCCGTGGTGGACGACGTGCTGCGCGGCGAGCCGGGTGTGGAGTGGATCGACGCCCGTCCGCTGCTGCCCGGCCTGCCCGCGCTCGGCGAGGGCCCGGACGTGCAGCTGTGGCCGCACCTGCACGGCACCGACGCGATGTACCTGGCCCTGCTGCGCCGCACCGGCTGAGGCCGGACGCCGGCCGGGCCCGGTGGCGCCGGCCGGCGTCCGGCCTCAGGTTCCGGGGCGGATGCGGCGCGTCTCGTAGGCCCACATCGCGATCTCGACCCGGTTGCGGGCGCCGAGTTTGGCCATCAGGCTCGCCAGATGCGTCTTCACCGTGCTGAGGCTGATGTGCAGCGCGTCGGCGATCTCGGTGTTGGTCAGCCCGCGGGCGACGGCGAGGAGCACCTGCTCCTCGCGGGCGGTGACGGGGGAGACCGGCTGGGTCGCGGGCCGGCCGGCGGGCAGGTCGGCGAACGCCTGGAGCAGGCGGACGGTGACGCTGGGCGCGATGAGCGCCTCACCGTCGGACGCCGACCGTACGGCCTGCGCCAGAAGGTCCGGTCCCGTGTCCTTGAGGAGGAATCCGCGGGCGCCGGCACGCAGTGAGCCGTAGACGTACTCGTCGAGGTCGAACGTGGTGATGACGACCACGGCCAGCGGGTCGGCGACCCCCGGGCCGGCGAGCAGCCGGGTGGCTTCGAGCCCGTCGAGCACGGGCATGCGGATGTCGAACAGGCAGACGTCGGGGCGCAGTTCGCGGGCCAGGCGGACCGCTTCGCGTCCGTCGGCGGCCTCGCCGACCACCTCGATGCCGGGCTGGGCGTTCAGCATGATCCGCAACCCGGTGCGGATGATCGTCTGGTCGTCAGCGACGAGGACGCGTACGGACACCGCTCCCGCTCCTCGCCCTCGGCAGTTCGGCTTCGACGTGCCAGCCCCGGTCGGCGCCCGGGCCGGCGCGCAGTGTGCCGCCGAGCAGGGTGGCGCGCTCGCGCAGTCCGGTGAGTCCGTATCCGTCGCGGCCCCGGCCGGCGCGCCTGCCGTCGTCGCGCACGCTCACCCGTACGGTGTGCCGTTCCGCGGCGACCCGGACGACGAGCTCGGTCGCGTCGACCGCGTGGCGCAGCGTGTTGGTCACCGACTCCTGCACGATCCGGTAGACGGCCGCGTCCACGGCCGGGGGCAGCGCGTCCAGTTCGCCGTCGAGCCCCAGGTCGACCCTGAGGCGACCACCCGGGGTGCGCACCAGGCGCTCCAGATCCGCGACACCGGCAGGCGGCGCCAGCTCGGCGCCGACCCCGCGGTCGCGCAGCGCGGCGACCATGGCGCGCATCTCCTCCAGCGTGCGCGCCCCTTCCTCCTCGACCCCCTCCAGCGCCTCGACGGCGGCGGACGGGTCGGTGCCCGCGAGCACCCGGCCCGCCTGGGCGATGATCACCATGGCCGAAACGTGGTGGGCCACCGTGTCGTGCAGTTCCCGGGCGAGCTGCTCGCGCTCGCGGGAGCGCACCTGGTCCAACTGCCGCTCGCGGGCGGTCACCCGGAACCGCACGGCAGCCCCGACCACGCCGGGCAGCAGCCCGAAGAGGAAGCCCACGACCATTTCGACGACCGAGGTCTCGGCCGTGACGGCACACAGCGCGCACGCCGCGACGATCACCGCGCCGCCCAGCACGACCTCCCGTCCCGATCCCCACCGGGGCAGCGCGTACACCAGCACGAGCACGACCGCGCCGGTGTTCAGGCCGACGGGCCCGCCCGGTGCGGCGACGAGCGCGGCCACCTGAAGCAGGATCACCGAGCCGAACGCCAGCGTGGCCGTCGCCAGCGGGCTGGTCCGGCGCCACAGCGGCAGCAGGCACAGCCATGCGGCGAACACCGTCGCCACCGGCCGCCACACGACGTTCTCGCGCAGGGCGGCCTCCAGCGCCACACCGGCGAGGCCCGCGGCGAGCAGCGCCCAGTCCCGCCGCACCCGGGCGGGCGCGCCGGGCGGTCGGGGTTCGGTCCACAGGGTTCGCAGGTCGTCTCGCAGCACGTACTCAGCCTAGGGACCGCGGCGTGCCGCGCATCGGCCGAAAGGACGGGTCGTCACTCCGGCTCGGGGCCGACGGATCCGCGGCCCGCGGGCCGATGCCGCGGAGCGCCGCGGCGACGAGCCTCGGAACCGGCGGCCGCACAAGGACGGCCGACGAGGTGGTTGGAGGACCCGATGCTCTCGAAAGCCCTGCTGCGCCTGGGCACAGGCGCCGTCCGTCATCCCTGGCGGGTGATCGCGGCATGGCTGGTCGCCGCCACGCTCACCGTCCTCGCCGCCGTCGCCTTCGGCGGGCGGGCCGCGGACTCGATGACCGCCCCGGGACTGGACTCCCAGCGGGCCGCGGAACTGATCGAGCGGGCCGGCACCGGCCAGGAGGGGATGACCGCCCACGTGGTCGTCACCCCCCTCGACGGCGGTGCGACGTTCTTCGGCGACGCCGCCGCGCGTACCGCTCTCGCGCGGCTGCGGACCGAGGTGCGGGGGCTGCCCCACGTGCTCGGCGCGAGTGACCCGGCGGGGGCGCTCGACGCGGGCGGGGACAGCGCCGTGCGCGGCGGCCTCGTCTCGGCCGACGGGCGGATCGCGGTCGTCCGGGTGCAGTACCCCGACCAGAGCCGGCTGTCGGCCGAGGACCTCGACGCCCTCGTCGAACTCGGTGGCCGGCTGCGCGCCGAACTGCCCCTGCGCATCGAGATGGGCGGGAACCTCTTCTACGCGTTCTCCGACCCCGACGGCGGCGTGAGCGAGCTGATCGGCCTTCTCGCCGCGGCCGCGATCCTGTTCCTGGCGTTCGGTTCGCTCGTCGCCGCCGCGCTGCCGATCGGCATGGCGGTCTTCGGGCTGACCGTCGGGGTCGCCACGATGACGGTACTGGCGGGGGTGACGGACGTCCCCACCTTCGCACCGGTCCTGAGCAGCATGGTCGGGCTCGGGGTGGGCATCGACTACGCGCTGTTCGTGCTCGCCAGGCACCGGGAGCACCTCGCGCGCGGGCTCGATCCGCAGGAGGCGGCCGGACGCGCGGTGGCCACGGCGGGGCGGCCCGTGGTCTTCGCCGGCGGCACCGTCGTCGTGTCGATCCTCGGCATGGCGGTCGCGAACGTGCCGTTCATGACGGTGGGCGGCCTTGCCGTCTCGATCGTCGTCCTGACCATGGTGCTGGCGTCGGTGACGCTGCTGCCGGCCTTCCTCGCCGTGGCCGGCCCGCGTCTGGGCCGGGCCGGCCGGATCGCCCGGACGCTTCGGGCGGGGCGGCCGGGCCGGTCCGGCCGGCGGCGGGACACGGAGGCGGGCGCCGTCCCCGCCGCCGGGTGGCGGCGCTGGATCGGGCACGTCAGCCGGCACCCGGTGCCGTACGCGGCCGGTGCGGCGGGGCTGCTGCTGACGGCGGCGCTGCCCGTGCTCGGCCTGCGGGTCGGCCTGCCCGACGACGGGTCGCTGCCCCGGAGCCGTACCGAGCGCCGCGCGTACGACCTCGTCGCCGAGGGGTTCGGCCCGGGCGCCAACGGTCCCCTCGTCATCGCCGCGGACCCCGCCGGTGATCCGGGAGTGCTGGACCGTCTCGTCGCGGCGGTCGCGGCGGATCCGGGCATCGCATCCGTCGCACCGACGCACATCGATCGGGCCGGCGGCATCGCGACCCTCGTGGTGTTCCCGACCACCGGCCCGCAGGAGAAGGCCACGGCCGACACCGTCGCCCGGCTGCGCGCCGAGGTGCTGCCCGCGGCGATCGGGCACGGCACGGCCAGGGTCCACGTCGGCGGCGCCGCCGCGAGCCTGTCCGACGTGGGCCGGCGCACCAGCCAACGGCTGCCGCTGTTCGTCGCCGCCGTGCTGGCGCTGTCGTTCCTGCTGCTGATGCTGGTCTTCCGCTCGGTCCTCGTACCGCTCAAGGCGGTACTGCTGAACCTGCTGAGCATCGGCGCGGCCTACGGCATCATGGTCGCGGTCTTCCAGTGGGGCTGGGCAGGCGCGCTCATCGGGCTGGAAGCGACGGTTCCGATCGTGTCGTTCATCCCGATGTTCCTCTTCGCCATCCTGTTCGGCCTGTCGATGGACTACGAGGTGTTCCTCCTCTCCCGGGTGCGCGAGGAGTACCTGCGCACCGGCGACAACGGCACGGCGATTGTCGAGGGCGTCTCGGGCACCGCCCGGATCATCACCTCGGCCGCCCTCATCATGGTGGCGGTCTTCCTGTCCTTCGCCGTCGCCGAGGACCCCTCCGCCAAGATGTTCGGGCTCGGCCTGGCCGCCGCGATCTTCATCGACGCCACGGTCGTGCGCATGGTGCTGGTGCCGGCGACCATGACACTCCTCGGCCGGGCCAACTGGTGGCTGCCGGGGTGGCTGGACCGGATGCTTCCCCGGGGCCCGGTCGGCATCGACGCCGACCACGCCGACGTGGAACCCGCGGGCGGGGCCCCGGGTCCACGGCTGGTCGGCCGTTGACCCGACTGCCCGCCCGCCCCCGGCGCCCGGTACCTCGGCGCGTCACTGGGTGGCGGGGCCGACCAGGGCGGTCAGCAGGCGCTGGAGGGAGCGGTCGAAGACCTGGTCGAGGTCGGCGGGCGCGGCCTGCTCGGCCAGTGCCGCGGTGAGGTGGGGGTAGGCGCCGGTGGCGGTCACCTGGGTGAGGTAGCGCACCAGGTCGGCCAGCCACTTGGCGCCGGAGTCGGCCGACTTGTGCTGCCACTCGCTGAACTGGCAGACGTAGCCGTTCAGTTGTGACAGCGCCTCCATCTTCGCGGCGCCGCCGAGCGTGGTGCCGGCGAGCGCGCCGAGGAAGTACTCGGTGTAGCGCAGGCCGTTGGGCCCGAGCCCGGGGCGTTCGGCGACGACCGTCGCGGCCCACCGGTGGCGGGCCAGGATGGCGCGCAACTGCTTTGCCAGCATCGTGAGTTCGGCCCGCCAGTCGGTGCCGGGGCGGTCCGGCAGCTCGTACTCGCCGGCCAGCTGGTCGACCATCAGGTCGAAGAGGTGCTCCTTCTTGGGCACGTAGTTGTAGAGCGACATGGTGCCCGCGCCGAGCGCGGCGGCGACCCGCCGCATCGAGACCGCGTCCAGCCCCTCGGCGTCGGCGATGGCCACCGCGGCGGCCGCGATCGAGGCGCGGCTGTGGGCCGGCCGGGGGCCCCGCCCGGAGTGTTCGGGGCGCAGCCAGATCAGCTCGGGAACGTCCGGCGGTGTGGACGGCATGCGTGGATCACCTCGCCGCTCATCCTAGAGCTCCCCTTTTCTCCGTACGGCGTACCTAGTAAGGTGGCGCGCAGAGTGCTTCTACGTACGCTGTACCCAGAGAAGGGCCTGCCATGAGCGACCCGGCGATCTCCGTCCACGACCTGCACAAGCGCTTCGGCGCCACCGAGGCCCTGCGCGGGCTCCACCTGACCGTCCCCGCCGGCACCGTCTGCGGCCTGCTCGGCCCCAACGGCGCCGGCAAGACCACCGCGGTGCGCGTGCTCGCCACCCTGGTCCGACCCGACCGCGGCACCGCCCGGGTCGCCGGCCACGACGTGCTGCGCGAACCTGCCGAGGTGCGGCGACGGATCGGCCTCGCCGGGCAGCACGCCGCCCTCGACGAAGGCCTCACCGGCCGGGACAACCTCGACCTGCTGGCCCGCCTGCACCACCTCGGCGCCGCCCGCGCCCGGACCCGCACCGCCGAGCTGCTCGCCGCCTTCGGCCTGGACGCCTCCGCCGACCGCCCGGTGCGGACCCTCTCCGGCGGCCAGCGCCGCCGCCTCGACCTGGTCGCCAGCCTGATCACCCGACCGCCGGTGCTCTTCCTCGACGAGCCCACCACCGGACTCGACCCGCGCAGCCGCCGCGAGATCTGGAACGCCGTGCGGGAGCTCGCCGACGGCGGCACCACGGTGCTGCTCACCACCCAGTACCTCGACGAGGCCGACCGGCTCGCCGACCAGGTGGTCGTCGTCGACCGCGGCGCCGCCATCGCCGACGGCGCCCCCGCCGCGCTCAAGGCCAGGATCGGCACCCGGGTGGAACTCGTCCTCGCCGAGGACGCCGACCTCGGACGGGCCGCCGCCGTGCTCGCCGCCCTGACCGGCGGCCACCCCGAACCCGACCCCGTCGAGGGCCGGGTGTCCGCGGTCTCCGCCCCCGGCCGGGGCCTCGCCCTGCCGCAGCTGGTCCGCGACCTGGACGGCGCGGGCGTCGCCGTCCACGACGTGGCGCTGCGCCCGCCCACCCTGGACGACGTCTTCCTCGCGCTGACCGCACCGACCGCACCGACCGCACCGACCGCGCCGACCGCCTCGACCGCTGCCGTGGAGCGTGCCGCATGACCGTGCTCGCCACCGTCCCCGTGGACACCGCCGCCGCCGCCCGGCGCATCCTGCTCACCTACCGGCGCTCGCCCGGGCTGATGGCCGCCTCGCTGGCCGTGCCCGTCGCCATGGTCGGCGTCTTCGGGTACGTCTTCGGCAGCGCCGTCCGGGTGCCCGGCGGCGGCAACTACCGGGAGTACCTGATGCCCGGTCTGTTCGCCCTGGTCGCCGTCAACGGCCTGATGCCCACCATGGTCGGGGCCGCCCGCGACGCCGGGCGCGGCGTCACCGACCGGCTGCGCTCGATGTCCGTCTCCCGGTTCGGCCTGCTGCTCGGCCAGGCGCTCGCGGACCTGCTGGTCGCCGCCGTGGTGCTGGTGCCCACCGCCGCCGTCGGGCTGGCGGCCGGCTGGCGGGTGCGCGACGGCCTCGGGCCGGCGCTCGGCGCCTTCGCGCTGCTGCTGCTCTTCCGGTTCACCGTCACCTGGGTCGGCACCACGCTGGGGCTCGCCGTCGGCAAGGAGGAGACGGCCGGGCAACTCGCGGTCCTGGTCTTCCCGTTCGCCATGGTCGCGAACGTCTTCGTCCCCACCGGCGGGATGCCCGGCTGGCTCGCCGCCGTCGCCGACTGGAACCCGATCAGCGCCGTGGCCGCCGCCTGCCGCACGCTCTTCGGCAACCCCGTCGAACTCGGCGGCGCCTGGCCGATGCAGCACCCGGTCGCCGCCACCCTCGGCTGGTGCGCCCTGCTGCTCGCGGTGTTCGTCCCGCTCGCCGTCCGCCGGTTCGCGTCGGCGGGCCGCTGATCCTTTTTGTGCTGGACAATTCGGCTGGTGCGGCGGAGGGTTGGGGACATGGAGTACACCCACCTCGGCCGCACCGGCCTGACCGTGTCCCGTCTCTGCCTCGGCACCATGAACTTCGGCCCGCACACCGAGCCGCACGACGCCCACCGGATCATGGATGCCGCGCTCGACCACGGCATCAACTTCTTCGACACCGCCGACGTCTACGGCTGGGGCGAGAACAAGGGCCTCACCGAGACCATCATCGGCGACTGGTTCAACCGCGGCGGCGGGCGGCGGGAGAAGACCGTGATCGCCACCAAGGTCTACGGCGAGATGGGGGAGTGGCCCAACGAGGGCAAGCTCTCCGCGCTGCACATCCGACGGGCCGTCGACGCGAGCCTGCGCCGGCTGCAGACCGACCACATCGACCTCTACCAGATGCACCACGTCGACCGGGACACCCCGTGGGACGAGATCTGGCAGGCGATGGAGGTGCTGGTCGCCCAGGGCAAGATCCTCTACGTCGGCTCCAGCAACTTCGCCGGCTGGCACCTCGCGCAGGCCCAGGAGACCGCCCGCGCCCGGAACTTCCTCGGCCTGACCAGCGAGCAGTCGTTCTACAACCTGCTGGTCCGCGACATCGAGGCCGAGGTCGTCCCGGCCGCGCAGCACTACGGGCTCGGCCTGATCCCGTGGTCGCCGCTGGCGGGCGGGCTGCTCGGCGGCGTCATCCGCAAGGAGCGCGAGGGCGTCCGGCGGGTCAACGGCTACGCCGCGGACCGGCTGGAGAAGCACCGCGACCAGCTCGCCGCGTACGAGGACCTGGCCGCCGAACTCGGCCGGGAGCCGGGCGACGTGGCCCTCGCCTGGCTGCTGACCCGGCCGGCCGTCACCGCACCGATCGTCGGCCCGCGGACGATGGACCAGCTGGACGCGGCGGTGCGGGCGCTGGACGTCGAACTGGACGCGAAGACGCTGGAGCGGCTCGACGAGATCTTCCCGGGGCGGAAGACGGCGCCCGAGGACTACGCCTGGTAGAAATGATCATCAGATCGACCGGCTGAGAACGACGCGGGGGGACCGGATGAAGAGGCGGAATCTGCTGCTGTTCCTGGGCGGGGCGGCGACGGCGGTCGCGGTGGCGACAGTGCCGTCCTGGGGTGAGGACGCCCCGCCGTCCGGGGCGAAGGGGCCGAAGCCGCGCACCGCGACCGCGGAGCTCGACAGGCTCCTCCCTTCGCTCGCCCCGCTGCGCGAGGCGCAGTGGCTGATCGACTCCGACCTCGACGGCTCCCGGTCGATCCCCAGCCCCGACCACGTGGTGGTCGGGTTCCTGCGGACCCGCCCCGGGCTGTTCGCCGAGCTGAAGGGCCGGTACGCCTTCGAACCGGTCCCGAAGTTGAACCTGGACGGCTTCACCGCGAAGCACCTGGCCCCGGTCGCGCCGGGGGAGGCGACCTGGGTGCGCAGTGAGGACTTCGATGCCTCCCTGGGCGCCCGGATGCACGTCACCTTCGACGCCGGCAGCGACCTGGTGTACTTCGAGGCGATCAACCCGAAGCAGCCGCAGCCGTCCGGTACCCCGCAGCCGGGCGCCAGTGCGTCAGGATGACCGGGTGAAGCCGATGACGCATCAGGTGCCCTACTACTCCCAGTGGGAGTCGCCCGAGCTCGTCCCCGACATCCTCGACGGGACGGTCCGGGCCGCCGACGACCCGCTGTGGGAGCGCTCGGGCGCGCCCAGCGAGGAGGAGTACGAATACTGGTCCTGGCGGCTGTGCGGGATGGCCTGCCTGCGGATGGCCCTCGACTACTGGTGGGGCGTGGCGCCGGCCGCCGTCCGGCTCGCCGAGGAGTCCGTGGCCGCCGGCGCGTACGTCCGCCACCCCGACGGGCGTCTGGACGGGCTGATCCACGCGCCGTTCGCCACCTACGTGCGCGAGCGGTGGGGGCTGCAGGCCGAGGCCCGGGCGCCGCTGACCGCCGCCGAGGTGCGGGCGGAGGTGACCGGCGGGCGGTTGGTGATGCTCTCGGTCCACCCGAGCATCCGCACCCTGGACCCGGCCCCGCCCCGGCAGGGCGGGCACCTGGTGCTCGCGGTCGGCGCGGGGGAGGACGAACTGCTGATCCACAACCCGTCGGGCTTCCCGGACGGGTCGCAGCAGTTCGCGGCCGTCCCGTGGGCGGACCTCGAACGGTTCTACGCCGGCCGCGGGATCGTGCTGGGCCCGCCGGACTGAAACCGCGGGGCCCGCGCGGATCGTCCTCCCCGGTGAAGGATCCGGCGCTGCCGAGGGAGGCAGACGATGAGACGGCTACTGGTGGTTTCGATGGCGCTCGCCGTGACGGGCGCGGGTGCGGTGGCGGCTCCGGCGGCGTTCTCCGCGCCCGCCCCGGCCGCGGCCGCCGCGACGGTCAGCTGCCCGGTCGGGTGGGGCAGCCTGCCCGAGGACCGGACGGGCGACCCGCTGCAGCCGCTCACCGGGGTGCGCACCGGGAGGCACGACTGCTACGACCGGATCGTGCTGGACGTGCCCGGCAGCTCGGCGGCGCGGCCCGTCGGCTACCACGTGCGGTACGTGCCGGCGCTGGTGCAGGACGGGTCGGGGGCCATCGTGCCGGTCGCCGGCGGCGCGATCCTGGAGATCGTGGCCGAGGCGCCCGCGTACGACCCGGCGACCGGCGCGGTGACGTACCCGGCGCTGGCCGGGCAGCCGCTTCCGGGGGTCGACCTGACGGGGTACCGGACGCTGCGCGACGCCAAGTTCGGCGGCAGTTTCGAGGGCCGGACGCAGCTCGGGATCGGCGTCCGGGCGCGGCTGCCGTTCCGGGTGTTCCCGTTGGACGGGCGGCTGGTGGTCGACGTGGCGCACAGCTGGACCGCGACCGCTGCTGCGGGCTGAGCGGGCCGACGCTGCGCGGGCTGAACCGGCTGAGCGGGTGGGCCGAGTGGCGGACGCCGGGCGGTCGGGTAGCCGGGTGGTCGGGTAGCCCGGTGGTCGTGTAGTCGGGTAGCCGGGCGGTCGGGCCGTGTGGCCGACGCCGGGTGGTCGGGGGTCGGTGGCCGGGCCGTGTGGCCGACGCCGGACGGGGCGGACGGGTCGAATGGCCGGACGGGCCAGGCGGGTCGGGCGGTCCGGCGGTCGGACGGGGACTGTCGGGCCGGGCCTGCCGGGCCGGGGCTTCGGCGGGGCCGGGGGCTCAGCCGGGCAGGCCGATCGGGTTCTGCGCGGGGAGGGCCGCGCGGCAGGCGGTCGCGATCGGGCCGAGCGCGGCGGCCAGCTCGTCGAGTTCGGCGCGGTGGAAGCCGGACCAGACCCGGGCGGCGGCGAGGTCGGTGGCGGCCTCCAGCGCGCCGTGGCGGGCCCGGCCCGCCGGGCTCGCGGATCCGTCCGCCCCCAGCCAGCCGCGCTCGGCGAGGCGGCCGGCGGCGGCGTCCCACTCCTCGTCGGTCCAGCCGCGGTGCGGCTGCAGGGTCTCGCGACGGGTGTCGAGCGCGCAGCGCAGGACCAGCGCCTCGCACCCGTCCAGCCCCTCGGCGACCAGGGCCGCCACGTGGCCGTCGCCGCGGTGCTCGCGCAGGACCGTGGTGGCCTGCCAGAGCCGGGCCAGCGGCGGCTCGGGGCGGGGGAGGGCGGCGTTGGCCGCGGCCAGCACCCGGCCCGAGCAGTCGAGCCCGGCGACGGCACGCTCCAGCAGGCCGACGGCGCGGTCGACCGGGCCGGGCCCGACGGGTTCGAGCAGGCGCGCCAGGGCGGCGGTGGCGCCCTCGACCCGGGCGGCGAGCGCTCGTTCCGGGGTGGCGCGGGTCCAGATCTCGGGCAGGGCGCGCTCGACCATCCGCGGGGCGAAGTTGAAGAAGGCGGCGACCACCGGCGCGGCGTCCACCGGCCCGAGCGGGGCGGCCCGGCCGCCGAAGTAGCCGCGCCAGTATCCGCGCAGGCCCGCCTCCTCGTACGCGGCCCGGCCCTCGGGGGCGAAGTAGGTGACGGCGTGCACGGGTTCGAACAGCCACCACAGCGAGCGGGCGGGGTGGGCCGGTTCGGCCATCGGCGTCCTTCCGGGGATGATGGACCGGGGCAGCCGCTCCAGCCGCCGCACCGATTCGTGAAGGTACCCGCACATGGCGCAGATCAATCCCAGCATCCTGTCCGCCGACTTCGCCCGCCTCGCGCAGGAGGCGGAGCGGGTCCACGGCGCGGACTGGCTCCACGTGGACGTCATGGACAACCACTTCGTCCCCAACCTGACGCTGGGCGTGCCGATCGTCGAGTCGCTGGCGCGGGCCACCGACATCCCGCTCGACTGCCACCTGATGATCGAGCAGCCGGACCGCTGGGCGCCGCAGTACGTGGAGGCCGGCGCCGGCTCGGTGACCTTCCACGTCGAGGCGGCGGCCGCCCCGGTCCGCCTGGCCCGGGAGATCCGTGCCAAGGGCGCGCGGGCGTCGATGGCGCTCCGGCCGGCCACCCCGATCGAGCCGTACGAGGACCTGCTCCCCGAGCTCGACATGGTGCTGATCATGACCGTGGAGCCGGGCTTCGGCGGACAGGCCTTCCTGGACATCATGCTGCCCAAGATCCGCCGCACCCGGGAACTGATCTCCAAGCACGGCCTGGAACTGTGGCTGCAGGTCGACGGCGGCGTCGCGCCCGCGACCATCGAGCGCTGCGCCGAGGCCGGCGCGGACGTCTTCGTGGCCGGCTCGGCGGTGTACGGCGCGGCCGACCCGGCCGAGGCGGTACGGGCGCTGCGCGCGCAGGCCGACGCGGCGACCGCGGCGGCGCCCTGGGCCTGCGCGCACTGAGACCGCAACCGGCCGGACGGCGACGGCGTCTGACGGTCCGTGACACGCAATGATCACCGAGACGTGAGCCGGGCACCTCGAACCGCCGACCCGGAGGCGGATGCCGTCGTGCAGCCGGAGCGCGGGGCGGTGGAGCGCGGGGCGGTGGAGCCGGTGCGGGTCGGTCGGCGGCGGCTGCTGGGTGCGCTGGCGGTCGCCGGGATCGGCGCCGTCGCGGTCGGCGGGGCGGTGGTCGAGGACGTGCTGCCCGGCGGGCCCCGGCTGCGGCGGCTGCTCGGGATGACCGGCCCGGACGGGGCGGTGCCTGCGGTCGACGCGGGTGCGGTGCGCACCGAGCGGGTCCGCTCCGCGGCGCGCGGCCGGGAGGTCGGGCTGGTGACGATCGACCCGGCCGGTCCGGTCCGCCCCGACCTACCGGTCTGTCTGGCCCTGCACGGGCGCGGCGGGAGCGCGCGGGCGCTGCTCGACCTGGGCCTGCCGCAGTTCCTCGCCGCGGTCGGCGCGCCGATGCGGATCGTCGCGGTCGACGGCGGCGACGCCACCTACTGGCACGCGCGCACCCCGGGCGACGACCCGATGGCGATGCTGACCGGTGAGCTCCCCGGCTGGCTGCGGCAGCGCGGCCTGCCCGCGCCGACCCGGGCGCTCGGCATCTCGATGGGCGGCTCGGGCGCGTTGCGGTACGCGCGGGCGCGCGGCGGGCTGGACGCGGTCGCGCTGCTCAGCCCGGCGCTCTTCCGCAGCTGGGGCGACGCGCGCACGGTGGACGGCTTCCGGGACGAGGCGGACTGGCGCGAACACGAGCCGCTGCTGCACCCGGACGCCACGCCCGTACGCCGCCTCGGGGTGTGGTGCGGCACCGAGGACCCGTTCTGCCCGGCGGCCCGCACGCTCACCGGCCGCGCCGCCGAGGCCCGCTTCCCGCGCGGCGCCCACACCGACGGCTTCTGGCGCCGCGTCCTGCCCGAGGCGATCGGCTTCCTCGGCACCGTCTGACCCGCCGGGCGGAGCCCGGCCGCCGCGAGGTCCGTGGCCGCCCGGCGGTTCTCGGCCGGTGACGGCGGTGGGGGCGCGTACGGTGGCGGGCATGAGCAACCTGGACACCAAGCCCGCGGAGGACGTGTGCGGCCGGGAGGCGCCGGACGGTCCGGTCAGGGAGCTGCTGACCGGCCGGACGGTCCCGCTCGGCGGGTCGACGCAGGTCCGCAGGCTGTTGCCGAACCTCGGGCGGCGGATGGTCGGCGCGTGGTGCTTCGTCGACCACTACGGCCCGGACGACATCGCCGACGAGCCGGGCATGCAGGTCCCGCCGCACCCGCACATGGGCCTGCAGACGGTCAGCTGGCTGCACGAGGGCTCGGTTCTGCACCGCGACAGCCTGGGCAGTCTGCAGACGGTGCGCCCGCGCGAGCTGGGCCTGATGACGTCCGGCCGGGCGATCGCGCACTCCGAGGAGTCCCCGCGCGACCACGCGCCCCTGCTGCACGGCGCCCAGCTCTGGGTGGCCCTGCCGGACGCGCACCGGCACACCGCGCCCGCCTTCGAGCACCACCCGGACCTGCCGGAGGTCACCGCGGACGGCCTCACCGCCCGGCTGATCCTCGGCACCCTGGACGGCGCCGTCTCGCCGGGAACCACCTTCACCCCGCTGGTCGGCGCCGACCTGACGCTGCGCGAGGGCGCCTCGCACCGGCTGCCGCTGGAGCCCGGTTTCGAGTACGCGGTGCTGGCGATGGCCGGCAGCGTGGAGGTGGACGGGGTGCGGGTCGAGCCGGGCTCGATGCTCTACCTCGGGTGCGGGCGGCGGGAGGTGCCGCTGCTGGCGCACACCGACGGTTCGGTGCTGCTGCTCGGCGGGGAGCCGTTCGAGGAGCGGCTGGTGATGTGGTGGAACTTCATCGGCCGCAGCCACGAGGAGATCGCCCAGGCCCGCGAGGAGTGGAACGCGGGCATGACGTTCGGCGAGGTCCGCGGCTACGACGGTGCCCGGCTGCGCGCGCCCGAGCTGCCGCCGGGCCCGCTGAAGTCCCGGGGCCGGGTGCGCTGAGGCCCGGCGGTGCCGGTCAGCGCGGGTCGGGTGCGGTGAGGACGGCCCAGAGCGCGACCACGTCGATCGCGATGATCAGGAGCGACCAGACGGGGTAGCTCGGCAGGAAGACGAACTGGACGAAGAGGTCGGCGCACAGCACCGCCGTCGGGAACCAGCGGCTGGGCAGGTCGCCGGTGAGCAGCCGGATGCCGGCCAGTCCCTGGGCGATCGCCAGGGCGAGCACCGTCCAGCCCAGGCTGTGCAGGTCGCCGAAGACGTAGCGGTCGGTGCCGGTGAGGACCTTCGAGTCGGTCAGCGCCGCCATCGCGTCCAGGCCGTTGAACAGGGCCAGCAGGACCAGCGCGACGCCCGCGAAGGGCAGCAGGTTCCGGCGCGGCGCCGCCGGGGGCGGGGGTGCGGCCATGGACGGGCTCCCTTCCGGAGGAGGACCGTGCTCCCCGCCAGGCTACGGGCCGGCGGGCGGGCGCCGGATCACCTGTCGCGGGTGATGCCGGGGCCCCGGCGGGGCCGGAGGCTGGAGGTCCGCCGAGGCGAAGGGAGCCGGCCCCATGCGCTACGAGATCCGCGTGTCCGGCGTCCTCCGGGAGGAGACCCGCAGGGAGGGCTTCCCCGAGTTGGAGAGCGTGACCGTTCCCGGCCAGACGATGCTGTTCGGCGACGTGGTCGACGAGGCGCACCTGTACGGGCTGCTGAGGCGCTTCCAGGTGCTCGGGCTGACGGTGACCGAGCTGCGCAGGCTGCCGGAGTGAGCGGCTCAGCCGCCGTCGAGCAGGCGCAGCCGTGCCGCGCGGCGCACCGCCTCGCGGCGGCTGCCGGTCAGCAGCTTCCGGTTGATGCTCTTCAGGTGCGTCTTGACGGTGTTCGGCGAGAGGAACAGCTCCTCGGCGATCTCCTGGGTGGAGAGCATCCGGGCGGCGCAGGCCAGCACCTCCCGCTCGCGCCCGGTCAGCGGCTCGGCCGGCGGCGCCTCGTCCTCGGGCGCTCCCCCGAGGTCGGCCGGGGCCGAGGTCGGGGCCCCGGTCGGGGCCGGGGCCAGGGCCGCAGCCGGGGGCCGCAGGTCGTCCGGCAGCCACGGGTGGGCGCGGGCGAGTTCGGGCCGCCGGCGCAGTTGGCGGCGCACCCAGCCGGCCGACTCGCGGAACGGCCGGCGCAGCAGCTCCGGTTCGGCGGTGGCCAACGCCTGGGCGAGCAGCCGGAGGCCCTCCGGGCCGTCCGCCGCGGGGTCGGCGCGGGCGAGCAGCAGCAGCGCCCGGGTTCGGGTCGCGGTGCCGACGGCGGGGGCGTCGCGCAGGGCGCGCAGCTGCCGCAGGGCGTCCTCCCGGTCGTGTCCGGCGGCCAGGCGGGCCCGCGTCGCGGTGAGGACGGACTCCGGGGCCCGGGCCGGCACGCCGTCCAGCGCCCGGACCGCCGCGTCGGGCCGGCCGGCCGCCAGGAGCGCGGCGCAGCCGGCGACGGCGAGGCGTTCGCGGCTCCACCCGGTCGGACGGTCCGCGAGTCCGGGCTCCCGGGCCGACTCCTCCAGGAGCCGCAGCGCCGCGTCGGGGCGGCCCCGGGCCAGGTGCAGCTCGGCGCGGATCACGGCGGCGCCGAGGGCGACCACCGGGTCGTGCCGCGGGTCGGGGTGGGCGGCCAGCCGGTCCAGTGCCGCGCGGGCGGCAGCGGGTTCGTCGTGTTCGAGCGCGGTGGCGGCCAGCACCAGGTTGCGGACGCCGGTCCGGCCCTCGGGCGGGAGGCTGGAGCGGTCGGCCGCCTCGTCGGCCTCGTGGACGCGCCGCTCGGCCCGGCCCGGCCGGCCGCGCAGGCAGTCGATGAGGGCCAGCCGGCACAGCGCGTCGTGGCGCAGCCGGGCGGTGGCGGGCGAGGGCGGCACCTGCGCGGCGGCGCCGAGGGCGCGGCCGGCCTCGTCGAGGCGGCCGTGCCACAGCAGGGCGGAGCCCAGGTCGGCGTCGACCTGGGTGAGCAGCTCGGGGTGCTGCTCCAGCAGCTCGGCCGGTGCGGCGCGGCAGAGTTCGTGGGCCCGGCGGGCGGACCGGTCGGCGAGCGCGGCCGATCCCACCGCGCGGGCGGCCCCGGTGCGGACGAACGCGGCCGCCAGCTGGTGGGTCGTCCGCTCGGGCGGCAGCTCCGGTTCGGCCCGGTCCAGGATTTGCAGCGCCGCCGCGGCGTCGTCGCGGGCCAGGTGGACGGCCGCCCGGACGAGTTCCGCGGCCGGGGTGCGGACGGTCGGCGGCATCCGGGAGAACAGTTCGCCCAGACGGGTGGCGTCCCGTCCGGCGAACAGCTCGCCGAGCGCCAGCTGGTCGACCAGGATCCGGGCGGCCAGGGCCCAGTCACCGCCCTCGGCGGCGTGGTCCAGCGCGGCCCGGTACTGCCCGTGCCCGGCGAGCCAGTGGGCGGCCCGGACGTGCAGCCGCTCGGCCCGCTCCGGGTCGGCGGCGTGCAGGTGCAGCCGGAGGATGGCGGCGAACACGGGATGCAGCCGGTACCAGCCGTCGCCCAGGGCCTCGGTGAAGGCGTTCTCCTGGTCCAGCCGGCCGAGGATCCGCAGGCCGTCGCGGCGGCCGGTGAGCGCGTCGGCGAGGTCGGGGTGGACCCGGGCGAGGATGCTGCAGCACAGCAGCAGGTCCTGGGTGGGCGCGGGCCGGGTGCGCAGCACCTCGGCCAGCAGGAAGTCCGACAGCACGGTGTGCTCGGCGTCGACCCGCTTGAGGTAGGTGTCGGGGTCGTCGGCCGCCTGCGCGGCGAGCGCGAGCAGCCGCACCCCGGCCGTCCAGCCGGAGACGGCGCGGTGCACCGCCGCGGCGGTGGCGTCGCCGAGCCGCAGGCCGTGGCGGCCGAGCACGGCGGAGGTCTCGTCGGGGGTGAGCGCCAGGTCGGCGGCGCGCACCTCGGCGAGTTCGCCGGCCGCCCGGTAGCGGTGCAGGGGAAGCAGCGGGTCGCTGCGCCCGACCAGCACCAGCCGCAGGTGCCCGGCGGTGTGCCGGACCAGGTCGTGGAGCTGCTCGGTCAGCCGGGGGTCGTCGATGTTCTCGAACTCGTCCAGGACCAGGACCAGCGGCTCGGGCCGCCCGTTGATCCAGGCGGCCAGCCTGATCAGCAGGGACGGTTCGACGTGGTCGGCCTCGGCCGGGACGGCCAGGTCCTCCGGCAGCCCGGGGACGCCGGCCCGCAGGGCCTCGCGGACGTACGCCCAGAAGTTGCCGGGCCGGTTGTCGCTCGGCTCGACGGTCAGCCACCCCACCGCGCCGGGCGCGCGTCCGGCCGCCAGCCAGTCGGCCACCAGCAGGGTCTTGCCCGCGCCGGCCGGCCCGGTGACCAGGGTGACCGGCCGCCGCACCGCCTCGTCGAGCCGGTGGACCAGGCGCTCGCGGCGCAGGAAGGCCTCCGGCGGGCGAGGCGGCCGCAGGCGGGTGGTCAGCATCGGGTCGCCGTTGGGCATCAGAGACATCGGCTACCGCCTGGTTCCGCCCGGGGACGTGATCGTTTCCGACCGTAGCCCGGCCCCGCGGGTGTCGCCCGTCCGGGTGCCGCACGCCGCCTCACCCGGAACAGGTGAGGCCGAACCGGCCGGAAGGAGCGAGGATCGCCAGGAGGGGCCGACCGGTCGGCCCCGGCGCGGTGACCGGGAGGAGAAGCCGTGACCACGTCCCACAGCCGTACCCCCGCCCCGCCCGAACCGTCCCGGGACCGGTCCGGAAAGCGGACCGACTACTCCGGCGCGGTGTACGGATCCATGCTGGCCGCCTCGGTGATCGCGGCCTCCAGCGTCACCGGGCCGCACCCGCGGGTGTCGCTGATCGTGCTGCTGCTGATCACCGGCCTGGTCTTCTGGGCCGCGCACGTCTACGCGAACGTCGCCGGCTCGCGCGAGATCGGCCGCCCGATCACCTTCGCCCAGGTGCACCGGGTCGGTGTCCGCGAGTGGTCGCTGGTCGAGGCGGCGGTGCTGCCGGCCCTGGCGGTGCTGGTCAGCCCCTGGCTCGGGATGGGGGAGACCGCCTGGCTGGCGCTCGGCGTCGCCATCGCACAGCAGGTGGGCTGGGCGACCCTGGGGGCTCGCCGGGCCGGTGCGACCTGGGGGCAGACCACCGCCGAGGGCGCGGTCAACCTGGTGCTCGGCCTGCTCATCGTGGCGGCCAAGGTGGCCGTCGGACACTGACCGCCCGACCCGGGCACTGCCCGCCCGACCCGGACACTGACCGCCGTCCGTCCCGGAGGACACCATGGCCCGCTCAGGACAGGTCACCTTCGCCGGTGTGCTGCTCGCCCTGCTCGGCGCGCTCAACGCCCTGGACGGCACCGCGGCGATCGCCCGGTCGCACGTCTTCGTCGCCGACGCCCACTTCGTGATCGGCGGCCTGCGGGCCTGGGGCTGGGTGCTGCTGGCCCTGGCCTTCGTCCAACTGGCCGCCGCCTGGGGCGTGCTGAGCGAGCGCGCGGAGTGGGCCCGCTGGACCGGTGTCGGCGCGCTCGGCCTCAACGCCTTCGCGCAGCTGGCCTTCACGCCCGCGTACCCGCTCTGGGCGGTGATCGTCATCGCGCTGGACGTGGTCGCCGTCTACGCCCTGACCGCGCTGTGGCCCGCGGCGCCGCGGGAGGCGGTCGGCGGCTGACCGGACCGGGGTGACCGGACCGGGGTGACCGGGTGGGCCGACCGGGTGAACCGGGCGGCCGGGGGTGCTGCGCAACCATCGCATGATCGACTCGTTGGATCATCGGCGGAGCTCATCACCTGCAGTGCGGAAGGCCCAGATGGAGCCACACCTCCCCGAAGAACCGTTCCGGCCGACCGAGGCGGCCCTGGTGCACGACTACCGGCGCCTGGTGGCCCTGGCCTACCTGACCCTCCCGGCCGAGCGCGGGCGGCACTCCCGGGTGCTGACGGCCCACGCGGCGGTCCGCCGCTCGCTCCCGTCGCGCCGCGCGCTGCCGCTGGGCCGGCGCCGCCCGGCGGACGGGACCGAACTGCGCGGCCGCGTCCTGCGGACCGCGCTGGCCGGCCGCCGCCCGCTGCTGCCCCGGGCCCTCGGGCTGCGGCTCTTCCCGCCCGCCGCCGACGGCCAGGAGACCGCGTTCGACCAGGCCCTGCGCACCCTGGACGGCCCGGGCCGGGCCGCCTGGGCGCTGCGCGCGCTGTGGGGGTGCCCGACCGGCGAGACCGTCGAGGTGCTGCGCGCCGCCGGGGTGACCCGGGCGGAGGCCGCGGCCGCCACGGCGGCGGCGGTGCCCGGACCGCCGCCCGGCGGCTGGGGCGGCCCCGGGCTCCCGGCCGCGTTCGACGCCTGCCGGGTGCAGGTGCGCCGGACCGACCCGCCGACCGGCCGCCGGGTCCTCGGCGCCGCGCTGGCCGCCGTCCTGCTGGCCGCGACCGCCGCGCTGGCGCCCCGGCTGGCGGGAGCGGACGGACCGGCCCGGGCGGACGGAGGATCCGCCGACGGCCGCCCGGCCGGCCCGGTGACCGGCCCGCCCGGCGGCCTCGCCGCGCTCGACACCGTGCCGCCGGACGCCTGGCGGCACACCGCCCGGATCGACTTCTCCGCGTGGCCCGCGCGCGGTGACCGCCGCACCGACCGGGCCCTGCTCGGCCGTGCCCTGGACGCCTGGCGCGCCGCCGGCCCGGCCGCGTCCGCCGCCGAGCCCGGCACCCCCGCCGGGCCGCCCGGCGGCGACGCGCGGGTGCTGTACGCCGGCGACGTGGACGGCGCGGCCGTCGTGCTGCTGTACGACGCCACCCGGATCGCCCGCTGGACCGACGGCGAGGGCCTGCGGCTCGCCCGCGCCGACAGCTCGGACGTCACCACCGCCGCGGCGGTGACCCTGCGCCGCACCGGCGGCACGGTCCGCTACCTGCTGGCCCCGTGGATCGCCGAGGCGCAGTCGCGCCCGCTGGACCGCCCGGACGAGCCGGCCCACGGCCTCGCCGCACCCGACGGCGTGACCGCCCCGCTCCCGGCCGGGGGCGCCCCGGGCTGCCCGGGCGGCACCCTCCTGCACCTGCGCTCCTCGCCGCAGATCGCCGAGCAGCACGCCTTCGCGCTCGCGGACGTCGGCGGGCTGCTCCCCGCCCACCTGACGTACACCCCGCCGCCGGAGCAGGCACCGGCCCGGGCGCCGCGCGAGGCGGTCGGGGCGGAGGCGCTGCGGGCCTGGGCGGCGGCCGGCTGCGCGGTGCCCGACGCCTCGCCCGGCGTCCGGGCGCTGAACCTGTGGGCGTTCGCCGTCCAGCAGCTGCCCGCCGACGCCGGCCGGGCCACCTGGATGTGCCTGCGCGCCGACCGCTGGGCGGGTGACGGCTCGGCCGCCACCGCGGTGCTGCTGCCCGCCGAGGGCCGGGCCCGGCGCACCGGAGGCGCCCCGGGCCGGGCCTGCAGCCGCTTCGAGCAGGACACCGTGGGGTGGACCTGGTGGCGCTCCGCCGTCGGCGAGGACTACCTGCTCGCCGCCGGGAGCCGCCGGGTCACCCGGATCGACGTCCGGGGCCCCGGCTGGCAGGCCGACGGGCGGACGCTGGCCGTCCGCCGCACCGGCCCCGCAGTCCCCGTCCAGGTCGAGGCCCGGCTGGAGACCGGCTTCCGGATCGGCCCGCTCGCACCGCTCCGGTGAGCGACGGCGCGCGGCCGGTCAACGGCTGCCCGGGGTGCCGGTCGGGGCCGCCGGGGCCGGGCAGTCCACCGCCCCCGGCCGCACCGTGATGCGCAGGCCCGGGGTGCGCAGCAGACCGGGCAGCTGCAGGTCGTGGACGGTCGCGGTGACCCGGTCGAACTTGGCGTAGCCGGCCTGGATGCCGAAGCGGTGCTCCGGGCTGCCCAGCGGATTGGGCACCGGCGTGGTGCCGTCCGGGGCGATCACCGTGTCCGGGCCGTTGATGTTGAGGTCCACCAGGCCGTCCATGTCGAGCTCGCCGGTGGCGCTGTGCAGGTCCAGCACGGTGTTCTCAGTGACGATCTCCCAGGTGCCGGTGTCGCTGTCGCCGAGCGTGATCAGCAGCGTGTAGGTGGCCCCCATGATCTGCTGCTGCTGGGCCAGGCACAGCCCGTTGATCACGCCCTGGGCGAAGCCCATCCGCAGCGGGTGGACGGTCGTGGTGGTGCCGTCCGCCCGGACCGCGGTCTGGTCGACGACGGCCGCCGCGTACCGCGTGCCGTACAGGCTGCTGGTGGTCAACCGGACCGTCCCGGACTGGATCCGCAGCCCGCCCGCGAGCGCCCCGTCCGCCAGCGCGCCGCCGAGCGAACCCGCCGCCACCAGCGCCGGCAGCGCGACCAGCGCGCTGCGCCGCCAGTGGGTGCGCCCCGCCCCGCCGTTCACGGGCCGGTCACCGTGATCGTGCCGGGCAGGTGCACCGGGTTGTTGGTGTTGCTCAGGTCGGAGTGGTCGTCGATGGTCTGGATGCCGTACACGTCGGCGTCGAAGTTGGTGGCGCCGGCGGTGAGTTGGATGAAGGAACCGAAGAAGTTCAGCAGGCCCTGGATGCCGCAGATCGGGATCAGCAGCACCGGCACGCAGATCTGCCTGATGTCGCCCCACATGATGGTGGTCTCCGGCTGGCCCGCCCTGTCGATGCCGCCGAGCGAGCCCGTGTCGGGCACCGAGATGGCGATCGCGGTGCCGTCCGGCGCGGTGTGCCTGACCTGCATGTTCCTGCGGATCCGCAGCTGGGTGAAGGTGTACTGGGTGGTCACCCGGGTGGTGCCGTCGGACAGCCGGATCGTGACGTCGTTCTTCACCGTGAGGCCGACCGCGAGCATGCTGTCGATGGTCACGCGCATCGGCGTGGGGGTGGGCAGGAACGGCATCCCGAGCGGCTGCGGCTCGCCCGGCAGGGCGGCCGGGGCGGCACGGGCGGCCTGGACCGCGGCGGCGGCCGGGGCCCTGGGCGGCGCGGCGGCACCTGCCGGTTGGTCGGGGGCGAGGGCCGTCGCGACCAGGGCCGCGAAGGCGCCGGTGACGGCGGCCGCCCGCCGCGCCCGGCTCACTCCACGCCCCCGGCGACCGCCCGGGCGCGGGCCCGGCGCGGACCCCAGCCCGCCGTCATCGCCCCGCCGAGCACCCCCAGCAGCATCCCGAGCAGGAAGCCGCCCAGGTTGGACACCACCAGCGACACCACCGCCAGCACGGTGCCGATCAGCCCGAAGGTGACCCGCTGGCGCGGCGCGGCGATCGGGATCAGCCCGCACAGCATCATCCCGCCGCCGACCAGGTACCCGGCCACCGCGTTGAAGCCGACCGCGGTGACCAGCTGGATCGCGCCGAGCGAGAACTTCAGCACCGTCCAGCCGCCGAGCACCAGCCACAGCCCGCCCCAGAACGGCCGGGTCCGGCGGAAGGCGGTGAACCAGCGCCACCCGGCCCCGACGGCGGAGCGCGTCCGGGTCAGCACGTGCCGGCCGATCCGGCGACCACCCGGATGTTCAGGGCGGGCAGGGTGAGCGAACCGGCGATCTCCGCGGTGTAGGCGTTGGCGTTCAGCCCCGCCAGGTTGACCGTCGACCCGGTCGGCCCCGACCCGGCCGAGCCCAGGCCGAACCCGCCGGCCTGCGCCCCGGCCAGCGGCTGCCCGGCGACCATCACCTGGTCCGCAGACATGCCGAGCACCGCGTTCTGCAGCGTGGTGTTGCCCGCGGCGGACAGCGCCGGCGCCTCGATGTACAGGTTGGAGGCGTTGATGTCGGTGGTCACCGTGGCCGGCGGCGCCGCGGTCACCGGTTGACCGGCGGTCAGCAGCAGCGAGTACGGCACGCCCGCGATCGACTGGTGGACGATGCCGCACAGCCCGGCCAGCCCGGCACTGGCGAACCCGACCCGGGCCATCGCCGTCCCGGTCGAGGTCGAGCCGTTGGCCGCCTCGATGGTCGGGGTGTTGAGGATCGCGCCGAAGCCGGTGCCGGACACTCCGTTGGAGGTGAGGGTGAACGGCGTGTTGGTGACGTTGAAGCCCGCGGCCAGCGCGCCGTTCGCGAGCGCCGCGCCGAGCGCGCCCACGGTCAGTGTGGCCGGCAGCAGCACGGCCGCGGAACGGGCCCAGCGGGTGCCGCGCGCGGTGCCGTCGGCGGCCTCCGCGCGCATCGCCCGGTTCCAGTCGGCCGCCGATCGGCGAAGGCGCAGCGGGTACCGGCGCAGGTCCGGCAGACGGAACGTCATCTCACGCCTCCGCGGTCTCGGGTGCGGCCGCGGCGGGCGTCGCGGCGGGGCGGCGGCCGAGCCGGAGGTGCCCGGGCCGGGGGGACGGCTTCTCCGGCAGCCAGCCGACCGCCATCGAACCGCCCAGCACGGAGAGGAACATGCCGACGAAGAACCCGCCCAGGTTGGTCAGCGGGAACGACGCGACGCCGACGATCACCGCCACCACGCCCGCGGTGTGCCGCTGGCCCGGCAGCAGCAGCATCAGCGCGGCCAGCGCCAGCAGGATCGCGCCGCCCGCCATGCCGGTGATCCCGCCGACGCCGACGTGCAGGATCCGGCCGACCGGTGCCAGCGGCAGGTAGAGGATCACGAAGCCGCCGAGCCCGGTCCACACCGAGGCCCAGAACGGGCGGGTGCGGCGCCAGCGGCGCAGGGCGAGGCGCCCGCGGGTGAACGTGCCGGGCGTGCCGGGGGCCGTCGGGGTGGCGGGGGTCGCGGGGGTGCCGGAACCCGCCGGGGCGATGGGGCCGGTCGGGGGCGGGGTTCCGGGACCGGTCGAGGTGTCGGGGGTGGGCGGGGTGGGTGCCATCGGGGTCCTCGCTGGGGGCGTCGGGAGGGGCGGGGGTGGGTGGGGCGCCGTCCGGGGACGGCGCCCCACCCCGGGTGCTGCGGTGCCGCGGACGGGGCCGTCCGTCAGCAGTCGCCGCCGCCCGCGCCCTTGCCGGCGGTGTCCCCGTTGGCCAGGTTGATCGCCAGGTTGGGCAAGGTGATGGCGCCGCCGATGGTGGCGCCGTTGGCGTTGGCCTTCAGGCCGCTGATGTCGGTCTGGCCGCCGGTGGCGTCCAGGCCGAACTGGCCGGCCGTGCCGTCGCTGATGCCGGTGCCCTTGATGTTGGCGCTGTCGGCCGCCGCACCGATCTGGTTCGGCGTGGTGGCGGTCGCGTTGAGGGTCGCGGTGGCGCCCTTCACCGACTGGGCGTCCAGGATCAGGTTGTTCGCCTGGATGCCCTGTCCGGAGGCGAGCTGGGCGGAGGTGAGGGGAGTGGCCGCGGCCGGCGAGGAGATGTTCAGCGACCAGGTGCCGACCGTGCCGACGACCGGCAGGTTGACCGACTGGACCGCGTGGATGCAGATCCCGTCCAGACCCGCCTTGGGCAGGCCGACCTCGGCCGCGGCGGTGGAGCTGCCCGCGGTCACGGTGGTCAGGACCGCGCCGAGGCCCTTGGGGGCCGCGACGGTGGCCGAGGACAGGGTGAACGGAACGCTGGTGAGCGAGAGGTTCGCGGCGAGCACGCCCTGGGCCATCGCCACCGTCATCGCGGCGATCGCGGCCGTGGCCGGCAGCGCGATCAGCGCGGATCTGCGCCAGCGCGTGACACCTCTTGATTCTTCCTGCATGGGGTCTCCAACCGTCGTCCCGCGCGGCTGAGGGTTTGCGCGGGTACCTGAGGCGCGGCCGGCTCCGGGAGCGCCCATCCCCGACACTCCCGGAGTGCTTTACATATTTCGGCTGCGTGTCCAGAAAGTAAGCAGGGGGTGATGGAGTGTCAATAGAGTTGGCAGGAGTCGGTACGCGTGTCCGCTCCGCGCCGCAGGGGCGTGGCTAGACTCGGCGAATGGCATGGATCAGGGAGACCGTCAGGTCGCTGCTGCGGGACCGGCTGCTCGACACCGCCCGGGACCTGGTCGCCGCCGACGGCTTCGACCGGCTGCGGATGACCCAGATCGCCGCCGTCGCCGGCGTCAGCCGGCAGACCGTCTACAACGAGTTCGGCTCCAAGGACGCGCTCGGCGAAGCGCTCTTCCGCCGCGAACTCGAACTCTGCCTCAACGGCATCGAGCAGCAGCTCGACGAACACCCCGGCGACCCGCACGCCGCTGCCGAGGCCGCCGCCCTCTTCACCCTCCGGCTCGCCGGGCGCAACCCCCTGGTCAAGGCCATGCTCACCGCCACCCGGGACGGCGAGGACGGCCTCCTCCCGTACCTCACCACCCGCGCCGAGTCCGCCTTCACCACCGCCACCGCCATGCTCGACGGCTACGCCGCCACCGCCTGGCCCGCGATCGACCCCGACTCCCGCGAACTCGCCGTCGACACCGCCGTCCGGCTGACCGCCAGCCACATCGTCCAGGGCGCGGGCGACCCCGCCACCTCCGCCCGCCGGATCGCCGAGGTCTTCGTCCGCGTCGCCCGCGCCTGAGGCGACTCGGCGGGCCCGTGGGGCCCGGGCTCTCAGTCCGGTGGGGCGGGGACCTCGGTGAGGGTCGGCGTGGTGTCCAGGGTGCCGACGGCCGCCGGGGGCCACACCCGCAGGCCGATGCGGCCGGAGACGGTGGCCAGGTCGCCCCAGCCGAAGCTGCGGGAGTCCTCGGAGCCGTCCGGGTTGTCGCCGAGGAAGAACAGCCTGCCCGGCGGCACCGTCTGCGCGGTCGCGGCGGCGGTCCGCGTGCCGTCCGGCGTGCAGCAGCTGCCGGTCCGGTGCGCCTGCTCGGCCCAGGCCGGCAGGCCGACCCGGAACCACGGGCCGCTGCCGCCCGGCTGCACCAGGACGAGGAACGGGTCCTGCGGCGTCGAGGAGATCTCCACCCGGTCGCCCGGCAGGCCGATCACCCGCTTGACGATCACCTCGTCCCGGCCCGGACGGTGCAGCAGCACCACGTCCAGCCGGTGCACCGCCGCCCCGCCGCTGCCCGGCACGGCCAGCAGTCGCTGACCGTCCGCGAGCGTCGGCCGCATGCTCGAACCGTCCACCCGCACCGCGAGCGCGGCCGTCGCCACCGCCGCGAGCACGCACCCGACCGCGGCGCCGACGAGCACGCCGAGCAGCAGGCGGGTGGTCCGCCGGCGCGGCCGGTCGGCGGCGTCAACGTCCTTGGTGGGCCGGGGAGTCGACATCGGGCACTCCTGAGGGGGAGGGGGCCGGCGGATGCAGATGCGGGTGCGGTGCTGTGCGGTGCGGTGCGGTGCGGTGGGACGGTAGTGGTGCGGCCGCCCGTCGCGGAAGACCCCGGGCGGAGCCGGGCTCAGGGACGGCGGTCGAGGGCCGTGCGGATCGCCCGCCAGCGGTCCGGGTCGTCCACGGCCACCGCGACCAGCTGGTACGCGCTGCGCTCGCACAGGTCGGCGAGCTGATCCGCCGGCACCTCCGCGCCGTCCAACCAGCCGACCAGCAGCTCCTCCACGTACGCCAGCCAGCCGTGCACGGTCGCGACGACGGCGGGCGTACGAGGGGTGCCGGCGCCGGTCAGCGCCGCCAGGATCCACTCCGCGAAGCGGGCCCGGACGTCCCGGTGGAGCGTGGCCATCGTGCCCGTGCCGCCGCGGTCCACGTGCCGGACCACCGCCAGGTACAGCGACGGGTGCCGACCCACGAAGGAGATGAACGTCTCGATGCCGCCGCGCAGTTGCGCCGACCCGCTGAGCGTCGGATCCGGCGAGACCTGGCCGAGCACCTCGTCCGCCACCAACCGCACCACGGCGGCCCGGAAACCGCGCTGGGAGCCGAAGTAGTGGAACAACAGGCCCGGCGAGACCCCCGCCGAGCGGGCCGCCGACTCCACGGACAGCGTGTCCAGGCCGTCGGAGTGCACCAACTCCCGGGCGGATTCCAGGATCTGGCGGCGGCGCTGATCCGCCGACAGTCGCCGTCCGGGCTGCGGGCCGGGCTGGGGGAGGGGACGCACGTGCGCATCCTATTGACTTCCCCCCGGGCGTGGCTACTTTTGAGTACTACTCAACAAGCACCCGTCCGGCCGACCCGCGAGGCGAGGTACCGCCATGCCCAGCAGCCCCCTCCGGTCGCCCGGCACGGCACCGGACCGCGTCCGGCGGCCCGCGCTCCCGTACGAGGAATCCGACCTCGACCGCTACCGCGACCTGCAACAACTCGCCTACGGGGCGGCCGAACGGGCCGCCGGTCAGCTGCGCGCCGGCATGCGGGAGAGCGACGCGGCCGAACGGCTCCGACAGGAGCTGCGGGCAGCCGGGCTCGGCGCGTTCGCCCGGCGGCCGGCGGCCCGCTTCGGGCGGCGGACCGCCGGTGCCGGCACGCCGGGCGGGCTTCCGGGAATGGGCGGGCGCCTCCTGGCGCGGCTCCGGGAACCGGAACGGCTCCGGGACGGGACGCCCTACCTGCTCGACTGCGTCCTCACCGCCGGCGGCCGCACCGTCGGCGTCACGCTCGCCGGGCGACTCGGCGGCAACCCCGTCTGGGACGTGCTGCGGGCCGACCTGCCCGCGTACCGGGACCTCGTCCTGCGCGAAGTGCGGCGCGGCAGCCCGCTCCACCGGCTCGGCCGGGCCGTGGACGCACTCGCCGCGAGGCACGGCTACGACAACCCCGACCGCGGCCTGCTCGGCGGGGTCATCGCCCGCTCGGCGCCCGCCCGGGCCGGCGACCTGCAACGCCGTACGGGCCCGGCCCGACCCGCCTCCTACGCCCACCGCCTCCCGCCGGGCCTGTGGGCCGTCAGCCCCAGGGTCGCCTTCCGCGGGGTCGGGGTCGCCTTCGAGGAACTCCTGGTCGTCACCGAGACCTCCGCCTGCTGGCTCGACGACGACCTCCCCCACGCGCGCACGCCGTAACGCCAACCGCTGCGCTGCGCCGCGCCCTTGCGCCTGCGGCGGTGTGGGCTGCGCCCTTGCGCCTGCGGCGGTGTGGGCTGCGCCCTTGCGCCTGCGGCGGTGTGGGCTGCGCCCTTGCGCCTGCGGCGGTGTGGGCTGCGCCCTTGCGCCTGCGGCGGTGTGGGCTGCGCCCTTGCGCCTGCGGCGGTGTGGGCTGCGCCCTTGCGCCTGCGGCGGTGTGGGCTGCGCCCTTGCGCCTGCGGCGGTGTGGGCTGCGCCCTTGCGCCTGCGGCGGTGTGGGCTGCGCCCTTGCGCCTGCGGCGGTGTGGGCTGCGCCCTTGCGCCTGCGGCGGGGTGATCAGTCGTGCGGGCGACTACGGCTGGCCGGGTCCGGCGCCTGCGCCTGCGCGGAAGACTGGCCCGCGTCTGCGGCGGGCCGGAGCGCCGTAGAGGCGTTGACCGTCGGCCGGCCTCAGCTTGCGGGGGCTGTACCTGGGCCGCGTCTGCGGCGGGTGGGCTGCGCCGTTGCGTCTGCGGCGGTGCCGACGTGGGACGCCCTCCCGGCTGGGGGCCGGGAGGGCGTCGGGGTCAGTCGGTGGGGGTGAAGATGTGGACGGGGCCCAGTTGGTGGTGGGTCTCGACGGCGTCGTCGAGGTCCTCGCCGATGGGGACGGTGCGGCGGGTCTCGTCCTCTTCGTCGTCCTCGTGACGGCGGTTGCCGCGCTGTTGCGCGACGGCGGAGCGGACGTTGCCGTTGCCGGAACTGCTGCCGCCGACGGGGCCGTAGTGGCCGCCCATCATGCCGGGCGGCGGGGCGGCCATGCCGCGGGCGCCGGCCCCGGAGCCGTTGCCGGACCCGCTGCCGTTGGCGCCCGCGCCGACCACGCCGTTGGTGCCGCCGGCAGAGCCGCCGTGCGGGCCGCCGGTGCCGGCTTCGAGGTCGGTCTGGGTGCCTCCGCCTCCGGCGCGACGCCCGGTGCCGGTGCCGAGCCGGAGCCCCTGCCCCTGGTGCGGGAGGGCGCCGGCCGCCCGGTCGGGGCCGTCGGTGCCGCCGCCGCCTCCGCCACCGGAGCCTCCGCCGGAGCCGCCGCCGTGGCCGCCGAGGTGGGGCGAGAGGTTGATCCCGCCGAGGACGCTGGTGCCGGAGCCGCCGTGGCCGCCGCCGAGGGCGCTGCCGCCGCCGGCGAGGTGCGGGCGGAGGCCGTCGAACGCGGAGAGCCCGGCGTCGCGGGCGTGGCCGCCGCCGAGTGCTCCGCCGGCCCCGCCCGCGAGTTGGAGCGGGCTGAGCGGGGAGGCCTGCTGCGAGCCGAGGGCCCCGATGGCGTGCCGCTGGGAGTCCTCGTGGTCGCTGAGGTTGCGGACGATGGTGTCCATCTTCCCGGCGGTGTCGCGGAAGTGGTTGAGCAGCCGGTTGATGATTTCGACGCCGACGGCGCGGGCGATCTGTTCGGCGGCCTCGACGGCGATCTTGCCGAACATCTCGCTGGGGTCGCCGATGTCCAGGCTGTCGACGATCCTGCGGAAGGAGGAGCCGTGCGAGTCGATGTCGTCGCTGTGGCGGCGGAGTTCGACGGCGGTGGCGGTCATCCTGGCGAGGTCGATGCCGAAGCTCTGGCCGTTGGACTTGCCCGGGGGCGTGCCGAGGACCTCCTTGACGGCCTTCTCGGCGAGGTCGGCGACCGGCTCGGCGATCATCTTGGCGAGCCGGGAGACGGCCTCGTCGAGGATCCGGGAGATGATCTCGCGGCCCATCGCGATGATGGCGCCGGTGCTGAGCCCGAAGGTGGCCGAGGAGGCTGCCAGCTGGGCCTGGATGTTCACCAGTTGGACGATGCACTGGCCCTTGCAGACCTCGATCACCAGCGCCGCCCCTTGCAGCACCTTGGACGCGGTCTCGCAGGCGTCGACGATGATCCCGGAGAACTTGCTGATCCCGGACCACACTTCGGCCAGTTTGTCGGCGGCGTCGCCGTGGTAGTACTCGCCGAGCGTGGCGATGGCTTTGTCCGCCGCCATCTGGGTGGAGTCGATCTGGGTGGCGAGCTTCTTCAACTGGTCTGCCAGTTTGATGAGTTCGTCCTCATTGGCCTGGGGCCACTTGATCCCCAGCAGGTTGAGCACGAACGAGAGCTCTGAAGGTAACTCGATTGCCATAACCGCCCCCTGACCACCGGCGTCGCGTTCACTGATCGCGCACTGCGACGATACACATCGAACTCAGTGCCGACTACCTGACCACAGGGAGTGGCCGGTGATCGGGACAAGTTGGTGACATGACATCAGATGCGACTGACAGTGTGCTCGGGATTCACTCGGACATGGTGAGTCCGGCCTCGGCGCCGGAGCGGCTGAGCACCACCGAGCGGATGTGCTCCAGTGCCTGCGCCCAGTCGGCGCGGTCCGGTCGGCTGCGGACGGCGGCGGGCAGGTCGAGCACGCGGAAGGTGGTGAGGTCCATCAGCTGCGGGACGAACTCGGCCCTGCCGACCGTCCACCGCCCGCCGGGGTCGGTGGGCGGGGTGAAGGTGAAGCGGGCGATGGAGCTCCAGTTGCCGCGGGCGTCCTGGGCGCCGGTGGGGTTGAACATCTCGCCGGCGATCTGGTCGCCGAGGCCGTAGACCACCCAGGTGCCGTTGACCTTCTCGTAGGCCTGCGGGATGTGCGCGTGGGTGCCGATGATCAGGTCGACGTCGGGCCGGTCGCCGGTCCGGGCGGCGGTCAGCTCCCGGGCGAGGTCGAGCTGTTGCGCGTTGGGGCTGTCCTGCCACTCGGTGCCCCAGTGGAGGCTGACCAGGACCAGGTCGGCGCCGGCGGCGCGGGCGGCCCGGGCGTCGGTGAGGATCCGGTCGCGGTCGATCAGGTTGACCGCCCAGGGCCGGCCGGCGGGCAGCGGGATGCCGTTGGTGTCGTAGCTGTAGGCGAGTTGGGCGATCGTGGCGCCGCCGGCGGTGAGCAGGGCGGGGGTGGCCCGTTCCTGTTCGGTGCGGGCGGAGCCGGTGTGGCGCAGGCCGACGGCGTCCATCGCGTCGAGGGTGCGGCGGATGCCGTCGGTCCCGTCGTCGAGGGTGTGGTTGGAGGCGGTGGAGCAGGAGTCGTACCCGGCGTCCTTGAGCGCCCGGGCCACCTCGGGCGGGGACTTGAAGGCGGGGTAGCCGGTGTACGGTCCGCCGTCGCGGCCGTAGACGGTCTCCATGTGGCAGATCGCCAGGTCGGCGGCGGCGATCAGCGGTTTCACCCCGGCGAGCATCGGGGCGAAGTCGTACCCGGTGCCGCCCGCGTCCTGGTGGGCCCGCTGGATCACCTCGGTGTGCGGCAGGACGTCGCCGGTGGCGACCAGGGTGAACGGGCGGGGCCCGGTCGCGGCGGTGGTGGCGGGCGCGGCGGCGGGTTCGCCGGCGGGCGGCGGGGTGGCCGGCCCGGCGGGTCGGGCGCAGCCCGCCGCGGCCAGCAGCAGTGCGAGCGCGGCGGTGGGGAGCAGTCGCACGATCGGCCAGTCCCATCATCGGGTGGTGTGACAGGGCCGACTATGCCGCCCGGACCGGGTGGCGCCGCCGCCGTGGCGGGCGCCACGCCCGGGGCCTCACCCGATCGGGCCGACCCGGTAGCGGAAGGTGCCCCCGGGGGCGCGGTAGTCCGGCAGCCAGGCGGCGAGCACCTGCGCGGAGGGGTAGAACATCGGCTCCGGCAGGGCGTCCACCGGCACCCGCTCCCAGCCGGCGCAGGCGTGCGGCTCGGTGACGTGCGCGGGGGCGTCGCTGGGCGGGGCGAGGACGGCGGCGGTGAGCCGGGTGCGGCCGAGGCCGTGGTCGAGCAGGACGGCGAGCACCCGCATCCGCTCGGCGGGCAGCTCGATGCCGGTCTCCTCGGCGAGTTCCCGGGCGGCGGCCTGCTCGAAGGACTCGCCGGGGTGGTCGACCTTGCCGCCGGGCAGGCTCCAGGTGGGAGGCTCCCCGGCGGTGGTGCGGCGCCCGATCAGGACCGAGCGCCCGTCCGTCGAGGGGACGATGACGCCGGCCCCGATCAGCGGCGGGGGCGGGGTGCTCGGACCCGAGGTCACCACTTGCCCTTGGAGTAGTCCTTGAGGAAGCAGCCGTAGAGGTCCTCGCCGGCCTCGCCGCGGACGATCGGGTCGTAGACCCGGGCGGCGCCGTCGACCAGGTCGAGCGGGGCGTGGAAGCCCTCCTCGTGCATCCGCATCTTGTCGGGGTGCGGCCGCTCGTCGGTGATCCAGCCGGTGTCGACGGCGGTCATCAGGATGCCGTCGGTCTCGAACATCTCGTCCGCGCTGGTGCGGGTGAGCATGTTGAGCGCAGCCTTGGCCATGTTGGTGTGCGGGTGCCCGGCGCCCTTGTAGCCCCGGTTGAACACGCCCTCCATGGCGGAGACGTTGACGATGTACTTGCGGCGCGCCGGGGAGGCGGCCAGCGCCGGGCGGAGCCGGCTGATCAGGATGAACGGCGCGGTGGAGTTGCAGAGTTGCACCTCCAGCAGCTCGATCGGGCTGACCTGCTCGACCGTCTCGATCCAGGTGTTGGACGCGGCCAGGTCGGGCACCAGGCCGCCGGCGTCGATCGCGGTGCCGGCCTCGATCCGGGCCGGGGAGGCGGAGCCGGTGACCAGGGCGAGCGAGGTGACCTCCTCGGCGCTGATCCGCTCGCTGCCGCCGGTGGCCTGGCCGGGCAGTGCCGGCACGTCCACCGAGCCGCTGCCGAACCGGCCGATCACCGTGGACGCGGGCAGGGCGCCGGCCGGCAGCGGGGCCGACTCGGCGGCGACCAGTTCGCGGTACGCCTCGGGGGAGCGGCGCACGGTCTGCGCGGCGTTGTTGATCAGGATGTCCAGCGGACCGTCGGCGGCGACCTCGTCGGCGAGGGCCATCACCTGCGCGGGGTCGCGCAGGTCGATGCCGATGATCTTCAGCCGGTGCAGCCACTGGTCGCTGTCCGGCATCGCGGTGAAGCGGCGGATCGCGTCGTTGGGGAACCGGGTGGTGATGGTGGTGTGGGCGCCGTCGCGCAGCAGGCAGAGCGCGATGTACATGCCGATCTTGGCGCGGCCGCCGGTGAGCAGCGCGCGCTTGCCGGTCAGGTCGGCGCGGGCGGTGCGGCGGGCCCGGTTGAGCGCGGCGCAGCTGCGGCAGAGCTGGTGGTAGAAGGCGTCGACCTCGACGTAGCGCTGCTTGCAGGTGTAGCAGGAGCGCGGGCGCTCGAGTATCCCGGCCAGCTCGGAGGTGGTCTCGGTGGTCAGGCCGAAGACGCCGGCCGTCTCGTCGTCGATCCGGCCCGGGGCGCCGGTCGCGGTCTTCGCGGTGACGGCGCGGTCGTTGGCGGTCTTGCGGGCCCGCATCTCCTGGCGGCGGCGCTGCTTGAGCGTCCGGAAGACGCCGCCGACGGCCTGGCGGACGGTGATCGCGTCCGGGTGGTCGACGTGGATGCCGTCCAGTTCGGCGAGGACGCTGAGACAGAGCTCCAGGCGCTGCGGGTCGATGCCCTTGCCGTAGTCGATCTCTTCGTTGTCCATGCCCGCTGGTACTTCCTTCTCGCGCCCTGTGTACCGGCGAAGCCTACGGGAGTGGGCCGGGCCGCCGCGAAGTAAGTATTGGAAATCACGATCATCCGTTACGGGCCCGGGTGGGCCGGCCGGTGGCGGTAGCGTGCGGTCGGTGACCGACGCATCGTCCTCCGTGCCGCCGACCGGGTGCCCGTACGCGCTGGACGACCGCCACCTGCGCGACCCGCACGCGGGCTTCGCGGGGCTGCGGGCGGGCGGGGCGGTGCACCTGGCGGTGGCGCCGGACGGGGCGCCGGTCCACCTGGTGACCGGGTACCACGAGGTCCGGGCCGCCGCCGCGGACCCCCGGCTGGCCCTGGACAGGCGGCACGCCCGGACCGCCGGCGGCGCGGGCGACTCGCTGCCGCCGGAGCTCGACGGCCACCTGCTGAACCGCGACGGCGCCGACCACGCCCGGCTGCGCCGCCTGGTCGCCGAGGCGCTCGGCCCGCGCCGGATCCTCGCCCTCGGCGACCGGATCCGGCTTACCGCCGACCGGCTGCTCGACCCCCTCGCCGGGCGCGGCGGCGCCGATCTGGTCGCCGACCTGGCGATGCCGCTGGCGATGACGGTCATCTGCGACCTGCTGGGCGTGCCGGCCGCCCGGCGGACCGACTTCCGGGCGTGGACCGACACCCTGCTCTCCCCCGACCCCGGCGCACCCGGCCGCTCCCGCGAGGCGATGCGCGCGATGCACGCCTTCCTGGCCGGGCTGGTCGCGGAGAAGGGGGACGCCCCCGGCGACGACCTGCTGTCCGACCTGATCGCCGCCCACCGGGAGCGGGCGGCGCTCGGCGGGAGCGAGCTGGTCGCGATGGCGTTCCTGCTGCTCTTCGCCGGCTACCACAACTCCGCCGGGCTGATCTCGGGCACGCTGTACGCGCTGCTGACCCATCCCGCGCAGCTGGCGGCGGCCCGGTCCGGGCGGCTCGACCCGGACCGGCTCACCGACGAGGTGCTGCGCTGGAACCCGCCCGCGATGCTCGCCGTCCGGCGCTTCACCACCGGACCGGTCGCCCTCGCCGGGACGACGGTCCCGCCCGGTGAACGGGTCTGGCTCTCCTGGGCGGCCGCCAACCGCGACCCCGACGTCTTCTCCCGGCCCGAGCTGTTCGACCCCGACCGCGACGGCCCCGGCCACCTGGCGTTCGGCCGCGGCCCGCACTTCTGCGTCGGCGCCGCCCTCGCCCGGCTGGAGAACCGGATCGCCGTGGCGGCGGTGCTCCGCCGCTTCCCGCGGCTCGAACTCGCCGAACCCGCCGGCTCCCCGCCCTGGATGCGCTCGCTGCGCAGCCGCGCCCTGACCCGCCTGCCGGTGCGTTTCTGACGCCGCCTCAGTGCCCGCTGGTGGACAGCAGCCAGGTGATGCCGGAGAGGGTCACCATCGACAGCAGCGTCGAGCCGAGGACCGATTCGCGGGCCAGCGCCGTCCCCAGGCCGTACTGCTTGGCGTAGGTGAAGACGTTCTGCGCGGTCGGCAGCGCGGAGAGCAGCACCACGGCGAGCAGTTGGTGCTCCGGCAGGTGCAGGACCAGCGCGCCGAACGCGAGCGCGGCGAGCGGCTGCACCAGCGTCTTGATCGCCACCGTCACCCCGGTCTCCGCCCGCAGCGCGGTGCTGCTCGCGGCGGAGCGGCCGTGCAGCGACATGCCCAGGGTGATCAGCGCGGTCGGTACGGCGGCGTTGCCGAGCAGTTCGAAGGAGCGGCCGAGTGCGGCGGGCGGGTGCCAGGCGGTCGCCGAGCAGAGCGCGCCGAGCCCGGCGCCGAGGATGATCGGGTTGCGCAGCGGCAGCAGCAGCGCCCGCCGGGCCAGCGCGGCGGGCCGCCGTTCCCCGCCGGTGCCGGCGTCCAGCGCGGCCAGGACCAGCGGGGTGACCAGCAGGACCTGGAAGAGCAGCACCGGGGCGATCAGCGAGGCGTCCCCGAGCACCTGGACCGCCACCGGGATGCCCAGGTTGCCGGAGTTCACGTACCCGGCCGCCATCGAGTTGATCGCCTGGTCCGCACTGCGGCGGCCGAACAGCCAGCGCCCCGCGGCCAGTCCCAGGGCGGAGGCCGCGACCGTGCCCGCCGCGAACGCCAGCATCGAGGCGTTGGCGAACGCGCCGAGCGGGGTCCGCCCGACCACGGTGAACAGCTGGGCGGGCATCGCCACCAGGAAGACGAACTTCACCAGCACCTGCTCCGCCTGCTCGCCGAGCACCCCGGTCCGGCTGACCAGGTAGCCGATCGCGGTCAGCACCCAGATCGGCACGAAGGCGGCGAGCAGCGGTTGCAGGTCGGGCATCGCGGGGTCCTCGGTCTGGCGGGCCACGGGGCGCCCGGCGGGTGGCCGGGCCGACGGCGGGGCGATGGATCGGACGCGGATAGTCTTCCGGACGTGCCGAACCGATCTCCCGACACCCTCCCCGACCACCCCGGGCCCGCCACCGCCGGGTCCGGCGCTCCGTCCGCCGACGACTCCCGGTTCGACGCCGCCGGACGCCGGGTCCTGGCGGTCTGCATGGCGGCGGGCTTCACCACGCTGCTCGACCAGTCCGTGCTCAACATCGCGATATCCGACGTCCGGGACTCGCTGCACGCCGACTCCGCGCAGATCGCCTGGATCGTCGCGGGCTACTCGCTGGCCTTCGGTCTCGCGCTGGTCCCGGGCGGGCGGCTCGGTGACGTCCGCGGCCGCAAGTGGCTGTTCGTCGCGGGCCTCGCGCTGTTCACCGCGGTGGGCGCGCTCGCCGGCACCGCCCAGAGCGCCTGGGTCCTGGTCGCCGCCCGGCTGCTCCAGGGCGCGGGCGCCGGCCTGGTCAACGCCCAGATGATCGGCACCCTGCAGGACGTCTTCACCGGCACCCGCCGGGCCCGCGCGCTCGGCCTGTACGTCCTGACCGGCGGCCTGTCCACCGCCCTCGGACCGCCGCTCGGCGGCCTGCTGCTCGCCCTCGCCGGCCCCGAACTCGGTTGGCGGCTCACCCTGTTGCTCAGTGCGCCGTTCGGCCTGGCGACGGTCGTACTGGCCGCCCGTCACCTGCCCGCGCCGCGCCCGAGCGCCCGCCACTCCGACCTGGACGCGGTCGGCCTGGCCCTGGTCGCGGCGCTCACGCTGCTGGTGATGCTGCCGTTCATCCGGCCGCCGGGCGCGCTCGGCGGCGCCGCGTTCGCCGTCGCCGCGGTGGCCGTCGCGCTCGCCTTCGCGTGGTGGCAGCGGCACTACGCCCGCACCGGGCGGCACCCGCTGCTGCACCCCGCGCTCGCCCGCTCCCGTCCGTACGCCCTCGGGACGACGGTGGCGATGGCCCAGTTCGGCACCTCGATCGCCGGCTCGCTGATCCAGACCATGTTCCTGCGCGACGCGCTCGGCCTCTCCGCGCTCGCCACCAGCGCGGTCGCGCTGCCCGCCGCGCTCGCCATGGCCGCCACCTCCTCCCAGGCCGGCCGGGTCGTCCAGCGCTACGGCCGCAGCGCCGTCTCCCTCGGTCTCGGCCTCTCCCTCTCCGCCCTCCTCACCGCGGGCCTCGCCGGCCTGTACGTCCCCGGCTCCGCCCTCCCGTACGTGCTCGCCTGCACGCAGCTGGCCCAGGGCGTCTCCTCCGGCCTGATCGTCGCCCCCAACCAGGCCTTCACCCTGCGCCACGCCCCCGCCGAGGCCGCCGGGGTGGCCGGCGGCATCCTGCAGATGTCCCAGCGGATCGCGGCCGCCGTGGGCATCTCCGCCGTCTCCGGCGTCTACCTCCGGGGGGCCACCGCCGGCCTGCTCGGCCACCGCGACGCCTACTGGCACGCCACCGCCGCCTGCGCGGCGGTCGTCCTGCTCGCGCTCCTCCTCTCCCTCCGCGCCGGCCGCACCGCCGGGACGGCCGGCGGCTGACCGCGGGTGACCCCGGTCACCTCGCGGCGGGCCGCAAGTCCGGCGGCCGGTGACCCCGCTCACCTTCCGGTGCCCGGCGGGGTGCCGCGGGAGGCGCCCGGCGCGCCTCCCGGCCCGGCGGTCGGTGACCGCGGTCACTCCGTCGGCGCCGGCGGTGTGACCTGGCGCATCCTTCGGGGCGGCGGGCCGTGGCGGGGATCACCACGCCCGCCGCGCCGCTCCGGGGTCCGGGCGGAGGCCGCCGACCGCCCCGGAACCCTTGCGCGGCAAGGCCGGAGGCCGAATTCCCGGCCGCGGGAGACGTCCGTCACCCCCTGTGAGCCTGCTCATAGGCGGCGCGCCGCCGACCGGGTGACCCGTCGTCAACTCGCAGAACTCCGAACGGCATTCCCGAATCAATCAGGTCAAATCCGGACAAAAAGGGCTGCTTGCCGCCCGGCGAGGGCTCACGCAGGATCGTGATTGCGCCCCGGGCCGACCAGTCGAGCCCCAGTGACGGGCGCCATGGCGCAGCCGTCCGCGAATCGACGCGGGCTGCGCACCCGGTGAGCAGGGTTGCCGCCGGGCCCGGCCGCCCCCGGTCTTGTGGGTCCCCGTTCAGTCGCGGGGCTTCCGCATGTGTCCAACCGGGTCGGCAAGTGACCTGGACGACACCTCGGAGGTACTCGGACATGCGACAGATCAAGCACGGCCTGCGCCATCTGCCCAAGCAGCTCGGACACCGCCGGATGCCGGACTACATGCTGGGCGCCGGTGTCGCCGGTGCGGTGCTGCTCGGCACGGTGCTGCCCGTCGCCCAAGCGGTTGCCGCCCCGGAGCGGGTGCCGGCCGCTGCCGCTGCCGCTGCCCCCGCCGACGCCGCGCAGCAGGCCCCCGCCCCGCAGGGCGACGAGGCCGCCAGCCGCGGCGAGGCCCGCGGAGCCGCCCCGCAGGCCGCCGAGGCCGCCCCGGCCGCCCCCGCCGAGCAGGCCCCGGCCGCCCAGCCGGAGCAGGCCCCGGCCCCCGCCCCGGCCCCCGCCCCGGCCCCGGCCCCGGCCCCCGAGCCGGAGAAGCCCAGCTACTCCAACAACCTGGACGGCTGGATCCGCGAGGCCCGCGACGTGCTGGCCGCCGCCGGCAAGCCGGTGCCGTCCTACAAGGCGATGTACGCCACCGCGATGGCCGAGTCGACCGGCAACCCGAACGCCGTCAACGGCTGGGACTCCAACGCCAAGATCGGCACCCCGTCCATCGGTCTGACCCAGGTGATCCAGCCGACCTTCAAGACCTACGCGCTGCCGGGCCACAACGACATCCGCAACCCCGTCGACAACCTGATCGCCAGCTCGCGCTACTGCGACGCCAAGTACGGCGGCATGGACAAGATGGCCGCGGCCCGCGGCTACGGCTCGCACTGGCGCGGCTACTAAATCCGACGCCCGACCGCGGGCAGGATGCGGGGCATGGACCTCGACTCCCTCGCCCGCACCCGGCGCGCGCTGCACGGCGTCGCCGAGACCCTGCTGGCCGGCCCGCAGTACCGCGGGCCGGCCGCGACCATTCGGCTGCGCCCCGTCCCGGGAGGGTTCGCGACCCGCACCGACCCGCCGCTCCTGGTGGTGGACGGCGCGCTGCTCACCCCCGACGGCACCGGCCACCCGCTGGCGGGATCCACCTGCGCGGAGCTCGCGGCCGCGGCGGGCATCACCCCCGGCGGCCCGCAGGGCCTGTACGCGGACGGCTCCGGCGTCGCCCCCGACGAGCCCCTGCACGTCGAACCGGCCTGCGCCCGGCTGATCGCCGACGCCTTCGCCCGTGGCGACGCCGCCCTGCGGGAGGTCTTCCCGGGCTGCGACCCGGTGCTCTGGCCCGAGCACTTCGACCTCGGCGTCACCGTCGCCGAGGTGAACCACGGCGTCTCCCCGGGCGACGGCTTCCTGCCCGAGCCGTACGCCTACGTCGGCCCGCACACCCCGCGCACCGGCGCCTTCTGGAACGCCCCGTTCGGCGCCGCCCGCCGCCTGGCCGACCTGCCCACCCGGGCGGACCTGACCGGCTTCTTCGCCGAGGGCCGCGACCTCGCCGCTGGAGGAACCTCCAACTGAGTGTGCCCGGATTCGTACGACGATTGTGTTGATCTTCGAAATCCGCGCATGAGCTGGCTTCGGACCCGGGTATCACGGAGTATTGAACGTTGGGTGCGGGGCGCCCGAGAGCGCCCTGCGGCAACGCCGCTACCGCGCCCGAGGTGTACCTTTCCCCAGCCAGAGAGCCCCCTTCATGCGCTTCCTGAACGACCTCAAGCCCGCGTACGACCTCACGTACGACGACGTCTTCATGGTCCCCAGCCGTTCCGCCGTGGGCTCCCGGCAGGGCGTCGACCTGGCGTCCACCGACGGGACCGGCACCACCATCCCGCTCGTGGTGGCCAACATGACGGCGATCGCCGGCCGCCGGATGGCCGAGACGGTGGCGCGCCGCGGCGGCCTGGTGGCCATCCCGCAGGACATCCCGATCGAGGTGGTCTCCGAGGTCATCGGCTGGGTCAAGCAGCGGCACCTGGTGCACGACACCCCGATCACCCTGAACCCCGGCCACACCGTCGCCGACGCCCTCTCCCTGCTGCCCAAGCGCGCCCACGGCGCGCTCGTGGTGGTCGAGGGCGGCAAGCCGGTCGGCGTGGTCACCGAGGGCGACTGCCACGGCGTCGACCGCTTCACCAGCCTCTCCGAGGTGATGAGCCGCGACCTGCTGCTCCTGGAGGAGGGCATCGACCCGCGCACCGCCTTCGACCGGCTCAACGAGCACCACCGCAAGCTCGCCCCGGTCATCGCCCCCGACGGCACCCTGGTCGGCCTGCTGACCCGCAAGAACGCGCTGCGCGCCACCCTGTACACCCCCGCCGTGGACGCGAACGGCCGGCTGCGGATCGCCGCCACCGTCGGCATCAACGGCGACGTGGCGGGCCGCGCCAAGGCGCTGCTGGAGGCCGGTGCGGACGTGCTGGTGGTCGACACCGCGCACGGCCACCAGGAGTCGATGATCAGCGCGCTGCAGGCCGTGCGCGGCCTCGACCCGCAGGTGCCGATCGTGGCCGGCAACGTGGTCTCCGCCGACGGCGTCCGCGACCTGGTCGAGGCCGGCGCGGACATCCTGAAGGTCGGTGTCGGCCCCGGCGCGATGTGCACCACCCGGATGATGACCGGTGTCGGTCGCCCGCAGTTCTCCGCGGTGCTGGAGTGCGCCGCCGAGGCCCGCCGCCTGGGCAAGCACGTCTGGGCCGACGGCGGTGTCCGCCACCCGCGCGACGTGGCGATGGCGCTGGCCGCCGGCGCCTCCAACGTGATGATCGGCTCCTGGTTCGCCGGCACCTACGAGTCGCCCGGCGACCTGCAGACCGCCGCCGACGGCCGCCAGTACAAGGAGAGCTTCGGCATGGCGTCCGCCCGCGCCGTGCGCAACCGCACCTCCGACGAGTCGGCGTACGACCGCGCCCGCAAGGGCCTCTTCGAGGAGGGCATCTCCACCTCGCGGATGTTCATCGACCCGGCCCGCCCCGGCGTCGAGGACCTGATCGACTCGATCGTGGCCGGTGTCCGCTCGTCCTGCACCTACGCGGGCGCCTCCTCGCTGGAGGACTTCCACCAGAAGGCGATCGTCGGCGTGCAGAGCGCGGCCGGCTACGCCGAGGGCAAGCCGCTGCACTCCAGCTGGGCCTGATCCGGCGCCGAGGGCCGGGACCCCGCCGCACCGGCGGGGCCCGGCCCTCACGCGTGCTCAGACCTTGCCGTCCAGCGGGGTGAGCAGCGCCCGGCTCACCATGCCGACCGAGTGCGAGAGCGCGTCCGCCACCGCGTCGTACGCCGGCCGCACGCGGCGCAGCCCCCACAGCGCGAGGACGCTCGCCCAGGCGGCGTCCCGGGCGCGGTCGACCGACCAGACGCCGACCACGTGCATCAGCGGGTCGGCCACCGGCAGGTCGTCCGGGCCCGGCAGCAGCGCGTCGCGGACCTCGTCCTCGACCCGGGCGAGCAGGTCGTTGACCCGCCGGTAGTCGGCGGCCAGCTGCTCGGGCTCGCGGCCCAGCCGCCGGCAGGTGTCCAGCACGGCGAGCGGCAGGTCGTGCTCGATGTGGGCGTTCATGCCCGCCAACGCGTACTGCAGCGGGTGGATGCCCGGGGTGGCGCGCAGCTCGAACAGCGGGCGCCAGCAGGGCTCCGGACGGCGGCCGGAGCGGTCGGCGTCGACCGCGTCCAGGTAGCGCACGGCGAAGCCGGAGTCGAGGTCGGCCAGGGCGGCCGGGTCGTCGAAGTACACCGCGTCCAGCTGCGCGCGGACCAGCCGGGTCACCGTCAGGTACATCGCGTTGAAGACCGCGACCCCGTCGGTGGGCGGGAGCCCGGCCGACAGCGCGGCCATCCGCTCGATCACCTGGTCCACCGTCGGAAGCTGGCTGATCGTCATACGGTCGTCCCATCGGCTCGTCCGGAAGCCCCACTGTCGCACCGGACCTCCGCCGCTCCAAGCTGCCGCGCGCGCACGGCCCCGACCGGGGGCGGACGGCGCGGGCAACCGCGGAGTCACCGCCGTCCGATACCGTGCGGGTCGACCCCGGTCGTTCACGAGATCGGAACGGGACGACGAGAGCGGAAGGAGGGCGGGTGAACGCTGCTGAGCGGCTGATCTCCGGGGCCCGCCGCGGCCGGTTCAACGAGCTGCTGCCCGACCTGCTGGACATGGCCGGCCGCCCGGGTGGCGACCGGGACGAAGCCTGGGAGGCCACCGCAGCGGCCATTCAGGTCCTGTTCTGGCAGGACCGGTTCGCTGAAGCAGCCGACCTGGCCGAGGCGCTCATTGCCCAGGACGGTCCGCTCGGTGGCGAGCTCTGCGACCAGGACATGCCTTTCCGCACCGCGTTGTTGGCAGGTGAGCTCCATGCGGGAACGCCGGCCCGACCGCGCCTCCTGGCCGGGGCCGCCCGCGTTCCCGAAGGCCGGAACCTGGGCGACGACCTGTTGTGGCTCGCGGAGGAGCTCCCCGAGCGCCCCGTCGAGGAACTGCTGCCCAGCCCCTTCGACTGGGGCGGCCCGGCTGAGCCGCTGGACGAGGTCGCGGTCCAGCTGGCCGAGCGCGACTTCAGCACGTTGGACGCGGACGACAGGTACACCTTGTGGGAGGCGCTGGCCAAGGCCAACGACTTCGATCGGGCCCACCGTCTGGTCGAATCGTCAGGCCGAACACCTGACCGACACTCGCCCTGCCTCTGGATGGCAGGCTGGTACGCGGTGCGGGGCGACGTGCCCCGCGGTGAGCGGATGCTGCTGGCCGCCCACGACCGGTGGTGGCCCTACATGAGGTGGGACGCGATTCCGGATGCTCCGGTCCTGCAGCCGACCCTGCGCCTGGTGGTGACCGACCGGGTACGCGAGCACTACTTGACCCGGCCGATCGGCCCCGAAGCGGAGAAGACGGCATGACGCAGAACGCACTCGACCAGCTGCTCGGCCGGGCCCGCGGCCCGCTGGAGCCGAACGGGCGCCTGACCCCGTCGCAGTTCTTCCCGCCGGGCGGCACCTACGACTTCGACACCATGGCAGTCCACGATGCTGCCGACGCCCTGCAGATCCGCGGGCCGATCGCGCAGAAGATCCACGCGGTCCCCGACGGGGCAACGATCCGCCTCGGCGCGGAGTGAGGGCCGCCGCTCCGAGCCGCCGCGCACACGGCCCCGGTCGGGGGCTGGTCGCGTCAGGGGTGGGGCGTGACCGCCGCGGAGAGCCGCTCGGCGGCCTCGGCCACCGCGTCGGCGAACCGCGAGCCCGGGTGCCGGGTGAGCCGCTCGATCGGACCGGAGACCGCGAGCGCCGCCACCACCCGGTTGCCCGGGCCGCGGACCGGCGCCGCCACCGACGCCACCCCCGGCTCGCGCTCGCCCACCGACTGCGACCAGCCCCGGCGGCGCACCCCGCTCAGCGCCGTCGCGGTGAACCGGGCCCCGCGCAGCGCCGTGTAGAGCCGCTCCGGCTCCTCCCAGGCCAGCAGGATCTGCGCGGCCGCACCCGCCTTCATCGACAGCGAGGAGCCGACCGGCACGGTGTCCCGCAGCCCGGCGACCCGCTCGACCGCCGCCACGCAGACCCGCTGCTCGCCGCGCCGCCGGTACAGGTGCGCGCTCTCGCCGGTCAGGTCGCGCAGCTCGGTCAGCACCGGCCCGGCCGCCGAGAGCAGCCGGTCCTCGCCGGCCGCCGCCGACAGCTCGGCCAGCCGCGGCCCGAGCACGAACCGGCCCTGCAGGTCGCGGGCGACCAGGCGGTGGTGCTCCAGGGCGACGGCGAGGCGGTGGGCGGTCGGCCGGGCCAGGCCGGTCGCCGCGACCAGGCCGGCCAGCGAGGTGGGGCCGGCCTCCAGGGTGCCGAGGATCGCGGTGGTCTTGTCGAGCACGCCGACGCCGCTCAAGGTGTCCATGGGTGGGGGTACTCCAGTCTCGTACCCGGGGGCCTGACGCCCCCGGGGCTCCGGGCAGGGGGAGCGGGGTCGGTCAGCGGGGGAGGGCCGAAGAGGACGGCGAGGAGCCCGCGTCGGGGACGAGACGGGTGGACACCGGCACCGGGAGCGAGCCGGGGATCAGCAGGGCGCCGGGGACGGGCACGGCGCAGGGGGCGGCAGGGGCCGCGGCACGGGGCAGCACAGAAGCACTCCTCATCTTCCCCGCCGCCACGTTGGCGACAGGCCGGAGTTGGCACTGGACCCGGTTGCGCGGCGCGAGCTTCGAGCGCCGTGACGACCGGGGAGTTGCCGGGGCTTCGTAGGGCCGGTCCCTCCACCCCTCTGGATGATTCGCGAGGAACCTTACAAGACTCCCGGCGCGGCTTGCCAGCCACTCCCGGTCCGGGTGCCCGACCGGCGGGTCGAGATGCCCCTCCGGCGAAACGGGCCGATCATGGAAATCGCCCGCCGTCGTCCGGACGGCGGACGACCGGGAAGGGACCGACGCGATGTTCCAACTCCTGTGGATCCTCCTCATCGGCTTCGTGCTGGGCATCCTCGCCAAGCTGATCCTCCGCGGTCCGCAGTCGATCCCCTGGTGGCTGACCATGCTGCTGGGCGCCGCCGGCGCCCTGCTCGGCAACGCGGTCGCCGGCTGGATCGGCGTACGCCACACCAGCGGCATCGACTGGATCCGGCACCTGCTGCAGATCGGCTTCGCCGTCCTGCTGGTCGGCGTGGTCGCCCCCGCCTGGAGCAGGTCCCGCTCCCACAGGTAGCCCTCCGTCAGGGGGAGCGGCGCCACCACCGGCGGGGGCGCCGCGGCTCCGGCCGCTGCCGGGTCGCGGCTCAGGCGTAGATCCGGGCCTGCAGGGCGTACAGCTCCGTGTAGAGGCCCCCGGCCGCGACCAGGTCGGCGTGGGTGCCGCTCTCGCGGACCCGGCCGTGCTCCAGGACGACGATGCGGTCGGCCATCCGGACGGTGGAGAAGCGGTGCGAGACCAGCAGGCTGACCGCGCCGGTGCGGGCACCGGAGTCGGCGACCAGCCGGGCGAAGCGTTCGAAGAGGGCCTGCTCGGCGGTGGCGTCCATCGCCGAGGCGGGCTCGTCCAGGGTGAGGAGGAGCGGTTCGCGGCGCAGCAGGGTCCGGGCCAGGCCGAGTTTCTGCCACTGCCCGCCGGAGAGGTCGGAGCCGTCGCCGTAGCCGCGGCCGACCAGCCCGTCCAGGCCGCCGGGGACGGTCGCCTCGATGCCGGCCGCGTCCGCCGCGGCCAGCGCGGCGCGCAGCGCCTCGTCGTCGTCGATCCGGTCCAGGTCGCCGATGCCGGTGTTGTCGCGGAGCCGGAGTTCGAGGCGGGCGAAGTCCTGGAAGAGTGCGGCCAGTCGGCTCTGCCACGCACGGGGGTCGATCTCCGCGAGGTCGACCCCGTCCACCAGGATCCGTCCCGCGGTGGGCCGGTAGAGCCCGCAGATCAGCTTGATCAGGGTGGACTTGCCGGCGCCGTTCTCGCCGACGACGGCCAGCGCGCTGCCGGCGGGGATGTCGAGGTCCACGCCCTCCAGGACGGGCCGGGTGCTGCCCGGGTAGGCGAAGCCGACGTTCTCCAGCCGGATGCCCCCGGTGAGCGCGGCGGGTGCCGGGCGGAGCGGGACCTCGGCGGGGACGCCCGGGGCGGGGGCCCGCTCGCGCAGCCCGGCCAGCCGCCGCGCGGTCCGGCCGGCGTCCTGGAGGACGGCCAGCAGGCCCAGCGCGGTGGCCACCTGGAGGGAGAGCTGCGCGGCCAGGGTGATGACGAGGATGACGTCGCCCAGCCCGGAGGTGCCGTGCTCGGCCTGCCGGACGACGGTCCAGATCGCGGCGCCGTACGCGGCGGCGAAGGCCAGCTGGCCCCCGGCGCGCAGCGCCGCGGCCGCGGTGTGGGCGCGTCGCAGCTCGGCGGTGGTCCGGGCCCATGCCTCGCGGTGCCGCTCGACGAGCAGCGGGCCGGCCCCGGCGAGCCGGATCTGCCGGGCGGTGGAGGGGGAGGTGGCCGCGTCCAGCAGGTGCCGTCCGAACCGGACGTGCGTGGCGGTGCGCTCCTTGGCGGCGTCCAGCAGGCGCTGCGCGCGGTTGCCGGCGAGCACCGGCAGGACACCGGTGAGCGGCAGGAGCAGCAGCCAGGGGTTGAGGCCGCCGAGCAGCACGGCGGTCAGCGCCAGTTGCAGGGCCAGCCCGCCGAGTTGGAGGACGGCTTCGAGGGAGGCCCGGGTGCGCGGCAGCTCCTCGCGGACCAGGGCCAGGGCGTCCGCGAACCGGGCCGACTCCAGCCGTTCCAGGTGCGGATCGCCGTGCGCGAGGGCGAGCAGCTCGTTCTGCAGCTCGACCTCGCCGAGGTCGCCCAGTTCGAAGTACGACAGGTGCGCGAAGTGGTTCATCATCAGTTCGAGGACCAGCAGCACCGCGGCGGTCAGCCCGAGCACGGCGGCCGTGCCGGTGTGCCCGGCCACCGCCGCCACGGTGAGGCCCTTGAGGCTGAGCGCGATCAGCGGTGTGGCGAGGTAGCCGAGCAGCATCATCGCGCAGGCGCGCAGCAGCCGTCGGCGGTCGCAGCGCCAGGCCAGCCGGAGCAGGTGGCGCACCGCCAGGAGCAGGACGGTCATCGCAGGGCCCCTTCCGTGAAGCGCTCCGCCTGGGCGCGGAAGAGCGTCGCGTACTGCCCGTCCAGCGCGAGCAGTTCCTCGTGGGTGCCGGACTCGGCGACGGCTCCGTCGGCGAGGACGACGATGCGGTCCGCGCGGCGCACGCTGGAGAAGCGGTGGGCGATGATCACGCTGGTCACGCCGCGGGACAGGTCCAGGAAGCGGTCGAAGAACGCGGCCTCGGCGCGGACGTCGAGCTGCGCGGTGGGTTCGTCGAGGATGAGCAGGGAGGCGCCGTCCGCGAGCGCCAGCATGGCCCGGGCGAGTGCGACCCGCTGCCACTGCCCGCCCGAGAGGTCGGTGCCGTCTTCGTACTGGGCGCTGAGCACGGTGGACAGGCCGTGCGGCAGCCCGTCCAGGGTGTCGAGCACGCCGGCGCGCTCGGCGGCGGTGCGCAGCGCGGCGGTGTCCGCCAGGAGTTCGGGGCGGCCCAGCGCGATGTTCTCGGCGGCGGTCAGCTCGAAGCGGGCGAAGTCCTGGAAGATGACGGCGATCCGCCGGTGCCACGCGGCGGGCGGGACGGCCGCGAGGTCGGTGCCGCCGACGGTGATCCGGCCGCCGGTCGGGCCGTGCAGCCCGGCCAGCAGCTTCACCAGGGTGGTCTTGCCGGCGCCGTTGAGCCCGACGATCGCGGTGGACGCGCCCTCGGCCAGCTCCAGGTCGAGGCCGCGGAGCACCTCGGGGGTGTCGGGGCGGTAGCGGAAGCCGACCTGCTCGAAGCGGATCGGGCCGTGCGGGGCGGCCGGGCCGTCGGTGGCGGTCCGTGGCGCGGGGACGCGGTCCTCCAGCTGCCGCAGCGCGTCCTCCGCGGTGAGTCCGTACAGGGTCTGCATGTCGCTCTCCGGGAAGAAGACCCCGAAGCGCATGGGGATCAGGACGGCCTGCAGGGCGGCGCTGAGTTGGAGCAGTGAGAGGGTGCCGGTGGAGCCGCCGCGGGCGAGCAGGACGAGCGCGGTGGCGCCGCCGACGAGGCCGAGCGCGGCGAGCGCGACGAAGGGCTTGAGGAGCAGCCGCCGCCGGGTGGCCCAGAGCGGCTGGAGGTAGGCCCGGGCCTCCTCGCCGTGCCGCTCGCGCAGCCAGGGCACCAGCCCCAGCAGCCTGGCCTCCTTGGCGAGCCCGCTGCCGCTGGCGGTCCGCCGCAGGTAGGCGAGCCGGCGCCGCCGTCCGGCCATGGTGGACCGGACGGCGCCGAACCGGCGGAGCGAGTCGCGCTGCCCGTACCGGATGACCAGTGCGGTGACGGCGACCACGGCGGCCGGGAGCGGCCCCAGCACCACGGCCACCATGGCGGTGGCACCGGCGAGTTGGGCGTAGCGGGCGAGCAGGGCCAGCGCTCCGGCGGTGGCCTCGCCGGGGGTGGGGGAGGTCCGGTCGAAGCCGCCGCGGGCCTCCGCGAGCAGGTCCAGCACCTCCCGCCGGTCCAGGTCCTCGGGGGGCAGGCCGTCCAGGGCGCAGGCCATCAGCCCGCTGATCCGCGCGCCGTCCACCCTGCGGGCGACCAGCTCGGCGGCCAAGGTCTGGAAGGGCGCCAGGAGTTGCTGGAGCAGGAAGGCGCAGCCGGCCAGCAGCACGGCGAGCCCGATCCGGGCGGTGGCCCGCTCGGACGGGTGGCCGCCCATGACGTCGGGCAGCCCGGCGATGACGTGGCTGGTGGCGAGGATGAACCCGATGGGCAGCAGTCCGACCGCGAGGTGCAGGGCGGCGACGGCCACCGGCGCTCCCGCGGGCAGTTGCCGGAGCAACCGGGCGGTGGAGACCCAGCGTTGCGCCCGTCGGTGCAGGAGCGGCCGTCCGGTACGGGGTGGGGAGGTGCGTGCGGGCACGGTGGAGCGCCTCCGGTTCGGTGGGCGGTCGGCAGGGAGGCGAGGGCCTGGGAAGTGCCGGGCGAACGGGACGGCGCTGTCGCCGTGCGGCACGAGTCCTGGAGTCTGGTCCAGACCGGTGCGGGGCGTCAAGGCGTGTCCGCTGATGAACGATCAGGATCCTTGCGGTGAACGTTGGGTGACGAACGGGCCAACAAAGGACTGGTCAAATGGTCTAGACATTCGCTGGCGGCGGTGGGTAACGTCCGTCATCGGGCCAGGTCGAGCCAGGCTCCCGCTGCCGCCCGCCCGGCGATCCCGGGCCGGCTGCCCCCTTCGCCGCCCGCCGCGCGGGCATCCCGTCCCAGCCCTGCCACGTCCTCGTGCCCCCGCCCGCCGGGGGCACCGCTCCGCGTGCCGTCCGGCCGCGGCCCCAGCCTGCGTGAGGAAACGCCATGGACCACCGAGGCGCCCGCTCCCTGGACTTCCACGGGAGCAGAGCCGCGACCGCACCGATGACCTGGGGCCAGCGCGCCATCTGGAAGTCCATCCGCTGGCTGGACGACGAGGCCCACTACTTCAACATCCGGCGGATCGCCGACGTCCCACCGGGGGCGACCGTCGATCAGGTCGTCGACGGGCTCACCGCGCTGGTCACCCGGCACGAGGCGCTGCGCACGTTCTTCCGGGAGGGCGCGGACGGCGGCTGGACGCAGGAGGTCACCGACCGCGGCAGCGTCCCGCTGGAGATCGTCGGGGCCGCGCCCGGCGGCGCCGACGAGCTGGCCGAGCGCACGGCGGACACCCTGGTCCGGCGCACCTTCCGGCACGACACCGAAGTCCCCTTCCGCGCCGCCCTGGTGCTGGAGGACGACCGCCCGGCCAGGCTCGTCCTGGTCTTCTCGCACCTCGGAGTCGACTTCTGGGGCGTCCGCGAACTCCTCCGCGAGCTGGGCGACCTGCTCGCCGGGACGACGGCGCCGGAGCCGGACTGGCAGCCCGTCGACCAGGCCCGGTACGAGGCCGAGGGCGTCGGCGCGGCCCGCGGCGCCGCGGCCGTCGCGTACTGGCGGAAGACCCTGGAGAAGGTCCCCGCCACGCTCTTCCCGCCGGCCCCGGCCGGGGACGGGGGACGGCCCGAACGCTTCGTCCGGCTCGGCATGGACTCCCCGGCGGCCGCGCTGGCCGCCACCGCGCTCGCCGACCGCTGCCGGACCAGCACCGGCACCGTCCTGCTCGCGGCCACCGCCGCCGTCCTCGGCGCCTACACCGGGCACGGCACCGTCCCGCTCCAGCTCATCGCCGTCAACCGGCACGACGACCGGACCCGCCGGCTGGTGGCCGCCATGGCCGAGAACGCCCTGTTCTCCCTGGACGTGGCCGAGGGGACCTTCGACCAGGCCGTCGGGCGCGCCTTCCTCGCCGGGATGAACGCCTACCGGCACGCCCACTACGACCCGATCGCGGTGGACGAGGTGCTCGATGACGCCCGGGCCCGCAGCGGCGACACCCTCAACCTCGGCCAGTTCTTCAACGACAAGCGGCTGCACGACCGTTGGGAGGACCTGCCGGACACCGGCGGTGACCCGGCCCGGCTCGCCGACCTCGCCGGGAAGACCCGGGTCTTCCACGTCGGCTCCTGGGAGCGCCAGGACGCCACCTTCTTCGTGCACACCAGCTACGCCCCGGACACCTGCCTGCTCTACCTGATGGCCGACACCGACCTGATCCCGCGCCCGGACATCGAGCGCCTGCTGCGCGCCTTCGAGGCCCTGCTGGTGGACAGCGCGGACGCGCCCGTGGAACTGGCCGCCTTCCGGTCCGCCGCGCCCCGGGCCGGACGACCGAACGACTGACGTACCGAACGCAAGCCGCTGAGGAGCACCCGATGACCACCGCCCCCATCTGGGACGAGGAAGTCGCCACCGCCGTGGCCCGGCTGACGACCGCCGCCGAGAACGAGTACTACAACCCCTACCAGGCATTCGAGTGGCCGGAGAGCATCCCCGAGGACGCGCTGTGGATGAGCGAGGACCTCGTCACCGTGCACGGCACCGCGGCCGCCGCGGAACTCACCCGCGAGCAGTACCTCGCCCTCACCAAGTGGGAGAGCATCAACTTCTACAGCCTCAACGTGCACGGCATCCGCGAGTTGATGCAGGAGGTGGTGCGGCGCATCCACACCCCCGGCTACGAGATCCCCACCCCGTTCTTCCACCACTTCCTCGGTGAGGAGAACGAACACATGTGGTTCTTCGCCGAGTTCTGCCTGCGGTACGGCGGAAAGCTGTTCCCCAACCGGGCGATGGCCTTCCCCGGCGACAGGCCCTCCCCGCAGCTGGACAACTTCACCGTCTTCAGCCGCATCCTGATCTTCGAGCAGATCGTGGACCACTTCAACAGCCGGATGGCGGCCGACACCGCGCTGCCGGAGACCATCCGCGCCATCAACCGGGTCCACCACCAGGACGAGTCCCGGCACATCGCCTTCGGCGCCCAGCTCGTCCGCGCCCTGTGGGAGCGGCTGGTGGAGGCCGGCGACGAGCGGGAGACCGCCGCCGCCCGCAGCTACGTCGAGAAGTACATCAACGCCTCGATCCAGCAGCTCTACAGCGTGGACGCGTACCGGGACGCCGGCATCCCCGACCCGTTCGCCTTCCGCGCTCGGGTGCTGGCCGACCCCGCCCGCCCGGCGGTGCACGACGCCATCACCGCCCGCACCCGAGCCTTCTACCGCCGGATCGGGGTGCTCGACACCCCCGCCGCCTGACCCCGCGCCCCCGCCCCTCCCGAAGGACTCCCATGCCTCCCCACACCGCAACCGCCACCGGGCCGGCCTTCGCCGCCGCGCTGCGCGAGCCGGGCCCCGGGCTCGTGGTGCTCGACCCGGTCCGCGCCACGCTGCTCACCGAACTCGACGCCCTCTTCACCGGCCTGGCGGAGCTGACGGCCGCCGCCCCGGTCGTCGGACCCCCGCTGCTGCCCGCCGAAGGGCTGGCCAGGCTCGACTACTTCCGCAACTTCCCGCACCTCGGCGTGGCCGCCGCCCGCTTCCAGGACGAGGCGCTCGACGCCCTCGCCGCCGGCGGGGCGGTGGAGGACCGACCGGTCCGCCCCACCGGCTACCTGCTGCCCTCCGCCACCTGCTACGGCCTGCTGCTCTCGCTGGCCGCGCAGGACATCGGCACCGAGCTGCGGGTGACCGCGGTCGGCCGGTGCTTCCGCAACGAGGACCACTACGACGGCCTGCGCCGGCTCTGGGGCTTCCACATGCGCGAGGTGCTCTACCTGGGCTCCGCGGACGGGGCCAGGGCCCACCTCGCCGACTCCAAGGTCTTCGTCGAGGAGCTGGCCGACCGGCTGGGCGTCCCGCTCTCCTACCGGCCCGCGAACGACCCCTTCTACGACAAGAGCGGCTCCCGCGCCAAGCTGATGGCCCTCGACCCGGTCAAGTACGAGTTCACCGCCGAGGACGGCACGGCCATCGCCTCGGTCAACCGGCACCGCAACTTCTTCGGCGAGCGGCTCGACATCACCGCCGACGGACAGACGGCGCACAGCAGTTGCACCGCCTTCGGGGTCGAGCGCTGGGTGCACGCCATGGTCCTGTCGCACGGCAGCCCGGAGGCGGCCCTGGAGCGGGTCCGCGCGGTGCGCGACGGCGCGGTCGGCGGCGATGACCGCACCGGCTGACCTCCGAGCGGCCGCCGAGCGCGGCGCCGCCGCCCTCGGCGTCCCCTTCCCGCTGATCCAGGCCGGGATGGGCGGGGTGGCCGGGCCCGCACTGGCCGCCGCGGTGAGCGGGGCCGGGGCGCTGGGCACCGTCGCGCTCTACAAGAGCGACGCCGCGCTGGCCGCCGCCCTGGTGGACGACACCGCCGCCCGCACCGACCGCACCTTCTCGGTGAACGTCATCCCCGAGGTGGCCGACCGGCTGCTGGACGCCCAGATCGCCGCCGTACTGGACCGCGCCGACCGCCGGATCGCCGTCAACAGCTACGGCCTGCCGCCCGAGCGGACCGCCGCCGCGGTGCTCGCCGCCGGGCACCGGCTGATCGTCCAGACCGGCAGCACCGCCGACGCCCGGGCCGCGGCCGGACTCGGCGCCCACGCCGTCGTCGTGCAGGGCGTCCAGGCGGGCGGCCACCACCTGGGCGGGCAGCCGCTGGAGGAGTTGCTGGCCGACGCGGCCGGGGTCGGCGTCCCGGTGTTCGCCGCCGGGGCCGTCGCCACCGGGCGCGACCTGGCGGAGGCGGTCCGGCGCGGCGCCTCGGGCGCGCTGTGCGGGACGCTCTTCGTCGCCGCCGCCGAGTCCGCGGCCCACCCCGACTACAAGGCGGCCCTGACCGCGGCCCGGGCCGCGGACACCGTGGTGACCGAACGCTTCTCCATCGGCTGGCCGGGCCGCCCGCACCGGGTGCTGCGCAGCCCGGTCACCGAGTCCGCCGAGCCGCTCCCCGCCGCCCTGATCGCCTGGACCACGGTGATGGGGACGCGCCGCCCGGTGCCGCGCGGATCGGCCGCCGCGCCGACCGCGGAGGCCGAGGGACTGGTCGGCGAGATGGCCCGGTACGCCGGGCTGGGCTGCGGAGCCGTCACCGCCGTGGAGCCGGCCGCCGCCGTCGTCGGACGGCTCCGCGCCGAGTTCGCGGCGGCCCTCGGCGGCGGCCCGGCCGGCGCGCCCGTTCCTGTCGCGCCCGTTCCCGGCGCGCCCGTTCCTGCCGGGCCCGTCCCCGCCGAACGATGAACGGACATCCGCTGCGGGCCGCACTGGACCGGCTGATCGGCCCCGGCACCGAACCGGCCGGGCTGCGGGTCGGCGTCGACCTGGTGCACATCCCGCGGGTCGAGGCGCTCGCCCGGGAGCACGGCGAGCGCTGGCTCGCGGACCACTTCACCGCGCGCGAACGCGAGCAGCTGGCCGCCGTGCGCGGCCGCCCGATGGCCACCCTGGCCGGGCGGCTCGCCGCGAAGGAGTCCTTCGTCAAGCTGCTCGCCCCGGCCCGCGCCCTCGTCCTCACCCGGGACATCGAGGTGCTGCGCGGCCCGGGCGGCGCCCCCGGCATCCACCCCCGGGGCACGGCGCTGCGCGAACTGCGCGAGGCCGGGGTCGACCGGTGGACCGTCAGCATCACGCACGAAGGGGACTGGGCCATCGCCGTGGCCGCCGGACTGGCGAACGGCCCCCGTACCGATCCGCATCCAGTACCAGCGAAGGAGCAGTGAGCACCGCCATGCAGCAGATCTCCGAGTGGATCGCGTCCAAGAACCCCGGCCTGGACCGGGCGGTCGACCCGGCCGAGGACCTCATCGAGGGCCGGCTGATCGACTCCCTGGACTTCCTGGAGTTCATCTACCTGCTGGAGAACGTCTCAGGGCAGCCGATCGACCTGACCGAGGTGACCGTGGACGACTTCCGCACCCTGGACCGCATCCAGGAGCGCTTCCTCGCCCCGGCCGCCCAGGGGGCCTCGTGACGGCGGACGCCGCCCGGCCCGCCGCCGTCCGCTTCGGCAGCTGCGACGCCGAGCAGCGCTGGCGGCCGCCCGGCCTGGCCCGGCTGCCCGCCCTGCGCGACCCGCACGCCGAGGTCCTCACCCGGGCCATGGACGAACTCCAGGCCGTGCTGTGCCGGCCGGAGGACGTCCTGCTGACCGCCCGGCAGCCCCCGGCGGCGTTCACCGAGGCGATGGCCGCCGCAGGCTTCCCCGCCCGGCACCTCGCCGTCCCCGGTGACCCCGGGCTGCCGGTCGAGGCGAGACTCGCCGAGCACGGGATGCCCGGCCTCGCCGGGGCGGCGGCGCGGCCGTACGCCGTGCTGCCCGGCACCCGGGAGGCCGCGGCCCGGCTCGGGCTGGCCGGGGAGCTGCCCGACCCGGAGGCCGTCCGCCGGGTCAACTCCAAGGTGTGGTCGACCGCGCTGGGCCTGCCCGGCTCCGGACGGGTCGTCACCTCGGTGGACGAACTGTGCGAGGCCGTCGAGGAGTTCGGCCCCTGCGTGGTCAAGGACCCGTACGGCGTCTCCGGGCTGGGCAACATCACCGTCGACTCGCCGGCCCGGCTGGACATGATCGGACGCCACCTCGGGCGGGCCGCGGAGCGGATCGAACTGATCGTGCAGCCGCGCTACGAGCGCGCGGCGGACTTCGCCGCGCACCTCACGGTCGCCCCGGACGGCGCGACGGTCTGGCACGGCATCCGGCAGATCCTCAACGACGGCCACTCCTACCGGGGTTCGGCCCCGCCCGGGGACGCGCTGGTCGACCGGCTGGAGCGTGACGGCTACCGCGACACCGTGGAGGCCGTCGCGGCCGCGGCCGCCGCGGAGGGCTACCGCGGGCCGATGTCGGTCGACTCGATGACGACGGCCGACGGCGGGCTGATCCCCGTCCTGGAGGTCAACGCCCGGCTCTCGCCCGGCATGATCGCCCAACTGCTGGGCGCCCCGCTCCGGTTGCGCGTCCTGCCGGTCACCCGGCCCGGCTGCTACGAGCGGCTGGTCACCGCGCTGGACGACGCCGGGCTGCTGGCCCGCGCCGGCCGCCCCGGCGTGCTGCCGCTCGCCGCCTCCACCCTCGTGCCGCCGCGCGGCTGGCTCTTCTACGCGGTCCTCGGCGACGCGGCCGCGGACGTCCCCGACCTGGATCCGCTGCTCGCCGCCGTCGCCTGACACCCGCCGCCCCCGCACCCCTCCCACCCCGTGGACCGGAGACCGACCATGGCAGAGACCACGTACGACGCCGCGTCCGCGGCCGCCTACCGCGCCGCCCGCGAGATCCCGCGCGAGGCGCTGGAGGCCTGGCGGCAGGCGGTCGCCGAGGAGGCCGCGCCCGCCCCCGGCCTGACCCTGCTCGACGTCGGCGCCGGGACGGGCGGATTCGCGACCGCCTTCCACGACTGGTTCGGCGTCCGGGTGCTGGCCGTCGAGCCGTCCCCCGCGATGCGCGCGCTGATCCCGGCCTCCGCCGGCGTCGTCCCGCTGGACGGCCGGGCGGACGCGCTGCCGGTGCCGGACGCGAGCGCGGACCTCGCCTGGCTCGGCTCGGTCGTCCACCACCTGCCCGACCTGGAGGCCGCCGCCCGCGAACTGCGCCGCGTGCTGCGGCCGGGCGCCCCTGTGCTGATCCGCAACACCTTCGCCGGCCGGGGCCGCCGCGACCTGCGGGTCCGCTTCTTCCCGGAGACCGCCGCCATGGTCGACGGCTACCCGAGCGTCGAGGAGGTCACCGGGGCCTTCGCCGCCGCCGGCTTCCGCCGCACCGCGCTGCGCGAGCTGCCCCAGCAGTCCGCGCCGACCCTCGCCGCGTACGCCGACTCGCTCCGCCGCGAGGCGGACTCCAAGCTCCGCGCCCTCACCGACGAGGCCTGGGAGCGCGGCCTGTCCGCCCTCCGCGCCGCCGCGGAGGACTCCGACGGGCCCGCCGTCAGCTGGATGGACCTGCTGGTCCTGCGCTGACCGTCCCCGGACCCGCCGCGACCTATTCTGACCGTGGTCGACGGGCATCCGGCTGGTGAGGGAGAGCGATGAAGACGGCGTTCGGGTGGACAGTCCACGGTGACGGGAAGTCACCCCTGCCGGGGCAGGCCGTCAGGCCCGGCGAGCGGCTGACCTGGGGGCGGACGGTCGGGCTCGGGGCGCAGCACGTGGTGGCGATGTTCGGCGCGACGTTCGTGGCACCGGTGCTGATGGGGCTGGACCCGAACCTCGCGGTGATGCTGTCCGGCGTCGCCACCGTCTTCTTCCTGTTGGTGACGGGGGGTCGGATCCCGTCGTACCTGGGGTCGAGCCTGTCGTTCGTCGGGGTGGCGGCGGTGATCAAGGCCCAGGGCGGTGATTCGGCGACGCTGACGGGTGCGCTGCTGGTGGTCGGCGTGGTGCTGGCGGCGTGCGGCGCCGTGGTGCAGGGCTTCGGTGCCAGGGTGATCCACGCGGTGCTGCCGCCGGTGGTGACCGGCGCGGTGGTGATGCTGATCGGCTTCAACCTCGCTCCCGTCGCGGCGGGCACGTACTGGCCGCAGGACCAGTGGACGGCGCTGCTGACGATGTGTTTCACCGGCCTCGCGCTGGTGGTGCTGCGGGGCTTCTGGTCGCGGATCGCGATCTTCCTGGGGCTGGTCTTCGGGTACGTGGTCTCGTGGCTGTTCGACCGCGTCTTCGGGCGGATCCACTCGGCGACGGGTGGGGGAGAGGTCACCGACCACTGGCGGCTGGACCTGTCGGGGGTGGGGAAGGCGGACTGGATCGGCCTGCCGACCCTGCACGCGCCGAGTTTCGAGCTGTCGGCGGTGCTGGTGGCGCTGCCGGTGGTGGTGGCGCTGATCGCGGAGAACGCGGGCCACGTGAAGGCGGTGGCCGAGATGACGGGTGATCCGCTGGACGACCGGATGGGCACGGCGATCATGGCGGACGGCGCGGCGACGGTGCTGGCCACCTCGGTGGGCGGTCCGGCGACGACCACGTACGCGGAGAACATCGGCGTGATGGCGGCGACCCGGGTGTACTCGACGGCCGCGTACTGGTGCGCCGCGGGCTTCGCGATCCTGTTCGGCCTGTGCCCGAAGTTCGGCGCGGTGGTGGCGGCGATCCCGGGCGGGGTGCTGGGCGGGATCACGGTGGTGCTGTACGGCATGATCGGCCTGCTGGGCGCGCAGATCTGGATCCACAACCGGGTGGACCTGACCAATCCGCTGCACCTGGTGCCGGTCGCGGCCGGCGTCATCGTCGGCATCGGCAACGTGACGCTGGAGTTCAGCGACGACTTCGAGCTCAGCGGCATCGCGCTGGGCACCCTGATCACCCTGATCGGCTACCACGCGCTGCGCTGGATGGCCCCGGCGCACATGAAGCGCGCGGCGGCCGACGGGCCGCTGCTGGACGAGGGCACCTCCGGCTACGACGACCCCGCCACCGGCGGCTGAGGGGGGCCCAGCCAGGGCGGCTGCCAGGGGGTGCGGCCGGGGCCGGCCGGGGGCCCCCAGGTCCCGCGCCCGTACGGCACGGGCGCGGGCGGGTGGTCGACCAGCGGCTGGATGACGCGCCAGGTCTCCTCCACCACGTCCTGCCGGGTGAACAGCGAACGGTCGCCGGTCAGCGCGTCGTTGAGGAGCCGCTCGTAGGGCTCGGGGGGCTTGCCGAGCTCCGTGGCGAAGGACAGGCCCAGGTGCACGGGCATGGCCGAGTGCCCGGAGGCCTTCTTGGAGAGCATGCCGAGCCGCAGGCCCGGGTCGGGGTCGATCCGCAGCACCAGCTCGTTGGGCGCCGGGTGCTCGGGCTGGTCGAGGAAGGCCAGCCGGGGCGGACGCTTGAAGACCACGCGCACCTCGGTGGCCCGGGCGGCCAGCGCCTTGCCGGCCCGGACGGCGAACGGCACGCCGCTCCACCGCCAGTTGTCCACCTCCAGCTCGAGTTCGACGTAGGTCTCGGTGGTCGATCCGGGCCGGACCCCGGGGACGTCCAGGTAGCCCTCGTACTGGCCGCGGACGCAGCGGGCCGGGTCGACGTCGGCCATCGCCCGGAAGACGTCGACCCTGCGGTCCCACAGCGCGTCGGACCCGGGACCGACCGGCGCCTCCATCGCGATCAGGGCGAGCACCTGCAGGAGGTGGTTCTGCACCACGTCGCGCAGCGCGCCCACCGGGTCGTAGAACGAGCCCCGGTCCTCGACGCCGAAGTCCTCGGCCATGGTGATCTGCACGGCCGCCACGTGGTCGCGGTTCCAGACGGGCTCCAGCAGGGCGTTGGCGAACCGCAGGAACTGGATGTCCAGCACGGGCTGCTTGCCGAGGAAGTGGTCGATCCGCAGGATCCGGTCCTCCGCCAGCACCCGGTGCAGGCGCGCGTTGAGCTCCCGGGCGGACGCCAGGTCGTGGCCGAACGGCTTCTCGAGCATCACCGTGGCGTGCTCGGTGAGCCCCGCCGCGGCCAGCGCCTCCACGACCGGGGCGAACAGCGACGGCGGGATCTCCAGGTAGAACAGCGGCCGCTCGGCGCCCGCCAGCCGCCCGCCCAGCGCCCGGTAGGTGGCGGGGTCGAGGAAGTCGCCCCGGAGGTAGGAGATCCGGTCGGCCAGCCGCCGGAACGGCGCGTCCTCCACCGTCTCGCCGGCGGTCCGCAGGGCGTCGCGCAGGGCGGAGACCAGGTGCGCGTGGGACCAGTCGTCGAGGGCCACCCCGACGATCGGGCAGTCGAGGAGCCCGGCCGCCTCCAGTCGGTAGAGCGCCCGGAAGGTCATCTTGCGGGCCAGGTCGCCGGTGATGCCGAAGATCACCAGGGTGTCTGCGGGGCGTGTGCTCACACGGGCGACGATATCGCCGGTGGTGAGCGTCCGCTCACCGTGCGTTCACCAGTCCAGGCCGCGCCGGGCCAGGGCCGCCGGCGCGAGCGACGCCGGGAGCTCGACCAGGAAGGTCATGGCCAGGCCGGTGGCGACCGGGCCGGCGGCCTGCAGCAGGTCGACCCCGATCCAGACCACGGACCAGTTCCGCACCTCGGCCTGGCCGTCCTTCCCGAGGCGGTCCAGGACGGACTGGACGGCGCGGACCGCGCCGGCGGTGTGCATCGGTTCCCCCATGATCAAGAGCCTACTGCGGAAGGGGACTTCCGCCCGGCCGGGCAGATCGACCGTTCGTTCGGGTACAGCCGTCAGGACCGTTGACGCGCCTGACGGCCGAGCCGTAGGGTCACGCCCCAATGGACGCCGGTCGGCGGTCCGGACCGGGGGTGCGGCACGCCCGCGGACCCGGTCCGCCGTCCCTCGCCGGACGGTCCATCGAGGTGCCAACCGCCTTCGTGCTGTGCCGGTTCCACCCGGGCGGAGCGGTTGACCGCACCTTCCTGCGCGCTGCCCTGCCGCGGTGCCCTCCCGCGATGCGGTCGAGGCTGCGCGCGGTCCGGCGTCCCCCGCAAGTTCCGTCGTCGCAAGGGATGCACCGGTGACCCGTTCCACCCTGCTCAGAGCGTCCGTACCGGGCGTGGTTGTCGCACTGATGCTGTCCGGCTGCTCCTCGGTCGGCATCGGATCCGGATCGACCCTCACGGTCACCATCGGCGTGGACGGTCCGCTGACCGGCAAGCTCGCCGATCTGGGGCTCGGCATCCGGTACTCGGCCGAACTGGCGGTCGCCAAGGCCAACGCCAAGAACACCGTACCGGGCGTGAAGTTCGTCCTCGACGTCAAGGACGACCAGGCCGACGAGCAGATCGCCAAGGCCAACGGCGAGGCGTTCGCCGCGAACCCGGACGTGATGGGCGTGGTCGGCCCGCTGACCTCCTCCGGCGCGCTCCAGATGGCGCCGGTGCTGGCCAAGGCCGGGCTCGCCGAGGTCTCCCCGTCCAACACCGCGCCCGCGCTGACCTGGGGCGCCGACTACCGGGCCAACGGGAAGAAGCGCCAGTACCCGACGTACTTCCGCACCGTCACCACCGACGCCGTCCAGGGCCCGCTGCTCGCCCGCTACGCGCACAGCCAGCTGAAGGCGGGGAAGGCGGCGGTGGTGAACGACAGCAAGGCGTACGGGGCCAACCTGGCGGCCGAGTTCGTGGCGGCCTTCGAGGACGTCGGCGGCAAGGTCGCCTACCGGGCCACGATCGAGCAGGGCACCACGGACTTCACCAGGATCGCCCAGCAGATCGCGGCCGCCAAGGTCGACGTCGTCTACTACGGCGGTGAGCACCCGGAGGGCGGCCCGCTGGCCGTCGCGCTCAAGGCGGCCGGGGTGAAGGCGCCGGTGGCCGGCGGCGACGGGCTGCACACCGACGGGTACCTGAAGGCGGCCGGCGCGGCCGCCACCGGCGACCTCTCCAGCCAGCCGGGCGTCTCGGTGGAGGGGCTGGCCTCGGCGTACGGCTATCTCGACGCCTACCGCGCCGCCGGCCACAAGGAGGAGCCCGGCCCGTTCGGCCCGTACGCCTACGACTCCACCTGGGCGCTGATCGAGGCGGTCGGCAAGGCCCGGCAGGGCAAGGGCGGGCAGGACCTGACCGGCGCCGACCTGCGCAAGGCCGTGGTGGAGGCGATGCAGGAGGTCTCCTTCTTCGGCGTCACCGGCGACGTCTCGTTCGACGAGTTCGGTGACACCCGGAACCAGGTCGCGTCGATCTACCAGGTGCAGAAGGGCGGTTGGGTGGCGATCGTGCCCTTCGGCCGGCTGCGCGACTTCTGACGCCCCGCCGGTGCCGCTGGAACGGCGTTCAAACCCCGAAAGGCCGTTCCAGCGGTGTGAGCCGCGTCACACCATGCCTTACTGGTGAGTAACGTACGGGCCGTCAGATGATCGCCGAAATCGCGTCGTGCGAACGGTACTTCGTCCACCGCCGGGGCCTTGCCAGTGTAAAGACGTCTGACCTGTTGATTAAACAGAGTTGTCATGCATAGACCGCCGCGGCACGGGCCCGGCAGGCTGCCGCCCCATGAAGCGACCCTTTCTGACGGGCTCGCTGACCCTCGCGGTCAGCACCCTCGTGATAGCCGGCGCGGGCATCACCGCGCACGCGGCCCCGGCCGCCCCGGCCGCGCAGCCCAAGGTCTCCGAGGCCCAGGCGCTGCAGGACGCCACCGCCCAGGTCTCCGCCCACCCCCAGGCGGTCCGGGCCGGCGCGCACGACGCGTTCCACGCCAAGGGCGTCCAGGTCGACGTCGACGGTACCCGGCACGTCCACTTCGACCGCACCTACCAGGGCCTGGCGGTCCTCGGCGGTGACGTCATCGTCCACTCCGCCCCCGGCGGCTCGCTGGACACCGCCACGCTCAGCCTGCAGACCCCGCTCAGCCTCTCGGTGACCCCCTCGATCACCGATCGGCAGGCGGTCGCCGCGGCGACCCGGCTCTTCACCGGCAGGCAGAGCAAGGCCGCGGCCACCCTCAAGGTGGACGCGCTCGGCGACACCGCCAAGCTGGTCTGGGAGGTCGTCGTCGACGGCACCGGCCCGGACCAGGCCCCCAGCCACCTGCACGTCCTGGTGGACGCCCGGACCGGCGCGATCGGCTCCACCTGGGACACCTACTCGGCGTTCCTGCCCGAGGGCGTGAAGGCCAAGGGCGGCACCGGCGGCACCACCGCCAACACCCTCACCTCGGTCGCCGCCTCCGGCACCGGCAAGGGCTACATGGTCGGCCAGGTGAACCTGTCCACCAGCGGCTCGGGCACCAGCTACACCCTCACCGACGCCAACCGCGGCAACGGCGAGACCCGCGACGCGAAGAACCTCACCGCCACCAACGACTCGCCGCCGGCCGGCTGGGGCTCGGCCTTCACCGACACCGACAACGCGTGGGGCAGCGGCGCGCTGAGCGACCGCGCCACCGTCGCCGTCGACGCCCACTACGGCATCCAGGCCACCTGGGACTTCTACAAGAACGTGCTGGGCCGCAACGGCATCCGGGGCGACGGTGTCGGCGCCCGCTCCTTCGTCCACTACGGCACCAACTACGGCAACGCCGGCTGGGACGACGACAGCTTCTCGATGATCTACGGCGACGGCGACACCGGCGCCAACCCGTTCACCGAGGTCGACGTGGCGGGCCACGAGATGACCCACGGCGTCACCGCCGCCACCGCCGGCCTGGTGTACACCGGCGACGCGGGCGGCCTGAACGAGGCCAGCTCGGACATCATGGGCACCATGGTGGAGTTCAACGCGAACATCGCGGCGGACGCCCCGGACTACCTCATCGGCGAGAAGATCAACATCAACGGCAACGGCACCCCGCTGCGGTGGATGGACGACCCGAGCAAGGACGGCAAGTCGGCCAAGTGCTGGTCCAGCACGGTCAAGAACCTCAACCCGCACTACTCCTCGGGCGTCGGCAACCACTTCTTCTACCTGCTCGCGGTCGGCTCCGGCCAGTCGCAGTGGGGCAACAGCCCGACCTGTGACGGCTCCTCCGTCGCCGGCCTCGGCAACGACGCGGCCACCAAGATCTGGTACCGCGCCCTGTCGACCTACATGACCTCCAACACCGACTACCCGGGTGCCCGGACCGCGACCATCAAGGCGGCCAAGGACCTGTACGGCGCGGGCTCCACCCAGTGCAGCGCGGTGGAGAAGGCCTGGGGCGCGGTCAGCGTCGCCCCGACCGCCACCACCTGCGGCGGCGCCACCCCGACCCCGACCCCGACGCCCACCCCGACCCCGGGCGGCAACCTGCTGGCCAACCCCGGCTTCGAGTCCGGTGCCACCTCGTGGACCTCCAGCTCGGGCGTCGTCACCAACAGCGCCAACGCGGCCCCCCACGGCGGCACCTACTACGCCTGGCTGGACGGCTACGGCTCCGCCCACACCGACACGCTGTCCCAGTCGGTGACCGTCCCCGCCACCGCCACCGCGCCGAAGCTCACCTTCTGGAACCGCATCTCCACCGCGGAGACCGGCACCACGGCGTACGACACCCTCAAGGTCCAGGTCGTCGACGGCACCACCACGACCACCCTGGCGACCTACTCCAACGCCAACGCCACCACCGGCTACGTCCAGCGCACGCTCGACCTGTCGGCCTTCAAGGGCAAGACCGTCACCGTCAAGTTCCTGGGCACCGAGGACTCCTCCCTGCAGACCAGCTTCCTGATCGACGACGTCGCCGTCACCACCTCCTGACACGGGGTGACGGGCGGCGGGGCGGGCCGGACGGCCCGCCCCGCCGTTGTTTTCTCAGATGTACCTCAAGTTTCCGGGGAGACTTTCGGGTAGGGGTTACGAATCGAAGGACGGGAGATTAGCTTCCCTCGCATTGCGCGCCACCACCCTCGTCGCGCAGAGAGGCAGCAGAACCCGATGACCACCCAGAGCCCCCAGGCCCCGCCGGAGACCCCGGCCGGGTCGCCCGGCCCCGACCACCTCAAGGCCGGCCTGAAGAACCGGCACCTGTCCATGATCGCGATCGGCGGCGTGATCGGCGCCGGCCTGTTCGTCGGCTCCGGCGCGGGCATCGCCGCCACCGGCCCGGGCATCCTGCTCTCCTACACCCTGGCCGGCGCGCTGGTGGTCCTGGTGATGCGGATGCTCGGCGAGATGGCCGCCGCCGACCCGCAGTCCGGCTCGTTCTCGGCCTACGCCGACCGGGCGCTCGGCCGCTGGGCGGGCTTCACCATCGGCTGGCTGTACTGGTTCTTCTGGGTCGTGGTGCTCGCCGTCGAGGCGACCGCCGGCGCGAAGATCCTGCACGGCTGGGTGCCCGGCGTGCCGCAGTGGGCCTTCGCGCTGGTCGTGATGGCCGTGCTGACCGCCACCAACCTGTTCTCGGTCGCCTCCTACGGCGAGTTCGAGTTCTGGTTCGCCGGCATCAAGGTGGTCGCGATCGCGGCCTTCCTGGTGGTCGGCGCGCTCGCCGTGTTCGGCGTGCTGCCCGGGACGCACGCGGTCGGCACCGACAACCTGCTGCACCACGGCGGCTTCCTGCCGCACGGCGTCGGCGCGGTCTTCACCGGCATGCTCACCGTGGTCTTCGCCTTCATGGGCAGCGAGATCGTCACCCTGGCGGCCGGCGAGTCCGCCGACCCGGCCCGCGCGGTCAGCAAGGCCACCAACAGCGTGATCTGGCGGATCGGCGTCTTCTACCTGGGATCCATCCTGATCGTGGTCACCCTGCTGCCCTGGGACTCCGCCGACGTCTCGTCCAGCCCGTACGTCGCCGTGCTGAAGCACGTCGGCCTGCCCGGCGCCGCGCCGCTGATGGACTTCATCGTGCTCACCGCCGTGCTCTCCTGCCTGAACTCCGGGATGTACACCGCCTCCCGGATGGCCTTCTCGCTCGGCACCCGCGGCGACGCGCCCAGGGCCTTCGCCAAGGTCACCCGGCGCGGGGTGCCGCGCACCGCGATCCTCGCCTCGGTGGTCTTCGGCTTCGTCGCGGTGTTCTTCAACTACACCTCGCCGAAGACCGTGTTCAGCTTCCTGCTGAACTCCTCCGGCGCGGTGGCGCTCTTCGTCTGGCTGGTGATCTGCGTCTCGCAGCTGAGGATGCGTCGGATCCTGGAGCGCGAGGCGCCCGAGAAGCTGACCGTGCGGATGTGGCTGTACCCGTACCTGACCTGGGTCACCATCGGCCTGGTCGTCTTCGTGCTGGGCTACATGTTCACCACCGCGGACGGCCGCGAGCAGATGGTCCTCTCGCTGGTCGCCGCCGCGGTGGTGCTGGTCGCGGCGTGGATCGTCGGCGCCCGCCGCAAGGCCGCCGCCCGCGCCTGACCGGGGGAGCCCGGACCGGAGGGCACCCGCCGGTGGGCGGGTGCCCTCCCGCGCGTACGGTGGGCCGATGGAGATCCCCGGCCTCGGCCCCGTGACCGTCGACCCCGACTTCGAGGGCTACCGCAGCGAGCCGGTGCCCGTACCGGTGCTCGGCGGCCCGCCCCTCGCGCTGGTGGCCGTCGGCTACGACGGGGACGACGCCCCGGAGGACTTCCACGCCGCCGCGGCCGCGTTCCTCGCGCTGGACGCCGCGGTGCTGCGCGCCGCGGCGCCGCCGATCTTCGCCTACTACCTGGACACCAGGGCGGAACTCGCCGGTCACGGGGACCTGGTCGAGATCGCCGGGCCGCAGGACGTCCTGGCGCACGTACGGCCGGGCGGGTACGCGACGGTGGAGCGGGACGACGACGGGCAGGTGTACGTCTCGGTGGAGTGCGAGTGCTCGTGGGAGGTCGAGCACGGGCTGCAACTGGTGTTCCGGGGCGGGCGCGCGGTGACCAAGGTTGGACCGTTCGACGGGCAGCTGACCACCTGGCGGGCGGGCGATCCGGACGGCCTCCCCGAGGTCGTCTACCGTCGTTGACACGCCGTCAGCGGTGGATCAACGATGGGGTCCATGCGTTTTCTTCGGCGACTGCGGGCGGATCTGTCGGCAGGGCAGAACCTGGAGATCTACACGACGGCCCTGCTGTCCCTGGTGCTGGCCGTCCTCGGGGTGCTCGGCACGGTCGGCGGCGAGGTGCTGGCCGCGGCCACGCTGGCGACCCTCGCGCTGCTCGCCGGCGGCACGCTCGGCAGCCGCCGGCAGGTGGCGGAGCTGATCGCCGAGGTGCGGGCCCGCGGCAGGGGCGAGGCGGCGGTCGACGACTTCCTCGGCCGGGGCCGGGTGCGGCTCCCGGAGCAGGTGCGGGAGGCCCAGGACATCCGGATCGTGGGGGTGACGCTCTCCCGCACCCTGCGCGACCTGGTCGACGAGCTCCAGCGCCGGGTGGCGGCCGGCGCCGTGGTGAAGGTGGCGCTGATCGACCCGGCCGGTTCGGCGCCCGAGGAGGCGGCCCGGCGCAGCACCATCCCCGACCGGGCCGGGATGTACCGCAACCGGCTGCTGGCCTCGGTCGACCTGCTGCGCGAGCTCGCCGAGGCGCCGGGTGCGCGGGGCCGGGTGGAGGTGCGCTTCCTCGACTTCGTCCCGGCGTTCGGGCTGGTCCTGCTCGACCCGGAGGGGCCCGAGGGCCGGATCCACGTGGACATCTACTCGCACGGTTCGGCCAGCGGCGACGCCGTCTTCACCGTGCTCCCGCGCCGCGACGGCGAGTGGTTCCAGCACTTCCGGAGGGAGTTCGACTCCGTCTGGGAGCACGGGCGACCGGCCGCCGGTACGGACGGCTTCGCCGTCGCGGCGCGGGTGTGAGGAGGCTCAGCCCTCGATGCGGTGCTGGGTCCAGAAGGTGGTGAGGTCGGTGCTGGTGGCTGCCTGGGCGGCGGCCTTGAACTCGGCCGTGGTGGAGACGCCGTACCAGTGGGACTGGGCGTAGGTGCGCAGCAGGTCGGCCATGGCGGTGTCGCCGATCAGGCGGCGCAGGTCGTGCAGGGCGCACTTGCCGTAGCCGTAGACGACGGTGGAGTACCGGCTGGAGTGGGCGTCCCAGTACGCCATGGAGTTGGTGAGCTTCTCGGCGCTGGAGGCCCAGCTGGTGGAGTTCCAGCAGTTGGTGCCGGTCTTGCCGAGGGCGAGGTCGGTGGCGTAGTCGGTGAAGGACTCGTCGAGCCAGGGGGCGGCGTACTCGTCGTCGCCGACGATGCCGTACCACCACTGGTGGGCGAGTTCGTGGGTGAGCGCGGTGGTGGAGACCAGGTCGAGGACGAAGCCGGGGTACTCCATGCCGCCGAACCAGAAGTTGTTGTCGAGGACGGTGTCGACCTCCTGGTAGGGGAAGGCGCCGAACCGGGCGGAGTGCGCGTCCATCGCGGTCTTGGCGGTGGTGAGCATCGACTGGGCGTCGGTGGAGCTGATCCCGCTGACGGAGTAGACGTTCAGCTTGACGCCGGCGGTGGAGCTGCCGGAGATCCTGGTGAACGGCCCGGCGGCCCAGGCGAAGTCGCGGACCTTGCTCGCGGTGGCCTTGGTGACGGTGCGTCCGGAGCTGCCGGGGGTGTCGACGGAGGTGCCGGTGGCGGGCACCTGGAGGCTGCTCGGGTGGTCGAGGGTGACCGCGTAGTCGGCGGCGAGCGAGTAGAAGGACTCGCCGTTGTTGGTGTACGGGTCGAGGTGCCAGCCGGCGGCGTCGCGGATCGCCAGCACCGGCAGCGCGTTGCCGATGAAGTTGTAGGCGCCGTCGTGGCCGAACCGGTCGGCGCCGCTGGGCACCGCGATGGCGAGGTCGAAGCCGACGGTGCCGCTCTGGCCCTGGGCGAGCGGGGCGGGCAGGGTGACCTTGAGCGCGGTGCAGTTCACGCTGAGCGGGCTCGCGGTGCCGCCGGTGACGTTGCTGACCGTGATCGGGGTGGTCGGGCAGGCGCCGTGGTAGTTGTCCCACAGCCGCAGGTACACCTCGGTGAGCGGCGCGGTGGAGGCGTTGGTGAAGGCGACGCTCTCGTGGCCGCTCCAGTTGGCGCCGGAGGCGTCGCTGGCGAGGCTGACGGTGTACGCGGGGGCGGCGGGGGTGCGGATCGCGTCGGTGGTGGGCGGGGGCGTGGTGCCGCCGCCGGAGACGTCGAGGGCGAGGTCGTCGAGGACGAAGCTGGTCTGCTGGCCGGAGTCCTCGACGCCGGTGAAGGAGAGGGTGACGGTCTGTCCGGCGTAGCCGGAGACGTCGAAGGTCTTCTTCAGGTAGCCGGCGGCCTTGTCCAGGTTGGAGTACGTCGCCAGGGTGGTGGTGCCGATCTTGGCGGTCAGCTTGTCGTACGCGGTGGAGGTGGTGGTCTCCGCGGTGTCGACGTGCAGCCAGAAGGAGAGCGAGGCGGTGGTGCAGCCGGCCGGCAGCGTGACGCTCTGGGCGAGGGTGTCGGTGTGGCTGGAGCCGTAGCCGTCCAGCCAGGCCTTCCAGGAGCCGCTGTGGGCGGCCTGCGAGGTGCTGTTGTCGACCACGCCGCTGGATGCCGTCCAGGGCGAAGTGCCGCTCTCGAAGCCGCCGTTGGCGATGACCTGGGCGGGGGTGCAGTCCGCGGCGGTGGCGGGGGCGGCGGTGAGGCCGGCGCCGGCGGCGGTCAGGATCAGCGCGGTGGTGAGCGCCGTCGAGCAGCGGCGGGCGAGGTGCCCGAGGCTGTGTGTCATCGGATCCTCTCAGAGGGATGTGGGGGTACCCGGTGAGCCACCTCGCAGCGTGACAGCAAGCACCCGTGCTTGAGAAGGCCATGCCACGCGCAATTTCTGACACCTGCTCAGGCATTGCCGCGTCCGCCCTCTTGACCGTATTGAAGTGACCATGGCAGCTTCGTGCGGTCGGGTGCCCGAAACCGTCGCGCACCCGGCGTCCCCCACAAGGAGAGCCATGTTCAAGGCACTTGCTGCGACGGTGGGCACCGTCGCGGCCGTCGCGGGCACGCTGACCGCCGCCGCACCCGCGCAGGCCGTCCAGGCGAACGACCTGACCTCCACCATCGCGCTGAGCAACTGCTCGGCCTCGCTGGTGCGTTACCCGTCCTCGGTGGACACCGACCGGGCGATGATGCTGACCAACGGCCACTGCCTGCCGACCATGCCCAGTGCCGGACAGGTGATCCAGAACCAGACCGCCAGCCGCAGCGGCACGCTGCTGAACGGCGCCGGCAGCTCGCTCGGCACCGTCAACGCGGACAAGGTGCTGTACGCGACCATGACCGGCACCGACGTGGCGCTCTACCAGCTGACCGACACCTTCGCCTCGATCAGCAGCAAATTCGGCGCCACCGCGCTGACCATCAACGACGCCCACCCGGTCGACGGCTCCTCGATGTTCATCCCGTCCGGGTACTGGAAGCAGGTCTGGAACTGCTCGGTGAACGGCTTCGTGCCGACCCTGCGCGAGGACCAGTGGACCTGGCGCGACTCGCTCCGCTACAGCTCCGGCTGCAACACCACCCACGGCACCTCGGGCTCGCCGATCGTCGACGCCGCCACCAAGCGCGTGGTCGGCATCAACAACACCGGCAACGACGACGGCGCCATGTGCACCCTCAACAACCCGTGCGAGGTCGCGGCGGACGGCACCACCACCGCCACCAAGGGCCAGAGCTACGGCCAGGAGACCTACTGGTTCACCACCTGCCTCGGCGCCGGGCGGGCGATCGACCTCAACGTCAGCGGCTGCCTGCTCACCAAGCCCGCCGGTACCGCCCCCACGGTCACCAGCCCGGGCAACCAGTCCACCGCGGTCAACGGCGCGGTGAACCTGCAGATCCAGGCGAGCGGCGGCACCGCCCCGCTGACCTACTCGGCCACCGGCCTGCCGGCCGGCCTGTCGATCAACGCCTCCACCGGCCTGATCAGCGGCACCGTCACCACCGCCGGCAGCTCGAACGTCACCGTCACCGTGAAGGACGCCGGCAACCGGACCGCCTCCGCCACCTTCGGCTGGACCGTCACCACCTCGCAGGGCACCTGCACCCCGGCGCAGCTGCTCGGCAACGCCGGCTTCGAGACCGGCTCCGCCGCCCCGTGGACCACCACCAGCGGCGTGGTCGACAACAGCGCCTCGCAGGCCGCCCACAGCGGCTCCTGGAAGGCCTGGATGAACGGCTACGGCTCCGCCCACACCGACTCGGCCAGCCAGACCGTCTCGATCCCGGCCGGCTGCAAGGCGACGCTCAGCTTCTGGCTGCACGTCGACACCGCGGAGACCACCACCTCCACCGCGTACGACAAGCTGACCGTCACGGCCAACGGCACCACGGTGGCCTCGTACTCCAACCTCAACAAGAACACCGGCTACGCCCAGAAGACGGTGGACCTGTCGGCCTACGCCGGGCAGAGCGTCACGGTGAAGTTCAACGGCGTGGAGGACTCCTCGCTGCAGACCAGCTTCGTGATCGACGACACCGCGATCCAGACCGGCTGACCTCCTCCCGGATGTGCACTCGGTGCCCCGCTCGCGGCGCACCGAGTGCCGTTCCGGCGGCTTCCCTGCTAAGTTCGGCAGCATGACCGAGTCGCAGGCGCAGCACGCCGACCAGAAGGCCGCGAACGGGGCGGCCAAGCCCGCCATGCGGGACTCGCTGATCGCTGCGGCGTTCCGGCTCTTCCTGGAGCGCGGCTACGAGCAGACCACGATCGACGACATCGTCTCGCTGGCGGGCGTCGGCCGGCGGTCCTTCTTCCGGTACTTCCCCTCCAAGGAGGACGTGGTCTTCCCCGACCACGAGAAGTGCCTCGCCGACATGACGGCCTTCCTGCAGGCCAGCGAGGACGGCGACGACCCGGTGCTCCGGGTCTGCGACGCCGCCCGGCTGGTGCTGCGGATGTACGCCGAGAACCCCACCTTCTCGGTCCAGCGCTACCGCCTCACCAAGCAGGTCCCGGGCCTGCGCACCTACGAGCTGTCGGTGGTCTGGCGCTACGAGCGCACCCTCGCCGACTACCTGCGGGCCCGCTTCTCCGCCCGCCGGGACGGCACGCTGCGGGCCGACGTGATCGCCGCCGCCGTCGTCGCCGCCCACAACCACGCGCTGCGCTCCTGGCTGCGCGCCGACGGCCAGGGCGACGCCGCCACCGAGATGGACCACGCCCTCGCGTACGTCACGGACGCCTGGTCGGGGGAGCGTCCCGCTGGCGGCGGCGCGGCCGAGGAGGACGAGGACGTGGTGATCGTGATCACCCGGAAGTCCACCCCGATGTGGCGGGTGGTCCGGGACATCGAGGCCGGCCTGGGCTGAGCGCCCACCGGGAATGCGGAAGGGCCCGGTCGGCGACTGCCGACCGGGCCCTTCCGGCGTTGCTGCGGGTGTCAGCCCTTGGCCTGCGCGGTGACCTGCGGGAGGACGGTGAAGAGGTCGCCGACGACGCCGTAGTCGACGAGGTCGAAGATGGGGGCTTCGGGGTCCTTGTTGACGGCGACGATGGTCTTGGAGGTCTGCATGCCGGCGCGGTGCTGGATGGCGCCGGAGATGCCGGCGGCGATGTAGAGCTGGGGGGAGACCTGCTTGCCGGTCTGGCCGACCTGGTTGGTGTGGGGGTACCAGCCGGCGTCGACGGCGGCGCGGGAGGCGCCGACGGCGGCGCCGAGGGCGTCGGCGAGGTCCTCGACGACGGTGAAGCCGTCGGCGGCGCCGACGCCGCGGCCGCCGGAGACGACGATGGCGGCCTCGGTGAGTTCGGGGCGGCCGGAGGAGACGCGGGGGGTGCGGGCGGTGACGGTGGCGGCGTTGCCGGTGAGGGCGACGGTCACGCTCTCCAGGGTGCCGGCGGCCGGGGCGGGCTCGGGGGCGACGGCGTTGGGCTTGACGGTGATGACCGGGGCGCCGTGGGTGACGGTGGACTTGACCTGGTAGGACGCGGCGAACACGGACTGCGTCGCGACGGGGCCGTTGTCGCCGGGTTCGAGGTCGACGGCGTCGGTGATGATGCCGGAGCCCAGGCGCAGGGCGGTGCGGGCGGCGATCTCCTTGCCCTCGCCGCTGGAGGTGATGAGGATCGCGGCCGGGTTCAGGGCCTTGGCGATCTGGGTGAGGGCGTCGACCTTGGGGACGACGAGCTGGGTGGTGAACTCGTCGGCGTCGGCGGTGTGGACGGTGGCGGCGCCGTACTCGGCGGCCTTCGCGGCGATGGCCGGGGCGCTGTCGCCGGCGCCCAGGACCACGGCGGCGGGGGTGCCCAGGCGGCGGGCGAGGGTGAGCAGTTCGAGGGCGGGCTTGCGGATCTGGCCGTCGGCGTGGTCGACCAGGACGAGAATCTCAGACATGACAGTGGTCTCCTGCGGGGGTCCTGGTCAGATGAACTTCTGGTCGGCGAGGAAGGTGGCGAGCTGCTTGCCGCCGTCGCCCTCGTCGGTGACGATCGTGCCCTTGGTGCGGGCGGGGCGGGCGGTGATCTGCTCGACCTTGGTCCAGGCGCCGGTGAGGCCGACGGTGTCGGCGTCGATGTCGAGGTCGTCGAGGTCGAGGGAGGTGACGGGCTTCTTCTTCGCGGCCATGATGCCCTTGAAGGAGGGGTAGCGGGCCTCGCCGGACTGGTCGGTCACGGAGATCACGGCGGGCAGGGCGGCCTGGACCTGCTCGGAGGCGGCGTCGCCGTCGCGGCGGCCGGTGACGGTGGTGCCGGTGACGGCGACCTCGGAGAGCAGGGTGGCCTGGGGGATGTTCAGGCGCTCGGCGAGGAGGGCGGGCAGCACGCCCATGGTGCCGTCGGTGGAGGCCATGCCGCACACGACGAGGTCGAAGCCGGTCCTGGTGAGGGCGGCGGCCAGGATCGCGGAGGTGGCGATCACGTCGGAGCCGTGGACGTCGTCGTCGTTGACGTGGACGGCCTTGTCCGCGCCCATCGACAGGGCCTTGCGCAGGGCGTCCTTCGCGTCGTCCGGGCCGACGGTGAGCACGGTCACCTCGGCGCCCTCGTTCGCCTCGGCGATCCGCAGGGCCTGCTCGACGCCGTACTCGTCCAGCTCCGACAGGAGGCCGTCCACGCCCTCCCGGTCGGTGGTGGTGTCGTCCGCGAAGCGACGGTCACCAGTCGCGTCGGGCACGTACTTCACACAGACAGCGATCTTCAGAGTCACGGTGCCTGCTCCTTGTCTAGAGGTGTGATCGGGATGGTGTTACGGGAGGTTGCGGGCCATGACGATGCGCTGGACCTGGTTGGTGCCCTCGTAGATCTGGGTGATCTTGGCGTCGCGCATCATCCGTTCGACCGGGTAGTCGCGGGTGTAGCCGTAGCCGCCGAGCAGCTGGACCGCGTCGGTGGTGACCTCCATCGCGACGTCCGAGGCGTAGCACTTGGCGGCCGCGCCGAAGAAGGTCAGGTCGGCGTCGGTGCGCTGGGACTTCGCGGCCGCGGCGTAGGTGAGCTGGCGGGCGGCCTCCAGCTTCATCGCCATGTCGGCGAGCATGAACTGCACGCCCTGGAACTCGGCGATGGCCTTGCCGAACTGCTTGCGCTCCTTGACGTAGCCCTTGGCGTAGTCCAGGGCGCCCTGCGCGATGCCGATCGCCTGCGCGGCGATGGTGACCCGGGTGTGGTCCAGGGTCTTCATCGCGGTCGCGAAGCCGGTGCCCTCCGCGCCGATCATCCGGTCCGCGGGGATGCGGACGTTGTCGAAGTACACCTCGCGGGTCGGCGAGCCCTTGATGCCGAGCTTCTTCTCCGGCGCGCCGAACGACACGCCCTGGTCGCCCTTCTCCACCACGAACGCGGAGATGCCCTTGGAGCGCAGCTCGGGGTCGGTGACCGCCATCACGGTGTAGAACTCGGAGACGCCGGCGTTGGTGATCCAGCGCTTCACGCCGTTCAGCACCCAGAAGTCGCCGTCGCGCACCGCGCGGGTCTTCATCCCCGCCGCGTCCGAGCCGGCCTCCGGCTCGGACAGGCAGTACGAGAACATGCCCTCGCCGCGGGCCAGCGCCCCCAGGTACTTCGCCTTCAGCTCCGGCGAACCGGACAGCTGCACCGGCAGCGACCCGAGCTTGTTCACCGCCGGGATCAGCGAGGACGAGCCGCACACCCGGGCGACCTCCTCGATCACCAGCACGGTCGCCAGCGCGTCCGCGCCCGCACCGCCGAACTCCTCCGGCACGTGCACCGCGTGCAGGTCGTTGGCCCGCAGCGCGTCCAGCGCCTCCTGCGGGAACCGGCCCTGCTCGTCCACCTCCGCGGCGAACGGCGCGATCTTCGCCTCCGCCAGCGCACGCACCGACTCCCGGAGCATCTCGTGCTCCTCGGACAGCCGGAAGAGGTCGAAAGTGTCGCTCATGGTCTGGCGCTCCAGTCCGCCCCGCGAACCGGTGGGCTGCGGAACATGATCCGAACTGTAGGGAACTTAGTTCCCCAAGAAGACCACACTCCGTGCCAAATGGCCAGTCCCCACGCCGCGTGACGCGGCGCTCATCAGCCCTCCAGCACCATGCCCACCCGCACCTGACCCTCGCTCGCGCCCGACACCCGCACCAGCAGCTCCGCACTGTCCCGGACGGGCTCGACGGCGGTGACCGTCGCGAAGCGCGGTTCGGCGCAGCGCACCCAGAGCCGGTCGCCGACCGAGAGGCGGCCCGCCGTCGGCCGGCCGGTGACCGCCAGGTCCGCGCCGGGCACCTGGCGCACGCCGGTCACCACCAGCCGCGGGGCCGACGGGGTGGCGGCCCCGGACACGTACTCGCGCAGCTCGAAGCGGGTGCGCGGCCGGTGGCCGGGGCCGCCGCAGCAGCTCTTGTGGAAGCGGACGCCCGCCTCCAGCAGGACCGCGAGCGTGCGCCAGGCGGCGGTGTCGCGGCGCTTGGGGGCGGCGAAGGCGGAGCCGACGTGGATCAGCGGCGCGGCGCAGCGCGGGCAGCGGCGTTCGTGGTCGCCCCGGTAGGGCTGCTTGTAGGAGGCGCGGCAGGGCAGGCAGACGTACGAGGTCTTCGCGGGGGATCCCATGAGCGCTCAGGGTAGGGGGTGTCGGGCGGGCGGTGACGGGTTCACCCGGACGGCGGTACTGCGGCGGGCGCCCCGCCGTTCGGGGGCGGACGGTGGCGTCGTGGGCGCGCACCGGGCGTCCCGAGGAGAGGCGGTGCCGAGATGGCGGGCAAGTTCGAGGTCTACCGGGACGCCGGCGGCAAGTACCGGTTCCGGTTGAAGGCCGGGAACGGCGAGATCGTGGCGAGCGGCCAGGGCTACCCCACCAAGGAGGCGGCGCACAAGGGGTGCGAGGCCGTCCAGCGCGCCGCGGCCGGTGCGACGGTGACGGACGTCGCCAAGTAGCCGCGCTCCGGCACTCCGGCCCGGCCCGCCGGGTGGGGCGGGCCGGGCCGGAGTGCCGGACGGGGTGTCAGGGGGTGCGCAGGTCGCTCGCGGAGGCGTCGAGCATGGCGTCCCGCTCGACGACCTTGACCCGCTCGCGGCCCTGGGCCCCGCCGAGCGCCTTCTCGTGCGCGTCGAGCAGCTGCCAGCCCTCCCAGGTGGTGAAGTCGGTGCCGCGCTCGCGCAGGTGCGCGACGACGGCGTCCTCGGCGGGGTCGGCGGCGGCGAGCAGCCGGCCGGCCCGCTGGTCCTCGACGAGGCAGGCCACGGTCTCGTTGGCGTCGCCCTTGGTGTGGCCGATCAGGCCGACCGGGCCGCGCTTGACCCAGCCGGTGACGTACAGCGACGGCAGGTGGGTGCCGTTCTCCAGCACCCGGCCGGCCCGGTGCGGGACGGTGGCGGTCAGCGCGTCGAAGGGGAGCTTGGGGAGCTCGTCGGAGCGGTAGCCGACCGCGCGGTAGACGGCCTGGACCGGCCACTCGCGGTACTCGCCGGTGCCGACCGAGCCGCCCTGCCCGTCGAGGCGCATGCGCTCGGTGCGCAGCGCGACGACCCGGCCGTCCTCGCCGAGCACCTCGACCGGGTTCTCGAAGAAGTGCAGGTGGATGCGGTGCGGCCGGTCGCCGACGTCGCGGATCGCCCAGTTCTCCAGGGTGGAGGAGACCATGTCGGCCTGCTTGTTGGCGCGCCGGGTGGCGATCGAGCCCTCGTCGTAGTCGATGTCCTCGGGGTCGACGACGACCTCGATGGTGGGGGAGTGGTCGAGTTCGCGCAGCTCCATCGGCGAGAACTTGGCCTGGGCGGGCCCGCGGCGGCCGAAGACGTGGACCTCGACGGCGCGGTTGGCGGCGAGGCCGTCGTACACGTTCGGCGGGATCTCGGTGGGCAGCAGCTCGTCGGCGGTCTTGGCGAGGATCCGGGCGACGTCGAGGGCGACGTTGCCGACGCCGAGGACGGCGACCTGCTCGGCCTCCAGCGGCCAGGTGCGGGGGACCTCGGGGTGGCCGTCGAACCAGGAGACGAAGTCCGCGGCGCCGTAGGAGCCGTCGAGGTCGATGCCGGGGATCGGCAGGTCCCGGTCGGCGTCGGCGCCGGTGGCGAAGACCGTGGCGTCGTAGAACCGGTGCAGGTCCTCCAGGGCCAGGTCGTTCGGGTAGTCGACGTTGCCGAACAAGCGGACCTGCGGCTTGTCGAGCACCTGGTGGAGGGCGGTGACGATGCCCTTGATCCGGGGGTGGTCGGGGGCGACGCCGTAGCGGATCAGGCCGAAGGGCGCGGGGAGGCGCTCGATCAGGTCGATGGACACCCCCGGGTCGGCGGCGAGCTCGGACTTCAGCAGCGCGTCGGCGGCGTAGATCCCGGCGGGGCCGGCACCGACGATCGCGACCCGGACGGGGCGAGGCATGGGCGGATTCCTTCGGCTGGGGCTGGTGGGGACGGGCCCAGCCTTTCGCCGCCGGTGTCCGGCCGGTACGGGGGTCCGGCTTATGGGGCCATAAGCCGGACCTATGGTGACTCGAAGAACTGCTTTGGTGCCCTGCTGGTGCCGGCTATTCGTACCGGTACAGCAGCGACTCGCGCTCGGACTGCACGATGTCCTCCATCGTCAGCGAGGGGTCGCGCAGGTGGGAGAGGGTGATCTCGGCGGAGCTGGGCATCGCGTCCGGGGCGAGCCACCGCTCGGGCTTCCAGGCGTTGCCGCGCAGGAAGGACTTCGGGCAGTGCTGGTACACCTCCTCGGCGGCCACCACGATCGCGCTGCGCGGCGGCTTGCCGACCGGGGTGAGCCGGGCGAGCAGCTCCGGGTCTTCGGAGACGCAGGCCCGGCCGTTGATCCGCAGGGTGCTCTCCCGGCCGGGGACGACGAACAGCAGTCCGGCCCGGCCGGTGGAGACGATGTTGTGCAGGGTGTCGAGCCGCTTGTTGCCGGTGGCGTCCGGGACGGCGACGGTGAACTCGTCGAGCACCGCGACGAAGCCGGCCGGGCCGCCGCGCGGGGTGGCGTCGCAGTGGCCGTCCGCGTCGGCGCTGGCCACGAACACCAGCGAGGCGCAGGCGATGAAGCGCCGGGCCGCCTCGTGGATCCGGTCCACCGCCTTGCGGCTCACCAGGTCGCTGGGCCGCTCGTACAGTTCCCGCAGCCGCGCGGTGTCGCGGACGGCGGTGGACCGAAGGGCGTCGAACAGGGAGCCGGTCTGCGGCGGAGTCGTCGTCACGTACCGGCAATCTAGCCGACGGGAGACCGCCGGGGAACGGGTCGCCGGTCGGGGCTCAGACCACCAGCGGCACCGGGTGGACCTCGTCGGCCGGGTGGCCGGTCCGCTCGTGGATCTTCTGCACGGCCTCCCGGCTGGGGGCGCTGGACAGGCAGTAGACCGTGCCCGACTCCGGGTCGGCCCAGGCCTGCTGGAAGTGCACGCCCTCCTCGCCCTCGATCGACAGGTCGGCCTGGTGCGCCGCCTTCAGCTGCTCCTCGGTGATGCCGGTCATCCCGTGGTGGACATCCATGAACATGGGCATCGCGCTCACACCTCCGTGCGGGGTCGCTCGTTCGCTCCTCCCAGGGTGCGCCCGGTCCGGTGGTGTGTCGCGTCCGGGCGGGGGCCGGCTATTCCCCGTGACCGGGCGGTCGCGGCGTGAAACAGGCCACATGACACAGCCCTCCTGCTGCGGTGTCCGGCGTGGCAGAATGCTGGCAGCAGTAGCAGTGACGTTCAGCGCACTCCGGGGTCGGTGAAAATCCGAACCGGCGGTTACAGTCCGCGACCCGTCCGCAGCCAGCGGCCGGTTGACCAGGTGAAATTCCTGGACCGACGGTTAAAGTCCGGATGGGAGGCGTGCGCGACGGACGAGGTACGACCGCAGGCCCCTCCCGGGGTGCCTGCGCGGAACGGAACGGGAGAACTCCCTTCCGTGGCGACGACGCCCGGAGGTGGAGCGGGCCCGTCGCCGCGCGTACCGCCTGTCCGTGTCAACTCCCATGTGCCGCCCCGGAGTCCGCGCCCTACCAGCGCGAGGAGAACCCGGGTGTTCACCGGCATCATCGAAGAGCTCGGCGAGGTCGTCTCCATCGAGGAGATCGGCGACTCCTCGCGGATCCGCCTGCGCGGCCCGGTCGTCGTGTCCGACGCCCGGCACGGCGACTCGATCGCGGTCAACGGCGTCTGCCTGACCGTCCTCGACGACAACGAGCAACTCGCGAAGGCCACCGGCGAGTTCAGCGCCGACGTGATGCGCGAGACGCTGGTCCGCTCCAGCCTCGGCAGCCTGCGGCCCGGCTCCCGGGTCAACCTGGAGCGCGCCATGGCGCTCGGCGCCCGGCTCGGCGGCCACCTGGTGCAGGGCCACGTGGACGCCACCGGCGCCCTGCTCTCCCGCGAGCCCGGCGACCTGGACGCCGAGGGCAACCCGCGCTGGGAGGTGCTGCGCTTCTCGCTGCCGCAGTCCATCACCCGCTACCTGGTGGAGAAGGGCTCGATCACCGTCGACGGCGTCAGCCTCACCGTGGTCGAGGCGGCCCTGGACTCCTTCACCGTCTCGCTCATCCCGGCCACCCTCGAACTGACCACGCTCGGCGCCAAGTCCGTCGGCGACCCGGTCAACCTGGAGGTGGACGTCCTCGCCAAGTACGTCGAGCGGCTGCTCGACACCCGCACCCTCCCCGACACCCTGGCCGGAGGCACCGAATGAGCTGGCTGACCGGCACCGCGTTCACCGCCTTCGACCAGAAGGTGATCTGGGCCGACATGATCGGCAACCTGATCGGCCTCGGCGCCCTGGCCCTCGGCTGGCGCCGCTCGGTGTGGAGCTGGCCGCTCCAGCTGCTGGCCGGCGCAGTGCTGATCACGGCGTACTGGGGCGGCCAGGTCCCCGGCCAGATCGGCAAGCAGCTGATCGTGATCACCGCCGCGGTCTGGGGCTGGGCCCGGTGGCGCCGCGGGCAGCGGGACACCGGCGAGATCGCGGTGCGCTTCGCCGACTGGCGCGAGCGGGCGGTCCTGGTGGCCGGCGCCGCGCTCGGCACCGCCGCCGTCGCCGAGCTCTTCACCGCCTTCCCGAAGCTCTCCTGGGCGCCCTGGCTGGACGCGTACATCTTCGTCGGCACGCTGGCCGCGATGTACGCCCAGGCCCGCGGCTGGGTGGAGTTCTGGTTCGCCTGGATCGCCGTCGACCTGGTCGGCGTCCCGTACTCCTTCACCCACGGTTACGTCTTCTCCGCGCTCACCTACTCCATCTACTTCGTCCTGGTCCTGCTCGGCCTGGCCACCTGGTGGACGAAGGCCCGTACCCGTACCGTCACCACCCCGAAGGGGGCCCTGGCATGACCGCCGACCCGACCCGCGACGAGCTGGTCCTCGACCCCGTCGAGCGCGCCGTCGCCGACATCGCCCTCGGCCGCCCGGTGATCGTGGTGGACGACGAGGACCGCGAGAACGAGGGCGACATCGTCTTCGCCGCCTCCGCCGCCACGCCCGAGCTGATGGCCTTCACCATCCGCTACTCCTCCGGCGTGATCTGCGTCCCGATGACCGGCGACGAGCTCGACCGGCTCAAGCTGCCCCCGATGACCCAGGTCAACGAGGACCGCAAGGGCACCGCGTACGCCGTCTCCGTCGATGCCCGGGACGGCGTCTCCACCGGCATCTCCGCCGCCGACCGGGCCCGCACCGTCCGGCTGCTGGCCTCCTCGGGCACCGAGGCCGCCGACCTCACCCGCCCCGGGCACGTCTTCCCGCTGCGCGCCGTCGAGGGCGGCGTGCTGGTCCGCCCGGGCCACACCGAGGCCGCCGTCGACCTCGCCCGCCTCGCCGGCCTCGCCCCGGCCGGCGCCATCGCCGAGGTGGTCAACGACGACGGCACCATGGCCCGGCTGCCCGAGCTGGTCGCCTTCGCCCGCGAGCACGGCCTGGCGATCATCTCGATCGAGGACCTGATCGCCTACCGCCGCCGCACCGAACTGCACGTCGACCGGGCCGCCGTCACCTCGCTGCCCACCGAGCACGGCGAGTTCACCGCCGTCGGCTACCGCGGCACCCTCGACGGCGTCGAGCACCTCGCCCTGGTCGCCGGCGGCCTCACCGAGGACGGCAAGCTGCCCGAGGGCGAGGACGTGCTGGTCCGGCTGCACTCCGAGTGCCTGACCGGCGACGTGTTCGGCTCGCTGCGCTGCGACTGCGGCCCGCAGCTGCAGGCCTCGCTGCGCCAGGTCGCCGAGGCCGGCCGCGGCGTCGTGCTCTACCTGCGCGGCCACGAGGGCCGCGGCATCGGCCTCGGCCACAAGCTGCGCGCCTACCAGCTGCAGGAGCAGGGCCGCGACACCGTCGACGCCAACCTCGACCTCGGCCTGCCCGCCGACGCCCGGGACTACTCGATCGGCGCGCAGATGCTCTGCGACCTGGGCGTGCGCTCGCTCACCCTGCTCACCAACAACCCCGACAAGCTCGCCGCGCTCACCGAGCACGGCCTCAAGGTGAAGGGCCGGCTGCCGGTCGCCACCGCGGCCGGCGAGCACAACCTCCGGTACCTGCGCACCAAGCGCGACCGGATGGGCCACGAGCTGCCCTGGCTCGACGACGACCAGCACTGAACCAGACCCCGCCCGCACCACAGACCGAAGGAAGAGCAACCATGGCCGGCCACGGAGCCCCCGTCCTCACCCCGAAGAACTGCGCCGACCTGCGGGTCGCGGTCGTCGCCGCGCAGTGGCACGACCAGGTCATGAACGGCCTGCTGGACGGCGCCGAGCGGGCGCTGAAGGAGTTCGGCATCGAGGAGCCGACCGTCGTCCGCGTCCCCGGCACCTTCGAACTGCCGGTCGCCGCCAAGGCGCTGGCCGGCCGCGGCTACGACGCGGTGGTCGCGCTCGGCGTGGTGATCCGCGGCGGCACCCCGCACTTCGAGTACGTCTGCGAGGCCGCCACCCTCGGCCTCACCCAGGTCTCCGTCGACACCGGCGTCCCGGTCGGCTTCGGCGTGCTCACCTGCGACAACGAGCAGCAGGCGCTGGACCGGGCGGGCCTGCCCGACTCCGCCGAGGACAAGGGCCACGAGGCGGTCACCGCCGCCGTCACCACCGCCGCCACCCTGCGCGCGCTCGCGGAGCCCTCGCGCTAGCCCGTACCGGTACGCGTTGTCCACCGGACTGTCCACGGTCCGGAATCGTTTACCGCCGCCTCGCCCGCACCCCGTAAGGTGAGCTCATCATGGCTTCGAAGACATTCGAGGAGCTCTTCGTCGAGCTCCAGCAGAAGGCCGCCACCGGCGACCCCGCGACCTCCCGCACCGCGCAGCTCGTCCAGCAGGGCGTGCATGCCATCGGCAAGAAGGTGGTCGAGGAGGCCGCCGAGGTCTGGATGGCCGCCGAGTACCAGTCGGAGGCCGAGGCCGCCGAGGAGATCTCGCAGCTGCTGTACCACCTTCAGGTGATGATGATCGCGCGCGGGCTGACGCTCGACGACGTGTACAAGTACCTCTGACCGACCGACCCCTGCACCGCACACCTGCCACCCCAGCGAAGGGTTACCGACTCATGCTCCGCATCGCCGTCCCCAACAAGGGTTCTCTCTCGGGTCCCGCGGCGGAGATGCTGCATGAGGCCGGCTACCGGCAGCGCAAGGACGCGAAGGAACTCGTCCTGGTCGACCCGGACAACCAGGTCGAGTTCTTCTTCCTGCGCCCGCGCGACATCGCGGTGTACGTCGGCTCCGGCCGCCTGGACGTCGGCATCACCGGCCGCGACCTGCTGCTGGACTCCGCGTCCAACGCCGAGGAGGTGCTGGCGCTCGGCTTCGCCGGCTCGACCTTCCGCTTCGCCAAGCCGGTCGGCGTCGACGTCGACGACGTCAAGGGCCTGGACGGGATGCGGATCGCCACCTCGTACACCGGCCTGGTCGAGCAGCACCTGGCCGAGCACGGCGTGAAGGCCACCGTCACCAAGCTGGACGGCGCGGTGGAGACCGCGGTGCAGCTGGGCGTCGCCGACGTGATCGCCGACGTGGTGGAGACCGGCACCAGCCTGCGCAACGCCGGCCTGGAGGTGTTCGGCGAGCCGATCCTGATCTCCGACGCGGTGGTCATCCGGCCCAAGGGCGCGGGCGAGGACCCGGGCGTCGACCAGTTCCTGCGCCGTCTGCAGGGCGTGCTGGTGGCCCGCCGCTACGTGCTGATGGACTACGACATCCGCGCCGAGAAGGTGGGCGACGCGGTCGCCCTCACCCCCGGCCTGGAGTCGCCGACCGTCTCCCCGCTGCACACCGAGGGCTGGGTCGCGGTCCGCTCGATGGTGCTCCGCAAGGAGGCCCAGCGGATCATGGACGACCTGTGGGCGATCGGCGCCCGCGCCATCCTGGTCACCAACATCCACGCCTGCCGCCTCTGACCGCCGTGGCCACCGTCGACAACCCCGTGACCGCCGGGCTGCCCGTCACCTGGGCCCCGCGCCGCAACCGTGCCGTGCTGCTGCCGCTCAGCGGCGCCCTGGTCGTGCTCTTCGCCGTGCTCGCCGCGGTGCTGCCGCCCAACTGGCACCTGAACGACCGGATCATGATGGTGGTCAGCGGCCTGCTGTTCGCCGGGGTCGGGCTGATGCTGGCCCGCCCCCGGGTGACCGCCGACCAGGACGGGCTGACCGTCGTCAACTTCGTCCGCAGCCGCCGGCTGGCCTGGGCCGAGGTGGTCCGGGTCAACCTGCGGGCCGGCGACCCCTGGGTGATCCTCGACCTCGCAGACGGCACCACGCTGGCCGCCGTCGGCATCCAGCCCGCCGGGGGCCGCGAGCAGGCGATCACCGCCGCCCGCACCCTCCGCGACCTGGTCGACGAGCGGTCCACGGCACGCCGCTGAACCGACCCGACAAGATCCTTAACCGCCTGCCGGTATCGTCTAGGCTGGTAGAACCCGTTGCGACCTGAGGAGTGACACCTCCCCTCGATGGACGATCCGTCCGGTAGTACCCGCGCCGCCGCCTTCCCGACGACCAGCGGAAGGCGGGCGGCCCAGTGATCACCGCCTGGCTGCTGCTGGCCGCCGCGATGCTGCTGATCCTCGCCAACGGCCTCTTCGTGGCCGCCGAATTCGCGTTCGTCACCGTCGAGCGCGGCACCGTCGAACGGGCCGCCGCCTCCGGCGACCGCCGCGCCAGGAGCCTGCTGAAGGCCCTCAAGCAGCTCTCCTTCCAGCTCTCCGGCGCCCAGCTCGGCATCACCATCACCTCGCTGGTGGTCGGCATGCTCGCCGAACCGGCGCTGTCCGTGCTGCTCTCCCCGGTCTTCGTCGCCGTCGGCGTGCCCGAGTCCGCCGCCACCGGCGTGGCCGTGCTGGTCGGCATGGTCGGCGCCACCGTGCTGCAGATGGTCATCGGCGAGCTCGTCCCCAAGAACTGGGCGATCTCCACCCCGCTGCGCGTCGCGTACGCCGTGGTCGGGCCGCACCGCGCGTTCTCGCGCGCCTGCCGGCCGCTGATCGCCGCGCTCAACAACAGCGCCGACCGGATCGTCCGCGGCTTCGGCATCGAACCGCAGGAGGAGCTCGGGCACGCCCGCACCCCCGACGAGCTGGTCTCGCTGGCCCGGCACTCCGCCGCCGCCGGCGCCATGGACGAGGAGTCCGCCACCCTGTTCGTCCGCACCCTGGGCCTGCGCGAGCTGACCGCCGAGAGCGTGATGACCCCGCGGATCGACGTCGCCGCCCTGCAGCAGGACGCCACCGCCACCGACGTGGTCAACCTGACCCGGGCCACCGGCCTCAGCCGCTTCCCGGTCTACAGCGACAGCCTCGACGAGGTCACCGGCACCGTCACCCTCAAGGACGCCCTCGCCGTCCCCGCCGAGCGCCGCGACCGCACCCGGGTCCGCCACCTCGCCAGCCCGCCGCTGCTCGTCCCCGAGACGCTGCCCGTCGAACGGCTGCTGGACCTGCTGCGCCGACGCGAGCCGATGGCCGTGGTCGTCGACGAGTACGGCGGCACCGCCGGCGTCGCCACCATCGAGGACATCGTCGAGGAGGTCGTCGGCGAGGTGCAGGACGAGCACGACCCCGCCGACATCCCCGAACTGGTCCCGCTGCCGCCCGAGAACGGCCACCCCGTGTGGGACGCCGACGGCCGCACCCGCGTCGACCAGCTCGAAACCATCGGCCTGCACTGCCCCGAGGGCCCGTACGAGACCCTCGGCGGCCTGCTCGCCGACCTGCTCGGCAAGCTCCCCGAGGTCGGGGAGCAGGCCGAACTGCCCGGCTGGCGCTTCACCGTCCTCGCCGTCGACCGGCACCGCACCAGCCGGGTCCGGATCGAACGGACCGACGACGGCTTCCCCTACGACAGCGACGACGACAAGGACGACCACCGATGACCGCGCTGCTGCAACTCGCCGCCGCGCTCCTGCTGCTGCTCGGCAACGCGTTCTTCGTCGGGGCCGAGTTCGCGGTCATCTCGGTGCGGCGCAGCCAGATCGAACCGCTCGCCGAGGCCGGCAACCGGCGGGCCCGCACCGTGCTGCACGCGCTGTCCAACGTGTCCGCGATGCTCGCCGCCGCCCAGCTCGGCATCACCGTCTGCTCGCTGCTGCTCGGCGCGCTCGCCGAACCCACCATCGCCCACCTGCTGGAGGGGCCGTTCCACGCGCTGGGCGTCCCCGCGTCGGCGATGCACCTGCTCAGCTACGTCATCGCGCTGGCCGTGGTGGTCTTCCTGCACATGGTGCTCGGCGAGATGGTGCCGAAGAACATCGCGCTGGCCGGGCCCGAGAAGGCGGCGCTGTGGCTCGGCCCGCCGCTGGACCGCCTCGCCCGCTGGCTGGCGCCGGCGATCCGCTTCCTCAACGCCTTCGCCAATGCGGTGCTGCGGCTGTTCAAGGTCGAGCCCAAGGACGAGGTGGACTCCGTCTTCACCAGCGAGCAGCTGCTCCACCTGCTCTCCGACTCCGGCGACGCCGGCCTGCTCGACGAGAGCCGCCGCGAACGCCTCGAGGACGCCCTGGAACTCGGCCGCCGGCCGGTCACCGACGTGCTGCTCCAGCCCGACCAGCTGGTGACCGTCGGCACCACCGTCACCGCCCGCGAGGTCGAGGCGCTGGCCGTCCGCACCGGCTTCTCGCGCTTCCCGGTGCTCGGCGACGACGGTGACGTGCGGGGCTACCTGCACATCAAGGACACCCTCGACGTCGAGGACCAGGACGCCCCCGTCCCGGCCGACCTCTGGCGGCCGATCACCGTCCTGCGCGGCACCCTGCCGCTGGACGGCGCCCTGGCCGCCATGCGCCACGCCGCCGCCCACCTCGCCGCCGTCACCGACCCGGAGGGCCGCCAGCTCGGCCTGGTCGCCCTGGAGGACGTCCTGGAGGAGCTCGTCGGCGAGGTCCACGACCCCGACCACCGCCCCACCGCGGCCCGCTGAGCCGTGGCGGGGCCGGCCGGCCCCGCGCTGCTCAGGGGGTGACGGTGACGGTCGCCGTGGTGAAGCCCAGGGAGTGCAGCAGGCCCTGGAGCATCGCCACGGTGTTGGTCTCGGCGGCGGAGGTCAGGTTGGTCTCCTTGGCGGCGGCCTGGATCTTGTCGACGGCGAGGAGCTCGACCTTGTGCTGGTTCTCGGAGCCGCCGTCGGAGGAGAAGAAGTCGCCGATCCGGTCGAACAGGCCGCGCTGCTGGGAGAACATGTAGGAGCGCTTCACGTCCAGCGCGGCGTCGGCCAGCTGGGCGTGCGGGATGACGATGGTCGCCGTCCGGCGGTCCTCGGAGACGGTGACCGACCCGGCGGCGAGCTTGCCGAGGTCCACGTACGCGGCGACGCTGCCCGCGCCGACGTACAGGCTGCGGGTGCCGAGCAGCGCGGACGGCAGGAACTTCGCCTCCTGGTCGAGGTCGACGATCACCTGGAAGTTGCCGGTCGCCGCGGTGTAACGGCTCATGTTCTGGATGGACTTGAGCACCACCGGCTGACTGCGGTCCTTGTCCTCGGTGGCGAACGGGTTCGGCAGACCGGGGAAGAGGTCGAAGCGGGCGGCGGCCAGGAAGAGCGCGAGGATCACGGCGAAGGTGATCGGTATGCTCAGGTACCAGGGAACGCGGCGGCGCGGGGCGGCCGCGGCGGGGGTCTCGCTGGACTCGGTGGTGTCGGAGGACATGGCGGCACCCTACTGCTGCGGAGTGACAGGCTCCACCGTCAGGTCGCGCACGGATCACTGGAGTTGGGGGCTTCATGGAGACCGCCCGGGCCTTGGACGTCCTGGCCGCCGCGCACGACCGGCTGAGGCGGGTCGTCGCGGGCGTACCCGCCGACGGCTGGGGTGGGCCGACCCCGTGCGCGGAGTGGACGGTCCGGCAGGTGTTCAACCACGCCCGGCTCGGGCAGGTCGGGTACGGCGGGGCCGCGCTGGGGGAGGAGATCCTCCCGGTGGAGGTGCGCTTCAACCCCCTCGACGCGCTGGACGGCGACCCCGCCGAGCTGCTGGAGGCGGGCCTGCGGTGCGCCGCCGACGCCTACGCCGGGCTGCCGGCCGGCGCGGAGGCCGTCCGCACCCCGCTCGGTGAGCTGCCGGTCTGGCTGGGCGCCACCGCCGCCGCGCTGGACTGCGCCGTCCACGCCTGGGACATCGCGGTCGCGACCGGGCAGCCCTCCCCGCTCGACGACGGGCTCGCCGACGGTCTGTGGCCGGTCGCCCGGCACTTCGTCGACGACGTGCGCGAGGAGTACGGCGTCTACGCCGGCGCGATCGGGCAGCGCTTCCCGACCCGGGCCACCTCGCTGCTCGCCCACATGGGCCGGCACCCGGGCTGGCGGATCCCCGGCACACCCGACGCGCTCGCCCCGCTGCAGGCGCACTTCCGCCGGCCGGAGTACGCGCCGGACGTGGCACCGGGCTGGTGGGAGCTGGTGCTGGAGTGCCACCGGGCGGTCGAGGCACAGTTCCCGGCGTACGAGCTGCTCGCGGTGAAGCAGAAGTACGGCGAGCTGGCGTTCCGGGCCCGGCCGGGGGCCGGGCAGGAGGCGGACCGGCGGCTGAACGGGATCCTGGCGGTCTTCGTCGAGCGCAGCCGCGCCACCTGCGAGCGGTGCGGCGCGGTGGGCGCGCAGCTGCGGGAGGGCCGGTGGATCACGCTGACGCTGTGCGGGCCGTGCGAGGCCGCGGTCGGCTCCGACGGGCGGCTCTGACGCCCCGTGCGGGCCTCAGCGGCCGTCGATCAGCTCGCCGTAGGCCTGGAGGACGTCGGACAGGCGCAGGGTGGCCAGGTCGTCTCGGGTGGGCAGGTCGGGCTGGGCGGACAGGCGCAGGTCGCGGTAGGCGCAGGACTTCTCGTACAGGGTGCGGATGAAGCGGCCGTTGCCGAGCTGGTCGATCCAGCCCTCGGTGACGACGTGCCGGCAGATCGAGGTGAGCTCGTCGGCGGCGTCGTCGTCCCAGGTGTCGCCGTCGCCGGCGGCCAGCGCGCGGCCGATCTCGGCGAGCTCGGCGGGCCGGTAGCTGGGGAAGTCGACCCGGGTGGTGAAGCGGGAGTTGAGGCCGGGGTTGGCGGCGAGCAGCCGGTTCATGCCCTCCGGGTAGCCGGCCAGGATGACGACCAGCCGGTCGCGGTTGTCCTCGGCCCGCTTGAGGAGCACCTGGAGCGCCTCGTCGCCGTACGCGTCGCCCTTGCTGTAGCCGGAGTTGGAGAGGCTGTAGGCCTCGTCGATGAAGAGCACGCCGTCGAGCGCCGAGTCGATCAGCTCGTTCGCCTTGACGGCGGTCTGGCCGAGGAACTCGCCGACCAGGTCGGCGCGTTGGGCCTCGACCAGGTGGTCGCCGCTGAGCAGCCCGAGGGCGTGGAAGACCCGGCCCAGGATCCGGGCGACGGTGGTCTTGCCGGTGCCGGACGGGCCGGAGAAGACGAAGTGCCGCTTGGGCGGCTGGACGGGCAGGCCGCGCTCGGCGCGCAGCCGGGCCATCCGCAGCTGCGCGGAGAGCGCCCGGACCTGCCGCTTGACCGGATCCAGGCCGACCATCTGCTCCAGCTGGGCGAGCGCGGCGGCCAGTTCGCCGTCCGTCCCGCGCTGCGCCGGGGCGGCCGGGACGGCGGCGGGAGCCGCGGCCGGGCCGGGGGCGAACGGCGAGGGCGAGGCGGCCCTGCCGGTGGTGCGGACCGGCATCGGCGCGGCCGGCTCGGCGGGGCCGGGGCGTTCGGCGGTGCCGTCGCCCTGGCCGCGCTCGGCGACCGGCTCCTCGGCGCGCTCCTCCAGCCCGTCCGGGTAGCCGTCGTCGAGCACGTCGACGTCGTCGGCGGCGGGGTCGGCGGTGCCCTCCTCCAGCAGGCCGTCCTCGGCGGCGATGGCGGCCAGCCGGGCGGCGGTGTCCATGAAGGCGGGGTCGGCCCGGTGGACCGCGCGGTAGAGCGGTAAGGCGGCGGCGGAGCGCCCGGCGCCCTCGTAGGAGCGGGCGAGCCAGTAGCGCAGCTCCTTGCGCTGCGGCTGCTCGGAGCGGCAGCGGGCGAGCGAGGCGGCGAGCGGCGCCTGGGCCTGGGCGCACATGTCGAGCCGGACCCGGGCCATCCCGGCGAACAGGCCGGACTCGATGCCGAGCACCGGGTCGTCGAGCAGCCGGTCGGTGTCGCGGATCAGCTGCTCCCAGTCCTTCAGCAGGTAGGAGCGGCAGGCGTACAGGAAGCGCACCGCGCCGTCCTGCTCGGGCGGCGGCAGGTCGGCGAGCGCCTGGTCGAGCTCGGGCAGGTGACGGCCGTCGAGCCAGTGCGAGGCGTGCGCGAGCGCGAGGTCGTGCGGGGTCTCCAGGACGGGCTGCACCCACCAGCCCAGCCAGTACCAGGAACTGAGCGGCCGGCCGTGGCGGGCGCGCTGCTCGCCGAAGCGGGAGCGGCCGCGGTACATGGCGAGCAGGGCGCCGGAGGTGTCGCTGCGCAGGGCGTGCAGGCCGAGCCAGGCGTCGGCCATGCCGGGGTCGAGCCGGGCGGCCGTGCGGAACTCCTCCTCGGCGCGGGCGTAGGAGCCCGCCGCGTACGCGTCCATGGCGCGCAGCCACGCGCGGTCGGCCTCCCGGTCCGGCCCCGCGCCGGGCGGCTTCCTGCCGCCGGAACTCTCCACCGTCACTGACGCCCCCCGTGTGCGCAGCCCCCGGGGCGCATTCGCGCCTTCGTGGAATCGTACCGGCGCACGGCTGATCCGGAAGGGTACGGAGACAAGTCGGATCGCCGCGCGCGCACCGGAGTTGGGCCCGCCGGGGGAGGCGGTCCCCGCGGGGGCGGACGGGGCGGGGAAAGGAGAACGGCACCTCCGGCTCACGGGGGAACAAGCCGGAGGTGCCGCGTCTAATGTTGCGAGTTCAACTGAATCTCGCGACGAGGGAGAACCTAGTTCCCGGCGACGTCCCAGGTCAAGAGGGGGGTGGAGGTCTCACTGACGGTGCATCGGAGGATCCGCCCCGTGACTCCGTCGACCCGGATCCCGGCGTGCGGGCGGCTGGGGTCGGCGGCGAAGTGGGCGCGTTCGGCACGGATCCAGCCCTGCCAGAAGTCGGCCAGCCCGGGGCCGTCCCGCAGCAGGCCGCGGGCGCTCGCGGCGTCCGCGTCCAGCTCCATCCAGACCAGCGCCGCCAGGTGCGGCCGCAGCTCGGCGCGGCCGGCGCCGACGCCCTCGACCAGCACCACCGGCGCGGGCTCCACCCGCCGGGTGCCCGAGAAGCGGCGGGCGGTCCAGTCGTACACCCGGTGCTCGGCGGCCTCGCCGCGGCCCAGCGGCCCCAGCACCTGCTCCCGCAGCCGGCCGACCCAGCCGAACGGCTCGCGGTGGGTGGCGAGGTCGTCCAGGTGCACCACCGGCGCGTCGTCCAGCGCGGCGGCCAGCCGGGCGGCGAAGGTGGTCTTGCCGGAGCCGGCGTGCCCGTCGACGGCGACCAGGCGCACCGGCCCCAGCGACGGGGGCAGCGCGCGCAGGACGGCCGCGAGTTCGGCGGGAGCGGGGCGCGAGGTCATCCCGCCAGGGTACGGGGCGGCGGCCGGGTGGCCCGCTCGGTCGCCGCCGGTGACGGGACGTCCGGTGTGCGGCATACTCGCACCGCTTGATGTGAACGGCCGTTCACCGCGACCCGGTGCCGGCCGCTCCGGCCGGCGACGATCCGTGCCGCACCCGGCGAATCCCGGGTCCGGCACCCGACCGAGGAGGCTTGTGCCCGTGACCGCCGGACGTCCCGAGCCCGTGGACCGCCAGCTGCCCAGCGACGAGGCGCGGGAGCTGCTGGCGCTCACCCGCGACCTGGTGGACCGCGAGGTCCGCCCGCGCTCCGCGGAGGACGAGGCCGCCGCCCGCTTCCCCCGCGAGGTGTTCCGCACCCTCGGCCGGGCCGGCCTGCTCTCGCTGCCCTACGCCGGGGAGTACGGCGGAGGCGACCAGCCGTACGAGGTGTACCTGCAGGTGCTGGAGGAGCTGGCGAACGGCTGGCTCGCGGTCGGCCTCGGCGTCTCGGTGCACACCCTGTCCTGCCACGCGCTGGCGGGCTTCGGCAGCGAGGAGCAGAAGCGGCGCTGGCTGCCCGGCATGCTCGGCGGCGAGCAGCTCGGCGCGTACTGCCTCTCCGAGCCGCAGTCCGGCTCCGACGCCGCCTCGCTGCGCACCCGCGCCGACCTGGACGGCGAGCAGTACGTGGTCAGCGGCACCAAGGCGTGGATCACCCACGGCGGGCGGGCCGACTTCTACTCGACGATGGCCCGCACCGGCGACGAGGGCGCCCGCGGCATCTCCTGCCTGCTGGTCCCGGCCGGCAGCGAGGGCCTGTCGGCGGCCCCGCCGGAGCGGAAGATGGGCATGTGGTCCTCGCCGACCGCGCAGATGCACTTCGACGGGGTGCGGGTCGACCGCGAGCGCCTGGTCGGCGGCGAGGGCCAGGGCTTCCGGATCGCGCTCGCCGCGCTGGACTCCGGCCGGCTCGGCATCGCCGCCTGCGCGATCGGCGTCGCCCAGGCGGCCCTGGACCTGGCGGTGGAGTACGCGGGCACCCGGCAGCAGTTCGGCCGGCCGATCGCCGACTTCCAGGGGCTGTCCTTCCTGCTGGCGGACATGGCCACCCGGATCGAGGCCGGGCGCGCGCTCTACCTGGCCGCCGCACGCCGCCGCGACGCCGGGCGGGCGTTCACCAAGGAGGCGGCGATGGCCAAGCTGTTCTGCACCGACACCGCGATGCGGGTCGCCACCGACGCGGTGCAGGTGCTCGGCGGGTACGGGTACACCCGGGACTACCCGGCCGAGCGGTTCATGCGGGAGGCGAAGGTGCTGCAGATCGTCGAGGGCACCAACCAGATCCAGCGCCTGGTGATCGGACGGCACCTCACCGGCCGGTGACCCCGGGGCCCGGCGAGCGGGCCAGGTGCGCGGCTCAGCCGCGCACCTGGGCCTTCCGCTGCGCGGGCACGTGGGCGCGGACGGCGCGGTGGACGGCGGCGTGCGAGAACGGCTGGGTGCGCCAGTCGAGCGCGCCCGGCGCGGTCAGCAGCGCCTCCAGGCCGGTGCCCCGGCCCTGGTGCTCCTCGCACTCGGGCAGGTCGTCGGTCGGCGCGCCGGAGCCCTGGCACAGCGCGGGGGAGAAGGGGTGCCAGGCGGACGGCAGGACGGCGTGCTGCGGGAGGCGCTCCTCGTCGGACAGCAGCGCGATCGGACGGTCGCAGGCGGGGCAGTGCACCCGCACGATCTCCCAGGTGTCGGCGTCGCCCGGGTCCACCCCGAAGGTGGTCTCGGGCTCGGTACGTTCGCCCTCGGCGTTGCTGGAACGCTGGTCAGTGGCAGGCATGTGATCCCCCTCGGATCGGGCCGGACCACCTGCGGTCCGAGCCACCAGCAGCATTTCCCGCCGACACGGCGTCATAATCCTGCGCAGGAGCGCACGGTGATGCACCGGGTGTGGCGTTCGCCACATTCCCTCGGCATGTGCCCCCCGAATGCGCCCCCTGCGGGGTATCGACACGCCGGGCGCCCGATCGAGTAGGTTGGCGCCCGTGGAGGATCTCGACCAGCGCATCGTCCAGCTGCTCCTCCAGGACGGCCGGATGAGCTACACCGACCTGGGCAAGGCCACCGGCCTGTCCACCTCGGCCGTGCACCAGCGTGTGCGCCGCCTCGAACAGCGCGGGGTGATTCGCGGCTACACCGCGATCGTCGACCCCGAGGCCGTCGACCTGGCGCTGACCGCGTTCATCTCGGTCAAGCCGTTCGACCCGAGCGCCCCGGACGACACCCCGGAGCGGCTGGTCGGCCTGCCCGAGATCGAGGCCTGCCACAGCGTCGCCGGCGACGAGAACTACATCCTCAAGGTGCGCGTCCCCGGCCCCGGAGACCTGGAGGACCTGCTCGCCCGGATCCGCTCCGCGGCCGGCGTCTCGACCCGCACCACCGTCGTCCTGTCCACCCCGTACGAGGCCAGGCCCCCGAAGCTCTGACGGAAACCGAGCAGGTGGAAGACTGGCGGCATGACCGAACGCACCAACCGGACCGTGCTGCTGCGCGGCGGCAACGTCTACAGCCCCGCCGACCCGTTCGCCACCGCGATGCTCGTCGAGGGCGAGCACGTCGCCTGGGTCGGCAGTGACGGCGCCGCCGAGGCGTACGCCGACGTCGCCGACGAGATCGTCGACCTGCACGGCGCCCTGGTCACCCCCGCGTTCGTCGACGCCCACGTGCACGCCACCTCCACCGGCCTCGCCCTGACCGGCCTGGACCTGGGCGGCTGCGCCTCGCTGGCGGAGGCCCTGGAGCGGATCGCCGCCTTCGTCGGCGACCGGAGCACCTCCGTCATCGGTCACGGCTGGGACGAGACCACCTGGACCGAGGGCCGCCCGCCGACCCTCGCGGAACTGGACGCGGTCGCCGGCGGCGTACCGGTCTACCTGTCGCGCACCGACGTGCACTCTGCCCTCGCCTCCACCGCCCTGCGCTGGCTGGTGCCGGGCCTGGACGGGCTCGCCGGGTACGCGCCCGACGGCCCGCTCAGCCGGGACGCGCACCACGCGGTGCGTCGCGCCGCGCTCGCCGGGATCACCCCCGAGCAGCGCCGGGAGGCGCAGCTGGCCACGCTCCGGCGGGCCGCCGAGCTCGGCATCGGCGCGCTGCACGAGTGCGCCGGACCCGACATCTCCTCCGAGGAGGACCTGACCGCGCTGCTCGCCCTCGCGGCCGAGGGCCACGGGCCGGAGGTCTTCGGCTACTGGGGCGAGCTGGGCGCGGTCGACACCGCCAAGCGGCTCGGTGCGGTCGGCGCCGGCGGCGACCTGTTCGTCGACGGGGCGCTCGGCTCGCACACCGCCTGCCTGCACGCGCCCTACGCCGACGCCGAGCACACCGGGACGGCGTACCTGAGCGCCGAGCAGGTGGCGGAGCACGTCGCGGCGTGCACCGAGGCCGGGCTGCAGGCCGGCTTCCACGCGATCGGCGACGCGGCGATCACCGCCGTGCTGGACGGGGTCCGGGCGGCCGGGGAGCGGGTCGGCGCGGCCCGGGTGAAGGCGCTGCGCCACCGGGTGGAGCACGCCGAGGCGCTGGACGACAAGACCGTCGCCGCGTTCGCCGAGCTGGGGCTGACCGCCTCGGTGCAGCCCGCCTTCGACGCGGCCTGGGGCGGGCCGGACGGCATGTACGTCCAGCGGCTGGGCGCCGAGCGGGCGGCCGCGCTGAACCCGTTCGCGGCGATGCTGCGGGCCGGCGTCCCGCTGGCCTTCGGCTCGGACGCGCCGGTCACCCCGCTCGACCCGTGGGGCACCGTGCGGGCCGCGGCCTTCCACCGCACCCCGGAGCACCGGATCTCCGCGCGGGCCGCGTTCACCGCGCACACCCGCGGCGGCTGGCGCGCGCTCGGCCGGGACCAGGACGGGGTGCTGGTGCCCGGCGCGGTCGCCAGCTACGCGGTCTGGGACGTCGCCGAGCTGGTCGTCCAGGCACCCGACGACCGGGTGGCGGGCTGGTCCACCGACCCCCGCTCCGGCACCCCGGGCCTGCCCGACCTCACCCCGGGCGGGCCGCTGCCGGTCTGCCGCCGCACGGTGGTCCGCGGCCGGACCGTCCACCTCGGCGGATAGGCCGGAGCGGCCGGGCCGCCGCTCCGGACACTGGGGTACCTTTGCTGGTCAGTGTTGATCGGATAACGGCCAGAGAGGTGGTGCGCGCGTGGCACTGCCCGTGGAGCAGGAGCGCCCGGTGGCGGAGGACGTGGAGCCGCCGGTGCCGGCGGGGCCGGGACGGCTCGCGCGCCTGCGGGCCGGACTGCCCAGGACCGCCGCCGCGGCGGTGAGCGGCGTCCTGATGGCGCTCGCCTTCCCGCCGTACGACCTGTGGCCGCTGTCGATCGTCGCCGTCACGGGCCTGTCGCTGCTGACCCGGGGCCGCACCGTCCGCCAGGCGGCGTGGACCGGCTTCGCGTTCGGCCTGCCGTTCTTCCTCGGCCTGCTGAAGTGGCTCGCCGTGATCGGCTGGGACGCGACGGTCGGCCTGTCCGTGGTGGAGGCGCTGTTCGTCGCCGCGATGGCGGCCGGCCTCGCGCTGACCTCGCGGCTGCCGCTCTGGCCGCTGTGGGGCGCCTGCCTGTGGGTCGCCCAGGAGTGGGCGCGCGACCGGCTGCCGCTGGGCGGCTTCCCGTGGGGCCGGCTCGCGTTCGCCAACACCGCGAGCCCGTTCACCCCGCTCGCCGCGCTGGGCGGAGCCCCGCTGGTGACCTTCGCGGTCGCGCTCTGCGGCACGCTGCTGGCGTGGACCGCGCTGCGCCTGCGGGCCGCGCCGCGCCGGGCGCCGCTGCTGACCGCCGCCGGTGCGACCGGCGCGCTCGCCGCGCTGCTCGGCGGCTACCTGATGCCGGTGCCCACGGCCGCCGACGACGCGGTGAAGGTGGCACTCGTCCAGGGCAACGTGGACAAGCCCGGCATGGACTTCCTCGGCCGCCCGATGATGGTGCTGAACAACCACGCCGCCGCCACCGAGCAGTACGCCGCGGACGTCGCGGCGGGCCGCACCCCCAAGCCGGACCTGGTGATCTGGCCGGAGAACTCCTCGGACCTCAACCCCTTCCTCGACCCGGCCGCCTACCGCCGCATCGACGAGGCCGTGAAGGCGGTCGGCGTCCCCACCCTGGTCGGCGCGCTGGTGGACGGCCCGGACGCGGTCCACGTCCAGAACGAGGGCATCGTCTGGGACCCGGTGACCGGCCCCGGCGCCTCCTACACCAAGCAGCACCCGGTGCCGTTCGGCGAGTACGTGCCCTTCCGGGACGAGCTCTCCAAGGTGATCACCCGGCTGCAGCGGGTCGGCCGGGACTTCTACCCCGGCACCGGCAACGGCGTGATGCAGGTCGGCCCGGCCCGGGTCGGCGACGTGATCTGCTTCGAGGTCGCCTACGACGAGATCATCCGGGACACCGTCAACGACGGCGGCCGGGTGCTGGTCGTCCAGACCAACAACGCGACGTACGCCAACAGCGGGCAGCCCGAGCAGCAGCTGGCGATGTCCCGGCTGCGCGCGGTCGAGCACGGCCGCGCGGTGCTGATCGCGGCGACCAGCGGCATCAGCGCGGTCGTCGCCCCGGATGGCACGGTCGTCACGCAGAGCCGGCAGATGACCGCCGAGGTGCTGACCGCCACGGTGCCGCTGCGCGACGCGCGCACGGTGGCCGACCGGGTCGGCGCGGTGCCCGAGTGGACGCTGGCGATCGCCGGCCTGCTGGCCGCCGGGGCCGCGGTCGCGCTCGGCGCCCGCGGGCGGCGCAAGGGCGGAACACGCGACGCCGACGAGCCGTTGTCCCAGGTGGCGCCGTAGTCGCGGCCGGGAGCTGCCGGCCGGTGGAGAGCGCCGCGTTGGAGTGAAGTCGCCCGTGTCCCAGCAAGCAACCCCGACCCGTCCCGAGCGCCGCGGCCCGCTGCGCCGGGCGCTGCCGCTGCTGGCCGCCGCCTGGCTGGTGCTGGAGATCTGGCTGGTGACGGTGGTCGCCGGTGCGCTCGGCTGGGGCCCCGCGCTGCTGCTGCTGATCGCCGGCGTGTTCGTGGGCGGCGCGGTGATCAAGCGGGCGGGTGCCCGGGCGTTCTCGGCGGCCGTCGAGCAGTCCAAGAACCCGCAGTCGGCCCAGCCGCAGACCGGCACCACCATGACGGTGCTGGCCGGTGTGCTGCTGATGGTGCCGGGATTCCTCTCCGACCTGGTCGCGCTGACCCTGCTGCTGCCGCCGACCCGGGCGCTGTGGCGGATGGCGGGCCGCAGGCTGGCGGGCAGCGCGCTGCGCTCGACCGCCCCGGTCGGCGCGGACCGGTTCGCCGACGCGGTGCGCCTGCAGGAGCAGATGCGGATCCACCGCCCCGACGGCAAGGTGATCCAGGGCGAGGTGGTGGACCCGGCCCGCGGCCCGCAGGGCCCGGACACCGAGTACCGCCCGCCGATCACCAACTGAGAACGACCGGCGACCGGGAACGATGACCACCGGGAGATGACCACCGGGGCCGGGAAACGGGAGGGGCCCCGGGCGAATCGCCCGGGGCCCCTTTCCGTCTGACGGTGTGTCGCGCGTGTCGCCTAGACGGTCACGCGCTCTTGCGGCTGTCCCGCGGGTGGACCGCGAGGTTCATGCCGCCGGAGCGGAGGACGGCCAGCCGCTCGGCCAGCACCTCCTCGAGCTCCTCCCGCGTCCGGCGCTCCATCAGCATGTCCCAATGGGTGCGGGTGGGCTTGATCTTCTTCTCCTCAGGCTCCTCACCGTCGAGGAGTGCGGCCTCCTGACCGCAGAACCGGCACTCCCACACCGCCGGGATCTCCGCCTCGACGGAGAAGGGCACCTCGAAACGGTGTCCGTTCTGACATGCGTACTCGACGGTCTGGCGCGGCGCCAGATCAATGCCGCGGTCGGTCTCGTAGCTGGTCGCCCCGAGTCGCGTGCCGCGGAGAGCTCGCTCGCTCATGAATCGTGCCTCCCGGGCTTCTGGCCCACAGGACTAGTGGTCGCTGTCTTCGTCGTTCGGTCAACGCTCGGCCACCGACGAAGATTCCCGTCCCGGGACATGCGTCGCCTGTCGTGCCGCCCCTGTTTGTACCCATCGTCGCCCGATTTGTCACATCTGATCGTTCATATCACCCGGTGTGTCACATATTGTGCACATCGTGACCGTGTCGGTGGGCGACCGGATCTGGAGGATCACCCTATCGCCGCCGGGTCACCAGACCGGGCGCGGACGCACGGCGGGCGACTCCTTGGTCAGCCGCGCCTCCTCGTCGGCGTCGGGGACGACGGCGACGAGCTGTTCGACGTTCTGCGGGACGGCCTGCAAGGCAGCCGGCGCGGTGGGCTGCGGGGCGGCCTTGGGGGAGGCCTGCGGGGCGGCCGCCTCGGTGCGGGTGTCGCGGTGCGGCAGCAGGGCGATCACCGCGTCGCGCAGTGCCGCCGGCGCCTCGTCGTCCAACGGGTCGACGGTCGCCGGGACCTGCAGCCGGACCGGGGCGGCGGTGCCGATCCGGGCGTAGCCGCGACCGGCCGGGGTCTGCGCGGCGGGCACGATGTCCAGCGGCACGCCCAGCGCCGACGAGCCGGTCTCCGGCGTCACCGGGCCGAGCACCACCCGGGCCCGGGCGGCCGAGCGGACGGTGGGCGAGATCCGGTCCCGCGCCTCCAGGTCGTCCACGAACACCACGGTGACCCGGGCCGCCCGGCCGTGCCGCAGCGGGGTCTCCAGCAGCTCCTGCGGATCCGGGCGGCCCTCCGCCTGGGCCAGCTCGCTCAGCTCGGTCGGGTGGTCGAGCAGCAGCCACAGCGGGCGGGTGACGTCCTCGGGCGCGGCCATCCCGTGGTGGCGGGCGGCGTTGAGCGCCACCAGCCGGCGCTCGGTCTCCTTCGCCACCCACTCCATCGCGGCCACCGCGCCGTGCAGGCTGGTCTCCACGGTGTGCACGCCGGGCCGGTTCACCAGGCAGGCGTGCTCGCCGGTGCCCGCGCCGTCGATCACCACCAGGTCGCCGTGCGGCAGGGCCTGCAGGGCGACCGACCGCAGCAGGGTGGACGTCCCGTACCCGGCGGCGCCGAGCGCCAGCAGGTGCGGCTCGGCCGACCGCGGCCCGACCCGCCACACCACCGGCGGCTGCTGCGCGGTCACCCCGGCCTGGGTCACCGGGATGGTCCGCCGGCTGCCCTGTCCGTCGGTGAAGCCCAGGACGATCTCGCCCGGCGCGGTGACGAACGGCTGCGCCGCGATGTCGGTGGGCAGCGCCGCCAGCGCGGCCACCCGCAGCCGGTTGGACTCCTCGTCCCAGTCGAAACGGTACTCGCGGGAGCGGCCCGCCTTGCCCTGGACGACCTGCTCGATCCGGGCCCGGGCGGCCGGCTCGGTGTCGGTGAAGTACGGCGGGTAGGCGAGCTCCAGCGCCGCCAGCCGGCCCTCGTCGTCGAACTCCCAGGAGGAGAACGCGTCCTTGTAGCCGCCCTCGGCCCCGTACAGCGGGCACGGGTCGTCGAGACCGGCCAGGTACGGGGTGAGCGCCGCGTACAGGGCGGTCAGCTTGATGTCCGCGACGTCCGGCTCGGGCGGCGCCGCGGGCTTCGGGTCGCGGCCCACCCACGCGGCGCTCGCCATCAGCGCGACCACCGCGAGCAGCGGGCCGTGCGGCAGCAGGAAGACGCCGAGCACCGCGGCGGCGGCCAGGAACAGCGTCGGGCCGCGCCGCTCCTTCGGGGTGGCCGCCCAGCGGCCCTTCGCCCAGTCGGCGTGGCGGCGCAGGCCCCGGCCGATCAGCGACAGCGGGGCGAACATGTCGGCGGCGTGGTCGCCGGCGGTACGGGCGAGGTCGCGACCCCGGGTGAGGTGGCGGGTGAGGGACATGCAGGCTCCGTTGACTGTGGGGCGGGCCCGGTGGGACGGGGGCGTTCGGATTCGAAGAAGGCCCGGGCGGTGGGATCCGCGCCCGGGCCGACAGGGGGAGCGCTCGCTCAGAACTTCAGGCCGCCGATCAGGCTGGCCAGGCTCGCGCCGCCCGCCTGGATGCTCGGGGCGATCGAGGAACCCGCGACGTAGAAGCCGAAGAGCGCGCACACCAGGGCGTGCGAGATCTTCAGGCCGTCCCGGCGGAAGAACAGGAAGGCGATGACGCCGAACAGGACGATTCCGGAGATGGAAAGGATCACGGGTCTGCTCCTCGATGAGGGGAGGGGGACAGTGTTACAGAAAGTGCCTTTATGGTGACAAAAAGTAATAGATGATGTGGCGCGGCAAATGGGTGGATCTCGGCCGGTGTCGCACATCGGCGGTATACGTCCGGCCCCCCGGTCGTCGTGCGGGGCCGTACGGACAGGGCTCCCCGGGCCCGGACGGGGCGTGCGGGCCCGTTCGGAAGTTCGCCCGGATGGACGCGTGACCCGCGGGGCCGACCGCTTCCGCTACCGTGCGTGGTGACACGAACTGTTGAGACCGACCAGTGAGGCCATGCCGTGACCGACTCCGCCGACGCCGCGTTCGACCCCGAGGTGATCGAGCTCGCCGGGAAGCTCTTCGACGCCGCCCGGGCGGGCGACGCCCCGCTGCTCGCCGCCTACCTGGACGCCGGGGCGCCCGCCGACCTCGCCAACGACCGCGGCGACACCCTGGTGATGCTCGCCGCCTACCACGGCCACGTCGACGCGGTCCGGGTCCTGCTGGAGCGCGGCGCCGACGCCGACCGGGTCAACGACCGCGGGCAGACCCCGCTGGCCGGCGCGGTCTTCAAGGGCGCCGAGGCCGTCGTCGACGCGCTGCTCGCCGGTGGCGCCGACCCGAAGGCCGGCACGCCGTCCGCGCTCGACACCGCGCGGATGTTCGGCAAGGACGCGCTGTTGGAGCGCTTCGAGGCCTGCTGACCCGGTCACCTAGGCTGGGGCCATGGAAATTCGTATGACCGGCTTCGGCCATCCGGACGGCGTGAAGCTGTCGGACGAGGTGCAGCAGGAGTACGTCCGCCGGTACGGGGACGGGGACCAGACCTCGATGCACACCGACCACTTCGACCCGCCGGCCGGGCTCTTCGTCGTCGCCTACCTCGACGGCGAGCCGGTGGCCTGCGGCGGCTGGCGCGCCAAGGAACAGGACGACGACGGCCTGCTCGACGGCGACGCCGAGCTGAAGCGGATGTTCGTGGTGCCCCAGGCCCGCGGCAAGGGCCTCGCCCGGGCCGTGCTGCGCCACCTGGAGGAGCGCGCGGTCGCGGCCGGGCGGACCCGGCTGGTGCTGGAGACCGGCAACAAGCAGCCCGAGGCGATCGCCCTGTACCTCTCCGAGGGCTACGCCGACATCCGCAAGTTCGGGTACTACAAGGACCACCCGGACAGCGTCTGCATGGGCAAGCAGCTGGTCTGACGGCTCTGACGGGCGGCGGGAAACGGCTGGACGCGGGCGGGGCGGCCGGTCATGATCACGGGTTGATGGACGACGAACTCATGGACCTGGCCGGGCGCCTCGCCCGCGTCGACGGCGTCGTCGGAGTCTGCCTCGGTGGCAGCCGCGCCCGCGGCACCCACCGGCCCGACTCCGACTACGACCTCGGCCTCTACTACCGCCGCCCGCTCGACACCGGGCAACTGCGCGACCTCGCCCGGCAGCTGACCGGGAAGGACGTCGACGTCACCGAGCCCGGCGGCTGGGGCCCCTGGGTCGACGGCGGGGCCTGGCTCACCGTCGACGGGCACCGGGTCGACTGGCTCTACCGCGACCTCGACCGGGTCGCCCACAGCGCTCGCGAGGCCCGCGCCGGACGGTACGAGATCGGCACCCAGCCCGGCCACCCGCTCGGCGTCCACTCGCACGCGTACGCCGGGGAGCTCGCCCTCGGACGCGTCCTCGCCGACCCCGGCGGCGAGGTGACCCGGCTGCGCGCGGAACTCGCCGACTACCCGGTGGCACTCGGCGAGGCGCTGGTCGCCCAGGCGCGCTGGGAGGCGCCGTTCGTCCTCGCGGGCGCCCGCAAGGGCGCGGCCCGCGGGGACGCGTTCTACGTGCACGGCTGCCTGTTCCGCGCGGTCGGGGCGCTGGTGCAGGCGATGCACGGGCGGGCGGGGCAGTGGCTGATCAACGAGAAGGGCGCGGTGGCCTCGGCCGCGCTGCTGCCCGGCGCGCCGGAGCACTTCGCGGAGCGGGTGCGGGCGGTCTTCGCCGGGGACGACCTGAACGGCGCGGTCGACGCGGCGCTCGCGCTCGTCCAGGACGCGCTGGGCTGACCCGGCGTCACGGACGCCCGGAACGCGAGCCGTCGACCGGTCGCGAGCCGGTGCACCGGCCGGGTGCGCCGGCGCCGCTGGGCCGGGGGTCCGAGGCCGCGGGGCCCGTCGTTGCCCCACCCGCCCGGGCCGTTCGACCGGCGTGGCGTCGGGCGGCCCGGCTCCTTCGCCCTACCGGGCGAGCCGACGTGCGGCCGGGCGCGGCGCCGAGGCCGACGGCCCGCGGTCCGGGCCGCGGTGGACCGGCTTCCCGTCAGGAGCGTTCGCGGTGCGCTCCTCCCGGAGATTCGAGCGCGCGTCGCATGGTGACCCGGGGCCACCGGTCGAGGCCGTGGGCCCGTTCGGCCGCGCGGATCCGGCGCAGGTCCGGACCGAGGGCGGCCTCGTCGAGGACGCGGAAGCCGCAACGGCGGTAGTACGGCGCGTTCCAGGGCACCTCGGCGAAGGTGGTGAGGGTCAGCGCCGGCAGGCCGAGGGCGGTGGCCCGGGCGGCGGCGTGCTCGATCAGGACGCGGCCGATGCCCCGGCGGGCGTGGTCGGGGTGGACCGAGACCTGCTCGATGTGCAGGGCGCCGTCGGCGGGTTCGGCGACCAGGTAGGCGACGGGGCGGCCGTCGGGGTCGTCGGGGTCGACGGCGACCCAGGCGAGCCCGGCCCGCTGGTAGCGGCCGAGTTCGGTGAGCGTGAAGGGCTCGTCGTCGGCGATCGCGGCCATGTCGAGGTCGCGGAAGGGCCGGCCGGCGGCCCGTTCGACGTCCTGGAGCAGCGGCAGATCGGCGGGGGTCGCCTCGCGGACCGGTGCGGGCCGCGGCCGCGGGGCCTTGCGGCCGTGCACGGACTCGTACTCGGCCGCCAGCCACGGCGCCAGGTCCTCGATCAGGACGGCCATTTCGGCGCGGTCGGTGGCGGCGGGGGTGCGGGCGGTGCGCGCGGCGAGGGCGAACTGGTCGGCGCGGCCGGGGTAGTAGTGGCCGATGACGGCGGCGGACGCCTCCAGGTCGCTGGTCCAGCCGCCCCAGCGGTCCATCACCAGCGTCAGACCGGTGCGGACCAGCCGGCGGGAGGCGCCGCGGCCGAGTGCCGCCAGCCCGGCCCCGTCGGCGCCGGCCAGCCGCTCCCGCCAGCCCGGGAGGGCGAGTGCCAGGTCGCCGTTGGTCTCCCGGGCGAGCAGCGAGGTGGGGCGGTAGCGGGGGAGGTGCTCGGCGAGGTCCGGGCCGAGCAGCGGGGTGCACAGGCACGCGAGGAACCAGCCGAGGTCGTACCGCTCCCGCTCGCTGAGCAGCCCGGCCGCGCCGAACAGCAGCACGCCGGCGCCGTTCAGCTGCGGGAACGCGGCGTCGAGCTCCGCTTCGAGGGCGTCGGCGCGCTGCCGGTCCGCCGGGGTGGGCTCGCCGTGCAGGGCGATCAGCAGGTCCAGGTCGGAGACGCCCGGGACGGCCGCGCCGCGCGGGATGCTGCCGTACAGGTAGGCGCTGTGCAGGCGTTCGGGGCCGAAGGCGGCGGCGACCCGCTCGCGGGCGGCGGCCACCACCGGCGCGTACCCGGGCTGCACGCGGCGCAGGGATCCCTCGCGGACGAAGAAGCCGTGCTCGTCGAGGCCCGGACCGGCCGCCGTGACCAGGTCGGGGGCGGTGGCGAACGGCTCGGCCTCGCAGCGCAGTCCGTCGGTGGCGGCGAGGAGGCGGACCGCGCCGGACGGGAACCGCAGCTCGCCGCCGACCTCCCGGCCGGTCGACCGCCGGCGCACCGGGCGGACGCCGGTGACGCGTTCGCCGAGGAAGGCGGCGAGCGGGTGGCCGGGGATGCTGGTGGCGGACGGCGCGGGTGTCGCGGGGGAGAGGACCAGCCGGTGGTCGACGGCCTCCGGGCGCAGCGGCGGGAGGCCGTCGAAGTGCAGCAGCAGGCCCTCCGGTCCGTCGGTGACCCGGTCGAGGCGGCGGCCGAGCAGGGCGGCGAGGTGGTCCATCCGGCGATCGTGGCACCCCCGGGCGCACCGTACAACGGATATTCGCTGTTCGGGGGCGGTGCGCGGGGCTAGGGTCCGCCCCATGGCGGAACTGCGTGAATTGCGGACGGAGCGGCTGCGGCTGCGGCAGTGGCGGGAGACGGACCTGGAGCCGTGGGCGGCGATGAACGCAGACCCGCAGGTGCGGGAGTTCTTCCCCGAGGTGCTGACCGCGGAGCGGAGCGCGGCCTCGCTGGCGTACTTCCGGGCCGAGCTGGCGGAACGCGGCTGGGGCTGGTGGGCCGTGGAGGCCGTCGCCACCGGGGAGTTCATCGGGTTCACCGGGCTGGACCCGGTGGACGAGGAGATGCCGTTCGACGGTGTCGAGATCGGCTGGCGGCTGGCCCGCTCCGCCTGGGGGCACGGCTACGCGACCGAGGCGGCGCGGGCCGCGCTGGCGTTCGGCTTCGGGACGCTCGACCTGCCGGAGATCCTGGCGGTCACGGCGGCGGGCAACCTGCGCTCGCAGGCGGTGATGGAGCGGATCGGGATGACCCGCGACCCGGCGGACGACTTCGACGACCCGACGGTCCCCGAGGGCCCGCTGCGGGCGAGCGTGCTGTACCGGATCACCCGGTAGCACCCCCGTGCTCGACGGCTGACCTGCGCCGACGGCCCGTCGCGGGCTGCGGTAGGGTCGCGCGGTCGAGCCGCTGCCCGCCCTCCGCGCGGGCCTCGTGAGGGAGTGTCCGGTATGTCGCCGAGGTCGGATCAGGACGCGGCTGCGGCCGTTGCGACGCCGGCGCCCTCCCGGCTCGCCGAGGCCGCCGCGCGGCAGGACGCCGGACGCCGGGCGGGACTGCGGGGGCGGCCGTGGCTGCGGCGGTCGGTCGTCGCGGTGGTCGCCGGCGCCGTGCTGGCGGGGGCCGGGTGGCTGTGGGCCGACGCGCGTCCGGTCGCGCTCGGCTCGCTCGGGCCCGGTGAGTGCTTCCGCTGGCCCTCGGAGCAGTACGTGGAGAAGCGCGCGGAGGAGTTCGACGGCTTCCCGCGGATGGTGGCGCGGGCCTCCTGCGCCGGTGACCACGACGGCGAGGTGGTCGACCGGATCGCGGTCGAACCCGCGCGGGCCGCAGCCGCGGCCGACGACCCCCCGGGTGCCTCTGCGGCCTGCGGGCGGGCGTTCACCCGGGCCAACCCGGACTACTGGGCGCTGCCCGCGAACGTCGCGATGGTGGCCGTGCCGCCGTGGAAGGGCCACCTGGCCGACCAGCCGGACGTCACCTGCCTCTACATGGGCAAGAGCTTCGTGATCAACGGCGGCCTGCGGGCGGACACCTCCCGGCTGACCGACGGGCAGCGGCGCTACCTGGAGGCCGTCGATCCGTACAACGAACTCTCGAGTGATGCCCTCGACCTCGCGGGGGTGTCGGTCGACCGGCTGTCCGCCTGGGCGGGCGAGATGGCGGCCGCCGAGCAGACCATGGTGGAGCGGCTGGAGCAGCTGGGTGCCCCGGCCGGGGCCGAGCAGGCGTTCACCCGGGTCGTCGAGCTGCACCGGGCGGCGCAGTCGGACTGGCAGCAGGTCGCTTCGGCCCGGACTTCCGCGGGCGCCCGCCGCCTCGCCGAGGCGGCCCGGGACACCGAGCACCAGGCGATGGACCCGGCGCTGGCGGTCCGTGCGGCGCTGGGGCTGTCGACCACGATGCGGCCGGCGGGCTGGTCGCTCTGACCGCGCGGTGCCGGCTGCCGGGTGCTCAGGGGAGCAGGGCGCTGGTGACCCAGCCCGGGAGGCGGTCGAGGTGGCGGCCCGGGGTGCGGCGGTGGTGCAGGAACTCGCGCGGGGTGCCGCCGGTCAGGGCGCGGAACTCGCGGTTGAGGTGGGCCTGGTCGTAGAAGCCGCAGGCGGTGGAAGCGGTGCTGAGCGGGTGCCCGGCGGTGAGCATCCGCAGGGTGCGGGCGAGGCGGGTGACGCGGGCGGCCGACTTCGGGGTGAGGCCGATGTGTTCGGCGAAGCGCAGCTCCAGGCTGCGGGGGCTCCAGCCGACCTCGTGGGCGAGGGCGGCGACGGTGGTCGGCGTGGTGCCGCGCAGCAGGTGGCGCCAGGCGGCGCGCAGTTGCGGGGCGGGTTCCGGGCCGGCGGCGCGCAGGCGCAGCAGGTGGCGGTCGAGCAGGGTGAACCGGGCCTGGCTGGTGGGGAGTTCGGCGAGCTGTTCCTCCAGGTGCCGCCACCTGCGGCCGAGCAGCTGGTCCAGTTCGACCTGGCGGTCGCGCAGTTCGCCCAGGTGGACGCCGAGCACGGTGCGGGCGAACCAGGAGGTCAGGTTGACCTCGATGCCGCGCATCACGCCGTTGTGCTCGCCGATCACGGCGCGGGTGCGCGGGCCGACCGCGAAGGAGTCGGCGGAGCTCCAGTCGCCGCTCTCGCCGGGCCGGCCGATCCGCAGCGTGCCCCGGCCGAGGTTGGCGACCAGGGTGACCGCGCCGACGGGCACCTCCAGGCGTCGCTGCACCCGGTCGAGGGTGAGGTCGAAGGCCCGGTAGCCGAGCACCGCGTCCGCGAGCGCCGGACCGGGCCTGCCGCGGACCAGCCGCCAGTCGGTGTTCATGTGTGTTCTCCCCTGGGGTCGCGGGTCGGGGCCCGGCGACGGGTCAGAGCTATCACCGACCCGCCGGTACGACCAGGGCATGCCGACATGTGGAGCTCGGCCGTCCGGGTCGGCCGGGTGTGGCCCGCGTCACATCCGGTTATTAGATCTACCGTCAATAGTGTCGGCGGGGCTAACCTCCGACCACGCCGCACCTCCGGCGCCAATCCCCCACCCTCGGCCCTCCTCGGAGGAGACCCATGCCATCCGCACCCCCCGCGCCCGCGGTCCCGCACGTGAAGGTCGCCGTCATCGGCTCCGGCTTCGGCGGCCTCGGCGCCGGCGTCCGGCTGCGCCGGGCGGGCATCACCGACTTCGTGATCCTGGAGCGCGCCGACGCCGTCGGCGGCACCTGGCGCGACAACAGCTACCCCGGCTGCGCCTGCGACGTCCCCTCCCACCTGTACTCCTTCTCCTTCGCACCCAACCCCGACTGGCCGCGCAGCTTCTCCGGCCAGCCGCACATCCGCGCCTACCTGGAGAAGGTCGCCACCGACTTCGGCCTCCGCCCGCACCTGCGCTTCAACGCCGAGGTGACGGAAGCCCGTTGGGACAACGCCACGGCCCGCTGGCAGATCACCACCGCCGCCGGGCGGTGGACCGCGGAGGCGCTGGTCTCGGCGACCGGCCCGCTCGCCGACCCGCAGATCCCCGCCCTGCCCGGCCTCGACGCCTTCCCCGGCAAGGTCTTCCACTCCTCCCGCTGGGACCACGACTACGACCTCGCCGGCAAGCGGGTCGCCGTGGTCGGCACCGGCGCCTCGGCGATCCAGATCGTCCCCAACATCCAGCCGGAGGTCGGGAAGCTCACCGTCTTCCAGCGCACCCCCGCCTGGGTCCTGCCGCGCGCCGACCGGCGGATCCCGGCCGTCGAACGGGCCCTGCACCGGGCGCTGCCCTTCACCCGGACGCTGCGCCGCGGGATCCTGTTCGGCGTCCGCGAGCTCCAGGTCGACGCCTTCGTCCGCCGGCCCCGCCTGCTCGCCGCCGTCCAGCAGATCGCCGAGTGGCACATCGGACGGTCCGTCAAGGACCCTGCCCTGAAGACGAAGCTGACCCCGGACTACCGGATCGGCTGCAAGCGGATCCTGATCAGCAACGACTACTACCCGGCGCTCGCCGCCGCCAACACCGAGGTGGTCGCGGCCGGACTGCGCGAGGTGCGCGGCTCCACCCTGGTGGCCACCGACGGCACCGAGCACGAGGTCGACGCGATCGTCTTCGGCACCGGCTTCCACGTCACCGACATGCCGATCGGAAGCCGGATCACCGGCGCCGCCGGGCGCAGCCTCGCCGAGGAGTGGAAGGACGGCATGACGGCGCTGCGCGGCACCACCGTGCACGGCTTCCCCAACCTGTTCCTGGTGATCGGCCCCAACACCGGTCTCGGCAACAGCTCGATGATCCTCATGATCGAGTCCCAACTGAACTACATCATCGACGCGTTGACACGCCTGGACGGGCTCGGCGCGGCCGCCCTGCACCCCACGCCCGACGCCCAGCGCAGCTGGACCGAGGACGTCCAGCGCCGGATGCGCACCACCGTCTGGGAGACCGGCGGCTGCACCAGCTGGTACCAGGACGCCCAGGGCCGCAACACCACCGTCTGGCCCGGCACCACCGGCCACTTCCGCCGCGCCACCCGCCGGATCGACCCCGCCGAGTACGAGCTGGTGCCGCACCCCGCCGCGGTGCCCGCCCAGGCCGAGGCCCGAGCCCAGGAGGTCGGCGCATGAGCACCACCCAGCTGCGCAGCGCCGCCGGGACGCGGCTGCACGTCGAGACTTCCGGACCGCAGGACGCGCCGACGGTCGTCCTGGTACACGGCTGGGCCTGCTCGACCGGGTTCTGGGCGCCGGTCGTCCAGCGGCTCGCCCAGGACCACCGCGTGGTCGCGTACGACCAGCGCGGCCACGGCCGCAGCGAGGCCGCGCCCAGCGCCGCCGGCTGCTCCACCGACGCCCTCGCCGACGACCTGGTGACCGTGCTCGGCGCCACCGTGCCGGCCGGACAGCGGGCCGTGATCGCCGGACACAGCATGGGCGGCATGACGCTGATGGCCGCCGCCGACCGGCCCGAACTGCGCGAGAAGGCCGCGGCCCTGCTGCTCGCCTCCACCGGCAGCGGCAACCTGGCCGCCGAGGCCCGCGTCCTGCCGGTGCCGGGCCGCGCCGCGCGGCGCGCCGCGCACCGGGCGCTGCTCACGGCCGCGCTGCCGCTCGGCCCGGTCAACGCCGCCAGCCGTGCCCTGGTCAAGTACGCGGTCATGGGTCCGGGCGCCGCGCCGGCTGAGGTCGAGCAGTGCGCGCGGATCGTGCACGGCACCGCCCGGGTGCCCCGCTCGCACTGGGGCCGGGTCCTGGCCGGCCTCGAACTCGACCGCAACGTACCGAAGTTGGACGTCCCCACCAGCGTGCTCTACGGCACCCGCGACCGGATGACCCCGCCCCCGCACGCCCACCGCCTGCACGCCGCGCTGCCGCGACCCGAGCGCCTGGTCGAACTCCCCTCGATCGGCCACATGTCGCCGGTGGAGAGCCCCGACGCCGTCGCCGCCGAGATCCGCCGCCTGGTGGCGGACCACCTCACCGCACCCCACCGTCCCACCGCCGCCGCCCCCACCCGGCCGCGGTCCGAGCAGGGGAGAGCCGCCCGATGACCCGCACCCCGCCGCTGTCCGACCAGGTCGCCGTCGTCACCGGAGCCGCCCGCGGCGTCGGCGCACTGCTCGCCCAGCGCCTCGCCGCCCGCGGCGCCAAGGTCGCCCTGGTCGGCCTGGAGCCGGACGAACTCGCCACCGTCGCCAGGACCTGCGGGCCCGACGCCACCAGCTGGGAGGCCGACGTCACCGACCTGGAGACGCTCGCCGCCGTCGCCGACGCGATCCGCGCGCACTACGGCCGGATCGACACCGTCGTGGCCAACGCCGGCATCGCCCTCGGCGGCCCGCTGCTGGACGCCGACCACCGGATGTTCAGCCGGGTGATCGAGGTCAACCTGCTCGGCTCCGTCGCCACCGCACGGGCCTTCCTGCCCGCCCTGATCGACAGCGGCGGCTACCTGCTGCAGGTCGCCTCGCTCGCCGCGCTCACCCCCGCCCCGCTGATGACCGCCTACTGCGCCTCCAAGGCCGGCGTCGAGTCGTTCGCCCACGCGCTGCGCGCCGAGACGGGCCACAAGGGCGTCAAGGTCGGCGTCGGGTACCTCAGTTGGACCGACACCGACATGGTCCGCGGCGCCGACCGGGACGAGGTGCTGCGCGAGATGCGGGCCCGGCTGCCGTGGCCCGCCAACAAGACCTACCCGCTGGAGCCGGCCGTCGAGCGGATCGTCGCCGGCATCGCGCGGCGCTCCCCGCACGTCTACGCCCAGTGGTGGCTGCGCGGCATGCAGGCCGTCCGCGGCGCGGTCCCCGGCGTGCTCGGGCGGCTCGGCCCGCGCGAGGTCGCGCGCCTCGAACCCCGGCTCGCCGCGACCGCCGCCGACCGGCTGCGGCCGGTCGGCGCGGGCGGAGCGGCCGGTGCGGGCGGCAGCGCCGTCGGCGCCGCGACGGACGGGAGCGCCTGACCATGCGGCACCTGCTGGCCGCCGCCGGCCCCGCACCGGCCGGCGGCGCCCCGTTCACCCAGATCCTGGTCGTCTTCGGCGTGACGATGCTGGTCTTCGCCGCGGTCGCCCACGTCGTGTGGCGCGAGGCCCTCGGCCGCGCCACCCCGGTCGGCAAGCTGGCCGACCGGCTGGCCGCGCTCACCGACGTGCCGCGCTGGGCCGCGCTCACCGGGCCGCTGCACCTGCAGTCGATCGTGCTCGCCGGCATCGGCGTCTACTGGGACGTCCCGTACCACTACGACTTCGGCCGCGACGAGGGCCCGCTGGCCAACCCGGCCCACTACTTCATCTTCTTCGGCCTGCTCGGCATGGTCGCCACCGGCGGCTTCGCCATCGCCCTGGCCCGCCGCCCGCTGCCCCGGCGGCCGCTGCGGATCGGGCGCGGCTGGAGGGTCCCGTACGGGGCCGCGCTGATCCTGATCGGCGGACTCTTCGGCTTCGTCGCCTTCCCGATGGACGACGTCTGGCACCGGATGTTCGGCCAGGACGTCACCCTGTGGGGCCCGACCCACGTGCTGCTGCTCGGCGGCGCGCTGTTCGCGCTCTTCGGCTCCTGGCTGCTGTGCGCGGAGGCGCAGCAGGTCGTCGGACGGAAGGGCTTCCTGGTCGGCTACGAACTGGGCACCGCCGCCTGGGTGGTGCTCTGCCTCTCCGCCTACCTGATGGAGTTCGACCTCGGCGGGCCGCAGTTCCCGCTGCTCGCCGACCCGGTGCTGCTCACCGCCTTCGCCGCGATCGCCCTGCCGGCCGCCCGCGCCCGGCTGTTCCGCGGCAGCCTGCTGCTGGTCTGGGCGGTGTACTTCGTGCTGCGGCTGACCATCGGCGGGATCGACCGGCTGCTGGACACCAGCGTGCCGCACATCCCGCTGGTGCTCGGCTCCGCCCTGCTGGTCGAGGCGGTGGCCCTGACCCTGGGCACGGCGCGCCGGACCCGCTTCGCCCTGGTGTCCGGCCTGCTGATCGGCACCGTCGGGGTGCTCGTCGAGGCCGGGTGGACCCGGATCGGCATGCCGCTCGCCTGGCCGGCCGGCCTGCTCGCCACCGCCGTACCGCTGTGCGCGGCCGTCGGCGCCGCCGGAGCGCTCGCCGGGGTGTGGCTCGCCGGACGGCTGGACACCGTCGCCCCCGGCGCGGACCCGGAACCCGCCCGCAGCACACCCGGCCGGACGGCGGCCGCGCTCGGCCTCGCCGCAGTGCTCGCCGCCTGCGCCTGGGTGATCCCGCCGACCGCCGACACGCACGGCACCGCCGCGCTCTCCCTCACCGACGCCGGGCCGGCGACCGGTGACCCCGCGGACCGCGAGGTGAACCTCACCGTCCGCGTCGAGCCCGCCGGACTCGCCGAAGGCGCCGTGTGGTTCAGCGTCTTCTCCTGGCAGGGCGGCGCCATCGAACGGCAGGACCTGCAGCGCATCGGCGACGGCCTGTACCGGACCGAGAAGCCCGTCCGGGCCGGCGGCGCCAAGTGGAAGACGCTGATCCGGCTGCACCGCGGCACCGGCGACCTGGTCGCCGTCCCGGTCTACCTGCCCGCGGACCCGGCCATCCCGGCCGCCGCCGTGCCCGCCGAGGACGGCGCCGTCCGGCCGTTCGTCCGTGAGCAGAGCATCCTCCAGCGCGAGACCCGGCTGGACGTGCCCGGCTGGGCCTGGACCACCGGCTACCTGGCGGTCGCCGTGGTCTTCGCCCTGATGCTGGGTACCACCGTGCTGGTGCTCGCCCGGGCCTCCCGGCCCGCCGCCGCCCGAACCGGCCCCGCGGCCCGTACCGCCTGACACCGAAGGACCCGTCCGCCACCATGCCCAGGACCCCCGCCCGCACCGCCGCCGTCGGCACTGCCGGAGCGCTCACCGCGCTGCTGCTCGCCACCGGATGCGGCACCGCCGCCCCGGCGGCCCCGCCCGCAACCCCGGCGCCTCCGTCCGCTGCCGCCCCGGCGTCGAACGGAACGGGGGCGGCGGACGGGCCCTCGCCGGCCGGCGCGACGGCCGCCCCGGCGGCGTCCCCGACCGACGTGGAGCTGCGGGTGCGGGTGAGCGGCGGGCAGGTCAGCGGCCCGGCCGGGCGGCCCGTGGTGCCGCTCGGCCGGGCCGTGGTGCTCACCGTGGAGGCCGACGTCAGCGACGAGGTGCACGTCCACGGCTACGACCTGCACGGCGACGCCGCCCCCGGCCGGCCGGTGACGATCCGGTTCACCGCAGACATCCCCGGCCGGTTCGAGGTCGAGCTGGAGGAGGCGCACCTGAGCCTGCTGCGCTTCGAGGTCCGGTGACCACGCTCGCCCACGGCCTCGGCGGCCGCTCCGACCTGCCGCTGCCGCTCTGGCTCGCGGTCGGCGGGGCGGCCCTCGCGCTGCTGGCGTCCTTCCTGGTGCTCGGCGCGTTCTGGAGCACCCCCCCGGCTCGGCCGACCGGACGCCGGACGCCCGCTGCCACCGGGCGTGGTCCGCACCCTCGACCACCGGGCGACCCGCACCGCCGGCCGGCTGCTCGGCGGCGCCCTGCTCACCGCGCTGCTCGCCGCCGCCTGGGCCGGGCCCGACGACCCGGCCCGCAACCCGGCACCGACCTGGTGGTACGTCTGGTTCTGGGTCGGCCTGGTACCGCTCACCCTGCTGCTGGGCGCGGGGGCCTGGCGCCGGCTCGACCCGCTGCGCCCGCTCGCCGCCCTGGCGGGGCGGGCCCTGCCGCGCCGTCCGCTGCCGGAGCGGGTCTCGAACCGGCCCGCGCTCGCCGGGCTCTCGGCCTTCCTCTGGCTGGAGCTGGTGTACGACCACTCCGCCTCGCCGCGGGCCGTGGCGGTGTTCGTCACCGGCTACGCGCTGGTCCAGGTCCTCGCCGGCGCCCGGTACGGCCCGGCGTGGTTCGAGCGCGCCGAGGCGTTCGGCGCGTACACCGCGCTGATCGGCGCCGTCTCGCCGCTCGGCCGGCGCGCCGACGGAACTCCCGTGCTGCGCAACCCGCTCGACGGCCTCGCCGGGCTGCCGCGGAGCGGCGCGACCACCCGCGCGGTGGTGCTGCTGCTCGGCTCCACCGCCTTCGACGGCCTCAGCCGCACCCCCCTGTGGTCCGACGCCGTCCAGGGCACCGGCCGGGCCGCGTACCTGCTGCTGGGCACCGCCGGGCTCGCGGGCTCGGTCGGCGCGGTGGCGCTGACGTACCTGCTCGCGGTCCGGCTCAGCCTGCCGTACCTGCGTCGATCGACTGGCCCGTACGCGGAGTTCGGGCACACGCTGGTGCCCGTGATGCTCGGCTACACGGTGGCGCACTACTTCTCGTTCGCGCTGTTCCAGGGGCAGGTTGGGATGCTGCTGGCGGGTGACCCGCTGGGACGCGGCTGGGACCCGTTCGGACTGGCCGGCCGGCGGATCGACTACCTGCTGCTGCCCGCCGGCGGCATCGCGCTGGTCCAGGTCGGCGCGATCGTGGCCGGCCACCTGGTGGGCGTGATCGCCGCGCACGACCGGTCGGTGGCGCTGATGCCGCGCCGGTACGCGCGGACCGGGCAGTACCCGATGCTGGCCGTGATGATCGGCTACACCACCGCCGGGATCGCCCTGCTGGCGGGCGCATGAGCGTCCGACTCGCCCACCAGGGCGGCTGGGACGAGATCAGCGCCGCCGTGCTCGGACCGCTGCTGGTGATCGCCGCGCTGGTCGCGGCCGCGGTCCGGCGCCGCCCGCTCGACGACGCCCGGGACGAGGACCGGGACGAGGACCGGGACGAGGACGAGGAGGATCTGCCGGAGGACGGCTGAAGGCCTCCCGGGCGGCGTCCCGGGAGGCCGGCTCGGCGGGGGTCGGTCAGACCCGGTCGGCCGCGATCAGCACGTACTGGAACGAGCCGTCCTTGTAGGACTCCAGGAACGCCTCCTCGATGCCGGTGACCAGCGAGGAGGTCGCCCGCAGCTCCCAGTACGGGAGGGTGTCCGGGGTCAGGTCGATGACGGCCTGCGGCACCAGGCGGTTGTCGGCCATCGCGCGCAGGTACTCGCGGCGGGAGTGGATGTTGCACTCGAAGTGCGCGTTGATCTGCGACACCCACTTCGAGGGCTGCCCGTACTTCGGGTTCCAGCAGCCGGTGATGGTGACGTAGCGCCCGCCCACCCGCAGCAGGCGGGAGTGCTCGGCGAACAGGTCGTCCAGGTCGACGTACATGCTCGACTCGTTGTTCCACGACGCCGCCATCTGCCCCTTCTCGAAGGGGGTGTCCAGCATGTTGCAGACCTGCGCGCGGACCGAGCCGTCGATGCCCAGCTCGCGCGCCCGCCGGTTGCCGAACTCGGCCTGCTTGGCGGAGAGGGTGACACCCTCGACCTTGCAGCCGAAGCGCTGGTGCGCCATCACCGAGGAGCCGCCGCGGCCGCAGCCGGCGTCCAGCAGGGTGTCGTCGCGGCCGATCGGACCCAGGTGGTCCAGCAGCACCTCGGCCTGGGCGGACTCCAGTCGGTGCAGCTCGGCGACGACCTTCTTCTCGTGCTCGCTGTCCTCCGGGTCGCCGAGGGACGCGTGGTCGACCTCGCCGATGCCGTAGTGGTGGTGGTACAGACCGTCGACGTCGCCGAGGCGAAGGTTGACGGGCCGGGCCTCGTGGTCCCAGTACCGGGCGATGTCGCCCTGGTACGGGGTGGCCGGACCGGGGATGGCAGCGGCGGAGAGGTCGGTCATGGTCATTAAAACGGGCTCCTTGGGATACGGGACGACTTCGGGTTACCAGAAGTCGGGCAGGCTGTAGCGGAACGTGTTGGTCTGGTGCCAGTAGTGGTTGCCGTCCACCCAGGTCGCCACGCCGCGCAGGAAGCGCAGCACCACCGGGAGGGGAGTGGCGGCGGCCAGTTGGGCGGCCTCCGCCTCGAACGCGCGCATCAGGTCGTTGTGGACCTCGATCGCCTTCAGGTACGCCTCGCGCTCGGAGCAGCCCTCGCGCTCGGCGATCACCACCGGCAGGTTCATGTGCCGCCCGGGGGAGGCGAGTTCCTTGGTGTACGAGTAGAGGTCGTTGACGATCGTGGTCGCGTTGGAGGCGAGGCCGATCACCCGCTGCATCGCCGGCTGGGCGTGCAGGTCGATCGGCAGCTCGTAGCCGCCGACCGTGTCGGTGATGGTCGGACACGGCCGGAAGTTGTTGAACTGGCGCATCGCCAGGTACTCCCAGACCTCCGGGACGTGGTCCGTCTCCGCCCACGCCGCCTCGGCGAGGTAGCCGAGGTGCAGCCGGGCCATGTCGTGGCGGAAACGGTCCGCCTGGGACGGGGTGGCCGCCCGGTTGAAGTACTCCATCGCCGACCGGTACGCCCGGCGCGGCGGGTCGGCGGACAGCGACGCCTCCCACGGCGCCTGGTACTCGGCCGTGGTGTGCACCGGGTCCAGCGCGGTGTGCGCCATCAGCAGCCGGCCGCCGAGGCCGATCGGCGAACCGCCGTGGTCCTCGCAGTAGCAGTCGTCCACCGCGTTCTCGGCCGCCATCAGCCGGGTGGCGATCATCAGGTGGTCGATGGTGGGAGCGTCCGGGTGGCACGCCACCATGTACTTGCCGATCGAGAAGCCGTCGAACTGGTCCTCCCACTCCGGCGGGTAGAGCTCCACCTCCTCCAGCGCCCACTCCTTGATCCGGCGGCCGACCTCGGCCACCCGCAGCGCGTCCGGCTCCGGCACCGGGTGGTAGTACAGGCCCGGGATCGGGTCGCCGAGCTTCGGCTTCCCGCTCGCAGGGGCAGGGGCCGGCGCGGGGACCGCGTGCGCGAGCAGCGCGGCGGTGGGCCCGGTCGGCGCGGGGACCGTCGGCCCGGCCGGCAGCTCGGCCGCCCCGGTCGCCCCGTCGGCGGGCTGTTCGAGGTCCTGGGGCGTGGTGGGTGCGGCCGGTGTGCCGGGCGTCAGGTACAGGCCCGCGGTGCCCAGGCCGCGCGGGCCGCGGAGGATCTGTTCCAGGTTGGTGGCGCTCATCGCCGTACCGCCTCTGTCCGCAGTGGTCCGTCAACGTCGTTCGTCAGGCGCGTGCCCGCGCACCGCCGCCTTCCGGCCGCGCGCGGACACGGCGCGTCCACGACCGGCCGCCCGCCGACTGCCGTGCGGCGTACGACCGGTCGCGGATCACGTGGCGCGGGGAAACCCCCGGACGGGCCGTCAGCTGCGGCCGTGGGCGATCTCGACGTTCTCCAGGACGCCGACGGCGTCGGGGACCAGGATGGCGGCCGAGTAGTAGGCGGTGACGAGGTAGTTGATGATCGCCTTCTCGTCGATGCCCATGAAGCGCACCGACAGGCTCGGCTGGAACTCGTCCGGGATGCCGGTCTGGTGCAGGCCGATGACGCCCTGGTTGTCCTCACCGGTCCGCATCACCAGGATCGAGCTGGTGTTGTCGGCGTTGATCGGGATCTTGTTGCAGGGCAGGATCGGGATGCCGCGCCAGGCGGGGATCTTGTGCCCATGCAGGTCGACGTGGTCCGGGTACAGGCCACGGGAGTTGAACTCGCGGCCGATCGCCGCGATGGCCTTGGGGTGGGCCAGGAAGAACTCGCTGTCGCGGCGGCGCGAGAGGAGCTCGTCCAGGTCGTCCGGGGTGGGCGGGCCGGAGTGGGTCTGGATGCGCTGGTCGAACGCGGCGTTGTGGAGCAGGCCGAACTCGCGGTTGTTGATCAGCTCGTGCTCCTGGCGCTCGCGGAGCGCCTCGACGGTGAGCTTGAGCTGCTGCTCGACCTGGTTCATCGGGTGGTTGTACAGGTCCGCGACGCGGGTGTGGACGCGCAGCACGGTCTGCGCGATCGACAGCTCGTACTCGCGCGGGTTGAGCTCGTAGTCCACGAAGGCGCTGGGGAGTTCGACCTCACCGGTGTGGCCCGACGACATCGCGATCTCGGCCTCGCCGAGCTCGTTCTGCCGCTGCAGGGGCAGCGAGGAGAACTCCGCCAGGTGCGCCTGGAGCGCCGGCGACAGCGTGACGATCCGGGCGAAGTCGGCGCGGGTGAGGGTGAGCAGGGTGCCGTTGGTCTTCGCGGTGGCGGTGTAGTCCCAGGTGGCGTCCTCGTCCAACAGGGCGTTCTCGCCGAACCGGTCACCGTCCGCCAGGACGCCGACGACCGCGTCGTCACCGTACTTGCCGGTGCCGACCTGGTTGATCCGGCCGTGCGCGATCAGGTGGATCTCGGCCGCCGGGGCGCCGCGCTCGACCAGGACCTCGCCGGCGCGGAAGTCCCGCTGCACGCACCGGTCCGCGATCGCGGTCAGCACCTCGACGTCCTCGAAGCCGCGCAGCAGCGCCAGCTCGCCCAGCTCCTGCGGGATCACCCGCACCTGCGCGCCGGTCTGCACGAACTCGATCCGGCCGTCACCCACGGTGTACACCAGCCGCCGGTTGACCCGGTAGGTACCACCGGAGGTCTGCACCCACGGCAGCATCCGCAGCAGCCACCGCGAGGTGATCTCCTGCATCTGCGGCGCCGACTTGGTCGTCGTCGCCAGGTTGCGGGCAGCAGCAGTCGCAAGGCTGGTCTGCGCCGGCTGCGCCGCCTGCGCCTCCGGGCTCGTCTCCACGGACATCGGGCAGTGCACTCCTTCGGGAACGGCCGGCGTCAGGGCAGCATGGCGTGACACCGGGGTGAGAGGAGGGGGTGAAAAGGCTTTGTGAGGGTCCGGAGTTGATCCCGGCTCCGCAGAGAACGCTAAACGATCTGATGCTCCATCAGAGCGATGCGCCTCGCCATGTACTCGATCAGGTGAACCTTGGTGTTGATACGACTTGGGATCATCATTCGGGGAAGAGGTGGGAGACACTCCCCGACCCGCCGGTCAGGTCCCGGACCCACGGGCCGACGGAGGCGCCGGTGGAGCCCGTCTCGCGGATCACGCCGTGCTCCACGTGCTCCGCGTGCTCGTCCGACAGCACCGTCGCGCCGAGCACCGGGCCGAACGGGCGCCACGCCGCGTCCGCCCGGTGGCGGAACCGCAGTTCACCGCAGTCCACGTCCACACCGAGCCGCGGCGCGGCGCCTTCCGCGAGGACCGCGTCGGCCGCCTCCTCGAACCGGACCACCCCGCGGTCGCTGCTCACGAGCCGCAGCACGCGCCGGCCGGCGTCGCCCGCGGTGACGTGCAGGAAATACCAGTTGAGCGTGGTGTAGTACGCGGTGACGCCCGCCGACTGCTGGAACGACCGCGGCCGGAACTCCACCTCCGCCGTGAACGAGCAGCGCGGCGCGGTCATCCGGCGGGCCACCAGGCTCGGACCGACCAGGCTCTGCGGGGAGCGGCCGCCGCGCACCCGCAGACGGCCGGGCCGCTCGGTGAGGCTGAGCCAGTCCGCGCCGGCGGGGCGGCGCAGCGTGGACCATGCCGGGCCGAGCACCGGGCGGTCGAAGTCGTCCGAGTCCGGCTGCTGCGGGGGCGGGTCGGGGCGGCCTGTCGGCGCGGGCGTGTCGGCGGCGGCACGTCGACCGAGGGCGGCGCCGGTACGTGCGGTGCTGCGACTGGCGGCGTGGCGAGGTGGACCGCCACGGCGGGCAGGCCGGTGGGGACGCGGAGCCGGCCGTCGGCCGTCCACTCGACCGGCGCGAGCGCCGTCTCCCGGCCGAGGACGCACGGACCGCACCGGCCGAGCGGGCGGGCGACCAGGTACGCCAGCCACCAGCGGCCGTCCGCGGCCTCCGTCAGGCTGCCGTGGCCGGCCTTCTGCAACGGCAGGCCGGGACGGTCGCGGGCGGTGACCAGCGGGCCGCGCGGGTCGCGTTCGTGCGGGCCGGTGAGGGCGCGCGAGCGGGCGACGGTCACCCGGTGTTCCCAGCCGGTGCCGCCGTCCGCCGTCAGCAGGTAGTACCAGGGGCCCCGGCGGTACAGGTTCGGGCCCTCGGTCCAGCCCGCCCGCGGCGGCAGCGCCAGCGGCCTCGGCCCCCCGACCAGCCGGCGGGCCGCCCGGTCGTACCGGGTCGCCTCCAGCCCGGCCGAACCCCCGTACCCCGGACGCCAGTCGTGCACCAGGTTGAGCAGCCGGCTGTCCGCGCCGTCGTGGAACAGCGAGGTGTCGAAACCGCGCGCGTGCAGCGGCACCGGATCCGACCACGGGCCGTCGATCGCCGGCGCGGTGACCAGGAAGTTCGGGCAGTCGGTGAAACCGCCCGTGCAGCTGGAGACGTTGGAGAAGAGCAGGTGGAACAGCCCGTCCGCGTAGGACAGGTTGGGCGCCCGGACCCCGGCCGAGTCCGGGCAGCCGGTCAGGTCCAGCAGCCGCGTCGGTGAGCGCCGCCCAGCGGACGCCAGTCGACCGGGTCGGTGGAGTGGTGCAGCCGAACTCCCGGAAACCACTCGAACGTGGACGCCGCCACGTAGTGGTCGTCACCCACCTGCAGGATCGACGGATCCGGATGCGACCCGGGCAGCACCGGATTGCGGATGATGCCTTCCCGCACGCTCGCCCCTGTCTGCCGCCGCCCGCCGTCGTCCCGCCCGCCGTCGTCCCGCCTGTCGTCGTCCCGCCTGTCGGCGTCCACCGCGGAACGTACGGGGGCGACGGCCGTCCGGGCAGCGGTCGCGCCGGTTCCGGCCGACGGTCGGCGGCAGCGCCCTCGGCGGTGGGCGGTCAGCGGTGGGCGGTCAGCGGTGGGCGGGCAGCGCGGTGCGGGCGAAGGCGGCGGCGCCGACCAGGCCGGCGTTGGTGCCGAGCTCGGCCGGGAGCAGGCGCAGGCCGCGGGTGAAGGACAGCGCGGTGTAGGAGGCGAGGTGCCGGGCCAGCGGCTCGAAGAGGACGGGCCCGGCCTTGGCGACGCCGCCGCCGACGACCGCGGCGTCGAGTTCGACCAGGGTGGCGGTGGCGGCGATGCCGGCTGCCAGGGCTCGGGCGGCGAGGTCGAAAGCGGTGAGGGCGAGCGGGTCGCCGGCCCGGGCCGCGGCGGCGACGGCACCCGCCGTGGCATCGCCGCCGCGGCCCGGCCGCCAGCCGAGTTCGTCGGCCGTGCGGGCGATGGCGGTGCCGGAGGCGATCCCCTCGACGCAGCCGCGGGAGCCGCAGGGGCACGGCCGGCCGTCGAGGTCGACGCTGATGTGCCCGAGGTGTCCGGCGTTGCCCGTGGTGCCGGTGCGCAGGCGGCCGTCGAGGACGAGCCCGGCACCGACGCCGGTCGAGACCACCAGGCAGAGGGCGTTGCGGTACGGGCGGGCGGCGCCCCGCCAGTGTTCGGCGGCGGCCATCGCGACCGCGTCGCCGCCGAGGACCACGGGCAGACCGTGGACGGCGGGGTGCTCGGCGGCCTCGGAGCGCAGCGGGAAGTCACGCCAGCCGGGCAGGTTGACCGGGCTGACGGTGCCGGCGGCGATGTCGACCGGGCCGGCGCTGCCGATGCCGAGGGCCCGGACGCCCTGCCACTCGGGAAGCCGGGCGAGGTCGTCGAGGACGTGGTCGACGGCGGCCATCAGCTCGTGCCGGTCGCCGTCGGCGGGAGTGGGCACCTGGAGCTGGTGCAGCAGCGAACCGTCGGTGCCGACCAGGGCGCCCGCGATCTTGGTGCCGCCGATGTCGAGGGCCGCCAGCAGCGGCCTGTGAGCGGCCCCGCCGGGTGCTGACCACGGGGGTCCGGCGGCGAGGTCGGTACCGGCCATGTCGTAACTCATTGTGACGTCTCCGCGGGTGTAGCAGGGGAGCGCCACGGTGCCTGGGCTGGGCGCTGCCGGTCCTTCCCGCCGATTCTGACCCCCTCTGACAACGTTGTCCAGCGAGTCTCGGTCGCGGTCCGATAACGAACCTGATCCACTTACTCGTTAGGCAAAGTTTTAGTAAATAAGGGCTTTGCGAGTAACAAATCTCGTGGATATCAATGTTGACCGCTCTATGGACATGGCCGGGATGTGACGTCTACGTTAAGCGTCCAGCAGCCAGGGAGGCCGATTGCACCCCGGTGGCTGTCTCTCCCCCGTGTCACAAGACGATCAGCGCGAAGGATGAGCGAGATGCGCAGAGGATGGGTGGCCGTTGCGGCCGCGACCATGGTGGTGCTCACGGCGTGTAGCAGTGGCGGCGGCAGCGCTTCCTCCGCCCAGACGGTCAACTCGGACGCGAGCAAGGTGTCCGGCACCATCACGGTCCTGACGAACCGTACGGATCAGCTGGGCGACGGCACCCTCGACAAGTACGCCGCCGCGTTCACCAAGATCTACCCGAACGTCAAGGTGAAGTTCGAGGGGATGAAGGACTACGAGGGCGAAGTCAAGATCCGCATGAACACCGAGAACTACGGTGACGTGCTGCCGATCCCCTCGGACCTGTCGATCGCCCAGTTCCCGAACTTCTTCTCGCCGTTGGGCGACGCGGCCGAGCTGTCGAAGCAGTACCAGTGGACCGACTACTCGACGGTCGGCGGCAAGGTCTACGGCATCGCCAACTACGGCACCGTGACCGGTTTCGTCTACAACAAGAAGGTCTGGGCGGACGCCGGCGTCACCGAGTGGCCGAAGACCCCCGAGGAGTTCGTCACCGACCTGAAGGCCATCAAGGCCAAGGGCCAGGCGACCCCGTACTACACCAACTACCACGACGGCTGGCCGCTGCGGCAGTGGACCGACGCGATCGGCTCGCCGAGCTGCAACCCCGCCGCCAAGGACGCGATGGCCTCCACCGCCACCCCGTGGACCGGCGGCAACGACATATTCACCATCGACAGCCTGCTGTACTCGGCCGTCCACGAGAAGCTCACCGAGGACGACCCGACCACCACCAACTGGGACAACTCGAAGAGCCTGCTGGCCACCGGCAAGATCGGGTCGATGTACCTGGGCTCGTGGTCCATCTCGCAGATGCGCGACGCCGCCACCAAGGCCGGTGCGAGCCCGGACGACATCGGCTACATGCCGTTCCCGTCGACCAGTGGCAAGCCGTGCACCGTCCTGCAGCCGGACTACAAGTACGCGATCAACAAGCACTCCAAGAACCAGGAGGCGGCCCGCGCCTGGGTCGACTGGTTCATCAACAAGTCCGGTGCCGCCCAGAACGAGCAGGGCATCTCCTCCGTCAAGGGCACCGAACTCCCCGGCGCGCTCAAGCCCTTCACCGAGAAGGGGGTGCAGATGATCGGCCAGAACCAGGAGAAGCTGGCCACGGTCAAGAAGATCGACAAGGGTGCGGAGATCAACCTGGACGCACCGGACTACCGGCAGAAGCTGGTCGACATCGCGCGCGGCGCCGCCGCCGGCGACCAGAACAGCTACTTCGCCGAGCTGAACAAGAAGTGGTCCGCGTCGCAGAAGACGGTCGGCTGACCGACCCGACCGAGCGGCGCGACCCGTGCCCGGCCCTGACGGCGAGAGCGCCGGGCCGCGCCGCTCACCGGGTGCCAGGACCTACGAAGGAACGAAGATGACTGCACTGCAGAGGGACCGGGGCACCGGAACGCCCCCCGCGCAGACCGCCGCGACAGGCGGGGCGAGGGCGACCGACGCCGCGACCGGCGCGTCGGCCCCGACCACCCGCCGCCGCGCCTCCCGGCGCAAGGGCGTCCGCCGGCACTGGTGGTTCACCCCGTGGCTGTACCTGCTGGTACCGCTCGTGCTGCTGGTGACGTTCACCTACCTGCCGATCGGCGACATGATCGGCTACAGCTTCAGCGACTGGGACGGCATCAGCCCGGAGAAGAACAACGTCGGGCTCAAGAACTACACCGACCTGTTCACCCGGCCCGAGCTGTTCAAGGTGTTCCTGGTCAGCGGTGTCTACCTGCTCGCCGCCGTGGTGCAGATCTGTCTGGCCCTGTACTTCGCCACCGTGCTCAGCTTCAACACGAAGTTCCGGAACCTGTTCAAGGGCATCCTGTTCTTCCCCTACCTGATCAACGGCGTCGCGATCGGCTTCGTCTTCCTGTACTTCTTCCAGCCCCACGGAACGCTCGACTCGCTGCTCGAACTCGTGGGCATCCACGGCAAGTTCCTCTGGACGGGTGACCCCGACCTGGTCAACAAGTCGCTGGCCGGCGTGTCGGTCTGGCGCTACACCGGTCTCAACCTGGTGCTGTTCCTCGGCGCTGTCCAGTCCATCCCGCCGCACCTGTACGAGGCCGCCGCGCTGGACGGCGCCAATCGCTGGCAGCAGTTCCGGCACATCATCGCGCCCAGCATCAAACCGGTGATCAGCCTCAGCGCGATCCTCGCGGTCTCGGGCTCGCTGGCGGTGTTCGAGATCCCGTACATCATGACCGGCGGCGCCAACGGCTCGCAGACCTTCGTCATCCAGAGCATCAACATGGCCTTCAAGTTCGACAAGTTCGGCCTGGCCTCGGCCAGCGCCGTGGTGCTGCTGGCCATGATCCTGCTCGTCACCTGGATCCAGCGCCGTCTGGTGCCGGAGGAGAGGGTTGAACTCTCGTGACCACCGCCCCCGCCACCCCCGTGAAGCCCCCGCGCACCGGGCGGAGGATCCACGCCCGCTCGGCCGCCGCGAGCGGAGCCAAGTACCTGTCGCTGGTCCTGGCCTCCGCCGTCGTGCTGGTCCCGCTGGTCGTGATCCTCCTCACCTCGCTCAAGACCCGCTCGGAGGCGCTCAACACCGGGCCGCTCGACCTGCCGGGCAACTGGCTCAACCTCGAGAACTTCCGGATCGCCTTCACCCAGGGCAAGATGCTGCCCGCCTTCCTCAACACCTCGTTCATCCTGCTGATCTCGGTGACCGGCACGGTCGTCATCGGCTCGATGACCGCCTACGCCATCGACCGGTTCGAGTTCCGGCTGAAGAAGCTCGTGATGGCGCTGTTCCTGCTCGCCAGCCTGGTGCCCAGCGTCACCACCCAGGTCGCGACCTTCCAGATCGTCAACGACCTGGGCGCGTTCAACACCCGCTGGGCGCCGATCCTGCTGTACCTCGGCACCGACATCATCTCGATCTACATCTTCCTGCAGTTCATCCGCTCCATCCCGATCTCGCTGGACGAGGCGGCCCGGCTCGACGGCGCCAACACCTTCACCGTCTACTGGCGGATCATCCTGCCGATGCTGAAGCCCGCCATCGCCACCGTGGTGATCGTCAAGGGTGTGACCGTCTACAACGACTTCTTCATCCCCTTCCTCTACATGCCGTCCAGCGACCTCGGCACCATCTCCACCTCGCTGTTCCGCTTCCAGGGGCCGTTCGGCGTGAACTGGGAGATCATCTCGGCCGGCACGATCCTGGTCATCCTGCCGACCCTGGTGGTCTTCCTCGCCCTGCAGCGTCTGATCTACGCCGGCTTCGCCGCCGGATCGAGCAAGTGAGCGGACCGCCGGAGGAGCCGGTCCGGCGGCCGCACCGCACCTGCGCCGCGGTGCCGCCGCCGGACCGGCCGGCGGCGGCCGGCACCGCGAAGGAGGCGGGGTGATGAACGGACGCGTCACCATCCGCGACGTCGCCGCTCTCGCCGGTGTCTCCGCCGGGGCCGTGTCGCTGGCCCTCAACGACCGGCCCGGGGTGTCCGGCCCCACCAGGGAACGCATCCGGGCCGCCGCCGCCGACCTGGGCTGGGTCCCGAGCCAGGCGGCCCGGAGCCTGGCCCGACTCGCCCCGGGCAGCGAGACGGTCGGACTCGTCATCACCCGGCCGGCCCGCCAACTCGGCCTGGAGCCCTTCTACATGGAGTTCATCTCCGGCATCGAGAGCGTGCTGGAGGAACGCTCGGCGACCCTGCTGCTGCGCCTGGTGCGCGACCGCGAGCAGGAGATCTCCGTGCACCGCACCTGGTGGCGCACTCGTCGGGTCAGCGGCTCCGTCCTGGTCGACCTCACCGAGGCCGATCCGCGGATCCCCGCGCTCCGCGCGCTCGGCATGCCCGCCGTCGCCGCCGGACACCCCGGACTGGTCGGCGATGAGCTGCCTGCGGTGTGGACCGACGACTCCGCCGCCGTCGAGGACGCCGTCCGCTACCTGGCGATGCTCGGCCACCGCCGGATCGCCCGGGTCGGCGGCGACCCGGACCTCGGTCACACCGCGATCCGCACCCGGGCCCTCGCCGCCGTCGCCGAGCAGCTCGGGCTGGAACCGCCGCGCAGTGTCCCGACCGACTTCTCCGGTCAGGCCGGCGCCCGGGCCACGCGGATGCTGCTGGCCTCCGCCGAGCGCCCGACCGCGATCATCTACGACAACGACATCATGGCCGTGGCCGGGATCTCGGTGGCCGCCGAGTTCGGCCTCCAGGTACCCGGCGACCTGTCGCTGATCGCCTGGGACGACTCCCAGTTGTGCCGGCTCACCCACCCCGCGCTGTCCGCGATGAGCCACGACGTCCACGGGTACGGCGCCCAGGTCGCCCGCACCCTGTTCGACGTCGTCGAGCACCGCGGAGCGCCCACCGGGCCGGCCCCCACTCCCGTCCTGGTGCCGCGTGGCAGCAGTGCCCCGCCGACCCACTGATCCACCTTTCCAAGACTCCCGGCCCGTCCCCGACTTCTTTTGAGGGTAAGGAAGTTCGGGGCCGGGCCGGGGCCCGTCCCTCCGGAGCGCCGCATGACCGCCGACCTGCTCGCCACCACCGTCCGCCCCTACGCCTGGGGCTCGACCACCGCTCTGGCGGAACTGACGGGCCGTCGGCCCACCGGTGAACCCGAGGCCGAACTCTGGATGGGTGCCCACCCCGGCGCGCCCTCCCGGATCGACCGCGGCCACGGCGGCGAGACGCTCGACAGCGTCATCGCCCGGGATCCGCAGCGCGAGGTCGGACCGCGGGTGGCCGGGCGCTTCGGACCCCGGCTGCCCTTCCTGCTGAAGGTGCTGGCGGCCGAGCACGCGCTCTCCGTGCAGGTCCACCCGACGGCCGGGCAGGCCGCGGCGGGGTACGCCGCCGAGGACGCCGCAGGCATCCCGCTGGACGCCCCGCACCGGATCTACCGCGACCGCAGCCACAAGCCCGAACTGATCTGCGCACTGGGCGAGTTCGACGCCCTCTGCGGATTCCGCGACCCGCGGGAGACCGCCGGGCTCTGGGCGCGGCTGGCGCTGCCGGTACTGGATCCGTGGATCGAGGTGCTTCGCGAGGAGCCGGCCGAGCAGGCCCTGCGCTCAGTCCTGACCTCGGCACTCGCGGGGGAGCGTGCGCGGGGAGAACGGGCTGCCGCCGAACTGCCGCCCGTACTCGTCCGGCTGGCCTCGGGCGACGGCGCGGACGCGCCCACCTGGGCCGTCTACCGGGATGCCGCCCGCGACTACCCGGGCGACCCGGGGATCCTCGCCGCGATGCTGCTCAACCACGTCCGACTGGTCGCCGGACAGGCTCTCTACCTCGACGCCGGCGTCCCGCACGCCTACCTGCGCGGTCTCGGGGTCGAGATCATGGCCAACTCGGACAACGTGCTGCGGTGCGGGCTCACGCCCAAGCACGTCGACACCGCGGCGCTCGCCGCGGTGGTCGACTTCCGGCCCACCGTCCCGCAGTTCGCGCCGGCCGTCCCGATCGGCCCCGGTGAGCTCGAGTTCCGGACGCCCGCCGAGGAGTTCAGCCTCTCCCGGATCGAGCTAGGCCCGCCCGCGGAGATCGCCGACGACGGTCCGCAGATCCTGTTGTGCGTGCGCGGCATCGCGCGGATCGACGGTGGCCCGGCGCTCGGCCCCGGCGAATCCGCGTACCTGCCGGCCTGCGCGGCCCCGCTCCGGCTGGCCGGAGACGCCACCGTGTTCCGCGCGAAAGTCCCCGAGGCCCGCTGAACCGCGCGCCGCCCCAGACTTCACGACCCCCAGGCACCACCCCACCCCTTGTCCGGAGGACGCACGTGAACGACCGACCCCGCACCACCAGCCGCCGCACCCTGCTGGGCGCGGCCGCCCTCGGCCTCGCCTCCACCCCGCTGCTCGGCAGCACCGCGTTCGCCGCCGACCGGGACGCCGAGTCCGGGATCCCGGAAGGCCAGGCCCGCGGGAACGGCGGGAACCGCCCGTTCGTCACCGCCAGGGGCGGCGAACTGCGGATCGGCGGATCGAAGTTCCGCTTCGGCGGCACCAACTGCTACTACCTCCACCAGCAGTCCCACTACATGATCGACGCGGTTCTGGACGACGCCGCCGCGATGGGCCTGACGGTGGTCCGCGCCTGGGCCTTCGCCGACGGCGACGGCCGCTCCTACCGCGCCCTGCAGCCGAAGCCGTTCAGCTACGACGAGGCGGCCTTCGACAGCCTCGACTACACCGTCCACAAGGCCGGCCTGCTCGGCCTGCGCCTGGTCCTTCCACTGGTCAACAACTGGCCCGACTACGGCGGCATGCAGCAGTACGTCTCCTGGTTCCTCGGTCTCCCCGACGACTCCTACGGCGACGGCACCAACCACGACCGCTTCTACACCGACGCCAACTGCCGGAAGGCCTACCGGGCCTGGGCCAAGCACGTGATCCAGCGCCGCAACCGCTACACCGGCCTGCGGTACGACGCCGACCCGACCGTCATGGCCTGGGAACTCGCCAACGAGCCGCGCTGCCGCAGCGACAAGTCCGGTGCGAACCTGCTCGGTTGGGCCCGCGAGATGAGCGCGTACGTCAAGTCGCTGGCCCCCCGCCAGCTGCTCGCCGTCGGCGACGAGGGCTTCTACGGCCGGGCCGGCCACAGCGACTACCCGTACTCGGACTACGAGGGCAACGACTGGCTGAAGCTCACCGCGCTGCCGGCCGTCGACTACGGCACCGTGCACGTCTACCCGCAGAACTGGGGCGAGACCAGCGGCGGCAAGCCCGGAACCGACGCCACCGACTGGGGCACCCGCTGGATCACGGACCACCTCGCGGACGGCCGCGCCCTCGGCAAGCCGGTGGTCGTCGAGGAGTTCGGCCTGCAGATCGACGCCGGGCGCGACATCCCCGACACCGCCGCCCGCGACCGCGCCTACGCGGCGTGGACCGAGGCCGTCCGTACCGGCGGCGGCGCCGGCGACCAGTTCTGGCTGCTCACCTCCCGGGTCGACGACGGGTCCTTCTACCCCGACTACGACGGGCACAGCGTCATGTGGAACAACGACCCGGCCAACCCGACCCGCACCACCGCCCAGCTGTTCGCCGCCCACGCCAAGGCGATGTCGGCCTGATCCGACACACCGTCGTCGATCGGCCTCCGCCGCCCGGTGACCGCCGTCCCGGGCGGCGGAAGGCGTCGTCGCACTATCCTTCCTGCCATGACCAGCACCCCTTCCGGAAACCAGCGCGCCGGTGCCCGCCCGACCATGAAGGACGTGGCGGCAGCCGCCGGCGTCGGGCTGAAGACCGTCTCCCGGGTGGTCAACGGCGAGAGCGGGGTCACCCCCGAGATGGCCGCGCGGGTGCAGGCGGCGATCACGGAGCTCGGGTTCCGGCGCAACGACAGCGCGCGGCTGCTGCGGACCGGCCGGACGGCGAGTGTCGCGCTCCTGCTGGAGGACATCAGTGACCCGTTCTCCTCCGCGCTGTCACGGGCCGTCGAGCAGGTCGCGGCGGCCGAGGGATGCCTGCTCTTCACCGGCTCCAGTGGTGAGGACCCCGACCGTGAAAGGGAGTTGGCGCTCGCCTTCTGCGCCCGCCGGGTGGACGGGCTGATTGTCGTCCCGGCCGGGGACGACCACCGCTACCTGCTGCCCGAGGTCGAGTCGGGCACACCCGTGGTCTTCCTCGACCGGCCCGGCAGCGACATCGACGCGGACGCCGTGCTCAGCGACAACGCGGGCGGGGCACGCCAGGGCACCGCCCACCTGATCGCCCACGGACACCGCCGGATCGGCTTCATCGGCGACCAGCCGGGCATCCACACCGCTGCCGAGCGCGCCCGCGGCTACCGGGAGGCGATGGCCGAGGCCGGGCTGCCGGTCGACGAACGCTGGATCGACTGCGGGACCACCGACCGGGCCCGGGTCGCCGCCGCTGTCCGTCGCCTCACCACCGGCCCCGAGGCCGTCACCGCCCTGTTCACCGCCAACAACCGGGTCACCCTCGCCGCGCTGCACCACCTTCCCGCCGCGGGCCGCCCCGCGGTGGTCGGCTTCGACGACCTGGAACTCGCGGACCTGCTCACCCCCGCCCTCACCGTGGTGGCCCAGGACCCCACGGCGCTCGGCGCACTCGCCGCCCGGCGCCTGTTCGACCGCCTGGGCGGCGACGCCGCCGCCCCGGCCCGGCTGGAGATCCCCACCGTGCTGATCCCGCGCGGTTCCGGCGAGGTCCCGCCGGGGCGCTGACGCCCGTCTCGCGGCAGCCGCGGCGCCGTCCGGAGTCGCCCCGGGGCGCGGTCGGCGGATGCCGCGCGGCGGCGGGAGCGGGTGCCCGCACGGCCGCGGACACCTGACAGGATGGGGACCAGCAGGTGGCCGCGGTGGCCCGGACGGGAGTGAGGCGGAGGATGCAGCGTCGGGTGACGATCCGGGACGTGGCCGCGCGGGCCGGCGTGTCCGCCGGGGCGGTCTCGCTCGCCCTCAACGACCGGCCGGGCGTCTCCGAGGCGACCCGGCAGCGGATCGTCGACGCGGCGCGCGAACTCGGCTGGTCGCCGAACCTCGCGGCCCGTTCCCTCGCCCAGGGCGACCGGGTCCACACCATCGGCATGGCCCTCACCCGCGGTGCGGCCGCTGCCGGGCTCGACCAGGTCCAGATGGCACTGATCGGCGGCATCGAGCAGGTGCTGGCCGAGCGGCCCTGCTCGCTGCTGCTCCACACCGCCCCGGACCGGGACGCGGAGATCGCGCTCTACCGGCAGTGGTGGCAGTCGGGCCGGGTCAACGGCTCGGTGCTGGTCGGGGTCGTCGCGGACGACCCCCGGCTCGACCCGCTCCACCGGCTCGGCATGCCGGTCGTGGCGGTCAGCCAGCCGGCGCTGTCCGGCCCGTTCCCCGCGGTCTGGACCGACGACGCCACCGCCGTCGCCGAGGCCGTCCGCTACCTCGCCCTGCTCGGCCACCGCCGGATCGCCCGCGTCGCCGGCCCCGAGACCCTCGGGCGCACGCTGCTGCGCTCCGAGGCCTTCACCGCCACGGTCGCGGCCCTCCCCGACGTCACCGCGCGCATCCTCCCCACCGACCTCTCGGCCCAGGCCGGTGCCCGGGCCACCCGGACCCTGCTCACCGCCGCGGACCGCCCCACCGCCATCGTCTACGACAACGACCTGACGGCGGTCGCGGGCATCGCGGTGGCCGAGGAGCTGGGGCTCTCCGTCCCCCGGGACGTCTCGCTGGTCGCCTGGGACGACTCGGACCTCTGCCGGATCACCCGCCCGCAGCTGTCCGCCCTCAGCCACGACCCCTTCGCCGTGGGTGAGGAGGTGGCCCGCTGTCTGTTGGAACTGATCGACACGGGCCGTGCCGATTCCCGTCCCGCGGGCACGCCCGTGCTGGTGCCACGCGGCACCACGGGGCCGGCGCCGGGCCGGTAGCCGGGGGCCGTCCGGCAGTCGGGGGACCGTCCGGATCGCCCGGCTGGGACCGGCGGGCCGTCAGCCCGCGGCGGCCGGTGCCGCGGTGGATCCGCGGGGGGTGAGCTGCGGCGCCCGGTCCTGGTAGCCGTCGACCGGGCGCCCTTCGACGAGTGCGAGCAGGGTCCGGGCGGCGTTGGCACCGTAGGCGTGGATGTCGCGGGTGAGGGCGGTCAGCGGGGGCCGGACGACCTGGACGAGCGGCGAGTCGTCCCAGGCGACCAGGGAGAGGTCGCGGGGGACGGAGAGACCGAGTTCCTGGGCGACCGAGAGTCCGGCGACGGCGGTGATGTCGTTGTCGTAGAGGATCGCGGTGGGACGGGTGGGGGAGAGGAGCAGCCGGCGGGTGGCGCGGGCGCCCTCCTCCCCGGTGTAGTCGGTGTGCGCGACCGGGAGGGATTCGAGGCCGAGGTCGGCGCAGGCGGCGTCGTAGGCGCGGTCACGGATGGCGGTGTGGACCAGGCCGGTGAGGCCGGCGATCCGTGCGATCCGGCGGTGGCCGAGGGCGGCCAGGTACTCCATCGTCTCGCGGACGGCGGCGGCGTCGTCCGACCAGACGGGGGTCAGCCGGCCCGAGCCGGAGGGGTGGCCGATGACCACGGTGGGCAGGCCCATCTCCTCCATGGCCGGGATCCGGGCGTCGTTCTCGCGCAGGTCGACGAGGATCGCGCCGTCGATGTGGCGTTCGCCCCACCACCGGCGGTAGGCCTCCAGGCCGCGCTCGTGGTCGGAGACGACCTGGAGCGCGAGGGAGTAGGAGGCGTCGGAGAGGACGTTCTCGATCCCGCCGATCAGTTCCATGAAGAACGGCTCGGTGCCGAGCATCCGGGCGGGTCGGCACAGGGCGAGGCCGACGGCGGCGGACTTGGCGCCGCTGAGGGCGCGGGCGGCGCTGTTGCGGACGAATCCGAGCTCCTCCGCGACGGCGGCGATCCTGGCGCGGGTCGCGTCCGAGACACCCGGTTGACCGTTCAAGGCGTTGGAGACGGAGACCTTGGACACGCCGACGATCCTGGCGATGTCGGCGATGGTGGGCCGCTTCGCCGGCGGGCTCTGCTGCTGGGACACCTGCTCCACGGGACCTTTCGGGACGGTTCGTCGCACGGGTGGTGCGGGTCTGTTCTGCCCTCAAGCTACTACGCGCGCCCCGCGCACTGCAGCCCGGTACCCGCCGACCGGCCAGCTTGGAAACAAGCGGTTAACCACCCGTTGACAACGATGTCTAACCGCCCGTACGGTCTCCGTGCATTAATCGGTTAAGCAGCCGATCTGGCGGGTGGCTGACAACCCCGCCCCATGCGTCAGGAGCACCTCCCCGCAAGACCCGGTGCGGACGGTCACGCCCCAACACCCGTCGCCGTCCGCACCGCTTCTTCCACCCGCCCCTCCCACCCCCACTCACGGGACGAAAGGGATCAGCGTGCACCAGAGAATCCGGACCCGCCGCGCCTCGCGCCTCGCGCCGACGGCCTTCCTGCTCGCCGCCGCCGTCGCGGCGGGCGGCCTCACCCTCGGACGGGCCGACACCGCGCAGGCGGACACGGCCGACGCGTTCGCCACCCGGTGCGGTGTCCACTTCTGCCTGAACGGCAAGGAGTACTACTTCGCGGGCACCAACACCTACGACATGTTCACCTACGGCTCGGCGTCGGGGGACACCGAGTCGCAGTTCATGGACAAGGCGCGGATCGACGCACAGTTCGCCAACCTGCAGGCGGACAAGGTCGACGTGGTGCGGCTGTGGATGTTCAACCACGAGAACTGGCACGGCTTCGAGAGGTCCAAGGGGGTCTACGACGAGCAGGAGTTCGCCCAGTTCGACTACATCATCCAGTCGGCGAAGGCCCACGGCATCCGGCTGATCCCGGTGTTCGAGAACTACTGGGAGGCGTACGGCGGGATCGACGCCCGTCTCCAGTGGGAGGGGGTGTCCGGCGGCCAGCCCGGCCGGGCCGCGTTCTTCGACCGGGCTCGCTGCCCCGGCTGCTTCACCTCGTACAAGAACTACGTGTCCTACGCGCTCAACAGGGTCAACCACTACAGCGGCGTCAAGTACAAGGACGACCCGACCGTCTTCGCCTGGGACCTGATGAACGAGCCCCGCTACGAGGGGCAGAGCGCCGCCGAGAACGTCAACGGCACCACGCTGCGGGCCTGGGTCGACGAGATGGGGGCCTTCGTCAAGGGCATCGACTCCAAGCACCTGCTGGGCGTCGGCATCGAGGGCCACGGCACCGCGTACGGCTTCGGCGGCGACGAGGGCAACCCGTTCGTGTATGTGCAGCAGTCGCCGTACATCGACTACGCCTCGGCGCACCCGTACCCGACCGAGGCCTGGGCGAACCTGAGCATCGACCAGACCAAGGCGCTGATCCGGTCGTGGATCGCCGACTCCCACGGCAAGGTCGGAAAGCCCTTCTTCATGGGCGAGTTCAACGTGCACAACGTGGACCGATCGGCCTGGTGGAGCCAGATCTTCCCGGACTTCGAAGCGGCCGGCGGTGACGGCAGCGCGTTCTGGTGGTACGAGGACCACAACGTGGACGGCAAGTTCGGCGTCATGGCCGGAGCCCCCGAACTCGCCTTGTTCCGCGCCCACTCCGACCGGATGCGGGCCAAGTCCGGCCTGATGGACGGCACGTCGAGCCCGAGCCCTAGCCCGAGCCCGTCCGCGTCCACCTCCGCGTCGGCCTCGCCGTCGCCCTCCGCCTCGGCGTCGACCCCGCCGTCCCCCTCCGCCTCGTCCAGCACCCCGGCCCCGGCCGGGAACTGTGCGGTGCACTACGTCCTGTCCGACTGGGGCGGCAGCTTCAACGGCGACGTGACCATCAAGAACACCGGGAGCGCCACCGTCAACGGCTGGCAGCTGGTCTTCTCGTTCCCCGGGAACCAGCAGGTCAGCTCCATGTGGAACGCGGTGAGCACGCAGTCCGGCAAGCAGGTGACGGCCGGCAACCCGGCGTCCTACAACACCGCCATCGCGGCCGGCGGCAGCGTGAACTTCGGTTTCAGCGGTACCTCCACCGCCGGCACCAACGGCACCCCGACCGCCTTCACCCTCAACGGGACGACCTGCAGCACGTACTGACGCCCCGACGGTCCCTCCGCCGGCCTGCGGCGCGCGCCACCCCGCGCCCGCAGGCCGGCTGCGGGCGTTCGGCGGCGGGGAGCGACGTGCGCCGCCGACGGCGGCCTGCCGGCCGAATCCTGCATGAACCGGTAAAGCTCTTCCTTGGTCGGAGCGGCCTCTGTGGCCATCCCTGGAGGCTGGACCCCAGCATACTCGCAGCTTGATGCCTTAATGGCGACGACTGAAACCATCAAGGTATTCACGTAACCGGTTTATAGACAGGGTCGCCCCGCCGGGTTACGGTTCTGCTCGCGCCGCACATTCGACCACCGGTCCGCCCGACGTCCACGAGGAGCCGCACAGATGAAGGACACCACCCCGCTCGACCAGGGCTGGAGCCTGCACCACGGAGAGGACCGGCTGCCCGCCGCGGTGCCCGGCTGCGTCCACACCGACCTGCTGAACGCCGGGCTGATCCCCGACCCGTTCCTGGACGCCAATGAGTCGGACGTGGCCTGGGTCGGCCGCCGCGACTGGACCTACACCCTCGACCTGCCCGCCCACGACAGCCGCCACGAGCGCACCGACCTGGTCTTCGACGGCCTCGACACCGCCGCCACCATCACCCTCGGCGGCACCGAGCTCGGCTCCACCCGCAACATGCACCGCCGCTACCGCTTCGACGCCACCGGCCTGGCCGGCGAGCTGGAGGTGCGGTTCACCAGCGCCTACACCGAGGCCGAACGGGTCCGCGCCCTGGTCGGCGACCGGCCCAACGTGTACCCGGAGCCCTTCCAGTACATCCGCAAGATGGCCAGCAGCTTCGGCTGGGACTGGGGCCCGACCCTGCCCGGCGCGGGCATCTGGAAGCCCGCACGCCTGGAGCACTGGTCCACGGCCCGGCTCGCCGAGGTCCGCCCGCTGGTCACCGTCGACGGCTCCACCGGCCGGGTCGAGCTCCACCTCACCCTGGAGCGCACCGAGAACGGCGCCGGGCGCCCGCTCACCGTCCGCGCCTCCGTCGCCGGCGCGCACGCCGAGGCCGTCCTCGACGGCGACACCGGCGTCCTCACCCTGGAGGCCGCCGACGTCGCCCTCTGGTGGCCCCGCGGCTACGGCGACCAGCCCCGCTACGAGCTCGACGTGACCCTCGCCGACGGCGACGCCCCGCTCGACGGCTGGAGCCGCTTGATCGGCTTCCGGACCGTCGAGCTGCACCGCACCGCCGACGAGACCGGCACCCCTTTCACCCTGGCGGTCAACGGCGAACCGCTGTTCGTCCGCGGCGCGAACTGGATCCCGGACGACACCCTGATCACCCGGGTCACCCCCGACCGGTACCGCACCCGCCTGCAGCAGGCCGCCGACGCCAACCTGGATCTGATCCGGGTCTGGGGCGGCGGCATCTACGAGCAGGAGGCCTTCTACGAGACCTGCGACGAACTCGGCCTGCTGGTCTGGCAGGACTTCCTGTTCGCCTGCTCCGCCTACCCCGAGGAGCAGCCGCTGCGCGGCGAGATCGAGGCCGAGGCCCGCGACAACGTCGTCCGCCTGATGCCGCACCCGTCGCTGGTGCTGTGGAACGGCAACAACGAGAACCTGTGGGGTTTCCGCGACTGGGGCTGGGAGGAGGAGCTCGGGGGCGACTCCTGGGGCGAGGGCTACTACCTGGGCGTGCTGCCCCGGATCGTCGCCGAACTCGACCCCACCCGCCCCTACGCCGCCGGAAGCCCGTGGTCCGACAGCTGGGACCACCACCCCAACGACGTCGACCACGGCACCCATCACTCCTGGGAGGTCTGGAACCGGCAGGACTTCGCCGAGTACCGGGACTCCGTCCCCCGCTTCGTCGCCGAGTTCGGCTGGCAGGCCCCGCCCGCGTACGCCACCATCCGCCGCGCGCTGCCCACCGAGGCGCTCGCCGCCGACTCGCCCGGCATGCTGCACCACCAGAAGGCGGAGGACGGCAACGGCAAGCTGGACCGGGGCGTGGCGCGGCACTTCGAGCTGCCCGCCGACTTCGACCGCTGGCACTACCTCACCCAGGTGGTCCAGGCCCGCGCCGTCGCCACCGGCATCGAGCACTGGCGCTCGCACTGGCCGCGCTGCGCAGGCACCGTGGTCTGGCAGATCAACGACTGCTGGCCGGTCTCCTCCTGGGCGGCGATCGACGGCGACGGTCGGCTCAAGCCGCTCCACCACGAACTGCGCAGGCTCTACGCCGACCGGTTGCTCACCCTGCAGCCCGCCGACCGCGACGGCGCTCCCCGGATCGCCCTGGTCAACCAGGCCGCCGAGGCCTGGAGCACCACGCTGCGCCTGCGCCGCCTGGATGCCGACGGCCGGCTGTTGGCCGAGAGCGCCGTGCAGCTCACCGCCGGACCCCGCGCCGTCCACCAGCTGCCCGTTCCGGCCGAACTGCTGCCCGGGGAGGGCTCCGCCAGGGAGTACCTGGTCGCCGACGCGGACGGCCTGCGGGCCGTCCACTTCCCGGTCGCCGACAAGGTGTTCGCCTATCCCAAGCCCGAGTTCGAGCTGGCGGTCGAGGCCGTGGAGGATGCCGCCGGCGGTGCCGCCGTCGACGTCGTGGTCACCGCGCGCACGCTGGTCCGCGACCTGCTGCTGCAGGCCGACCGGATCGACCCCGCCGCCTCGGCCGACCGCGGGCTGATCACCCTGCTGCCCGGTGAGCGCACCACCGTCCGGGTGCGCGGTGCGGGCGTGCCGACCGCCGAGCAGGTGCGGGAGGCGGTCTTCTGCGTCGAACCGACGCGAGCGGTGCTGTAGGCGCAGCGCCGTGCTCCGACCCCCTGCGGGCCGGTCCGCCCTCGGGCGGGTCCGGCCCGACGTCGTTCCGGGATGCGGAGGACGCGGAAGATTAATCGGTTAAGTGCCCTCCATTGACCAGTGACTGGCGGCGTGTCAGCATCTCTTCGACAACGTTGCCAGGTCCCCGCCGCCACCTCTGGCGGGTAGACGAGCGCGCCGTTGACGATCGGCCTGACCGTGCTCCCTCCGCCTGTCGAGGGCCCCGCTGCCCGGGGCCCTGCCTCGACCTGCGTCGGCCGGCCGGACCCCCACCCCCACGATGTGAGGAGAGCCATGGAAAAGCCGCCGAGCCGCAGGGCGCTCACGGCCGTCGGAGCAGCGGTCGCAGCCGTCCTCGGGCTGCTGTTCTCGGTCTTCGGGTTCACCCCGAACAGCGCCGAGGCCGCCGCCTCCGGCATCCACGTCAGCAACGGCCGGATCTACGAGGCCAACGGAAGCCAGTTCGTGATGCGCGGAGTCAACCACGCGTACGCCTGGTACCCCGGCCAGACCACCGCGATCGCCGACATCGCCGCGAAGGGCGCCAACACCGTCCGGGTCGTGCTCAGCAACGGCGACCGCTGGACCCGCACCAGCTCCGCGCAGATCTCCGCGCTGATCGCGCAGTGCAAGGCCGCCAAGGTCGTCTGCGTCCTGGAGGTCCACGACGCCACCGGGTACGGCGAGGACGGTGCCGCCACCACCCTCGACCGGGCCGCACAGTTCTGGGTCGACAACAAGAGCGTCCTCGACGGCCAGGAGAGCTACGCCGTCGTCAACATCGCCAACGAGCCCTGGGGCAACACCGGTTACAGCGCCTGGACGGCGGCCACCAAGAGTGCCGTCGCCAAGATCCGCGGTGCCGGCCTGCACCACGCCCTGATGGTCGACGGCCCGAACTGGGGCCAGGACTGGTCCAACACCATGCGCGACAACGCGGCATCGGTGTTCGCTGCGGACACCGACCGCAACACGATCTTCTCGATCCACATGTACGGCGTCTACGACACCGCGGCCGAGGTACAGAGCTACCTCGGCAGCTACGTCAACGCCCGACTGCCGATCGTGGTGGGCGAGTTCGGTGCCCAGCACAGTGACGGCAACCCCGACGAGGACGCCATCATGGCCACCGCCCAGTCGCTCTCGGTCGGCTACATCGGCTGGTCCTGGAGCGGCAACGGCGGCGGCGTGGAGTACCTCGACCTGGTCAACAACTTCGACAAGAACTCGCTGACCGCGTGGGGCAACCGCTTCTTCAACGGCGCCAACGGCATCGCCGCCACCGCCCGGCCCGCGACGATCTACGACCGGCCCAGCCAGTCGCAGTCCCCGGTCGTCGACCCGCTGCCGAGCAAGGCGCCGAACGGGTACCCGTACTGCGCGAGTGCGTCGTCGGACCCGGACGGTGACGGGTGGGGCTGGGAGAACAACGCCTCCTGCGTGGTGCGGGGCGGGAAGGCCGACACCGGTGCGACGGCGTCGCCGCTGCCGAGCAAGGCGCCGAACGGGTACCCGTACTGCGCGAGTGCGTCGTCGGACCCGGACGGTGACGGCTGGGGCTGGGAGAACAACGCCTCCTGCGTGGTGCGGGGCGGGAAGGCCGATCACTGACCGCCGACCCTGATCGACAACGTGCCGCCCCCGGGATCAGCCACCCGGCCCCGGGGGCGGCACACCCCTCCCGCAGAGGGATCACCGTCGTGCCCCGGTTGACCGCACTCCACGTCTACCCGCTCAAGTCGGCCCGCGGCCTGGACCCCGCGCAGGTCAAGGCCGAGCCGTGGGGCCTGGCCGGGGACCGGAGACGGATGCTCGCCGACCCTGCCGGCCGCGCACTGACCCAGCGCCAGAACCCGGCTCTCGCCCGCTACCGGGCACTGCCGCATCCGGACGGCTCGCTGACCGTCCTCGACCCGGCGGGCGAGTCCATCCACGTGGCCCGGCCGAGCGCGCCGACAGGAGCCGCGCCCGCCCTCGCCGACGTCTTCGGCTCCCGCTTCCCCGTGCTCCCGGCCGACAGCCGCACCGAGCCATGGCTCGGCGCGCGGCTCGGCGACGTCCGCCTGCTCCACCTCGGCGACCCCGCGACCAGCCGGCCCGTCGACTACGACAACGGCCGCGGGCACGCCAGCACCAGCATGGCCGACGGCTACCCGGTGCTGCTGACCACCACCGCCTCGCTCGCCGCGCTCAACCGGCACATCGCCGTGGACACCGGAGACCCGGCCGTTCCGATGGACCGGTTCCGGCCCAACCTGGTCGTCTCCGGCGCCGAGCCGTGGTCGGTGCGCGAGCCGCGCGGTCTTGCCGTCCACGGTTACTGTGTCGGTCCCCTGTCACTCCCGCGTCGGCACGGTGGCAAATTCCTTCATGGATCCCCGGGCATTGTCGAGCACGCGGTTTCCCTGCTGATCGATCATCCGGGTGATGGACTCCTGGGCGACGCCGAAGAATATCGCCCACGCGGCGATCTGGCCGCTGGTGTCCAGATAGGTGAGGCCGGGGACGAACTGCCCGCGCACCAGAATGATTCCCAGGAGGGCCGAGAGCGCGCCGATCGGAAGCCTCAGCAGCATGAGCACCATCGGCACCATGTAGGGAGTCGCAGTGCCCTGGATGTGCCGGAGCGAGATCGCGCCCGCCACCGCGGCCGCACACATCCCGATGAACTCCACGAGCATCAGGTCGGCACCTGAAGGCGCGCCGGCGCCGACAGGGCACTGCCGCTGGCCGTTGGGGTAGAAGCACGTCTTCTCCGGCAGGGCTTCCGGGTAGAGGAATCCCCAGGCCAGGGACAGGACGACGAGGATCGTCAGGGCGAACACGGAGCACAGCAGGAAATTGCGGAACGTCCGGACCTGGGCCCGCTCCGAGTCCGCCGCATCATTGGCCGCCTGCAGCGTGCGAACTGCCAGATCCCGGAAGTGCTCGTCCAGTTCGTGGCTGTTGTCGTTCAGGTGGCCTTCCAGGAGCCTCCTCCGGGGGTCCTGCGCTCCGAGGTGCTGCTCCGCCTTGGCGAGCACGGTCGCCCCGCACCATCGGAGGTCGGCCCTGGGGGATATCCGGAGAATCGCCTCTTCGGTCTTGTGGAGATTCGGCCAGGCCCTGTCCACGGCGGAGCCCGACCATATCGCCCGCAGCCCCACCGGTGTCGTGACGGCCTGCCGGGCAGCTTCCAGATGCTTGTCGGCCATGTTGACGATGCTGATGTTCTCGTGTGCCACCAGGGGGCGCAGCCTGTCAACCTGGGATTGCAGGTCCGCAATGTACGAGGCACATCTCTGACGCCAGGAGGACTTGCCTCTCCCGGTGACGTCGGATTGCACATCGGCCCCGATCCTGACAGCCATGGCTCCTCCATGAGGACGAGCGGGAAGCGGCGGACTCGACGACCTGATGTCCAGCCGCCGCGATGCTGCGGGCCAACACCACCTGCTTCAAGCCTCGGCCCGTGCAATCCGTGGCGCAAGTCCTGGACCGCGCGGCGCCTCTGATGGCCAGACGGGCCCACTCGGGCCCTTGGCGCCGCGTGCGGAGCCCGGTCGAGCGCGCGGACGGCCCGCGGGGAGCATGCCGACGGCCCCCTCTGCGAAGCCGCAGGTGGGGGCCGTCGTGCGGGCCGGGTCAGAGCAGGGTGCGCCAGTAGTACCAGAAGCGGTTGAGGATCAGCAGGGCGATGCCCAGGTACCAGAGCGCGGGGGCGATCCAGTGCCGGCGGGCGACGGCGGGCCACCAGCGGGGGGCGGGGACGACGCCGGTGCGGAGGTTGTGCAGGGTGGTGTACCAGAAGAGCGGGAAGACCACGGCCCAGACGACCATGCAGTACGGGCAGAGCGCGCCGATCTCGTAGAGGGCCTGGTCGATCAGCCACAGTACGAAGCCGAGGCCGAGGGTGGTGCCGGCCTGGAGGCCGAGCCAGAACCAGCGGCGGTGGGCGGCGCCGGCGAGGACGCCGGCGCCGATCGCGGTGACGGCGCCGAACGCGGCGAGCCCGATCAGCGAGTTGGGGAAGCCGAAGGCCTCGGCCTGCGCGGTGCGCATGATCGAGCCGCAGCTGATGATCGGATTGATGTTGCAGGACGGCGAGTAGGACGGGTCCTTCAGCAGCCGGATCTTGTCGACGGTGAGGACGGCGGACGCGGCCAGGCCGAGCAGGCCGCCGATCAGCAGCAGCCAGCCGAAGCGGCGGCTCGCGGCGACGGGCACCGCGACGGGGGCGCCGTCGGTGACGGGGGCGCCGCTGGTGGCGGGGGTTCTGTCGGTCATGGGTCAGGCCCCGACCGTCTGGCGGACCAGCGCGGTGTACTGGTCGCCGCTGAGCGGGCTGCCGTTCTGGCCGAAGACGTTGAGCTGCTTGCCGTCGAGGAGGACGGTCGGGGTGCCGCGCACGCCGCTCTTGTCGAAGGCGGCGGCGACCTTGTCGGCCCAGGGCAGGTAGGTGCCCTCGGTGACGGCCTTGGTGAAGGCCTCGGTCTTCAGGCCGGGCACCTGGTCGGCGAGTTCGAGGATCCGGTTGACGTCGCCGAAGCCGTCCTCGCGCTCCTCGGGCTGGTTGGCGTAGAGGACGTCGTGGAACTTCTTGAACTTGTCCGGGCCCTCGTCCAGCGCCGCACCGGCGGCGGCCAGCGCCGTGTGCGAGCCCTTGCCGCCCAGGTTGCTGTCGAGGAAGGCGGCCAGGTGGTACTCGATCTTGTAGGTGCCGTCGTCGGCGAGCTGGGTGATCGACTGTCCGGCGCCGGCCTCCAGCTTCTGGCAGACCGGGCAGCGGAAGTCCTCGTACACCGCGAGGGTGTGCGGGGCGTCGGCCTTGCCGTAGACGACCACGGTGCCGTCCGGGCCGGAGGTGTTGGCGGGGGTGACCACGGGTGCGGACGAGGCGGCGGCGGAGCTGCCGCCGTCGGCGGTGGAGATCGCGATCGCGGTCGCGCCGCCCACCACCGCGAGGGCGGCGAGGACGCTGACGCCGATCACCGCGCGGCGGCGGACGGCGGCGGCCTTGGCCTCGCGGCGCTGCGCCTCCTGCAGGCGCTGGCGGGCGGTCGGGCGGTTGTTGCCGGTGGTGGTGTTGTTGTTGCTCATGGTGGTCCGTCGACTCCTCGGCGTACGGGCGCGCGCGGCGCGGCCTCGTACCGGTGAAGGGAAAGGGGGCGCTGGGAGGGCGTCGCGGCCGACAGGTCCGTGCGAACGGACGGTGTCAGGCGGCGAGCGCGAGCGCCGGCGGACCGCGCCGGGGAGCGGGAGAGGGGACCACGCCCTGCGGCCGGACCGGGGAGTCCGCGTGGCCGGGCGGGGGGAGGAGGACGGCCGGGCAGGCCGGGAGCACCGCGAGCAGCAGCGACCGCCACGGGGAGGGCAGCAGCGCGGCGAGTGCGGAGAGCGCGTCGGCGAGGCCGGACAGCGCGGCGTGGCCCAGGCGCAGCCAGGCGGCGGCGGCCAGTGCGAGCGCCAGGTGGACCGCCAGGACCAGGGCCTGGAGGGCGCCCGTGGAGGTGCCGGTCAGGCCGGCCAGCGGCGAGCCGTCGGTGAGCGAGTCGCCACCGCAGACCAGCAGGTTCATGCCGTGGGTCTGCGCGGCACTGGCACACGCATCCTGGCCGAGGTTGAACACGGTGTTGAGCACCAGCTCGACCGGCACCAGGATCGCGGCGAGCTGCCAGAACCGGTGCCGTGCGCCGTCCAGCGCGAGCGCCAGCGCGAAGACCGCGACTCCCGCCACCGCCACCAGCGTGAGCGGCAGCGCACGCCCGGTGACCACGACCTGCCCCAGCGCGGCCAGCGGCACGGCGAGCGCGGTGAACACCGCGGCCCGCAGGGCCCTGGTCGCACGGTTGTCGGTCATGGTGTTGGAGTATGCCAGAGGGCGTGTGAAGGCCGTGTCAGAACATCGAGTTGCCGTTCGCGGAGGTGGCCGGGATCACCTGCAGCACGTCCCAGTGCTCGACGATCCGGCCGTCCGCGTCGAACCGGAAGATGTCGATCCCGGCGTACTCCTCGGCCGGCCACACCTGGTGGCAGTGCAGGACCACCAGGTCGCCCTCCGCCACCACCCGCCGGAACTCCACCCGCTTGCCGGGGTACTCCGCCGCCATCCGTTCGAAGTACGCGACGAACGCCTGCTTGCCGTCGCCGACGTGCGGGTTGTGCTGGATGTAGGTGTCACCGACGAAGCGCTCGACCGCGTCGGCGGGCCGGCACTCGTTGAACATCAGGTGGTAGAAGGCCTTCGCGGTCGCCTTGTTCTGCTCCGGATCGCTCATGCAGCACACCGTAGGCAGCCGGCCGCAGGCCCCGGTCGGCGGCGCGCCGGGCCGATCGCGCGCCGTCGCGCGGGCCTACGCTGGGAGACGGCGGGAGGTGGACGGCCTTGGCGCGGAGAGTGCGGGGGACGGCGGGGGAACTGCTGGCCGCGCGGATCCGGGAGCAGGCCGCGCGGGTCCTCGACCTGGAGGCGGCCGTCCGTGCCGACGAGGCCGACTCCGTGCACCAGCTCCGGGTCGCGGCCCGGCGGCTGCGCGGCGCGCTGCGCTCCTACCGCGGCCTGCTCGACGGGGACCGCGGCGGGACGGTCCGGCGGCTGCGCGAGGTCGGCGCGGCGCTCGGCGACGCGCGCGACGGGGAGGTGCTCGCGGAGCGGCTGCTCGCCCAGGCGCGGGAGCTGCCGGCGGACGGCGGGCGCGACGGCGTGCTCGCCGACCTCGCCCGGTGGTCCGCCCGGCAGGCGGCGGACAGCCGACCGCAGGTGCTCGCCGAACTGGGCGGCGGACGGTGGCGGGACCTGACCCGGGAGCTCGCCGAGCTCGCCCGGGACCCGAGGCTGTCGAAGCGCGCCCGGCAGCCGGCCGGGCCGGAGGCGACCCGGGTGCTGCGCCGCGAGTGGCGCCGGACCGCGGTCCGGGTGGAGGCCGCGCTGGCCGCCGGGCCCGGCGGGGCGACCGAGGGCGCCCTGCACGAGGCGCGGAAGGCCGCGAAGCGGGCCCGCTACGCGGGGGAGGCGGTCGGCGAACCGGCCGCCGGGTTCACCGCGCGGATGAAGACCTTGCAGGACCTGCTCGGCCGGCACCAGGACGCGGCCGTCGCCGCCCGCACCGTCCGCACCCTCTCGGACGGCGGCTTCGGGTACGGGGTGCTGTACGGGCTTCAGCTGGGCGAGATGCACCTGGTCCGCGAACAGCTCCCGGCGGTGTGGCGGGAGGCCGGGCAGCGGCCGCCGGAGCTGCGCTGACCCCGGGAGCGCCGGTCAGCGCCGGTCAGCGGAGGCCGGCGGTGGCGGCGGCCTCGGCGAGGAGGTCGGTGAGCATGGCGGGGGTGAGGCGGCCGGTGTAGGTGTTGCGGGGGCTGACGTGGAAGCAGCCGTAGAGGTGGAGGGGCGGGCCGCCGTCGGTGGCGGGGAGGACGGCGTGGGCGCCGTGGGTGAAGGCGGGACGGGGGCGGGGGAGCTGCCAGCCGGCGGCGGCGAGGGCGGGGAGCAGGGCCTGCCAGGCGAAGCCGCCGAGGGCGACGACGGCGCGCAGGGTGGGGCGCATCAGCAGCAGCTCGCGGACGATCCAGGGCCGGCAGGTGTCGCGCTCCCCGGGAGTGGGCTTGTTGTCGGGCGGGCAGCAGCGCACCGGGTCGGTGATCCGCACGCCGTGCAGCCGCAGGCCGTCGTCGCGCCAGGTGGAGTGCGGCTGGTTGGCCAGGCCGAGCCGGTGGAGGGTGGCGTACAGCAGGTCGCCGGAGGGGTCGCCGGTGAAGATGCGGCCGGTGCGGTTGCCGCCGTGGGCGGCGGGGGCGAGGCCGACCAGGGCGAGCGGGGCGTCGGTGGGGCCGAAGCCGGGGATCGGGCGGGCCCAGTACTCCTGGTCCAGGTAGGCGCGGCGCTTGGTGCGGGCGGCCTCCTCGCGCCAGGCGACCAGGCGGGGGCAGGCCCGGCAGTGGACCACCTGGTCGTCGAGCTCGGCGACGGTGCGGGCGGCCTCGGCGGCGGGGGCGGGGTCGAGGACGGGCGGGTGCTCCATGGCGCCGATGGTAGGACGCGCGGCGACCGGGCACGCGCGGAGTAGCGTGGACGTGGGGTCCGGGGTTCTGTCGGGTCCGAGGTGACGGCGATGATCGTTGTTGACGCGTTGGTGGCGCTGCTGGTGGTGCTGGCCGTCTGCGCCGGGCTGAGCGTCCGGATGGTGCAGCAGTTCCAGCGGGGTGTGGTGTTCCGGTTCGGCCGGGTGCAGGACGAGGTGCGGGGTCCGGGTCTGGCGTGGCTGATGCCGGTGGCGGACCGGATACGGAAGGTGAACGTCCAGATCGTCACGATGCCGATCCCGGCGCAGGAGGGCATCACCCGGGACAACGTGACCGTGCGGGTCGACGCGGTGGTGTACTTCCGGGTGGTCGACCCGGTGAAGGCGATCGTCAACGTGCAGGACTACGGCTTCGCGATGTCGCAGGTGGCGCAGACCTCGCTGCGGTCGATCATCGGCAAGAGCGAGCTGGACGACCTGCTGGCCAACCGCGAGCCGATCAACCAGGGCCTGGAGCTGATGCTGGACTCGCCCGCCCTCGGGTGGGGCGTCGAGATCGACCGGGTGGAGATCAAGGACGTGGCGCTGCCCGAGTCGATGAAGCGCTCGATGGCCCGGCAGGCCGAGGCGGACCGGGAGCGGCGGGCCCGGATCATCACCGCGGACGGCGAGTTCCAGGCGTCGGCGCGGCTCTCGGAGGCGGCGGCGATCATGAGCGCGACCCCGGCCGCACTCCAACTGCGGTTGCTGCAGACGGTGGTGGAGGTCGCGGCGGAGAAGAACTCGACCCTGGTCCTGCCGTTCCCGGTGGAGCTGCTGCGCTTCCTGGAGAGCGCCACCGACCGCAACGGGAAGTCGCCCGTGGAGGCGGTCAAGGAGGTGGAGCGCGAGATGGAGCAGCTCGAACTCCCGGCCCTGGACGAGGTGCTGGCCCGCGACCCGCTGGAGCCCCCGACGGCCCGGGCGGCCGCCGACGGGGCCCCGGTGGCGGGTGCGGGCGGAGCGGCAGAGGATGGAGAGGAGAGGGCGGGGCGATCGGCCACGGACGCGGGAGGCCCGAGATGACCACAGCCGGAGAGATCATGCACGCGGGGGCCGAGTGCATCGGCGACCAGCAGACGCTGGCCGATGCGGCGCGGATCATGCGGGAGCGCGACGTGGGCGCGCTGCCCATCTGCGGGGAGAACCAGAAGCTGCTGGGGATCCTCACCGACCGGGACATCGTCCTCAAGTGCGTGGCCGAGGGCCACGACCCGAGCACCGTCCTGGCGGTCGACCTGGCGGTCGGACGCCCGATGGTGGTCGAGGAGGACGAGGACGCCGAGCAGGTCCTGCGGATCATGGAGCAGCACCTGGTGCGGCGGCTGCCGGTGATCAACCACCCCGACCACAAGCTGGTGGGGATGATCAGTGAGGCGGACATCGCCCGGCACCTGCCGCAGGAGCGGGTGGCGGAGTTCGTGACGACGATCTGCGCGGAGTAGCGGGAACGGGCCCCGAGCGGGTGGGCGCCGGCTGGAGAGGCCGGCGCCCACACCCGTGCGCGCGGAGCCACACCCGTGCGCGCGGAGCCCGGCGGGGCCGAGGGCGCAGCGCCCGGTGAGGCCCGGGGCCCGGCGGTGCCCGGGGCTCAGAGTTCGGCGAGGAAGGCGTCCGCGATCACCTGGTAGCCGGCGTCGTTGGCGTGGATGTCGCCGCGCGCCATGTTGGTCCACTGCATGACCCGGGCGACGTTGAGCGGCACGAGTTGCCCGCCGAGCGGGACCATCGGCAGGAAGGCGCCGGTGTCGAAGGCGCCCGCCACGTCGGCGGTCGGCACCCGGTGCGCGGCGTCGACCTGCTCGATGACGCCGTTCAGCGCCCCGGCGAGCGGGACCGAGAGGGTGGCCAGTGCCTTGCCCTGGTCGCCGGTCAACCAGGCGGCCAGGAACGGGTCGTAGAGGTTCATGCCGACGATCCGGGTGTGCGGCCCGGCGGCGGCCCGCAGCTCGCCGAGGATCCGGTCGAGGTTGCGGCGGACGGTGGCGATGCCGTTCAGCGCGCACGGCAGGTCGAGGCTGCCGCCGCTCGCGCAGCCGTCCACGTCGTTGGCGCCGATGTCCAGGGTGACCACCACCCGGTCCTTGCGATGAGCCTTCAAGTACGAGACGGCGTTGGTCAGTTGGGATCCGGACCAGGAGTGGGGGTAGCGGCAGCCGCCGTCCGCCATCGACCCGGAGGTCTCGCCGGGGCAGCCCAGGTCGGTGAAGGAGAACGGGCGGCCCGCGGCGTGTGCGCGGCCCTCCAGGGTGCGGGCCAGGTCCTGGGCGTAGCCGCGGCCCACCACGTGGCCGCCGCCCGGCAGGGACTGGTAGCCGGCGGCGAGCGAGTCGCCGAGCGCCAGGTAGTACTCGGCGGGGTGGTTGCGGGCCGAGGCGGCGGAGTCGGCGGCGGCGGGGGTGGCGGCCGCCCCGAGGGTCAGCGCGCAGAGCGCGGCGGTGAGCAGGACGCGGGCGGGGCGGCGGGTGGGCGGGGCGGTGCGCATGCAGCCTCCAGGTCGGGCCGGCCGGTGGGTGGTTCGGCCCGGCGAGGCTACTGCGCGGTAGGGGCGGCGAACAGGGGTTGGACGGCGCCGGTTCGCGGGCGTGCGGCCGAAGGAGGCGTGGACCTCAGCCCGGGAAGGCGTACACGGTGGTGGCGTGCGCGGCCGGCTCCTCCTCGCCCTCGGCGCACAGCGTCACCTCGATGAAGCCGAGCCGCCGGCCGAGCTTGGTGACCCGGGCGGTGACCAGGACGTCGGTGCCGACCACGGCGCGCTGGAAGGTGGTGGACTGCTGGATGGTGGTCATCGGCCCGAAGCCGCCGCGGGCCGCGGAGATCGCCACCACGGTCGCGGTGTCGGCCGCAGCCATCAGCGCCTGCCCGGACATGCCGCCGCCCTCCCGGGCGAGTTGGTCGGACCAGGGCAGCCGCAGCACGGCGTGCCGCTCCCCGGTCTCGGTGACGGTTAGGCCGAGGGCCTGCACCCAGGGCGCGAAGTTGTCGGCCAGGATCTTGTCCGCCTCGACGGTGCTGAGAGTCGCCATGAGGGGATGGTAGGGCGAAGCCCGCGCCGCCGGATCCCGTTCGACCGAGGGTGTTTCGCGGCCCCCGGCCGGACGGCGTGCAGGTCGGGCGTCGGGGCGTCGGCGGAGGGCGGACGGCGCGGGGGGTTCCGGGTCGGAGCGCGGGCGGCCTACACTCCAGCCAACTGTGCGGTATTACCGACTGGTAGCGACGAGGGGGAGCCGGATGGCGGCGGAGCGGGTGCACGCGTTCGGGGACGACGCGCTCGGGGAGCACGACGCGGTGGCGCTGGCGGAGCTGGTCCGCAAGGGCGAGGTCAGCCCGGCGGAGCTGGCGTCGGCGGCGTCCCGGCGGGCGCAGTCGGTGGACGGCGCGCTCAACCCGGTGGCGCACGCCGCGTACCACGCGCCCCGGCTGGCGGCGCAGCGCGATGCGCCGCTGTACGGCGTGCCGAGCTTCCTCAAGGACAACGTGAACCTGCGCGGCCTGCCGACCAACCAGGGCTCGGCGGCGTTCCGGGCCGGGCCGGCCCGCCGGACGGCGGGGTTCGCCGGCCAGTTCCTGTCCACCGGTCTGCAGGTGCTGGGAAAGACCCGGCTGCCGGAGTTCGGGCTGAACGCCTCCACCGAGTACGCGGCCGCCGACCCGGTGCGCAACCCGTGGAGCACCGGCCACTCGGCGGGCGCGTCGTCCGGCGGTTCGGCCGCGCTGGTCGCCGCCGGGGTGGTGCCGATCGCGCACGCCAACGACGGCGGCGGGTCGATCCGGATCCCGGCCGCGGCCTGCGGGCTGGTCGGCCTGAAGCCGACGCGCGGCCGGCTGGTGCTCAACGAGGACGGCCGCCGGCTGCCGATCGACCTGGTGACGGACGGGGTGCTGACCCGCTCGGTGCGCGACACGGCCGCCTTTCTGGCGGCCGCCGAACTCCACCACCGCAACGCCTCGTTGCCGCCGCTGGGCCTGGTCCAAGGGCCGGGCGGCAAGCCCAGGAGGATCGGGCTGGTGCTGGACTCCCCGGTGGTGGCCAGCGACGCCGAGACCCGGGCCGCGGTCGAGCGCACGGCCGCCCGGCTGGAGGCGCTCGGCCACACGATCGACCCGGTGGTGCTGCCGTTCGGCGCCGAGTTCCAGCGGGACTTCACGCTGTACTGGGGCTACATCGCGTTCGTCATCGCGGCCAGTGGCCGGCTGGTGCTGGACCGCGGCTTCCGCGCCAAGCGGCTGGACGGACTGACGCTGGGCCTGCGCGGCGTCTTCACCCGCGAGTGGACGCGGATCCCGGGCGTGCTGCGCCGGCTGCGGGCGGTGGAGGCGGAGTACGCCGGGCTGTTCCGGACGTACGACGCGATCCTGTCGCCGACCCTGGCGCACACCACCCCGGAGCTGGGCCACCTCAGCCCGAACGTGCCGTTCGAGGAACTGCTGCGACGGCTGCAGGACTACGTGGCGTTCACGCCGGTCAACAACGTCTCCGGCGGTCCGGGCCTGTCGCTGCCGACCGGGGTGACGGCGTCCGGACTGCCGCTGGGCGTCCACCTCTCCGCCGGGCACGGCCGGGAGCGGACGCTGCTCGAACTCGCCTACGCCCTGGAGGCGGAGCAGCCCTGGCGGCGGATCCAGGACTGAACGGCCCGGAGGCCGGGTGGACGATCCACCCGGCCTCCGTCGTGCCCGTTCTCAGCGGCCGACCGCGGTCGGCCTGCGGTTCGCCGCCTCGTCGGGGGCGTCGGCGTCGAGGGCGCGCAGGATGTCCTCCACGCTCTGCTTGGCGTCGCCGAACAGCATGCTGCTGTTCTCCCGGAAGAAGAGCGGGTTCTGCACGCCCGCGTAGCCGGAGGCCATCGAGCGCTTGAACACGACCACGTGCTCCGCCTCCCACACCTTCAGCACCGGCATGCCGGCGATCGGGCTGGTCGGGTCCTCGGTGGCGGCCGGGTTGACGGTGTCGTTGGCACCGATGACCAGCACCACGGTGGTGTCGGAGAAGTCGTCGTTGATCTCGTCCATCTCCAGGACGATGTCGTACGGCACCTTGGCCTCGGCGAGCAGCACGTTCATGTGCCCGGGCAGCCGGCCGGCCACCGGGTGGACGCCGAAGCGGACCTCGACGCCGCGCTCGCGCAGCCGGCGGGTGAGCTCGGCGACCGGGTGCTGGGCCTGCGCCACCGCCATGCCGTAGCCAGGGGTGATCACCACCGAGCCGGCCCGGGAGAGGAGCTCGGCCGCCTCCTGGGCGCGGATCTCGCGGTGCTCGCCCTGCTCCTGGTCGCCGCCGGACGGCGCCTCGATGCCGAAGCCGCCGGCGATGACGGAGATGAAGGAGCGGTTCATCGCCTTGCACATGATGTACGAGAGGTACGCACCGGAGGAGCCGACCAGGGCGCCGGTGACGATCAGCAGGTTGTTGTCGAGCAGGAAGCCCGCTGCCGCCGCCGCCCAGCCGGAGTAGCTGTTGAGCATCGAGACGACGACCGGCATGTCGCCGCCGCCGATCGAGGCGACCAGGTGCCAGCCGAGCAGCAGGGCCAGCACGGTGACCGCGATCATCAGGCCGAGGTTCGGGCTGACGGTGAACCAGACGGTCAGGGCGACGAAGGCGCCGAGCGCGCCCAGGTTGAGCAGGTTCTTGCCGGGCAGGACCAGCGGCCGGGAGGCGATCCGGGCGGACAGCTTCAGGAAGGCGACGATCGAGCCGGTGAAGGTGACCGCGCCGATGAAGATGCCGATGAACACCTCGGCGTGGTGGATGCCCAGCAGGTCGGCGCCGACCGCGGTCTGCGCGGCGCCGTGCGCCTCCACCTCCAGGTAGCTGTTCCAGCCGACCAGCACCGCGGCCAGGCCGACGAAGCTGTGCAGCACGGCGATCAGCTCGGGCATCTCGGTCATCTCGACCTTGCGGGCCCGCCAGATGCCGAGCACGGCGCCGATCGCCATCGCGATCAGGATCAGCGCGACCGCGCCGGCCGAGATCGACTGGGCGGCCACCACCACGGTGGCGACCAGGGCGAGGGCCATGCCGGCGATGCCGTAGACGACGCCGGCGCGGGAGGTGCGGTGCTGGGAGAGCCCGGCCAGGCTGAGGATGAAGAGCAGTGCCGCGACCAGGTCGGCGGCGTGGGAGGCCGTCGTGGATGTCATCGTGGCTCAGCCTTTCGAGAACATGTTCAGCATGCGGCGGGTGACGGCGAAGCCGCCGAAGATGTTCACGCTGGTCAGCAGGATCGCGACGAACGCCAGTACGGTGACCAGCGTGCTCTCGTGCCCGATCTGCAGCAGCGCGCCGATGATCACGATTCCGGAGATCGCGTTGGTCACCGACATCAGCGGGGTGTGCAGCGCGTGGTGGACCTTGCCGATCACGTAGTAGCCGATCACCACGGCCAGTGCGAACACCGTGAAGTTGGCGGCCAGTTGGGCCGGGGCGAAGGCGACCAGCAGGAACATCGCCAGCATGCCGGCGCCGATCAGGCCGTACCGGACGGCCGGGGTCAGCCGGGACGGCTCGGGCGCGGCGGCGGCCGGCGCGGCGGCGGGTTGGGCGGCCGGGGCGGCCGAGACCGACACGGCCGGCGGCGGCCAGGTGGTCTCGCCCTCGCGGACCACGGTCACCGCCCGCTGCACCACGTCCTCGAAGTCGAGGGTGAGCCGGCCGTCCTTGCCGGGCGTGACCAGCTTCAGCAGGTTGACCAGGTTGGTGCCGAACAGCTGCGAGGCCTGGGCGGGCAGCCGGGAGGCCAGGTCGGTGTAGCCGATGATGGTCACGCCGTTGTCGGTGACCACGGTGCGGCCCGCGACGGTGCCCGCGACGTTGCCGCCCTGGGCGGCCGCCATGTCGACGATCACGCTGCCGGGCTTCATCGCCGCCACGTCCTCGGCGGTGATCAGGCGCGGCGCGGGCCGGCCCGGGATCAGCGCGGTGGTGACGATGATGTCCACGTCCCTGGCCTGCTCGCTGTAGAGCTCGGCGGCGGCGCGGTCGTAGTCGGCGGAGGTGGCCTTGGCGTAGCCGTCGGTGCTGGCCTCCTGGGTGACGTTCACCGGCAGGTACTCGCCGCCGAGCGACTTCACCTGGTCGGCGACCTCGGGCCGCGGGTCGGTGGCCCGGACGATCGCGCCGAGGCTGGACGCGGCGCCGATCGCGGCGAGGCCCGCCACGCCCGCGCCGGCCACCAGGACCTTCGCGGGCGGGACCTTGCCGGCGGCGGTGACCTGGCCGGTGAAGAAGCGCCCGAAGACGTGCGCGGCCTCGATCACCGCCCGGTAGCCGGCGATGTTCGCCATCGAGCTGAGCACGTCCATCGACTGGGCGCGCGAGATCCGGGGCACCGCGTCCAGCGCCAGCGCGGTCACCGGACGGGCCGACAGGGCCTCCAGCAGGTCCGGGCGGAGCGCGGGGGACAGCAGGCCGACCAGGGTGGCGCCGTCCCGCAGCCGGGCGATCTCGCCGGTGCTCGGGGCGTTGACCTTGATCACGACGTCGGCGGCCCAGGCGTCACCGATGCCCGCGCCGGCCTCGACGTACGCCGCGTCGGTGAAACCCGACGCGGAGCCCGCTCCGGACTCGACCACGACCTCGTAGCCGAGCGCGAGCAGCCCGCGGACGGTCGCCGGGGTGGCGGCCACGCGGGTCTCACCGGCGGTCGACTCGGCGACGACGCCGAGGCGCTGCGGTGGGTGGTCCGTAGGGTCGTGTGCAGACATCTCTCGTGTCTCTCTCGTCGGAGGAGCTGTTGACGGGGGGATCTGCGCGGGGACTGACGCGTGGTGAGCGCCTCCCCTTGGACGCAGGAACCTACACGTCCGAGCTGCCCACCGGCACGGTGCGAAGTGGTGACATGTTTCACCAATTCGCCCACGATTCAGTTGATCCCGAGCGCTCGGAGGACCACTTCGGCCAGGTGCAGCGGGCGGTGGCCCGGGGCCAGGTCGTTGATCTGGGTGCGGCAGCTGAGCCCGTCGGCGAGCAGCAGGGTGTCCGGAGCCGCCGCGCGGACGGCGGGCAGCAGCACCCGTTCGGCGGCGGCCACCGACACCTCGTAGTGGCCGCGCTCCATCCCGAAGCTGCCGGCCAGGCCGCAACAGCCGGAGTCCAGGACGGTGTTGGCGAGGCCGAGGCGCTCGGCCACCCGGCGGTCGGCGTCGGTGCCGAGCACCGCGTGCTGGTGGCAGTGCACCTGGGTGAGGGCGGTGTCCCCCAGGCGGGGGAGGTCCACCCCGTGGTCGTCCAGGAGCTCGGCGAAGGTCCGCACCCTGGCGGGCAGCCGGTGCTCACCGATCAGGCGCGGCCACTCCTCGCGCAGGGTGGCGGTGCAGCTGGGCTCCAGGCCGACCACCGGGAGGTCGGGCGGCAGCCGGGCCAGGCTGCGGCGCATCACCCATCGGGCGAGCGAGAGTTGGCCGGTGGAGACCAGGGTGAGGCCGCAGCAGACCCGGCCGGCCGGCAGCCGGACCGCGAAGCCGAGGCGTTCCAGCGCCAGCACGGCGGCCCGCGCGGGCGCCGGGTCGAGCAGGTCGGCCATCGAGTCCGGCCAGAGCAGCACCGGGGTGGCCCCCACGGGTTCGGGGTGGGCGGCGCGGTACCGGCGGAACCAGCGTCCGAAGGTCTCCGGCGGCAGCGCCGGCAGCGAGCGGCGCCGGTCGATGCCGGCCGCCCGGCGCAGCACCGCCGCCGCGCCGCGGTGCCGCGCGAGGACGTTGAACAGGCCCGGGGCCAGCGCGGCGCCGCGCAGCCAGAGCGGCAGCCAGCCGAGCGCCAGGTGCGAGCGCGGGCGCGGCCGCCACCGGTAGTGCTGGTGCAGGAACTCCGCCTTGTAGGTGGCCAGGTCGACCTGGACCGGGCACTCGCTCGCGCAGCCCTTGCAGCCCAGGCACAGGTCGAGCGCCTCCCGGACCTCCGCCGAGCGCCAGCCGTCGGTGACCAGCTCCCCGCGCAGCATCTCGGCCAGCAGCCGGGCCCGGCCGCGGGTGGAGTGCCGCTCCTCGCCGGTCGCCATGTAGCTGGGGCACATCACGCCGCTCGCGGTGTCCACGCACTTGGCGACGCCGACGCAGCGGTGCACCGCGTTCAGCAGGCTGCCGCCGTCGCGCTCGTACGGCAGGGCGAGCGGCAGCGCGCGGAAGCGGCCGGCGACCCGCAGGTCGGCGTCGAGCGGGCGCGGGTCGACCAGGACGCCGGGGTTGAGCAGGTTCTCCGGGTCCCAGATCCGCTTGAACCGGCCGAACAGCGCCAGGACCTCGGGCGGGTACATCCGGGACAGCAGCTCGGAGCGGGCCTGCCCGTCGCCGTGCTCACCGGAGAGCGAGCCGCCGTGCGCCACCGCCAGGTCGGCCGCCTCCTCCATGAACTCCCGGAAGACCCAAGGCCGTTCGGCGAGCGGGAAGTCCAGCCGCAGGTGGACGCAGCCCTCCCCGAAGTGCCCGAACGGGACGCCGCGCAGGCCGTGCCGGGCCAGCAGCCCGCGCAGCGCCCGCAGGTAGTCGCCGAGCCGCTCGACCGGGACCGCGGAGTCCTCCCAGCCGGGCCAGGCCGGGACGCCGCCCGGCACGGCCGGGTCGGGCAGCCGGGTGACGATCCCGGCGGCCGCCTCCCGCACGGCCCACAGCCGGCGCTGCTCCCCGGGGTCGTCCAGCACGGTGACGGTGGCCCGCGGGGTGCGGCGGACGGCGGCGGCCAGCGTGCGGGCCCGGTCCGCGGCCTCGGCGGTGTCCGCCCCGCCGGTCTCCAGGAACAGCCAGCAGGCGCCGTCCGGCAGCCGGTCGAGGACGGCCGGCCGGCGGCCCGCCGCGGCGAGGGCGGCGAGCAGGTCGGCGGCCATCCCCTCGGCGGTGAGCGGCCCGAGCGGCAGCAGGTCGGGCAGCGCGTCGGCGGCGGCCGCCTCGTCCGGGTACCCGGCGACCACCAGCGCCCGGGCGGCGGGGGCGTCGACCAGGCCGACGGTGGCGCCCAGCAGCACCGCGCAGCTGCCCTCCGACCCGGCGAGCGCCCGCGCCAGGTCGTGGCCGTGCTCGGGCAGCAGCGCGTCCAGCGCGTAGCCGGAGCCCCGGCGCGGCAGGGCGGGCATGGCGCGGCGCAGCAGCGCCAGGTGGTCGGCGGCCAGGGCCTGCAGGGCGCGGTGGAGTTCGCCGGCGCGGCCGGTCCGGGCGGCGAGCCGGTCGCGCCCGGCCGGGGTGAGCGGGCCGCCGACGGTGAGCTCGGTGCCGTCGGCGAGCAGCAGGTCGAGCGAGTGCAGGTGGTCCGAGGTGCGGCCCCAGGCGACCGAATGGGCGCCGCAGGCGTTGTTGCCGATCATGCCGCCGAGGGTGCAGCGGCTGTGCGTGGACGGGTCGGGCCCGAAGCGCAGCCCGTACGGGCGGGCGGCGGCCTGCAGGTCGTCCAGGACGGCGCCGGGTTCGACCCGGGCGGTGCGGGTGCCGGGGTCGACGGCGAGGACGCGGTTCAGGTGGCGGCGGAAGTCCAGCACCACGGCGCCGGGTCCGGTCGCCTGCCCGCCGATGCTGGTGCCCGCGCCGCGCGGCACCACCGGCACCCCGTACTCGCGGCACAGGGCCACCGCGGCCCGGACGTCGTCCGCGTCGGCGGGTTTGACCACGCCGCGCGGCACCTGGCGGTAGTTGGAGGCGTCCTGGCTGTAGACCGCGCGCTCGGCCGCCCCGAAGCGGACCTCGCCGCGGAGGGTCGAGCGCAGGGCACGGGCCAGGTCGGCGGTACGGCCGACGGCGTCGGAGGTGGCCATGGTGTCGATGATCGCAGGCGATCGGTATCCGCATGCGGCGACGCGGCGTCGTCTGGCAGGCTCGCGCACATGATCGAAACGAACGGAACCGCCCCGACCCCGTACCTCGCGCGCCAGCCGATCGGCGAGCGCCTGGTCGTCCCCGAGGACGGCGCCGCCAGCTGGGACATCTTCCCCTACGAGGGCGGGCCGACCGGCCGCGTCCTGGATCCGGTCGCACTGCCCGAGCCGCCCCGGGACGGCGAGGACGGTCCGGACGACTGCGCGATCTGCGCCCGCGCGGACGACAGCTACCTGTGGACGGACGAGAACTGGCGGCTGACCGGCGTCCGCGAGGCGCCCGGCGTGCCCGCGGTGCTGCTGCTCCAGCCGCGGGCCCACCACGACCTGGCCGACCTGCCGGCCGAGCGGTCCGCCGAGATCGGCCCGCTGCTGCAGCGGGTGGAGCGCGCGGTGCGCTCGCTGGACGGCGTCGCCCGGGTGCACGTCAACCGCTGGGGCGACGGCGCCGCCCACTTCCACCTGTGGCTGACCGCCCGGCCCGAAGGCATGCTGCAGCTGCGCGGCTCGCTGCTGCCGCTGTGGGAGGAGATGCTGCCGCGGCTGCCGGAGGAGGAGTGGCGGGAGAACAACCGCCGGATCGCCGCCGCGATGGCGGCCGGCGGCGGCACCGCGCACGTGTAGTGACGGACCCTCAATCCCGTTATGGTCCAGACCTCTTGACAGGTCTGGACCAAAGCGCTTGAGTGCGTGGCACCCCCACTCGATCCCCCACGAGGAGTGGCACATGTCCAAGCGCAGGATCATCGCGATGCTCGCCTCGGCGGCCGCCGCCGCAGGGCTCGCCGCGCTCACCCCGCTCGCCTCCCCCGCCTACGCGGCGAGCTGCGCGACCCCCTACGCGGCCGCCACCGTCTACACCGGCGGCATGACCGCCTCCTACAACGGCCACAACTGGCAGGCCAAGTGGTGGACCCAGGGCGAGACCCCCTCCACCGGCGGCTCCGGCGTCTGGGCCGACCAGGGCACCTGCGGCGGCGGCTCGACCCCCACCCCCACGCCGACCGGCAACTGCACCTACCCCGCGTGGAAAGCCGGCCAGAACTACACCACCGGCACCGTGGTCCGCTACACCGACGGCAACCTGTACATCGCCGAGCACGACAACCCGGGCTACGACCCGGTCGTCTCCACCTGGTACTGGGACCCGTACAGCTGCAGTGGCGGCTCCACCTCCACCCCGCCGAACCCCGGCGGGTTCGTGGTCTCCGAGGCCCAGTTCAACCGGATGTTCCCGAACCGGAACTCCTTCTACACCTACTCCGGCCTGGTCGCGGCCCTGAGCGCCTACCCCGGCTTCGCCAAGACCGGCAGCGACACGGTGAAGAAGCAGGAGGCGGCGGCGTTCCTCGCCAACGTCAACCACGAGACCGGCGGGCTGGTCCACATCGTCGAGCAGAACACCGCCAACTACCCGCACTACTGCGACACCTCGCAGCCGTACGGGTGCCCGGCCGGCCAGGCCGCGTACTACGGGCGCGGCCCGATCCAGCTCAGCTGGAACTTCAACTACAAGGCCGCCGGCGACGCGCTCGGCATCAACCTGCTGAACAACCCGAACCTGGTGCAGACCGACGCCGCCGTTGCCTGGAAGACCGGCATCTGGTACTGGATGACCCAGAACGGACCCGGCACCATGACCGCGCACAACGCGATGGTCAACGGCGCGGGCTTCGGCGAGACCATCCGCTCCATCAACGGTTCGATCGAGTGCAACGGCGGCAACCCCGCCCAGGTGCAGTCCCGGATCAACTCCTACCAGAACTTCACCGCGATCCTGGGCGTGCCGACCGGGGGCAACCTGTCCTGCTAGGGCGTCGGCGGGGCCGGGACCGTCGGGATGGTCGGCACCACCGGCACCACCGTCACCACCGGGGCGGCGGGCGGAAGCTCGCCGCCCCGGTGGTCCTTCGGGTCGGGCTCGTCGTGGGTGGCCAGGATGGTGTCGAAGACCTCGCGCAGCTTGTCGGTCGCCTGCTTGGAGAACAGGCCGCACAGGCCCGCGACCCCGGCGAAGCCGTACGGGTTGGTGGCGTTGCCCTCGGTGCCGCCCGCGAACAGGCCGCCGCGCAGCAGGAAGTAGACCAGCACCGCGAGCGCCGCGCCGATCCCCGAGCGCAGCAGGTACCAGGGCACCCAACTGCGCACCAGGCTGTGCTTGCCGGCGTAGGTGGCGAAGGAGGTGGCCGCGTGCACGAAGCTGCCGAGGCCGCTGGTGGCCACCACCACGACCAGCAGTGCGGTGTTGGCGGTCAGCCGGACCGGGCCGAGGCCCAGCGGCCACCAGACGACGGCCTTCGGCGCCTGCGGCGAGGTGAGGTCGCTGAGCGGCGCCCAGATCGAGATCAGCACCGCGAGGCAGAGCGCGGCCTCCGCGATCAGGACGAAGCCGAGCAGCGTGGTGGACCGGACGGAGAGCGTCCGGGGCCCGGCCGGCCCGGGGTGTCGCGACGGGGTGTTCGGCTCCGACATGGAAGTCCCGATCTGTCGGGCGAAACTGACTGTCCGTCGATTCTACCGGGCCGGGACCGACCGGGGAACGGCCTGGGTCGCCGCTACCGCCGGCCGACCGCGCCGCGCGCGATGTGCGAGAGCTTGGCCACCTCGAAGGCCGCGTACGCCCCGGTGGCGAGCAGCGAGAACTTGATGCCCTCCCGCCCGTCCGGCCGGCGGTAGCCCTCGGGGACGAAGCGCCGGTAGTGCTCGGCGGCGCGGTGGAAGAACTGCGGCCGCTCGGCCCGGGGCACGCAGCCCGCCAGGTCGAAGACGAAGAGGTAGTGCCGGATCATCCGGGTGAACAGGTGCGGGCGGGCCGGTTCCGCGTCGGCGGTGCGCTCCAGCAGGCCGAAGCTGTGCTCGTACTGGTCGAAGACGTCGAAGTGGCTGCTGCCCGGCGAGCCCACCGGGTGCAGGGTGTGGCGGCGGCGGATGGTCACGCACTCGCGGTCCAGCACCGCGATCCGCCCGGCGGCCAGCAGCGACTCGTGGACGGCGGGCACCTCCTCGTAGTGCCCGTCCGGGAAGGCGGGGACGGCCTCGCGGCGGATCAGCCGGTCCCAGGCGAGCGGCGGGGCGCCGAGCAGCTCGGGCCGCTCCAGCGGGGCGAACACCTCCGGGCCGGCCGCGGCCAGCAGCTCGGACGCGCCGCCGGGCCAGATCCGGCCGCGGTGCTCGCGGTTGTGGCCGAACAGCAGGACGTCGAGGTCGCCGGTCTCCTCCAGCCGGTCGGCCATCGCCTGCAGCGCGTCCGGGGCGAGCAGGTGGTCGCTGTCCAGGAAGAGCACGTACCGGCCGCGGGCCTGGGCGGCGCCGGCGTTGCGGCTGCGGCCGATGCCGACGGCCGCGTTCAGGCGGAGCACGGTGACCCGGGGGTCGCGCATCTCGTACGCCTCGACCAGCCGCTCGGGGCACTCCGGGGAGCGGTCGACCACCAGGACGATCTCGAAGCCGCGGAAGGACTGGGCGAGCAGCGAGTCCAGGCATTCCTTGAGCTGCTGCTGCAGGTCGTAGGCGGGGACCACGACGGAGATCAGAGGTGAGTCGGCCATGGCCGCAGAGGCTATGGGCGGGGACACCAGCACGCAAAGGCCGGAAGCCGCGCGAAAACGCCCAAGCCGGGACAAGATCGAGCGGACGTGTGCGGAATCTTCACTCCGCGAGCACGCCCGCTCTACAACTACCGACCGGTACGGGTCGGTATTGACTGGATCAGTACCAGTTGTGCGCCTGCCAGAACGACCAGGCCGCGCACGGGCTGCCGTAGGTCTCGTTCATGTACTGCAGGCCCCACTTGATCTGGGTGGCCGGGTTGTCCCGCCAGTCCGCGCCGGCCGAGGCCATCTTGGACGCCGGGAGCGCCTGGACCAGGCCGTACGCGCCCGAGGAGGGGTTGGTGGCGTGCACGTTCCAGCTGGACTCGCGCTCCACGATGTTGGAGAAGCACTGCAGCTGGGAGGCCGGGACGATCTGCGCGGCGATCTGCTGCGGGGTGCCCGAGTAGGTCGAGGTCAGCGCGGAGCGGGCCTGCGAGCGGGAGGCGGCCTCGGCGTCGGCCTTCGCCTTCGCGTCGGCGGCGGCCTTGGCGGCGGCAGCGGCCTTCGCCTGTGCGGCGGCCTTCGCCTTGGCCTCGGCGTCCGCCTTGGCCTTCGCGTCGGCGGCGGCCTTCGCGTCCGCGGCCGCCTTGGCGTCGGCAGCGGCCTTCGCGTCGGCCTCCGCCTTCGCGGACGCCTCGGCGGCGGCCTGGGCCTCCGCGGACGCCTTCGCCGAGGCCTCGGCCGAGGCCTGCGCCTCGGCGGCGGCCTGGGCCTGCGCGGCGGCCAGCTGGTCCACGTCGGGGGTGGCGGCGGCGACGGCGGTGGGCGGGGCTGCGGCCTCGGCGGTCGTGGCGTCCTGCGGCAGGGCGATGGCCAGCGTGGCGGAGCCCGCCACCGCCAGGGTGGCGACGCCGGTGATCAGCGCGTTGCGGCGGTTCTGCAGCTTCGCGCGGAGCTGGTGGGTCTTGCGGTGCTGCATGGGCGGGCGACCTCTTCCGTCTCGCGGTGCCGTATCCGGGCACACGGGCATCGCGAAGCGTGTTCGGGGAACAGGCCCGCGGACCGTGTCGGACGGCCGTGCGCCCCGGCCGTACGGCGCGGGGCGGGCGGGTTGGCGCGGCGGGAGAGAGCCGCGCCGCCTTGCGACCGGGACATTCTTGGCAGAGGCCCTTATGGCGGCGCAACGGGCTCGAAAACTACTGCCGGTAGTAGGCACGGCAGTGCGCCCGTGATCGACTCGGGCGCGTCACCCCGGTTTACCCGGCCCCCGCGCCGACCAAACCCGGGATGTCCGATTGGCGCCGATTTCCCGGCTGACCTGCGGAATTCCGGGAGCGTCCGGAGCCGCCCGGCCGTCCGGCCCGGTCGTCGGCGTCCGCCGGGCGGGGGCGACGACTATGCAGGGCCGTAGTCGCGGTGGGGCGTGTGGGCGGGCTCACAGGAACCGCGGAGGACCTTCGGCGCAGCGCGACCGTGCGGTCACCCGGGGGTGACCGCACGGCGGTGACCGGCGGGGGAGGGCCCCGCAGGGGTCAGAGGTGGCCGATGCCGGCGTGGTGGCCGACCAGGTGCGGCAGCTTGTCCGCGCGGTCGACCCGCAGGCGCAGGGTCGGCGTCCAGGTGCTCTCGGCGGCGAGCGGCGTGGCCGGGTGCGCCTCGTTGAAGGCGGCCGCCAGGTCGACCGGCGCGCCGTTGACCAGGTTGCCGGTCGCGCTCAGCCCGGTGCCGCCCCAGTTGTAGAGGACCTTCCCGGCCGGGGCGTTCGCCGGCAGCTCGAAGTAGTTCGCCTCCGCGACGATCTGCGAGGACTTGCCGACGCCGATGCTGTACTCGTACTCCTCCGCGCCGACCGCGTAGTAGTTGTTGAAGACGTCCACCTGCCCGAACCGCACCCGCGGGGCCCGCTGCACGGTGTTGGACCACAGGTTGTGGTGGAAGGTCACTCGCAGGTGCCCCGGGTCGACCTTGGACGTGTTGCTGCTGCCCACCAGGTTGGTCTTGTCGTGGTCCTCGAAGGCGTTCCACGAGGCGGTGACGTAGTCCGAGCCGTTGGTGACGTCCAGCTGGCCGTCGTGCACCTGGTACGGCCGCCCGAAGTACTGCGGCTGCGCCGCGTCGGGGTTGCGGCCGTCGGTGAAGGTGTTGTGGTCCGCCCAGACGTGGGTGGCGTTGTAGAGGGTCACCGAGTCGTACTCGGAGTTCCAGTTGCCGGTCGCGCCGTCCTTCGGGTCCCAGGACGGGAAGCAGTCCGCGGCGTCCTCGAACGTGGTGTTGCGGATGATCACATTGTCGACGTTCTTCACCACGAACCCGCCGCCGAGGATCCGCGCGGTGTGCCGCAGCCCGACGATCGTGGTGTTCGCGCCGACGTTGATCTGGATCTGCCGGGCCTGCGCCTTCTGCGCCGCGTCCCGGGCGTCCTCCAGCGGCCCGCTGGGCTCGGTGGCCGTCCCCCAGGTCGCCGGGTCGTACGCCGCCAGGTAGGCGGGGAGCGAGTAGCCCGTGCCCGCGGCGTAGTCGGCGCAGGTGAGCGGGCGGCCGGCGTCGTCGGTGTTCAGGTCGATCGTCCCGGCCAAGTAGATGATCTTGGGGGTGGCGTTGCCCGCGTTGGTGGCGTTGTCGCCGCCCAGCGCCGCCACCAGCTCGGCCCGGTCGTGCACCAGGAACGCGTGCCCGGCGTCCGCCGCGCCGCCGCCCGTCGTGCCGGTGGTCGCCGAACCCCAGCCGTCGGACGCCGCCAGGGCCGCCCGGCCGATCCCCTCCCAGTGCGGAGTGACCGTGGACGCGGCGGACGCGGTGCCGGGGAACGCGATCGCCGCGGCGAGCAGCGACGCCGTGCCGAGGAGGAGCGAGCGGGGAATACGCATGGAAGTCCCTCGAGTGGATGTTCACGTGTATGAACGGTGGACTTGTCTGTGGGCCGAAGGTAGGGGCGATTCTGAGGGGCGGTCAAGAGGTGCGACTGCACATGTGTTTGGTGTTCACGGATGTGAAAACCTGTCGGGCTGGAGGCGGACGCCCTGAAGGACGGCGGACATGCGGACGAACCAGGCCCTGATCGGCGCCCTGACCAGCGACGACCCCGACCGGGCCGGCCGAGCCCTCACCCGGCTCGCCCGGCACCCGCGCGAACTCGCCGCCCTGGACGACCGGATCCGCCGGGTCCACCGCTGGGACGCCCGCGCCTTCCCGCAGCTCACCGCCGCCGAGACCGCCGTCCGGGGAGGCCGCGCCGACCGGGCCGCCCTCGCCCTCGCCGCCTCCCACGCCAACGGCTGGGTCCGGGAGCTGGCTGTGCGGCAGATCATCGCCTCGCCCGACCCCGAGCTCACCCCCTGGCTCGTCCTGCGCACCGCCGACTGGGTCGAACCCGTCCGCGACCTCGCCCGCACCGGTCTGCTCCGCCTCCTCGACCGTGCCCCCGCCACGTACGGGCCCGCCGCCGCACCCACCGCCCTGCTGCTCACCGCGCGCAATCGCGGCAGCTTCCCCCGCCGGCAACTCGTTGCCGCCCTCGCCGAGCCACCCGGCCGCAACGAACCCGACCTGCTCGCCCTGCTCCTCGCCTCACCGGTCGCCGCCGTCCGGCAGTTCGCGCTCCGCGAAGGCGGACGGCGGCTCGGCCCGCGCGACCTGCTCGCCCTCGCCGAACACGGTGCCGACCCCGGCCTGCGGGCCGCCGCCGCCGAATCGACCGCCAAGGCCGCTGTTTGGTCCGGACAGCCCGACCCGTTGCGCCGGCTCGCCCGCTCCCCGCACGGCTACGTCCGCGCCGCCGCCCTCACCGGCCTCGCCCGGCTCGGACACCTGGACGACGTCACCCGGCACCTGGACGACCCCGACGCGCTGGTCCGGGCCCGGGCCCGCGACGCCGCGCGCCGCAGCGGAGCCGAACCGCTCGGCTTCTACCGCGCGCGCGTCGCCGAACTGGCGGCGGCAGGCGAGGCCCTTCGCCCGGCGAGCGCGCCCGACGGGAGCGGGGCCGTGACGGGCGCCGTGACGGACAGCGCCCGCGGCGGCGCCCGGGACATCTGGGACATGACGGATGTCCCGGGCGCGGCCGGGGCCTCGGCGCGGGCCGGCGGCGCGGTCGCGGGCGGGGGCGGTGGCGGGCCGGCGGTGCTCGCTGTGATCGACGGGCTGGCCGAAACCGGCGGGCGCGGTGACATCCCGCTGCTGACGGGCCTGCTGGCGCATCCGGCGGACGCCGTTCGGGCCCGGGCGCTGCGCGGGCTGCGGCAACTCGCCGGCACCGAAGCGCCCGTGGCGCCCGTCCTGCCGCTGCTGCGGGACCGTTCACCGCGCGTGGTCCGGGCCGCCGCGGACCTGCTGCGACCCCTCGCAGCCGGCCTTCCGGACGGATACGCCCGCGCCCTGCTCGACGACGAGGACCGGGCGGTCGTCCGTCGGGCCGGCTACCACCTGCTCCACGAACCCGACCCGGTCGCCCGGCTGCTGGTGCAGCTGCGGGTCGCCGCCGACCCCGACCCGCGCCTCGCCGCCCGAGCCGCCGCCGACGCCGTTGGCCTCGTCCGCCGGGCCGCGGCCAGTTGCCGACTCCGCCCCGACCCCGCCACCCGCGCCGAACTCCTCGCCCTCGCCGCCGCCCTCACCGACCGCCTCGGCCCCGATCACCTGGACCTCCTCCACCGCGCGACCGCCGACCACGCATAGGCGCGAGACCCGGACGGGAACCCTCGCCCGCCGACGCGGCCGCCGGTTACCGGCGGCGTACCGGCGCGCCACCTCGCCCTTGCCCGCGCGGGTGACCGACCGGCTCGTCCCCTTCCCCCGGGCGACCGTCCGAGGCGCGAGGGCGCGCGGCCCGAGCGGCAACTCGCCGCACTCGGCGGCGCGGCTCCTCCGCCGTCGGCGGCGCGTGGGTGCGAGGCCCGGGCCGGTCAGGTGGAAGTCCGGTCGTCCCGGGAGAGGAGGGCTTCGCCGAGCGGGGTGAGGGTGTGCTGGATCCGGCGCCCGAGGCGGTGGCTGTGGAGCAGCCCGGCGTCGCGGAGCACGGTGGCGTGCTGGCTGGCACCGCCGGCCGAGATACCGAGGCGGCGGGCGAGGTCGCCGGTGGTGGTGCCGCCGTCGGCGGTGCGCAGGACGGCGGCCCGGGTGGTGCCGATCAGGGCGTCGAGCGCCCGGCCGCCCGGTGCGTCGGCGGTGAGGACGCGCGCCGCCGCCAGGGTGTCGCGCAGGACGGGGTAGACGAGCAGCAACTGCTCGTCCTCGTGCAGGGGCAGGTAGAGGTGGATCGAGCGGGCGAGCGCCGAGGGTGCGAGCAGCAGGCCCTGCCCGCACAGGTGGATGTCGGTCCGGCCGGGGGTGTGCGGGCGGTAGTCCACTTCGAGGACGGGCGGGCGCCAGCGGACGCCGGGGTGGAGCGAGCCGAGCAGCGCGTCCGTGCCGCCGGTGACCATCTCGGTGGCCTTGGCGGCCCGTTCGGCGGTCAGCACCCGCTCGATCCGGTCCCAGTGCGGTGCCACGGACACCCGGTGGGCGGTCCGGAACGCCGCCGTCAGGCTCGCCGTGGCCTGTGCCTCGCCCCGCGCGGCGCCCGCGACGAAGCGGGGGATCCTGGCCCGCAGTCCGTCCGGCGCGTCGGCGATCTCGGCGGCGATCAGCCCGCGGCGGGCGGTCAGCCGGTCGAGGCCGTCGTCGAGCCGGTCCGCCGGCCCGGCGACGGTGAGCAGGTCGAGCGGTCCGGCGGGGTGGGCGATGCCGACGGCCAGCTCCCGGGCCTCGCCGTGCAGTTGGCTGCGCACGCGCCGGCGCCAGCCGCCGAGGAGGTCGTCCTCGCCGCGGTGCTGGGCGGTGCTCAGGGCGAGTTGGGTCTCGGCGAGCGGCCCGAGCAGGGTGAGCCGGGTGCGTCCGATGTCCGCCGCGGTGAGGTGGAGCCGGAGCACGTCGTCCTCCCGAACGTCCCGACGGGCCGAGACCTTCGGTCCCGGGCCCGAGGCTAGTCGGTGCGGGAACCGTCGTCCGGGGATCCGCCCGATGTCGCCTCCGCCACCGGCGCCCCGGGCTCACCGGCCCGAGCCGGCGGGGCTACGCTCCATCCGGTCCCGCGCATGATCGACAACGCGGGCGGACGCTCAGGAGCTCGGGTGAGTACGGAAGCAGTCGGCGAGGCGGCGCGTCAGGACGTCACGGTCGGGGAGCAGCCGGTCGTGGAGAAGCCGGTCGTGGACCCGGGGCCCGCGGCCGTCGCCGCGCAGGCGGTGATCGCGGCGTACACGGTCGCCCAGCTCGCGGTGGGACTGGCGGGCGGGACGCGGTCCGGGTTCTTCGCGGCGTACGTGCCGGTCGGCCTGGTGCTGATGGTGGGGAGCGTCGTGCTCTTCCTCCGCTGGTTCAGCCGCTGCCGCCACAACGCCCGGGCCTTCGACCCGGCCGGGCACCGGTTCGGGCCGGGGCTCGCGGTCGGCGGCTGGTTCGTCCCGCTGGCGAACTTCTGGATCCCGTACCGCGTCACGCTCGACATCTGGCGGGCGAGCGGACCGCGCGGCGGCGAGTGGCTGCTCAACGCCTGGTGGGCCGCCTGGCTGGCGAAGACCCTCGGCGCGGCCGTCCTCATGCAGACCCAGGCCCACCCGGACGGTTACTCCGCCTTCGACCAGATCACCGGTGCGGTCGCCGGCGTCCTGGCCGTCCTGGTGATCCGCGCCCTGACCGCCCGGCAGCGCGCGAGGCTCGCCGCCTGACGCCCGCCGGCCCGGTCAGGGGCGGTGGCGGTGCGGGGGGCGGGGGCGCCGATACTGGCTGGCATGGTGATCGTGGTGGTGTTGGTGGTCGCCCTCGTGCTGATCGGTGCGGGGCAGTGGTACCTGTGGCGGCGGCTGGTGCGGGACGTGTCGCGTCCGGGCGGCCGGTGGCGGCGGGCGGGCACGGTGCTGGCGGTGGTGCTCCCGGTGCTGTCGTTCGGGGCGCTGCTCGGTGGGCGGGTGCTGCCGATGGCGGCCGAGCGGTGGCTGGCGTGGCCCGGGTACCTGTGGCTGCCGGTGATGCTGTACCTGGTGCTGGCGCTCGCCGTCGGCGAGCTGGTCCGGCCGGTGCTGCTGCGGTGGCCCCGGCGGCGGGCGGCCGAGCCGGCGGCGGTTGCGGTGCCGGTGGCGGCGAGCGCGGGGAGCGGTCCGGCTGACCCGGCGGACCCCACGGGCGCGGCGGAGACGACGGCGGGGACGACGGCGGGGGAGCCCGAGCGCGGACGGGAGCCGGTCGACGCGTCGCGGCGGCTGTTCGTGTCGCGGGCGGTCGCCGTCGCGGCGGGCGGCGTCGCGGCGGGCGTGGTGGGCAACGGCGCGTACGGGGTGCTGCGCGGGCCGCGGGTGAAGCAGGTGACGGTGCCGCTGGCGAAGCTGCCGCGGGCCGCGCACGGCTACCGGATCGCGGTGGTCAGCGACATCCACCTCGGGCCGATCCTGGGTCGGGGGCACACCCGCCGGATCGTCGACACCATCAACGCGACCCAGCCGGACCTGATCGCCGTCGTCGGTGACCTGGTCGACGGCAGCGTGCCCGACCTCGGTCCGGCCGCCCGGCCGCTGGCGGACCTGCGGGCCCGGGACGGCGCGTTCTTCGTCACCGGCAACCACGAGTACTTCTCCGGTGCGGCGCCGTGGGTGGAGTTCGTCCGGGAGCTGGGCGTGCACCCGCTGGAGAACGACCGCACCGAGCTGCCGTACTTCGACCTGGCCGGGGTGAACGACATCGCCGGCACGGCGGAGGGCCACGGCCCGGACTACGCCAGGGCGTTGGGCGACCGCGACCGGGCCCGTGCGTCGGTGCTGCTCGCGCACCAGCCGGTCACCATCCACGACACCGTCAAGTGGGGCGTGGACCTGCAGCTCTCCGGCCACACCCACGGCGGGCAGCTGTGGCCGGGCAACTACCTGGCGGAGCTGGCGAATCCGACGGTCGCCGGGCTGGAGCGGTACGGCGACACGCAGCTGTACGTGACGCGGGGCGCGGGTGCGTGGGGGCCGCCGGTGCGGGTCGGTGCGCCGTCGGACATCACGGTCATCACGCTGGCGTCGAAGGCCGCCTGAGGCCCTGAGGTCCTGAGGCCCTGAGGGTCAGAACAGGGTGGTGCCGGCGGCCTGCTGCTCCTGGCCGGGGAGGGGGAGCTGGAGGTCGAGGGCGGCGGGCTCGACCGGGCGCAGCGAGCCGATGCAGCTGACCAGCGCGCCGGTGGACTCGCGCGGCACGTCCGGTGCGTCGTGGCGACTGGCCCGCCACTGGGCCACACCGTGGGGGAGGGCGGCGACGGTTCGGCGGCAGAACTCGCAGGTCGTGCGCGGCATCTTCGTCATGCCCCGATTGTGCCGCGGCGGGCTGACAGGGAAAGGGTCGTGAACCGGCCGTCTCGGGATGTGAAATGTCCGGTCTCGACATGTGGGAGATCCCTATCGTTCCGGGCATGGAGGAGAACCGGAACCACCGCAGATGGCTGATGCTGGCGCTCGGGACGGGCGGCCAGACGGCCAGCACCGTCGTGCTGTACGGGTTGCCGTACCTGATACCGGCGTTCCGCCGGGACCTGGGCCTCTCGCTCGCGGGGGCCGGGGTGCTGGTGGCGTGTCCGATCTTCGGGATCCTGGCCGGGCTGGTCGGCTGGGGAGTGGTGGCGGACCGGTACGGGGAGCGGTTCGCGCTGTCGGCGGGTCTGCTGTCGGCGGCGGTGGTGCTGGCGGCCGCGGTGCCGGCGGCGGGGGACGTGCGGTGGCTGGGGGCGCTGCTGGTGCTGGCGGGCGTGGCCGGGTCGTCGGTGAACTCGGCGTCCGGCCGGCTGGTGATCGGCTGGTTCCCGCCGGACCGGCGCGGGGTGGCGATGGGCGTGCGGCAGGCGTCGCAGCCGCTGGGCACCGGGCTGGCGGCGGTCTGCCTGCCGCCGATCGCCGAACAGGTGGGTGTGGCCGGGGCGTTGGGGTTCTGCGCGGTGCTGTGCGGCGGGTCCGGGCTGGCGATCGCGGTGGCGGCGGTGGATCCGCCGCGGCCCTCGCGGGCGGAGGCGGCGCGGACCCGTTCGCCGTACCGGGGTTGGTACCTGTGGCGGCTGCACGCGGCGGCGGGGCTGCTGTGCGTGCCGCAGTTCGTGGTGACCGGGTTCGCGCTGGTCTTCCTGATCGAGGCGCGCGGCTGGGCGCCGGCGACGGCGGGGACGGTGCTGGCGGTGGCGAACCTGGCGGGCGCGGGGGTGCGGCTGCTGGCGGGCTGGTGGTCCGACCGGGCGGGCAGCCGGGTGGTGCCGATGCGGCGGCTGGCGCTGGCCACGGCGGCGGACCTGGGGCTGCTGGCCCTGGGCGCGTGGTGGGGCTCCTGGGCGGGGGCGACGGCGCTGCTGCTGGCGTCGGGGCTGACGGTGTCCACCAACGGGCTGCACAACACGGCGGTCGCCGAGTACGCGGGCCCGGTCTGGGCGGGCCGGGCGCTGGGCGTGCACGGGGTGTGGCAGCACGCGATGGTGGTGCTGGTGCCGCCGCTGGCGGGCGCGGCGATCACCGGGCACGGGTACGGGTGGACCTTCGCGGCGGTGGTGGCCTTCCCGCTGCTGGCGGCGGCACTGATCCCGATGGGCTCGGGCCGCGCGGTCCGGGCGCCGGTGCCCGCGGTGCGCTAGCCGGGGCCGGGCCGGCGCCGAGCTCGGGCACGCTGTGCGGTCCGCCAGGCCGGAGCCGGAGCCCGGGTCGGAACTGAGCCGGAGGCGTCGCCGGGGTGGCTCAGTGCTGCTCCGGCGGCGCGAGGCGGGCCGCCGGCCGGGGCGCGGGGTCGGGCGGGCCGGCGGTGTGCGGGGTGCGCAGCAGGGCGAGGTAGTCGGCCCGGGGGACGGGGGCGGCGCCGAGGGTGCGGATGTGGGGGCTGTCCCACTGGGCGTCGAGGTGGTGGCCGCCGGCGGCGGCGAAGCGGGTGGCGAGGTCGGCGAGGGCGACCCGGGCGGCGTCGGGGCGGCGGTGGAACATGGAGTCCAGGCTGAGCACCGCGCCGACCCGGATGCCGAACGCGCCTGCGATCAGCTCGCCCTCGCGGTCGCGGACTTCGACGCTGTGGGCGTGTCCGGCGGTGTGCAGTTCGCGGAGCGAGGCCTGCAGGTCGTCGGTGAGCCACCGGGGGCGGCGGTCGGCGGCGCAGGCGGCGACGACCTCGGGGAAGGCGTGGTCGGCGGTGGTGGTCCAGCCGGAGTTGCGCAGTCGCCGCCTGAGCCGGCGGCTGAGCGGCACTCCGGTGGCGGTGGGGATGACGGGCCGCGGGTCCGGGGACCACCAGGCGACGGTGTACGGGGAGGTGGGGCCCGGGCCGTGCAGCGCGATGGCGCCGGCGGCGACCAGCGGCTCGTACCGGGTCTCGTTGAGCAGTTCGCCGTAGAGGTCGGCGGCGGGGAGCGGGAAGAGCCCGTGGGCGTAGGCGGCGAGCAGGGTCCGCGGGTCGAGGTCGGGGCAGAAGGCCGCGGGGGCGTCGGCGGGGGCGCGGGCGGGGTCGACGGTGCTCCACCAGGCGGCCGGGTCGGCCTCGGGCCGGCCGGCGGCGGTCACGGGGTGCGCCGGGGGGTCGTCGGTCACGGGACGGGGTCCAGCTGGCCGTTGGTGGTCATCCGGTCGAGGTAGAAGTCGAGCAGTTCGGTGTCGACGGGCGGGAACTCGATGCCGCTGCCGGCCAGCCCCTTCTCGGCGTTGGTGCGGCTGAACTGCGGGAAGGTGGGCCGGAAGTACATCTCGCTGATGGTGAGCCGGGTGGGTCCGGCGCAGCGGTCGACGAAGAGCGGCGCGAAGGGCGTGATGGGGTGCTCGGGGTGGTCGGCGGCGAACGCGACCAGCTGTTCGACCCAGTCCCCGTAGGCGAGTTCGGAGACCGGCCGGCCGTGGGCGCGGAGCCGGTCGGCGAGCCTGGGCAGGTCGGCGGGGTTCGGGTTGGTGAGGTGGTGGACGCGGCCGTCCGCGGGGGCGTGGGTGGCGAGGTGGGCGAGGGCGCGGGTGAAGGTGTCGGCGGGGACGAAGTCGAGCGGCAGGTCGACGTCGGGGACGGTGCCGCTGTCGGCGAAGTAGCGGATGAGCGCGCAGAGTTCGGTGCCGGGGTTCATGGTGCCGGTGGCCAGGTCGCCGGTGACGTCGTTGACCCGGTGGATGGCGACCGGGAGGCCGGCGCGGGCGGCGTTGTGCAGCAGGGCCTCGGCGACCCACTTGCTCTCGACGTAGCCGACGGAGAGCAGGTCGGGGTGGTCGAGCGGGGTGGTCTCGTCGACGTGGCGCTGTCCGGCGGCGCCGTGTCCGGCGAGGACGGCCATGCTGGAGAGGTAGTGGACGGGGATGCCCCGGGAGTGGCCGGCGAGGCGGACGATCTCGCGGGTGCCGCCGACGTTGGCGGCGCGCAGCTGCCGGTACGGGTAGAGGAAGTTGACCTGTCCGCCGAGGTGGTGGACGGTGTCGAGCCGGCCGGCCAGGTCCTCGAAGACGGCACGGGGGAGTCCGAGCAGGGGTTCGGCGAGGTCGCCGACCAGGGGGACGACCCGGTCCGGGGCGTGCAGGTCGCGGTGCAGGAAGTGCTGGTGGGCGGCGCGCAGGCGCTCCAGGGCGTGTTCGGGGTCGGCGGCGCGGACCAGGCAGTGGATCCGGGCGTCGGTGGTGGCGAGCAGGGTGTGCAGCAGGTGGGCGCCGCAGAAGCCGGTGGCGCCGGTGAGCAGCAGTTCGGCGGGGTCGGCCCAGTTCGGGCCGCCGTCGGTCCGCCGGACGGGGACGCCGAGTTCGGCTTCGGCGGTGAAGTCGACGGCGTCGGTGCCGGGGTCGGCGGCGTGGCCGGTGCGGGCGGCGTGGACGGCGACGGTGAAGGAGCCGAGGGTGGGGTCGCTCAGCAGCGCGCGGGTGAGTTCGCGGACCCGGTCGACGCCGAGGCCGAACATGATCCGGGCACGGGCGAGCATCTCCATGGCGAGCAGCGAGTTGCCGCCGAGCTGGAAGAAGTCGTCCTCGCTGGCGACCTCGTCGACGCCGAGCAACTGGGCCCACAGGTAGGCGAGTCCGTGTTCCGCGGCGGCGCTTCCGTTGCCGGGGCGGGCGGCGGGCCGGGCGATCTCGGCGAGCCGGCGGTTGTCGATCTTGCCGCCGGGGGTGAGCGGCATCCCGTCGACGGCCACGTAGGCGGCCGGGACGAGCGGGTCGGGGAGGTGCCCGGCGAGGAAGGTGCGCAGTTCGGCGGCGGGGGTCGCGGTGCCGGTGTAGTACGCGGTGAGGGCGCGTCCGGCGCCAGCGCCGTCGGTGGCGATCACCCGGGCCTGGCCGACGGCGGGGTGGGCGGTGAGGACGGCCTCGATCTCGGCGGGGTCGACCCGGAAGCCGCGGATCTTGACCTGGTCGTCGATCCGGCCGAGCAGTTCGAGGTTGCCGTCGGGGCGCCAGCGCCCGGTGTCGCCGGTGCGGTACATCCGCTCGCCGGGCCGGCCGGCGTACGGGTCGGGCAGGAAGCGCTCGGCGGTGAGCACCGGGTTCTTCCAGTAGCCGCGGGCCAGGGCCGCCCCGCCGAGGTAGACCTCGCCCTTGCGGCCGGGCGGCACCGGGTTCAACTCGCCGTCCAGGACGTGCACGTAGGTGCCCAGCAGCGGGCGGCCGACCGGGACGGGGGCGTGTCCGAGGCCGCCGACCAGCTCGTCGTGCAGCTCGCACAGGGTGGAGGTGATGGCGGTCTCGGTGAGGCCGTAGGCGTTGATGCGCCTGGTGTGCGGCTGGCGGCGCAGCGCGGTGCGGCAGTCCTCGGCGTGCACGGTCTCGCCGCCGACGATCAGCAGCCGCAGCCAGTCGGCGCCGTGGGCGTCCTCGGGCAGCAGGTCGAGCAGCCGGTGCCAGTAGGTGGGTGTCAGGTCGGCGACGGTGATCCCGAGTTCGGGGATGCGGTGGGCGAGCTCGATCGGCGCCCAGGTGTGCCGCCCGCCGAGTACCAGGGTGGATCCGCTGAGCAGCGGGGCGAAGATCTGCTCCAGCGCGGTGTCGAAGCCGAGCGCGCCGAGTTGGAGGACCCGGTCGGCGGGGGAGAGCTCGTACGCCTCGGCGACCCGGGTGAGGGTGAGGGCGAAGGCCCGGTGGTTGACCGGGACGCCCTTGGGGGTGCCGGTGGTGCCGGAGGTGTAGATCAGGTACGCCAGGTCCTCGGGCAGCGGGTCGGCGGGCACCGGACCGTCACAGGAGAGCTCTTCCACGGCGTTCGGGTCGGCGAGCACCAGGACCGCCTCCGCGTCGGCGGTCAACTGCCGTAACCGCTGCGGAGGGTGGTCCGGGTCGAGCGGCAGGAAGGCGGCGCCGGCCTTCAGCACCCCGAGCAGGGCGACCACCAGCGGCACGGAGCGTTCGAGGCGGACGGCGACCACGGTCTCGGCCGCGGCGCCGCGGCGGCGCAGCCCGGCGGCGAGCCGGTCGCTGCGCTCGTCGAGCTCGCGGTAGTCGATCCGCCGTCCCTCGGAGAGCAGGGCCGGCGCGTCGGGCGTCCGCTGGGCCTGGCGGCGGAACAGCGCGGGCACGGTGGGCCCGTACCCGCCGCGCAGGTCCGGTCGCACACCGTGGAGGCGGGTCCCGGCGGCGAGGCGGGCGACGGCGTCGCGGCAGCCGTCGCGGCCGCCCGGGCCCCATTCCCGGGTCCAGCCCGCAGGGACCGGCAGCGCGTCCGGCCAGATCGCGTACGATCCTTCGTCGTTGCTCACCACCGTGCTCGGACCCGATCCGGGCGGCTGGGGGGAGGGTTCCTTTTCCACCGGCACTGACCTCGGGTGATGCGGAAGTGGACGGCGTCCGGGAAATCGGCGCCGACATTCCGACTATAGGCACGTCCGGCGCGACAGCGATATCGCTGGGTATATTGGGAAGGCAGTGCCCCGGAGCCTCCGTGAGGGAGGTAGTCGGTTGACTCGCAGTCGACAGCGCCTGACGGTCTGTTACTTCGGCTGGATGGGCCTGCTCACGCTCGTCTACTACCTGAACCCGGACGACCGGATCATCTGGTGGACGGCGATGGGCCTCAGCGGGGTCGGCGCCATCGTGCTCGGCACCCGGATGAACCGGCCGGCGCACCCCGGCTACTGGTACGTGCTGGCCGCGGCCAACCTGAGCTTCACCATCGGCGAGGTCACGCAGGTCGTCTACACCGAGTACCTGCACGTCCTGACCTACCCGACCCTGGCCGACGCCTTCTACCTGGCCGAGTACCTGCTGTACGCGCTCGGCGTGGCCGGCTTCATCCGCTGGCGGACCGCCCACCAGGACCGCGGCTCGATGCTGGACGCGCTCATCCTCACGGTGGGTCTGGCCCTGCTGGTCTGGCTGTACCTGATCGTCCCGTACGAGCGGAACCCGGACCTGAGCTGGTTCCAGAAGGCCGTCTCGATCGCGTACCCGCTGGGCGACGTGCTGCTGCTGCTGATGCTGATGCGGCTGCTGGTGCCGCGCGGCGGCAAGAGCCGGGCGCTGCTGCTGCTCACCGTCGGCTCGCTCGGCATGCTGGCCTCCGACGTCCTGTACGGCCTGATCCAGCTGCACGGCGTGTGGCACATCGGCACCCCGGTGGACTTCGGCTGGGCCGCGTTCTACACGCTGTGGGGCGCCGCCGCGCTGCACCCGTCGATGGTGGAGCTGACCCGGCCGATCCCCACCCAGCCGACCGACATCACCAAGGGCCGGCTGGCGCTGCTCACCCTGGCCTCGCTGATCGCCCCCGCGATGCTGCTGTTCGACGTCTACCGCGGGGACAGCAGCCACGCCGGGGTGATCGCCGCGTTCTCGGCGGTGCTGTTCCTGCTGGTGCTGGCCCGGTTGGCCGGGATCGTGGTGGTGCACCGCAACCAGCTGGACCGGGAGCGGGCGCTGCGGATGGCCGGCGCCCGGCTGGCCGGGGCGGTCACCGTCAGCGAGGTCGCCGACTCCGTGCAGTCCGCGGCGGCCTCGCTGCTGCCGCCCAACGAGCCGGGAGCCGCCCTGCTGGCGGTCTGCGAGGACGGCGCCTTGAAGGCCGGGCGCAACCCGTGCGAGGGGGTGCTGCGGGTGCCGCGGATGGACGAGGTGCGCACCAGCCGGCTGCTGCCGGTGGAGGAGCTGGGCGGCGGCCTGGAGGAGCAGTTCGCCGGCTCGCCGTCCGTCCTGGTCTGCCCGCTGGCGCTGGAGCAGCGGGCCCTCGGCGAGCCGCTGATCGGCGTCCTGGTCGTCGGCGGCACCGAGCACCGGCTGACCGCCTTATGGGGCTCCCTGGACATCCTGGCCGGGCAGGCCGCGCTCGCCGTCGAGCGGGTGATGCTCAGCCGGCAGGTCAACCAGCACAACAGCGAGCTCTACTTCCGCACCCTGGTGCAGTCCGGCTCGGACGTGATCCTGATCCTCGACGACCAGGACGGCATCCGGTACGCCTCCTCCTCGGCCGAGCGGGTGCTCGGCCACCACGAGCCGGCCGGCGTCCCGCTGACCGACCTGGTGCCGCCCGAGGACGTCCGCGCCGTCCAGCAGGCGCTGGCCCGGATGCGCACCCGCGAGCAGGCCGAGCAGCGCGAGCACTGGCGGCTGCTGCGCAGCGACCACAGCGTGATCGAGGCCGAGGTGCGCTGGAACGACCTGCGCGCCGACCCCACCGTGGCCGGCCTGGTGCTCACCCTGCGCGACGTCACCGACCAGCGGCAGATGGAGCGCGAGCTGACCCACCGGGCCTTCCACGACTCGCTGACCGGCCTGGCCAACCGGGTGCTGTTCCTGGACCGGGTCGGCCACGCGCTGGCCCGCAGCGAGCGCCGCGGCACCGTCACCGGGGTGCTCTTCATCGACCTGGACGACTTCAAGGTGGTCAACGACACCCAGGGCCACGCGATCGGCGACGAGCTGCTGGTCGCGGTCTCGCTGCGGGTCTCCACCGCGCTGCGCACCTCCGACACCGCCGCCCGCCTCGGCGGCGACGAGTTCGCGGTGCTGGTCGAGGACGCGCTCTCCCCGGCGGACGTCGGCCGCACCGCCGACGCGGTGCTCGCCGTCTTCGAGGAGCCCTTCCGGCTCTCCTCCGGCGCCGTCCGGGTGGCCGCCAGCATCGGCGTGGCCACCACCGAGGACAGCGTGGACGCCGCCGAGCTGCTCACCCACGCCGACCTGGCGCTGTACGAGGCGAAGGCGGCCGGCAAGCGGCAGTGGAGCCGCTACCAGCCGCAGCTGCAGGCCGGGCTGGTCGAGCGGCACGAGCTGAACGAGAGCCTGGACACCGCCATCGCCGAATCCGCCTTCGCGCTGTACTACCAGCCGATCGTCGACCTGGCCAGCGGCGACCTGGTGGCCTTCGAGGCGCTGGTCCGCTGGCCGCACGAGCGCCGCGGCATGGTCCTGCCCGAGGACTTCATCGCGCTCGCCGAGGAGAGCGGCCAGATCGTCCCGCTGGGCGCCTGGGTGCTGGAGCGGGCCGTCACCGAGGCCACCGCCTGGCAGAAGCTCAGCGGCGACCGGCGCACCGCCGGCGGCCGGCTGCCGCTGCGGGTCAGCGTCAACGTCTCGGCCCGGCAGTTCCGCGACGCCGGCTTCGTCGACACCGTCCGCCGCGTCGTGGAGAGCAGCGGCATCAGGCCCGGCACCCTGATCCTGGAGCTCACCGAGAGCGTCCTGATGCGGCGCGACGAACGCGTCCGCACCGACATGCGCACCCTGCGCGACCTCGGCGTGCGGATCGCCATCGACGACTTCGGCACCGGCTACTCCTCGCTCAGCTACCTGCGCGAGTTCCCGATCTCGGTGCTGAAGATCGACAAGTCCTTCATCGACGGCCTGGGCCTGTCCGAGCAGCAGTACGCCCTGGTCGAGGGCATCACGCGGATCGCCGACACGCTCGGCGTCCAGGTGATCGCCGAGGGCATCGAGAACGACGCCCAGCGGCAGCTGCTCGCCGCCATGGGGTGCCCGCTCGGCCAGGGCTACCTGTTCGCCAGGCCGCTCACCGTCGAACAGGCCGGCGCCCTGGTCCAGGGCGACGCCGACCTCGCCGGACTCCAGGACGGCCGACCCTGACCGACTCATTGGCCCACGGGGGGAGGGGAGTGTAGACATAACCCATGACCCGGATGGCCCGGTTCCGGGCGGCCCTCGACGTACGGAGCGTGGCGGGCCAGGTCTTCGTGCTGCAGCTGGTCGTCCTGCTGCTGGTGGTGGCCGCCGCCGCGGTCGAGTCCGTCCTGCAGTCCCGGGCCGACAGCGCCGACGAGGCGCGCAACCGCTCCGTCGCGGTCGCCCAGACCTACGCCAGCTCGCCGGGCATCGTCGCGGCCCTCCGCTCGCCCGACCCGACCGCGGTCCTGCAGCCCAGCGCCGAGGAGGCCCGGGTCAAGTCCGGTGTCGACTTCCTGGTGGTGCTCTCCACCGACGGCATCCGCTACACCCACCCGCTGCCCGACCGGATCGGCAAGAAGTTCGTCGGCACCTACGAGCCGGCGCTGCGCGGGCAGGTCGTCACCGAGACCGTCAACGGCACCATCGGCCGCCTGGTCCAGGCCGTCGTCCCGGTCACCGACCAGGACGGCACCGTGGTCGGCGCGGTCTCCTCCGGCGTCCGGATCAGCCAGATCAGCGCCAGCGCCGACCGCCAGCTGCCGGTGCTGATCGGCGCCGCCGCGGCCGCCCTGCTGTGCGCCGGCGGCGGCGCCTTCCTGATCTCCCGACGGCTGCGCCGGCAGACCCGCGGCCTCGGCCCGACCGAGATGACCAGGATGTACGAGCACCACGACGCGGTGCTGCACGCTGTCCGCGAGGGCGTCCTGATCATCGGCGCCGAACAGCGCCTGCTGCTCGCCAACGACGAAGCCCGCCGACTGCTCGCCCTGCCGTCCGACTCCGAGGGCCGCCGCGTCCCCGACCTGGGCCTGGCCCGCCCGGTCGCCGAACTGCTCGCCTCCGGCGGCGAGGCCAGCGACGAGGTGGTCACCGCCGGTGACCGGCTGCTCGCCGTCAACGTCCGCCCCACCGACCGCGGCGGCGGCCCGCCCGGCTACGTCGCCACCTTCCGCGACACCACCGAACTGCGGGTGCTCGGCGGCAAGGCCGACCTGGCCCGCCGCCGCCTGCAGCAGCTGTACGACGCCAGCGGCGCGATCGGCACCACCCTCGACATCGGCCGCACCTGCGAGGAGCTGGCCGAGGCGCTGGTCCCCGCGCTCGCCGACTACGCGGCCGTCGACCTCGCCGAGCCCGTGCTCCGCGGCGAACCGCCCGGCCCGGACCCGGCCTCCCCGATGCGCCGCACCGCGCTCACCGGCGTCACCCCCGCCCCGCTGCTGCTGCCGGTCGGCGCCGACGTCCCGATCGTGCCCGGCACCCCCCGCGCCCGCGCCCTCGCCGAACACCGCACGGTGCTGGAGACCGACCTGACCGACGCGATCCGCCGCTGGGCCGACGCCCACCCCACGGCCGCCGCCGGCGCCCGGGAGCAGGGCCTGCACTCGCTGATCGCCGTCCCGCTCACCGTCGGCGGCGTGGTGCTGGGCATCGCCACCTTCTGGCGGGCCTCCGCCCGCCCGGAGTCCTTCGACGCCGACGACCGCTCGCTCGCCGAGGAGCTGGTCGCCCGCGCCGCCATCTCGATCGAGAACGCCCGCCGCTACACCCGCGAGCACGGCATGGCCGTCACCCTGCAGCACAGCCTGCTGCCCGGCGCCCTGCCCCAGCAGTCCGCGCTGGACGTCGCCTACCGCTACCTGCCCGCGCAGGCCGGGGTCGGCGGCGACTGGTTCGACGTCATCCCGCTGCCCGGTGCCCGGGTCGCCCTGGTCGTCGGCGACGTGGTCGGCCACGGCCTGCACGCCGCCGCCACCATGGGCCGGCTGCGCACCGCCGTGCACAACTTCACCGCCCTCGACCTGCCGCCCGACGAGCTCCTCGGCCACCTCGACGACCTGGTCAACCGGCTCGACCAGGACCGGGACACCGACGGACAGGTCCCGATCACCGGCGCCACCTGCCTGTACGCGGTCTACGACCCGGTCTCCCGGCAGTGCGCGGTGGCCCGGGCCGGACACCTGCTGCCCGCCCTGGTCCACCCCGACGGCCGGGTGGAGTTCCCCGAGGTCCCCGCCGGACCGCCGCTCGGCCTGGTCGGCCACCCCTTCGAGACCGCCGAACTGCTCCTGCCCGAGGGCAGCCGGCTGGTCCTCTACACCGACGGACTGGTCGAGTCCCGCGACCGGGACATCGACGAGGGCCTGGAGCTGCTCCGCGCGACCCTCGCGCACCCCGACCGCAGCCCCCAGCAGACCTGCGCCGACGTGCTCTCCACGCTGCTGCCCGTCACCCCCACCGACGACATCGCGCTGCTGGTCGCCCGCACCCGCGCGCTGCCCGCCGACCTGGTCGCGCAGTGGGAGGTCCCGGAGGACCCGGCCGCCGTCGCGGGCGTCCGCGCCGAGGCCACCCGGCAGATCGAGGCGTGGGGACTGGTCGAGCAGGGCTTCGCCGCCGAGCTGATCCTCAGCGAACTGATCACCAACGCGATCCGGTACGCCAGCGGGCCGATCCGGGTCCGGCTGATCCTCGACCGGGCGCTGATCTGCGAGGTCGCCGACGGCAGCTCCACCTCGCCGCACCTGCGCTACGCCGCCGACACCGACGAGGGCGGCCGCGGCCTGTTCCTGGTCGCGCAGCTCGCCGAACGCTGGGGCACCCGGTACACCGCCACCGGCAAGGTGATCTGGGCCGAGCTCAGCGGTGCTCGACCAGCTCCTTGAACAGCGCCAGGTCGGTCCGGACCGCCTCCTCGATGGTGTGGCTCTGCGCGAACCCCACCGGGCCGCCGCCCAGGTCGTCCCGCAGCGTCTCCGGGTCGTACTCCAGGCGCAGCTGCACCTGGGTGTGCGTCTCGTCCAGCGGACGCAGCGCGAAGGTGCCCTTCAGGTGCACCCCGTCCACGGTCTGCCAGGTCATCACCCGCCCCCGGCCGTGATCGGTCAGCTCGGCGACGAACGACCGCCGCACCCCGCCGATCTCCACGTCCAGCCGGGCCCGGTTGCGGCCGTGCGCGGCGGCGTGCCGCAGCCCGGCGACGAACCGCGGGTAGTCGGCGACCCGGTGCAACTGCTCCCAGGTCCGGCCGACCGGGGTGGTGACGTCGATCTGCTCCTCGAGGGTGGTCATGCGCACCTCCTCCTCGCGTCCAGCCTGCCTCCGGCCCCCGGGCCGGGCAAACGCCCGGCCCGGGGGCGGCCGCTCACAGTTCTGCGGACCCGCCCTCGAAGGCCGCGGCCAGCCGCAGGTACGGCGCGGCCTCGGCGGCCCGGCCCTGCCGCTGCAGCACCCGGCCCAGCATCAGGTGGGCGTAGTGCTCGACCGGGTCGCGCGCGATCACCTCGCGCAGCTGCTCCTCGGCCCGGCGCAGCTGGGCGGAGTGGTAGTAGGCGCGGGCCAGCAGCAGGCGCGGGGCGACCTGCTCGGGGACCTCGGCGACCACCTCGGCCAGCATCGGGGCCGCGTCCGCGTACGCCTTGGAGTCGAAGTACAGGCGGGCGCGCTCCCAGCGCTGGACGGTGGTCTCCTCGCGGGTGGTGCTCACGGGTGGCTCCTCTCTCGGTGACTCGTTGAACATTCACCGATCGGGAGTCATTCCCCGGTCACACCCCGGGTCGCTCCGCCGCCGGGGGCACGTCGGACAGGTCGAGCAGGCAGTGCATCAGCTCCAGCGGCAGGGCCGGGTTGGCCGCCGCGGCCTCCGCCAGCTCCGAGGCCAGCAGCCGGCGCAGCGCGGGCAGCGGCAGCCGGGGGTGGCGGGCGGCGGCCCGGGCCACCGCCCGGTCCGGGTCGGCGGTCAGCCGCTCCACCAGCTCGGGCGCCACCTGCGGGTCGCGCAGCGCGGCCAGGCGCAGCCGGGCGTCCGGGTGGCCGGCGAACCGGGCCAGGCCCGGGCGGGCGAAGTTCGGCCGCTCGGCCAGCGCGTCGTGGGCCCGGCCGCGGCCGCCCGCGTACAGCTCCACCAGCAGCTCGTGCGGGGCGTCCGGGCAGTGCTCGGCCAGCGCCAGGCGGACCCCCGGGTCCGGGTCGGCGGCCAGCGCGCGGACCGCCTCGGCCGGCAGGCCCGGCGCCGCGGCCGCGCCGCGGCGCAGCAGCGGGTGCGCGGAGGCCGCCAGTTCGGCCAGCGCCACGGGGTCGCCGTGCCGGGCCGTCACCCAGGCCGGTGCGGCGGTGCGGCCGTCCGGGACGGAGATCCGGATCGCGGCCCGCTGCGGCTCCGTCAGGTCCGGGCGGACCGAGACCGCGAGGCGCACCTGCTCGACCGGGTCGACGGCCAGGGCGAGCGCCAGGTCGGTCGGCAGGTGCGGGTTGCCGGCCACGGCGGTGCGGATCCACGGGTCGTCGTCGTAGCGCAGCCACTCGCCGAGCCGGCGCTCGATCGGCGCGCGGGCGGCGGCCCGCTCGCGGCGGCGCGGGTCGCTCTCGGCGATGTACTCCGCCAGGGTGCGCGGCAGCGGGCGCTCGGTGCGGCGGGCCAGCCGGACGGCCGCCCGCACCACCGGGTCACGGTCGGCCGTCAGCTCGTGCCGGAGCCCGGCGGGCAGCTGCGGCCAGCCCTCGCGGGTGATCGCGGCGGCCCGGACGGCGGGCTGCGGGTCGCGGGCCAGCGCCGCCCGCAGGTCGGCCGGCAGGCCCGGGCAGGCGGGCACCAGGCGGCGGTTGTTCGCGTCCCGGTCGCCGGCCAGCGCGGCCAGCGCCTCGACGGGCAGCACCACCTGGCGCTCGGCGGCGGCCAGCGCGCAGGCGCGGCGCACGGTGCGGTCGCGGTCCAGGGCGAGCCGGCCGAGCAGGGCGGGCGGCAGGTGCGGGTTGTCGGCGAGCCGGCGGCGCACCGCCGGGGCCGGGTGGGCGAGGGCCGCCTCCACGGTGCCGGCCGGCAGCGCACGGGCGGAGAGCCAGCGGTCCTCGTCGGGTCGGCGCTCGGCGGCCAGCAGTCGGTCCAGCACGGCGGCCGGGGCCGCCGGGTTGGCGGCCAGCCCGGTGGGCCAGGCCAGCCGCAGCGCCGCCTCCCCGCCGGCGGCGGCCGTCAACTTCACTTCCGAACATGCCCGCTGAGGCAGTGTCAGCTCAACCACGTCTCCGTGCACCTTCCCCCGGTCCAGGCAACGGAGCCGACAGTAACCGAGCCGGTGTGGTGCGTGCACGAGTTCTTGACAGGTAGGCCGGATCCGTCCCCGGACCCGGCGCCCTTCGGCCGAAGTCGTGGGGGAACGGCGGAGGAGGTGCGGGGGAGTCGTGCCCGCGGGGCCCGGCGGAGGGTCTAGTAGGCGCGCGGGACCGGACGGAAGGTGAGGTGGCGGCCCTCGTCCTCGCTGGTGGTGAGCTGGACGCGGGTGCCGATCGGGACGGCGCCCGGGAGGCCGCCGACCACCGCGGCCTGGACGGAGAAGCCCTCGTCCAGGGTCACCAGGTAGGGGCGGTCGGGGTGCGAGCCGCGGCGGGTCGGGCGAAGCAGGCGCTGCACCGTGCCCTGGCCGGCGCCGCGGGCCGGCTCCAGGTCGGCCGAGCCGCAGACCGGGCAGAGCATGCAGGTGACCGCGGCCGCGGAGCGGCACCAGTGGCACCGGCGGTAGGTCAGTTCGCCGTCCTCCGGGGTGGAGGGCGAGGTGGGTGCGATCGCGACGAGCGGGGTCATGGCCGTCTCCTCTTCGAGCCCGGGTGCGCCGCCGTACCGCCGCCCGTCGCCGGGCGTGCGGTCGTGGCGCCTGCCGAGGAGGACGCTATGGCACTCAGTGCCGCCTGTAAAGGTACTGAGTGCCGGATCCTTGGAAATCGGGCACGGCCTGCGGCACTGAGTGCCACGGGCTGGGTCCGGGCGTCTGCGTTCGTGGGCGGAGGGGTGGTGCCGGTCACATCCGGGGCGGACGGCGCGGCGAGCCGACGTGGCGTCAAGTCGACAATTTCCGTCGCTGGTTGACGGATCCGCAGGCACCCGCCGAACAGCGGGGGAGCGGTGGCCGGGTGGCGGATATCCGTTTCGTGGCCGCCCCGATATCGACGGCGTTCCCGGCTGCCTCTAAGGTATGCCTTAGCTTACCGGGCAGCGGGGATCGGACCTGATCCCCGCTGCCCGGCCTTGCGAGTCCCGCCCGTTCCGACCCCCGCCCGTGGAGTGTTCATGTCCGCCCGTCGTTCGACCGCAGTCACGCTGCTCTCCATCGCCGTGGCCGGTGCCGCGCTGGCCGGTTGCTCCTCCAAGAAGGACGGCGGCTCCGCCGACGCGATCCAGGTGAACGCGACCGACACCGCCTGCGAGCTGTCGAAGACCACCTTCCCCGCCGGGCACATCGAGCTCGCCATCGCCAACAAGGGCTCGAAGACCACCGAGGTCTACATCTACGGCGAGGGCGACAAGATCGTCACCGAGCGCGAGAACATCGGCCCCGGCACCAAGGCCACCATCAACGCCGAGGTCAAGGCCGGCACCTACGAGGTCGCCTGCAAGCCCGGCCAGACCGGTGACGGCATCCGCCAGAAGATCACCGTCACCGGCGGCACCGAGGCCAAGAAGGACCCGCGCCTGGAGTCCGCGGTCGACGCGTACCGCAAGTACGCCCAGGAGCAGGCCGACGCCACCATCCCGGTGGTCACCCAGTTCGCCGACGCCGTCAAGGCCGGCGACCTGGAGAAGGCCAAGGCCCTGTTCGCCGCCTCCCGGGTCGGCTGGGAGCGCACCGAGCCGGTCGCCGAGAGCTTCGGCGACGTCGACCCGAAGACCGACACCCGCGAGGACGCCCTGGAGCCCGGCCAGGAGTGGACCGGCTGGCACAAGATCGAGAAGTCGCTCTGGGCCGACAACAAGATCGACGACTCGGACAAGAAGCTCGCCGACCAGCTGGTCGCCGACCTGACCGACTGGCAGAAGCGCATCCCGCAGGCCGAGATCACCGCCACCGGCATGGCCAACGGCGCCAAGGAACTGCTGGACGAGGTCTCCAAGAACAAGATCACCGGTGAGGAGGACCGCTACTCCCACACCGACCTGTCCGACTTCGCCGCCAACGTCGAGGGCGCCCGCAAGGCGTACGAGCTGCTGAAGCCGGTCGCCGCCGAGAAGGACGCCGCGCTGGCCAAGACCCTGGACGGCGAGTTCGACGCGATCCAGGCGCTGCTCGCCAAGTACAAGCAGGGCGACGCCTACACCTCGTACGACAAGGTCACCGAGGCCGAGCGCAAGACCTTCCAGGACGCGGTGAACTCGCTGGGCGAGCCGCTGTCCAAGCTGGCCGCCGCCGTCGTCGTCCAGTAGGTCCGGTAGTTTCACCGCCGAGTCCCACTCCCCCCAGCGCGAAGGAACACAGACGATGACCGCCGAGCACGCGGACAGCACGGAGAACGCCGGAAGCGGCACCGAGGGCGCCGAGCAGCGCCCCGGGCTGAGCCGACGCGCCGTCATCGGCTGGGCGGGAGCGGGCGTGGCGATCGGCGCCGCCGGTGTCGGCACGGTCGCCGCCGCCACCCGGCACGCCGAGGACCCGGTGCCCGCGAAGCAGGCCGTGGACGTCCCGTTCTACGGCGAGCACCAGTCGGGCATCTCCACCCCGGTCCAGGACCGGCTGCACTTCGCCGCGTTCGACGTCATCACCAAGGACCGCGACGCCCTGGTGAAGATGCTGAAGGAGTGGACCAAGGCCGCCGCCGCGATGACCGCCGGCCGCGAGGTCGGCGCCGGCGCCACCGGCGGCCTGCCCGAGGCCCCGCCGGACGACACCGGCGAGGCCCTCGGCCTGCCGGCCTCCCGGCTCACCCTCACCGTGGGCTTCGGCCCCACCCTGTTCGAGAAGGACGGCGTCGACCGCTTCGGCCTGAAGGCCAAGCGGCCCGAGGCCCTGGTCGACCTGCCCAAGTTCCGCGGCGACCGGCTCGACCCGAACCGGGTCGGCGGCGACATCTGCGTCCAGGCCTGCGCCGACGACCCGATGATCGCCGTCCACGCGATCCGCAACCTGGCCCGGATCGGCATGGGCGTGGTCAACGTCCGCTGGTCGCAGCTCGGCTTCGGCAAGACCTCCTCCACCACGCCCGACGCGCAGACCCCGCGCAACCTGATGGGCTTCAAGGACGGCACCCACAACATCGCGGGCACCGACGACGCCGCGCTGGCGAAGCACGTCTGGGTCGGCGCCGGCGACGGCCCCGAGTGGATGACCGGCGGCTCCTACCTGGTCGCCCGCCGCATCCGGATGACCATCGAGACCTGGGACCGCACCTCGCTCAAGGAGCAGGAGGAGGTCATCGGGCGCACCAAGCTCGAAGGCGCCCCGATCGGCAAGCAGAAGGAGCGCGACACCCCGGACCTGAAGGCCATGAAGGACGACGCGCACGTGCGCCTCGCCCACCCCGACAGCAACGACGGCCTGATGATCCTGCGGCGCGGCTTCTCCTTCACCGACGGCAGCGACGGCCTCGGCCGCCTCGACGCCGGCCTGTTCTTCCTCGCCTACCAGCGCGACACCCGCAAGGCGTTCGTCCCGCTGCAGACCAAGCTGGCCGCCAACGACGCGCTCAACGAGTACATCGAGCACGTCGGCTCCGGCCACTTCGCCTGCCCGCCCGGCATCCGCAAGCCCGGCGAGTGGTGGGGCCAGGCCCTCTTCGGCTGAGCCCGTCCGCCGTCCGTACCACCGTTTCCGAGGAGAGCCGACGTGTTCGCCAACTACCTGATCGGCCTGCGCGAGGGCCTGGAAGCCAGCCTGGTCGTCTGCATCCTGATCGCCTACCTGGTGAAGACCGGCCGCAAGGACCGGCTCGCGCCGGTCTGGGCGGGCATCGCCGTCGCCGTCGCGCTGTCCATGGCGTTCGGCGCGGTGCTGCAGTTCGGCTCCTCCCAGCTCTCCTTCGAGGCCCAGGAGGCGCTCGGCGGCAGCCTGTCGATCATCGCCGTCGGCCTGGTCACCTGGATGGTCTTCTGGATGCGCCGCACCGCCCGGCACCTGAAGTCCGAACTGCACGGCAAGCTGGACGCCGCGCTCGCGATGGGCACCGTCGCGCTCGTCGTCACCGCCTTCCTGGCGGTCGGCCGCGAGGGCCTGGAGACCGCGCTGTTCATCTGGACCGCCGTGCAGGCCACCGGCGACGGCTGGAACCCGCTGGTCGGCGCGGTGCTCGGCCTGCTCACCTCGGTGGTGCTCGGCTGGCTGTTCTACCGCGGCGCCCTGAAGATCAACCTCGCCAAGTTCTTCACCTGGACCGGCGCGATGCTCGTCGTGGTGGCGGCCGGCGTGCTCGCCTACGGCGTGCACGACCTGCAGGAGGCCGGCTGGGTGCCGGGCCTGCACGAGCTCGCCTTCGACATCAGCTCCACCGTCCCGCAGGACAGCTGGTACGGGACGCTGCTCAAGGGCGTGTTCAACTTCCAGCCCGACCCGACCTGGCTGCAGGTGGGCGTCTGGGCGCTCTACCTGGTGCCGACCCTGGCCTACTTCTTCTTCAGCAAGCCCGGCACCACCGCGCCCCGCCCGGCGGTCGCCACCAGCAGCTGATCCTCCACCGGCCGGCCCTCATCGGCTGAGCACGACCCTTCGGGGGCCCGCGAGCGCGCGGGCCCCCGAAGGGGTTTCGGGAGGGCTCCGGCGTGCCAGGTATCTCCGCATGGAGATCTCGGAGGAGGTACGGGACGCCCTGGCGGACGGGCGACCCGTGGTGGCACTGGAGTCGACGATCATCGCGCACGGGCTGCCCCGGCCGCGGAACCTCGCGGTCGCGGAGGAGTTGGAGGCGCTGGTCCGGGCCGGCGGGGCGGTGCCCGCCACCGTCGCGGTGCTCGACGGGGTGCCCCGGATCGGCCTCGGCAAAGCCGAGTTGGAGCGGGTCGCCGCCGAGGACGGCCTGCGCAAGCTCGGCCACCGCGACCTGGCCCTCGCCGTCGCGGCCGGCGCGAGCGGGGCCACCACCGTCTCCGGCACGGCCTTCCTCGCCGCCCGGGCCGGGATCCGGGTGTTCGCCACCGGCGGGCTCGGCGGGGTCCACCGCGGCTGGGCGACCACCATGGACGAGTCCGCCGACCTCGGGCTGCTCGCCCGGATCCGGATCACCGTGGTCTGCGCCGGCGTCAAGTCCATCCTCGACGTACCCGCCACCCTGGAACGCCTGGAGACCCTCGGCGTCGCCGTGGCCGGCCACCAAACCGGCGACTTCCCCGGCTTCTACCTGACCCGCTCCGGCCGCCCGGTCGACTGGACGGTGGACGGCCCCGCCGAGGTCGCCGCCGCGATGCGGGCCCAGGACGCGCTCGGCGGCCTCGACACCGCGCTGGTCGTGGCCAACCCCGTCGACGAGGCCGAACAGCTCGACCCCGCCCTGCACGACCGCGTCCTCGCGGACGGGCTCGCCGCCGCCGAACGCGCCGGCGTCGGCGGGCAGGCCGCCACCCCGTTCCTGCTCGCGTACCTCACCGAGCACACCGCGGGCGCCTCACTGGAGGCCAACCTCGCGGCCGTCCGCGGCAACGTCCGGCTCGCCGCGCGGATCGCGGTGGAGTGGGCGCGCGGATGACGGGCGCCGAGCCGGACGCCGAGCCGGGCGGCGGAGCCGATGGAGGTGCGGCCGGAGCCGGCCACGGCACCGGCGGTCAGGCAGCGGGGACCGGTGCCGGCACCGCCGGTGGGGCGGGCGGCGGGCTCGGCGGGGGCGCGGCCGGTGCGCTGCTGGTCGTCGGGGACGTGGTCACCGACATCGTCGCCCGGCACGGCGACCCGCCGGCGCCGCGCACCGACACCGCCGCCCGGATCGCCGTCCGGCCCGGCGGCGCCGGGGCGAACGCCGCCGCCTGGGCCGCCCGCGCCGGGGCGGCCGTCCGGCTGCTCGGCCGGGTCGGCGCGGACGCCGCGGACTGGCACCGGCGGGAGCTCGCGGCGAGCGGCGTCCGGTCGTTCCTGACCGTCGACCGGGAGACGGCCACGGCCGTGGTGATCGCCCTGGTCGACGCCACCGCCGAACGCAGCTTCCTCACCGACAGCGGCGCCACCGCGCACCTCGGCCCCGCCGACTGGGACCCGTCGCTGCTCGACGGCGCGGGCCGCGTCCACCTGTCCGGCTACCTCTGCTTCACCGGGCCCGGACGGGAGTTGGCGGCGACGGTGACCCGGGAGGCGGCGCGGCGCGGGGTGCCGGTGAGCGTCGACCCGGCGTCCGCCGGATTCATCGCCGGGCTGGGACGGGACCGGTTCCTCGCGGCGGTCGTCGGCGCCGGGCTGCTGCTGCCGAACCTCGACGAGGCGCGGCTGCTCAGCGGCGAGCAGGAACCGGAGGCCGCCGCGCTGGCGCTGGCGCGGCGCTTCGGCGAGGCGGTGGTCAAACTCGGCGGGGACGGCGCGGTCGTCGCCGTCGGCGACCGGATCGCCGCCCGGGTACCGGCCCGTCCGGTCGAACCGCTCGACACCACCGGCGCGGGCGACGCGTTCACCGGCACCTACCTCGCCGCGAGGCTCAGGGGCGCCGGCCCGGCCGACGCCGCCACCGCCGCCTGCGAGGCCGGCGCCCTGGCGGTACGGACCATAGGGGGACGCCCGCCCGCCGGGCCGGTCGGGACGTAGAGCGTCCCGACCGAATCCGGGGGATGATGAAGCGTCAGGCTCTGGTTCCGCCGGCACGTTCGGCGCTGCTGCCGGCGGCGGGGACGCACCGCCGAGGAGTTGTGCGCCGCGACCGTGGCCGTCGGCCACGGGAGCGTCCGGTCCGCGAGCTGCGGCGAAACCGCCCGGCCGGCCGTGCTCGCGGCCACGGACCTGCTGCCGACCGGGCCGCGGCGGCACCACCCGGTCGAGTCGCCGTGGGAGCTGACGGCCGCCCGGCAGGGCCGGGTCCGGCCCGGCGGCCCCGGCCGGGGCGTCAGATCTCCGGGAGGAAGACGACGGCGTCGGTGAGGTCGGTGGTGGCCGGGTCGAGGGGGAAGTAGGTGTGGTCGGCGGGGGTCCGCAGGTCGGGCTGCTGGGGCAGGGCGGTGGCGAGGCGGCGGGGGTCGACCAGGGTGCGCGGGTGGGGGAGGGCGGCGAGGAGGCCTTCGAGGGTGGTGGGGGCGGGGGTGTCGGTGCCGTTGCGGGTGCCGAAGGTGGTGGCGGCGAAGGCGTAGCCGGTGCCGAGGCGGGCGGAGAGGATCGCGCCGAGGCTCCACCACTCGAAGAGCGTGCCGCCCATGGTGAGGCTGCTGAGGTTGCGCTGCAGGTGCGCGTTGTGGGCGAACACCAGGGTGCGGCCCCGCCGTTCCTCGGTGCGCAGGACCGCGTCGAGGTTGTCGGCCATCATCGTGGCGCGCAGGCCGAGCAGGGTGGCGATGCGGTGGGGCGAGGTGTCGGCGAGGGCCGCGTGGTAGCGGAGCAGGCCGGTGGCGGTGCGGGCGTACAGCTCGGCGCGGCGGTGGGCCTCGGTGGAGGCGGCGGCCAGGAGCTGCGGGGCGTGGGCGGTGAGCAGGGACTGCAGGTCGTCGGCGAGCAGGCGCAGTTCGCGGGCGTCGTCGGTGCGGCCGGGTGAGGCGCCGGGGTCCGTCATCACGTCCGGGTGGGTCCAGCGGCCGTCGGGGCCGAGCAGGGCGTCGAGGGTTTCGGCGGAGGGGACGAGGCCGGGGCCGAGGTGGGTGGCGAGGTGGTCGCGGAGGGCGGTGAGCACGGGTCGCGGCGAGGCGGCGCCGGTGATCTCCAGCGGGCCGTCGACGCCGTGGAAGCGGACCCGGTCCTCGGGCGCGCACGTCCCGTTGTGGTCGCGCATCCAGCTCAGCAGGGCGCGGTTGGCGGCGGAGGCGCCGAACCCGTGGCTGAACCCGGTGGCCATGACGGTGTCGAGGTCGCCGGCGCCCTCGGTGACGTACGCGTCGGCGGTCAGGGCGGCGAGGCAGTCGCTCTCGACGGCGACGGAGCGGTAGCCCTCGTGCTCGACGAGGTGGACGAGGAGCTCGTTGCGCAGGTCGAGGAAGGCGTCCACGCCGTGGGTCGGTTCGCCGAGCGCGAGGACGCGGGTGTCGGGGGAGAGCAGTGAGGTGAGGGCGGCGGGGGAGTAGGGCCGGGCGGCGTCCTGCAGCTGGGTGGTCATGCCTTCAACGCTATCGTTGAAGGTTCGGTGGAGGCTTTGACGCGAGTTCGGGCGGTAGTGGTGGGAAAAGTTTCAAACACCGCATTGAGGCCGGTCGATCTGGCGCGGGAGCACGGACTGTCCACGCAGGCGGTCCGCAACTACGAGGACGCGGGGATCCTGCCGCCCGCGGAGCGTTCGGCGCACGGGTACCGGCGGTACGGGCCGCGGCACGCGGCCGCGTTGCGGACGTTCCTGGCGCTGGTGCCCGCGCACGGGCACGCGACGGCGACGGCGGTGATGGGGGCGTTGAACGCGGGGGAGCCGGGGGAGGCGCTGCGGCTGATCGACGGGAGCCACGAGCAGCTGGCGGCCGACCGGCGGACGCTCGACGAGGTGGCGGCGGCGGTCGGCCACCTGGTGGAGGCGGATCCGGTCGCCGCGGCGGAGACGTCCATCGGGCCGTTGGCGCGGCGGCTGGGGGTGCGGGCGGCGACGCTGCGGGCGTGGGAGCGGGCCGGGCTGGTGGCGCCGGCCCGGGACCGGCGGACCGGGTACCGGGTGTACGCGCCCGCGGACGTGCGGGACGTGCTGCTGGCGCACCAGCTGCGCCGTGGCGGGTACGGGCTGGAGCAGATCGCCCGGGTGCTGGGGCGGGTCCGGGAGGCGGGCGGCGCGGAGCCGCTGCGGGCAGCGCTGGAGGGTTGGCGGGAGCGGGTGACGGCGCGCGGGCGGGCGATGCTGGCGGCCGCCGCCGCGGTCGACGGCTACCTGCGGCGGCACGCGCCCGGGGCCCCCGACGACGCGCTCCCCGCCACCCCCCGGGCGTAGATTCGAGGTATGGGCGGGCCCGAGACGGTCACGGCGGAGCCGTTCAACGCGCAGACGCCTGCGGCGGCGCTCGCGGCGCACCGCACGGCGGCGGACGCGCTGTTCGTGCGCTCGCACTTCGCGGTGCCCCGGATCGACCCGGACGGCTGGCGGCTGCGGGTCGGTGCGGCGGAGTTCCGCCTCGCCGAGCTGCGGGCCTCGGGCCGGCGCGAGGTGGAGGCGGTGCTGGAGTGCGCGGGCAACGGGCGGAGCCTGATGCGGCCGCCCGCGCCCGGCGTGCCGTGGGACGAGCGGGCGGTGGGGTGCGCGCTGTTCGCCGGCGTTCCGTTCGCCGCGGTCGCCGAGCGGGCGGGGCTGGACCCGGGGGCCGCCGAGTACGTGTTCACCGGCGCCGACAGCGGGACGGTCGGCGGCCGGCGGACCCCGTTCGAGCGCAGCCTGCCGGTGGCCGCCGCCCTGCACCCGGACACCCTGCTCGCCCTCGAACTGAACGGCCGCCCGCTGACCGCCGAGCACGGCGCGCCGGTCCGGCTGGTGGCACCCGGGCTGTACGGGGTCGCGGACGTGAAGTGGCTGGTGGCGGTGCGGTCGGTGGAGCAGCCGTTCAGCGGCCCGTTCCAGGGCGGCTCGTACGTCTACCGGGACTCGCACGGCACCGACGGCGGCACCGAGGACGGCCCGGTCACCACCGTCCGGGTCCGCTCGCTGATCACCGAGCCGGCGCCGGGTGCGCGGCTGCGGGTCGGCGCGGAGACGGAGCTGCGCGGGCACGCGTGGTCGGGCGCCGGGCCGGTGGAACGGGTCGAGGTGCGGATCGACGGCGGCGCCTGGCGGCCGGCGCGGCTGCGCGGCGGTAGCCGGTACGCGTGGTGCGACTGGTCGTACCGCTGGCTGCCGGAGCGCCCCGGCGGCCACCGGATCGAGGTCCGGGCGACGGACGCGAGCGGCGCCGCGCAGCCGCTCCGGGCGCCGTGGAACGCGGACGGCTACGGCTGCAATCCGGCGGCGGCGCTGGACGTGGTCGCGCACTGAACGGGAGCGGGTGAGCGCGGGTGGACGGGATCGGCTACGAGGCGATCGTCACCGCCGGGCTGGGCGACTCCAGCTACCTGCTGGTGAGCGGTGACGAGGCGGCGTACGTGGATCCGCAGCGGGACTGCTGGCCGGTGCTGGAGGCGTGCCGGCGGCGCGGGGTGCGGGTGCGGTACGTGCTGGAGACGCACGTGCACAACGACTACCTCTCGGGGGCGCTGGAGGTGCGGGAGGCGACCGGGGCGACGGTGGCGGGGCCGGCGGCGGCCGGGTACGGGTTCGCCCACCTGCCGCTGGTGGAGGACGACGAGGTCGCGGTCGGCGACGCGGTCGTCCGCGCGCTGGAGACGCCGGGGCACACGGCCGAGCACACCGCGTACCTGGTGCACCACCGGGAGCGGCCGCAGGACGGGCCCGAAGCGGTGTTCACCGGCGGCAGCCTGCTGGTCGGCGCCTCCGGCCGGACCGACCTGCTCGGCCCGGGCCGCACCGAGGAGCTGACCCGGGCGCAGTACCGCTCGCTGCGCCGGCTGGCCGCGCTGCCGGACGCCACCCGGGTGCTGCCCACCCACGGCGCCGGCAGCTCCTGCGCGGCCGCCGCGGCGCCGGGGGCCCGGACCAGCACGGTCGGCGCGCAGCGGCTCGGCAACCCCGGGCTGCTGGCCGCCGACGAGGCGGAGTTCCTGGCCGGGCGGCTGCGCGGGCTGCCGCCGGTGCCCGGCTACTACCGGCACATGGCGCCGATCAACCGGGCCGGGCCGCCGGTGCTCGGGCACCCGCCGGTGCTGCCGCCGCTGACGCCCGGCGAGGCGGAGCACCTGGCGCTGCGCGGTGCGACCGTGGTGGACGCCCGCGACCGCCGCGGGTACGCCGACGCGCACCTGCCGGGCTCGCTGGGCCACGAGCTGGACGACGCGTTCGCCGCGGTGGTCGGGGAGACCGTCCCGTTCGGCACCGACCTGGTGCTGGTGCTGCCGGAGCCGCTGGCCGAGGCGGCCGCCGAGGCCGTCCGGCAGCTGCTGCGGATCGGCTACCGGGCGCTCGGGCACCTGGCGGGCGGGGTCGGGGCCTGGGCGGCGACCGGACGGCCGGTGGCGTCCTTCGCGACCGCCGACGTGCGGGAGTTGGCCGCGCGCGGGCCCGGCGCGGTGACCGTGCTGGACGTCCGCACCCGGCCGGAGCCGCCGGTGCCCGGCGCGCTGGCCGTCCCGCTCGGACAAATAGCCCAACGGGCCGGGGAGTTCACGGGTGAGGTGTGGACGGTGTGCGGCCGGGGGCGGCGGGCCGCCGTCGCCGCCGGACTGCTCGCGCGGGCGGGAGTGCCGGTGACCGCCGTGGTGACCGGCGGCGCGGCCGATCTGATCGGAGCGGGGGAGGAGAGGAGGACCGGGCGATGAGCGGCAACGGCTACGCGCACCCGGAACGGCTGGTCTCCACCGAGTGGTTGGCCGCCCACCTGACGGACGGCACCGTTCGCATCGTCGACGTCGACGAGGACACCGCCGCCTACGACCGGGGCCACATCCCGGGCGCGGTCGGCTGGAACTGGACCACCGACCTGCACAGCCCCGTCGGCCGGGACCACCTCGACCGGGAGGCGCTCGGCCGGCTGCTGTCCGCCGCCGGGGTCGAGGACGACACCACCGTGGTGCTGTACGGCGGCAACGACAACTGGTTCGCGGCGTACGCGTACTGGATCCTGCGACTGCGCGGCTTCGAGGCGGTGAAACTGCTCGACGGCGGCCGCAGGAAATGGGAGTCGGAGGGCCGTGGACTCACCCACGAGGTGATGGACTACCAGCACACCGGATACACCGTCGACGGCCGCGAACGGCCCGAGATCCGCGCGCTGCGCTACGAGGTGCTCGCCCGCACCGGCGGCGAACTCGGCCTGGTGGACGTCCGCTCGCCCGAGGAGTACCGCGGCGAGCGGCTCGCCCCGCCGCACCTGCCGCAGGAACAGGCCCAGGTGCCGGGCCACATCCCCGGCGCGGTCAACATCCCCTGGTCGCAGGCGGCCAACGACGACGGCACCTTCAAGTCCGCCGCCGAGCTGCGCGCCCTGTACGGGAGCGCGGGCATCGACGGCGGACGTGAGGTGGTCGCGTACTGCAGGATCGGCGAGCGCTCCGCGCACACCTGGTTCGCACTCACCGAGCTGCTGGGCTACGGCAACGTGAAGAACTACGACGGCTCGTGGACCGAGTACGGCTCACTGGTCGGCGCACCGGTGGCGCTCGGCGCCTGAACCGCGCCCGAACCGCCGGGGCTACAGACCGCCGTTGACCACGGCGCTGGTCACCGCGCCGCGCTGGACGCCCCACTTGGTGAGGATCCGGTCGTAGTCGCCGTTGCGGATCAGCTGGTCCAGGGTGTGGGCCAGCACGTCCCGCAGCTCGGTGTCGCGCCTGTTCAGCGTGATGCCGTACGGGCTGGACTGCCCGTACGCGCCGACCATGGCGAACCGGCCGCCGCGCTCCGGGGCGGTGTTGTACACCGCGACCGGATAGTCGTTCAGGTCGGCGGCGGCGGTGCCGGCGGACACCTCGGCCTGGGCCAGCGCGTCGGTCTCCAGCTCGTGGAGCTTCATCGGCTTGTCGACCTTCAGGCAGGCGTTGATCTGCCGCCGGCCCACCTCGGCCTGGATGGTGCCGCGCTGCACGGCCACCGTCCGGCCGCACAGGCTGTCCAGGGAGGAGATGCCCAGCGGGTTGCCGTTGCGGACCAGGATCGACGTCCCCGTCATGAAGTAGTCGATGAAGTCCACCCCCGGGTCGACCTGCTGGTGGTTGTCGTCGGTGCCCTCCTGGCGGCGCCGGGTGTCGATCACCGCGGACATCGCCAGGTCGATCTTCTTCTGCTGGACGGACGGGATCACCTGGTCGAAGGGCATGTTCACGAACTCGATCTTCAGGCCCAGGTAGTTGCCGATCGCCGCCGCGAGGTCCGGGTCCAGGCCGGCCCAGGGCGCCTCCGGGGTCCTGAAGTCGACCGGCGGGTAGTTGAGGTCGGAAGCGATCCGCAGCACACCGGCGGCACGCACCGGCTGCGGGACGCGGGCCCGCAGCTCGGCCGCCGTCCGGTCGGCCGGACTGGTCGGCGCCGAGCAGGCACCCAGCAGCAGCGAACCGGTGCCGGCCGCCGCCAGGGCGCGGAGCGGGAGGGAAAGGGGGAAGGGGATGAGGGTAGGGCGCATCGCACTCTTCTTGCGTGGAGGGAAGGAGAGAGCACCGCCGGGGGTCTGCCGGGGTTCGCAGCCGGACCGCGTCGCGTGCCCTGTGGCCGCTGCGGGATGGGCGCGGCCTGTCGACGTGGTCCGCCACCGGGGGCGGAAGCCCCCATCCTCGCACCCCGCCCGCGCGGATCACCCGCCGGGGCACTGCTAGCATGCGGCACCGCTCGCTCCGCATACGGCGGAGCCGCGGCTCACCTGGGGGATTCCGTGCACCGTCCTGCCCGCCGTGTCGTCGTGCTCGCCGCGGCCGCCCTGCTGCTCCTGCTCCTGCCGGGGTCGGCCTCGGCCGCGGGCAACGGCTCGATCAGCACCACGATGACCGGCGTGCCCGGCTCGCTGCCGGTCGGCGGGAGCTTCACGGTGACGATGACCGTCCGGTCGACGTCCCAGTACCGGATCAACGTGACGGGTTTCTACCTGAGCATGTGGAACTTCGCCCAGCAGGGCGGGAGGCAGGACACCGGCATCACCGTGCTGTGGAACGACCCGGCGACCGGGGCCTGGCGGGCCTCGGACCACGTCGAGGGCAACGGCGGCTGGTCGCTCAACGAGCGGGAGCGGGTGCTGTTCATCGAGCCGCACGGCTCCATGACCGTCCGGGCCACCGTGACGTTCGGCCCCGACGCGTCCCGCGGGACCGTGCACGTGCTGGGCAACGGCGTCATCAGCTACTCGCTGATGAACGGCCCGCAGTACGTCTACGGCACGCTCGACAGCATCGGGAGCAGCCCGACGGCCACCTTCCGCTACGGGGGCGGGGCCGCCGCGCCCGCGCCGACCACCCGCTCGGCCGCGCCGAAGGCCACGGCCTCGCGGACGGCCGCCGCGGTGCCGTCCGCGTCGCGTGCGGCGGTGTCCCCGAGCAGCGCCGCGCCGGCTGCTGTCGCGTCGCCGTCGCCCAGCGCCTCGACGACCGCCGAGGCCTCGCCGTCGGCGTCCGCTTCGCCGTCCACGTCGGCCGGGGCGTCCGTCCCTGCCGCCGCGGCCGTGCGGACGGTGGCCGACCCGGTGGCGTCGTCGGGCGGGTTCCGCCGGCCGCTGCTCGGCGGGCTGGTGGTGCTGGTGGGTGCCGGCGGCGCGGTGGTCGCGGTCCTGGTGGCCCGGGCGCGCCGGAGCCGGGAGGCCGGGGCCGGAACGGAGTGAGCGGTGTGCGGCAGCTCCGGGGGAGGGGCTGCCGCACACCGCGGGTGGGGGGAGTGGGTCAGAGCGCGGTGCAGACCGCGGTCGCGGTCGCCGGGGCGCCGGCGTCGGAGCGCGAGGCCTGGACGCCGAAGCTGGTGCTCGCGGCGGGCGCCAGCGCGCCGTTGTAGGACAGGTTGGTCGCGGTGATGCTCTGGCCGCTGCGGGTGACCGTGGCGCTCCACGAGCCGGTGACGGTCAGGGAGGTCGGCCAGTTCCAGCTGACCTGCCAGCCGGTGGTGGGCCGGGTGCCGGTGTTGGTGACGGTCACCGTCGCGGTCAGGCCGCTGCCCCAGTCGTTGAGCCCGATGGTGGCGGTGCAGCCGCTGCCGGTGCCGCCGCCGGAGGTGGCGGTGGTCGCGGTGACGCCGGCGGAGGCGGCGGAGACGTTCCCGGCCGCGTCCCGGGCCCGGACGCTGTAGGCGTACGCGGTGGCGGCGGTCAGGCCGGTGTCGGTGTACGCGGTGCCGGTGACGGTGGCGACCTTGGTGGTGCCGCGGTAGACCTCGTAGCCGGTGACGCCGGTGTTGTCGGTGGCGGCCGTCCAGGAGAGCGAGACGCTGCTGCTGGTGGTGGAGGTGACGGCCAGGCCGGTGGGCGCGGTGGGTGCCTGGGTGTCGCCGCCGCCTCCGGTGGAGCTGCCGAAGCCGGGGGCCTTGATCGAGGCCAGGTAGCCGTCCTTGGCGGTGTTGACGCTGGTCCAGTCGTCGTTCAGGATGCCGCCGGTGTCACCGGAGTTGGGGTTCCAGGACCAGAAGGTCCAGTGGAAGGCGTCGGCGCCGCTGGTGGCGGTCGGCCGCAGGTACTGGACCAGGGCCTTGAGCCAGGTCTGGTCGGTGGTGGACTGCAGCGTGGTGCCGAACTCGCCGAGCCAGACCGGGGCGATGTTCTGGTTGTACAGGTAGCCCCAGTTCTTGTCCCAGATGCCGGGCATGTTGGCGGGGAAGGACGGGTCGGAGAACCAGCTCTGCTGCGCGACGCTGGTGGCGTAGTCGTGCGCCGAGTACACCACCCGGTTGGCGACGCTGAGTTGGACCGGGTACTGGCCGGCGCCCTGCAGGTTGCCGCCCCACCAGTACGAGCTGCCGTTGAAGGTCTGCACGCCCTCGACGAAGACCAGCAGCTTCGGGTTGCCGGCCAGGACCGCCTCGCCGCCGCGCTGTGCGGCCAGCCGCCAGTCGGTCGTCTGGTCGCCGCAGCCCCAGCAGGCCGGGTCGTGCGGCTCGTTGTGCAGGTCGATGCCGATCACGGCGGGGTTGCCGTTGTACCGGGTGGCGATGGACCTGAGGTTGGCGAGCCAGGTGGACTCGGGCACCGAGGCGGTGTACCAGAGCGCGGACTGCCCGCCCGAGTCCGGGCGGTGGCGGTCGAGGATCACCTTGAGGCCGGTGCTGCCCGCGTAGTTGACGATCCTGTCCATCACGCCGAGCGAGTTGAGGCCCACCAGGTCGGCGTTCATGCCGCCGGAGGTGTTGATGCTGACCGGGGTGGTGCCCTTGAAGATGTCGTCGCTGTAGGGCAGCCGGATGGTGTTGTACCCGAGCGACTTCATCTGGTCGATCATCGACTTGTAGTCGCGGCTCCACAGGCCGTGGGCCACGTAGTTGGCGGTCTCGAAGCCGAACCAGTTGATGCCGGCGATCCGGACGGGCTGGTTGGCCTCGTCCAGGATCTGCCGGCCGTTGGTGTGCCAGTACCCGGTGCCGGGTGCGGCGGCGGCCTGGGCGGGGACGGCCGCGACGGGGGAGGCGAGCACGGCGAGCGCCGCGGCGAAGGCCGCGGTGCCCGCGCCGAGCCGGCGCAGGCGACGGCGCAGCTGGATGCGCATGGTCTGGTCCTCTCTGGACGTGTGGGGGGTCGTCCGGGAGCGCTCCCACACCCTGACTGCGGAAGCCGTCAATATAAAGCCAGAGAGCAGATGGTCCGTCAATACTTCTGGGAGCGCTCCCACATGAAGGGCTCGGGCGTCAGAGGGCCGCGCGGAGCGCGATCTCCAGCTCGAAACGGGCGTCCGGCGAGGTGAGGGCGGGCCCGAACAGCTCCTGGACCCGGTGCAGCCGCCGGCGCGCGGTCTGCGGATGGATGCCCAGCCGGGCGGCGACCTCCGGCGCGGTGCCGTGCTCGGTGCGCAGCCACGCGGAGAGGGTGGCGGCGAGGCGCTCGCGCTGCTTGGCGGTCAGCCCGGCCAGCGGGGCCAGCCGGTGCTCGGCGATCAGCCGGACCAGCGCCGGGTCGGCGAGCAGCAGGAGGTCGGGCAGCCGGTCGCGGCAGTCGACCGGCTGCTGCGGCGGGAGCGGCAGCCGCGCGCGGACCAGGCGGGCCCAGCGCAGCGAGTCGGCGGCCTGGTGCAGCGGGACGGCCGGGCCGACCACCGCGCCGCGCCCGGCCAGCGCCTGCACCACCCGGATGTCGTCCAGGTACGACTCCGGCTCGGGGACCAGCAGGTGGGGCTCGGGCTGGTCGAGGGCGGCGAGCACCGGGTCGGGCAGCCGCTCGCCGCGCGGACGTTCGGCGGTGGGGGCGTCCAGGGCGACGCAGGCGACCCGCCGGGGCAGCGGCCAGTCGGCGGCGGTCGCGGCCTGCTCGATCTCCTCCGCCGGGGCGCCGGCCAGCAGCAGGGCCAGCAGCCGGTGGCGGGAGCGCCCGAGCGCCCCGGCCCGGTCGGCCCGCGCCTCGACGTAGCCCTGCACGCCGGCGGCGGCGATCTCGTCGATGTGCGCGAACACCGCCTCGGCCAGGGTGGCCAGTTGTTCGGAGTTCAGCCCGCAGCGCCGGGCCACCCGGGCGTACCGGCGCCAGGCCACCCGGGCGCCGATCCGGTACGCGGCCTGCAGCGCGTCCAGGCTGCGGCCCTCGGCGAGCTCGCCGCGGCCGAGCGAGCGGTACACCCGCAGCCGTGCCGGATCGGGCGCGGCGGTGCCCTCGACCAGATCGCCGAACTCGGCCAGCGCGGTCTCCACGCCGTGCTGTATTCCCGTCCCGAATTTCCCCGCGAGCGGCCGGGAGAATTCCGGAACGGCCGCCCGGATCTCGCGGATGATCTCGGCTGCGAGGGTCTTCTGCTCGGGTCTGAGTTCCGCCGCGAAATTCCGCGGGAGGTTGCCCCAGGGGCCGGTCAAGTCGACTCCTTCGGGTGGGTGGCGGGCGGGCGGCCGGTTGGAGTATGGAGCTGATGTTACCGACGGGTCAATAGGTCTGACGTGACGTTGTGCGGCACTTGGAGGGGGGATGCGGTGCAAAGTGCTCAGGGTCGTGACAGGTTTCGGGCGTGGGCGGGGAAATTGCGTGCACCCGCGGTCGCACTTCTTCCGGACCAGTGGCGGGTCTGTTGACGGACCGGTGGGGCGCTCCTAGTTTTCGTGGCCGGTCCGGATGCCAGGGAATTCCGGCGACGCGGAAGTCGGTGCGGAAATGAGAGCGAAGAGAGCGCGGATGGCGGCGGCGGCACTCGTCGCGGTGGCCGGTCTGGCGGCGACGGGTGCCCCGCCCGCCGCGGCGGCGGGCGGGTACCAGGTCGAGACGCACTTCTCGACCGGCTTCCTGGCCGGCTTCCCGGCCCCCGAGCAGTCGCCGCCGGGCGCCAACGACTGGTCCTGCCGGCCGAGCGCCGCGCACCCCGCGCCGGTGGTGCTGGTGCACGGCACGCTGGAGAACATGAACGACAACTGGCGGGGAGCCGCACCGCTGCTGGCGAACGCCGGGTACTGCGTCTACGCGTTCGACTACGGCGGCCCGGCGGCCTGGTCGCCGATCCAGGGCACCGGGGCGATCGAGGACGGCGCGGCCGTGCTGGCCGGCTTCGTGGACCGGGTGCTGACCGCCACCGGTGCGGCCGAGGTCGACCTGGTCGGCCACTCGCAGGGCGGCATGCTGCCGCGGTACTACCTGAAGAACCTGGGCGGCGCCGCCAAGGTCGGCAAGCTGGTCGGCCTGGCGCCCAGCAACCAGGGCACCACGCTCGACGGCATCACCGAACTCGCCCGCCGGCTGCACGTCCTGGCGCCCGCCAACGACTTCCTGAGCGGGCCGTGCCAGGCCTGCGTGCAGCAGGAGATCGGCTCGGACTTCATCACCGCGCTCAACGCGGGCGGGCAGACCGTCCCCGGCGTCGAGTACACCGTGATCGCCACCGGGTTCGACGAGGTGGTCACCCCGTACACCAACGCCTTCCTGCCGGACGGGCCGCACGTCACCAACATCACGGTGCAGCAGCAGTGCGCGCTGGACGCCACCGACCACCTGGAGATCGCCTACGACCCGATCGCGCTGACCGACGTGCTGAACGCGCTGGACCCGGCCCACCCGCGGCCGATCCCCTGCCAGGTGGTGCTGCCGGTCACCGGCCCGCTGCTCTGACCCCTCGCTCCGACCCCCGATCCGCCCCCTCCTCCCGAGCCTCCCCTCGGGCCCCACCGCCCGGCGTGCCTCTCCTGCGCCGGGCGGTGGTTGTTTCCGTTTCCGGGTGCCGCCAACCGCCGGGGCGGCCAGGTTCACCTGATCGGGTGCAGGCGGGCGCCCGGGGCGGCCGCGGAGGCGCCGGACGACCTACTGTTCCGCACGGACGCAGTCGAGCTGACTGGGCGTCAGGCGTGGGGGTCGACGGTGAGGGGTGCGCTGTCCGATGGCGTCGAAATCGCCCGCGGCCGTAACCAGTCGGCGCTGGGACCAGTTGAGGGTGCGTCAGTTGGATCTTGGATCCGGTGGGGTGCGCCCTCCGGCCGACACCAGGAAGGGCCGTCCCGCCCCATGCAGCCCAGGATCAGACCCTCCGCCCGGATAGCCGGTGCGCTCGCCGGTGCGGCCGCGATCTGCGGCGTGCTGTCCGGCGCGGCCGCCGCGCCCGCGAGCGACCGCGGGCACGGACACGTCCACGTCTGCGTCGAGGTCGGGGTGGACACCACCGTGGTGGCGGGCGGCGTCTCGGTGCACGTCGGCAACGGGGTGTCGGTCGGGGCCGGAGGCGGCGTCGGGGTCGGTGTCGGGCCGGGCCACCCGGACCGTCCGCCGCACCCCACCCACCCGGCGCACCCGAGCCATCCGCCGCACCCGACCCACCCCTGCCCGACGCCGACACCCGAGCCGACGCCTTCGCCGAAGCCGACACCCACGGCCGCGCCGAAGCCCACGCCGACCCCGACGCCCACCCCGGTGCCGCCGGTCGTCCCCCGGCCGGTGGTGACCCCGACGCCGACCCCGAGCCGGCCCGCACCGCCGCCCTCGCGCAGCGTCGCCGCGGTGCCGCCGCCCCCGCCGAGCTCCGCGCCGCCCAGCCCGCGGCCGGTCGCCCTGCGCTACCCGCCACCGCCCCCGCGCGCCGAGCCGCCGCGCCGCCGCACGCTCCCGACCACCACCACGATGGCGGTCGTCACGGTGCCCGCGGTGCTCGCGGCCGCCGCGCTCAAGCCGCGCGGCCGGGCCGGAGGCATGGGCCGCGGCCGGTCCTGACCCGGTCCCCGCTCCCGACGGCGCGGGGAAACGTTCTACCAACCCTTCAGTGAAGACCGAACAGGAGACGCCATGTCCGAGTGGCTGGCGCTCGCCATCGCGATGTCCGCGGCCTGCGCCGTGGTCATCGCGGTGGTGGTGCTCAGGCAGCGACGGGTACCCGAGGACGACGACCCGTCCCAGACGCCGGACGTCATCGAGTACATCACGATGATGATCGGCGTCATCTACGCGATCGTCCTCGGCCTCGCCATCGCCGGTGTGTGGGAGGGCCGGGCCGCGGCGCAGGACGACACCCTGCACGAGGCCCAGACGCTGCGCGAGGTCAGCCAGCGGGTCCAGGTCTTCCCGGCCGACTACCGGGACCAGGTCCGCAAGGACGTCGACGCCTACGTCTCGTACGTGGTCGACACCGAGTGGCAGTACATGCGCGACCACGGCTCGATCGCGCCGGAGGGCACCGCGCTGCTGGCCAAGCTGCGGACCGACGTCGCCGAGCGGGCGCCGCAGAACGACCTGGAGGCGCAGGCGTACCAGCCGATGCTGGACCGGATCGCCGCCGCCGACGAGGCCCGCAACGCGCGCGGCCAGAGCACCGGGCCGACCATGCCGGGCCTGGTGTGGTTCGGACTGATCGTCGGCGCGGTGGTGACCGTCGGCATGGTGTTCACGCTGCAGATCCGCCGCTCGGCGCGGGAGCTGTTCCTGGCGGGCGCGTTCGCCGCGCTGATCGCCTTCCTGCTGTTCCTGATCTGGGACTTCGACGATCCCTTCGGCCGGGGCGTCTCGGTGACCACCCAGCCGTTCGAGGACCTGTTCCCCGACCTGTTCACCTGACCGGCTCCCGTCACCCGCCCGGCGCCCGATCAGGCGTCGAGCGCCGCCAGCAGTTCGGGGCCGCCCCAGTCGCGGCGGCCCCCGGACTCGGCGGCGCGGACCAGTTCGGCCAGCCGCGCGTTGGCGGGCGCCGGCAGCCGGTGGCGCTCGGCGAGGGCGGTGATCTCGCCCTGGAGGCTGCCGATCTCGGTGGGCCGGGACCGCTCCAGGTCCTCCCACATCGAGGAGCGGGCCTGCGCGTCGATCCGCAGGCTCGCCCCTGCCAGCCGCCGGAACAGCCCGTCGGGCAGGCCCAGCACGGCAGGCATCAACCGCGACGGGACGGGCCCGAGCCGCGCCGGGACGATCCGCTCCGCGGCGAAGGCCGCCAGCGCCTCGCGCTGGCAGCGGGCCAGGCACGCCCGGTAGGCGCGCTGCCCGAGCTGCTCGCGCAGCGGGAGCCCGGAGAGCGCGTTGACCGCGTTGTTGAGGTTCATCAGCAGCTTGGCCGCCTGCACGCCCGGCATGTCGGAGCGCAGTTCCAGGCCGAGCCCGGCCCGCGCGGCGGTGGCCGCGAGGTCGGCGGCACCCGGCCCGTCCTCGACCATCAGCCGGCCCGCGCTGCCCTGGTGGTAGCCCGCCTCCCCGCTGCGGACCACGTTGTAGGGCACCATCCCGGCGAGCACCGTGCGGCCGGGCAGTTCGCCGCGGAGCAGCTCCGGGTTGTGCAGCCCGTTCTGGAAGCTGACCACGACCGTCTCCGGGCCGGTGGCCGCGGCCAGCTCCCGGCCCGCGGCGGCCGTGTCGGCGGACTTCACCGCGACCAGCACGTGGTCGGCCCCGGCGGCAGCCGCCGGGTCGGTGGCCAGGCGCAGGTCGCGGACGGTGCGCCGGGCGTCGCCCGGGCCGGTCAGGGTGAGTCCGTCCCGTTCGATCGCGGCCATCGCGGCCGGGCGGCCGATCAGCGTGACCTCGGCGGCGGAGGCGAGCAGGCCGCCGAGGTGGCAGCCGATCGAGCCGGCGCCGAGGACGGCGATCCGGGGGCGGCGGGCGGGGTCCGGCACGGGTACGTCCTCGGGGCTCGGCGTCGAGTGGAGAGGGTCAGTCGAACAGGTCGGGGTCGGAGGCGGTGATCTGGTCCCACAGCGGTCGGGCCTGGAACCAGCCGGCCAGCGAGCTGCCGAGCTGACCACGGGTGATCAGCGCGGTCTCCCGGTCTATCAGCTTGGGGGTGCCCGCCGCCATCGCCAGCAGCTGCGCCTGGCAGGAGCGCTCCATGGTGACGAACCACCAGACCGCCTCGGCGACCGACTGCCCGACCGTGAGCAGGCCGTGGTTCTGCAGGATCACCGCCTTGTGCGGGCCGAGCGCCTGGGCGATCCGCTTGCCCTCCTCGATCTCGTTGACCACGCCGCGGTAGTCGCTGTACACGGCGTGGTCCTCGAAGAAGGCGCAGGCGTCCTGGGTGATCGGGTCGAGCGGGATGCCGAGGCTGGAGAAGGCCTTGCCGTGCAGCGAGTGGGAGTGCGCGGCGGCGATCGCGTCCGGGCGGGCGGCGTGCACCTGCGAGTGGATGACGAAGGCTGCCTTGTTCACCGGGCGGTTGCCGTGCACCAGGGTGCCCTCGTGGTCGACCAGGATCAGGTCGGAGGCCCTGATCTGGTGGAAACTCATGCCGAACGGGTTCACCCAGAACCGGTCCGGGTGCTCCGGGTCGCGCACCGTGATGTGGCCGGCCACCCCCTCGGAGAACCCGAAGCGGCCGAACAGCCGGAATCCGGCCGCCAGTTGCTCCTTGCGGTACTGGCGTTCGGCCGCCACGTCCTCGAAGGTCGGCGGCAGCGGGATCGTCACGCCGGCGGGGACCGGGCCGATGGCGGCGGAGAGGGCTTCGGGAGTGCTCATGGGGGCTCCAGAGTCCTGCGGGGGGTGGGGGCTGGCCGGAGGGTGGGACGGGCCAAAAGATACACGCGCGTATCGGATACGTCGATGCATCCGATCGGATCGGGAGCGGTATCGTGAGTCGATCACCGCACGAGGAAGGCCCGCCCATGCCCAAGGGAGAGACCAGGCGCCGCCCGCGCACCCGCGCCGCGCTGCTCGACGCCGCCCTGGAGACCTTTGCCGAGCTGGGCTTCCGTGCCGCCACCATCGAGCAGATCTGCGAGCGGGCCGGGTACACCCGGGGTGCCTTCTACTCCAACTTCAGCAGCAAGGAAGAGCTGTTCCTGGCGCTCTTCGACCAGCACAGCGAACGGATCGTCGCCCGGATCCGGGAGCGGATCGACGCCGTGGCGGACGGGGCGCTGACCCTGGACGGGGTCGCCGAGGCGCTCGCCGAGGTCGAGCCCGCCGAGCGCGCCTGGTACCTGGTCACCATGGAGTTCACCCTGCACGCGATCCGCGACCCGCAGGCCGCCTGGGTGCTCGCCCGGCACGACGCCCGGCTGCGTGCCGAGATCGCCCGCGGTCTCACCGAGTACCTGGCCCGGGCCGGGCGCACCCTCACCGCGGACCCCGATGAGGTGGCCCGGCTGCTGATCGCCCTGCGCGAGGGCGCGCTCGCCCAGGCGTACGTGGAGCCCGAGCAGCTGCCGCCCGGGCGCCTGGAGCGGCAGTTCCTCGCCCCGCTGCTGGCCGCGCTCAGCACGGAGCGGCCCCTCTGAGGGGCGGTGGTGTTCACCGGCTGTTCACGGGCCGTCTCTCGGCGGGGTGCGGGTGGTGATCATAGATTCTCCGCGTAGGCCCAGTTGTCCATACAACTTGGACGGCTTGGGCGCGGAGAACCCGGAACGGAGACCCCAGCACATGCCCTCCCCGCTCGGCTCGGCGGACGTCGTCGTCATCGGCGCCGGCATCGTCGGCCTCGCCCACGCCCACGAAGCCCTGGAGCGAGGCCTCACGGTCGCCGTGGTGGAACGCGGCGACCGCGCCACCGGCGCCTCCGTCCGCAACTTCGGCCACGCCTGCGGCACCGCCCAGGACGGCGACGCCCTGCGCTACGCCCGCAACGCCCGCGCCACCTGGGCCCGCCTCGCCGAGGAGGCCGGCTTCTGGCACCGCCGTACCGGCACCGTGATGGTCGCCCGCGCCGAGGACGAACTCGCCGTCCTGCGCGAGTTCGCCGAGCTGCGCGGCGACGAGGTCCGCCCGCTCACCGCCGGACAGGTCGCCGAGCGGATCCCGGTCGGCACCGGCGTCCTCGGCGGCGCCCTCCTCCCCGACGACCTGCGGGTCGACCCGCGCGCCGCGGCCCACGCCATCGCCCGCCACCTGGCCGGGCGCGGCGCCGCCTTCCACTGGACCACCAGCGCCCACGCGATCGAGCCGGGCGCCGTCCACACCAGCCGCGGCACCCTCACCGCCCGCACGATCGTCCTCGCCACCGGCCACGACGTCGACCGGCACTACCCGGAGCTCGCCGCGCGGTTCGGCGTCCGGCGCTGCGCGCTGCGGATGCTGCGGGTCGACGCCCCCGGCGGCGCCACCGTCGAACCCGCCGTGCAGACCGGCTACTCGCTGCTGCGCTACAGCGGCTACGAGGCCTGCCCGAGCCTGCCCGCCGTCCGCGAGCGCCTCACCGCCGAACGGCCCGACCTGATCGGCATCGGCCTCAACCTGATGTACACCCAGCGCCCCGACGGCACCCTCACCATCGGCGACACCCACGCCTACGGCACCACCCTCGACCCGTTCGAGGACGAGGCGCTGGACGCCGCCGTGCTCGCCGAGACCGCCGAGCTGCTCGGCGTCGACGGCCTCACCGTGCGCGAGCGCTGGCGCGGCGTGTACGCCTCCGCGCCGGAGCCGTTCCTGATCGCCGAGCCCGCCGAGGGCGTCCGGGTCGTCTCGGTCACCTCCGGCATCGGCATGACCACCGCGTTCGGCCTGGCGCCCGAGGTGCTGGACGGGCTCGGGTACCCGCGCTGAGCCGGCGTCGCCCGACGGCCGTCAGCCCTTGAGACGGTCGGCGAGGGCGGTCAGGGTCGGGCCGAGCGGGAGGTCGACCGTGGCGGTGGCCAGCCCGTCGCCGCGGGTCGGACCCTGGTTGACGATCACCACCGGCTTGCCGGCCTTGGCGGCGTACCGGACGAAGCGCAGGCCCGACATCACGGTGAGCGAGGACCCCAGCACCAGCAGGCCGGACGCCGCTTCCACCAGCCGGTAGCAGTGCTCGACCCGGGGCTTGGGCACGTTCTCGCCGAAGAACACCACGTCCGGCTTGAGGACGCCGCCGCACGCCTCGCACGGCGCCACCCGGAAACCGGCCACCAGCTCGTCCGGCAGTTCCACGTCGCCGTCCGGGTTCACCCGGACACCCTCCGCCCGGCCCGGCGTGCCGTTCAGCTCGTGCAGGCGCGCGTCCAGCCGCTCCCGGGTGGAGGTGCGCCCGCAGCCCAGGCAGAGGACCCGGTCCAGGCCGCCGTGCAGCTCGACCGCGTCGGCGGTGCCGGCCGCCCGGTGCAGGCCGTCCACGTTCTGGGTGATCACCGCGGAGACGTGGCCCGTGCGGCGCAGCGCCTCTACCGCGTGGTGGCCCGCGTTCGGGCGGGCGCCGGTGATCGTCCGCCAGCCGACGTGGCTGCGCGCCCAGTACCGGCGGCGGGCCTCCTCGCCCGCGGTGAACTCCTGGAACGTCATCGGCCGGTGTCGGCGGTGCCGGCCGGTCGCACCCCGGTAGTCGGGGATCCCCGACTCGGTGGACAGTCCCGCCCCGCTCAGCACCGCGACACCGCGCGCGGCGAGCAGCCCGGCGATGTCCTCCGGGCCGCCGGGGCGGGCGGCCGGCGGACCGCCGCCGTCCACCGGACTGTCGAGCATCGGACGTACGCGCATGCGCCCAGGGTAGTCCGGCCGCGTCGTCCGGACGGAGCAGTGGACCGTGTCCCGGCGGGCGCCGGCGCCGTTGAGCGCCACGTCGATCGTGAGCCTTCGGGGAATCGGGAGCGTCCGTGCGTCGTGGTGCAGCAGTACTGGCCCTTGTCCTCTGCGCGGCCCTGCCCGGCGCGGCAGCGGCGGGCACCGGCCGGGGGACGGTGCAGGAGCAGAGCATCTACCTGCACGCGACCGCGGGCGACGGCTCCAGCGACGGCGTCGCCGACCTGACCGTCACCAAGGAGAACAACGGCTACCGGCTGCGCGGCTACATCGAGGCGGTCTCCGGCTGCGTCGAGCTGAGGGCCGTCAACATGCACCTCGGCTCCTACCTGGGCGGAGACGTGGTGAAGAAGACCTGCGAGCAGAACGTCCACGCCCGGATCAACTCCTGGACCCACCACACCGACGTCGTGCTCAGCGCCGTCGTCCCGCACGGCCCCGACTGGGACTCCTCCATCGTCACCCTCACCGGCCGCCCGTGAGCCGCAGCTGCCGGGTGGCCCCGGGTGCCGGGTGGCCCCCGGTCGTCAGACGGGGAGGAGGCGGGAGGCGAGGGCGGTGAGCCGGCGGGCGTTGCGGCAGGGGTGCATGGGGACGACCTGGGCGTAGGCGAGGGCCGCGGAGTCGCCGGAGCCCCACTGGGACGGCGGCTCGGGGTTGAGCCAGTGGACGCGGCGCGCGGCGGCGGCGATCCGGCGCAGGGCGTCGGTGTCGGGGTCGAAGCCGTTGGTGCGGGCGTCGCCGAGGACCAGGACCGCGGTGCGGGGGCCGACCGCGGTCAGGTGCTCGTCGGCGAACTGGCGGAGCGCCGCGCCGTAGTCGCTGCTGCCGTGGTAGCCCGCCACCTTCGCCTCGGTGAGGATGCGACGGGCCGCCCCGGCGGGCGCCGCGCTCGGACCGGTGAGCAGGTGGGTGACCTCCGCGGTGCGGTTGACGAAGGCGAACACCCGGACCCGGCCGAACTGTTCGCTGATCGCCCGGACCAGCAGCACGGTGAAGTCAGAGAACCCCGCCACCGAGCCGGAGACGTCGCACAGCAGCACCAAATCCGGCTTGCCGGGCCGCCGTTGCCGGTAGGCGGGCCGCAGCGGCACTCCGCCGGTGGACAGCGAGCGGCGCAGCGTCCGCCGCAGGTCCAGCTGCCCGCGCGCCGCCCGGCGCCGCCGGGCGGCCAGCCGGGTGGCCAGTTTGCGGGCCAACGGCTGGACGGCACGCCGCAGTTCGGCGAGCTGCTCGCGGCCCGCGGTGAGGAAGTCGAGTTGGTCGACGGTGGGCGCGACGGCGCGGGCGGCGATCCGCTCGGTACCGCGCAGCTCGGCCACCCGGCGGCGTGCCTCGGTGCCGACCCGGGCGCGGAACTCGCGGATCCGGCGGCGCACTTCGTCCGCCTCCAGGCGGTCGGTGAAGGCGGCGCCGGCGCTGCCCGTTCCGGCGCTGTCCCGGCCCAGGCCGGCGAGCACCCGGGCCAGCAGCGTCTCCGGCTGGAGGCGACCGAGCGCCTGGTGCGCGGAGAAGCCGTCCGAGCCCGGGGCCGATCCGTAGCGGCCCAGCGCGTCCACCGCCTCGCCGGCCAGCCGGGCGAGCGCGGTGCGGTCCCCGCTCGCCAGCGCCTCGGCCAGGCGGGCGCGCAGCTCCTCGACGTCCGGCGCGGCCGCCTGCTCGCGGGCGGCTTCCGGTCGGCCCACCCCGAGCGGGAAGAACAGGTCGAACACCGGGTCGAAGACGGTCCGCTGGGTCGAGGAGCGGAGGACTGCGGCGGCCAGCCCCTCGCGCAGCCGCTCGCGGTCGGCGAAGCCCAGCGCCCCGGCGACCGCCGCCGCGTCCACGGTCTCGGCCGGCCCGATCGGGATGCCGTGCCCGCGCAACGCCCGGACCAGGCCGGTCAGTCGGGCCGCCGGGTCATTCGTGCCGGTCGCGCCGGTCATGCCGGGGTGAGCTTCTCGGCGGCGCGCACGATGTCCTCCTGGTGCTTGAGGACCACGCCCAGGCTCGTCCGGACCACCTCCTCGTCCAGCCGGTCGGCGCCCAGGGCGAGCAGGGTGCGCGCCCAGTCGACGGTCTCGGCGACCGACGGGGCCTTGCGCAGGTCCATCGCCCGCAGCGCGTTCACCACCCGGACCAGCGAGGCGGCCAGTGCCGCGTCCAGCCCGGGCACCCGCAGGCGGACGATCCGCTCCTCCAACTCCGCGTCCGGGAAGCCCAGATGGAGGAAGAGGCAGCGGCGGCGCAGCGCCTCCGACAGCTCGCGGGTCGCATTCGAGGTGAGCAGCACGAACGGGCGCCGCGCGGCCCGGATCGTCCCCAACTCCGGGACGGTCACCTGGAAGTCGCCCAGGACCTCCAGGAGCAGCGCCTCCACCTCCAGGTCCGCCTTGTCCGTCTCGTCCACCAGCAGGACCGTCGGCCCGTCGTTCCGGATCGCCGTCAGCAGCGGGCGCGGCAGCAGGAACTCCTCGCCGAACACGTCGGTCCGGGCGGCGTCCCAGCCGCCGTCACGGCCCGCGGTGATCCGCAGCAACTGCTTGGCGTGGTTCCACTCGTACAGCGCCCGGGACTCGTCGATGCCTTCGTAGCACTGCAGACGGACCAGCCGCGCGTCCGCCACCGCCGCGACCGCCTTGGCGAGCTCCGTCTTGCCGACCCCCGCCGGGCCCTCCACCAGCAGCGGCTTGCCGAGGCGGTCCGCCAGGAAGACGGTGGTGGCCACCGCCTGCGAGGCCAGGTAGCCCGCCTTGGCCAGCCGCTCGACCACCTCGTCCACCGAGCCGAAGAAGCCCGTGTGCAGCTCGCCCATCCCGGCCGACCCCCGTTCGCGCAGTACCGTCCCGCGCCACCCTACTCGCCGGTCACATGGCAGGGGAGAGGTGTCAGACCCCGGCGGCGGGGAGCAGGATGCCCGGCAGCTCCGTGCGGTTGGAGATGCCGAGCTTGCGGTAGATCCGCGCCAGGTGGTTGTCGACCGTACGGGTCGACAGGACGCACTCCGCGGCGATCTCCCGACTCGTCCGGCCCCGCGCCGCCATCAGCGCGATCTCCCGCTCGCGGGAACTCAGCGGATCCGCACCCGGCAACGGCGTCAGACCCGGCGTCGCGGCACCCTCGCACCCCGCCGCCAGATCCTGCGAACGCTGCGCCGCCCGCGCCGACCGGCCCCGGTGCCCCGCCGCCTGCCAGGCGAGCGCCGCCGCCGCGAAACCCTCCGCCGCCCGCAGGTCCGCACCCAGCCCGGCGAGCCGCTCCGCCGCAGCCTCCAGCGCCTCCGCGCGGCCCGCGCCCGCCGCCAACGCCAACTCGGCGCGGGCCGCCGCGTACGGGCCCTGCATCCGGGCCGCCGCCGCCGCGAGCGCGTCCGCCTCCTCGGCCACGCCCCAGCGCACCAGGTCGTCCAGCATCGCGACCGCCGCCGTCACCTCCCCGTCCGCGAGCGCGTGCCCCGCGGCGGACCGCAGCAGCGCCGCGGCCGTCGGCAGATTGCCGGCGCACAGCGTCGCCCACGCCTGCGCGCGGACGGTGTCCCAGGCACGGACCGGCGCGTCCGGCCCGGCCGGACCGTCCAGCTCCGCCGCCTCCGGGGCGACCTGCCCGAGATGGGCCGCCGCCAGCACCGCGCCCGCGAGCGCACGCCGTTCCACGAACGGCTGGCGGCGCAACCGCGCCTGCGCGCGGGCCTCACGGAAATGCGCCAGCGCGGACGCCGGACGGCCCCGCTCCAGGGCGATCCGGCCCAGCGCCCACGGGAACCACGCGGTCAGCGCCGGAACGGGCGAACGCAGCATCGCCGCCTGGCCCTCCCGGGCCGCCGCCTCGCCCTCCGGCAGCCGGCCCGCCTCCAACAGGGCCACCGCGAGGAGGTAGAGGTTGCGGGCCGGGTAGTAGACGGCGGACCGGTCGGCGAGGCGCCGGTGGGCGGCGTAGGCGGTCCGGCAGGTCTCCACCGCGTCCGCGACGCGGCCGGAGGCCATCTCGACGCGCAGGCGGGCCTGGAGTTCGAGGACGCTCCCCTGCGACCCGCCTCCGGCGGGGGGTTCGGTGACGGCTGCCGGGCCGCTCGCGCCTGCGGCGGGCTGCTGCTGCGGCGGGGGTGCGGGCTGCCCTGCGCGTGCGGCGGGCACGGACGTGGGCTCGCTCGCGCCTGCGGCGGGCTGGTGGAGCGCGCTGGCGGTTGCGGGCACGGCGGCGCCTGTGGCGGGTTGCTCTGCGGTTGTCGCGGCGGCGGGGTGGCGGGTGAGGGCCAGCTGGGCCTCGGCGGTGCGGCCGGCGGCGGTGAGGAGGGTGGCTTCGCAGGCGGTGAGGGCGGGGTGGGGGCCGATGCGGGTGGTGGCTCCGGTGAGGACGGCCATGGCGTCGGCGGGCTGTTCGACGCCGTAGAAGAGGGTGGTGGCGAGGGTGACGGCGGCGGCCGCGACGTCGGTCCCGGTGCGGGCGGCGGCGAAGGCGTCGCGCAGGACGGGCAGGGCTTCGGCGAAGTCGCCCTGCTGGCCGAGGGCTTCGCCGAGCATCAGGCCGGCGGCGACGTTCGGTCCGTGGAGGAGGGCGGCGCGGGCGAGCCGGCACATGGTGGGGACGTCGTCGCTGCGCAGGGCCTGCCCGGCGGCGCGCACCAGCAGATCGGGGCAGGCGGTGCCGGTGGCGTCGAGGTCCCAGCAGGCGAGGGCGAGTTCGTCGCCGCCGCGGCGGGCGCCGTGGGCGCGGACCCGGGCGGCCTGCCCGAGCAGCAGGGCGCGGGCGCGGACGAGGGTGGTGCGGGCGCGGAGCAGGGGTGCGTGCCAGGCGTGGGCGAGGGCGGTGTGGGTGCGGCGGTCGTCCGTCCAGACGGTGAGCAGGTCGAGTTCCTCGAGTTCGGCGAGGGCGTCGGCGGTGGCGTGGTGGAGGGCGTCGTCGAGGCCGACGGGGCCGCAGTGGGCGAGGAGTTCGAGGACGGTGCGCTGTTCGCGGGGCAGGTCGCGGAGCAGGTCGGGGACGAGGCCGTCGACGGTGAGTTGGTCGAGGGAGCCGTCGAGGCACCAGATGCCGCGGATGTCGCGCAGGGTGCCGGCGGTGACGGCGGTGCGCAGCAACTCGCGGAGCAGGAGCGGGTTTCCGCCCCCGGCGGTGTCGAAGGCGGCCCGGGCCGGTGCGGCGACGGGGCCGCCGAGTGCGGCGTGCAGCAGTTCGCCGGTCTCCTGCGGGCCGAACGGGTCGAGCGGGACGTGTCGCAGGGTGTCCTGCCGCCACCAGGTGCGCAGGATCTCCGGCAGGTCGGTCTCGGCGGGCAGGGTGGCGACGAGGAAGAGCCCGGCCTGTTCGGCGAGCAGGCCGAGCAGGGAGAGCGAGGTGGGGTCGAGCCGGTGGGCGTCGTCGACCAGGACGACCGGGCGGGGTCCGCCGCCGGTGACCTTCCGGGCGACCTCGCGGAACAGTTCCACCGGGTCGTCGGCGTGCTGCGGCGGCAGGAGCGGCGCCAGGGCGAGCAGCGGCACCGCGGCCGCCGCCTCGGTGGCTCTGATCCGCCAACATCGGTGTCCGGCCTGCTCGGCGGCGACCAGGAACTCCTCACCGGTGCGGCTCTTCCCGGCGCCGGGCGGCCCGGTGACGACCGCCGCCCGTACGGTCGGTCGGCGCAACGCCGAGCGAAGGGCCGAGAGTTCGGCGCGGCGCCCGACGAAGGGCAGGCCGGACAGGGACATGGGCAGGCGTCGGTACGCGGCAGTCATCGTTTACCCCCCGGTTCGGATGCGGTGCCGCAGGCCATTGTCGCAGCGTCCGGCGGAATCGAACCGATGCGTTCCGGTCGTGTCGCGCCGGGGTGAGTAGTGGGCGCCGCCCGGTTGAGTAGTGGACTGCTCTGTGCCCGGCGTCCGCGGCGCAGCACCGTAGTGCCTGCAAGGGGGACGGCAACGGGGGAGGCGGGGAAGTGACGGGGCGACAGGCGGTCACGGACGAGCGGGAGATCGGGCAGGGCGCGCCGGCGGGTGCGGCTGCGGTTGCGACGGGCGCGGCGGAGTTCCCGCTGGCCGGGCAGGTGCGGCTGGTGATGGAGCGTGCCGGTGCCACCGGCTGGGAGCTGCGGGCCGAGGAGTTCTGGACCCGGCTGCTGCCGCCCGCCCACCGGCCCCGTCCGCAGGGCTGGAAGCTGCACGTGTCGGCCACCCCGCTGTCCGCGCCGCACGTGCTGGCCCGGGCCGCCGAGCAGCTGTTCGCGCTGGACTGCGCGTTCAAGTTCGCCGGCACGCTGGAGCGGGTCGAGGCGCTGGTCTCCGGCCGCTACGACCGGGCCGGGGCGGGCAAGTTCCTCACCGCCTACCCGGTGGACGACGACCAGGCGCTGCGGGTCGCCGAGGCGCTCGACCGGGCCACCGCCGGGCTGCCGGGCCAGCGGATCCTCTCCGACCGTCCGTACCGCCCCGGCAGCCTGGTGCACTACCGCTACGGCGTCTTCCGCGGTCGGCGGGAGCTCGGCAACGACGGCAGCTACGAGCTGCGGCTCACCGGTCCGGACGGCGGGTCGGTGCGCGACGAGCGGCGGCCCGCGTACACGCCGCCCGCGTGGGCCACCTGTCCGTTCCCCGCCCCGGAGGCGGCGGCCCGGACCGCCGGGCCGGTGCTGCTCGGCGGGCGGTACGAGGTGCGCGGGGCGATCCGGCACGCCAACAAGGGCGGTGTCTTCCGCGCGGTCGACCGGGTGACCGGCGCGGCCGTGATCCTCAAGCAGGCTCGCCCGCACACCGCGGCCCGGCCGAACGGGGAGGACGCCCGGGACGCGCTGCGGCGCGAGGCGGCCGTCCTCGACCGGCTGGCCGACCTCGACCGCGCCCCGCGCGGCCTCGCCCTCTTCGAGCACGGCCAGGACCTCTTCCTCGCCCAGAGCGTGGTGCCCGGCGTCCCGCTGCGCCGCTGGACCGCCGACCACCTGACCGGCCCCGCCGGGCTCACCGGCCCGCCCGTCGGGCGGGTGCTCGCCCTGGCCCGCCGGATCACCGACCTGCTCGCCGAGGTGCACGGGCACGGCCTGGTGCTGCGCGACCTCACCCCCAACAACCTGATGGTGGACGGTGGCGACCTGGTCGCCCTGGTCGACGTCGAACTCGCCACCGCGCCCGGCACGTACGTCCACCGCGCGGGCACTCCCGGCTACGCCGCGCCCGAGCAGATGGCGGCCGAACGGTGGTCGCCCGCACCGGGTTTCGGCGCCGACCTGTACAGCCTCGGCGCGGTGCTGTTCCACCTCGCCACCGGCGCGGACCCGGTGTTCGCCCCGGACGACCCGCCCGGTCGGCCCTTCGCGGTCCGGCTCGGCGAGCTGCTCGCCGTCGCCGGGGTCCGCAGCCGCGCCGTACGGCGGCTGGCGCCGCTGGTCCTCGCGCTGCTGGACGAGGATCCCGCCCGGCGGCCGGGACTCGACGCGGTGCGCGCCGAACTCGCCGACCCGCGACCGGTGCCGCCCGCGGCGGTGCCCGCCGGCCTGACCGCCGGACCGGCCCGGGCCGCGATCGCGCCCGAACGGTGCGAGCGGCTGCTCGCCGACGGCCTGGACCACCTGCTCGCCACCATGGCACCCGACGCCCAACGCCTGTGGACCACCGGCGGGTTCGGCGCCACCACCGACCCGGTGGCGGTCCAGCACGGCGCCGCCGGGCCGGTCGCCCTGCTCACCCGCCTGGCGCCGCGCAGCGCCGCCGCGCTCGCCGGGCTGCGCACCGCCGCCGACTGGCTGGAGCGCGCCCTGCCCGCCGAACCGACCGTGCTGCCCGGCCTCTACTTCGGCCGCTCCGGCACCGCCTGGGCGCTGTACGACGCCGCCCGCGTGCTGGGCGACCCGGCGATGGCCGGCCGCGCCCTCGACCTGGCCCGCCGGACACCGCTGAGCTGGCCGAATCCCGACGTCTGCCACGGCGCGGCCGGGGCCGGGCTCACCCAGCTCCACCTCTGGCACGCCACCGGCGACCCCGATTTCCTGGTCCGCGCCGAGCAGGCCGCCGACGGCCTGGCCGAGCGCACCGAGCAGCACCCCGGCGGACGGGTCTGCTGGCCGATCCCCGCCGACTTCGACTCGGCGCTGGCCGGCCTCACCCACCACGGCTTCGCGCACGGCACCGCCGGCATCGGCACCTTCCTGCTCGCCGCCGGCCGGGCCGCGGACCGCGAGGACCTGCGGGCCCTCGCGGTCCGCGCCGGGGACAGCCTGCTCGCCGCCGCCGACCACGACGGCGACGCCGCCTGGTGGGGCACCGGCGAGGGCGCCGCGTCCGGCACCGACAGCCGGCTGCCGAACTGGTGCAGCGGCTCGTCCGGCGTCGGGACCTTCCTGGTCCGGCTGTGGGCCGCCACCGGGGAGGCCCGCTTCCGCACGGCAGCGGAGGCGGCGGGCGCGGCCGTCGTGCGGCAGCGCTGGCAGACCTCGCCCGCCACCTGCCACGGCCTCGCCGGGAACGGCCAGTTCCTGCTCGACCTCGCCCACCTGCTGGGCGAACCCCGCTGGCTCGGGCACGCCGAGGAGCTGGCCGCCTGCATCGACGTCCGGCACACCGTCCGCGACGGCCGGCGGCTGATCCCCGACGAGACCGCCGTGGACGTGGTCGCCGACTACCAGACCGGAACCGCCGGCGCCCTCGACTTCCTGCACCGCCTGCAGCACGGCGGCCCGCGCCCCTGGCTTCCCGTCCCGGGCCCGGAGGCGGCCCGATGACCGCGACGACGCTCACCGCCGCGCCCGCGGTCCACGCCCGGCTGGGCATCGCGTACTCCGCCGACGGAGACCGGCTCGGCTGCCTCGCCGCCCGGGCCGACGGCCGCTACACCGCCGAGCTCTGGACGCTGCGCGACGGCGCCCCCGAGCGGGCGCACCTGCCCGCCGCCGGGGACGCTGAGACCCCGCGCACCCAGTGCCTGCCGCTGCCCGACGGCCGCCTGCTGCTCTGCCGCGGCGGCGGGGGACGGCACGACCTGCTCACCGCCACCCCCGGCGACGACCGGCCCCGGCCGCTCGGCACCGTGCACCACGCCGCCGTCCGGCTGCTGCCCTGGCCCGGACGCGACGCCCTGGCCGTCCTGGTCACCACCGACGGCGACCGCCGCTCCACCCTGCGCCTGCTCACCGGCCCCGGCCCGGAGCTGGCCGACCTCGCCGGGATCCCCGGCGGCCTGCTCGGCGGCAGCTGGCTCGACCGGCGGCACCTGGCCGGACTGGTCGTCGCCGGCGGCGCGGCCCACGGAGCGATCGTCGACACGGCGACCGGCCGGACCACCCCGCTGCCCGGCGCCGAAGCGGGCGAACGCCTGCTGCTCACCGGCGGCGGACGGGCCCTGGTCGCCGTCCCCACCGCCGGCGGCGGCCACCGGCTGGGCCTGCGCCCGCTCGACGGCAGCACGCCGACCGCGTACCCGGACGGCCTCAACTCCCTTCCCGGGACGGTCCGGCCGCTCGCCATCGACCCGTCCGGCGGCCGACTCGCGGTCCGCTCCGGGCACGGCGCGGTCGACCGGCTGCTCGTCCACGACCTCGCGACCGACACGGCCGTCGAACTGCCATCCGCCCCAGGCACGTTCGGCGACCGCGCGCACTGGGGGAGGGCGGGGCTGCAGCTGATCCACTCCACCCCCGACACGCCCGCCGCCCCGGTCACCGTGCCCGGCCGCCACCGGGCCCGGCCGGCCGGGCGACCCTCGGCCGCCCTGCGGGAGGTCGCCGGCTCGGAGGCCGTGGTGTACGGCGACCCGTGGACGGCCGAACGGGCCGTACTCGCCCTGCACGGCGGCCCGTCCGCCGCCTGGCGGTACGAGTTCGACCCGCTGCTGCGCGAGTTCGCCGCCGCCGGCATCGCCGTCGTAGCCCTCAACCAGCGCGGCAGCACCGGCTACGGAGCCGCCCACCGGGACGCGATCCGTGACGACTGGGGCGGCCCCGACCTCGACGACGTCCAGCGGGCCGGCCGTGAACTCGCCGCCTGGCGGACGGCCAACGGCCTGGAGGCGCCTGCCCTGTACGGCATCAGCTACGGCGCCTGGCTCGCCGTGCTGGCCGCCGCCGGGGCGCCCGACCGCTGGTCGCGCTGCGCCGCCGTGGCACCGTTCCTCTCCGTACCGCGCCTGGCCGCCGCCGGCTCGCCCGGGGTGCGTTCGCTGCTGGACCGGCTCGCCGCACCCGCCGAGACGGCCGCCGAACGCGACCTGTACCGGCAGGCGGAGCGGATCCGGGTGCCCCTGCTGCTGCTCCACGGCGAACGGGACGAGGTCGTCCCCGTCGGCCAGTCCCGCGAGCTGCGCGACCGGCTGCTCGCCCTCGGCCGCCGCCCCGGCACGGACTTCGCCCACCGGGAGATCCCCGGGGCCGGGCACTACCCGCCCGGCGGCCCCGGCGGCGCGGCCGTCCGCACCGCCCTCACCGACTTCCTCCGTACGGGCGCGCTCTGACGCCCCGCCCGGAGGAGCGCCGACACCGGCGCACCCGCACCACCCGCACACCGACGGAGAAAGGGGGGACACCCATGGACATCGAGCTCGAGCTCGACGCCCTGCAGCAGCTGACCGAGGAGGAGCCGGCCGGCCTCGGCCGCTGCGAGAGCACCTGCTGGTTCACCTGCGCCTGGACCAACTGACCGACCCGCACACCCACGTGACATCGAAGAAACCGAAGAAGGAGTTCGTCATGGAGTTCGACCTGGAGCTGGACGCCCTGCAGCAGCTGACCGAGGAGGAGCCCGCGGGCCTGGGCCGCTGCGAGGACACCTGCTGGTTCACCTGCACCTGGACCGGCTGAACCACCCCACAAGCACCGTCACCCACCACGGAGAAGGAGTTCGTCATGGAGTTCGACCTGGAGCTGGACGCCCTGCAGCAGCTGACCGAGGAGGAGCCCGCGGGTCTCGGCCGCTGCGAGGACACCTGCTGGTTCACCTGCACCTGGACCGGCTGAACCACGCCGCGCTGACCGCGCGTTGACGACCGGACCCGCGCCGCCCCGGCGGGCGGCGCGGATCCGGCGTCGACGCCGGGCTGATCCCGGGGCCGGGCCCGGGGGCCGGGCGGGACACCTTCCCGCCCCGCCCGCCGGACCCGGCCCCGCCGCCGTTGCCGCATCGCCGTTGCCCCGCCGTCCGCCGAGTCGGCCACCCGCCGCCCGTGACCAGGAGTGCCCACCGATGAAGCCCCGACGCCGCACCGCAGGCGCCGCCCGGCCGCCGGGCCCGGCCCGGACCGGCGACCGACTGCTCGCCGATGCGGTCCGCCGGACACCCGGCTGGACCGTCGCCCTCGCCGCGGCCACCCTCACCGCCGCGGGCGCCGGCCTCGCCCTGCCCGCCGCCGCGTCCGCCGCCGTCGACGGCGCCCTGCGCGGCACCGTCCCGGTCGGCGCCGTCGCCGTCCTCGCCGCGCTGCTCCTGCTCGCCGCCCTCGCCGACATGCTGGCGGCGGCCGCCGGCCCCGCCGCCTCCGCCGCCGTCACCGCGCGGCTGCGCCGCGACCTGACCGCCCACGTCCTGGCGGCCGGGCCGTCCGCGCTGCGGGCCGTTCCGGCCGGCGACCTCAACAGCCGCCTGATCGGCGCGGCCTCCCGCGCGGCCTCGGTCGCGCCGGCGCTGGTCGGTGCCGCGACCGCCGCCCTCACCTCGCTCGGCGGGCTGCTGGCGCTGGCACTGATCGACTGGCCGCTCGCGGTGGCGTTCCTGCTGGGCACCGTCCCGGCGGTCGCGGTGATGCGCCGGTTCGTGGCCGGCTCCTCGGAGCTGTCCCTGACCTACCAGCGCCACCTGGGCCGGATCGCCGCGCTGTTGGCGGACGCCATGCGGGGTGCCCGTACCGTCCGCGCCTGCGGCACCGCCGCCCGGGAGACCGAGCGGGTGCTCGCCCCGCTGGCCGAACTCTCCACTGCCGGACGGAGCCTGTGGCTGGCGCAGGCGGGTGCGGCGTGGCGGCTCGGCCTGCTGCTGCCGCTGGTCGAGGTGGCCGTGCTGGCCACCGGCGGCGCGGGCGTGGCGGCCGGCCGGTTGAGCGCGGGCCAACTGCTCGCGGCGGCCTCGTACACCCTGCTCGGCACCGCCCTGTTCAACCAGGCGGACGCGCTGATGGGCGTCGCCCAGGCGCGGGCCGGCGCCCGTCGGCTCGCCGAGGTCCTCGACCTGCCGCCTCCCCCCGCCGGAACACGTGAACTCCCTCGCCCCAAAGGCCTGCTGGAGTTCCGCTCGGTGACCGTCCGGGCAGCCGACCGGACGGTCCTGGACGGTGTGCGGCTCACCCTGCCGCCGGGTGCGCTGGTCGCCGTGGTGGGCCGGTCCGGCTCCGGGCGAAGCACCCTCGCCGGGCTCGCCGCCCGGCTGCTCGACCCCGACGGGGGCAGCGTCCTGCTCGACGGAATCCCGCTCACCGCACTCCGCGAGGACGCCCTGCGCTCCGCCGTGGCCTGCGCGTTCGCCCGGCCCGGCCTGCCCGGCGACACGGTCGCGGCGGCGATCGGGTACGGCCGCCCCGACGGGGGTGCGGGCGCCGCCGGCGCGGCGGCGGTCCGGGCCGCCGCGGGGGCGGCCGGGATCGCCGCGTTCGTCGACCGGTTGCCGGGCCGGTACGACACCCCGCTCGCCGAGGCGCCGAGGTCCGGCGGCGAGGCGCAGCGCCTCGGACTGGCCCGCGCCGTCGCCCAGGACGCCCGGGTCCTGGTGCTGGACGACGCCCTCTCCAGCCTGGACACCGTCACCGCCGCCCGGGTGGAGACGGCCATCGTCGAGGGCCTCGCCGACCGCACCCGGCTGCTCGTCACCCACCGCGCCGCCACCGCCGCCCGCGCCGACCTGGTGGTCTGGCTGGACGCGGGCCGGGTGCGCGGTACGGGCCGCCACGCGGAGCTGTGGGACACCGACCCGGCGTACCGGGCGGTCTTCGACCCGGCGGCCTCGGAGTCCGCCGTACCGGAAGGAGCGCCATGTCCGGCGCGTTGACCCCCGTCGACCCGGCTGCGGCGCGGCCCGTTCCGCCCCGCCGGACCGCCGGGCTGCGCCTGTTGTGTGCCGAACTCGCCTCCCGTCCGGGTCCGTTGGCGCGGGTGGCGGGCTGGTCGCTGGTGGAGGCCGCGCCGCCGCTGCTGTCCGGCGTGCTGCTGGCCGCCGCGCTCGACCGGGGGTTCCTCGCGCAGCGTCCGTGGGCCGGGTTCGGCTGGCTGCTGCTGTTCGGCGCCGCGCTCGCCGTCCGCGCGTTCGCGGTGCGCCGGATCTTCCCCGCCCTGAGCGACGTGGTCGAGCCGCTGCGCGACGCCCTCGTCCGGCGGACCGTGTCCGGCTCCGTCCACGCCTGGGCCACCGGCCGCGAACCGCGGGACCCGGCCGCGGTCGCCCGTCTCACCGAGCAGGTGGAGAGCGTCCGCAACCTGGTCGCCGCGCTGCTGCGCACCGTCCGGCAGGTGGCGTTCGCCCTGGTCGCGGCGGTGGTCGGGCTCGCCGCGCTGTCCGGCGCGGTCGCCCTGCTGGTGCTGCCGTGCGTCGCCGCCGCCCTGCTGCTGCTCGCCCTGCTGCTGCGTACCCTGGCGGCCCGCCAGCGCGCCGTGCTGCTGGCGGACGAGGCGCTCGCCCGGGAGGCCGGCGGGGTCCTCGACGCCCTGCGCGACGTGGTCGCGTGCGGTGCCCGCGACCGGGCCCGGGCGGCCGTCGACGCCGCCACCGAGGCGCAGGCCCGCGCTGTCGCCGCGCTCGGCCGGGCGGGTGCGGGCCGCCGCGCGGTCGTCCTGCTCGGCTCCCAACTCCCGCTGCTCGTCGTGGTGCCGGCCCTGCCGGGCCTGGTCGGCTCCGGCCGGCTGAGCGCCGGAGCGGCGGCCGGCGCGGTGACGTACCTGATCACCGGACTGGACCCGGCGCTGCGCTCGCTCTCCACCCTGCTGGGCACCTGGGGCGTCCAACTCGACGCGGTCCTGCGCCGGTTGGCCGAGGCGACCACCGCTCCGGCGGCGTCCGACCCGGCTCCGGACGGCGTGCCCGGCCCGGGCGGGCTCGCCGTGCGCGGACTCACCTTCCGGTACGGGCCGCACGCCGCGCCGGTCGTCGACGGGTTCGACCTCCGGCTGGAGCCGTGCGACCACCTGGCCGTGGTCGGACCGAGCGGCATCGGGAAGTCCACCCTCGCCCTGCTGCTCACCGGCCTGGAGGCACCGACCGGCGGCACGGTCACGTACGGCGGGGTGCCGCTCGACCGGGTGCCGTCCGCGTGGCTGCGCCGCGAGGTCGCGCTGATCCCGCAGGAGGCGTACGTCTTCACCGGTACCGTCCGCGAGAACCTCACCTACCTCGCCCCGGACGCCGACCCCGCGGCGCTCGACGCGTCCGTCCGGGCGCTCGGCCTGGAGCCGCTGGTCGAACGCCTGGGCGGCTACGACGCGCCGATCGACTCCCCGTCCGCGCTCTCCGAGGGCGAGCGCCAGCTCCTGGCCCTCGCCCGGGTGCACCTCTCGCCGGCCCGGCTGGTCGTCCTCGACGAGGCGACCTGCCACCTCGACGCGGCCGCCGAGGCCCGCGCCGAGCAGGCCTTCGCCGACCGCGACGGTGCGCTGATCGTGATCGCCCACCGGATGGGCTCCGCCCGCCGGGCCCGCCGCGTCCTCCTCCTCGACGGCAGCGACACCCGCCTCGGCACCCACGACCGGCTGCTCGCCGAGTCCCCCCGCTACGCCGACCTGGCGGGCCGCTGGGAGCGGCCCCCGGCTCCTGGGGTGCGGGCCGTGGGCCCGAGGCGCACCGGGCTGCGGAGGAGCGACGGCGCCCTCGCCGGGTAGCCGCCGGATTGGCCTCGACAGCCCGCTTGTGTCTACATTGCTGTAGACACAACCGGGCGCCGAGGCGTCCCCGACGAGAGGCGCCCGCCCATGCCGGTGAGCACCACCCTCCTCGCCCTCGACGGCTCGCGCATCGACGGCTCGCTCTACCTGGACGTCACCGGCCTCGCCCACCGTGCCCCGGCCGCGGTCGGGGAGTCGGTGGCGCTGTGGTCCGCCTACGGCCTGGCGGTCTTCGCCATGCTGATGCTCGCCGCGTGGTGGCGGGCCCGCCGGGCGTCCGCCCCGGGCATGGCCGTGGCGCTCGCCGCCCCGCTGATCGTGGTGGCCGTCTTCGCCGTCGACACCGCCCTGAAGTCCGTGCTGCGCGAGCCGCGCCCGTGCCGGGTGCTCCCGGCCGGGACCACCCTGGAAGCCTGCCCGGGCCCGGGCGACTGGTCGCTGCCGAGCAACCACACGGTGATCGCCTTCGCCGCGGCCGCGGTCCTGTGGCGGTGCGACCGGCGGCTCGGCGCGGCGGCCGCCCTGGCGGCGGTCGCGATGGGCGCCTCCCGGGTGTTCGTCGGCGTGCACTACCCGCACGACGTCCTGGCGGGCGCGCTGCTGGGGCTGGCCCTCGGTGCACTGCTGGCCCGTGCGGCCCTGCTCGCGGGCCCGGCCGTGGCGTCCCTGCGGGCGGGCCGGCTGCGCCTGCTGCTCGGGACGTGACGGTGCCCGGCCCCGCCCTCCGTACCCGCCGGACCGGGGCGGTCGTCGTGCCGTTGCTGCTCTTCGCCGTGCTCGCCGTCCTGCTCGCCGCCCGCGACTGGGCGCCCCTCCCGGCGGAGTCGGCCCTGCACGACTGGTCGGTCGCGCACCGCCCGGCCTGGGCGGTCAGTACCGCCGAGGCGGTCACCGTCCTCGGCGCGGGAGTCGCGCCGTACCTCGCGGCCGCCGCCGCGGGCCTGCTCCTCGCCCGGCCGCTGCCGCGCACCCCGCGCCGGCCGGTGCTGCTCGCCGTCGGCGCGCCCGTCCTGGTCCTGGCCGCGGGCCAGCTGGTCCGGAACGGACTGATGCACGCCTTCGCCCGCCCCCGGCCCCCGGTCGCGGACTGGATCGGCGCCTCGCCGTCCGGCTGGTCCTTCCCGTCGGGGCACGCCTTCACCGCGGCCCTCGCCGGCGGTCTGCTCGGCTGGGCGCTGCTGCGGGGCGTCCGCAGGGCGTGGACCGGCGCCGTCGTGGCAGTGATCGGCGTGGTGGCCGCCGCCGTCGGCGCGACCCGCGTCTACCTGGGCGTGCACTGGCCGTTGGACATCCTCGGCGGGTGGCTGCTGGCGGCCGGGTGGCTGGCGCTCACGGTGCCGCTGCTGGCGGCCGCCGGTAGGACGAATGACCCGGACGGGCGATACTAGACCCCGTCGACGGACTACGCCGATGTAGACGGCACAGGGAGGCCGGGCCAGGTGAACGACCCGACACGACGCCAGGCGGGCGAACTGGAGAGCGCGGTCCTGGCCGCCCTGTGGGCCGCCGACCGGCCGCTCACCGCGCCCGAGGTGCAGCAGTCCCTCCCCGGCGAGCTGGCCCGCACCACGGTCGCCACCATCCTCGCCCGCCTGTACGACAAGGGGAGCGTGCGGCGCACCCGGCAGGGTCGGGGCTTCGCGTACAGCGCCGCCGTCGAGGACCCCGCCGCGCTCTCCGCCCAGCGGATGCACAGCGAACTCGACCGCGGCGGCGACCGCCCCGGCACCCTCGCCCGCTTCATCTCCCGGCTCAGCGCCGACGACGAGGAAGTCGTCCGCGCCCTGCTCGCCGCCTCCGCCGACCCGCAGGACCCGCGGTGACCTGGGCGATCTGGGCACCGCTCCTCGCCCCGTGGATCACCGTCCCGGCCGCCCGCCGGCTCGCCGCGCTGCTCCCGCCCCGCTGGGCGGCGCTCCTGCTCACCCTCGCCACCGCCGTCGCCGGCGTCCTGGCCGGCACCGCCGTCGCCCTGCTGGCCGCCGACGCCCTGCTGCACCTGCCGCCGGTCGCCGCCCTCGGCCACCTCTCCCCGCCGCTGCTGCCCGACGGCCCGGTCACCCTGGCGCTCGGCTGCGCCGCGCTGCCCGTCGGCGCCGCGTCCGCCTGGGCCGCCGTCCGGACCCTGCGCCGGCACGACTCCCGCCGCTACCACGCGGCGATCCGCGGTGCGGCGGCCGGCCGCGCCGGCGACCTGGTCGTCCTCCCCGACGCCAAGCCCGACGCCTTCGCCCTCCCCGGCCGGCCGGGAACCGTCGTCGTGACCTCCGGGATGCTGGGCAGCCTCGCCCCCGACGAGCAGGCCGTCCTGCTCGCCCACGAACGCGCCCACCTCCGCTGCCGCCACCACCTGCTCGCGCTGACCGCCGACCTGGCGGCCTGCCTGCACCCCGCGCTGCGGGCGCTCCGCGCGCCGATCGCCTACCAGTGCGAGCGGTGGGCCGACGAGCAGGCGGCCGCCGCCGTCGGCGACCGCCGGCTGGCCGCGCGGGCGGTCGGCAGGGCCGCGCTCGCCGCCTCCGCGACCCCGCTCGCGCGGCGTCCCGCCTCCGTCCTCACGGCGACGGCGGGCCCGGTGCCGCGGCGGATGAGCGCCCTGCTCGCGCCCCCGCCGAGCGCCGGCCCGCTCGCCCGCCGGGCGGGCGCGGTCGTGCTGCTCCTGCTGCTGGTCTCCGCCACCGCCACCGCCGAGGCGGCGGACGCGCTCCACGACAACATCGAGGTCGCCCAGGGCCCCGTCGAGCGGCCGCGGCCCGCGCACTGACGGCCCGCCCGGCCTCCGGCCCGGCCCCTCGGCGACGGAGGAACGACCATCCCCGCGGAGCGGGTCGTGGGTCAGCCGGCGGTCTCCGCCGCGAGCCAGGCGAGGTAGGACGGGGAGCCGGTGACGACGGGGACGGCGACGACCTCGGGGGTGTCGTAGGTGTGGAGCTCGGCGATCCGGGCGGTGAGGCGGTCGGCGCGGTCGGCGCGGGTCTTGAGGTCGATCCGCCACTCGGTGGCGTTCCGCACCGCGCCGTCCCACCAGTACACCGACTCGACGGGGTACACCTGGGCGCAGGCGGCGAGCCGCTCGCCGACGAGCGACGCGGCCAGGGCGCGGGCGGCGTCCTGGTCGTCGTGGGTGGTGGTGAGGACGATGAAGTCCGGCGAGGTCATGGTCCGAGCGTACGGGGGTGCGGCGGGGCCGGGCCGGCGCCCCGCCCAGTGATCCTCAAGTGCCTTTCCAGCAAAGGTTGTTCACGTAAAGATACGCCTGAGCTGCGGGGCAACCCGGTGTTTATCCCGTGTAAACGGCGGCGTCGCACTCTGGTCACATGCGAGGCGCCGACCGGCGCAGCGCACCGAACCAGAAGGGGGATTCCACCGTGAAGAAGGTCGTCACCGGCAAGAAGATCGTCGTCCGCAAGCCGGGCGCGGTGCGGCTGACCGCGCTGTGCACCAACTACGGCTACGGCAACTGCTGCTGCATCTGACAGCGACCGTCCGGCGGACCGGGGGCGTGCAGTGCCCCCGGCCCGCCGGACGGGGCCGGACCCGCCGAAGGACAGGGGCACCCGATGGTGAACGACGCACCGCTCCGCTTCCACCGGCTGACCTACCTCGACCAGGGGGACGAGGTGGTGGTCGGCCGCACCGACATCGACTCCTACGGGGCGTTCCCGCCCGACGGGGCCGCGCTGCTGCGCCGCCTGGAGACCGGCACCGACCCGCGGCAGGCGGCCGACTGGTACCGCGCCGAGTTCGGCGAGGAGGTCGACCTCGACGACTTCCTCGACACCCTGCGCGAACTCGACTTCCTGCTCGGCGAGGCGGAGGCGGAGGACCGGGACGCGGGTGGGGCCGCCTCCCGCGCGGTGCCGCTGCAGTGGCTCGGCCGGGCCCTGTTCTCCCGGCCCGCCTGGCTCGCGTACGTCGCGCTGCTCGCCGCCGCCGTCCTCGCCTGCGCGGACCGGCCGGTGCTGCTGCCGCGCCCGGGCAACCTGTTCTTCAGCCCGTACGCGCTGCTGGTCCAGCTGGTGGTGTTCGTCAGCCAGCCGGTGTTCATGCTGCTGCACGAGTACGGGCACGTCCTGGCGGGCCGCCGGCTGGGCCTGCGCACCACGCTGCGGATCAGCCGCCGCCTGTACTTCGTCACCTTCGAGACCGCGCTGGACGGCCTGGTGGTGCTGCCCCGGCGCAGCCGCCTGCTGCCGGTGCTGGCCGGGATGCTGGTGGACGTCCTCGGCATGGCCGCGCTGACGCTGGCCGCCTGGGCGGGCTGCGGGCCGGACGGCACGCCGAGCACCGCCGGGCGGGTCTGTCTGGCGCTGGCGTTCACCGCGATCCCGCGGCTGCTGGCCCAGTTCTACTTCTTCCTGCGCACCGACCTGTACCACCTCGCGCTCGTCGTGCTCGGCGGCAGCGACCCGCACGGCACGGCCCGCGCGTACGTCGCCAACCGGCTGAACCGGTTGCGCGGCCGCGCCGACCTGCTGACCGACGAGAGCCGCTGGCACCCGAAGGACGCCGCCGCGGTGCGCTGGTACGCCCCGGCGTACCTGCTCGGGTACGCCGCGATGACGGTGATGCTGGCGACCGTGGTGCTGCCGGTCGGCTGGCGGTTCACCGCCTCCGCGCTGGCGACGGTCCGGGACGGCTCGGTGCCGTTCACCCGGCTCGCGGACGCGGCGTTCGCCCTGGCGATGGTCGGGGTGCAGCTCCTCGCGGTGGCGTACGGCGCCTGGCGGGCCTGGCGGCGACGGAGCCGCGCCGCCCACGACACGAGCACGGACGCGACGACGAGCACAGACACGAGCACGGGCGCGACGACGAGCGCAGGCAGCACGAGCACGACGAGCACAGGCACGAGCACGAGCACGACGAGCACAGGCAGCACGAGTACGAGTTCGACCGAGGCACACCAAGGGGGAGTCCATGTCCGGCCCGTCTGACCGTCCGCCGTCCGCCGCCGCGCGGCGCCCGCACCACTGGCTGATCGCGCCCGACGAGAGCGCCGCACGCGCGCTGGTCGCCGACGCGCTGGCCGAGCCGGGCGTGCCGCCGGTGCTCGCCGTGCTCGACGCGCACCGCCGGCTGCGCGGGCCGTTCACCGCCGCCGGGGCGCTGATGCGGCAGCTGGTACCCGGGGTGCTGGCCGCCGACCCGGAGCCGGCCGTCCGGCACGACATCGAGATCCTGGCCGCCGCACCGGAGTTGCGCACCGTCCTGCCGTGCCGCCGGGAGACCCTGACCTCGCTGACCGCCCCGCAGAAGCGCACCCGCTACTACCCGTACATCCGCACCACCCGGATCGCGCACGGGCTGATCGACTTCCTCACCGCGGTGCTGGACGCGCCCGCGACCCTGGTGGTGCGGCACGCCGAGCACGCCGACCGGACGGATGCCGACTGGCTGGCCCTGCTGCTGCGCCGCGCCGACCCGCAGCGCCTGCGGATCGTGATCTGCACCGCGGGCCGGGACGTCCCGCAGCCGCTGGCCGACGCGCTGGCCGCGCACACCACGCCGCGCGAGGCGCCCGCCACGCCGCTCGGGCCGCTGCCCGACGACCCGGCCGCCCGCTGGGAGCTGGCCGCCGGCTGGGTCGCCGCCGACCGCAGCACCGACGACCCGGCGGCCGCCGCCTGCTACGCCGAGCTGGAGCCCGCCGAACGCGCCCGGCTGCACGAGGCCCGCGCCGAGGAGCTGGCGGCCGCCGCCCTGGCCGGCGAGGCGTCGCTGCTGCGCGGACCGCTCGCCCACCACCGCGCGCTGGGCACCGACCCGGCCGGCGCGGGCGCCCTCGCCCTTCAGGACGCCCTGCAGGAGTGCCTGCTGGAGGGCTTCTACGACGCCCTGGCCGAACTCGGCCCGCTCACCCACGCGGTGCTCGACTGGACGACCCGCCCCGAGGAGTGCTGGCTGGTCACGGCCCGGATGACCATCGCCTACAGCGTGATGGGCGGCCGCGCCGACGAGGCCCTCGCGCTGTACGACGACGCCTGCGCGAGCACCGCGCTGCCCGCCGTCCACATGTCGGCGGCGTACGGCCGCGCCATGGTCTACACCCGCTACCTGGAGCCCGAGCGGCGCGACCACCGCAAGGCGAAGGGGTGGGTCAACACCGCGGTCGCGCTCTCCCGCCTCGCCGACACCGACGCCCGGCGCGCCTACAACCGGACCTTCAACGAGAACGGCCTGGCGCTGATCGAGATGCACCTCGGCGACCCGGCCCGCGCCCTCGAACTGGTCGAGGCCGGCATCGAGCGGATGGACGGCGCGCTGGACGCGGAGGACCAGGGCCAGCACCGCTCGGTCCTGGAGTACAACCGGGCCCAGCTGCTGGCCCGCCTGGTCGGCCCGGAGGCCGGCGCCGCCGCGTACGACCGGGTGATCGACCAGGACCCGCACCACAGCGAGTACTACTTCGAACGCGCGGTGCTGCTGCGCAAGTTGGGCCGCGACGAGGAGGCGCTGGCGGACTACGAGCACGCCATCCGGACCTCCCCGCCGTACCCCGAGGCGGTCTACAACCGGGCCGACCTGCGGCTCGAACTCGGCGACCTGGACGCAGCCCTGGCCGACTTGGACCGGGTGCTGGAGCTGGACCCGGAGTTCCTCGACGCGTACGTCAACCGGGCCGGGCTGCGCCACGCGCTCGGCGACGCCCGGGGCGCGGCCGAGGACATCGCCGCGGGCCTGGCGCGCGAGGCCGGGCAGCCGCACCTGCTGGCGCTGCGCGGCCTGCTCGCCCAGGACGACGACCGTCCCGAGGAGGCCCGCGCGGACCTGGAGGCCGCGCTCGCCGGTGACCCCGACCTGCCCGCCGCCTGGGCCGCGCTCGGTGTGCTGGCGTACGAGCGGGGCGAGGCCGAGGAGTCGGTGCGCTGCCTCGGCCGCTCGCTGCGGCTGGAGGACGACCCGGTGGTCCGCGCCAACCGGGCTCTGGCACACGAGAGTTGCGGCGACTGGGCGGCCGCCGCCGCGGACTACGCGGCTGCGATCGACCTGCTGCTGCCCGAGGTCGCGGCGGCGCAGGACGAGGCGGACTCGGCGGAGGTGGTGACGGAGCTGTCCCGGCTCCGCGGGCGTCGCGCCGAGTGCACGGCCCGCAGCGCGGGCTGACGCAGCGCGAGTTGACGAAGTGGGCCGGCCGGCCGGCGACGGCCGCCGGTCGGCCCGATAGTGTCCGAACCACCCCGCCGTTCCGGAAGGCAGCCATGGCCACCGTCCTCGCCCTCTCGGGCAGCCCGTCACCCGCCTCGCGGACCGCCCGGCTGGCCGAGCTGGCCGCCGCCGACCTGCGCGCCCGGGGACACCGGGTGCACAGCCTGGCGCTGCGCGAGCTGCCCGCCGAGCCGCTGCTGGCCGCGCGCACCGCGGACCCGTCGATCGCCCGCGCGGTGCGGCTGGTCGCCGAGGCGGACGCGCTGGTGGTCGCCACCCCGATCTACCAGGCCGCGTACTCGGGGCTGTTGAAGGTCTTCCTCGACCTGCTGCCGCGGCACGGGCTGGAGGGCAAGCCGGTGCTGCCGCTGGCCACCGGCGGGTCGGCGGCCCACGTGCTGGCGCTGGACTACGCGCTGCGGCCGGTGCTGACCGCGCTCGGCGCGCAGGTCGCGCCGGGCCGGTACGTGCTGGACCGCGAGCTGGGCACGGCGCCGGACGGTGCCGCGTTCCTCGCCGGGGACAGCGCCGCCGCGCTGGCCGGGACGGTCGCCCGGTTCGCGTCGGCGCTGGCCGGCACCGCGCAGCTCGCCGCCGCCTGAACGGGCCGGGCTGACCTCGGGCCCCGAGCCGGGCCGCGCCCGTCGGCCCGCGCCCGCCGGGCCCCGGCCCGTCCGAGGTGCGCGGACGGGCCCGGGACCGGCGGGCCGCCGGTCAGCGCCGCCGGTCAGCGCCGCCGATCAGCGCCGCCGGGCGCGCAGCAGGGCGCCGTCGAGCGGCAGGTCGTGCCGGGCCACCAGGTCGAAGCCCGCGTCGGCCAGCAGCCTGGCGTAGTGCGCCTCGGTGCGCTCGCGGCCGCCCACGTTGCAGAGCATGTGGACGTCCCAGGCGACGGCCAGCGAGGGGCTGTCGTCCGCGGGCAGCAGCCGTTCCACCACGAGCAGTTCACTGCCGGGGGCCATCGCGTCGGCGACCCGGCCGAGGATCTCGGCGCACCGCCGGTCGTCCCAGTCGTGCAGCACCCGGGAGAGGATGTAGACGTCCCCGCCCGCCGGGACGGAGGCGGTGAAGTCCCCGGCGACGAACGCGCAGCGGTCCGCGACGCCGGCCGCGCCCAGCGCGGTGCGGGCCGCCTCGATCGCGTGCGGGCGCTCCAGCAGCAGGCCGCGCAGGTGCGGGGCGGCGCGCAGCACCCGGCCGAGCAGCGTGCCGTTGCCGCCGGCCACGTCGACCACCAGCTCGGCGGCGGAGAAGTCGACCAGCTCGGCGACCGGGCCGAACATCCGCGCGCTGGCCGCCATCGCCCGGTCGAACAGGTCGGCCGACTCCGGCTTCCGCGCGAAGTACGGGAAGTGGTGCTCGCCGAACAGCTCCGCGAACGCCTCCTCGCCGGTGCGTACGGCGTGCCGCAGGTGGCCGAAGGACTGGTAGAACGTTCCTCCGTACAGCAGTGCGAGCGGGCGCAGCGACTCCGGGGTGTCGGCGTGCAGCAGCCGGCCGGTCGCGGTGAGCCGGTACCCGGCGTCGCCCGGGTCGCCGCCGTGGCCGTCGTCGCCGTCGTGGCGGGTGAGCAGCCCGAGGCTCGCCAGGTAGCGCAGCAGCCGGCCCAGGCTCTCCGCGTGCGTCCCGGTCTCGGTGGCCAACTGCGCGGCGGTGGCGCCGGGGTGGGCGTCCAGCAGGTCGGCCAGGCGCAGCTCGGCGGCGACCGCGATGGCCTGGGTCTCCCAGGCGCCGGTCAGCTGCCGCAGCAGCCGGTCGGCGGGTTCGGCGGTGGTGTCGGCGGCGGAGCGCCGCAGGTGGGCGGAGAGGGCGGCGGCGTGCTGGCCGGCCGCGTACAGCTCCAGCCGGTGCCGGTCGGTGCGGAAGTAGAGGACGGTGGCGTTCTCGTGCGCATTGTAGCCGCCGCCGTCGGCGCGGGCGCCGGCCCGGTCGGTGAGCAGCGCGGACAGGCCGGCCAGCACCACGTCGTCGGGCGCGGGCAGGTCGAAGGCGGTGTGCGCCTCGTGGTCGGCGGCCCGTTCGGCGTCGGCGACCGGAGCCAGGCCGGAGTGCTCGGGCACGGGGAGGGCGAAGATCTCCACCTCGTCGGCGCCACCAGCGGCGGCGTCGGGTACCCGGGTGTGCAGGATGCCGACCTCCAGCTCGGCGGTCGGGCGGCGGTACCGCGAGGCGAGGCGCTGGCGGACGACCACGCTCGGCACGGTCTCGCCGGGCGTCATGCCGCGGCCGGCCAGCTCGGCGCGGAGCGCCTCCAGGGAGGGCGGGAAGACCAGGACGGCGGTGTGCGCCAGGCGCAAGTGCCGTCCGAGCGAGGTGAGTTCGCAATCGTCCAGGTCGGGCAGCAGCTCGGCGAGCGCGCTGCGGGTGTCGTGGGCGCGGACGAACGCGGTGGCGCGGTCGATCCGGGCGAGGTCGGCACCGGCCACCGCCTGGGCGGGCAGCGCGGTTCCGGGTGCGGCGGTCGTGGTCATCGTGATTCCCCGTGGTTCGGTGTCGGTCCGAGGCCGACGTAGTTCTCGGCGAAGTGGTCCTGATGGGTGCGGGAGGTGCGCAGGCTCTCCAGACGGGCGGTGCGCAGGGCGCGCAGGAAGCGGGACTCCTCGTCGTCGCCGGGCGGTGCGTGCAGCAGGCCGATCATCCAGTGCGAGAACTCCTGGGCGCGCCAGATCACCGGCAGGCAGTCGGCGGAGTAGCGGGCGAGCGGTGCCGGGTCGCCGTCGCGCAGGTCCGCGGTGAAGGCCCGGGCGAGCACCTCGGCGGCCATCACCGCGAGGTTGGCGCCCTTGGCGGCGGACGGGCTGATCAGCGCCGCGGCGTCTCCGACCAGGAACAGCGGACCGTACTGGATCGGGTCCAGCACGTCGGACTCGAGGTCGACCACCGCGCGTTCGACGATCGGCCCGCGCTTGAGCGGCCCGTGCCGGTCGGCGCGCATCCGCAGCTCCAGTTCGGCCCAGATCCGGTCCTCGTCCCAGCTCTCCGGGTCGGTGCCCGGTTCGCACTGCAGGTAGTAGCGGGTGACCGAGGGGGTGCGGGCCATGTGCCCGGCGAAGCCGCGCTCGTGGACGGCGTACGCGACCGCGCCGAGGCTCGGCGGGGCCTCGGCGAGCAGCGCCAGCCAGGAGACGCCGTGGCCGCGCCGCAGCCGCCCGACCGCGCCGTCGGGCAGCGCGGTGCGGGCCACGCCCTGCCGCCCGTCGCACCCGGCGACGTAGCGGCCGCGGAACCGGTGCGCGGTGCCGTCGGGCGCCTCGGCCAGCAGCCACGGCCGCTCGCCGTCCAGGCCGCCCAGCCCGGTCACCGGGGTGTCGAAGTGCAACTCGCCGCCCCGGCGCAGGTACTCCGCGACCAGGTCGCGGACCAGGAACTGCTGCGGGTAGACGGTGTGCGCCTCGCGGTTGCCCAACTCCCCGTACTTGAGCGTGAATTCCCCCTGTTCGGTGCGGAACTGGCAGACGTCGTGGGTCTGCCCCCCGGCCAGCAGCCCGTCCGCGAGGCCGTGCCGGCTCAGCGTGCGGACCGTGTCCGAGGCCAGGAACCCGGCGCGGGCCCGCTGTTCGACGTACGCGCGGCTGCGCCGTTCGACGACGACGCACTCCACGCCCGCCGCCAGCAGCAGGTTCCCGAGCACCAGGCCGGCCGGTCCGGCGCCGATGATCAGCACCGCCGACTCGTGTTCGACGATGGGTCCCGTCATGTGATTCCTCCCCGTGCGACCGCTGGCCCGGTCACTCCTACCAGCCGCAGATGACCGGACGGTAACCTGCGAGTACGCCGAATGCGCATGTCATCAACAGGATTTGACGGAGCGTCAGCGATCAATCCCGCTGCGGTGGCGATCGATCGCACACTGCCTGGTCCGCCCCCGTTCACCCCCGGAGATGATCATGACACAGCGTACCCGAGACCCTGCGCGGGCCTTCGGCACCATCAGTAAAGTTTCCTGACTATTCCTCTTGACCCTCTGCTGTCAGCTCGGGATGCTGAGTTCCGCGTCGCCGGTGGCCACCCGTGTCCGCATGCTCTGTCCTCCCCGTGACCAGAGAATCGAGTAGACGTGCCCAGACCCACGCGTGCCCTCGCGGCCGCGGTACTCGCCCCCACCGTGCTCGCCCTGCTCCCCGCCTCCGCCGGTGCGGCCCCGCTCCCGGCTGCCGCCGCGCCGGGCGCGATGGCCGCCGCCCCGTACGAGTACCTCGGCTGGGGCAGCCCGCAGAAGCCCACCGACGTGATGGCCGCGACCGGCGTCACCTGGTTCACCTTCGCCTTCGTCCTGTCCGACGGCGGCTGCAACCCCAAGTGGGACGGCAGCCGGCCGCTGCTCGGCGGCTCCGACGAGGCCGCGATCAAGTCCGTCAGGGCGGCCGGCGGCGACATCGTGGTCTCGGTCGGCGGCTGGAGCGGCAACAAGCTGGGCGAGAAGTGCCGCAGCGCCGGCGCGCTGGCCGGTGCGTACCAGAAGGTGATCGACGCCTACCACCTCAAGGCGCTCGACATCGACATCGAGGACACCGAGTTCTCCGACGCCACCGTCCGCCAGCGGGTCGTCGACGCGCTGAAGGCGGTCAGGGCGAAGAACCCCGGGCTGGTCACCTACATCACCATGGGCACCACGCCCAGCGGCCCGGACGCCACCGGCAAGGACCTGATCAGGCGCGCCGCCGCCGCCGGACTCGCCAACGACGGCTGGGTGGTGATGCCGTTCGACTTCGGCGGGCACACCGGCACCATGGGGCAGGCGACCGTCTCCGCCCTGAACGGCCTGAAGGCCGCGGTGAAGAGCGCGTACGGCTACAGCGACGACGCGGCCTGGCGGCACACCGGCGTCTCCTCGATGAACGGCACCACCGACGAGCCCGGCGAGACCGTCACCACCGGCGACTTCCGGACCATCCTCGCCTACGCCCAGCAGCACCACCTGGCCCGCTTCTCCTTCTGGTCGGTCAACCGTGACCGCGCCTGCGGCAGCGGCACGGACGCCGACGCCTGCAGCGGCATCGCGCAGTCGCCGTACGCCTTCACCAAGATCGTGGCCCAGTACCGGGGCTGACGGGCTCCCTGCACCTCCCCCCGTCGACTCCCGTACCGTGGAGGACCTTTGCCCACCCTGCGCACACCCCTGATCGGGGCCCTCGCCGCCGCGCTCGCCGTCGGCGCGGCGGTGACCGCCCTGCCCGCCCACGCGGCCGCGCCCCACCTGACCGCCGCGTTCGCCCAGTCCTCCGTCTGGGACACCGGCTACGGTGCCCGGATCACCGTCGGCAACAGCGGTGACGCCGCCGCGACCGGCTGGACGGTGGAGTTCGACCTGCCCGCCGGCACGACCGTCGCCGGCAGCTGGTCCGCCACCCGGTCGCAGAGCGGTACCCACTACACCTTCGTCAACCTGGGCTGGAACGGCACCGTCGCGCCGGGCGCCACCCAGAGCTTCGGCTTCAACGCCGCGGGCGGCGGCCTGCCGCTCAACTGCACGGTCAACGGCGCCCCGTGCGGCGGGGGCGGGAGCGGCACACCCGCGCCGACGCCGACACCGACGCCTACGGCGAGCCCCTCCCCGAATCCGTCACCCACCCCCACCCCGACGCCGACCGGCCCGGTGGTGGACGTCGCCACGGCCGCCCAGCTGTCCGCCGCGCTGGCGGACGCGGCGCCCGGCCGGACGATCCGGCTGGCCCCCGGCGAGTACCACGGCGCGTTCCTCGCGCAGCGGGCCGGCACGGCGGCCGCGCCGATCACCCTGACCGGTCCGCGCACCGCCGTGCTGGTCAACGACGGCCCGTCCGGCGAGGCCCCGGCCTGCCCCGCGCCCACCGCGGGCTGGGACCCGGGCTACGGCCTGTGGCTGTACGGCGCCCCGTACTGGAACCTCACCGGCTTCACCGTGCGGGACGCCAAGAAGGGCGTGGTGCTGGACAGTTCGCCGCACGTGACGATCGACGGCCTCTACGTGCACCACACCGAGGACGAGGGGGTGCACTTCCGCCGGTCCTCCGCCGACGGGGTGATCCGCAACTCGGTGGTGGAGTACACCGGCCTGGTCCAGCCGGGGTACGGCGAGGGCGTCTACCTCGGGTCGGCCGGCTCCAACTGGGGCTGCCACGGCAACTCCGGGGGAGTGGACCGCTCCGACCGGGTGCTGGTGGAGAACAACCGGATCGGCCCGTACGTGGCCGCCGAGCTGATCGACGTCAAGGAAGGCACCACCGGCGGGACGATCCGCGGCAACACCTTCGACGGCCGGGGCATCAGCGGGCAGAACTCCGCGGACTCCTGGGTGGACGTCAAAGGCGTCGACTACCTGATCGAGAACAACACCGGGACGTTCGCCGCGCCCGGCACCTTCGCCAACGGCTACGAGACCCACAACCCGTCCACCACACCGGCGTTCGCCAACGGCTGCGGCAACACCTGGCGCGGCAACCGCTCCGACCTCGGCGGGGTCGGCGCCTACGCGATCAAGGTGACCTCGGTCTCGGCGTGCGCCGGCCGCCCCAACACGGTGTACGCCTCGAACACGGCCACCGGCGCGGTGTCGGGTCTGACCAACGTTCCCGTCACCCCCTGACGGCGGCGGAAGCGGGGGGCTCCCGGGTCAGGAAGATCCCCATTACTGAACCGGCGCGCGGTTTCGTGACCCGGAAAGTAATTCCTCCTGGCCCGGTGCCGTGGAGCCCCCGCGGTGCTGCGACCTCAGACATTGATACTGACTGGTAAGTAATTCGTCCCCAAGCCTTGACGCGCCGTTTACCGCTCGGGATTCTTCCGATGGATCCAGCACCATCGCGCGACTACCCTCCCCCCACCCCGAGCAGAGGTGTTGTTTTGGCTGCGCACGCGAAGGTCCGACGTGTCGTCACGTCGGTGCTGTCCCTGTTACTGGTCCTGACCGCGGCACTGTTCGCCGGCCCGGCGCGGCAGGCCCGGGCCGCCGACGGATGGTGGAACCCGACCGCGAGGCCCGCGCCGGACTCGCAGATCAACGTCACCGGCGAGCCGTTCCGCGGCACCGACTCCGCCGGGAAGGTCCGCGGCTTCGTCGACGCGCACAACCACCTGATGTCGGCCGAGGGCTTCGGCGGCCGGATCATCTGCGGGTCGGTGTTCTCCACCAAGGGCGTCGCCGACGCGCTCAAGGACTGCCCCGAGCACTACCCCGACGGCGCGCTCGCCCTCTTCGAGAACGTCACCGGCGGCGCCGACGGCCACCACGACCCGGTCGGCTGGCCGACGTTCAAGGACTGGCCGGCCCACGACTCGCTGAGCCACCAGCAGAACTACTACGCCTGGGTGGAGCGCGCCTGGCGCGGCGGCCAGCGGGTGCTCGTCAACGACCTGGTCACCAACGGGCTGCTCTGCTCCATCTACCCGTACAAGGACCGCGGCTGCGACGAGATGGACGCGATCCGGCTGGAGGCCCGCAAGAGCTACGAGCTCCAGGACTACGTCGACACGATGTACGGCGGGCCCGGCAAGGGCTGGTTCCGGATCGTCACCGACTCCGCCCAGGCCCGCGACGTGGTCGCCCAGGGCAAGCTCGCGGTGGTGCTCGGCGTGGAGACCTCCGAGCCGTTCGGCTGCAAGATGATCCTGGACGTGCCGCAGTGCGACGAGGACGCCATCGACCGCGGCCTCGACGAGCTGTACCGGCTCGGGGTGCGCAGCATGTTCCTCTGCCACAAGTTCGACAACGCGCTGTGCGGCGTCCGGTTCGACGAGGGCACCATCGGCGTCGCGGTCAACGCCGGCCAGTTCCTGTCCACCGGCACCTTCTGGCAGACCGAGAAGTGCACCGGCCCGCAGCACGACAACCCGATCGGGCTGCCCACCGCCCAGGCCAACGCGATGCTCCCGGCGGGCGTGACCGTGCCCTCGTACGCGGGCGACGCGCAGTGCAACACCCGCGGCCTCACCAGGCTCGGCGAGTACGCGGTGCGCGGCATGATGCAGCGTCACATGATGCTGGAAGTCGACCACATGAGCGTCAAGGCGGCCGACCGGGCGTTCGACATCCTGGAGACCTCGAACTACCCGGGCGTGATCTCCAGCCACTCCTGGATGGACCTCCAGTGGACCGAGCGGCTGTACCGGCTCGGCGGCTTCATCGCTCAGTACGACCACTCCGCCGAGGGCTTCGTCGCCGAGGCCGCCCGCACCAAGGCGCTGCGCGACAAGTACGGCGTCGGCTACGGCTACGGCACCGACCTCAACGGCGTCGGCGGCTGGCCCGGCCCGGTCGGCGCGGACGCGCCCAACGCCGTGAAGTACCCCTTCCGCAGCGCCGACGGCGGCTCGGTGATCGACCGCCAGGTCACCGGCCAGCGGACCTGGGACGTCAACACCGACGGCGTCGCGCACGACGGGATGGTGCCGGACTGGATCGAGCAGATCCGGCTCAGCGGCGGCCAGGGAGTGATCGACGACCTGATGCACGGCGCCGAGTCGTACCTCACCACCTGGAAGGCCACCGAGCGGCACGACGCCGGCACCGACCTGGCGCGCGGCGCCTCCGCCTCCGCCAGCTCCTCGGAGTGGAACCTGTTCACCAGCTACCGCCCCGACCGGGCGGTGGACGGCGACCGGGGCAGCCGCTGGGCGAGCGACTGGAACGACGACCAGTGGTGGCAGGTCGACCTCGGCGCGGTCCGCCGGATCGACCGGGTCACCCTCGACTGGGAGCGCGCCTACGGCAAGGGCTACCGCATCGAGGTCTCCACCGACGGCGCGAACTGGCGGACCGTGTGGTCCACCGACAGCGGCAACGGCGGCCTGGACACCGCCCGCTTCGACCCGGCGAACGCCCGCTGGGTGCGGGTGCACGGCGCCCAGCGCGGCACCCAGTGGGGCTACTCGCTCTACGAGGTCGGGGTGTACGGGACCTGACCGGCGGAACGGCCGGGCCCGTCGGGTGTACCACTGCACGCTGTTGCAGAGCCGGTACTCCGGCGGGTCCGGCCGTTTGTCCGTGATCTGGCAGACTGACCGCGCCAACTGACGGATCGTCGGACAACAGTGACGGGGGATGCGGGGATGCGGGGTCGGGGGACCGTGCTCGGCGGGCGCTACACGCTCGTCGAGCGGGTCGGCAGCGGAGGCATGGGCGACGTCTGGCGGGCCGACGACGGCGTGCTGAAGCGGCAGGTCGCCGTCAAGATCATGCAGCCCGGGATGGCGGAGGAGCGCAGCTTCACCGAGCGCTTCCGCCGCGAGGCCCGGGTACTGGCGGCGATCGAGCACCCGGGCATCGTCCGCGTCCACGACTACGCCGAACCGGCCGACGACGACGAGGAATCCGACACCCGGGTCGCCTACCTGGTCATGGAGTTCATCGAGGGCCGGCCGCTGCACCGGGTGCTCGCCGACGAGGGCCCGCTGGTCCCCGGCCGGGCGCTCGGCATCCTCGCCGACGCCCTGGACGCGCTGCACGCCGCCCACCAGCTGAACATCGTGCACCGCGACGTCAAACCGTCCAACCTGATGCTGCGCGAGGACGGCGGCGTCACCGTCACCGACTTCGGCATCGCAGCGGCGATGGCCGGTACGAAGATCACCACCACCAACTCCGTGCTCGGCACCGCCCTGTACATCGCCCCCGAGCAGGCCGACGGCAAGGCCGCCACCCCGCAGTGCGACCTGTACTCGATCGGCGTGGTCTGCTTCGAACTGCTCACCGGCCAACTGCCGTTCACCGGCGATTCGGTGCTGGAAGTGGTGCTCAAGCACATCCAGCAGCCCCCGCCGCAGCTGAACGACGGATTCCCGCAGGCCGTCCGGGACTTCGTCGCCACCGCACTCGCCAAGGACCCCGCCGACCGGTTCCCCGACGCCGCCGCGATGGCGGCCGCCGCCCGCGCGGCCGCCGCCGGACCCGGCGCGGGCGTCGCCGTCCCCGAACCGACCGTGTTCGCCACCGTGCCCGCCCCGCGACCCCGACCGGCCCCGGACGCCGCGACCGCCGCCGGTGGCCGCGAACGGCGGCGCGGCCGGCTGCTCGTCCCGATCGTGATCCCGGTGGTGATCACCACCGGCGTGGGCACCGCCCTGCTGATCCAGCAGGCGCCCTGGCAGTCCAACGCCCAGGGAAGCGGCCCGCAGTCGTCCGCCTCGGCCTCCGCGCCGCTGACCCCCGGCTCCGCGAGCGCGACGGGCGGCAGCGGCACGCCGTCCGCGGCGGCGGACACCGGCAGCCCTTCGGCCGCGCCCGGCCGGCCGTCGGGCAGCCCGGCGCCCGAGCAGGGCGCCGCGGGCGGAGCGGGTACCGGCGCGGGCACGGGCACCGGAGCGGGTACGGGAGCCGGGGCCGGCGCTGGGGCGGGCGGCGGCAGCGCGGGCACCGGGACCACCCGGCCGCCCGCCACCACCCCCGCCCCCCAGCAGACCACGACGAGCCCCGCCCAGGGCACCCCGCCGCAGGGCTGCGGCGGCAGCAGCTGGGGGTACGTCACCGGCGTCGGCAGCGGGAAGCGGCTCGGTCTCGCCGCCGACTCGCTGGCGGGCGGCACCGGCACCCTGATGGACCGCAACACCGGCTACGGCTGGGCCCGCTCGGCCCCCGACCCGGGTGGCTGGTACACCCTCTACCCGTGCAGCCTCAGCAAGCCGCCGCTGGAACAGACCAACGACGGCGGCGTCCGGCTCAAGGACGGCTTCAGCGTGCTGACCAGCTGGTCGATCGTGGGCGCCCCCACCCAGGGCGCCGTCTACCTCCGCGACTACATGGGCTCCACCTGCCTCACCGACAACGGCGCCGGCAAGGCCCCGACCATGCAGACCTGCACGCCGGGCAACACGTACCAGCAGTGGTACGTCCCGCGCTCCGGCTGATCCGTCGTCACCCCGCGGCCCCGTCCGGGCGCCCCGCCGGCGAGCGGGCGCTGCCGGGCGGCCTGTGCCGCTGCGGATCGGGCGGTGATGCCGACCGGCCCGGCGCCGGTGTGCTCGCCCGGGGTCCGGCGGGGGACGGGAGCCGCGGTCAGCCCGCCCCGCACCGGGCCTGCACCCGGAGCCCGGCCCGCCGGGCGGCCTGTGCCCCGGCGGAGTCCGGCCCGCCGGTCCGGCCGGCGGGCAGCCGGGACGGGCGCCGCGGTCAGCCCGGGGACGGGACCGGGACCGGGCCCCGGCCGTCACCGGAGGAGCTGTCGCCCCACTCGTCCCCGGCGTACCAGCTGGCCCGGACCAGCTCCCGCTCGGCCGCCGTCAGGTGGACCGCCGCCGCCAGCCAGCACTCCGCGTACCGGTCGGCGTCGGCGTCGCCCAGCCGGCCGAACACGTCCCGCTGCCGTCGGTCCGCCTCGGCCGCCAGCGCGCCGGTCAGCTCCGCCGCCGTCCGGAAGCCGGTGCGCCGCAGCGCGGCGTCGTCGGTCCGGGCGCCGCCGCTGCGCTGTGCCTCGGCGACCGCCCGCCGCCCGCCGGCGACCGCGAGCTCCACCTGGCGCCGCAGGCGCCACAGCGGGGAGTCGCGCAGCAGGTCCGCACCGGCCGCCCCGAGCAGCGGCCCGTCCCCGGTCGCGGCGGGGAAGTTCGCGCCCTGGAGCAGCTGGTACCCCAGGTCCGCGCGGCCCTTCCACTCCGGCGGCAGGCGCAGCGTGTCCTCCGTACCGGGCACCGGCGCCACCACCAGCGGTCGAAGCGTCGCGGCCCGGTCCGGGTCGACCCGGCCGAGCACCCGGACCCGCAGCCCCGGGTGCTCCGCCAACCGCGCCAGGTTGGCGGCGTGCGCCAGCTCGGGGTGGCTGTTCGCCGCGACCAGCCGGACCAGCGGACCCCGGGCACCGCCCGTGGCGGGGTCCAGCTCCCGGGCCAGCACGCTGTCCCGGTCGGCGCCCAGGAGCACCAGGTCGCAGCCGACCGGTCGGCGCGCCCCCTCGCCGAGCTCAGGATCCGCGAGCACGCCGTCCGCCAACCGCTCCGCCGCCGCCTGCGCCAGCGGACGGGCGAACACCGCCGCCAACGGCCCCGCACCCCACTCCAGGCCGGCGATCGGATTGGCCCGCACACCCCGGCCGGAGCCCAGCCGGCCGTCCGCGGACACGGTCGCGCCCGAGACCAGCAGACCGCCCCGGGAGAGCTGCTCGTGGTCGAGCGCCGCCGCCCCCACCGACACCGGTGCGGTACCCGCGGCCCGGGCCCGCGACGGGCCGCCGGGCTTGACGTCCGAGACCGACACCCAGCGGCCGTCCTCGGTCACCAGGTACGTCACCACACCGCCGTAACCCGTCGCGGAGAGCACCGGCTCCCGGAACACGCCCTGCACCCGCAGCGCGCCCCCCGGCCTGTACGCCCGCCGCGCCGTGCCCAGCACCGACCGGTCGGCCGGACCGGACCGCAACAGCGCGGTGACCAGCAGGAGTTCGCGCAGCGACGCGGCCAGATCGGCCGTCCGGTGACTGCTGTACCGGGCGCGGGCGCTGCGCAGGCCGCGCACCACGCGCAGCGCCGCCGCCTCCGCCCGGTGCAGGTCCGCCAGGCGGGCGGTGTGCGCCGCCCGCAGCAGCTCCGCCTGCGGAACCGCCCCGGCCGCCGGCACCCCCGCGGCGAGGACCGCCGCGGCCGCCGCCCACAGCTCCGCGGCGGCCCGCCGCTGGGCGGGCGTCGGCTCGACCGGCTCCGGCCGGGCCGGCTCGCCCGGGGCGGGGGACGGCTCGGACCGGGGCTCGGGCCCGGCGGCGGGCTCGGCGGCTGCCCGGGTCGCGGCTTCGGCGTCCGCCGGAGCGGCCGGGGCCGCGGCCGGCGGGTCGGCGAGCGGGCAGCAGCCCAGGACCGCCGCCCGGTGCAGGCAGCGCGGCGCCAGCAGACAGCTGCACCGGGCCTGCCCGTCCTCGCGGACCGTACCGTCCGGCCCCGGCGCCAGGACCACCACGGCGTCCTCGCCGCACTGCACCGCGACACCGGCGCCGTCCGGTGCGGGCAGCACCGGCAGCGCCGCGTACTGCTCCACCGCCGCGTCCAGCTTCCTGCGCAGCCGGGACGTCAGGGACTCCACCGCGGTCGCCAGCACCTCCGGTGCGACGGGCGGCAGTTCAACAACGTCGGTCATCGGGGCTCTCCGCGGAGACGGTCGCCGACCCAGCGGGCGAGGGCGAGAGGACTGAGCGCGGCCACCGGCATCCCGGCCGCCACCAACTGCCGTGCCACCGGCACCGAGTAGCGCGGCGCACCGGCGTCGTCCAGCGCGGCGCAGCCCATCAGGTGCACCCCCGACGACGCCAGCGCCCGGACCTCGCCGAGCAGGCCGCCCAGCGGGTAGCCCTCCTCGAAGTCGCTGACCACCACCATCAGGGTCCGGCTCGGCACGGTCACCAGCGAGCGGGCGTGGGCGAGCGCGCCGGCGATGTGCGTACCGCCGCCCACCTTCACCTCCAGCAGCAGCGACAGCGGATCCGACACCCGCTCCGTCAGATCGGCGACCTGCGTGGAGAACGCCAGGAAGTGCGTCGACAGGGTCGGCACCCCGCCCAGCACCGCCGCCGTCAGCGCCGACCAGATCACCGACGCCTCCATCGAGCCGGAGACGTCGACCACCAGGACCAGCCGCCAGTCCGCCTCCCGGCGGGAACGGGTGCTGAACACCGGCTGCTCCGGCACGACGACCGTCCGGCCGTCCTCCAGCCGCCGGGTGTGCGCCAGGTTCGCCCGCAGCGTGCGCGGCAGGTCGATCCGGCCACCCGGACGGCGGGTCGGCCGCGGCGTCGCCAGACCCGTCAGCGCGGGCCGCAGCCGGGTCGCCAACTCCCGCGCCAGCTCGTCGACCAGGCGGCGCACCAGCGGGCGCAGCCGGGCCAACTGGTGCTCCGGCATGCCGCCCGCCAGGTTCAGCACCGAGGTCAGCAGCTCCACCGACGGGCGGACGGACGCCGGGTCCAGCTCCGCCAGCACATCGGTACGGCCCGCATCGGCCGCCGCCGCCAGCACCTCCTCCCGCACGTCCGCGCCGAACAGCGCCTCCAGCTCCGCCGACCACTCGCGGGCCGTCGGGAACGACGCCTCCTGGCCGCCACCGCTGCCGGACCCGCCGGTCAGATCGCCGGCGCCCTCGCCGCGACCCGCGCCGTACAGCTCGTCCAGCGCGTGCGCGTAGCGGCGGGCGTGCTCGGGCAGCCGCTCCGGCTCCCGGCCGAGCAGCAGCCGCCAACGGTCCGCCGGCGCAAGCCGCGGAGCGGTCCCGGGCACCGGGTCGGTGACGGGCTGCGCCGGGCCGGGTGCGGCATCGGCGGCCGGCCCGTCCTGCGTGGGCAGCGCCGTGCCGGTTGCGTCCGGCGCCGGGACGGGGCTGCCGCTGTGCGCTCCGCCGGGGGCGGCGGTTGCCGATGGCGGAGCCGGGTCAGCGGCCCGGCCGGCCGCCGGATCGACGGAACCGGCGCGCGCGTCGCTGGGCGGGCCGACCGGTGACGGCTGCGCCGTGGTGGCCGGAAGGCCGGGGAGGCCGAGGGCGGTGAGGGCGGCGGCCGCGGCGGTGTCGGCGGCCGTCCAGAGGGCGAGCAGGGCGGGCGGCGCGGCGAGGGTCAGGTCGGGCCGCTCGCCGAGGCGTTCGGCGACGGTGTCCAGCAGACGGCCGCGCCCGGCCGGGCTGAGCGCGTCGAACCCGGCCCGCAGGGCGGGCAGCCGCTCCAGGAAGCCCCCGTCCGGGAGGGCGTCGATCCGTCCCAGCAGCGGGCCGAGCGCGTCCGGCGCGTACTGCAGCAGCGGGCCGCCGGCCGTGAGCAGGCCGGTCAGCAGCCGGGCCAGCCGGAGCCGTCCGACGGCGTCCGCCGCCGCGTCGACCCAGCCGGCGGCGCGGGTGCCCAACCGGTCCGCGGTGTCCAGGTCGAGCAGGACCCGGGAGGCGAGCGCGGCGCCCTGGATCAGCGGCGAGCCGGTACGGGCGAGGCCGTCGAGGGCGTCGTCCATCCGCAGGCCGAGCCGGTGGTCGCCGGCCCGGGTGGCGAGCGCCACCAGCGCGGCGGCGTCCGACGCCTCCTCGCTGCCGGCCAGGCCCGGCAGTGCCCGGACCGCGGCGTCCAGCAGGACGACCGCCAGCTCGCCGGCCCGCTCCCGGGACGGCTCGGTGGTGCCGGGCAGGTGGGCGCGCCGCAGCGCCTCCAACAGCTCCAGCGCGTCGAGGAGTTCGGGCAGCGTCGCGGAGGCGGGCAGCAGCTGCCCGGCCTCGTCGAGCCGTTCGGCGACCAGGGCCGGGAGGTCGCAGCGGGCGGCGGCGCGCAGCCCGTCCAGCGCCTGGGCACAGGTCGGACCGCCGTCCGCGGCCTGGCGGCGGGCGGTCTCCCGCAGGGTGCCGGCGGCGGCGAGCTCGGCGGTGACGCCCCGGACGCCCGCCAGGTCCAGGCGGGCGGTGGCGGACGGCGTCCACGCCATCCGCCAGCGGGTGGTCAGCGCGGAGCCGTCCCCGGTGCCGGACACGTCGATCGGCGTGCCGTAGCCGACACCGCAGACCGTGAGGCGCTGCAGCAGCACCTCGCGGCGGCCGTCCAGCGCGGACCGCAACGGGTCCAGCCGCAGCTCGCGCGACTCGGGGTCGTCCGGGCAGGGCAGCCGCAGTTCGGCCAACTCCGCCTCGACGGACGGGCCGAGGCCCGAGCGCGGGGTGCCCGGCGCGAGGCGGCCGCGGTCGGCGCCGACCAGGACGGTCTCCAGCGCACGGGCGAGGGCGCGGCCGCGGCCGAGCGGTTCGCCCTGGCCGAGCACGCTGCTCACCGCCTCCAGCAGTTCACCGCGGCCGGGGGCGGGCAGTCCGCGGAGCCGGGCGAGGTCGCCCGCCAGCCGCAGCGTCTCGGCGGCCTCGCCGGTGCCGGCCGGGTGGCCGGCGCCGCGCAGCTCGCGGCACACGTCGGTGATCGCCCGCGCGGCGGCCTCGTACACCCGCCCGGGGTCGCCCTGCGCGGTGAGCACGGCCTGCTGCCAGCGCGGGTCGCGGATCCCGGCGGGGTAGCCGGACCGGGCGTCGAGCAGGTCGAAGGTGTAGGGCACGAGCGAGGTCACCGGCCCGTCCTCGCCGGCGGGCACGTCGAGCAGCCCGACCGGCACGGCGCCCGGTTCCGCCCCGGTGGACGGGACGTCGGCCGAAGCAGCTTCCGGCAGCGTGGCCGGTGGGCCTCCGGCGCCCGGGCCCGCCCCGGCGGACGGGGTGTCGGCCGGTAGCCCGCTGTCGGGCACGTCCGTCCCGGCAGTGGTTCCGTCGAGCGGCCGAGCCTGCGGCCCGCCGTCGGCGGACGGGGCGTCCGGCTGTGCGGGTGGTGCGCTCAGGGCCGGGGCGTGGAAGGAGCCGATGACGGCGGTGACGCGGCGGCCGCCGGTGGCGGCGTGGGCGATCACCTCGCGCATGCGGGCCTCGCGGGCGAGGTCGCCGGCGGGGACGCCGCCGCGGGCGGCGGCGTCCTGGCGGAGGGCCCAACCGACGGCGAGCGCGGCGCGGCGGACCGCGTCGGGCGTGCTGCCGGGGGCCCGCACCTCGACGGAGCGGTCCCACAGGTCGTCGCCGTCGCGCCCGGTGCCGGCGGACTGGAGGCCGTCCGCGTACGTCGGCCCGGCGCGGTGGGCGGCCGGGTCGGAGCCGGCGTGCCAGCCCTTGTCGCCGAGCGGCAGGTCGCAGCAGAGCACGTCGACGCCGTGCTCGCGCGCCCAGCGGATCGCGGCGAGTTCGGGCGAGAAGTCGGCGAACGGGTAGAAGCCGAGCCGTCCGTCCCGGTCGGCGCCGGCGAGGGCGACGGGGGCGACGGTGCCGGGGTCGGCGAGGTGGGGGAGCCAGTGCTGGAAGTCGGCCGGCAGCTCGACGCAGACGACCTGCGGGTCGGCGGCGTCGAGCAGCGCGGGCAGGACGGCGGCCAGCGCGGGGCTGTGGTGGCGGACGCCGATCAGGTGGGGCCGGGTGGAGGCGGCGAGCGCCTCCACCGCGTCCCGCGGGTCGGCGACCACGGCCGCGACGGCGTCGTCCGGAAGGGCGGCGGGGGAGGGGGCGGGAGCGGTCAACGAAGGTTCTCCCGCAGGTCCCAGAGGCGGCGCCACATCGCGGAGCCGTCCTCGGCGCGGCGTCGCACCGGCCCGTCCCAGTAGCCGAGCAGGCGGCCGTGGTCGGCGGGGTCGTCCTTGCGGACGGCGCCCAGCAGGTGGCCGGGGACGAGGTCGAGGACGTCGCCGCCGGGCAGGTAGGCGCGGGCGAGGCCGAGCGAGGCGGCGACGTGCACGGCTTCGGCGGTGGACATCACGGTGCCGGGCCGCTCCACGTCCCAGCCCTCGGCGGAGCGGCCGGTGCGCAGGTCGCGGAAGACGGTGACGAGGACGTCGAGCACCGCGTCGTCGACGCCGAAGGCGGCTCCGGCGCGCTGGACGGCGGCGGTGGCCTGGGTGCGGACCAGGGTGGTCTCGGCGTCGGCGTCGGCGATCGGGTGGACGGTCTCGAAGTTGAAGCGCCGCTTGAGGGCTGCGGACATCTCGGAGACGCCCCGGTCGCGGAGGTTGGCGGTGGCGATGACGGTGAAGCCGGGGACGGCGGCCACGGTGGCGTCGGGGGTGCCGGCGAGTTCGGGCACGCTGACCCGGCGGTCGGACAGGATGGACACCAGTGCGTCCTGCACCTCGGGCAGGCAGCGGGTGACCTCTTCGATCCGGGCGACCCTGCCGGTGCGCATCGCGGTCATCACGGGGGAGGCGACCAGGGCCTGCGGGGTGGGGCCCTGGGCGAGCAGCAGCGCGTAGTTCCAGCCGTAGCGGAAGGCGTCCTCGGTGGTGCCGGCGGTGCCCTGCACGGTGAGCTCGCTGGTGCCGCTGACGGCGGCGGAGAGCAGCTCGGAGAGCATCGACTTGGCGGTGCCGGGTTCGCCGACGAGCAGCAGGCCGCGCTCGCCGGCGAGGGTGACGACGCAGCGCTCGACGAGGGCGCGCTCGCCGACGAACTTCGGTGCGACGACCAGCTTGGCGGGCAGCGCGCCGTCCTTGCGCCGCTTGGGCGGCAGGGTGAGGGCGGTGCCGTCGCTGCCGCAGACGAAGGTGACGACGGCGCTCGGGGTGAGTGCCCAGCCGGGCGGGCGGGGGCCCTCGTCGTGGGCGGCGAGGAAGGCGAGTTCCAGGTCGTGGCGCTCCTCGGCCGGCAGGATCTGCCGGGCCTGCGGGGCGGCCTGGTCGGTGGCCTGGTCGGTGGTGGGGCTCATGCGTGGGTCCTCTGTGACGGTCGGACGAGGGGGTCAGCGGCGGCGGCCGCGGCGGGCCTTGGGCGCCTTGAGTTCCTCGAAGCGCGGCAGGTCGCCGTCGAGCAGGCGCTGCCAGGCGCGCCGGTACAGCGCGGCCGCCGGTTCGGCGGGCAGCAGCACGCCGAGGGCGTCGCCGCCGTCGCTGAGCAGCGGGAGCTTCCAGGTCTCCAGCGGCAGGCGCGGGCTGCGCTGCTCGCTCCAGCCGCCGGGCAGGAAGAGCGTCCGGCCGGCGCGGCTGCGGGTGGCCTGGACGACCAGGTCGGTGGCGGCGAGTTCGGCGCGGGCGGCCTTGAGGCGGGCGGGCCGCCAGCCGGTCCAGCGGGCGGTGTTGCGGTCGGTCGGGTCGGGCTGGGCGAGCAGCATCAGGTAGAGCGTGGCGGCGTCCGCGCCGAGGCCGTGCTTCTCGCCGGCGGCGGCGACCAGGTCGGGCGCCGACCGGGACGGGTCCTGCGGCCACCAGGTGCCGTCCTGGCCGCGCTCGCCGGCGGCGGGGTCGCCGGGGTCGGCGAGCAGGGCCTCGAACCCGGCGGAGCGGACCGCCCGGAGCGCGGCCTCGGCCGGGAACAGCGCGGCGGGGTTGGCGCGCAGCGCGGGCAGGTACGGGTCCTCGCCGGCCGCGTCGAGCAGCGCGGTGCGGATGCCGGGGGCGGGCTGGAGGTCGTGGGTGGCCATGATGACCGCGCCGTACCGCTCGTAGCCCTCGGCGACCTCGGTCGGGGTGCCGGCGACCTTGCGGAAGTCGGTCAGGCTGACGTAGCTGCCGAGGTCGAGCAGCAGGTCGGGGTGGGCGAGCCGGTCGCGGACGGCGGCGAGCGCGGCGGGCAGCGCGGCGCGCAGCGGGTCGCCGGCGGGCAGCCGGTGGGCGAGCCAGCCGGCCATCGCGACCGTGCCGACCAGGGTGGCGGCGGTGAAGCCGGGTCGGTTCTCGACCGGCACGCAGCGGTCGCCGCGGACGGTCCACTCCAGGTCCTCGGTCAGCTCGGGGGAGCCGGCCGGGTCGAGGACGGCGCCGAGCAGTTCGCGGGCCTGCCGGCCGGTGCGGACCGCGCGGACCGCCTCGGCGAGCAGCGCCTCCGGGACGGCGGTCCGGCGGCCGACCTTGTCGTTCCAGACCTGGGCGGCGGCGGCCACGTCCGGGCCCTCGGTCCACAGCCGGGCCGGGTCGGCGGGCAGCAGGGCGGCGAGCAGCGCGCGGCGGGTCGGGGCGCCGAGCGCGCGCAGCTCGTCCTTGGCGAGGGCCGCGTCGGCGACCTTCACCCCGAGCAGCTTGCGGGTCCCGGCGGGCAGGAAGCTGCGCTCCCAGACGTCGACGTGCGGCAGGCCGGCGGTCACCAGGGTGGCCAGCGTCAGGGTGACGCCGGTGAGCTGGGCGAAGCGCTCGGCGGCGGCGGGCAGCCACGGCGCGGGCTCCCGGCCCTCGCCGTACGCGAGCAACGCGGTCGCCCGGTCGTCGGTCATGGCGCCGTCGACCGGCTCGCGGGACTGCACGGTGTACGGCGCGGGCACCTCGAACCGGCCGGTCGGGTCGTGCATGAAGGCCTTGGAGGTGGTGTCGCCGTTGGTGGCCACGGCCGCGTCGACGAAGAGCAGGAAGGCCCCGCCGCCGAGCGGCAGCAGCGCGTCGCGGTTGCCCCAGCGGGTCGAGCCGTCCGGCGCGGCCAGGTGGCGGGCCTCGACGTGCAGCCGGAGGCGCTGCCAGCGGGCGGCCCCCGCCGCGGTGGTGAGCCCGAGCCCGGCCAGCACCTCGAACAGGCCGCGGACGGCCTCCCGGTCCTCCTCCGGGACGACGGTGGACACCGCGCGCAGCGCCATCGCCGCGGGCAGGACCGGCAGCACCTCCCAGTCGATCCGCTCGCCCGGCAGCTCGGTGGCGTCCAGGTGGGTCGTGCCGGGCGCGGCGGCCCCGGCCTCCGGGTCGGTGGCGCGGGCCAGGAAGCGGACCTGCTCGGCGGCGTACCGGCCGTTGTTGTACCAGCGGTTGAGCGCGCCGAGGCCGTTGAGCGCGGACTGCAGCTCCGCGTCGCCGGGGCCGGGGGCCTCCTCGACGGGCTCGCCGCCGCCGGACAGCTCCAGCTCCAGGCGCTCGGCGACCGCGGCCAGCCGCTGCTGCGGGCCGACCGCGTAGCGCAGCAGCCCGGCGACACCGGCCACCAGGCCGTCGGCGGTGACCTCGGGCAGCACGGCGCGGACGGCGGCGAGCAGCTCCTCGGGGCGCTGCGGGTCGGCCGCGGCGGCGGCCTGCATCAGCTTGCCGGCGGTGCCGTCGTCCATCCGGCGCAGCGCCGCCGAACCCTCCGGGTCGCGGGCCTGCAGGAGGTGCCAGAAGCGCAGCGGCGGCAGGATCGGGGTGCCCTCGGCGAACACGCCGGGCGCGTCGTCGGTGCGGGCGGTGGCGGTGGTGACGCCGTCGGCGTCGACCAGCCGGATGCTGTACGTGCCGTCCTGGACGACCGTCACCGGGCGGTCGGCGCCCGGGAAGTCGACGATCCGCACCGGTCGGCCCTGGCCCTCGGCCAGGGTGACGCTGCGTCCGGCCAGGTCCTCGCCGCGGTGCGAGCCGTCCGGCAGCGCCACGGTGCGCCAGCCCAGCACGCCGTCGACCGGCACCCCGGCGGGGGCGGGCACGGCGCCGGGCGCGGGCATCACCCAGCCCGAGGAGAGGCTGCTCCCGGCGGGGGCGCCGCGCAGCGCGTCCGCGAGGAAGGCCGGCCCGCCGGCGCGGCCCACCGTGTTGCTCGCCGGGTCGTACTCCATCCAGGTGTACGGGTCGTCGCCGCCCGGGTCGGCCCACACCCAGAAGGAGCGCCCGTCGCTGATCACGGTGCGCTCGGAGGGCAGCGCGGTGTCCCCGGCGTGCACCACGCCGTGGCCGCCGGTGCAGCCGCCGCCCGCGAGCGGGAGGCTGTGGCTGGTCATCGAACCCAGCCAGGTGGTGCGGGTGCCGCGCCGCGCCGTGTTCTCCGGCATGGCGAACACCCGGTCGGCGTCGGTGTGCCAGTAGCCCATGCAGCGGTGGTTGTTGGCCCGCGAGACCCACTGCACCAGCAGCGAGCCGTCCACGTGGTGGAAGCCCAGGTCGTTGCTGCTGTCCCCGGCGGGGATCCGCAGGTCGTGGCTGAGCACGGTGCCCTCGGCGCCGATCACCCGGACCTGCGAGGGGCCGGCCGCGATCAGGTTCGGCCAGGCGTCCGCGACGACGATCTCGTCGACCTTCGGCCGCGGCACCAGCTCGCTCGCCGCCTCCTCCCAGGCGGGCCAGGCCAGTTCGTCCAGCAGACCGGCCCGCAGGGCGCGCGCCAGCACCGGCGCGACCTCGGTCGCCGCGGCGGCCCGCACCTCGTCCTCGGCGAGCACCAGCACCTCGCCGGGCAGCCAGCCCAGCCGGTTGAACGCGCCCGACAGCTCCGGCAGGCCCGCGGCCAGCGGCTCCCGGGCGACCTGCGCCATCCACTCGGCCAGCATCGGACGGCCGCCGGGCGACTCCACCAGCACCTTCAGCGCCTGCCGGCCCGACGGGTCGTCGGAGAACCGGTTCGCGCCGTGCCGGAACGCCGGCCGGAACCGCGGATCGGCCGCCAGCGCCACCAGGTCGCGCCGCTCCTCCTCCTGCGCCCACTGCTCCAGGCGCAGCGCGTCGTGCTCCGAAGGGTCCGCGACCGGCACGCCCAGCGCCAGCAGCAGGTCCAGCAGGTCGACGTCGGCGCCGGTGAACTTCACGGCCGTACCGGCCGCCTCGTGCTCCGCCCGCAGCCGCCCGGCGATCCGCTCCACCAGCGGGTACAGCGCCCGGATGTGCGCCGAGCCCCAGCGCTCACCGCGCCAGGCCTGGAACCGGGCGAACCAGCCGGCCACCCCGTCCGACGGGCCGCCCTCCGCGCCGTCGTACAGCGCGGCCGAGGCACCCGACTCCTCCAGCAGCTCCACCCAGGAACCGGGCATCGAGGTGTCGTACGAGGACGGCATCACCTCCAGCAGCCGCCCGCGCGCCACCTCGTCGCGCCGCGCCAGCGCCACCAGCGCCCCGCGGTGCTTCTGCCACCAGCCCGCGCCCGCCCGCAGCGTCGCCGGCAGGGTCAGCAGCTCGGCCAGGTAGTCGCCCTCCGCGGCCTCCGGGTCCGCGCCCGCCGCCTTCGCCAGGCGGCGCAGGTCGGTCGCCATCACCGGCGACGGCTCCAGACCGCCCGCCGTGCGGCGCACGCACAGCCGCCGGAACCGTTCGAACGCCTCCGCCGCCGGCACCCGGGCGCTCAGCTCCTTGGCGTACCCCGACAGCACCTTCACCGGCAGCGCGCCGGCCAGCGCGAACTCCAGGAACACCGCGTCCAGCCGCTGCTCGTCCAGCGGAAGGCCGTGCTGCGCCTCCGCCCGGCGGGCCCGGGCGAACAGCTGCGCCGCGTACTGCGCGTTCTCCGCGCCCAGGAACACCCGGCCGGCCTGCTCGTAGAAGGTCGGCAGGAAGTGCGGCACCGCAGCCGCCAGCCGCTCGCCGATCTGCTGGTACGCCTCCATCGCCGCCTTCGGCTTGGAGACCGCCTGCTTGGCGACCCGCTCCAGCTCCGGCACGATGCCCAGCGCGTGGTGGCCGTCCTCCGGGTGGTGCGCCAGCACCCACTCCGGGAAGCCCAGCGCCTGCCGCAGGCCCAGGCCCACCTCGACCGGCTCGGCCGCCGGCACCAGGCCCAGGAAACCGGCCGCCTGGTCCTCCGCGACACCCAGCTCGCCGGGCACCAGCCGGACCACCACCCGGTCGTCCAGGGCGGGGTGGCGGTAGCTGCGGGCGGTCAGCGCCACCGCGCGCTCACCCGCACCCCGGGTGCCCGGCGCCAGCACCGCACCGGCCAGCAGCAGCTCGTCCGCCTGGTTGCCCGTCATCATGTCCTCGTTCCCGGTGCTCACGCGTTCTTCCCCTCCTCGACCGTGCGGCCGGCGTGCAGTGCGGCGGCCATCCGCATCCCCTCGGACCAGGCCACCGGCCCGACCTCGCGCAGCGCCAGCTGCCGGCCCTCGGCGTCCCGCCAGCACAGCGCCCCGGTCTCCGAATCGCCGTCCCAGTACGGCTCGCCGATCCACACCGCCGGCTCCACCGTCCGCCCGCCGTCCCGCACCCGGGTCGTCGCGTAACCGCCCGACACCTTGTAGCCCAGCGAGGTCGCCCGCGCCGCCAGCCGGAACCGCGACGGGAACCGCCCGCCCGCGAACTCCTTGACCTCGGTGTCCTTCTCCGGCAGCTCCGCCGGCCGCAGCCAGGTCGCCCGGTGGATCTGGTCCACCCCCTGGACGACACCCAACTCCGCCGCGAACTCCCGCAGTTCGTCCAGGTCGTCGAGCAGCACCGGATGCGGCAGGGTCACCACCGCGGGGGAGATGCGCACCGTCTCGCCGTCCAGGTCGACCAGCCGCAACTCGCCGTCCGGCGTCGCGTCGCGCAGGAAACCCACCTCGTCCTCGCCGTCACCGACCACCACCAGGTCGCGCAGCGCCGCCTGCCACGCCTCGTCCGGCCACACCCGGGCCAGCAGGCCGGTCGGCACCGGCAGCGAGGAGACCATCCACGCGTCCACCTGCTCCCGGCAGGACGCGGCGTGACGGTCCAGCCACTCCGCGAACCGGCGCAGCCGGTCCGTCTCCGGATGCTCCCGCACCGCCTTCGGCAGCGTCTTCAACTGCCGGCCCGCCGAACGCCCGGCCGTCGAACGCGCCGTCACCCGACCCTCCACGAGAGCGACCTCGTACCCGTCGCCCGCCGCCACCCAGCCCATAACGGTCCCCACATCCTGCGCCACACGTCTCGGAACCACCGCGACAGACCGGGGGAGAATCCACCCCGTTCGCGCTGATGTCGGAAACCTAGCGCCACCCGCGGACAACCACCCCGCCGCGCCTCGCCCCTACCCTGCCCCCACCCCGGCCACCGGTGCCGCACGCCCCCGCTCCGCACGCCTCGTCGCTGCACGCACCAACGCCGTTCCCGCGCACGGACACCAACCTCTGTGGCGCACATCACGCCGCCCCGCGGCCGGCGGCCTCCGGGCCGCCCGCGTGGCGGCGCGCAGGAGCTCGCTGGAGACCGTCAGGTGCGAGCGCGCCTCCTCGGGGCCGCCCGACCGCTGTGCCAGGGACGGACTCCGGTGGTGGGGGCGCGCCGTCCCGGTGCCACGACCGCCAGGGCGGCCTTCGGCGCTGCAGGAGTCCTCGGCGGCCTGGGGACGAGTCCCCCGCCGCGGTCCGCTGCTGTGCCCACCGCGTCCTCCGTGGATGCCGTGGCCGGTCGTGGCCGGGCGCGGTCAGCCGCGGTAGGTCTCCAGGAGGCGGAGCCAGACCTCGCTGATGGTGGGGAAGGCGGGGACGGCGTGCCAGAGCCGGGCGAGCGGGACCTCGGCGGTGACGGCGATCGTGGCGGAGTGGAGGAGTTCGGCGACGCCGGGGCCGACGAAGGTGACGCCGAGCAGGGTCTCGCGGTCGAGGTCCACGACGGCCCGGGCCCGGCCGCGGTAGCCGTCGGCGTGCAGGCCGGCGCCGGCCACATTACCGAGGTCGTAGTCCACTGCCCGGACCCGCCGGCCCGCGGCCTCCGCCTCGGCCAGGGTGAGGCCCACGGCGGCGACCTCCGGGTCGGCGAAGACCACCTGCGGGACGGCCGCGAGGTCGGCGGTCGCCACGCTGCGGCCCCACGGCGCCATGTCGAGCTCCCGGCCGGCCGCCCGGTCGGCGATCACGGCGCCGAAGATCCGGCCCTGGTACTTGCCCTGATGGGTGAGGAGCGCACGGTGGTTCACGTCGCCGGCGGCGTACAGCCAGCCGCCCGGCACACCGGTGGCCAGCCCGGTGTCGTCCACCTCGATCCAGCCGCCGGGCTCCAGGCCGACGCTCTCCAGCCCGAGGTCACCGGTGGCCGGCCGCCGGCCGGTGGCGAACAGCACCTCGTCGGTCCGCAGTTCACCGCCCTCGCCGAGGTCCAGGACCAGCTCCCCGGCCCGCTCCACGCCGCCCACCGACACCCCGAACCGCACGTCCACCCCGGCGTCGGCCAGCGCCTCGGCGACCAGCTCGCCCGCGAACGGCTCCATCCGCGGCAGCAGCCCCGATCCGCGCACCAGCACCGTCACCCGGCTGCCCAACCCGGCCCAGGCGGTGGCCATCTCCACGGCCACCACCCCGCCGCCGACCACCGCCAGCCGTCCGGGCACCTCGTGGGCGCTGGTCGCCTCCCGGCTGGTCCACACCCCGGCCGCGCCGAGCCCGGGGAGCGGGGGCAGCGCGGCCGTCGTCCCGGTGCAGACCGCGACCGCGTGACGCGCGGTCAGCACCCGCCGCTCCCCGTCCCGGCCCTCCACCACGACCCGGCGCTCGCCGTCGAGCCGCCCGTGCCCCCGGACCAGCTCGATCCCGACGGACGCCAGCCACTCGGCCTGCCCGTCGTCCTTCCAGTCCCCGACGAACGAGTCCCGGCGCCGCAGCACCGCGTCCGCGTCGATCGCCCCGCGCACCGACTCCCCGGCGCCGGGCAGCCTGCGGGCCTCGCGCAGCGCCGCGGGCGGGCGCAGCAGCGCCTTGCTCGGGACGCACGCCCAGTACGAGCACTCGCCGCCGACCAGCTGGTGCTCGACCAGGGCGACGCTCAGCCCGCCGGCCACCGCCCGGTCGGCCAGGTTCTCGCCGGTCGGCCCGCCGCCGACCACCACCAGGTCGAACTCCCCGCTCGCACCCATCGTCCGCACACCCCTCGTCGTCCCGTCCCGGCAGCCCGACCGTACGGCCCGCCCGCCGCGCGGCGCCACCGACGCGCCCACCGGGCGCGCCGCGGCCCGACGGCCGGCGGGCGTGGATGGGCCCTTCAGGCTGTGGGGCCACCCGGGGAATTCTCCATGTGCACGGCAATAATCCGGTGGATTCATTCAGCCTGCACGGGGGCTGAAGGAAAGCTGAAAGGCGGCTGTGAGCGGAGCGCCGAATCCTGATTCCGGGATCGGGAGGGCATGGGTGGCGCCTGTCGCAAGCGAGTCTGTCCATGCGCATGCCGGCCGCGGGTAATCAGCGGCCGGAAAATCGAGCCGTAGAGACGCGTTCTGTCGCGGACGCGTCCAGAGCCCGCGATCGGGGCTTCGCGGATCGGGTGTCAGGCCGTGCCAGCCTATGGCTCATGCGTCCCCGTGTCAGGGAATCCGGAAATACCCCTCGAATGAGCTGACGCTCCGCCACGAGATGGTCGCGAAAGCCGGTTTGCGCTGTACTTCGGATCTGCGTTCTGGGCCAATTGGTCTCGCGGCGCGGATCCTGCCGCGGCCGCCGGCCGGGAACCCGGGGGAGGGGCGCAAGGGCGCCCCGAGGTCGGCCATTGTGTTCGAATTTCGACACGAAGAAAGATTCGATTACATGCACATGCGCAGCAAGCTCGCCGGCGGCGTCGCCGTGTCCGCGGTGGCGATCGCCCTCGGGGCCACCCCCGCCTCGGCGTCGGTCGGCTTCGACTCGGCGACCGGTACCGGCTTCGTCGGCAAGGGCGACGTCCAGACCGCGCTCGGCTACAACAACGCGGCCCTGCAGAAGGCGGTGGACAGCAAGAGCCTGGTGTTCACCGCCAAGCAGCCGACGATCCAGTCGTTGTCGCAGGCCGCCACCCAGGCCGGGACGCAGGCAGGCACCCAGGCCGGCAGCCAGGTGGCGGCGCAGGCCGGCACCCAGTCGGCGACCCAGGCCGTCTCGCAGGACTTGACCTGCACGTTCACCAACGGCAGCGGCACCAAGACGTTCCACCGCGACGGGGTGCGCGACGGCGAGCGCACCGGTAGCCGGAGCGGCTCCCGGGTGGGCAGCCGTGACGGCAGCCGGGACGCCTCCCGTGAGGGAACCCGGACCGGCAGCCGCGCCGGGACCGTCACCGGCACGCTCGGCTACGACATCGACGTCGACGCCCGCAAGGCCAACCAGTACACGGGGTTCATCCTCAAGGGCTGGAAGGGCGAGCCGACGTACGAGACCGGCACCGCCGACTGGAACGCCCCGTCCTTCGGCGACTGGTCGTTCGGCGACTACGCCTTCGGGACCTGGTCGTTCGGTGACTACGCCTTCGGTGACTACGCGTTCGGTGACTACGCGTTCGCCCCGGTGACCAGCGTCGCCTGGGGGGCGTGGGACGCCGCGCCGGGCGAGAACCCGGACGACTGCCTCCGCAGCTCCAACGCCGACAAGATCACGGCCCTCAGCAACGTCATCACGCCCGGCGCGGTCACCGACGGCCCCGTCACCGACGGCGTCGTCGTCGACGGCGCCATCACCCCCGGCACCACCACCGACGGAGCGATCGCCGAGGGCGCGATCACCTACGGCACCGTCGCGGCCGGCGCCCGCACCCCCAACGGCCCCGCCACGCTGTACGTCAACGGCAAGGCCCTCTGACCCGACCCGCACCACCACGGCGGCCCCCGCCCGCAGTCGCTGCGGCCGGGGGCTGTCACCGTGACCGCGGGGCGCCGACGGGGGGCGAGTCTGCGCCGACGGCCCGTCCTGTGCCGGGAGGGCGTTCAGGTCGCCTCGCCGTCGGCACGGTCGTTGCCTGCGTGGCATCGGGGTGCGCGAAGCCGTCCGGCGCCTGCCCGGCGTGCACGGCGAACACGCCGCCGTCCCGGCCGCACCGGTAGATGCCGCCACCGGCGTGGAAGAACGACGCGCCCATCCACCGACCTCCGCTGCCGCCGGCAAGTCCACGCGAGACGGTTCGCCCTGACGGCTGGACAGCGGGGTTGCTTGCGGAAGGTGGAGAACACGCGCTGGAGGTACCGGCGACGGTCCCCGCGACGCCGTTGGCGGTGTCGGTGAGGCTGACGTCGGTGTAGGTGACGTCAGCCAGGGACCGGGGTCTGTCCGCTACCCGGTGCGGTCCGCCGGCCTCGGTGGCGTCGAACGGCTCGTCGTCCCCCCGGCGCCCATGGGGCGCGGCATGCTCAGCGGCAAGCAGATCACCGAAGCCGTCCCGCCCGCCCTCGTCGCCGTCGTGCCCACTTCCTGACCGCGCCCCGCCGGCCGCGCCGCGGCGCCCCGGTACGTGCGTCCCCAGCCGGGTCCCGGTCGCGTCCTGAGAAAAATCAGGAACCGGCACCCATCCGCGGCCCGTGTCGCGCCGAATGACAGTTGTAAGCCGCCGCCGCGCCGGAACAACCCGCGACGGCCCATTTTCCCAGCAATGGCAAACGATACGAGGAGAATCCCGATGAGCTCCGTCGTCTCCCGACGCACCTCGCTCGCAGCCCTGTTCGCCGCCGGGGCGCTGGCGCTCAGCCTCACTGCCTGCAGCAGTGACTCGTCCGGCTCCGCGGCCTCCCCGACGACGACCCCGTCCTCTGCCGCGTCCTCGGCCGCCGGCTCCGCCGCCTCCGGCGCCGCCATGGCGGACCAGCCGTTCGGCGCCGGGTGTGCGGCCGTGCCGGCGGACGGCGCGGGCTCGTTCGCCGGCATGGCGAAGGACCCCGTCGCCACCGCCGCGTCGAACAACCCCGCCCTGTCCACGCTGGTGACCGCGGTGAAGCAGGCCGGTCTGGTCGACACCCTCAACTCCGCCCAGAACATCACGGTGTTCGCGCCGACCAACGACGCCTTCGCCAAGGTGCCGAAGGACCAGCTGGACGCGCTTCTCGCCGACAAGGCGAAGCTCACCAAGGTCCTCACCTACCACGTGACCCCCGACCGGCTGACCCCGGCGTCCCTGCCCGGTGACCACAAGACCCTCGAGGGCAGCAACCTCACCGTCACCGGCTCGGGCGAGGCGTTCACCGTCAACGGCAACTCCAAGGTCGTGTGCGGCAACGTGCAGACCTCGAACGCCACCGTCTACATCGTCGACACCGTCCTGATGCCCACCTCCTGACCGACCGCACCCCGTCGGCCGCCGCTCCCCGCGAGCGGCGGCCGGCAGTGCTGTCCCCGGCCCCGGACGCCCGTCCAGCCGCACCAGCCCGCCGTGCGGCCAGGACGAACCCAAGCCGTCACGGCTGAAGACGCGGCCCGAAATCCTCCGCCCATGTCCCACCGAGAGCCGGAAAGCCGGTGCCGTCGCGCTCCTGCTGGAAGACACGGGGTCGTGCTGGCCCCGATCCGAACGCGGCCGTCGAAGCCGCCGGCGAGCTGCGGCCCGTCGCACTGACCACCGAACCACCCGCGAGGCCCCGCCCGGCGCACCCGTGGCTGCCGCGAGCTGCGGCCGACCCCCCGCTCGGTGCGCACATCCGGCCTTGGCACGGCGGGCGCCCTGCCAAGGCCGGACCGGTTGGCCGCATCACCGTTCGAAGGCCGCGGCGCCTGCGCAGTCCGCCGCCACTCGGCACACCGCAGCCCATCTCCTTGCGGGCCCGGCCGGGGAGCGGTCCCCGGCCGGGGAGCGGGTCCGTACCCCGCGTGAGCCCGCGGTGCGTGGGCCGAACGGGGCGGCGTGCACGGCCGGTTGGACCCACTGCCGATCACTCGTGAGGGCGAGCGCCGGAGGACGGTCCGGTGAGCCGGCTGTATTCGGCGACGAGGGACTCGGCCATCGTCGACGCCGAGAAGCGCAGGGCCACGCTCTTGCGGCCCTCATCGGCGACACGGGCCAGCTCGCCGTCGGCGAGGTCGGCGAGTGCGGCCAGCCGCTTCGCCAACGCGGAGGTGGATTCCGTGGGGAGGAGGAAACCGTTGGCGCCGTCATGGATGTAGTGGGGCACGCCTCCGCGCCGTGGGCCTGCCGCGGGGAGTCCGGAGTCCATCGCTTCGAGGACGGCGAGACCGAACTCCTCCTTGGCGCTGGGGCAGACGTACAGGGCCTGGCCGGCGCGCAGGCCCGCGAGCGTGCGTTCGAGGAGCCTCACCTGGCGGTTGGGCAGGGCGGGCCACAGGGCGATGTGGCGGCGCGCCTGCGGATGTCCGGAGAGGAGCTTGGCGATCCTGGCCCGCATCTCGGTCTCGACAGGGGTGGCGCGGGTGGCCGATCCTCCGACCAGCAGCATCGTCGTGGAGCGGTGCAGGCCCGATTCGAGCCAGGCCTCCACCAGCCTGTCCTGCTGCTTCACGGGGTGCAGACGGCCGACGCTGAGGATCAGGCGCCTGGCGCGTGCCGCGGGGTCGAGGCCGTCGGGCCGGTCGCCGTCCCGGTAGAGCCGGGCCATGAGGGTGTCGGCGACCTGCTCGTCGCCGGGCATCGGGGTGAAGGGGGGAATCCCTTCCGGCGGGGAGGCGATGCGCCGTGCGGGCGCCCCGGCGCGGATCTGGGGGAAGTGCTCCGCGAGGTCGCCGTCGCCGGCGCGCCCGGGGATGGCGACCAGCAGGTCGGACCGGGCCACCAGGCGGTCGGCGACGAAGATCCGGTGCAGGTCCAGGCGCAGCGCGTCGGCGGGTTCGCTGCGCGAGGTGCGGGGCAGGCCCCGGTGCCGCTCGGTCATGGTGCGGTGCGGATCGGGCGTGGCGGTGAACACGAATCGGGCGCCGCGGCGTCGGGCGGCGTCGGCCACGGCCAGCGAACAGTCGTCCGCGAAGCGTGCGTGCACGACGTCCGGAGCGGCGCCGGGAAGCGCCAGGAGGCGACTCGCCCACCAGGCGACGGCAGGGCGCAGGCACAGCGCCGTCGCAGGATCGACCGGCCCCCCGCCGCGCACCGGGATCCCCAACGCCCAGTGCCCGGAGCCGATCTGCTCGACCAGCGGACGACCGCGGCGAAGGTGCTCGGAGTCCAGCAGGACGAGGGTGAGGACCCGTGAGACCTGGCGGGTGGCCGCCATGGCATCGCCCAGGCCGGCGACCAGGACGCTCATCCCCCCGCTGAGACCGACCCCGGGGTCGCCCAGCTGCCCCATCATCATCGACTGCGCCGCGACGAGCCCTGCGCCGGTGCGTTCGGGCAGGTCATGGACGGCTCGGCGGAACAGGGCGCCCGGCTGCGCGTCGGGCACCGCCCGCTCCCAGGCCGCCGACAGCAGCAGTGCCTCGTAGGGGCCGGCGGCGGCGCCTGGGCCGGGCGGCAGGACACGCCCCCCGTCGGGGATGCCGGAGAGGTAGCGCCAGGCCGCGTGCCGTTCGCGCGGATCCCTGCTGCGGGCTCGGGCGGCGCACTCGGAGGCGGTGAGGGGGCGGAGGGCGTGGGCCTCGGCGAGGTCGAGCAGGCACGCGGCCTCCGCGGCGGCGACGGGCAGCAGGAGCCTGCTGCGCAGGGCGGAGGTCGCGTGCTCCCGGTGGCCCGCGGCGACGGTGACCGCCCAGGCTTCGGCGAGGGCGGTCTGCAGCACCGGGGTGCCGCCGGCCGCGGCCACCAGCGTCAGCGGAGCGGTGGGCGTTGCGGATCGCGCGGCCCTGCGCAGGTCCGCTGCCAGGAGGTCGTCGGGAGGGGGCGTGTGGCCGTTCCGGCGGTGGGGACCGTGGCCGTACTCGGCCCGGGCCAGCAGTGACAGGAGGTCGTCGCCCTCCGGGACGGGCGCTCCGGGGTTCCACCAGTGGTGGCGCCACCGGGCCGCCACGTCCTCGTGGGGAGTCGCGGAGGGGGTCGCGTCGAACGGAGCGGAGGTGTCACGCGGCATCGGGGTGGGCCCTTCGTCGGTGGCGCTGCCACAGACGGTTTCGGAACCGGGCCCCGCATCGGATGGTGCGGGTCGAAGGGAGCGCGTGGGCGGACCCGCGCATGCCCGCGTGGCATCATCGACAGGAGCGGCACCCGCTCCCGGCCGCCGCCCGCGACCGCTGAACGTGCCGGCAACGGAGGATCCGTGCCTCGAGTCGTCGTCATCAGCCCGCCCTTCCGCTCGCACGCCACGCCCCTGAGCGTTCTGGGCGCGGCGCTGCGCGACACCGGGGCGGACGTCACGCTGGCCTGCGCACCGGCGTTCGCCGGCCTGGCCCGGGCCCACGGCCTCGGCTTCGCCGGGCTCACCGTCACCCGCAACGCCAACACCGGCATCGCGGAGCGGACGGAGCAGGCCGGCAGCGAAGCCGAACGGCTGCGGGAATTCCTGGACGCGACCCGCACGGGCGCCGTCGCGGCCCTGCTCGCCCAGGCACGTCACCGACGGGCCGACATGCTCGCCGACCCCGACCGGATCCTGACGGAGATCCGCGACCTCGACCGGACCGTGCGACCCGACTGGTACCTGGTGGACCAGCTCAGCTACCCGGTGACCCTGGCCATGCACTGCCTGGACCTGCCGTACGCCACGTTCTGCCCCGGCCATCCCAGCTACATCCCCGCCGGCCCGGAGGCGTTCTTCGGACTGCCGTACGCCTGGCCCGACACCGTCCGCCCGGACCCCGGCGACCTCGCGCACCTCCGAGCGGAAGCGGCCGTGAACGACGAGGCGTTCACCGAGGCGTTCCACCGCGTGGCCGAACGGCATGCGCCGGACCGGCCCCCGCCCGGACGGGCCTTCGCCCTGTGCTCGCCCCACGCCGTGGTGTTCAACTACCTTCCCCTGCCGTGGCTTCCTCCCGCCCCGAAGGGCCCGGTGCCCATCTACGCCGGGCACTGCACACCCGAGCCCGCGGAATCCGGGCTGGACGACAGCTGGCGGGCCACGGTCGACCGCCTGACCTCCGGCGGGCGCCCGCTGGTCCTGATCGCTTTCGGCACCTTCCTCTCCGCCCGCCACGACGTCCTGCGCACGATCGCCCGGGCAGCACTCGACCACACGGACGCGTCGGTGATCGTCGCAGCGGGCGACCGGGTCGAAGAGCTGGCCCGCGATCCCCGGCTGGCGGCAGCGCCGCCGGAGCGGCTGCGCATCGCCGAGTCCGTCCCGCAACAGCAGCTCCTGGCGCACACCGCTGTGATGGCGCACCACGGAGGCAACAACTCCTTCACGGAATGCCTGACGGCCGGCGTGCCGGCGCTCGTCCTGCCGTTCTCCAGCGACCAGTTCGCCATTGCCCACGATGCCGAGCGAGCCAGCCTCGGCATCTCGGGGGATCCCAACACCGTGGATGTCGAAGCCGCCGGCGCGGCCCTGCGGGAGCTGCTGGCGGCGGGCACGCGCGGGAGTGCGGCCAGGCGCGCCGAGGCCCTCGCCGCGGGCCCCCGGTTCGCCGCCGAGCGGCTGATCCGTGCGATGCGCGGCGCGACCCGCGCGCCGTCGTAGCCGCACCCGCCCGGCCTCGGAGCGGCCAATGCGTGCGCAACCGATGCGACTGCCGCTGGGGAGCGGCTGCGCGCAGGCTGAGTCGCAAGGGCATCCCGAGGAGGAGTGATCGCCATGATGATCGTTCGCAAGCTTCACGAAGCCGGTATCACCAGTGAGCACGCCTACGCGGCCGCGCTCGGCTCGGTGGGACTCTCCCTGGCGAGCTGGATCGTGTCGATGAAGGCGGAGCAGGCCGGCATCGAACGCGCCGACCGGTGGGGGATCTTCGTCGGCGAGTGGGCGCCGACCTTCTTCGGCCTGGGCCTGGCCCTCGCGCACTACGAGGACGGGGTCACCGGCGGGCCGGAGGGCGACCGCAGTACCCGCTTCGACCGCCGGGTCAGTGCCGGGACCGGCTGAGGACCCGCCGTCGGCGGTGCCTGCCGGGCGGCCGGCGAGGCCTTCCGTTCCGACCCGGGCCCGGTGCGGTGCGCGCCGGGCCCGGCTTCCTCTTCGCCTCGGGCCTGCGGCTCGAGGTATCGGCGGTAGGCGGCTGCCACAAGCTCCAAGTACCTTTTGGCGCCCGCCCGTTCCTCGTCGGTCAGGCCGTCGGCGGCGCCGAGGACCAGGCCCAGCAGCGGCGCGAGTTCGCCCATGACGTGCTCGAAGCCGGACGTCGTCACGTCCAGGATCTGACGGCGCCGGTCGTCGGGGTGGGGGCCGCGGGTCAGGTGGCCCTCCGCAACGAGCCGGTTCACCGACTGCGTCCCGGCGGCGCTGGTGACTCCGAGCCTTCGCGACAGTTCGACCGGGCCGATCGGCGCCCCGGCGTTCCTGGCGATGAGCACGTGCTCGACCGCCTCGACGTTCGTCAGCGGCATGCCGAGCCGCTCGGCGAGTTCGGCGCGCGCCAGCTGGGTGAGGGTCAGGACCTGGCGCAGCGCGGCGGAGAGGTCGTCACCCGCCGGCGCGCCGGCGCGGGGGAGGGGCCGTGCGGCGGTCCCATCCGCATCGGCCGCGGCTCCGAACGAGTGGTGTTGCGCCATACCGGCAATTCTGACACGGTAGGGATCGCTAAGTTACTTAACGACTCTAGAGGGTGCGTTCCCGTGTCCCGAACCACGACCGGCCGCCCGAGCCGGTCCACCGCCAACAGCGACCACACCGTCGGCCCCGCGCGCCCCCGCGCCGTCGCCTGGCTGGTCCTCCTGCTGACCGTCATCGGCCTGGGCGCCGCCTTCACCCTCGGCCCCTCGGACGCCACCACCACGGAGGCCACCGGAACCTCCCTCCCCGCCTCCGCCCAGTCCGCCGAGGTCGCCGAGATCGTCAAGACCTTCCCGACCGGTGCCGCCGCACCCGCGATCGTCGTCTACAGCAACAGCGACGGCAGCCCGCTCACCGCCGACCAGCAGGCGCTCATCACCCAACGGTCCGCAACCCTCGGCACCCTCGGACTGGCACCCGGAGCCGCCCGCCCGCAGATCGTCCAGAACAAGGTCGCCACCGTCGCCGTCCTGCTGCCCACCGGGGCGGGCGACGACGAGAACACCGCCACCATCGACCGCATCCGCCAGAGCGCCTCCGAAAACCTCACCGCGCCCCTGCAGGCCCAGGTCACCGGCGGACCCGCCGTCCGCGCCGACATCACCAAGGTCTTCGCCGGCGCCGACAGCACCCTGCTCATCGCCACCGCCTCCGTCGTCGCGGTGCTGCTCCTGATCACCTACCGCAGCCCCGTCCTGTGGCTGGTGCCGCTGCTCGTCGTCGGCGCCGGCGACCGCATGGCCGGCATCCTGGTCGGCGTCCTCGCCCCGCACGCCGGCGTCGAAGTCGACGCCTCCGCCTCCGGCATCCTCTCCGTCCTGGTCTTCGGCGCCGGCACGGACTACGCCCTGCTGCTGGTCTCCCGCTACCGCGACGAACTCCACCTCACCGACGACCGGTTCACCGCCATGGCACGCGCCTGGCGCGGCACCGCCCCCGCCGTACTCGCCAGCGGGACCACGGTGGTGCTGAGCCTGCTCACGCTGCTGGCCGCCGAACTCACCGGCAACCGCGGCCTCGGCTTCGCGGGCGCCGTCGGCATCCTCACCGCCATGCTCTTCGGCCTCGTCGTCCTGCCCGCCGCCCTCGTCCTGCCCGGCCGGTGGCTGTTCTGGCCGCTGATCCCGAAGGTCGGCGACCCGGTCACCGCCGACCGCCGCGGCCTGTGGTCCCGCATCGGCCAGGGCGTCGCCAAGCGGCCCGCCCAGGTCGCCCTCGCGGGGACCGCCGTCCTGCTCGTCCTCGCCTCGGGAACGCTCGGCCTCAAGACCGGCCTCGCCCAGGAAGACTCCTTCCGCAAGACCCCCGAGGCCATCCTCGGACAGCGCACCCTCGCCGCCGTCCAGCCCGCCGGGGCCGTCGACCCCCTGACCCTGGTCTCCACCCCCGCGGCGGCCGACCAGGTCCTCGAAGCCGCCCGCCAGGTCCCCGGCGTCGTCTCCGTCACCCCCGGAGCCCACACCGACCGCTGGGCCCGCGCCGACGTCGTCCTCGACGCCGCCCCCGGCACCGCCGCCTCCGACCGCGCCATCGACCAACTGCGCCGGAGCGTCGCACAGGTCCCCGACTCCCGGGCCCTCGTCGGCGGCACCACCGCAGAGGCCTACGACACCTCCCGCGCCAACGCCCACGACACCCGCGTCGTCGTCCCCCTCGTCCTCGCGATCGTCCTGATCGTGCTCGTCGCCCTGCTGCGCGCCGTCGTGGCACCGCTCCTGCTGGTCGCGACCGTGATCCTGTCCTACTTCGCCGCCCTCGGCGCCAGCTGGACGATCTTCCGCACGTTCTACGACTTCCCCGCCATGGACACCAACGTCCCCCTGCTGTCCTTCCTCTTCCTCGTCGCGTTGGGAGTCGACTACAACATCTTCCTCATCGCCCGCACCCGCGAGGACACCGTCGCCGGCCACGACACCCGCCGTGCGGTCCTGCGCGCCCTCGCCTCCACCGGAGGCGTCATCACCAGCGCCGGAATCCTCCTCGCCGCCGTGTTCGCCGTCCTCGGCGTCCTGCCGCTCATCACCCTCACCCAGATCGGCATCATCGTCGGCATCGGTGTGCTCCTCGACACCCTCCTGGTGCGCACCGTCCTCGTTCCCGCGCTGGTCCTGCTCACCGGGCGGCGCTTCTGGTGGCCCGGCGAGCCCGAGACCGCCCGCCCCGCGAAGGAACCCTCGACCACCTGAATCGGCGGGACGGCGCGCCGACCCCCCTGCGGCGCGCCGTCCCGCCCCCGACCTGTCCACGGACCGCCCCGAGGAGCGGACCGTGCCCACGCCCCGCGAACCGTTCGCCGGAGCGAGGTCGCCGGCCACGTGCACCGCCGCCGGAGCGGCGTCACCGGGTCGGCCTCACGTGTTGCGCACCGCGATGTCGGCGGAGAGGGCGGTGGCGAACAGCGACCACGTCGCGTACGGCACCAGCACGCGCGCCGCCGTGGCGTCGATCCGGGCGCTGCGGCGGACGAGGTCGGCGTTGGAGATGTCGAGCAGGAGGGTGGAAGCGGCCGCGGCCCATGGTCGGTGGAAGCGGAAGAAGAGCCAGGACCACGAGGCGTTGACCGCGAGGTTCACGCCCAGGCTGAACGCGTAGTGCCGGCGGCGGGCCCCGTCGGCGCGGGCCAGGGCGCGCCCGCCGGCGTACGCGATCGAGGCGTACAGCGGGGTCCACACGGCGCCGAACAGCCACGAGGGCGGCTGCCAGGCCGGTTTGGCCAGCCGGCGGTACCAGTCGCTGCCGCCCCCGCTGGGGATCGAGGCCGTGGTGGCGGCGACGGCCACCGCCGCAGTGGCCGCCGCATGGGCCCGCCACGTCGGCGCGGACGGTGCCCCGGCAGATTCGCTGAGCTGTCTCATGAGGGGCTTCTTCCCCGGACCTCACGCAACTCACCCGGTTGATTTTCGGCGCCTGGGGCCCCGGCGGCCGCCCCGCCCGGTGGGGCGGACCGCGCGTCGGAGGGACGGTGGGAACGCGTCCCAGGAACGGCGGGCCTGCCGGCCGCGGTCGAGGCGCGCGCGGGACGACGGAGCAGCCGCAGCCCGTCTCCCCGCATGGGGGAGACGGGCTGCGGCTGCCGGTCGCGGACCGTCAGGTCAGTCGAGGGCGCCGTTGATGGTCGCCTTCGGGATCGCGATGTTGGACACGTGGTAGCCCGCGAGGATCTTGCCGTAGGAGCCGTCGTCCATCAGCGACTGCAGCGCCGCCTGGATGGCCTCCTTCAGACCTGGCACCGACTTGGCCACACCGATCCCGATCGGGGAGGAGCTCGTCGGCCCGACGGCCTCCTTGCCGACGACGGTCTCGAACGTGGTGCCCCCGTCCGCCGTGTCCGCCACGTACGCCGCCGTCACCTCGTCGAGGAAGTCCGCGGAGACCTTGCCCGCCCGCAGCGCCAGCTGCGCCTCGGAGTCCTTCGGGAAGGCGAGGACGGTGATCGGGGGCCTGCCCTGCTGCTTGCACAGCTCCTGGCGCTGCTCGAGGATCTTCTGGTGGTTGGTGCCGGTCTGCACCGAGACGCTCTTGCCGCACACGTCGGTGACGACCTTGATGCCGTCGGGGTTGCCCTTCTTGACGAGCCAGCCGGGGCCCGCGTTGATGTAGTCGACGAAGTCGACGGCCTGCTCGCGCTCCTTCTTGTCCGTCATGGCGGACATGACGGCGTCGAACTTGCCCGCCTGCACCGCGGGGAGGAGGCCGTCGAACTTCTGGCTCGCGAACTCGAACTTGACGCCCAGTCGGGCGCCGATCGCCTGTCCCAGGTCGTAGTCGATGCCGGTGATCTCCTTGCTTCCTTCGGCGATGTACATCTCGAAGGGCGGGTACGGCAGGTCGGTCGCGACCCGGACCTTGCCGGCCTTCTTGATCGCTTCGGGCAGCCGCTCGGTGAGCTTGGGGTCCGTGGAGATCGTGACGCCGTTGATGGAGGTGGCCGCGGCGGCCGGGGCCGCGGCCTTGCCGTCCGCCGGCGTGTCGGCCTTGGAGGAGCCGCACGCGGTGAGTGCGAGGCTGCAGGCGGTCGCCAGGGCCAGGGAGGTGATCACTCTGGTCGCAGCGGTGCTGTGCGAGGTCATGGCGGGAGTCCTTCGGTCGTGCGCCGGGGAGGAAGGTGACGCGGCGCGAACAGAAGTTACATCTGAAGCATGACGTGAGTGAATGTATCGAGAGTTACATTCCCGCAACGGTGTCCTCGGGCCGGGGTTCGACGCGGTGGGGCTGTTGCGGAAATTACGATTGCTCTGCTAGTTACTAGATCTGAAACGCTCAGTACCAGCTGTGCGGTCCCCGTGACAGACCCTGGAAGACCGTGAACCCTCACCCGACACCTCCCGCGCCCGGCAACAGCGCCCAGCGCGTCGAGCACGACCTCCTCGGCGACCGCGAACTGCCCGCCGACGCCTACATCGGCATCCACACCCTCAGGGCCGCCGAGAACTTCCCCCTGACGGGGACCCCCATCTCCGTGCACCCCGAACTCGTCGCCGCCATCGCCGCGGTGAAGCAGGCCGCCGCACTCGCGCACTGCGACCTCGGCGTCCTCGACACCGGCCTCGGTGACGCCATCGCCGCCGCGTGCCAAGAGATCCGCTCCGGCCTGTGGCACGAGCACTTCGTCGTCGACGTCCTCCAGGGCGGCGCCGGGACCTCGACCAACATGAACGCCAACGAGGTCATCGCCAACAGGGCCCTGCAACTCCTGGGGAGCGAGCCCGGCAACTACGCGCTGCTCAGCCCCAACGACCACGTCAACCTCGGACAGAGCACCAACGACGCCTACCCCACCGCCGTCAAACTGGCGCTCCACGAAGCGACCCGCGTGCTCATGCCGTCCATGGACCGCCTCGCCACCGCGCTCGCCGAACGCGCCACCGCCTTCGAAGACATCGTCAAACTCGGCCGCACCCAACTGCAGGACGCCGTCCCCATGACCCTCGGTCAGGAATTCAGGGCCTTCGAACTCGGAGTCCGCGACGACATCACCGTCCTGCACCGCTCCGCCGAGGCCCTGTGCGAGATCAACATGGGCGGCACCGCCATCGGCACCGGCCTCAACGCCCACCCCGGCTTCGCACAGGCCTGCGCCGACCACCTCGCCCGCATCACCGGCGTCCCCGTCCACCCGGCCCGCGACCTCGTCGAAGCCACCCAGAGCACCGGAGCGTTCATCGAACTCTCCAGCGCCCTCAAGCGATTCGCGCTGCGCCTGGTCAAGCTCTGCAACGACCTGCGCCTGCTGGCCTCCGGACCCCAGGCCGGCCTCGCCGAGATCAAACTCCCCGAACTGCAGGCCGGATCCAGCATCATGCCCGGCAAGGTCAACCCCGTCATCCCCGAAGCCGTCACCCAGGTCTGCTTCGACGTCATCGCCGCCGACACCGCCGTCTCGCTCGCCGCCCAGGCGGGCCAGCTGCAGCTCAACGCCTTCGAGCCGCTGATCGCCCACACCCTCCTGACCGCCCAGCGCCGGCTCGCGGCGGCCTGCTCGCTCCTCGCCGGAGCCTGCATCGCCGGCATCCGGGCGGACGCCGAACGGACCTACAGCCAGGCCAGTGGGTCCGCCGTCCTGGCCACCGCGCTCAACCCCGTCCTCGGGTACGAGCTGTCCACCGAGCTCGCCCGCCGCGCGGTCGCGCAGCGGCGCCCGGTCCGCGACGTGGCGCGCGAAGCGGAGGTCCTTCCGGCCGAGGTCCTCGACGACCTGCTCGATCCGCGTCGCCTGGTCGGCGGATAGCCCCTCCGCAGGCCGACCGCCCTGCGTCCACCAAGCGGTGCGCAAGCGGTGCAACTGTCCCCCCCGAACGCGCACCGCCGATGGTGGAGAGCGGAGGCGCCCGTCTCCGAGGAGCGAAAAGGAGGACTGTCATGGACTTCCGCGACGAGCTTCCCGTCGACCACCGCCTCGCCAACGTCTACCGGATCGGTGCCGGTCTGTGCGGCGTGGTGCTGCTGGTCTTCGGCTGCCTGGGCCTGGCCGACGGTCTGGCGTTCTTCAGCACCACCGGCCAGAGCGTGGCCGGACTGACCAGCAACGGACTGCTGAGTTGGATCTCCATCGCCACCGCGGCGGTGCTGATCGTCGGCGCGGCCATCGGCGGGAACACCGCTTCGACGATCAACATCGTGGTAGGAACCCTCTTCGTCCTGAGCGGGTTCGTCAACCTCGCCCTGCTCGACTCGGGCGCCAACGTACTGGCGTTCCGGATCCCCAACGTCCTCTTCAGCTTCGTGATGGGCCTGGTCATCGCCACCTTCGGGATGTACGGGCGGGTGAGTGCCAAGCTGCCCCTGGACAACCCCTACTGGCGACACCGCCATCCCGAGGCGGCGGCCCCCGCGACCTCGCGCCGGCTGAGCGGCTCGGCTCCTGCCGGCATCGCAGGCCCGACCCGGTGAGCACGCCGGCCCTCCCCTGAGGGTTGCGCCGCGAAGCACCGCGACTGCCGGTCCGTGGCTCCTCCCCCGCAAGGGGAAGGAGCCACCTCACACCTGGTCCGCCACGCAGAAATCGGCGCCGCACGCCGTGCAGGTCGCCCTCGCTCCACTTGGGGACGCCTTCGAAGCCGAGGACGGCTTCCGTCGGGTGACCGTAGTCGGCGGGGTCGGAGACCACGGAGCGGGCGGTCCGCCCTTGCCACAGATCGCTCCGACGCTCCGTTCCGGGTTCGGCTTCGACCCGCTCCAGCAGCGCCGGAATGTCGTCGGCAGAGCCGTGAGCGTGGGTGAAGAGCGACCAGTCCGTCATGGCCGCACCCAACCAGGCTGCGGTGACAGGGCCGCCGCCAGGCGCAGGGCAGGGGCGCCGGCTTCCACTGCACAAGCGGTGCGAAGGGAGAACGACGGAGGGCAGTGCCAAGCTCGACCCGTCACCGTCGACGGGGCGTGATCGTGATGGCAGTCCACCTCGGCACTGGAGAGCTGCGCCTCCCGGGCGGGTTCGAGGCCGCGGCGCGTACGACCGGCCCTTCGCCCGATCGACTTCTCCGGCGTCGCAGGGCGGTGGCGCGGCCGGTGGTTCCTGCGGCCGCCTGCCCGGACGCAACCCGCCCGGACCGGTCTGTCCGTCAGGACGAGGAGGATCTTCAGATGGCGGGACCAGTGACATCCCAGTCCCCCGAGAGGCCGGCTGCCCTCGGCGACCACGCCGGAGGAGTCGGCGTCACCACCGGTGACGTGGCCCGCCGCTTCGGGGTGTCGCCGACGACCGTCCGGTCCTGGGAGCGGCGCTACGGCATCGGCCCCGCGCACCACGAGACCGGTCGGCACCGCCGGTGGAGCCCGCAGGACATTGCGGTGCTCGAGACCATGTGCGCCCTGACGGCCCGGGGCGTCGCACCGGGTGAAGCGGCACGGTCGGCGCTGCGGTCCGCGTCCGACCGGACGGTCTCCGGCGGCACGGCTGGAGCCGTCCGGGGTCGGCCGGTGTCCACGGAGCGCCCGGCTGCGCCGGGAGGCAGTTCTGCGCTGCCGGTCGGGCCCGTCAGGCCCGAGTGCCGCGGGCTGGCGCGTGCCGCCGTGCGGCTGGACTCGGTGGAGGTCTCCCGGATCCTGCGGACGGTGGTCGCGGACCTGGGGGTCGTGGGTGCCTGGACCGAGGTGATGGCTCCCGCGCTTCGCGCTGCCGGCCGGAAGTGGGCCGCCGAGGGGGAGCGGTACGTGGAGGTCGAGCACCTCCTGTCCTGGCACGTCTCCACGGCGCTCCGCGTGGTCGCCGACCGCTGCGGCGATCCCCGCCCCGGGCCTTTCGCGCTGCTCGCCGGGACCCCGAGAGAACTCCACACCCTGCCGCTGGACGCCCTGGTGGCCGGACTCGCCGAACGCGGGCTGCCCAGTCGAATGCTCGGCCCCGCCGTTCCGGCGCAGGCCCTGCTGGAAGCGGTCCGCAGAACCGGGCCCGCTGCCGTGGCCCTCTGGTCCCAGACCGACCGGACCGCCGATCACGCGCTCGCCCGTCAGGCGATGGAGGCGGCCTGGGGAGGCCGGGGCAGCCGCTCGCACCCCTTCGTGCTGGCCGCGGGCCCGGGGTGGGCCCCGTCCAGGCCGCAGGGTCTGGTTCGGCCCCACGATCTGACGGGCGCCCTGGACCACATCGAGCGGCTGCTGACCGCATGACGGGAGGTGCGATAGCCCTCCCGGGCCCGGTGTTCGGGATCAGTAGACGTAGAGGTGGGTGGTCAGGTTGGCGAAGGAGACCGTGGTGCCGCTCTTCCAGGCCTGGTAGCCGGTGCCCTTGGTGAGGTCGGCCTCGAAGGTCGGGCCGCTCTCGTAGCTGATGCCGTACTGGTAGGTGCTGCGGCCGGCGTTCACGAGTTCGGTGGCCATCTTGACCATCTGGTACGGGTGGCCGGTGGTGGGCTCGGGGGAGGAGAAGACGTCGCTCCAGCGGCTGCCGACGGTGCCGGTGCCGGGGTTGTGGGCGGGCTTGGGGGAGGTCTGGGTCCAGGTGGTCGGGTTGTAGCTGTCGCCGCTGGTGAGGTAGGACCACTTGACGTTGTCGATCGACCAGTAGCCGCTGTGGGTGCCGATGGTGGCGGTGCGCAGGTCGAAGACGGAGACGCCGTTGGTGCCGACGACGGTGTCGGTCTCGTTGGTGGATCCGGGGTTCGTGACGACGAGGGCGGTGTCCTCGTCGATGCCGAAGGCGCGGGTGTGGCCGGTGTCGGCGGCGAGGCGGGTGATGCGTCCTTCGCGGCCGCGGGCGGCGAAGTGGGTGTCGAGCAGGCCGGAGGTGAAGAAGTTGAAGCCGCCTTCGGGGCGGTAGGACAGGTCGTCGGGGTAGCTGCTGCTGATGCTGGTGTAGGAGCCGTAGCGCAGGGCGTCCCAGCTCTCGCCGCCGGTGACCATGTCGCGTCCGTTGGCGATGGTGGTGCCGGCGCTGGTGCCCATGATCGCCGCGCCGGCGGTGAACTTGGCGCGGATCGCGGCGAGGGCGGGGGAGTCGGTGTTGTCGCTCTTGAGGAGCGTGGTGACGAGCCGGCTCTGGTCGCCGCCGCCGAAGAAGAACCCGGTCATGGAGTTGATCTGGTTGATGACGCTCTGGCTGGAGTTGTTGGAGACGTGGTCGAGGTCGATCGGGATCCACTGGGCGTCGGCCGCGCCGTAGGTGTTCTTCAGCAGGTTCGCGTAGTAGGTGCCGTTGCACACCGAGTTGCTGCAGGTGTTCGGGTCGGCCGCGTTCGGGTCGTTGGCGGGCACGTCGGAGGCCGCGGTGATGATGCCGATGCGGGCGTTGGACGCGCCGCCCGCCTTGCTGAGGAAGGTGCCGTAGACCGCGGAGTTCGTGGCCGCGACGGCGCCGCCCGCCAGGATGAGGCTGCCGGTGACGGGGGTGGCCGCCCGGGCGCTGGAGGCGGGCGACACGAGGGCGGTGGCCAGCGCGATCGCGGCGACCGCGGGTCCGGCGGCGCGGCGGCGGGCTGCGGGGCGTGCGGACATGGTCATGCGTGCTCCTGTGGGGGAGGCCGGGCCGCCGTTCGTGGCAGGCCGGGCGAGGAGGGATGCGTCCGCCCGGAGAGGGGCCGGGCAGGACGGGGGGCGCGCTGGCAGAGGCGAGATGCCCTGCGTCGCACTGGGAACGGAACATACAGATCAAGTCATGATGGCGATAGATGTAACGAGCGGATGCGGCGAAACCTTGACCATCTGAGCTTCCATCAGGGCTTTGCCTCGGGCTTGTCGAGCGTTACCTATTCGTATCCTTCATTACATATGGCCATCAACATGGTTTACCTGTAACGTCCTGGCTTGCGGCGCAGCCCCTCGGCGCCGCTCAGGTTCTCGAAAGGTTGCTCCGTGAACTCCTCTGCCTCTCGCAGATCGGCCCTGCTGGCCGCCCTCGCCCTGTGCGGCTCCCTCACCCTGACCGCCTGCGGGAGCAAGGGGGACGACGCCCCCGCCGACGCCGCCAAGGCCCCCGCCGCCGCCTCCGCGACCGCGGTCACGGTGGCAGGTGTCGCCATCAGCCCCGACGCCGCCCTGCACGGCGCCCTGCCCGACGCGATCAAGAAGGCGGGCAAGGTGCGGGTCGCCACCGACATCCCGTACCCGCCCTTCGAGATGTACGTGGCCGAGGGCAAGAGCGAGATGACCGGCCTCGACTACGACCTCGGCCAGGCCCTCGGCGCGAAGCTCGGTGTGGCCTTCGAGTTCCAGGCGCAGAAGTTCGACGGCATCGTCCCGGCCATCCAGGCCGGCAAGTACGACGCGGCGATCAGCGCCATCACCGACAACAAGGAGCGGGAGAAGGTCGTCGACTTCGTCGACTACTCCGCCTCCGGCACCGGCATCATGGTCGCCAAGGGCAACCCCGACAAGATCGTCACCCTCGACGACCTGTGCGGGAAGAAGACCGCCGTCCAGACCGGCACCAACCAGCAGAAGCTCCTCGACAAGCACCAGGACGCCTGCAAGGCGGCGGGCAGGGCGCCGATCGACGTCCAGGCGTTCCCCAAGGACTCCGACGCCCAGCTCGCGCTGCGCTCCGGCAAGGTGGTCGCCGACGTCCTCACCAAGCCGGCGGCGGGCTGGACCGCGAAGACCGCCGACAACGGTGCGACCTTCGAGGTCGTCGACGACCCGGCGGCCCAGGGCGGCTACAACGCCTCCCCGAACGGCATCGCGATCGCCAAGAACCTGCCGCAGCTGACCGACGCCGTCCAGAAGGCCCTGCAGTCGCTCATCGACGACGGCTCGCTCGCCAAGATCTTCGACAAGTACGGCGTCGCGTCCATCGCCGTCAAGTCCGCCACCAAGAACGGCGCGGTGGACTGACATGCCGACCACCGCACACCGCTCCACCGGGGCCACCACGACGGGCACGCCCGACCCCGACCAGCTGGTCGCCGTCCCCGTGCGCCACTGGGGCCGCTGGATCGCCGCCGCCCTCGCCCTGGTCTCCCTGGTCGGCCTGGTCGGCTCGCTCGCCAAGAACCCGAACCTGCACTGGGACGTCGTCGGCCACTACCTGTTCGCCGACCTCATCTTCGACGGACTCGTCACCACCCTGTGGCTGACCGTCGCCGCCATGGCCGTCGGCCTGGCGCTCGGCACCCTCGTCGCCGTCATGCGCCTGTCGAGCAACCCGGTCCTGTACGGGCTGTCCACCCTCTTCGTCTGGCTGTTCCGCGGCACCCCGCTGCTGGTCCAGATCATCTTCTGGGCCTACGCCGCCGCCCTCTACAAGCACCTGATGATCGGCATCCCGTTCACGACGATCACCTTCGTCGAGTTCGACACCAACCAGCTGCTCACCCCGTCGATCGCGGCCCTGCTGGCGCTCGGCCTCAACGAGGCCGCCTACGCCTCCGAGATCGTCCGCGCCGGCATCCAGTCCGTCGACCCCGGCCAGACAGAGGCCGCCCACTCGCTGGGCATGAAGCCCGCCCTGACGATGCGCCGCATCGTCCTCCCGCAGGCGATGAAGGTCATCATCCCGCCGATGGGCAACGAGACCATCAACATGCTCAAGACCACCGCCTACGTGTCGGTGATCGCCGCCCACGACCTGATGTCCAACATCCAGGACGTGTACGCGCAGAACTACCAGGTCATCCCGATGCTCGTCGTCGCCGCCCTGTGGTACCTCGCCCTGACCACCGTCCTGAGCGTCCCCCAGGCCTGGCTGGAGCGCCGCTACGGTCGCGGCACCAGCCGTGCCGGCCACGTCTCCCCGCTGCGCCGCATGTTCGTCGGCGTCGCGGACCTCCTCCCGTCGAACCGCAACCGGAAGGGCTGATCCGATGGCCCAGCCCATGGTGCACGCCCAGGGCGTGCGCAAGCACTACGGCAAGCTCGAGGTCCTCAAGGGCATCGACCTCACCGTCGAACGCGGCCAGGTCTGCTGCCTGCTCGGCCCGTCCGGCTCCGGCAAGTCCACCTTCCTGCGCTGCATCAACCACCTGGAGAAGGTCGACGGCGGCCGCCTGTCCGTCGACGGCGACCTGGTCGGCTACCGGCAGGCCGGGAACCGCCTGCACGAGCTGCGGGAGTCGGAGGTCGCCGAGCGCCGCCGGGAGATCGGCATGGTCTTCCAGCGCTTCAACCTCTTCCCCCACCTGACCGCCCTCCAGAACGTCATGGAGGCACCGGTGAGGGTCGCCAAGGTGAACACGGCGACCGCCAGGGCCGAGGCGCAGCTGCTCCTGGACAGGGTCGGCCTCGGCGACCGCGCCGACCACTACCCGGCGCAGCTGTCCGGCGGCCAGCAGCAGCGCGTGGCGATCGCCCGCGCGCTGGCGATGAAGCCCAAGCTGATGCTGTTCGACGAGCCCACCTCCGCGCTCGACCCCGAGCTGGTCGGCGACGTCCTCGACGTCATGCGCGACCTGGCCGCGGACGGCATGACCATGGTCGTGGTCACCCACGAGATCGGCTTCGCCCGCGAGGTCGGCGACACGGCCGTGTTCATGGACGAGGGCGTCGTCGTCGAGGCCGGCGACCCGCGCAAGGTCCTGGTCGACCCGGAACAGGAGCGCACCAAGGCGTTCCTCTCCAAGGTCCTGTGAGCGCCCCCGCCGACCAGGCGCACCGCACGGCCGCGGCCGAGTTGTCGGCCGCCGCGCAGGCAGCCCTTCCCCGCTACCTCGACGACCTGGCCCACCTCGTCTCCATCGACTCCGGGTCCTACAACGCCGACGGCGTGAACCGGGTCGCCGACTGGTTCGAGGAGCGGCTGCGCTCGATCGGGTTCAGCACCGAGCGCATCACGCCCGCACAGGTGCAGGGGCGCCGCTTCGGAGACGTCCTCGTCGCCAGACTGACCGGCTCCGTGCCCGTCGAGGAGGGGGGAGCGCGGATCGTCCTGATCGGGCACATGGACACCGTCTTCGAGGACGGCACCGCCGCCGCCCGCCCCTTCCGCTCGGCGGACGGCCGCGCGCACGGCCCGGGCGTCAGTGACGACAAGGGCGGCCTCCTGGCCGGGGTGACCGCAGCCGAACTCCTCACCCGCCACGGCCGCACCGGGTTCGCCGAACTCGTCGTCCTCGCCACCCCGGACGAGGAGGTCGGCTCGCCGGCCAGCCGTCCGGTGACCGAGCGCGTCGCGGCCGGGGCGCACGTCGCCCTCGGCCTGGAGTGCGCCCGCGAGAACGGCGACCTGGTCATCGAACGCAAGGGCGTCGCCGACCTCCTGATCACCGTCACCGGCCGGGCCGCCCACGCCGGCATCGAGCCCGAGCGGGGCGCCAACGCCGCACTCGCCGCCGCCCACCTCGTCGTCGCCCTGCAGGCCCTCAACGGCCGCTGGCCAGGGGTCACCCTGAACGTCGGCGTGGTGCGGGCGGGGACCCGGACCAACATCGTCTGTCCCCAGGCCGAGCTCCAGGTCGAGGTCCGGGCCGCCACCACCGCCGGCCTGCACACCGCGATCGCCGAGATCCGCACGGCCGCCGCCCGCACCGTCGTCGAGGGCACCACCGCCCGCGTCGAGCAGCTGGACCTCTGCCCGCCCATGGAGCACACCTGCGAGGCGGCGGCCGTGCTCGCCCTCGCGCTGCGCACCGCCGCCGATCTCGGCATGCAGATCCACGGCGCCTCCACGGGCGGTGTCGGTGACGCGAACTTCACCTCCGGCCTCGGCATCCCCACCCTCGACGGCCTCGGCCCGGTCGGCGGGGCCGACCACACCCCCGAGGAGTGGCTGGACATCGTGAGCGCTCCGGGCCGCATCGCCCTGCTGGCCACGCTCACCGAGCGCCTCGGGCGTCGCTGACCCCGCCGCGCAACCGCACACGGGCCCACCGGCCACCACGACCGGCCCGGGCGGGCTGCTCGCCCGCCCGCCCGGGCCACCCATCGCCGGGTGTGCGCCGCCCTCGGGCGCGCACCCGGCGACGCACGGTTCCCTCACACGACCCCATGGAGCTCCGGATGAACCGACACCTCCGCACCCGCTGCGGGCGGACCGCTCTCGCCCTCGCGGCCGCACTGACCGTCCTCGCCTCGACCGCCCAGACCGCCGACGCCCGGCCCGCCGAGGCCGGAGGCACCCTGATCCTCGTCGGCGGAGGCCTCAAGGACGGCAACAGCGAGATCTACGGCGAGATCGTCCACAAGGCCGGCGGCGTCGGAAAGGCACGCATCGGCGTCCTGACCGCCGCCTCCGTCCCCGAGAGCCAGGACCCCGACGCCGCGGACCCGAACGCCTGCTCCAACTCGCACTGCAACGGTCTCTACTACGCGGACCTCTTCAAGCACTACGGCGCGGCCGACGCCCAGTGGGTGCCCATCGACATCGAGCACGTCGACGCAGCCGACTCCGACGCCGTCGTCGCCCAGGTCGAGTCGATGACCGGCTTCTTCTTCGGGGGCGGCGACCAGTACCGGTACATCACCAGCCTCCTGCACGGCGACGCCCACACCGACTCCGAGGTCATGGCCGCCATCCGCCGCAAGCTCGCCGCCGGCGCCGTCGTCGCAGGCTCCAGCGCCGGCGCCCAGATCGCCTCCGGCCCCGACATGGTCAGCGGCGGCGACAGCTACCAGGCGCTGCGCGACGGCAGCGCCCCCGGCTACTTCGAGGACCCCACTCGCCTCGGCTACATCCCCCAGGGCGGCTTCGGCCTCTTCGACGCCGGCCTGCTCGACACCCACACCGGCACCTACGGCCGGGAGGGCCGCGCGATCCGCCTGGCGGCGGACACCGGCCACAAGCGCGTCTTCGCCCTCGACGAGAACACCGCGATCGAGGTCGAGCACGCCGGCACCCGCGACGAGAGCCTGCGGGTCCTGGGCACCCACGGCGTCTCCGTCTTCGACCTGCGCTCGGCCCGCACCAGCACCGTCCAGGGCCGCTGGGCGATCGACGGCGTCCGCTACAGCTACCTCACCGACGGCGACCACTACGACCCGCGCACCTGGCACGTCCACGCCGCCGACGGCAAGAAGCCCCTCGCCGCCTCCGCCGCCACCGCCGTGCCCGCCAACCACGACGCGTTCTACTCCGTCGACAACCCCGACGGCGTCCCCTACTCCTTCTCCGGCACCGCCCGCGCCCTCACCGCCACCACCGCCCAGCGCACCGCGACCGCCGGCACCTTCGAAACCGGCCCCGCCTTCGAGGTCCTCTTCCGCAAGCGCGGCGACACCCGCGCCTGGACCACCGACGGCACCACCACCGCCACCTTCGCCGACCTCGAGATCGGCGTCCGCCCCGCCGCCGGCTGACGGCCCGGCGGACCCGCGCCGCACCAGCCCGCCCGCTCGGGGATCTCCGCAGCCCGGCACTTCGCTAGGCTGCGGAGACACGATCCACCGCGTACCACCGAGCACCACCGACGATCCGCCCGAAGACCGGGAAGGGAACCCCGCCCATGCCCACCGTCACGCTCGCCGAGGACATCCGCCAACGGCTCGGCGACTGCAGCCCCGCCGAGCGCAAGGTCGGCAGGATCCTGCTCGCAGGCTGGCCGGCCGCAGGATTCGAGACCATCGCCACCCTCGCCGAGCGTGCCGACGTCAGCGCCCCCACCGTCATCAGGTTCGTCAACCGCCTCGGCTACCGGGGCTTCCCCGACTTCCAGGCGGCGCTGCGCACGGAGCTCGACGAACGCCACGCCTCGCCCGTCACCCTTTACAGCGCCGGCAACTACAAGGCCGCCGGATCCGACTCCGCCGACGTGCAGGCCGGAGCGGCCGGGCTGCTCGCCCACGGCCGCAAGGTCTTCACCGCGGCGGTCGACCGCACCCTCGCCGAGGTGACCCCGCACGACCTGGACCGCGCGGTGCAGCTCCTCGCCGACCCCAAGCGGCGCATCACCCTCGCCGGCGGCCGCTTCACCAACCTCTTCGCCCAGTACCTGGGACTGCACCTGATGCAGGTGCGCGACAACGTTCGCTTCCTGCCCGACCGGGCCGTCGAACGCACCGCCCTGCTCGCCTCCCTCGCGCGCCGGGACGTCCTCGTCGTCTTCGACTACCGGCGCTACGAGGAGGACAAGGTCACCGTCGCCGAACTGGTCAAGGAAGCAGGGGGGCGCGTCGTCCTGTTCACCGACACCTGGCTCTCCCCGGTGAGCACCCACGCGGAAGTCGTCTTCTCCAGCCAGGTCGGAGCCCCGTCCCCGTACGACAGCCTCGTGCCCACCCTGGCAGTGGTCGAGAGCGTGGTCGCCGGCCTCATATCGGAGCTCGGCGACCGTGCCCACCAGCACATGCGGCACAGCGAGGAGATCGCCACCCGCTCCGGCCTCACCTGACGCACCGCCCCGGCGCGAACCCGTGCGGCCCGCCGGACGATTCGGCGGACCGCACGGGCGACGGGCGGACGGTCAGCAGACCGGCGTCCCGGAGTAGAGGTTGGAGTCCGCGACACCGTTGACGACGCTGCGGGTGTAGTACCCGCAGGTCGGACGGTTCGCGAAGTCGTAGGTGCTGCCCGGCGTCAGACGCCAGATCTTGAAGTTCGAGAACGTCAGGGGCTTGCCCGAGGCGGCCTGTTCGGGCTGGTGGTCGCCGAGGACGACGTAGGCGTCCTCGGCCGACAGCGTCGCGAGCCCGTTCTTGTCGACGAACAGCGAGCCGCCCTCCTCGACGCCCACCCCCCAGGCCTTGCCGGAGGAGGTCAGGCCGTCCTTCAACGCCCTGGCGACGAACGCCATGGTGCGCCCCATCCGGTCGCGGCTGACGAAGTGGGAGTCGTTGACGGTGTCGCCGTAGTTCGGCCAGCTGAACATGCCGGTGGTGAAGGTGACGCTCCGGTCGTAAGGATTGGCGAGGGCGGTCGCGGAGTCGGTGCTCGCGGTGCAGGCGTCGTAGACGACGGAGCTGTTGATGTGGTGACCCGCGCTGCCGCCACCGACGCCGCCGCCCTTGGCGACGACCGACTGGACCGACGCCTGGAGGGGGGTGCCCTTCCAGCGGGCGTAGTTGCACTGGTTGCCGCCGGCGAAGTAGACGAACTCCGAGTTCCGCACGTCGGTGTTCACCTGGGAGTTCGACGCGTCCTGGGTCGAGGTCAGGACGTAGGTGGTGCAGGAGTTGACGTTCGGCAGGCCCATGATCACGTCGCACTCCGGCGTCGGGCTGCCGGACGCCGCGGACGCGGCGAGCACCGTGACGTCGATGCTCCCGCTGCCTCCCCTGATGGCGTCCACGGCCTTGGTCATGGTCGCGGGGACGACCGCACCCGAGCCGTTCATCGTGTACGCCGGGCCGCTCCAGGCCGGGCGGCTGACGTCGCTCGCGCTTCCTTGGCGGTAGCGCGTCACCTTCGCCTCCGCGACCGCCGGCAGTGACAGCACTGCCGTGGCTGCCAGGGTGGTGGCGACCAGCACGCGGCCGGTGCGGCGACGGGAGGGGCTTCCGAAGGACATGGGGCCTCCAACTCTCGGCTGTGGGGGGATGCCTGAGGACCCTGCAGGGGTGGAACAGAAGATACAGATACGGCGATAGTTTCACCAGATGTATTGCCTGCTTCAGATTCTGCGCCGGCCGGCCACCCGTGACGGAGCGCCGGAGGGTCCGGTAATTGGTTTGCCGGTCCGGTGGCTGTGTGTCAGCCTTCGCCCCGGACCGGCAAGTTGATCATCGGTGGCCGGTCGACGACGAAACGATGGGATCGGGTGCCGTGGGGAACAGTTACGAGGACGAGTGTCGCCGGTCGTTGGCGCAGGAGCAGGCGAGGAGCCTGGCCGGGACCAACCACTGGGAACACGTGGACAGGGAGGGGGTCCACCGGGACTGGGACGTCCTGTACCGGGAGATCACCGCGCTCCTGGACGGCGGCTCCCTGCCCGGGGATCCGGAGATCCAGGAACTCGTCCGCAGGCACTTCGACATCGCCTGCCGCTTCTACACCCCCTCCAGGGAGGCCTACGTCGGCATGTCGCTCTTCTACGCCGAGGACGAGGCCATGAGGGCGTTCCACGATTCCTACCACCCCGGGATGGTGGAGTTCATGGGCGCCGCGATCAGGGTGTTCGCCGAGCAGGGGAGCGGGTTCGCCCCCAGCGCACGGGCCGACGCCCCGGCGTCCCCGGAGGGCTCAGGCCTCGATGCGTAGGTGCGGTGGGCGGCGCGGAGCCGGTCGATGACCGCGTAGACCTGGTGGACGTCCTCGGACGCTCGGGAACCTCGGCCAGGACGATCACCTGCCCCGTTGTCCTCACCGCAGTCCGGCCCCCGGGAGGCTCCATCACGCACAGGGCGCGTGTCCTGCGGGGCCGGGGCGGCGCTCGGGGCGCGTCCCGTCAGCCGAGCGGCAGGACGGCGATCACCCGGGTGCCGGCGAGCGTCCGGTGGACGGTCGTCCGGGTGGCGCAGGCCTCGACGATGTCCAGCCCGCGCCCCCCGCAGGCGAGCCCGTCCGTCACGGGCGCGGAGGGCCGCCGCCACCGGCCGGAGTCCCGCACCTCGACGGTCAGCGTGGTCACCGTGGCGGAGAGCAGCAGGCTGACGTCCGCACTGCCGCTGTGCCGGACCGCGTTGCCGACCAGCTCGCTCACCACCAGGGCCAGCCCCGTGTCGTCGGGTGAGATCATCCACCGGGCCGCCGTGTCACGGGCGAAGTTCCGGAAACCGGACACCGCGACGGCGGTCGCCGCCATCGAGTACTCCGCCGTCCTGGTCCGGCCGGGCTGCGCACCGACGGCGCCGGTGCGGTCGGTGGTGGTGTCGGTGGTGAACATCGGTGCTCCCGAGATGAGCGGGCTTTCCCCGTCCCCACGTTCCGTGACCACCACCGCGGTAACAATGCGGGTGCGCACCTTTGGGCACCCCCAGGAAATCATCCGTAGTCACCCGTCCGACCTGCGGCGATGACTCAGCGTCGACGTACGGCCGTCACGTCCTCGCCCTTCCGGCCCGGGCGGTGCGCAACGCCCGCGACCTTTTGTCGCGCAGGGCGAAGGGCCCGGGAGCCGGCCCGGTGTGCCGGCCGTCCGCCGCCGGGTGCGGCTACGGGACGGAGGTGGTCGGCGGGTCGCACTCGGCCCAGACGCCCTTGCCGCCGGCCACGGGGTCGGTGCCCCAGGCGCGGGCGAGGTGGTCGACGATCCGCATGCCGTGCCCGCCGGGTCTTTCCGGCAGTGCCGGCCCGACCTGCGGGGCTTCGGCGCCGGCGTCGGTGACGGTGATCCGGATCCGGCCGCTCTGCGTCATGCGCAGGCCCAGGGTGAGGGGGCCGCCGGCGTGCTGGACGGCGTTGGCGAGGAGTTCGGCGGCGATCAGGACGATCTCGGCGCAGGCGGCGGGGTTCGCACGGGGGAACCAGGCGGTGAGGGTGCGGCGCGTGAAGCCGATGCCCTCGCTCACCGGCAGGGGCCCGGCCGGGAAGGAGAGCTGGCGGTGGAAGGCTGGTGCGGGCGGCATGGCACACACGGGAAGCACCCCCGGAGGGACGGAGTCTGCCCTCGCGTCTTTCCGCCGGCCGCCGGGCTACCCCTCGCGGGCCGGTGGGTCTTCGCCCCCGTCGCGCAGCGCGTGCTCGAGGGTGGGCGCCATCGGCAGGACGGTGTCGACCTGCGTGATGCGCAGGACGTGACGCGCGGGCCTGGAGGGCGCGACCACGACCAGGCGGACGCCGCGTTCGAGCGCCTCGCGGCGGACGGTCAGCAAGGCGTTGAGCCCGGCGGAGGTGAGCAGGTCGACGGCGGACAGGTCGACGGCCAGCACTCCGGGCTGCAGTCGGAGCGCCCGGTTCAGCGCCCGGCGGACCTGGCCGACGTTGTCGTGGTGCAGGGCCCCGGCGAGCGCGCACACCACCGAGCCGTCGCGGTTGGTGACGGTGATCGCGGCGTCGGGCATCCCGCCCACCACGGTCCGGTCGGCAGGCAGAGGCGAATCCTCGACGGTCATGGCGCACGTTCCTTCCGAACCCACCAACGGCTCCACGGTTCGATCCTGTGGGCCGGGGCATCGCATCCGCGCGGGAATCGGGAGACAGTGCGGCGACAGCCGACGGGCATCCGGCGAACGCCGAGATGACGCCGAGCCGGTACCTCGCACCTACCCCCGTCGCCCCGACCCACGCGTCCGCCGACCACATTCCACACCACGATGTCCCCCCGGCGCGGGCCTGCTGCCGCTGTGCGGGTCGGACCAGGAGCCGCTGCGGACGCCGGGCGGGCCGAGGACGCCGACCGGATGACCGCAGGAGCCCGGACCGCCCGCTCGGCGGCGTCCGCGACGACGCGGCCCGAACCGCGCGGACAGAGCCGACCGGTCACTCGCCGTGTAGCGGCCTTCCCCCCGGGCAGACGCCTGTGGCACGGACCCGACCGACTCGACCGACCCGACACGCATTTGGCACGGACACCGTCATGCGCAGACTCCTCCCCGCCCCGGCCTTCTACTACCGGCTGGGCTTTCCGCCCGGTGCGCGGCGGTGTGTGCGCCGGGGGGTGGCCTTCACCCGCCGTGCTCTGGCGCGGCGGCGGCCCGGCGCGGATCCCGCAGCCGTGGACGACGTCCTCCTGGTGGCCGCCGAGCTGCTCGCCAACGCCGCCGGGCACGCCGGGGGCCCGCTGGCCCTGGACCTGCGCTTCGACGTGGACGGCGACGGTCTGGGGATCGGGGTGACGGACGCGGCGTACACCCCGCCGCGGCTGCGCCACCCCGAGCAGGGTGAGCTGCAGGGCTACGGCCTGCGGATCGTCGACCGGCTCGCACGGGCCTGGGGCACCACCCGGGCGGGGGCGGGCAAGGTGGTCTGGGTGGAGATGAGGCTGCCGGCCGCGCGCGGTACCCACGCCCGGCGCTGACGCGGGCCGGTGGTCCTACTGGGGCGGGAGGGGCGGGGCGATGTGGAAGAGGCTGTCGGCCTCGGTGATCTGCAGCACGCGCGCCATCTGGGCACTCGGCGAGGTCAGACGGAAGTCGATTCCGGCGTCGAGGGCGTTGCGTCGCGCCCTGATGAACTCGTTGAGCCCGGTGGAGGAGAAGAACCCGAGGCGGGAGCAGTCGACGACCACCGTGTCGGGGACAGGGGGGCCGGCGAGGGCCGAGGCGAGGGCATGGCGGAGGCGGTCGACGTTGTCGTAGTCCGCGGGACCGTCCAGGACCAGCAGGACCGTTCCGGGCAGCGCCTGGCGGAAGGACACGCGAAGGGTGGCGGCCATGATCGTTCCTTTCCTGGACGGACAGCCGTGCGCCGGTGCGTATCGACCATGGTGCCGTGCCCGGGGCCGACCGCATGGTCGGTGCGTGCACACCGTCGGCCACGCGCGGTGTTGCTCCTCGGAAGTCCGTCCCGCCCACCACCACCCCCGGGGGCGGGCACCGAGGGCCGGGAGTCCGTCGCGCCCGTCCCCGCAGCTCGACCTCCTCACCGTACGTCGCGGACGTCCGGAGCGCGGCTTCAGGGTGCTCCGGACGTCCCGAGGGCACCGGCCGCCGGCACCCCGCCGACGCGACCACGGGCTCGGCGGACGCACTGGGACGGGACGCGGTGAAACCGTCGTGCCCGTCACTACGTGTACGTCTGCAGTAGCCAGAAGGGGGAGCACGATGAACAGGCTGGGAAAGGTCATGGGGGCCGGGGCCGTCGCAGGCGTGCTGTGGTGTACGGCGGCTTGCAGCGGTAGCGCCGGCCCGGCGTCGACGGGTGGGGGGCAGGGAGGCCCGGGTTCCTCAGCGAGCGCGGTCTCGGCCGCTCGGATCAGCATCGCGCCGGCCGCCGGCGCCGAGAACGTCAAGCCGGCCGACGGGCTGAAGGTGTCGGTTGCCGGCGGGAAGCTGACCAAGGTCACGGTCACGGACCAGTCCGGCAAGGAAGTGCCCGGCTCACTGGGTGACGGCGACACCGCCTGGGCCCCGACGGGCGGCCTCGCGGTCTCCTCCCGGTACGCCGTGCACGCCGAGGGCGTGGACACCGCCGGCAGGCCGACCGCCTCCGACAGTTCGTTCTCGACCCTCACCCCGACCAAGGACGCGGGCCCGCACGACAACATCACCGACGGCGCCACCTACGGCGTCGGCATGATCGTACGGCTGCGGTTCGACCGGGACGTCAAGGACCGGAACGCCGTCGAGCGGGCCGTCTCCTTCGACACGCCCGACGGCGTCCAGGTGAAGGGCCACTGGTTCAGCGACCGCTGGGTCGACTTCCGCCCCGAGAACTTCTGGAGCGCCGGGAGCAAGGTCACCGTCCACTACCGCCTCAAGAGCGTCGAGGTCGCACCCGGCGTCTACGGCGGTATCGACAGCGACCAGACCTTCACCATCGGCCGCGACAAGCGCAGCACCGTCGACGCCGCCACCCACCTGATGACCGTCGAGAAGGACCGCCGCGTCGTCGAGACCGTCCCCATCAGCACCGGCAAGAGCAGCCCCGCGTCCTGGAACGCCTACAACGGCACCATGGTCGTCATGGCCAAGATCCCCTCCGAGGTGATGGACTCCTCCACCGTCCCCGGCCTGGAAGGCGACGCCTACAAGGAGCGCGTCCCGCACTCGCTGCGCCTGACCGACTCGGGCACGTACGTCCACGGCAACAACTGGTCGGATCCGAGTGTCTTCGGCCACGAGAACGTCAGCCACGGCTGCGTCGGGCTGCAGGACGCCAAGGGCGACTACGGCGACGACGGCTCCCCGGCCGGCAAGTTCTACGCCGACTCCATGGTCGGAGACGTCGTCACCATCAAGAACTCGGTCGGGAAGGACGTCGACCCCTCGAACGGCTACAGCGGCTGGAACACGCCCTGGAGCAAGTGGTGACGAGACCCGGTGGGACGGTTCACCGCACGGGGCGCCGCCCGCCGCGCCGGAAACGGGCGGCCCCCAGGGCGATCGCGGCGACGAACACGAGCACACCGATGACGAGCAGGTAGAGCAGTCCGTCGGCTACGGCTCCCACGATGCCGAGGACGACCGCCACGAGGACGAGCAGCAGGATCCAGGCCATCTGTCTTCTCCCATCCGGTCAGCGCCTGGCCAGGCGGCGTTCCCCGCCTGCGCCGGGCAGGTATTCGAGGCGGTAGTACGCGAAGACCTCGGGTTCCTGGCCGGCGAGCAGCTCGCCGTCGGTGTCGATGGCCGGGGCGTCCTTCACCGTGGCCTTGGCGAAGGCGACCTTCAGGTATCCGGGGCCGACCTGGGCCCCGGCGAGGGGGACGAAGACCAGGCGGTGCCGGGTGGGCAGGCCGACGGTCACCGTCGCGAACGACGGCTGGTCGGTCGCGGTGTCCACGTAGATCGACTCCAGGGTCCCGATCTTCTTTCCGTCCGTGTCGGTGACGTCGTGCTCGCGCCATTCGCGGATGTCGGCGATCTCGATCATCCGACAGCCTCCGTTCGTCTCTCCACTAACGGTGCCCGTGCGAATCGTGGCGGGTTCGACCTGTACGCCTGCCCCGGAGCACCGGGCCTACACGGCGGGTCCACCGGGTGGTGGGCCCGCCCCGGGGTGGTGGGGTGTCGGACGTCGTTCAGAGGCGTTCGCGGTAGCTGCCGGTCTCGGTGCCGCGTTCCTCGATGAAGTGCTTGAAGCGCTTGAGGTCGCCCTTGACCTGTCGGTCGAGCATGTTCATCATGTCGGCGGCCTTCTCGGCCAGTCCTTCGGGCTGGTAGTCCATGGACATGACGATGCGGGTGTGGCGGGCGTCCAGGGGTTGGAAGGAGACCATGCCGGTCTGCTTCACGTCGCCGCTGGTGGTGCGCCAGCTGACGTGGTCGTCCGGGACCTGGTCGACGATCTCGGTGTCGAACTCCCGGCTGACACCGGCGATCTTCGTCTTCCAGTGGTTGTGCCGGTCGTCGATCTGCGTGATCTCCTCGACGCCGTCCATGAACAGCGGGAAGTCCTCGAACTGCGTCCACTGGTTGTAGGCGGTGCTGATCGGCACGTCCACGTCGATCGATTCCTGCAGCTTGCTCATGGCTGCACTCCCCTTCGAGTCGATTGATCGGTCGGGCATCGCATGCCCCGACTCCCGGCCGGTATTCCCGACTCCTACCGATTCGTCCCATTCCCGGCGACTCCAGGAGCCGCACCCCGGCCGGTGATGCTCCACCACGCCGCTCCGAGGCCGGGGACGGCCCGGTGCAGCTCGTCGTCAGGGAGCCCAGGGCAGTCGTACCGCTTCGATCCCGGGGTCGTTCAGCAGCTCTTCGATCAGGCACGGGGGTCCGGCGACCTTGGTGGCCCACAGGTCGTAGTCGGTGCACAGGACCCATGAGCGGTCCTCCGCCCAGAGGTTGGAGGGGCTGAAGTCGACCTCGGGATGGTCGTACAGGACCGCGGCATCGCCGAGGCGTCCCGCCCGCACATGGAGGTTGTCGAAGTCGGCGGTCCTGAGCATCAACGGGTTGTGGTACGCCAGGCAGCGGGTGTCCGGACCTGCGGGGCTGTGCTCGGTGAGGACGGCGATCAGCCGGGTCCATGTCTCACGGTCCAGGCTCCCCTCGGTGGGCGGGACGATACCGAGCGGCCAGCTGCCCTCTTTCTTGGCCGAGGGAAAACAGCGGCGGGAGGGCAGCAGCCCGTCGGGCACGACGGGATTGCCGGTGCGCCGGGCGAGTTCCGCCCAGCGCAGCCGCCGCCAGTTGCGGCCGGGGTGCTCGGCGCGGCCCAGTCCGCCTCCCGTGGTGACACCCGCTTCGAGGTCGATGCCCGCAAAGGTGGCGGGTCGGACGCTCCCGTCCGCCAGACGCGCCTGGCGGTACTCGTGGTACGACACCTCGGACGGCCCCTGCTCGTGCTCGTACATGGCGTTGAGCACCCAGACGGCATCGGGCATCGCCGGCGGCATGAACCCGGTCGCACCATCGCCGCACAGCTCCAGCAACCAGTCGGTCGCACCGGACGGCACAAGCGGCCACAGGCCTGACAGCAGGTTCGATTCCTCGGGCATGCGTTCATGATCCCAGGTGCCGCCGCAGGCCCCGCGAGGGGCCGCACGTGCAGCCGCCCCGCCGCACGGGCACGTTCCCGCGTACCCGGCGCCCGGAACCTTGTGGGCAGGGTGGCGATTGCGGCCGCCGGCAGCCGGACATACGCGGTTCGAGAAGGTGATGACGATGGTCGCTCTGCTGCTTGTCCTGCTGTTGATTTTGATCCTGTTCGGCGCCGGCTTCGCGGTCCACGTGCTGTGGTGGGTCGCCCTGGGACTCCTGGTGCTGTGGCTGGTGGGCTTCTTCTTCAGGGGGAGGTCCGGCTCCCGCGGGTAGGAACGGGAGGGGCGCGTCCCACGGGCGTCCTCCCCTGACGGCGGCAGGTCGGGCACGGGGTGCGGATCCGCGTGGGTGGCCTCAGGGTGGTGCCCATGCCCGTCGTCGTCCTGCTCGAGCTGACGGAGCCCGCCGACGCCCCGCTGATGCTGATCGCCGGCGAGCCCCCGGAGCCCTCGGAGGTCCATCTGGTGCACGCGGCGCCCTCCGACCCCGAGGTGCCCCGGGACCCCGGGCTGGTCACGGTGTGCGGGCGGGACACCGCGCTGATGCTCAGCGATCCCTGGCAGCCGGCCGGACCGAACGGGCGCTGGTGGCCGCCGCGCTGGGCTGGACGGATCTGCCCGACGTGCGACCACGGCGTGCGCCCCGGCTGAACCGGGCCCGCGCGGCTGAACCGGGCCCGCGCGGCGAAGGCCGCAGGGCGGCCGGCCCCACCGACCGGCCGGGGCGTGGCCTGGGGCTACGGCAGAGCCGGCCGTAGCGTCCGCGGCTGCTGCGCCCGGGTGACATCGGGGCCGTCCCCGCGCCTGCGCGCCGTGCTTTCCGCGCCGACGGGGTGAGTATCGAGGGACATCGTCCTGAACTCCGAGGAGTGATCAGTCCCCATGCTGGAACGCAGCCGGAACAAGAAGCACACCCAGGTCACCTTCGTTCTCCCCGTCGGCCACCCGGCGGGGGAGGCCAGTGTGGTGGGGGACTTCAACGAGTGGCGGCCGGGTGCCCACCCGTTGACCGCACGCCCGGACGGCAGCCGGGCGGTGACGGTCGCGCTCCCCCACGACCAGCGGCTCGGCTTCCGTTACCTCGCTCATGGCGACTACTGGTTCGACGAGGAGGCGGCCGACGGCCACGACGGCCGCAACAGTCTCCTGCACACCTGACCGCCCGCCGGGGTCGGTGAACGGCGTCGGGGCGGGTCCACCGGGTGGTGGGCCCGCCCCGGCGTGGTGGGGTGTCGGACGTCGTTCAGAGGCGTTCGCGGTAGCTGCCGGTCTCGGTGCCGCGTTCCTCGATGAAGTGCTTGAAGCGCTTGAGGTCGCCCTTGACCTGTCGGTCGAGCATGTTCATCATGTCGGCGGCCTTCTCGGCCAGTCCTTCGGGCTGGTAGTCCATGGACATGACGATGCGGGTGTGGCGGGCGTCCAGGGGTTGGAAGGAGACCATGCCGGTCTGCTTCACGTCGCCGCTGGTGGTGCGCCAGCTGACGTGGTCGTCCGGGACCTGGTCGACGATCTCGGTGTCGAACTCCCGGCTGACACCGGCGATCTTCGTCTTCCAGTGGTTGTGCCGGTCGTCGATCTGCGTGATCTCCTCGACGCCGTCCATGAACAGCGGGAAGTCCTCGAACTGCGTCCACTGGTTGTAGGCGGTGCTGATCGGCACGTCCACGTCGATCGATTCCTGCACCTTGCTCATTACGAAATCCTTCGGTTCGGTGACCGGCCCTCGTGTCAGGGCCCGGAGCTGGTGTGGGCCGGGTGGGCCCCTGTCGATTCGGCACCGCTCTCGCCGCCGCCGCAACCGCACCGCCTCGAAGCCTCCGCCCCCGCAGGCGCGCCCGAACGGGACTGCCCGCCTGCAAGTGCCATTGCCCGCAGCAGATCTGACGTGCCGTCCGCACATGGACTGCTCGGACGGGCGGCTGGTGCCACCGGGTCCGGACCGGTGAAGATCCAGCGCCCGCGCCGACCGCCGGGGCTGGCGGGCCCGGCCGAGGGGGGGAATCGGTCGGGCCCGCGTCGGTCGGATGCCCCGGACGCGCGGTTCCATGCGCACCTCGGCGGTGGTCCGCAGCGCCGGCGCGCTGACAGGGCGGTGGGTGGACGAGGCGTCGCGGGTCCTCACGTCCTCACGGCGTGCGTTCCCCGTCCGGGTCGCTCGGGCGCATCGCCGCCTCACGGGCGGGTGGAAGGCTCGGCCGACCACGCGGCCGCACCGTCCTGCCGGTGCCGGCGCTGTCTCTCCGCGAACCGGATCTCGGCCTGTTCGAGTTCGAGCAGGATGTTCAACGCGGTCGCGGCCGCGGCGGCCACCGGGATGGCTGCGCTGACTGCGGCGAACGCGCCGGGTCGGTCACCGGTGTCCCAGCAGGCCGCTGCCGAGTGGGCCAGGTCCCTCAGCTCGGTGAGCTTGGCGCAGGCCGCCACCGGCAGGCCGTCCTCGCTCACCTCGACGAACTCATCGTCCATCGCGCCCACCCCCTGCCCGGTGGCGATCGGCGGCGTTGCGGCGCGAGGCGGCCCGACAGACGGGATCGGGGCAGGCGGCCGGCTGCCAGATGCCGGTCGGATGTCCGTCGAGCGTCCCGACGGCCGCCTGTTCCCACGCCCGCGGCATGCCGCAGTCGGGGCATGGGAGCGCGCGGCCGACGAACCGGCCGAGGGCGCGATCACTGGTCGTGGTCCTCATGATGATCACCCCGGGGACGAAGGTCACGGTCGGCGTCGGGGCCTGGGCCGGACGGTGGGTCGGCGAACAGCGCCAGGAAGTCGCCGATCTCGTGCCCGGCTTCGGCCGGGTGCCGGAAGAAGGTGTGCCGCACCACCTGGTAGTGGTTGCGGCGCCCGTGGCGGGAGCGGGTCAGGTAGCCGGCGCTCTCCAGGTCGGTGACGATCGCCTGCACCGCCCGCTCGGTCAGCCCGCACGCGGCGGTCAGATCCCGCACGCGCACCTCCGTGTCGCGCGAGATCGGCATCAGGACCCGGGCGTGCTGGGTCAGGAAGGTCCAGCTCGTGCGCGGCCCGAGGTTCTCCGCCACACCACAAGTGTGAACCCGTGTTCCGGTTTTCCCGGCCCTGTTTCCGCGATCGGATGCCGAGGGCTGACGGTCGATCACCGGCTACCGAACGATCGGTGGGCCCCTGGTAGCGCTCCGTCGATTTGGCATGTACTGTGCGTGTCGGTGAGCGCGCAAGGAGCGGGCCGCCTCTGCCTGCTCCGTGGGGGGAGCGCTGGGGCGGCCCGGGTGCCTTACCTGGGCCCGGTCGTGCATTCCGTGGGGGGAATGCCGGCCGGGTCCTCTTCCTGACCGGGTTCTACCCACTGGCGCCTCCGGCCATACACCGGGCGGCACCCGAGTGCGTGTTGCTCCCTTCGCCCTGCGCGGGCCCGCCCCCGGTCGGGTGGCCGGCTCGACCGGGCAGGCCCGGAGCGGCGCGGGGTCACACGGTCCGGCGCCGGACGGTGTGGAGGGCGTCGCACAGGGCGTAGAGGTCGGTGACGGTGGCCCTGTCGGCGAAGCGGGCCAGCAACCGTCGGACGGTGCGGCCGTCGCCGTCGCGGACCGCTTCGGTGATCGCCCCGATGAGGTCCGTCTGCCCGTCCCGGGTCGTGGCCGGTGCCGCGGGTGCGGGGTGTTCCACTGCCGCCTCCCTGTGCGGTGCCGTCGTCGCCTCGGATGCGCGGCGGCCGGCCGGGGTGGCCGCCCGCGCAGCGGAAGACTACCTGTCTCGCCCGTGCGGCAAAATCTGTTCTCGCGGGAGTAGACATTGCCCGTTGGTCGGTCTAACGTTTCTCTCGTAGACAGCAGTCGGCGATACCCGCCAGACACGAACTGGCCGGGTTGTTGGACGGAAGTTCGCAGGATCGGTCCGGCGGTGGAGTTCCGAAGCCAGGTGTGCACGACAGGCGACGGGGCTGGCCGCCGGACCGGGCGGCCCGCAGGTGTCAGGGGCCGCCACCAGTGGTGACAGCAGCCGGAGAACGAGCAGGATCCCGGCAAAGGCGTCCAGGCTGCGGGCGCGCGTGCCGGGTACGCAGGACCCGAAAAACGACCGAGCAGTGCAGAGGATGAACGGAGGGCACAAGCGCCATCAGGATCGCCCGGCCCGCGAGCAGCGTCTCGTCCGGGCGGACACCGCAGACCTCCCTCAAGACACGAAGGACGGTGGTTTCCGGTCACGCACACGCGATCCCCGCGCACCCCATCCCCCCGGGGCGGCGCGGAAGCAAGAGGGCCGGCCCGAGGCCGGTAGATGGTGTTGTTCCCCTTCGGGGCCCCGGAGCCGAGACGGCGCCGGGGCCCCTCGACGCGTTCTCCCCGAGAACCAGAGAGGTGCAGTGACTACAACGGCCAGCTCCGACACACCCGACAAACTCGACGACGACGACTACCCCGCCTACACCATGGGCCGCGCCGCCGAGATGACCGGCACCACCCCCGCCTTCCTACGGGCCCTCGGCGAACACCGCCTCATCACCCCACTGCGCTCCGACGGCGGACACCGCCGCTACTCCCGCTACCAGCTGCGCATCGCCATGCGCGCCCGGGACCTGGTCGGTCAGGGCACCCCCATCGAGGCGGCCTGCCGCATCGTCGTCCTGGAGGACCAGCTCGAAGAGGCCCTGCGCATCAACGAACAGCTCCGCCAGGCCCACGGAGACCAGGAGCCCGGCGCCGGCACATGACCCGACCTGTCCGCCGCTCCTCCCCCTGCCCGGGCGGGGCGGTGGGCCCACCCGGTGGCCGGGGCGCGGAGCGAAGGGGCAGGCGGCACCGGTCTCGGGGCTGCCGCTCCGGCAGCCCCGAGGGGCCTCGTCCCGGAGCAACCCGGCCGCGCCGGGTTTTGGCCGGGTCCGCTGCCGACGCTAGGGTGTGGCGCCTTGACGCGACGGCGCGTCAGCGCCGCACTCGGCGGCGGACTCCCCTTGAGCGAGGTGGGGATGGGGCTCATCGACACGGACCGCACGGACCTGGTGGCCGCGGCACGGGCGGGGGACGAGCGGGCGCGCGAGGACCTGCTCGCCGCGTACCTGCCGCTGCTCTACAACATCGTCGGGCGGGCGCTGAGCGGCCACGCCGACGTGGACGACGTCGTCCAGGAGACCCTGCTGCGCGTGGTGCGGGACCTGCCCGCCCTGCGCGAGCCGGAGAGCTTCCGGTCCTGGCTGGTGTTGATCGCGCTCCGTCAGATCAGCACCCACCGGCACCGGCAGCGCGTCGTCGCGGACCGGCGCGCGGTGATCGAGGAGGCGGAGCGGATACCGGACGCCCACGCCCGCCTCGAGGACCTGACGATCCTCAGGCTGCACGTGTCGGACGAGCGGCGCCAGGTCGTGGAAGCCGGCCGCTGGCTCGACCCGGACCACCGGGCACTGTGGGCGCTCTGGTGGCAGGAGGGCGCCGGCGCGCTGAGCCGTGACGAGATCGCCGCCGCGACGGGGCTCACCGCCGCCCACGTCGGGGTGCGCCTGCAACGCATGCGCGAGCAACTGGACCTGAGCCGGACGATCGTGGCCGCGCTGAACGCCGACCCGCGCTGTCCGCAGTTGGACGGGACCGTTGGCGGCTGGGACGGTCTCCCGTCGTCGGTGTGGCGCAAACGGATCGCGCGACACACCCGGGAGTGCCCGCTCTGCGCCCCGACGGCGGAACGTATCCCGGCCGAGCGCCTGCTGCTCGGTGTCGCACCGCTGGTGGTCCCGGTCGGGCTGCTCGCCGCGCTGGTCGCCAAGGGTCTGCTGCCGGGGGCGGCGGCCGCGGGCGCCGCCGGGGCCGGCTTCGGCTCGGTCGCGTCCGCCGCCGTCGGGCCGCCCGTCGCTTTCGGCTCGGCCGGGTCGCCCGTCGCCGCCGGCACGGCGACCGGGGGAGCCGGTCTGCACGGGCCGCTGGTCGCCAAGCTCTCCGCGGTGACCGCGCATCCGCTGGCCGCGCTCGGCACCGCGGCGGTGCTCGTCGCCGGGGCCGCCACCACCTACGCGGTCTGGCCCGAACAGGGGCCCCGGCAGCCCGCTGTCACCGCCGCCCCCACGGGCGGCGCGCAGGCCCCGGTGACTCCGTCCGCCGGACCGTCCGCCGTTGGTCCGTCCGCCGGTCCGTCCGCCGGTCCGTCCGTAGTGCCGGCTGTCGTCCCGTTGGGCGTCCAGTCGTTGGAGGCGGTGGACCAGCCCGGCCAGTACCTCACGTACACCGGTGACGTCGCGACCCTCGGCCGGGTCGACGCGTCCAGCAGCCCCCAGGCCCGGCAGCGGGCCGCCTTCACGGTGCTGGCCGGCCTGGCCGACCCGCGGTGCGTCACCTTCCGGGCCGCCGACGGCCGTTACCTGCGCCATCGGGACCTGCGGCTGCGGCTGAGCACCGACGACGGCAGCGAACTGTTCCGTGAGGACGCCACCTTCTGCCCGGAGCCCGGATCGGTCGCCGGGTCGGTGACCCTGCACGCGCACAACTACCCCGGGTCGGTCCTGCGCCACCGCGACGGCGGCATCCGGCTCGACGGCTCCGACGGCACCCCGGCCTTCGCCGCCCAAGCCTCCTTCCTCGTGCGCGGCGCCCGGCCGTGACCGGGACGACCGGACGACCGGGCCCGGCGTAACGCTTTTCGCCTGCGAGATGCATCACCGGGAAATCCTGTGCGCGGCGCCGATTTTCCGTTACGGACCTGCGGGTCCGGAAGCCTCCTCATTGTGTGGGGCACTCGTCCCGCCGACCGACTGGCCGGTGTGGCGGGTGCCCCGACATTCCCATCGAGGCATCCCGGAAGAGAGCCACCCGCATGACGCGACACACCCACCGACCCCCGACCGAGGGGCACGCCGCTGCGGCGCCCCGGACGACCCGCGGTTCCCGAGGAGAGTCATGAGGGGCATGCACCGGCTCAGCCGGCGCCGCAGGGTGGTGGCGACAGGGACCTCGGCCGCCGCTCTGGTGGCCGGTGTCGTCGCGCTCCTCCCCGAATCCGCAGGAGCGGCCGCGCTGGGCACCCAGGCCGCCCCGTCCGGCCGGTACTTCGGTACGGCGGTGGCCGCCGGGCGGCTCGGCGACTCGGCGTACACCGCGATCGCGGACCGGGAGTTCAGCATGGTCACCCCGGAGAACGAGATGAAGTGGGACGCCGTCGAGCCCTCCCGCAACAACTTCACCTTCGGGGCCGCCGACCGGATCGTCGACCGGGCCTCGGCACACAACCAGCGGATGCGCGGCCACACCCTGGTCTGGCACTCCCAACTGCCCGGCTGGGTCGGGACCATCAAGGACGCGGCGGGCCTGCGCAGTGTGATGAACAACCACATCACCACCGAGATGTCGCACTACAAGGGGAAGATCTACGCCTGGGACGTGGTCAACGAGGCGTTCGAGGACGGCGGCAGCGGCAAGCACCGCAGCTCCGTCTTCCAGGACGTGCTGGGCGACGGCTTCATCGAGGAGGCGTTCCGCACCGCACGGACCGCCGACCCGGCGGCCAAGCTCTGCTACAACGACTACAACATCGAGAACTGGACCGACGCCAAGACCCAGGGCGTCTACCGGATGGTCAAGGACTTCAAGTCCCGGGGCGTGCCGATCGACTGCGTCGGCTTCCAGAGCCACTTCGGCAGCGGCGGGGCACCGGCCGGCTACCAGAACACGCTCGCCAACTTCGCCGCACTGGGCGTGGACGTCCAGATCACCGAGCTGGACATCGCCCAGGCCCCGGCCACCCACTACGCCAATGCGGTCAACTCGTGCCTGGCGGTCGCCCGTTGCACCGGCATCACGGTCTGGGGAGTTCGGGACAGCGACTCCTGGCGCGGCGGCGAGAACCCGCTGCTGTTCGACAGGAGCGGCAAGCCCAAGGCGGCGTACACCGCCGTCATGAACGCCCTCAAGGCGGCCCCCGGCACTGGTACGGACACCGGCGCGGGCGGCGGGAACACCACCGGCCAGATCAAGGGCGTCGCCTCCGGGCGGTGCATCGACATCAACGGCTTCAGCAGCGCCAACAACACCCAGGCCCAGCTGTGGGACTGCAACGGGCAGACCAACCAGCGCTGGACCTACACCGCCGACAAGCAGCTGACGGTCTACGGCAAGAAGTGCCTGGCGGCCAAGGACAAGGGCACCGGCAACGGCACCGCGGTGGTCATCACGGACTGCACCGGCGGCGACGACCAGCGGTGGAACGCCAACGCGGACGGCTCGATCGCCGGCGTCCGGTCCGGGCTCTGCCTCGACGCCGTGGGCGCGGGCACGGGCAACGGCACCAAGATCCAGCTGTACACCTGCTGGTCCGGCGGCAGCAACCAGAAGTGGACCGGCCTGTCCGGGACGACCCCGACCACGCCTCCGACCGGGACGTGCGCCCTCCCCTCGACCTACCGCTGGACCTCCACCGGAGCACTCGCGCAGCCGGCCAACGGCTGGGCGGCGGTGAAGGACTTCACCGACGTCGTCTACAACGGCAAGCACCTGGTCTACGCGTCCAACGTCAACGGCTCCTCCTACGGCTCGATGATGTTCAACCCCTTCACCAACTGGTCGGACATGGCCACCACCGGCCAGACCGGCATGAACCAGGCCACCGTGGCACCCACCCTGTTCTACTTCGCACCCAAGAACATCTGGGTCCTCGCCTACCAGTGGGGCGCCTGGCCGTTCATCTACCGCACCTCCAGCGACCCCACCAACCCCAACGGCTGGTCCGCGCCGCAACCCCTGTTCACCGGCAGCATCCCCGGCGCCGCCCCCATCGACCAGACCCTGATCGCCGACGGCCAGAACATGTACCTGTTCTTCGCCGGTGACAACGGCAGCATCTACCGGGCCAGCATGCCCCTCGGCAACTTCCCCGGGAACTTCGGCTCCTCCTACACCACCGTCATGACCGACACCGTGAAGAACCTCTTCGAAGCACCCCAGGTCTACAAGGTCAAGGACCAGAACCAGTACCTCATGATCGTCGAAGCCCGCGGCGCCAACGAGCAGCGCTACTTCCGCTCCTTCACCGCCACCAGCCTGGGCGGCACCTGGACCCCCCAGGCCGCCACCGAGAGCAACCCCTTCGCCGGCAAGGCCAACAGCGGCGCCACCTGGACCAACGACATCAGCCACGGCGACCTCGTCCGCACCAACCCCGACCAGACCATGACCATCGACCCCTGCAACCTCCAACTCCTCTACCAGGGCAAGTCCCCCACCGCCACCGGCCCCTACGACCAGCTCCCCTACCGGCCGGGCCTGCTCACCCTCCAGCGCTGACCGGATCCCTCCCACCCGACCCGCAGAACCCCGGCCGACGAACGGCCGGGGTTCTCCGGATCATGGGGAGAGACCGGCCGGGCCGGTTCCTGGCGTCGGGGTACTGACTCCTGTGCCCGGGCGGGTGCGAAGTCGCGGGCTCTGCTGCCGATCTTGCGACACTGGAGGCGTCCGATCGGTCCAAGCGCCGGCTTGGGCCCGGCCGAGCGTGGGGAGGCCGGCCCCGATCTGTCATCGCGGAGCCGTAGGCTCTCGCCATGTTCTCCCGACCATCGGCGGGGGCGCGCGGCCCCTATGACGCGGCGTTCCTGCCCCGGCTGACGTTGACACTCCGGGCGGCGGACGAGCCCGTCACCGCGCCGGTCGCGAAGCTCGGTGGCGAGCCGGTCTGGCTCGAAGAGCCCTGCTGGCCAGTCGATCCGGTCACTGGCCACCCCCTGGTGTTCATCGGCCAGTTTCCGGTACCCGGGGACGAGCTCCGGCTCGCGTACCTCTTTGTCGGAGAGGACGGCCGCATCATGGGCGGCCTCGGCCCGCAGGACGGTGACGGCCTGCTGCTCGTGCAGCCTGGCGGCCGGATCCCGCCGTTCGCGTCCATCGGAAGTACCGACACCCGCGGTCGGACCCTGTGGCGGTGGGGCCCCGACGAAGAGGAGATCCCTGTCGAGTTCCATGTGGACTTCGCGACAGCGCCGGACCACCTTGAGCGGCAGGTGGCCCGCGATGTGGCGTGGGAGGCGTTCATGCGCGGCGACAGTCCTGACGACGTCGACTTCTTCGGCGCCGACCTGGTGGAGTATCTCGGCGGGACCGCGTCGTTCCCGCACACAACAGCGCAGGTCGAGGAGCCGTGGCTCTTCTTCATCCGGCTTCAGGACAGCCCTGACGACGGCGACAGGTACTTCCTCAACTTCGGATACGGGTACGGCTTCGGCTTCCTCAGCCCCGACCGGTTGGAGGGACGCTTCTACTGGGAGTCTTCGTGACACGGGAAGGCGGCCTGAGCCATGAGCGATCTCGTTACTGCAACCGCAGAACGCTGGGAGCACGGCTCTCGAAGATCTCGACGAGCTGGTCGGCGTCCCTCCGGGATGCCTCGGACCGCGCGCGCCGGAGCCGTCGGCCGCGCAGAACCGCAGAAAGCGCCCCGCGACGGTTCGCGGCGGCGGCTTGGGGCTCGGCACAGGAAGGATCCCCAGCCGACGGGCGGCTGGGGATCGGGGCGGATCAGCGCTGGAGGGTGAGCAGGCCCGGGCGCCAGGGGAGCTGGTCGTAGGGGCCGGTGGCGGTGGGGGACTTGCCCTGGTAGAGGAGTTGGAGGTTGCAGGGGTCGATGGTCATGGTCTGGTCGGGGTTGGTGCGGACGAGGTCGCCGTGGCTGATGTCGTTGGTCCAGGTGGCGCCGCTGTTGGCCTTGCCGGCGAAGGGGTTGCTCTCGGTGGCGGCCTGGGGGGTCCAGGTGCCGCCCAGGCTGGTGGCGGTGAAGGAGCGGAAGTAGCGCTGCTCGTTGGCGCCGCGGGCTTCGACGATCATGAGGTACTGGTTCTGGTCCTTGACCTTGTAGACCTGGGGTGCTTCGAAGAGGTTCTTCACGGTGTCGGTCATGACGGTGGTGTAGGAGGAGCCGAAGTTCCCGGGGAAGTTGCCGAGGGGCATGCTGGCCCGGTAGATGCTGCCGTTGTCACCGGCGAAGAACAGGTACATGTTCTGGCCGTCGGCGATCAGGGTCTGGTCGATGGGGGCGGCGCCGGGGATGCTGCCGGTGAACAGGGGTTGCGGCGCGGACCAGCCGTTGGGGTTGGTGGGGTCGCTGGAGGTGCGGTAGATGAACGGCCAGGCGCCCCACTGGTAGGCGAGGACCCAGATGTTCTTGGGTGCGAAGTAGAACAGGGTGGGTGCCACGGTGGCCTGGTTCATGCCGGTCTGGCCGGTGGTGGCCATGTCCGACCAGTTGGTGAAGGGGTTGAACATCATCGAGCCGTAGGAGGAGCCGTTGACGTTGGACGCGTAGACCAGGTGCTTGCCGTTGTAGACGACGTCGGTGAAGTCCTTCACCGCCGCCCAGCCGTTGGCCGGCTGCGCGAGTGCTCCGGTGGAGGTCCAGCGGTAGGTCGAGGGGAGGGCGCACGTCCCGGTCGGAGGCGTGGTCGGGGTGGACGACAGGCCGCTCCACTGCTGGTTGCTGCGGCCGTTGCAGGTCCAGATCTCCACGGCGGTGCCGTTGGCCGTGCCCGAGCCGGTGACGTCCAGGCACAGCCCGGACTCGACGCCGACGATCGAGCCGTCCGCGTTGACCTTCCACTGCTGGTTGGCGCCACCGCTGCAGGTCCAGATCTGCACCCGGGTACCGGCCGTCGTGGCGTGGCCGGGAACGTCCAGGCACTTGTTGCCGTAGACGGTCAGCTGGCCGCTGTCGGTCGCCGTCCAGAGCTGGTTGGCACCGTTCCAGCAGTCGTAGATCTGCACCGGTGCGCCGTCGCTCTGGCTGGCGTTCGCCACGTCGAGACACCGGTTGGACCCCACACCGCGCAGGGCGCCGGTGGTGGCGGCCTGGGCCGGGTTGGCGACGAGCACCGTCGCCAGGGCCGCCACGGCCGCGAGCAGCGCTGTGAACAGCACGGTCAGCCGACGGTGGTTGGAACGTCGTCTGCGCACGGGAACCTCCTGAGAGTAGGGATGTCTGCCACACGGCTTCTGTTGGCGCTCACATGCGCGGCCGCCGTGAGCGCGCGCACGCCCGACGCGGGTCAGTGCCCGGGATGGTGCCGGATTCCGTGGTCCTCATCGGTCTGCTGCGGCGCCGCCCCGGTGGCTGGGCTCACCTGAGGGTCCAGTGCTGGTTGGCGCCGCCGGTGGAGTCCCAGATCTGGACGGGGGTGCCGTTGGCGGTCTGGCCTCCCGGGGTTTCCAGTGCCCGGCCGCTGGCGACGTTGGTGAGGGTGTAGGAGCCGTCGCTGTTGCGGGTGGCCTTCCAGTGCTGGTTGGCGCCGCCGTTGGCGTCCCAGACCTGCATCCTCGTCCCGTTGGTGGTCCTGCCCCCGGGTTCGTCCAGGACGCGGCCGCTGGCGATGTTGGTGAGGGTGTAGGAGCCGTCGCTGTTCTGGCCGGCGCGCCACTGCTGGTTGGCGGCGCCGCTGGCGTCCCACACCTGGAGGACGGTGCCGTTGCCGTTCTGTCCGGCGGGCTCGTCGAGGACGCGTCCCGCTGCCACGTCGGTGAGTGAGTAGGCGGCCCCGGAGACGATGCCGCCGCCGGTGCTGCCGCCTCCGCCGAGGGTGGCGAGCGTGGCGCTGTAGGCCGGCTTCTTGTTGCCGTTGTTGTCGAAGAGCAGGGGGTTCTCTCCGGTGCGCCAGGAGTCGCTGTCGCGGATGCCCCAGACCGTGATGCCGGTGCAGCGGGGGACGTCGAGGCAGGCCTGGACGGTGGCGGTGTAGGCGGTGGGGGAGGCCTGGGCGATGTCGAGCTCGGTGAGCTGGACGTCGACGCCGAGGGCGGCGAAGTTGGCGAGGGTGGTCCGGAGGCTCGCCGGGGGGCCGCCCGCGCCGAAGTGGCTCTGGAAGCCGACGCAGTCGATCGGCACGCCCCGGGACTTGAAGTCCTTGACCATCCGGTAGACGCCCTGGGTCTTGGCGTCGGTCCAGTTCTCGATGCTGTAGTCGTTGTAGCAGAGCTTGGCCGAGGCATCGGTGCTGCGGGCGGTGCGGAAGGCCTCCTCGATGAAGCCGTTGCCCAGCAGGTTCTGGAACACCGAGGGGCGGTGCTGGCCGCTGCCGCCGTCGGCGAAGGCCTCGTTGACCACGTCCCAGGCGTAGATCTTCCCCTTGTAGTGGTTCATCTCGGTGGTGATGTGGTTGTTCATCACGGTGCGCAGGGTGTTCGCGTCGCCGATGGCATTGACCCAGTTGGGGAGTTGGGAGTGCCAGACCAGGGTGTGGCCGCGCATGCGCTGGCCGTGGGCGGTGGCGTGGTTGACGATCGCGTCGGCGGGGGCGAAGTTGAACGATCCGCGGGACGGTTCGACGGTGTCCCACTTCATCTCGTTCTCCGGGGTGACCATCTTGAATTCCCGGTCGAGGACGGTGGCGTACGTCGCGTCGCCCAGCCTTCCGGCAGCCACCGCGGTGCCGAAGTAGCGGCCGCTCCCGGCCGCCGCGTCGCCGAGGGTGCCTGCCCCGGCGGCCTGCGCGGCGGGGACGGGGACGAGGGCGGCGATCACGCCGACTGCGGTACAGGCAGCCGGCGCCAGAACGTTGCGGAGACGGGTTGTTCCGTTGAGCCAGGGCATGACGGATCGTTCTCCTTGGGTGGGGGGAGTCACGCGCCGGGAGAGGCTGGGCGTGCCGGCGGTCGTGCGAGCGCGGGTGTTCCGCCGGGTGGCGCGCGGAGTGGGGTGGGCGGGGGCTCGAGGGAAGGGGTGGGCGCCGGGCCCTCGAGCACTCCTGTTAGCGCTAACAAACTTTCTGCGGGGCAAGCCTCTCCAAGTTTGCCTCGGTGAAATCTGTATCAGGCATTGCCAGTTGTCAATACTCCGCGCAGCGGTCAACCCGCAGCCGGGGCGACGGCCCGGGGGTCCGGGCCGCCGGGGCGGCCCCGGGCCTTCGGAGGCTGTCGCTCCCTCCCACCGGGCGTTCGCTGCACGGTTGTTGACGCCGGCGACCGACTGGCACGAGTATCGTTGACGTTTCATCCGTGGTGGCGCCGGAACCTTCTCACGCTCATGCAATCGACGGAGAGGTCCCATGTCCCGATCCCGCTCGTTCGTGTCCAGGCTGATCGGCGTCATCGCCGTGGTCGGCCTCGCGGTGGGCCTGAGCCTGCAGGCGGCCCCACGGGCCGCTGCCGCCTCGCTCACCCAGGTCACGAACTTCGGCACCAACCCGACCGGCCTGCTGATGCACGTGTACGTGCCGGCCGGCGTCAAGCCCAACCCGCCGATCCTGCTGGCCCTCCACGGCTGCCAGGGCACGGGCCCCTACATGTACTCGAGCACCGACTTCGCCTCGCTCGCCGACCAGTACGGGTTCCTCGTCATCTACCCCTCGACGAGCCCCAGCGGCAGTTGCTGGGACGTCTCCTCGGACCAGGCGCTGACCCGCAACGGCGGCAGCGATCCGGTCGGGCTGATGTCGATGATCACCTACGCGGAGCAGCACTACGGCGGCAACGCCAACGCCGTCTACGTCACCGGGGAGTCCTCGGGCGGCATGATGACCAACGTCATGCTCGCCGACTACCCCGACGTGTTCAAGGCCGGCGCGGCCTTCATGGGAGTGCCCTACCACTGCTTCGCCACCGGAACGGTGCGCGGCTGGAACTCGGCCTGTGCGCAGGGCCGGGTGTCCATGACCCCGCAGCAGTGGGGCGGCCTGGTGCGGAACACGGCCTACCCCGGCTACACCGGTCCGCGGCCGCGCGTGCAGCTCTGGCACGGGACCGCCGACACCATCCTGAACTACAACAACTTCGGTGAAGAGATCAAGCAGTGGACCGACGTCCTCGGCGTGAGCCGGACGCCGTCGGCCACCGACACCCCCGCCTCCGGCTGGACCCGGACCCGGTACAACAACAGCGCCGGCACCACCCAGGTCGAGGCGTACAGCATTGCCGGAGCCGGGCACCAACTGCCGGTCCAGGGAGCGGGGATGGCCGCCAACGCGGTCCACTTCATGGGGCTGGACGCGGCCTCCTCGGGGAGCACGACAGGCGCGCTGCGCGCGGTGGCCGCGGGCAAGTGCCTGACCGACCCGAGCACGACGGCGGGGACCCAGCAGCAGATCTCCGCCTGCGGCGGCGGCGCGAACCAGACCTGGACCCGAACGGCGTCGAACCAGCTGACCGTGGCCGTCGGTGGCAGCACGCTGTGCCTGGACGCCAGCGCCAAGGGCACCACCAACGGCACCAAGGTCATCGTCTGGTCCTGCAACGGGCAGCCCAACCAGCAGTGGCAGGTCAACCCGAACGGGACCGTCACCGGAGTGCAGTCGGGGCTCTGCCTGGACGTGGCCGGGCTGGGGACCGCCGACGGCACCCCCGTCCAGCTGTGGAGCTGCAGTGGCGGCACGAACCAACAGTGGTCGATGGGGTGACCCGTCGGCCGGCCCGCCGGGCGCCCACGGGGGTGGCGCCCGTGCGGGCCGGCCGCGCGTGCCGGGGGCCGGCTGCCGCAGGTGTGCCGGACCGGAGGCCGCCGGACCTTCCGCCGGGCCGCGGAGCCGGTGGGGGAGCTACTTCCTGCCGCCGTCGTGACGCGCGCTGTCGGCGGCCAGGGCGAGGTCCTTCCGGAGGGCGAAGTAGGCGGGCTTCGGCCGCATGTCCACGTCGTAGAGCAGGCCGTAGCCCGTGCCGCTGAACGTGCCGGGGATCCACGAGTCGCCGTCGTACACGCCCCAGGCGGTGAACGAGACGCACTGCCGGACGAGTTGGCAGGCCTTCAGCATCTCGGAGAACTCGTACGGCTGGGCGAACGCGGCGAGCTGGCTCGTCGGCACCTGCTCCGTCGCGTTGTTCACGAAGGTGCGCACGTCGGCCTCGGTGACGGCGACCTTCAGGCCCAGGTCCGCGTAGGACTGCAGGTCGGCCTGGAAGCGCTGGGGGTCGAATCCGTACTGGGTGTCCAGGTGGCCCTGCTCGCCGATGCCGTCGATCGGCACGCCCTGGGCGAGGAGCCGCTCGACGTAGTCGTGGACCGCGGTGAACTTCGCGTTGCTGCCGTCCTGGCCCGCGATGTTGTAGTCGTTGTAGAACAGCAGGGCCTTCGGATCCGCCTGGTGGGCCCAGCGGAAGACGTCGGCGACGATGCCCTCGCCCAGGTGCCTGATCCAGAAGTCTTCGCTGTTCAGGCCGTTGGGCAGAGCCTTGTCCCAGGAATTGGCGAAGACCTCGTTGACCACGTCCCACTGCCAGACCTGGCCGCGGAAGTGGCCGACCTCGTCCGTGACGTGCCGATGGAGGATCTCGCGCAGCTGCGGGTCGCTGATGGTGCCGTTGTCGACCCCGGTGGTGAGCCAGGCGGGCAGCTGGTTGTGCCACATCAGGGTGTGGCCCCGGACCGACTGCCCGTGCTGCCGGGCGAATTGGACGAGCTGATCGGCCGGCCGCCAGTCGTGGGCGCCCCGGGTGGGCTCCACCGCCTCCCACTTCATGGCGTTCTCCGGCGTCACCACCGAGAACTGGTCGGCGACGATGTCGGTGTAGTTCCGGTCGGAGCCCAAGTGGGCCATGTCGACGGCCGTTCCGATGCCCAGGCCCTGATGGGCGCCGAGGGCGCGCAGCGAGTCGCCGGCCGCGGACGGCCTCTTGTCCCCGGCGTCTCCGGCGGTCGCGACCGCGGAGGGGGCGAGCAGGAGAACGGCGGCTGCGGCTACCGCGGCCCCCAGCTGACGGCGTAGTTGCACAGTGGACTCCTCGTGGCTGCCAAGGGATTTCGAAAGTTTCGAAATCTCTGCGAATGATTCGGAAGCTATCTGTGCGGATATTCTCCAGTCAATGGTCGTGCGTCCGGAAGCAGTTGAGGGGCCTGGGGTGGCAGTCCGGGCCTGGGAAGGTCATGGGGGATCGAAATGTTTCGAGGCCGCGCCGTTCTGCCGCACCTCTGGACGGGGTCCGGACGGCGGGGGTATAAACGTGGCACTCGTCGAAGGTCGGACCTGGCGCTCTCCGCGGTCCGCGGTCCTTCGGCGCCATCTCCACGTGCGCCTCCGCCGACCGGCGCGCTTTCGTCCGACGTCAGTTGTTAGCGTTAACACTCCGCGCCGTGCTGTGCATCGGTCTCCTCCCCACCCGGAAGGACCAGTCCCCGCGATGTCGCCCGTTCCCCTGAACCGCCGCAGCCTGCTCAAGGCGACCGGCGTGCTGACCCTCGCCCCCGCCATCGGTCTCGGCCTCGCCCCGGCGGCCGCGGAGGCAGCCGAAGCCGCCGGCTCCTCGACGCAGCCCTTCGACCTCGGCCAGGTCCGGCTCACGGCCGGCCGCTTGCGCGACAACCAGGACCGGACCCTGGCGTACCTGCGCTTCGTCGACGTCGACCGCCTGCTGTACAACTTCCGTGCGAACCACCGGCTGTCCACCAACGCCGCTGCCGCGACCGGAGGCTGGGACGCGCCGTCGTTCCCGTTCCGCACCCACGTGCAGGGGCACTTCCTCAGCGCGTGGGCCCAGGCGTACGCGGGCGCCGGCGACACCGTCTGCCGGGACAAGGCCGCCCACATGGTGGCCGAGCTGGCCAAGTGCCAGGCCAACAACGCCGCAGCGGGATTCTCCGCCGGCTACCTGTCGGGCTTCCCCGAGAACGACTTCGCCCAGCTCGAGTCCGGCTCGCTCAAGAACGGCAACGTCCCCTACTACTGCGTCCACAAGACCATGGCCGGTCTGCTCGACGTGTGGCGCCTGCTGGGCAGCAGCCAGGCCCGGGACGTCCTGCTGGGCCTCGCCGGCTGGGTCGACCTGCGCACCGGCCGGCTCACCCGGAGCCAGATGCAGGCGCTGATGGGCACCGAGTTCGGCGGCATGAACGAGGTCCTGGCCGACCTCCACCTGCAGACCGGGGACGCGCGCTGGCTGACGGTCGCCCAACGCTTCGACCACGCGGCCGTCTTCGACCCGCTGGCCGCCGGACAGGACCAGCTCAACGGCCTGCACGCGAACACCCAGGTGCCGAAGTGGATCGGAGCCGTCCGCGAATACCGCGCCACCGGGACGGCGCGCTACCGCGACATCGCCTCCCAGGCCTGGAACATTTGCACCACCGCGCACAGCTACGCCATCGGCGGCAACAGCCAGGCCGAGCACTTCCGCGCACCCGACGCGATCGCCACCCAGCTGACCAACGACACCTGCGAACTCTGCAACTCGTACAACATGCTCAAACTCACGCGCGAACTCTGGCAGTTGGACCCGGGCCGAGCCGGCTACTTCGACTTCTACGAGCGCACCCTGCTCAACCACGTCGTCGGTGCGCAGAACCCCGCCGACCCGCACGGGCACGTCACCTACTTCACCCCGCTCAGGCCCGGCGGCCGCCGCGGGGTCGGCCCGGCCTGGGGCGGCGGCACCTGGAGCACCGACTACGACTCCTTCTGGTGCTGCCAGGGCACCGGCATGGAGTCCAACACCAAACTGGCGGACTCCGTCTACTTCCACGACGGCACCACGCTGATCGTGAACCTGTTCGCGCCCACGGTCCTCACCTGGGCGGAGCGCGGCCTCACGGTCACCCAGACCACCGCCTACCCCGCGGAGGACACCACCACGCTCACGATCGGCGGCAGCGCGGGCGACACCTGGTCGATGCGCATCCGGATCCCGGCCTGGACGTCCGGCGCCACCGTGAGCGTCAACGGCACGGTGCAGAACGTCGCCACCGCGCCCGGCAGCTACGCCACCGTCACCCGTGCCTGGGCCTCCGGCGACACGGTGACCGTCAAGCTGCCCATGCGGGTCACGCTCCGGGCCGCCAACGACAACCCGGACGTCGCCGCGGTGACCTACGGCCCGGTCGTGCTGTGCGGCAACTACGGCAGCACCGCGCTGTCCGCGCTCCCGGTCCTCGACCCGGCGTCGGTCACCCGCACCGGCACCACGGGCCTCGCCTTCACCGCGACCGCCAACGGAGCCCCCGTCGGCCTGAGTCCCTTCCACGACGCGCAGGGCTTCAACTACTCCGTCTACTGGAACACCAGGAGCAGCGGGTTCCGCCTGCTCAACGCGGGCAGCGGGCTCGTGCTCGGCGTGCAGAACATGTCCACCGCGGACGGCGGGCCCGCCCTCCAGTGGGGCGACAGCGGCACCGCCGACCACGACTGGGCCCCGGTCGTCGACGGCGACGCGCTGCGCCTGCGCAACGCCAACAGCGGCAAGGTCCTGGGCGTGCAGAACATGTCCACCGCCGACAACGCCTCCGTGCTCCAGTGGTCGGACAACGGCACCGCCGACCACCGGTGGACGGTCGTCGGGACGGCCGACGGCTCGCACGGCCTGCGCAACGCCAACAGCGGCAAGCTGCTCGGCATCGCCGGCGCCTCCACCGCCCAGGGCGCGTTCGCCGTCCAGGTCCCGGACACCGGCTCGGCCACCAGCCGGTGGTGGTTCGTCCCGACCGGCACCCGGCGCATCCAGAACGTGGGCAGCGGGCTGCTGCTCGGCGTGCAGACCATGTCGACCGCCGACGGCGCCCAGGTGATCCAGTGGGGCGACAACGGCACCGCCGACCACCTGTGGACGGCCGTGGTCGATTCCGGAGGCCACCTGCGGTTCAAGAACTCCCACAGCGGCAAGGTCCTCGCCGTGGAGGGCGGCGGCACGGCCAACGGCGCCAGGATCGTCCAGTGGACGGACGACGGGGCCGGGGACCACCGCTGGCGGCTGCGCCACGGCGGCGGCGACACCTTCCGCATCCAGTCCGCCACGAGCGGTCGCGTCCTCGGCGTCTCCGGTGCGTCCGCCTCCCAGGGCGCCCAGATCGTCCTGTGGGACGACAACGGCACGTCGGACCACCTCTGGCGCTTCCTCTGATCTGATGCCCGCGCACCCGGGGCGCGGGCGGTGGGTGCGGGCGGCAGGATGCCGATGGTCGGGGCATCGTGCCGCCCGCTGCCGCGCGGGCAGCCGGTGCCGGGCCGCATTCCGGCGCTGCCGCCGTCGTCGGGGTGTTCGGCCTCCTCGGCACCGCCCACTCGATCGGCATCCGCCCGGCCGGGTCCGCGACGGCGCCGGCCGCACCGCGGCTGGACCCGTCGCCGTGCGGTGCCCCCTGGTCGCAGCCGTGTCACCGATCGGGGCGAAGCGCCGGGCCGGTGCTGCGGCGCAGGACCATCTCCGGCGCGATCCGGACGCGGGTGCCGGGGTGGGGGCTGCCGGAGAGTTCGGCGACGAGGAGTTCGAGGGCGCGGCGGCCGAGTTCGCCGAAGTCCTGGCGGACGGTGGTCAGCGGCGGGGTGAAGTAGGCGGCCTCGGGGATGTCGTCGAAGCCGACGACGCTGATGTCGCCCGGCACCGCGCGGCCGGCCTCGTGCAGGGCCCGGAGCAGGCCGAGGGCCATGTGGTCGTTGGCGCAGAACACCGCGGTGACCTCGGGCAGACGCGCGATCCGCTGCCCCGCCTCGTATCCGGAGCGGGCGCTCCAGTCGCCGGTCTCCACGACCGGTGTGCGGGCGCCGACGGATTCCAGCGCGCGCTGCCAGCCCTGCTGACGGTCCTGGCTCTCCAACCAGCCGGAGGGGCCGGCCAGATGGTGGACGGTGAGGTGGCCGAGGTCGAGCAGTTGCCGGGTGGCGGCCTCCGCGCCGGCGCGGTTGTCGACCGAGACCATCGGAATGCTCGAGCGGGTGCCGGAGCCGACGGCGACGATCGGCACCGAGCTGGACAGCTTGGTGACGGCGCTGACCGCTGACGTCTGCGGGGCGATCACCGCGACGCCTTCGACGCCCTGGTCGCGCAACCGGTCGACGGCCTCCTGGAGGGAGCGGCTGTCCAGTGAGCGCAGGCTGGCGACGCTGACGAAGTACCCGGCGCTGCGGGCCGCCCGCTCTATGCCGTCCAGCATCGACGCCGGCCCGTAGAGCGTGGAGCCGAAGCTGACCACGCCGAGTGTCTGGGAGCGGCGGGTGGCCAGCGCACGTGCGGCCGAGTTGGGGCGGTAGTCGAGCTCGCGGATGGCCGCGAGGACCCGCTTCCTGGTCCCGGGCCGGACGTGCGGGGCACCGTTGAGCACCCGCGACACCGTCTGGTGCGACACCCCGGCCAGCTTCGCGACGTCCGCCATCACCGGCTGCCGCGCGTCCGGGCCTGCCGTTTCGGTCCCCAACCTGTCACTCCCTCAGCGATTGCGGACGTGTACCGGGCGGCTGTTCCGCCTCGCGGGGTGCGGGGGAAGCAGTGGAGTCGCGCGCATCGGTACCTCGGAAGAGTACCCGCCTGTGGTGTTCGCCCATGCTCGCGACGACGGGGCCGGGGCGGGTGGCCGACCTGGGCGGTGCTGCGGGCCGGGTGGCCCGGTCGCGTTCCGCGACCGGGCCACCCGGAATGTCCGGCGGGTTCAGCAAGTGCTGTTGCTCTGGGTCAGCAGGCCCATCCGGTAAGGGAGTTCGATGTACGGAGTCTGCCAGGGGGTGGCGGGGTCGAGGCCCTGGTAGACGTACTGGAGCTTGCACGGGCTGATGGTGAGGCTCTGGTCGTTGCTCGCCCGGACCATCTCGCCGTGGCTGAAGTCCTGGGTCCAGGCGGTGCCGTTGAAGGTGACGTTGTTGCGTCCGGCGAAGGGCTCGTTCTCCGTGGCGGCCAGCGGGGTCCAGGTCCCGGTGAGGCTGCTGGAGGTCCAGGACCGGAAGTAGCGGCGGCCGGTCGAGCCGATGGCCTCGACGATCATCAGGTACTGGTCCTTGCCCTGGACCTTGTAGACGTTGGACGCCTCGAAGAGGTTGTTCTTGGTGTCCGACATGATGAGCTGGGTGTTGCCGAAGCCGTTCGGGAAGTTGGCCAGGGTGGTCTGCGCCCGGTACATGTGGCCGTTGTCGTCGGCGAAGAACAGGTGGCAGTTGGCGGTGTCGCAGATCGTCCAGAAGTCGATCCAGGTGCCGTCGCCCTTGTTCTGCGTGACGACGGCCGGCTCGTTCGCGATGAAGGGCTTCGGCGCGGTCCACAGGGCCGGGTTGCTGGGGTCGGTGCTGGTCGAGTAGGACGGCGGGCCGGTCTGGTAGACCATGTACCAGAGGTTCTGCGGCGCGAAGTAGAAGACCTGGGGGGCGGCGCGGTAGCCGGTTCCGATCCCGGAAGCGTCCAGGTAGGTCGGGGTCGCGGAGGCGGCCTGGGACCAGTCGGAGAAGGTGAACTGCTCGAGGTTCCAGCCGGCGGTCTTGCTGGCGGTGGTCGCGTACACGATCCACTTGTTGTTGTGCCGGATGACGGAGAAGTCCTTGATGGCCGCGATGTCGTTGTGGGCGGTGTCGGGCTTCGGGCCGGCCAGCACTCCGCTGGAGGTCCAGCGGAAGGTGGACGGCAGCGAGCCGGTGCCGCCCGAGCCGGCGTCGGCGACCGGGACGAGCTGCCACTGCTGGTTGCTGCCGCCCCAGTCGGCGTACTGGACGACCTTGCCGCCGTCCGCGGCGGAGGCGCCCTGGACCTCGACGGCCTTGCCGCTGTGCCGGTTGAGGAGGCGGACGTAGCCGCCGGCCGAGTCGGCGAGGCTGAACTGCTGGTTGGTGCCGTTCAGGTCGCTCCACTGGACGATGGCGGCGCCGTCGCTGGTGGAGAGGTTGTAGTCGTCCAGGACCTTGCCGGAGTTGCGGTTCTGCAACCGGTAGTAGCCGTTGCCCGAGTCCAGGAAGCGCCACTGCTGCGCCTGGTTGTCGGAACGGGCCCACTGGACGACGGGCGAACCGTCGGCGGTGGCGAAGTTGTAGTCGTCCAACGCCTTGCCGCTGTTGCGATTGACCAGCACGTACCACTTGGCCGTGTCGACCGAGGCCGCCGAGGCGCTGCCGGTGTCGACCGCGACCAGGAAGCCGGCCAGGAAGACCACCGACAGAACTGCTGCCAGCTGCGACCGCCAGCCTCGCCGATGCGAGGCCCTGTGGACCTCACCGCGAGTCTTCATGTGCACCCTCCTGTGGGGGGGTTCGGGGCAGGGCCCGACCGCCGGTGTACGGGATCCGGAGCGGATCGGGGTACGAGGCGCCCGTTCGACGGGGGCGGGGCAGGCCCTGGGGTGGGGGAGACGGACGGATCCTGTTAGCGCTCACAACAAAGCCTCGGAGCCGACCCGTGGCACGGAGAAAAGCACCGGGGGAGCCGGGGTGTCAAGGCGTTCCGGGTAAACCTGATCACGATGCGCGGACGGCCCGGTGGCCGAGTCGCCGGGGTCGGGGCGGGCGGTGGCCGCGCAGGTGCGACCCGCGGACCCGGTCCGCGGCTCCGGCCGGCCAAGTGGCCTGCGGCCTTTGCCCCTTGTGCCTGCCGTAGAGGGTCAAGATTGGATAACGGCGCGACGCGGGGGTTGTCCGCACTGATTGTGAGCGCTAACAATCTCCATCAAGCGAAACGGCGTCGCCACACCGCGTTCACACGGACGAGATGGTGCGCCCCCACCGGTCGCGCCCCGCCCCTGGTCGTCTCGCCCATTCCCGTGAACGCCGGCCGGCCGTGCCGTCCGTGCGATCGACGATCCCGAGAGGAAGTCCCACCATGTCCAAGAGAGCTGCGGCGGCCCTGGTCGCCGGTGCGATGGTCACCGTTCTCGCTGCGTGTGGTTCCGGCGGTGGCGGGAACTCGGCCGACAAGGGCTCCGGCCACAAGCTCGTCGTGGGCTTCTCGCAGGTCGGCGCCGAGAGCGGCTGGCGCACCGCGAACACCAAGTCGGTGCAGGAGTCCGCGAAGAAGGCGGGCATCGAGCTGAAGTTCTCCGACGCGCAGCAGAAGCAGGAGAACCAGATCAAGGCGATCCGCTCGTTCATCCAGCAGAAGGTGGACGTGATCGCCTTCTCGCCGGTGGTGGAGTCGGGTTGGGACACCGTGCTGAAGGAGGCGAAGGACGCCAAGATCCCGGTGATCCTGACCGACCGGGCGGTGGACTCCAAGGACGAGTCGCTCTACGTGTCCTTCCTGGGCTCGGACTTCGTCGAGGAGGGCAAGAAGGCGGGCGACTGGCTGGTGAAGGAGTACCAGGGCAAGTCCGGCGACGTGAACATCGTCGAGCTGCAGGGCACCACCGGTTCGGCGCCGGCCAACGACCGCAAGGCCGGGTTCGGCGACGTGATCAAGGCGGACGCGAAGTTCAAGGTGGTCGCCTCGCAGACCGGTGACTTCACCCGCGCCAAGGGCAAGGAGGTCATGCAGGCCTTCCTGAAGGCGCAGCCGAAGATCGACGTGCTGTACGCGCACAACGACGACATGGCGCTGGGTGCGATCCAGGCGATCGAGGAGGCCGGCAAGAAGCCCGGTACCGACATCAAGATCGTGTCGGTGGACGGCGTGAAGGACGCGTTCACGGCGATGAGCCAGGGCAAGATCAACTATGACGTGGAGTGCAACCCGCTCCTGGGCGACCAGTTGATGGACCTGGTGAAGAAGGTCAAGGCCGGCGAGCAGGTGCCGCGCCGGATCAAGACCGAGGAGGGCACGTTCACGCCCGAGCAGGCCACGGCCGCGCTGCCGTCCCGCCAGTACTGACCGGGCCCGCCCGTCCGGGGAGCGGTCGGCGGACCGCTCCCCGGACGGGCCCGGGTTCGCACGAGGAGAGGAGAACCGGGGTGCATCGGCAACCGGTCCTGGAAGTGCGGGGGATCCGCAAGGAGTTCCCCGGGGTGGTGGCGCTGGACGGAGTCGATTTCCGGCTCTTCCCCGGCGAGGTGCACGCCCTGATGGGGGAGAACGGCGCCGGCAAGTCCACGCTGATCAAGGTGCTGACCGGCGTCCACCCGGCGGACGGTGGCGAGGTGCTGCTGGCCGGGCGGCGGGTGCGGATCGCCGGTCCGCTGCAGGCCCAGCAGGCGGGCATCAGCACCGTCTACCAGGAGGTGAACCTCTGCCCGAACCTGTCGGTCGCGGAGAACATCTTCATCGGCCGCGAGCCGCGCCGCCTCGGAATGATCGACTGGGCCGAAATGCGGCGCCGGGCAGCCGAGTTGGTCCGCACGCTGGAGCTGGACATCGACGTCAGTGCGCCGCTGGACAGCCACTCCATCGCCGTCCAGCAGCTGGTCGCCATCGTCCGCGCGGTGGCCGTCTCGGCGAAGGTGCTGATCCTGGACGAGCCGACGTCCAGCCTGGACCGCGACGAGGTCCTCCAACTCTTCACCGTGATGCGGAGGTTGCGCGACCAGGGGGTCGCCATCCTGTTCGTGTCGCACTTCCTCGACCAGATCTACGAGATCTGCGACAGGATGACCGTGCTGCGGGGCGGACGGCACGAGGGCGAGTACCTGACCAGCGAGTTGAACCAGGTCGAGCTGGTCTCCCGGATGATCGGCGCGGAACTCGCCGGGCTCGACCAACTCGCCGGCGGCAAGCGCCGCGAGCGTGCCGTGCCGACCACCGACCGGGCCTTCGTGCAGGCCGAGGGCCTGGCCAGGCGCGGTGCCGTCGAACCGTACGATCTCGTCGTCCGGCCCGGCGAGGTGGTGGGCCTGGCGGGCCTGCTGGGGTCCGGCCGGACCGAGGCGGCCCGGCTGCTGTTCGGCGCCGACCACAAGGACCGGGGCACCGTGCGGATCAACGGCACCGAGACCGAGCTGCGCAGCCCGCGCGACGCGATCGCGCACGGCATCGCCTTCTGCTCGGAGAACCGCAAGACCGAGGGCCTGGTCGGCGAGTTGACCGTCCGGGAGAACATCGTGCTGGCCCTCCAGGCGGCCCGCGGCTGGGCCCGGCCGCTGTCGCGCACCGCGCAGGACGAGCTGGCACTGCGCTGGATCCGCGCCCTGGACATCCGCCCGGGCAATCCGGAGGCACTGGTCCGCAACCTCAGCGGCGGCAACCAGCAGAAGGTCCTGCTGGCCCGCTGGCTGATCACCGACCCCAAGCTGTTGATCCTCGACGAGCCCACCCGCGGCATCGACATCGGCGCCAAGGCCGAGATCCAGAAGCTGGTCGCGGACCTCGCCGAGAAGGGCATGGCCGTGCTGTTCATCTCCGCCGAACTGGACGAGGTGCTGCGGCTGAGCCACCGGGTCGGGGTGCTGCGCGACCGCCGGATGGTCGCCCAGTTGCGCAACGACGGCGCTCTCACCCCGGAGCGCGTCATGGCCACCATCGCGAGCGGAGCGGAACAGTGAGCACCACGACCACTCGAGGGGTCGGGGCAGTGGTCCGGCACCGGCTGTTCTGGCCGGCCGCGGTGCTGGCCGTCCTGCTGCTGGCCAACCTCGCCTTCACGCCGGACTTCTTCGCCGTCCACCTCAAGGACGGCCACCTCTACGGCTCGCTGATCGACATCCTGCACTTCGGCGCGCCGCTCATCCTGGTGTCGCTCGGCATGACCCTGGTGATCGCCACCGGCGGCATCGACCTGTCGGTCGGCTCCACCGTCGCGATCGCCGGTGCGCTGGCGTGCCTGCACATCAGTGAGTCCTCGGATCCCGGCAGCCTCGGCACGGTCCTCGCCGCCGTCGGCATCGCGCTGGGAACGGCGCTCGTGCTGGGTCTGGCCAACGGCGTCCTGGTGGCGAAGGTCGGGGTGCAGCCGATCATCGCGACCCTGATCCTGATGGTCGCCGGCCGCGGGGTCGCCCAACTCGTCACCGACGGGCAGATCATCACCGTCACCAGCGAGCCGTACAAGCTGATCGGCGGCGGCTACTGGCTGGCCATGCCGTTCGCGATCCTGCTCAGCGGCCTGGTCGCGGTGCTCACCGCGCTGCTGACCCGTTCCACCGCGCTCGGCCTGCTGCTGGAGTCGGTCGGCGGCAACCCGGTGGCCAGCCGGCTGGTCGGTATCCGGGCGATGCGCCTGATCGGGCTGGTGTACGTGTTCAGCGCGCTGTGCGCGGCCCTCGCCGGACTGATGGTGTCCTCCAACGTCTCGGCGGCCGACGGCAACAACGCCGGCCTGTGGATCGAGCTGGACGCCATCCTCGCGGTGGTGGTCGGCGGGACCTCGCTGACCGGCGGCCGGTTCTCGATCGGCGGCACCGTGCTTGGTGCGCTGATCATCCAGACGCTCTCCACCACCGTCTACACCGTCGGCATCCCGCCGGAGACCACCCTGGTCTTCAAGGCCTTCGTGGTGATCACGGTCTGCCTGATCCAGTCGCCCAACTTCCGCGCCAAGCTGGCCCGCCGCCGCGGCGGCGCGGGACGGGGCGCCGCCCCCCGGCAGCGGTCCACGGCCGGCGCGACCACCGCCACGACCAACCGGGAGGTCGGCGCATGAACGCCAACACCCTGCTGACCAGGATGCGCGGACAGGTCCCGCTGCTGGTCACCTCCGTCCTGCTGGTGTCGATGTTCACCGTCGGCTCGGTCCAGTACGACGGCTTCTTCTCCGGGCAGGTCCTGCTCAACCTCCTGATCGACAACGCCTTCCTGCTCGTCGTCGCGGTCGGCATGACCTTCGTGGTGCTGACCGGAGGCATCGACCTGTCCGTCGGCGCCGTCGTCGCCCTGTCCACCATGGTCTCCGCCTGGCTGGTCGAACGGCACGGCTGGCCGCCGCTGCTGGTCATCCCCCTGGTCCTGCTGATGGGCACGGCGGGCGGATGGGTGATGGGGTGGGTGATCCACACCTTCGAGATCCAGCCGTTCATCGTCACGCTGGCGGGCATGTTCCTGGCCCGCGGCCTCTGCTACACCATCAGCATCGAGTCGATCTCGATCACCGACCCGTCGTACACGGCGATGGCGCAGACCCGGATCCCGCTCGGCGACCTGTTCGTCTCGCCGAGCGTGGTGATCGCCCTGCTGGTGATCGCGGCCGGATTCGTGGTGCTCCACCACACCCGGCTCGGACGGAACGTGTACGCGATCGGCGGCAGCGAGCAGTCCGCCCTGCTGATGGGACTGCCCGTCGGGCGGACCAAGACCACCGTGTACGCGATCAGCGGCTTCTGCTCGGCGCTCGGCGGCGTCCTGCTGACCTTCTACATGCTCTCCGGGTACGGGCTGCACGCGGTCGGACTCGAACTCGACGCGATCGCCGCGGTGGTGATCGGCGGCACCCTGCTCACCGGCGGCTCCGGCTACCTGCTCGGCACCGTCCTCGGCGTCCTGGTCCTGGGCCTCATCCAGACCGTCATCAGTTTCCAGGGCACCCTCAGCTCGTGGTGGACCCGGATCGTGATCGGCTGCCTGCTGTTCGTCTTCATCGTCCTGCAGCGCGTCATCACCACCCGGCGCAGGTAACGACCGACCAGGTGCCACCGGCGCTCCTCCGCGTGCGCCCGACAGGCCATGTGCCAGTGCCGACAATCCTGTTGCGACTCCGCCGGGCCAACCGTCTCCGCTTCGTCGGACGGCCCGAGCGGTCCCTGTTCCGTCCCTCTTGAGGGTGAGGTCGGCGGAACATTTGCCGGCCGCCGGCCCCGCAGTGCTGCGGGACCGCCGGCGGCCGGCGCCCATTCAGCTGCCATGCAGCTTCCGTTTCGATGCACCGAGGAAGAGACAGTGACCGTGACCTTCTCCCGAGACCAGGCGAGTGGACCGGAGAGCTATGTGGTCGGTATCGACTTCGGGACTCTGTCGGGCCGTGCGGTGGTGGTGCGGGTCCGTGACGGCGAGGAGTTGGGTACCGCCGTGCATCCGTATGCCCATGCGGTGATCGAGGAGCGGTTGCCCGGTTCGGGTTTGCGGCTGCCTCCGGATTGGGCGTTGCAGCATTTCGAGGATTGGCGTGAGGTGTTGCGCGAGGCCGTTCCGGCGGCGGTGGCGGCGGCGGGTGTCGATCCTTCTGCGGTGGTCGGTATCGCGACGGATTTCACGGCGTGCACGGTGTTGCCGGTGCTGGCGGACGGCACGCCGCTTGCCGAGCTTGCGCAGTGGGCGGGTCGTCCGCATGCCTGGCCGAAGTTGTGGAAGCACCATGCGGCGCAGGGGCAGGCGGACCGGATCAATGCGCTGGCCCGTGCGCGGGGTGAGAAGTGGATCCACCGTTACGGCGGGAGGATCTCCGCGGAGTGGCAGTACGCCAAGGCGTTGCAGGTGCTGGAGGAGGACCCGGCGGTCTATGCGGCGTGCGAGCGGTGGATCGAGGCGGCGGACTGGATCGTGTGGCAGCTCACCGGTGCCGAGTCCCGCAATGCCTGCACGGCCGGGTACAAGGGGATCCATCAGGACGGCTCCTATCCGAGTGAGGAGTACCTGGCGGCCCTGCACCCGGGTTTCGCGGACTTCGCCCGGACCCGGCTGGAGCACCCGCTCGCGCCGCTGGGCTCGCGGGTCGGGTCGCTGACCGCCCAGGCCGCGGCCTGGACGGGCCTGCCGGAGGGTATCGCGGTGGCCGCCGGGAACGTGGACGCGCACGTGGCGGCGCCGGCCGCGCAGGCGGTGGACAACGGCCGGCTGCTGGCCATCATGGGCACCTCCACCTGCCACGTGGTCAACGGCCCCGCGCCGGCGGAGGTCCCCGGCATCTGCGGTGTGGTCGAGGGCGGCATCGTCGCCGGCGCCTGGGGTTACGAGGCCGGGCAGAGCGCGGTCGGCGACATCTTCGCCTGGTGGCTGCGCCAGGGCGTGCCCGCCGACTACCTGGCCGAGGCGCAGGCGCGCGGCGAGGACCTGCACCAGCTCCTGACCCGCAAGATCGCCGACCAGCCGGTCGGCGGCCACGGCCTGGTCGCCCTGGACTGGATGAACGGCAACCGCTCCACCCTGGTCGACCACCACCTGTCCGGCGTGATCGTGGGCCTGACCCTGGCCACCCGCCCCGAGGAGATCTACCGCGCCCTGCTGGAGGCCACCGCCTACGGCACCCGCGTGATCGTCGAAGCACTCGAGGCCGGCGGCGTGCCGGTCACCGAGTTCGTGGTCACCGGCGGCCTGAAGAAGAACACCCTGCTCATGCAGATCTACGCGGACGTGCTGCGCCGCCCGGTCTCGCTCGCGCTCTCCGAGCAGGGCCCGGCGCTGGGCTCGGCGATCCACGCCGCGGTCGCGGCCGGCGCCCATCGGGACGTGCGGGCCGCCGCCGCGGCGATGGGCCGGGTCGAGCGCGCCGCCTACCGGCCCGACACCGCCCGCGCGGACGCCTACGACGCGCTGTTCGCCGAGTACCGGGCCCTGCACGACCACTTCGGCACCGGCCCCGACAAGCAGCTCCACCGCCTGCGCCGCATCCGCAACGCCGCCCTCACCCACGACAGCGAGGACTGACACACCCATGAGCGACACCATTGAACTGATCCGGCGTCAGGTGAGTGATCTGCATCAGGAGCTGGTCCGTTACGGGCTGGTGGTGTGGACGGCGGGGAACGTGTCCGCGCGGGTGCCGGGTGAGGACCTGATGGTCATCAAGCCCAGCGGGGTGTCCTACGACGAGCTGACCCCGGCGAGCATGATCCTGTGCGATCTGGACGGCAATGTCGTGGAGGGCGAGCATTCGCCGTCCTCGGACACGGCCGCGCACGCCTACGTGTATCGCGCGATGCCCGGGGTGGGGGGTGTGGTGCACACCCATTCCACGTATGCCAGTGCCTGGGCCGCCCGGGGCGAGGCGGTGCCGTGCGTGCTGACCGCGATGGCGGACGAGTTCGGCGCGGAGATCCCCGTCGGCCCGTTCGCGTTGATCGGTGACGACTCGATCGGCCGGGGCATCGTGGACACCCTGACCGGTCACCGCTCGCCGGCGGTGCTGATGAAGAGCCACGGCGTGTTCACCATCGGAGCGGACGCGAAGGCCGCGGTGAAGGCCGCGGTGATGTGCGAGGACGTGGCCCGCACCGTGCACATCTGTCGTCAGCTGGGCGAGCCGGTGCCGATCGCGCAGGCCGACATCGACCACCTCAACCACCGCTACCAGCACGTCTACGGCCAGCAGCCCGCTGCCCGCTAAGGAGCCGAACCCCGATGACCCACGCATTCGCAGGCCGCGAGATCTGGTTCCTCACCGGCAGCCAGGGCCTCTACGGCCAGGACACCCTGCGCCAGGTCGCCGACCAGTCCCGCGCCATCGCCGACCAGCTGGACGCTGATCCGGCCGTGGCGGTGCGGATCGTCTGGAAGCCGGTCCTCACCGACGCCGACGCGATCCGCCGGATCTGCCTGGACGCCAACGCCGACGACACCTGCATCGGCCTGATCGCCTGGATGCACACCTTCTCCCCGGCGAAGATGTGGATCGCCGGCCTGGACGCGCTGCGCAAGCCGCTGCTCCACCTGCACACCCAGGCCAACCGTGAACTGCCCTGGTCCACCATCGACATGGACTTCATGAACCTGAACCAGGCCGCCCACGGCGACCGCGAGTTCGGCTTCGTGCAGGCCCGCCTCGGCGTTTCCCGCAAGACCGTCGCCGGCCACGTCTCCGACCCGACCGTGGCGCGCCGGGTCGGCGCCTGGGCCCGCGCGGCCGCCGGCCGCGCCGAACTCGCCACCCTGCGCCTGGCCCGGTTCGGCGACAACATGCGCGACGTCGCCGTCACCGAGGGCGACAAGGTCGAGGCCCAGCGGCGCTTCGGCGTCTCCGTCAACACCTACGGCGTCAACGACCTGGTCGCCGCCGTGGACGCGGTCGCCGACAGCGCGGTCACCGAGCTGGTCAAGGACTACGACCAGCGCTACCGTCTGGCGCCCGAGCTGCGCCCCGGTGGCGAGCGGCACGCCTCGCTGCGCTACGCGGCCCGGATCGAGGCCGGCCTGCGGGGCTTCCTTCAGGAGGGCGGCTTCGGGGCGTTCACCACCAACTTCGAGGACCTGGGGGGCCTGCGCCAGCTTCCGGGGCTGGCGGTCCAGCGGTTGATGGCCGACGGCTACGGCTTCGGCGGTGAGGGCGACTGGAAGACCTCGGTGCTGCTGCGGACCCTGAAGACGGTCGCCTCCGGCCTGCCCGGTGGCACGTCCTTCATGGAGGACTACACCTACCACCTGGAGCCGGGGCGGGAGGTGATCCTGGGCGCGCACATGCTGGAGGTCTGTCCGTCGATCGCCGCCGCGGTGCCGTCGTGCGAGGTGCACCCGCTGGGGATCGGCGGCCGGGAGGACCCGGTGCGGCTGGTCTTCGACGCCGAGCCGGGCCCCGCGGTGGTGGTCGGTCTGGCCGACATGGGCGAGCGGTTCCGGCTGGTCGCCAACGAGATCGACGTGGTCGACCCCGCGGAGCCGCTGCCCGCCCTGCCGGTCGCCCGCGCGGTCTGGAAGCCCCGCCCGGACCTGCGGACCTCCACCGAGGCGTGGCTGACCGCCGGCGCGCCCCACCACACGGTGCTCTCCCGCGCCGTGGGCACCGAGGAACTGGAGGACCTCGCCGAGATGCTCGCCACCGAGCTGGTGGTGATCGACCAGGACACCAGCATCCGCCGCTTCACCCGCGAACTGCGCTGGAACCAGGCCTACTACCGCCTCGCCCAGGGCTTCTGAGCCGAAGCCGCCCACACGCACCGCCGATCCGCAGTCTGCTGCGCCGCTCTCGTCCGGACGGGATGAGAACCGTATGCCTCCGGATGGCGATCCCTGTCACCCAGGACCGACGGCGCCCGTGTACCCGGGGCGTCGTCGTCCCTTCCCGTGCCGTAGGCCCAACGGAGTTGCCGTGCCGCTCGAATCAGGTGCCAGTCCCGCGCGACTGAGAATCGCCCAGTCCCAGGTCGCGCCGCTCCCCGACGGCCGGTGGATCACCCGCTGGACCTTCGGCGCTCCGGGTGGCGTCATGGCGGAAGTGCTGAGCCTCGGGGCCCGCCTCGAAGCCATCCACGTGCCCGACCGGGACGGTCACCGCACCAACGTCGTCCTCGGAGGCGGGCAGGTCGCGGAACTGCTGGGCGGAGCGGCGTACTTCGGGGCAACGGTCGGCCGGTACGCCAACCGCGTGGCCGGTGGCGAGCTGCCCCTGGGCGGTGCCGTCCACCAGCTCGCCACCCAGGACACCGGGCACACCCTGCACGGGGGACCGGACGGCTTCGCGACCCGGCTGTGGGAAGGCGTGCCCGTCCGGAAGGACGGGCGCGTCGGGGTCCGGCTGCGCCTGCACAGCCCGGACGGCGACCAGGGCTTCCCCGGCGCACTCACCGCCGAGGTCAGCTACCTCCTCGATGCCGACGGCGAGTTGACCATCGAGTACGGGGCCACCAGCGACGCGTCCACCGTGGTCAACCTCACCAACCACGCCTACTTCAACCTCGCGGGCGAAGGCAGCGGTACCGTCCTCGAACACCTGCTGAGGGTCGACGCCTCCGGCTACCTCCCCGTCGACGAGGACCTGATCCCGCTCGGCCCCGTCGAATCCGTCACCGGAACCGCGTTCGACCTCCGGGAAACCCGTCCGATCGGCGAGCGGCTGGCCGCCCGCCACCCGCAGCTCGACCGGGCCGGCGGCGGCTACGACCACAACTGGGTACTGAACGGTACGGGACTGCGGACCGTAGCGGTCCTGACCGACCCTGCCAGCGGACGCCGCCTCGAGTGCCGGACCACCGAGCCAGGCCTGCAGGTATACACCGGGAACCACTTCGACGGCTCGGTCACCGGGCGCTCCGGCCGCCCCTACCTGGCCCACGCGGGCATCGCCCTGGAGACCCAGCACTATCCCGACTCGCCGCACCGGCCCGAATACCCCTCCACCGTCCTGCACCCCGGCGAGGCGTACCGCTCCACCACGGTCTACCGGTTCACCGCCGGCCGCTGACGGAGCGGCACACGCCCGGACGGACGGCTCCCCGCAGGACAGAACGAAAGGACCCCCATGACCGATGCATTGAAGCGCCTCAGCGACGAGGGCGTGGCGATCTGGCTGGACGACCTGAGCCGCGAGCGACTGAACTCCGGCAACCTGGCCGAGCTGGTGCAGGAGAAGCACGTGGTCGGCGTGACCACCAACCCGACCATCTTCCAGAAGGCGATCGGCGGCAACGGCGCCTACGCCGGCCAGCTGGAGGACCTCGCGGTCCGCAAGCTGACCACCGACGAGGCCGTCCGCATGATCACCACCTCGGACGTGCGCGACGCCGCCGACGTGCTGCGCCCGGTCTACGACGCCACAGGCGGCCGCGACGGCCGGGTCTCCATCGAGGTCGACCCGCGCCTGGCCCACAGCACCGCGGCGACGGTGGCCGAGGCCAAGCAGCTGTGGTGGCTGGTCGACCGCCCGAACGTGTTCATCAAGATCCCGGCCACCAAGGCCGGCCTGCCCGCCATCACCGCCGTGCTGGCCAAGGGCATCAGCGTCAACGTCACGCTGATCTTCTCGCTGGAGCGCTACCGCGAGGTGATGGACGCCTACCTGACCGGTCTGGAGCAGGCCAAGGCCACCGGCCTCGACCTCTCCTCGATCGAGTCGGTCGCGTCCTTCTTCGTCTCCCGCGTGGACACCGAGATCGACAAGCGCCTCGACAAGGTCGGCGGCGCCGCCAAGGAGCTCAAGGGCAAGGCCGCCCTGGCCAACGCCCGCCTCGCCTACCAGGCCTACGAAGAGGTGTTCGGCTCCGCCGACGGTCGTCAGGAGCCCTCCGACCGCTGGAAGGCGCTGGAGGCCGCCGGCGCCAAGCCGCAGCGTCCGCTGTGGGCCTCCACCGGCGTCAAGGACCCGAACCTCCCGGACACCCTGTACGTGACCGAGCTGGTCGCCCCCGGCACCGTCAACACCATGCCCGAGGCCACCCTGGACGCCACCGACGACCACGGCGTGGTCACCGGTGACACCGTCCGCCCGAACTACGCGGACGCCAAGGCCGTCCTGGAGGCCGTCGCGGCCGCCGGCGTCGACTACGACGACGTCGTCCAGGTGCTCGAGGACGAGGGCGTGGAGAAGTTCGAGACCTCCTGGAACGAGCTGCTCGACACCGTCACCGCCACCCTCGCCGCCCACGGGAGCAACTGACGCCCACCGAGGAGGCTGCGGGGCACCAGGCAGGGCGTCGTGTTGTCGCTCCCACATCACTTCGCCCTGCCTGGCAGCTGGGAGAACGGCAGTGCAGCGCGCAGGGAGCCGGCCCTCCTCGCCGGGCTCAGCCCACGCTGCAGGAGACCGTGGGCCAGGTGGTGCTGCCGTTCTTCATGATGGTCATGCCCCAGTTGTTGCCCGCGCCGTTGGGGGTGGCGACCAGTGTCTGGGCGTCGGGGTAGGACGAGTTGATGTTCCAGGTCGAGCTGATCTTCTCCGGGGACGGGACCTTGACGGTCACCTTCCAGGTGCTCGCCCCCGTGACCGAGACATTCAGGTTGTAGCGGTCGCTCCACGAGGCGCCGGCGGAGAGCGTTGCGGTGCAGCCTCCACCGCCGCCCGTACCGCCGCCGGTGGAGGAGCCCAGCGTGATGTTGGAGCTGCCGCTGCTCCGGTAGCCCTCGGTCGCCATGATCTCGTAGTTCATGGTGCCGAGGTTCATGCCGTACCGGGCCCACGCGTCGAAGTGGTTCGCGACGGTGATGGTCCCGCCCGTCCGCTTGGCCTGACGGACGCTCCAGTACTGGTTGAACGTCTTGACGCCTTCGATGGACGGTGCGTTGTAGCGCGTCGTCTCGTAGATGTCGTACGTCCCGCCGTCACTGGTCACGGTGCCCTTGTAGGTGCCGGTGGGCTTGTAGGAGCCGTAGTTCTCGACGATGTAGTACTCGACGAGCGGGTTGGTGCTCCAGCCGTAGAGCGACAGGTACGCGTTCCCGTTGGTGCTCCACGTACCCGAGTACGTCACCGGGTTGCGTGAGCCGGTGCTCCAGCCCTTTCCGGCCACGAAGTTGCCGGCGTTGGTCCACGACGTGCTGTAGTTGCCGCCGCCGTTCAGGGACATCGACGCCGCTCCGGTGCCTTCGGTCCAGAACGAGTAGAAGTACCCGCCGTCACTACCGGTCTGGTTCCCGGTGACGGTCGCGGCCTCGGCCGTGCCGGGCAGGACCAGGACGATCGCGAGGGCCGGTGCGAGGGCGCGTGCCTTGCGGGCGTGCCGCCGGAGGCGGCCGGACGTGCGGCTCTTCGTGCGGGGGAGGTTCACGGGAGTGATCCGTCCTGCTGGGGGGTGGGTGGGGAGTGCGGACCTGGCCGCTGCCGGCCGTGGGGGCGGTCGGCAGCGGCGCTGTCGCGCGGCGGTGCAGAGCGTCGGATGGACTGAACGACCAAGCAGGCCAGGCCAGTTGGCGCAAACAGCCCTGTCCGGGCTCTTCGGATTTGTCGACGGCGACAGTGTTGGCCTGAGCCTGACGGGCTGTCAATACTTTCGGTCGATGGTCCGATAGATTCGAACTCTGCCCCGCCCCACCCTGATTCAAATAATCCCTGGTCAGTACGGTGTCGCAGAAGATTCCTGGAGGAGGAAATCGGTCGAATCTTCTGGATGTCGCAGGCGTCGGCAAGGCAACGCGAAACATTCGACCAAGTGTCTTCGAAACTTTCGATAAAGCGGCGGTCAGGCCGGCCCGCCCCGGCGGATCACCTGCGAGTACCAGTGGGCGCTGGACTTCGGGGTGCGGGCCAGCGTGTCGTAGTCCACGTGGACCATGCCGAAGCGCTTGCCGTAGCCGTAGGCCCATTCGAAGTTGTCCATCAGCGACCACAGGTAGTAGCCGCGGACGTCGGCGCCGGCCTCGATGGCGTCGGCGATCGCGCCGAGGTGGCCCTCGATGTAGCGGATCCGCTCCGGGTCGTGGACGCTGCCGTCGGCGGAGACGACGTCCTCGAACGCGGCGCCGTTCTCGGTGACCAGCAGCGGAAGCCCGTGCTTGCGGTACAGCGAGGTCAGCGAGTCGGACAGGCCGGTCGGGTCGATCGGCCACCCCATGGCGGTGACGTCCTCGTTGGCGAGGTGGAAGGCGACGTCCTCGGCGCCCGGCCAGGGGCTGTGCGTGCTGTCGCCGTGGCCGTCGTGCCGGGGGAGGTCCTTGGCGTTGCCGGCGGAGGAGACCACGGTCGGGTTGTAGTAGTTGAGGCCGAGCAGGTCGATCGGCCGGCTGATCTCGGCGAGGTCGCCGTCGTGGACGAGCTCCTCCCACTTGACGAGGTGCGAGGTGTCGGCGATCAGGTCGGCCGGGTACTCGCCCTCGAACATCGGGCCGGTGAAGATCCGGTTGCCGACGGCCTCGATCCGGCGGGCGGCCTCCAGGTCGTCCGGGTGCCCGCTGAGCGGGCGGACGGCGTGCAGGTTGAGCGAGACGGCGATCCGGGAGCCGGCCGGGAGGGCGGAGCGCAGGGCGCCGACGGCGAGGCCGTGGCCGAGGTTGAGGTGGTGGGCGGCCTTGAGGGCGTCGGCGGGGTTGGTGCGGCCGGGGGCGTGCACGCCGGAGCCGTAGCCGAGGAAGGCGCTGCACCAGGGTTCGTTGAGGGTGGTCCAGGTGGAGACCCGGTCGCCGAGGGCCTCGGCGGCGAGGCCGGCGTACTCGGCGAAGCGGAAGGCGGTCTCGCGGTGGGGCCAGCCGCCGGCGGACTCCAGTTCCTGGGGGAGGTCCCAGTGGTAGAGGGTGGCGACGGGGGCGATGCCGTGGGCGAGCAGTTCGTCGCACAGGGCGCGGTAGAAGTCCAGGCCGCGTTCGACGGCGGGGCCGCGGCCGGTGGGCTGGATCCGGGGCCAGGCGAGCGAGAAGCGGTAGGAGGTGAGGCCGAGGTCGGCCATCATCCGGACGTCCTCGCGGAACCGGTGGTAGTGGTCGACGGCGATGTCGCCGGTGTCGCCGCCGACCACCTTGCCGGGGGTGTGGCTGAAGGTGTCCCAGATCGATGCGGTGCGGCCGTCCTCGGCGACGGCGCCCTCGATCTGGTAGGCGGCGGTGGCCGCGCCCCAGGCGAAGTGCGCGGGGAACGGGCGGCGCGGGGACTGGGGGGAGGGGGACGCGGTGGTCATGGGGGAGGCGCTCCAGGAAGGTGTGCGGAGGTGGCGGAGGGGGCCTGATCAGCCCTTGAGGGCACCCTGCGTGATGCCGCCGACGATCTGCCGGCCGAAGACGGTGAACACCAGCAGCAGCGGTAGGGTGCCGACGAGCGCGCCGGCGGTGATGACCGACCAGTCGGTGGACCAACCGGTGCCCAGCCCGGCCAGGGCGACCTGGACGGTGGGGTTGGTGGCGCCGTTCATCGCGATGATGGGCCACAGGAAGTCGTTCCAGGACTGCACGAAGGCGAGCATTCCCAGTACCGCCATGGCCGGCCGGGCGACCGGGACGACGACGTGCCAGATGACCCGGAGCGAGTTGGCTCCGTCGACCCGGGCGGCCTCCAGCAGTTCGGTGGGCAGGGCCTGGGTGAGGTACTGGCGCATGAAGAACACGCCGAAGGCGGTGACGAGCGTCGGCAGGATCAGGGCGCCGAGCTGGTTGCCCAGCCCGAGGTGCTTCATCAGGATGAACAGCGGGACGATGCTGACCTGGGCGGGAACCGCCATGGTGGCGACCACCAGGGCGAGCAGCGCGCCGCGGCCGGGAAAGCGCAGCTTGGCGAACGCGAAGCCGGCCAGCACGGAGAACGCCACGGTGCTGAGCGCGACGGTACCGGCGACCAGGGTCGAGTTGAGCAGCGCGACGCCCATGCCGCGCGCTCCGGCGTTGTGCCAGACGTAGCCGACGTTGTGGAACAGGTTCCCGCCGGGAAGCAGCGGCGGCGGGGTGGAGATCACCCGGTGGCTGTCGGTGGAGGCCGCGACCAGGGTCCAGTACAGCGGGAACAGGGAGGCGAGCGCGACCAGCACCAGCGTGGTCAGGGCGAGCGGGCCGGCCCGGTGCTGGTCGCCCGCGCCGGAGGCGCGCAGCCGCGGCCGTCGCCCCGCTCGGCGGCGGGTGGCAGGGATGTCGGAGGCGGTGGTCATGGTCCGGTCCTTCCCGCTCACGTGGCGGAGCGCAGGCGGCGGGCGATCAGGGTGTTGGCCAGGCCGACCAGCAGGAGCAGGCCGAACATGATCCAGGCGATGGCGGAGGCGCGGCCGAGCATGCTGCTGTGGAAGCCCTGGTCGTACATGAAGATGCCGAGGGTCTCGTACTGGTGGTCCGCGCCGCCCTGGTGGCCGCTCTGGCCGCCGAAGAGGTAGGGCTCGCCGAAGAGTTGGGTGGCCCCGATGGAGGAGACCACGACGGTGAACAGGATGGTGGGGCGCAGTTCGGGAACGGTGACGTTGCGGAACTGCTGCCAGCGGTTGGCGCCGTCGATGGCGGCGGCCTCGTACAGTTCGCGGGGGATGGCCTGCATCGCGGCGAGGTAGATCAGCGCGTTGTAGCCGGTCCACCGCCAGATGACGATCACCGAGACGGCGATCTGCGAGCTCCACGGTCCGGCCTCCCAGCGGACCGGGCCCGCCCCCACCAGGCCGAGCAGCCAGTTGGCCATGCCGCCCTCGGGGCTGAAGATCAGCGCGAACACCAGGGTGGCGGCGGCCACCGAGGTCGCGTACGGCGCGAGCAGTGCGGTGCGGAAGAAACCGCGGGCCGGGAGCCGGTAGTTGAGCAGGTGCGCGAGGCCGAGCGCGGCCAGCAGCTGCGGGACGGTGGACAGCACGCCGAGGGTGACGGTGTTGCCCAGGGCGTTCCAGAAGTAGTGGCTGGGCGGGCCGAACAGCAGGTCCGAGTAGTTCTGCAGACCCACCCAGTCGGCCTTGTCCACGTTGTAGAGGCTGACCCGGTGCAGGGACAGCCAGCCGGTGTACAGCAGCGGGAAGAGGCCGAAGGCGGCGAACACCAGGAAGAAGGGCGCGACGAACAGGTAGGGCGACGCGAGATGGCCCCAGCGGTGCAGGCGGCTGCGCAGGGCGGTCGGCTCCCGGCGGCCCTGCGGGGCGGTGGGCGGCGGACCGGCCGGGTCGCTCCGGTCCGTGCGGGTGGGGGTGGCCACAGGTTTCCTCCGTGCCGTGTCGACCGCCGGGTGGCTCGACGCGTCGTTCGTGAAAGGGGTGGGGAGAGCGGGCAACCGGCCGGCCGCCCGCGGCGGGGCGGCGCCGCACGGGCAGCCGGCGGTCGGGCCCGTACGGCGCTGCGCCCGGGACCTACTGGACGCTGCTCGCCACCTGCTTGAGGGTGGCGGCCCAGGCCTCGTCGGCGCTCTTGTGGTTCTGCTCCATCAGCAGCACGCCGTTGCTGAACGCCCCGTGCAGGTCGCCGTGGTGGGGGCCGGTCTCCGCCGGGGTGATGGCCTTCGCCGCGGTGGAGAAGATCTGGCCGGTGGGGGCCTTCGGGCCGATGTAGGGGTTGGTGAAGTCGGTGACGCCGGGCAGCGCGTACGCCTTCTGGTTGGCCGGGATGTTGCCGACCTTCTGGAAGACCTTGGCCTGCTGCTCCGGCGCGGTCAGCCAGACGGCCAGCGCCTGGGCCTGGGCGACGTGCTTGCCGGAGGCCGGCACCGCGAGGAAGGAGCCGCCCCAGTTGCCGGCGGCGGGCGCCTGCGCGATGTTCCACTTGCCGGCGTTGCCCGGGCCGGAGAACTTCTCGATGTTCGCCTGCTGCCAGGACGGGCAGACCGTGGTGGCGAAGGTGGAGTTGGAGAACGCCGTCTGCCAGGGGGTGTCGAACTCCTTGAGCCCCTGGGTGACTCCGGCCTGGACCGCCTCGGCGGCCAGCTTCCAGCCGCTGCGCACACCGGCGGAGTCCTGGTAGGCGAGCTTGCCCTTGCGGTAGTACTGCTCGGCGCTGGAGGAGACGACGCCGTTGTAGAGCCCGGTGGCGGTGTCCATGAAGTAGGTGCCCTTGGGCGCCTTGGCCTGGAACTGGCGGCCCGTCTCCACGTACTTCGCCCAGTCGCCCGCCCACAGGGCGCTGACCTGCGCCGGGTCGGAGGGCAGGCCGGCGGCGGCGAACAGGTCCTGCCGGTAGCAGATCGCCATCGGGCCGACGTCGGTGCCGAGGCCGATGGTCCGGCCGTCGGCGGTGGTCGCCTGCTGCCACTTCCACGGCAGGTAGGCGTCCTTCTCGACGCCCGCGGCCTTCGACATGTCGGTGAACGCGCCGCTGAGCTGGTCGGAGGTGGCCAGGGCGATCCGGCTCACCTCCAGGGCCTGGATGTCGTCGAGACCGCCACCCGACAGCCGGGTCTGCAGGGCGGTCCAGTAGTCGCCCTCCTGGGTGGTGGTGTTCTCGGTGATGGTGATGTTCGGGTGGGCCTTCATGTACTCGTCGAAGAGCCCGGCCTCCTTGTAGCCGAAGGTGCCGAAGTCGCCCACGCTGAGCGTGATCTTCGCGTTCGGGTCGTCCGAGCCGGAGCCGGACGAGGAGCAGCCGGTCGCCAGCAGCGCGGTGACGGCGGCGGCGGAGACGAGGGCGGCCGTTCTGCGGGGACGGCGGTGCGGGGACATGGATCCTCCAGGAGTGGTGGCGGGGCGCGAAGGGTGGGAAACCGCCCGGAGGGACACGGCCGGGGGCCGTGGAGCGCGGTGGATGGGAGCGCTCCCAGGAGGTTGGGTGAAACCCTGCTCCCGGTGGTGGGCGGCTGTCAAGAGGTGATCTTGGCTGATCCCCGGACGTGTAGCCGCTGGTCAGGGGCGTGGTCGACCGCCGCGCCGCAGGACGGTGCGGCGCGGGCGGTGGGGTGGCGGAAGGTCAGGTGGAATCGCGCTGGACGAGCGTGGTGGGCAGGACGAGCGGGCTCGGGTTCTCACCCGCGATCAGCGCGAGCAGCATGCGGGTCATCTCCCGGCCGATGTTCCGTATCGGCTGGTGGACCGTGGTCAGCGGTGGCTCGGTGATCTCGGAAACCGCCAGGCCGTCGAAGCCGGCCAGGGCGACGTCGGCCGGAACGGCCCGGCCCGCACGGTCCAGCACCCGCAGGGCCCCGGCCGCCATGTTGTCGTTGGCGGCGAACACCGCGTCGAGGTCCGGATGGCGGGCCAGCAGGGCCTCCATGGCGGCGATTCCGCTGCGTTCGGTGAAGTCGCCGCTCTCCTCCGCGCGGTAGTGGAGGCCCGCGAGGGTCATGGCCTCCAGGTAGCCGCGCCTGCGGGCCCGGCCGACGTCGGTGTCCAGCGGCCCGGTGAGGGTCGCGATCCTGGTGCGGCCGCGGGAGATCAGGTGCTCCGTCGCCTGTCGGGCGCCGAGGACGTTGTCGACGTCGACGTAGTACGGGACGTCGCCGTGCAGCGGCTTGCCGCCGAAGACGGCGGGCACACCGGCCGTCAGGGCCAGCCGGGTGAGCGGATCGTCCCCGCGCAGGGACATCAGCATCACCCCGTCGACCGCGCGGGTCCGCAGCAACTGCTTGACCCGGACCTGTCCGCGGGCGGAGGTGGCCAGGCACAGCACCAGGTGCAGGTCGGTCTCCTCCAGCACGGTCGAGGCGCCGGCGATGACCTGTCCGTAGAACGGGTCGGCCAGCACCGCCGGGTCCTCGCCGGAGATGATCAGGGCCACCGCCCCGGCCTGCTGGGTCGCCAGTGCGCGGGCGGTCGGATTCGGGACGTACCCGAGCTCCTCGATCGCGCGGAGCACGGCCTCGCGCTTGTCGCGGCTCACGTTCGGGGCGTTGTTGAGCGCCCTGGACGCCGCCGTGCGAGACACGCCGGCCCGCTCGGCGACCTCGTCCAGGGTCGGCCTTCGGTGCGTCGCTTCGTCCGTCATGGTGATCCACCTCGGTTGTGATGCCGTTGCACAGCGTACCGCCGTCCGTCCGGAACGACTGGAAGCGCTTCCAGTTTCGGGACTGTACAGCCGCCGGGCGCCGGGTGGAAGTTGTGCCGAACTCTTGACATCACATTGGGAAGCATCAATCATCTGGCAACTGGAAGCGCTTCCACCCCCACCCCACCCACAGCGGAGGAAGCCACATGCGCCGCTCGCGCCGCAGCACGGCTCTGCTCATCGCACCAGCGCTGACCGCCCTCCTGGTCGCGGTCCACCCCGGGACGGCGTACGCGGCCGACCCCACCGGAATGACCAACGGCTTCTACACCGACCCGAACTCCAGCGCCCAGCAGTGGGTCAACTCCCACCGCGGGGACGGCCGCGCCGCCGCCATCCAGGCGTCGATCGCCAACGTTCCGGCCGCCCGCTGGTTCGGGAACTGGAGCGGCACCATCGGAACGGCGACCGGCTCCTACGTCGGCGCCGCGGCAGCCTCCGGGAAGTTGCCCGTCCTGGTGGCCTACAACATCCCCAACCGGGACATCTGCGCCGGTCAGTCCGGCGGCGGTGCGGGATCGGCCGCCGACTACAACACCTGGATCGCCGCCTTCGCCGGCGGCATCGGCACCCGGCCCGCGCTGGTCGTCCTCGAACCCGACGCGCTCGGGCACGAGAGCTGCATGACACCCGCCCAGATCTCCGAGCGCAACGGCATGCTGCGCAACGCCATCGCCCAGTTCACCGCCAAGGCCCCCAACACCTGGGTCTACCTGGACGCCGGCAACCCCGGCTGGCTCGGCGCCACCACCATGGCCAGGCTGCTGGCCGACGCGGGAGTCGGCGGAGCCCACGGGTTCTCGCTGAACGTGTCGAACTTCTACACCACCGCTCAGAACACCACCTACGGCAACGCCGTCAGCTCGGCGCTGAAGTCCTCGTACGGCTACACCAAGCCGTACGTGGTCGACACCAGCCGCAACGGGAACGGCTCCGACGGCACCTGGTGCAACCCGCCGGGCCGCCGGATCGGCACACCCACCACCCGCGCCGGCGGCGGCCCCGAGATGCTGCTGTGGGTCAAGTCCCCCGGTGAGTCCGACGGCAACTGCGGCACCGGCACCGGATCCACCGCCGGGCAGTTCCTGCCCGAGGTCGCCTACAAGCTGATCTACGGCTACTGACCGCGGATCACCATCCCCCGCCCGGGGCCGGCCCGTCGCGCCGGCCCCGGGCGCCCACCCGAGGAAACCCGATGAAACCGCGCATCCCCCGCCCGCTGGTCCCGGTCGCACTGGCCGCCCTGGTGACCGGGCTCGCCGTGCCGGGCCCGGCCCACGCCCAGGACCGGCCGGGAACCGGACACACCCTGCCCGCCGGCACCCGCTTCTACGTCGACCCGGACAGCGATGCCGCGAAGCAGGCCGTCCGCTACCTGCTGAAGCACGACTTCGCCGGTGCCACCGCGATGGCCGAGCTGGCGAGCTGGCCGCAGGCCCACTGGTTCACCGACGGCACCCCCGCCGAGGCGGAGTCCCGCGCCCGCTCCCTGGTCCGCCGCGCGGCCCGGACCGGCACCGTCCCGGTGATCGTGGCCTACAACGTGCCGCTGCGGGACTGCTCGCAGTACTCCAGCGGAGGCGCGCAGTCCGACGCCGAGTACCGGGAGTGGATCTCGGCCCTGGCCCGAGGGGTCGGCAAGGAGAAGGCCGTGATCGTCCTCGAACCGGACGCCCTCGCCAACCTGCCCTCCGACTGCTCGCCGACCAGCGACCCCACCGGCGTGCTCACGGCCGGACGGCTCGCCGACCTGCGCCACGGGATCGACGCCTTCGAACAGCAGCCCAACACGGTCGTCTACCTCGACGCCGGCAACAGCCACTGGCAGAGCGTGGGGAACGCCGCCGAGCGACTGCTCGACGCGGGCGTCGAACGCGCGCAGGGCTTCTCGCTGAACGTCTCCAACTTCTTCGCCACCGGCCCGTCCGACCGGTACGGCACCTGGGTCTCCGACTGCCTGTGGTTCGCCACCAAGGGCCCGGAGCACGCCCGCGGCCACACCGACTGGTGCGCCAGCCAGTACTACTCGCCCGCCGCTCCCAACGACGGGCAGCCCGGCAACGCGGTCGACGCCGACGACCCCGGCACCTGGCACTGGACCGACGACTGGTTCCGGCAGAACGTCGGCACCCCGCCGATCGACCAGCTCACCCACTTCGTCGTCGACACCGGGCGCAACGGCAAGGGCGCCTGGACTCCGCCGCCCGGCAAGTACAGCGGAGACCCGCAGGTCTGGTGCAACCCGCCCGGCCGCGGCATCGGCGACCGGCCCACCGCCGCCACCGGCACCCCGCTGGTCGACGCCTACCTGTGGATCAAGACCATCGGCCAGTCCGACGGCCAGTGCAACCGCAACATCCCCGGCGGCACGGTCGACCCGGAGTACGGCACCGTCGACCCGGCGGCCGGCGCCTGGTGGCCCGAGCAGGCCATGACCCTGGTGCGCAACGCGAATCCGCCGCTGACCTTCGCCCCGTGGAGCCGCCCGCGCGGCTGACCGGCGGTCGGAGGGCTGGAGATCCGTCGGACACGGCCGGCGCGGCGCCCGCGGCGGGAGCGCGGACGCCGGCGCCGTCCTGGGGACGGCCGCCCGCGGGGCGGCCGGGTGGGCCTCCGGTGGTCCCTAGTGGTCCGGCAGGGGGTCGGGCCAGACCAGCAGGACGGGGCAGCGGGCGTGGTCGACGACGTAGCGGGCGGCCGGGCCCAGGCTGTGCGGTCCGGGGTGGGCGCGGGAGCCGTCGCGGGCGAGCACCAGCAGCTCGGCGCCCTCCGCGGCGGCGACCACCTCCCGTTCGACCCGGCCGTGCGCGACGCGGACCGTGCAGGGCCGGGTCAGGCGTTCGGCGGCGGCCCGCAGCAGGTTCTCGCCGGTGGCGGAGGCGAGTTCCTCCATGCGGTCGCCCGGATCGCTGCCCCAACCGGCCGCCGGGTGCCGCGGGCCGGGGTGTCCCCGGCCGAGCAGTCCCGCGAACGCCCCGTGCGCGGCGCCCGGCACCTCCGTCCCCGCGACGTACAGCAGGACGATCTCCGCCCCCTGCGGGACGCCCGTGCGGGCCGCGTCGACGCAGGCCGGCCAGGTGCCCTCGGTGATCCACACGACGACTGCCACGGTGTCACACTCCTATCGCGTGAAGTGATCCCCACAGTGCCAGGACCGCCAGGAGCAGGGAAGCAGGCACGGTCAGCAGGCCCAGCAGGGTGAACTCCTTGAGGCCGACCGCGCTGTCGTGCGCGTGGACGATGCGCCGCCACAGCAGGGTGGCGAGCGAGCCCGCGTAGGTGAGGTTGGGGCCGATGTTGACGCCGAGCAGGACCGCCAGGACCGCGCCCGGCCCGGCCGGAGCGGTGAGGGGGAGCAGGACGAGGGTGGCGGGCAGGTTGTTGATGACGTTCGCCAGGACGGCGGCCAGCGCGGCGATGCCGAGCAGCGCCGCCAGACCGTGGCCGCTCGGCACCAGGTCGCCGAGCGCATCGGCGAGGCCGTTGTCGACGACCGCCCGCACCACCACGCCGAGCGCCAGGACGAACGCCAGGAACGGCACGCTCACCGACCGCAGGACCGCCCGCGGGGTGGTGCGGCGCCGGGCCAGCGCCCGGACACCGAGCACCAGGGCGCCCGCCAGTGCGGCCCAGGCCGGGTCGATGCCGATGACCGAGGTGAGCACGAAGCCCGCCAGGGTGCCGGCGACGGTCAGCAGCGCGAACAGCGGCATCTCCGGTTCCTCGCCGGTCGCCGCCGCCGTGGCGCCGGCGTCCAGGTCGGCGGCGAAGAAACGCCGGAAGACCGCGTACTCGACGGCGATCGCCACCACCCAGGGCAGGGCCATCAGCGCCGCGAACCGGGTGAAGCTCAGCCCGCTGGCCGCCAGCGCCAGCAGGTTCGTCAGGTTGGAGACCGGCAGGAGGAGGGACGCGGTGTTGGAGAGGTGGGTGCAGGCGTAGACGTGCGGCTTCGGACGGGCCCCGAGCCGGGCCGCCGTGGCGAACACCACCGGGGTCAGCAGCACCACGGTGGCGTCCAGGCTCAGCACCGCCGTGATCACCGAGGCGGCGGCGAACACCTGGACCAGCAGCCGCCCCGGCCGGCCCGCCGACGTGCGGGCCATCCATGCCCCGCAGGCGTGGAACAGGCCCTCGTCGTCGCACAGTTGCGCGAGCACCAGCACGGCCGCGAGGAAGCCGATCACCGGGCCGAGCCGCGCCACCTCCTCCGCCGCGTGGTCGAGGGAGATCGCGCCGGTGCCGACCACCACCGCGGCGGCGGGCACCGCGACCACCGCCTCCGGCCAGCCGAAGGGGCGCGCCACCGCGCAGACCAGCACCAGCACCAGCAGGCCGACGGACAGCGCCTCGGCGAACGACGTACTCAGGACCCGATCCCTTCTCGACATGCGACGGTCGCGACCTCATCGAACCAGACGCCCGCCGCCCGGACGGAACCGCCGCATGGCGACACGCTGCCCGGACCTGCCTGTTCACGCTCACTTCCGGTGCCCCGGCCACCAGGCATTCTCAGAGAAAACAGCAGGTCAGAGAAGTGATCGCCATGGCCGGGCGATGTTGACGCGGACATTCGGCACTCGTACGCTCCGGGCGCCGGGTCACTGCGCCTCCTGATCGGAGTCCGATGGAACACCTCGTCCGCCGCCTCGCCGGAGTCGTCACCGCGGCCGCCGCGGCCTGCCTGCTCGGCGTCGTTCCCGCCCATGCCGCGCCGGTCGCGGCCGAGGGCTCGCTGTCCGTGCTGACGTACAACGTGGCCGGGCTGCCCCAGGTGCTGTCCAGCGCCTCCACCGACAGGCAGACGAGCACCACCGCGATCGGCCGGCGGCTCGCGCCCTACGACCTGGTGCACGTCCAGGAGGACTTCAACTACCACGCGGCCCTCTACGCGGCCGACTCGCACCCCTACCGCACCGCGACCAGCGGCGGCGCGGGCATCGGCAGCGGCCTCAACACCCTCTCCCGGTCCGCCCACGACGGCGACGACTTCGAACGGGTGCGGTGGGACGACTGCCGACTCGACTCGGGCGACTGCCTCACGCCCAAGGGCTTCACCTTCATGCGGGTACGCCTCGCCGAAGGCGTCTACCTGGACGCGTACAACCTGCACGCCAACGCCGGTACCAAGGACGGCGACGAGCAGGCCCGCGCCGCGAACCTGGCCCAGCTCACCGCCCACATCCGGACCCACTCGGCCGGCAACGCGGTCCTGGTGGCGGGCGACACCAACACCCGGTACACCCGGGCCGCCGACACCATCGCCGCCTTCGCCGCCGACAACGGACTCACCGATGCCTGGGTGGCCCTGGAACGCGGCGGAGTGGCGCCCGAGCCCGGCACCGACCCGCTGCTGTGCGACGGGGACGCGGTGACCGACACCTGCGAGGTCGTCGACAAGGTCCTCTACCGCGGCAGCCGACTGGTCGCGCTCACCGCGACGTCGTACGCCAACAGGCACGCCGACTTCCTCGACCGGGCCGGCCTGATGCTCTCCGACCACGACCCGATCGCCGTCGGCCTCACCTGGAGCGCGAATCCCGCCTACCGGGCGAGCGAGCAGTTCGGCGGCCCGCACGGCGACCACTTCAACGACGTCGACCGCATCGCGCCGGGCGCCCGGGTGTCGGCGGTCACGCTGCGCGCCGGCGCACGCGTCGACCAGGTGGGGCTCACGCTCGCGGACGGCACCGGGCCGGTTCACGGCGGCACCGGCGGCACCGCCGCCTCGCTCGTCCTGGGAAGCGGCGAGTACCTCGACTCGGTGACCCTCTGCCAGGGCCGGTACAACGGGCGGACCCGGATCTTCTCCGCGACGTTCACCACCAACCTGGGCCGCGCCCTGACCGGCGGCACCACCACCTCCGACTGCGTCACCAGGACCGCGCCCGCCGGGTGGCAGATCACCGGCTTCACCGGGCGCTCGGGCGACAACGTCGACAAGCTCGGCCTGATCCACACCCAGCGCTGACCGTCGCCCGTCCGCGAGGTTCACGCCCCGGGCCCGGGTGGCGGCCCACCACCCGCCGGTGCCGGTCGAGGGCCGCGCGGTGCCGAGGAGGAGTTCGCTGCCGCGATGCGTCAGGCCGGCGTCCCGCTGCCCGCGAGGACCTCGGGGCGGAGCAGCGCCGCGAGCCGCTCGGCCGGCAACAGGCCTCGCTCCAGGACGAGTTCGGCCACACCCCGGCCGCTGGCCAGGGCCTCCTTGGCGATGTCGGTCGCGGCCGTGTACCCGATGTGCGGGTTGAGGGCGGTGACCAGGCCGATGGAGTTCTCGACGGTCGCCCGCAGCGTCTCGGTGTTGGCGGTGATGCCTGACACGCAGCGCTCCGCCAGGGTGAGGCAGGCGGCCCGCAGGTGCGTGACGGACTCCGACAGGGAGTGCAGGATGATCGGCTCGAAGGCGTTGAGCTGGAGCTGCCCGGCCTCGGCGGCCATGGTGACGGCGATGTCGTTGCCGATCACCTCGAACGCGACCTGGTTGACCACCTCGGGTATCACCGGGTTGACCTTGCCCGGCATGATGCTCGAACCGGCCTGCACCGGTGGGAGGTTGATCTCGCCGAGCCCGGCGCGCGGCCCGGACGAGAGCAGCCGCAGGTCGTTGCAGGTCTTCGACAGCTTGACCGCGATCCGCTTGAGCACCCCGGACATCTGGACGAAGGCACCGCAGTCCTGGGTGGCCTCGACCAGGTTGGCGGCGGTGACCAGCGGCAGCCCCGTGATCGCGGCCAGGTGACGGCGGGCCGCCTCGGCGTACCCGGCCGGGGCGTTGAGACCCGTCCCGATCGCCGTCGCGCCGAGGTTGATCTCGTGGATCAGTTCGACCGCCTCGGCGAGCCGGCTGCGGTCCTCGTCGAGCATCACCGCGAACGCGGAGAACTCCTGGCCGAGCGTCATCGGCACGGCGTCCTGGAGCTGGGTCCGGCCCATCTTCAGCACGTCGCGGAACTCGACGGCCTTGCGGGCGAAGGCGTCCTGGAGGACGGCCATCGCGTCGAGCAGGCCGTGCACCGCGATGACGGTCGCGATCCTGACGGCGGTCGGGTAGACGTCGTTGGTGGACTGGCCGAGGTTGACGTCCTCGTTGGGGTGCAGATGCCGGTAGTCGCCCTTGGTGCGGCCCAGGAGCTCCAGCGCCCGGTTGGCGATCACCTCGTTGGCGTTCATGTTGGTCGAGGTGCCGGCACCGCCCTGGATGACGTCGACCACGAACTGCTCGTGCAGTCGGCCCGAGCGGATCTCGTGGCAGGCGGTGGTGATCGCGGCCGCCTTCTCGGGGGTGAGCAGGCCGAGCTCCTCGTTGGCGAGCGCGGCGGCCTCCTTGACCGCGGCGAGGGCGTCGATCAGGTGCGGGTAGGTGGAGATCGGCGTCCCGGTGATGGGGAAGTTCTCGGTGGCGCGCAGGGTGTGGACGCCCCAGTAGGCGTCGGCGGGGACGTCGCGGTCGCCCAGCAGGTCGTGCTCGCTGCGGGTGGCGTCGTTCATCGGAGTGGGCTCCTCGTCCTGGGATCGGGTCGGCGGGCACGCCGGGGGTGAGGGACGGCCTCGGTGGTCGGCGCGTCCCTCGGCTGTCGGTGCGTCAGTCGACGGGAGTGGGGCGCAGCGCAGGTGCGTCGACGGCGCGGACGGCGCCGACCGGGAGGCCGCCGCCGAGCACGCTCTCCCCGGTGAAGGCGGTGAGCAGCGCCGGGTCGACGCCGGCCCGGGCCAGGGCGGCGGCCGCGACCGGGACCCGGGCCCGGTCCGCCCCGTCGGCGATCTTCACGGCGACGGCGCGGCCGTCGGGCAGCGCCGCGACCTGGACGCCCTCGAAGCCGTCCTTGGCGATCAGCCCGGGCACCGCTCGCATCAGGGCGGCGACGTCGCGTCCGATGCCGGAGGCCATTTCCGGGTGGCCGCGCAGGGCGTCCGCCACCCGGCGCTCCGGGGTGCCAGGGGCGGCGGCGCCGATCCGGGCGGCGGCGCGGGCCAGGCCGGTCAGCGAGACGGCGAACAGCGGGGCGCCGCACCCGTCCACGGTGGTCCGGGCGATGCGCTGGCCGGTCAGGTGCTCGACCACGTCGACGATCGAGGTCTGCAGCGGGTGCCCGGGGTCGAGGTAGGTCTGCAGCGGCCAGCCGTTGAGCGCGCACAGGTAGAGCATCGCCGCGTGCTTGCCGGAGCAGTTCTGGGCCAGCCGGGAGGGCCGGCGGCCCTCGCGCAGCCACGCGTCGCGGACGGCCGGCGCGTACGGGAGGTCGGCGACGTTGCGCAGGTCGTCCGGGGTGAGGCCGGCCAGCTCCAGGATCCGGCGGGCGCCGGCGAGGTGCCGCTCCTCGCCGGAGTGGCTGCCCATGGCGAGGGCGAGCAGAGCGCCGTCGAGCGGCAGCCCGGCGCGGACCATCGCGACGGCCTGGACCGGCTTGAGGGCCGACCGCGGGTAGCAGGCCGCCTCGACGTCGCCGAGCCGGTGGCGGACGGTGCCGTCGGCGTCGAGGACGACCACGGAGCCGTGGTGCACCCCCTCGACCAGCCCGCCGCGGACCACGTGGGCCACGGGGACGTGCTGGGGTTCGCGGACGGCGGGCGGGTCCGCCGGGATGCTGCTGCGCATGCTGCCTCGATCGGTGGGGGTTCGTCGCTGGTCGGAGTGGGCGGGACCGGTCAGTCGCCGGAGTCGGCGGAGTCGGCGGGGGCCGGCGCGCCGGCCTTCGCCAGGCGGCCGCGGATGGCGTACCAGCCGGCGACCAGCACGCCGGCGATCAGCGGCAGGCACAGCACGGTGGTGCGGCCGGCGCCGCCGTCGGCGTACATCAGGACCAGCACGGTGACCAGGAAGGCCAGCGTCACCAGTTCGGTCCACGGGGAGCCGGGCAGCCGGTAGCTCGGGCGGGTCAGCTCGCCGGCCCGGGTCTTCCGCCAGAACAGCAGGTGGCAGACCATGATCATGCCCCAGGTGGTGAGGATGCCGATCGCCGCGAAGTTGAGCACGATCTCGAACGCCTCGGCCGGGACGACGAAGTTGAGCCCGACGCCGAGCACGCACACACCGCTGGTCAGCAGGATGCCGCCGTACGGGACCTGACTGCGGCTCATCCGGGCGGTGAACGCGGGTGCTGAGCCGTTGACGGCCATCGAGCGCAGGATGCGGCCGGTGGAGTACAGACCGGAGTTGAGCGAGGACATCGCGGCGGTCAGCACGACCAGGTTCATCACGTCGCCGGCCGCCGGGACGCCGATCTGGGACAGCACGGTCACGAACGGGCTCTGGCCCGCGCTGTACTTGTTCCAGGGCAGCAGCATCGACAGCAGAACGACGGAGCCGACGTAGAACAGGCCCACCCGCCACATGATCGAGTTGATCGCCTTCGGCAGGATCTGCTCGGGGTGCTCGGTCTCCCCGGCAGCGACGCCGACCAGTTCGACGGAGGCGTAGGCGAAGACCACGCCCTGGATGATCAGCAGCATCGGCAGCAGGCCGTTGGGGAAGACGCCGCCGTGGTCGGTGATCAGCGCGGGGCCGGGCACGCTGCCGTCGATCGGGTGCCGGGTGGCCAGCAGGAAGACGCCGATGCCCATGAAGGCGAGCAGCGCGCCGACCTTGACGATGGCGAACCAGAACTCCAGCTCGCCGAAGATCCGCACCGAGATGAGGTTGACGGTGAGCACCACGGCCAGCGCCACCAGCGCGATCACCCACTGCGGCACGTCGGAGAACATGCCCCAGTAGTGGGTGTAGGTGGCGACCGCCGTGATGTCGGCGATGCCGGTGGTGGCCCAGTTGAGGAAGTACATCCAGCCCGCGGTGTACGCGCCCTTCTCGCCCAGGAACTCCCGGGCGTACGACACGAAGGCGCCGGAGGACGGGCGGTAGAGCACCAGTTCGCCGAGGGCCCGGACCACCAGGAAGGCGAAGACGCCGCAGACGGCGTACGCCACGAACAGGGAGGGGCCGGCGTCGGCGAGCCGGCCGCCGGCGCCGAGGAAGAGGCCGGTGCCGATGGCGCCGCCGATGGCGATCATGTTGACGTGCCGGGCCTTGAGGGACTTGCTGTAGCCGGTGTCACCGGCGTCGACGTGGCCGGGGGACGGGTGGTGCGTCCCGTCCTCGAGGAGCTGCTCGCTCACGCCTGTGGTCCGCCTTCCGTGGGGGAGTCCGTGCGACGGGGGCGCACGATGTCGGTGAGGGTCGACTCGACGACCTGCAGGTGGTGGGACATGGCCGCCATCGCGTCCTGTTCGGAACCGTCGACCAGGGCCTCGAGGATCGCCCGGTGCTCGCAGTTGGACTGGTCGCGCCGGCCGCACAGCTCGTTGAGGAAGGCCGACTGGCGGGCCAGCGCGTCGCGGATCTCCTCGATGATCCGGCGGAAGACCGGGTTCTGGGCCGCCTCGGCCAGGGCCAGGTGGAAGAGGGAGTCCATGGCGACCCATGCGGTGGTGTCCGTCTCCCGCTCCATCCGGTCGAGGAGATGGGCCAGGTGGTCGAGGTCCTCGGGGGTGCGCCGCAGGGCCGCGTACCCGGCGACCGGGATCTCGATGTGCCGTCGCACTTCGAGGAGATGGCTGGCGGCGTAGTCGCCGAAGGTCGGGTCGTCGACGGTGTTGGCGAGGACGAAGGTGCCCTTGCCCGTCTTCGACGCCGTCAGTCCCACGGCTTGCAGGGCCCGGAGCGCCTCCCGCAGGACCGGTCGGCTGACTTCCAGGGTGCGGCACAGCTCGGCCTCGGAGGGGAGCTTGTCGCCGACCGCGTACTCGCCGCGCTCGATGGCGTTGCGGAGGTGGCCGAAGACCGCTTCCATCGCGCTGACGCGACGGGGAGCGGGGCCACCTGTCTGGCTGTCTGACAGGTTCACAGATGTGATCCTCAGGCTTGACGGACAGTGGTGTCAAGGTTGCGGGGAATGAACGGACGGCGTACCGGGGCGCGGGCCGTCCGGGGCCCAGCGGGAGACGGGGACCGGCCCCGGCTCTCCTCCCTGCCCCGCCGACCCGCCGTCAGAGACCGCGGCTGCGCCGGAACCGTGCCGGAGTGACGCCACAGGCGTCGGTGAAGACCCGGTAGAAGCGGCTGACGGAACCGAAGCCGGCGGCCGTGGCGACCTGGCTCGCGGTGAGGTCGGTGGTGACGAGCAGTCGGCGTGCCTCGGCGAGCCGGTACAGCCTCAGGTAGTCGCCGATCGTGGTGCGGACGACTTTGCGGAACTGGGTCATGGCGTAGGTCGGGTGGACGTTCGCCGCCGCGGCGACGTCCGCGACGGTGATCGGTTCGCGGAAGTGGCGCGCGATGTGCCGTGCCATCGACACCGCCTGGCGCAGCGCCGGATCGTCCCCGGCGTAGCGGTGCACCGGATCGCCGACGGTGGCGAGCGCCAGGCGCCGGACCCGTGCCTGGATCTCCAGCATCGCGATGCGGTGCAGTTCGTCGTCTCCGGATCCCAGGTCGGCGGCCCACTGGGTGAACTTCGCCGGGTCGCTCGCGTCGGCACGGTCCGCCGGAGAGACCACCGGCGCGCCCGAGAGCACCCGGGCCACGAGCGACTGCGGCAGTCCCCAGGCCAGGAACCGGTCGAACGGCACGTGCAGCCAGTGGACCCGGGTCGCCCGGCTCTCCACCAACTGGTGCGGGACGGCGGCCCAGAACGCGGCGAGGCCGCCCGCGGCGACTTCGAGGAGTTCACCGCCGTAGAGGTACAGCATCGGGCCGCCGTCGGCCACGAAGTTGATTTCGAGGTCGTCGTGCCGGTGCGCCGCCGTCATCGGCGTCGGCTGCCCGGACCAGCTCCGCAGGTAGGACGGTTCGTCGACCAGGGCACCCTGAGGATCCAAGAAGTTCCCACTTCGTAGCGGTACAGACGTCGCGTGAACTCGGATCCTATCGTCGTGGAGCGGCGTCCGCGCAGGTGTTGCCGCGCGCGGGCGAAGCCGCCTGCCCCTCGCCACCCTGACGGAGGATCACGTGTTCTCACTCGGCATCGTCGGCGCCGGCCAGTTCGCCGGTTCGTTCGCCAAGCTCTGGCGCCTGCACCCGGACGTCGGTGACATCAGGGTCACCGACCTCCTGCCGGAACGTGCCGAGCGACTCGTCACCGACTACGACCTGGCCGGCACGCTCCCCTCGTTCGAGGCCGTGCTCGACTCCGATCTCGACGCCGTCGCGATCCTCACCCAGCGCTGGACGCACGGCCCGCTCGCCGTGCGGGCGCTGCGCGCGGGCAAGGACGTGTACAGCGCGGTCCCGATGGCCGTGACCGAGGCCGAGATCGCGGAGATCATCGCGGCGGTCGAGGAGACCGGCCGGATCTACATGATGGGCGAGACGAGCCACTACCACCCGGCGACCGTCTACGCGCGGGAGCGGATCGCCTCGGGGGCGTTCGGCCGGATCTTCTACGCGGAGGGCGACTACGTCCACGACATGGACTGGGGCTTCTACGACGCGTACAAGTACAGCGGCGGTGCGGACTGGAAGGCCACCGCCAGCTACCCGCCGCTGCTCTACCCCACCCATTCGATCGGCGGAGTCCTCGGGGCCTGGCGGACGCACACCGTGAGCGTCTCGGCGATCGGCGTCCCGGACGAGCGGGGCGACGGCGTCTTCGACCGCGGGATCAGCCGGTTCGACAACGACTTCTCCAACGCGACCGCCCTGTTCGAGGTCGCGGGCGGCGGCAGCTTCCGCACGAACGAGTTCCGCAGGGTCGGGTACATCGGCAAGGAGTCGCGCTTCCGCTACTTCGGCACGGAGGCGGTCTTCGAGCAACTCGGCCCGGTCAGCCTGTGGCAGGACAAGAAGGGCGAGCAGGACGTCACCGCGCACCTGCGCCCCGCCCCCACCCTCGCACCGGACGACCCCTCGCTCGCCCACCTCGCCCCGGAGCTCCGGGCCGCCTTCGCCTCCGGGACCGCCCCCGTCCACGACCGCTCCCGGCTCCCGCGCGAGTTCGCGCACGCCCCCAACGGGCACGAAGGCAGCCACCACTTCCTCGCCGACGACTTCGCCACCGCGGTGACCACGCGGACGCCGCCGCCGGTGGACGCGTGGACCGCCGCCCGCTACACCCTCCCCGGCATCATCGCCCACCAGTCCGCCCTCCAGGGCGGAGCACGCCTGCCGATCCCCGACCACGGGGACGGCCCCCGCACCGTGTGAGGAGGGACCGGCCCGTGCTCCTACCGCATCCGTGCCGTCCCTGGCGCCCTTCGCCGCAAGGCCGTCACCCGGCCCGACGGATGGCGGTAGCCTGCGTCGGGCCGGGGCCCAGCAGGGAGCCCCGGCCGGGGGGCGGCAGGGGGCGGCGCATGGCAGTGGGCGGCAGGGCGAGCGTCAGCGCGACGAGCGGGCCGGCGTCGCTCCAGGACATGCGCCGACAGAACCTGGCCGTCGTCCTCGGCGCGGTCGCCGCCCACAGCCCGGTGTCCCGCGCGGACCTCGCCGGGCACGTCGGGCTGACCAGGGCAGCCGTCTCCTCCCTGGTCGACGAACTGATCAGCCGGGGCGCGGTGACCGAGGCGGCGGCCACCGCCAGCGGCCGGGTCGGCCGACCCGGCCGAGCCCTGGCCATGAGCTCCGAAGGACCGGCCGGCCTCGGCCTGGAGATCGGCGTCGCCCACCTCGCCGCGTGCGTGGTGGACCTGCGCGGCGACACCCGGGTGTGGCGCCGGGTGGAGCGGGCCAACGCGGGGCGCCCCGCCGGGCGGGTCCTGGAGGACGCGGCGGCGCTGGCCGCCGAGGCCGAAGCCGAGGCGTCCGCCCTCGGGCTGCGCGTCGAGGGCCGTGTCCTGGCCCTGCCCGGAGTGGTGTCGAACGAGCCCGGCGGACTTGTCGAGATCGTTCCCAACCTCGGCTGGCGCGGCGTCCGGCTCGCCGACCACTGGCCCGACCCCGACACCGTCCCCGAGCCGGAGAACGAGGCCAACCTCGGTGCGCTGGCCGAGTACTGGACCGCGGGGCGGCCCTCGGCGACCTTCGTGCACGTCTCCGCCGCGGCCGGGATCGGAGCGGCCCTGGTGCTCGACGGGCGGCTGTTCCGGGGCACCCGGGGATTCGCCGGCGAGCTCGGCCACTTCCCCGTCCACCCCGACGGCCCCGACTGCGCCTGCGGAGGCCGCGGGTGCCTGGAGCAGTACGCGGGGGAGGCGGCCGTGCTGCGCGAGGCCGGCCTCACCCCGCCCGGCGCGGATCCGGTCGCCCTGCTGGCCGAGCGGGCCGGCGCCGCTCACGCTCCGACCCTGGCGGCGCTGGACCGCGCGGGCCGCGCCCTCGGCCTGGCCCTCACCGCCACCGTCGACCTCATCGACCCGGACGGGCTGGTTCTCGGCGGCGCCTACGCCGAACTCGCCGACTGGCTGCTGCCGTCCGTCCGCGCCGAACTGGCCGCCCGGGTCACCGTCCGCCCCTGGGCCCCGGACGCGCTGCGCCCCTCCGCCCTGGGCCGACGCGGGCCTCTGCTGGGCGCGGCGCTGACGACGGTCCGCCGGATCATGGCGAACCCGACCCTGCTGCCCGCCGGGTGACCCGCGGACCCACCCCCCCCGACGGGCAGCGGTCGGTCCGGTCAGTCGTGCTCGACCACGACCATCGCGTGCCGCCGCATCGGAGAGATGGGATGTATGTACAGGTGACCGCCGGGGGTGCTGTCCAGGCGTCGAGCAAGAAGGCCGGGGAAGTGGCCCGTTGCGGACGATCGGGTAGGTCTACGGGCCGGATCGGACCCATCAATCGCTTCGGAGCCGTGTGCTGACGGCCTGTCGGAGGGTCCTTCCGCGTCGGTTCACCCGGCGCCGCACCCGCTCGCGGCAACCCTTTGCGGGGTCTGCGGCCACAAGGAGACGGATCCTGCCGGTTCGGTGCCGGGATCCGCTGTTCCCTCGTGCACGGTTCGCAAGGAGAAACGTCTACCCATGAGCAACTCCCCCCACAGCGGCCGCCGCGGACGCCACCGCCGTCGCGTGAGCGCGACCGCCCTGCTGCTCGGCGTGCCCGTCGCGGTCGGGTCGTACTTCGTGGTCACCCACGAGGAGTCCCAGGCCGCGACGGTCGACGGCGACGCGTACTACCGGCTGGTCTCGGTGCGCAGCGGCAAGGTGCTGGACGTCAACGGCTTCTCCACCGCCGACGGCACCCGCATCCAGCAGTGGACCGATCAGAACACCGCCAACCAGCAGTGGCGCCTGAAGCCCGTCGGGGACGGCTACTACGAGCTGGTGAACCGCAACAGCGGCAAGGTCCTGGGCACAGCCGGCGACTCGACCGCCCGGACGGCCGCCGCCGAGCAGCAGACGGACAGGTCCTCGGCGTCGCAGCAGTGGCGGATCGACGACGTGAGCGGATCCGACGCGGTGACCTTCACCTCCCGCAGGAGCGGTCAGGTGCTGGACGTGTCCGCGGGCTCCACGGACCAGGGCGCGGCCGTCATCCAGTATCCCGGCTGGGGCGGCGCCAACCAGCAGTGGAAGCTGGTGAAGACGGGCGGTGCGAGCACCGCCGGGAACGGGTCGTACGCGTGGAAGAACGCCCAGGTGGTGGGCGGTGGTTACGTCACCGGGCTGGTGTTCAACCAGCGGGAGAAGGGCCTGCTGTACGCGCGCACCGACATGGGCGGCGCCTACCGCTGGGACACCGGGGCCGAGCAGTGGATCCCGCTGACCGACTGGATCGGCGAGAAGGACTGGAACCTGCTGGGAATTGACTCGCTGGCCACCGACCCCGTCGACCCCGACCGGCTCTACCTCGCGGCCGGCACCTACACCAACGAGTGGGCCGGCAACGCCGCGATCCTGCGCTCCACCGACCGGGGCCGCACCTTCCAGCGCACCGAGCTGCCGTTCAAGCTGGGCGGCAACGAGGACGGGCGGGGCGCCGGCGAGCGGCTGGCGGTCGACCCCGCGAACCACGACACCCTGCTGCTCGGCACCCGGAAGAACGGGCTGTGGCGCAGCACCGACCGCGGTGCGACGTGGAGCCAGGTCTCCTCGTTCCCGGTCAAGGACGGGGCGAGCAGCGGCGGGGGCGTCTCCTTCGTGACGTACGGCCCCTCCGGCAGCAGGACGGTCTACGTCGGCGTCGGCGACAGGTCCACCTCCCTCTACCGCTCGACCGACGGCGGCAGCACCTGGCAGGCCGTCCCCGGGCAGCCCACCGGCCAGCTGCCGCAGCACGGCGTGCTCTCCGGTGACGGCTCGCTGTACCTGACGTACACCAACGCCCTCGGCCCCAACGGCGTGACGGGCGGGTCGGTGTGGAAGTACGCGCCGGTCGGCGGGGCGTGGAAGGACGTCTCCCCGTCCAAGGGCGGCTACGGGTTCTCCGGTCTGGCCGTCGACCCGCAGAAGCCGTCGACGGTCATGGTCACCACCCTCGACCGCTGGTGGCCCGAGGACGAGGTCTACCGGTCCACCGACGGCGGCGCGACCTGGAAGGCGCTGGCGGGCACGTCGGTGCGGGACGCCTCCGGCGCTCCGTACGTCGGTACCGGCATCGGGCACTGGATGACCGCCCTGGCCATCGACCCCTTCGACTCCGGGCACGCGCTGTACGGCACCGGCAACGGCATCTGGCGCAGCAAGGACGTCACCGCCACCGACGGCGGCGGCACCAGCCACTGGACCGCGGGGGCCCGCGGACTGGAGGAGACGGCGCTCGCGGACGCGATCGCCCCGCCCGGCGGCGCCGCCCTGATCACCTCGATGGGCGACCAGGGCGGCTTCCGGTACGACTCCCTGACCGAGGTGCCCGCCGGGCGGTTGAAGAACCCGCTGATGAGCAGCAGCACCGACATCGACTTCGCCCAGTCCAACCCCTCGGTGATGGTCCGGGTCGGCCGCGGCGGTGAACAGGACGGCGCCTACTCCACCGACGGCGGCCTCACCTGGACGGGCTTCAGGGCGAAGCCGGCAGGGGCCCAGGCGGGCCGTGTCGCCCTCTCGGCGGACGGCTCCACCACCGTCTGGACGGGGGCGGGCCAGGTGCCGTACCGCTCGACCGACAGGGGGTCGAGCTGGTCGCGGGTCAACGGCCTGGGCACCGACGCCGAGGTGGTCGCCGACCGTTCCGCGGCCGCCACGTTCTACTCGCTGTCCGGCGGCGTGCTCCACGCCAGCACCGACGGCGGCGCGACCTTCACCGCCCGCGCCGCCGACCTGCCCTCCGGCCGGCTGACGGCCGCCCCGGGCATCGCGGGAGACCTGTGGATCTCCGGCGGTGGAAAGGGGCTGCTGCACTCCATCGACGGCGGCCGCACCTTCACCCCGGTCGCCCCGGTGCAGTCCGCCTCCGCCCTCGGCTTCGGCAAGGCGGCGCCCGGCGCCTCCTACCAGGCCCTGTACCTGATCGGCACGGTCAAGGACGTCACCGGGGTCTTCCGCTCCGTCGACAAGGGCGCCACCTGGCTCCGCATCAACGACGACGCCCACCAGTGGGGGGCCATCGGCAGCATCGGCATCATCACCGGCGACCCCGACGTCTACGGTCGCGTCTACATCGGCACCAATGGACGCGGCCTCCAGTACGGCGACCCGTCCTGACCCCGTCGGGGCGACCGTCGGTTCCCAGTGAGAGTCCGCCCCCCGGCACCCGGCCGGGGGGCGGCCACCTCCGGTCGCTGCGCAGCCTGCTCCAGGGCGTGCCGGGCCCGGGAACGGCTTCAACGAGACGATGCCGAACGAGGGTTGGTGGCGGTCGAGCGGCTGGAGCAGGCGATCCGGCCGGTCGGACGCTTCTCCGGCCTGCCCAGGTGCTCGACCACGCGGGCGAGCCGGACATCGCCGGGGAGTCCCGGGCACCACGATGAGCGACAGCGCTCCGGGCACTGCTTCCGGGAGATCCCCGGGGCCGCCCCCGGGCGGGACGACGTGATGCCCGCCGGCCGCTGCGCCCTCCTCGACCAGTTCGCCCTGGACGAGGTCCTCCCCGCCGCCATCGCCCTCCCCTGCACCCATCCCGCACGTCCCCCGACCTTCTGGGACGGCCTCCGCGCCCGGGGCCCCATCGGACCGGGCGTGCCGAACCCGAGTTCCCGATGAGGTGGCGGGTCGGCGAGCGGCGCGGTGGAGCCGTCAGTGGGCCGGGGCGAAGCCTCCTCGGAGGGTGGGGGAGGAGGCGGCCGTCCTGGCATCGACGCGGTAGCTGTCGCCGGCCGTGGCCCGGACGCCGGTGGCGTGGTTGAACTGCGCGGCGAACACGTGCTGCCCGGCCGGCACGGTGCGGCCGGGCTTGAGAACCCAGCGGTACACCAGCGCACCGCCGGTCTCCTGGACGGTGACGGTGAAGTCGTCGGCCGGCAGGGTCCGCCAGGAACCCGTTTCGCGCACCCCGCCGGTCTGCGTGATCCGCAGCTCCACCGTGAGCGAGCCGAGCTGCTGGGAGGTGCCGACGGCAACGCTGCTCTGGCCCCAGTAGACCGTGCTCTTCGCGTCCACCGAACCCTCGGTCCACAGCGGACCGTTCTGGACCCGCCCGGTCGGGAGCGTCGGAGTCGCACTCGGGCGCGACCCTCCGGTGGTGCTCGGCGCCGGACCGGTCGCGGTGGAGGGCGCGGACGGCACGGGGCTGTCGAGGGGGGCCGAAGCGGCGGGTGCCGTCGTCACCGCGGGGGCCGGCGGCTGGCCGTTCACGATGCCGGCGACGGCGAGGCCGCCGGTGGCCAGGAGGCCGGCCGTGGCGAGGGCGGCGAGGAGGACCCTGCGCCCGGACCGGGCGATCGAGGGCGCGCGGTGCGGGAGCGTCGGGCCCGCCGCGCGCTGCTCGACCAGCGCGACGATCGTGGCCCGGTCGGGGTGGTGGTGTGCGGCAGCCTCTCGCAGCTGCCGGCTGATCTCCTCGTTCACCTGCTCCTCCCTCCCAGTACCGGCTCACCGGTCGCCGGTGTGCCGAGCAGTCGCTCCAACTCGGCCATCGCTTTCGAAGTCTGGCTCTTCACCGTACCGACCGATATGCCCAGCGCCATGGCGGTGTCCTTCTCCGACAGGTCGAAGGCATGGCGCAGCACGACGCACGCCCGCTTGCGGAACGGCAGCCGGGCGAGCGCCGCCCGGACGTCCATGGAGCCGGCCATGTCCGGCAGGTCGGTCGTCTCGGGGGACCGCGACCAGAACAGCGTGATCCTGCGCCGTTCGCGGACGGCGCTGCGGATGCGCTCGCGCACCAGGTTGGCCACCACGCCCCGCGCGTAGGCCTGCGGGTGGCGGGCCGCGCGGAAGCGGTCCCAGTTCTGCCACAGCGCCACCAGGGCGTCCGCGGCGATGTCGTCCGCCGCGTGCGGCTCGCCGGTCAGCAGGTAGGCCAGGCGGACCAGTTCGGCGTAGTGGCGTTCGAAGAAGTCGTGGAACTCCGCGGACGCCTCGTCCAGGCGCATCTCCCTCGGTCGCCCTCTCCTCGCGGTGTGTGCGTTAACAATCGGCCGAAGCGTAACAGCGCCCGCCACCGCGTCCGAACGGCGGCCGGCGGCGTGGCCGTGGTGGATGGATGCCACGTCAGTGCCGGGAGAACTGGACCGGGGTGGCCTGCACCACGTTCGCCCTCACCGCGATGCCGTCCACGGTCAGTTGCTCGCCGTAGAGGTCGGTGATCCTGATCCGGGCGCCGCAGCCCTTGCCGTCGGCGGCCGTGAAGTAGTTGTAGCCGGTGCGCGGGAGCTGCCGCCAGCCCGTCCCGGTCTGCACCTCCAGGGCGGCGACCGGGTTCCGGTGGCCGATCACCTGGATGGCGCACCAGTACTGGCTGGACCCGGTCTGGTACCGGACGGAGAGCGTCTGCGGCGCGTCGGCGGGGCTCAGCAGGCTCCAGGTGATCGGGAGCCGGCCGACCTTGAGATCGGCGAGCTCGGCGAACGCCTGCTGGCTGAGGTCGATCTGCCCCGGGGCGCAGGGCAGCGGGCACTCGTTGACGATCCGCACCGTGATCGAGGCGCCGTTGGACGCCTTGATCCGCACGTACGCCCCGCACGCCCGGGACGTCTCGTAGTCGGTGTGGTTCATCGCCGCGATCATCATGTCGCCGGACGGGCCGAACAGGCAGGCGCCGTTGCCGTCGGCGGCCTCGTAGGCGGTCGCCACGCCCTGGTAGCCGACCCCGGGGCGGATCCGTCCTCCCGCGGGAGCCGCCGCGGGAGCCGCCGGCTTCGCCGCGGCCGAGGCGGAGGCCCGGGCCGGGACGGAAGCGGACGGGGAGGCGGAGGAGGACGGGGAGGCCGGAGCGGAGGCCGACGGCTGCGCCGGGTCGGACGGCGCTCCGGCCGCCGGAGCGGAGGAACCCGACCCCGCCGTGGAGCCCGCCGCCGGGGCGCCCACGGTGGCGCCGGCCGGCCCGCCCGTGGCGGCTCCGCCGCCGGGGAGCACTGCGAACACCAGGCAGACCAGCGCTGCCGCGGCGCTCAGCGCCACTGGGATGCCGACGGTCTTGCCGCGGTTGTGCCCGCGCCTGTGCGCAGCGCCGTGCTTCGTTGTGCTCATCCTCGTCCGTCCGGTAGGCCAGGTCGTCGTGTCACCTCCCAGTGGCCACCGGTCGCGAAGAGGTTGCCGTCCTCGATCGGGAAATTTCTCCGAGCGGGGCGCGGCCGCCGCGAGGGCGGGGCAGCCGGCGTTCGCTACCGGGGCTCGATGGCCCGGGCGCACCAGATCGTCTTGCCGCTCCTGCTGTGCCGGGTGCCCCACCCCTGGGCCGGCTGGGCGACGAGCATGAGGCCTCGGCCGCCCTCGTCGAAGTCGCGGGCCCGGCGCAGGTGCGGGGTGGCCTTGCCGGCGTCGGAGACCTCGCAGATCAGCGCCGCGTCCCCGATCAGTCGCAGCCCGGTCGGCGGCCCGCCGTACTTGACGGCGTTGGTGACCAGCTCGCTGACGACCAGCTCGGTGACGAACGCCTCCTCCGTCAGACCCCGGGCGGCCGGCTGCTCGACGGCGAACTGCCGGGCGGACGGCACCTGCGAGGTGCCGGGCTCCACGTACCGGACGGCGACCGGGGTGTCCCTTCAGGGTGGGCAGGGTGCGGGGATCCCCGACGGGAGGTCAGGGGAGCGGGAGCGGCTCGTAGTCGAACCGGTCGAAGTGGACGGTGCCGGCCGCGGCGTACATGCCGATGACGCGTCCGGTGAAGCCGCCGGCGACCTCGGTGGACAGGTAGCGTCCGGCGAGGGTGGCGAGCACGGTGAACGTGCCGTTGTGCTCCTCGATGCCGAAGGAGAGGGTGTCCGGCCCGGTCCTTGCGCCACGCGGGGGTTCCGGAGCGATCTCCACGCCGAGCACCACCGCTCCGGCGGGCACCGGCCGGGTGGCGACCTCGGTGCGCAGCGGGCCGATCCGGGCGAAGACCTTCACCTCGCCGTCGGCCGCCTCGATCTCGTAGTGGTGCTCCTCGTCCAGGCGGACGGCCAGACCGCCGCGGCCGTCGGCGGGATCGATCAGGGTGCGGGCCCGGCAGGCGAGGTGCTGCTGGCGCCGGCCGACGAACACCGCGTCGTTGTCGTCCAGGGAGGCGCCGACGGCGCGCAGGGTGAGCCAGCCGGATCGTTCCTTCGTGGTGCACGAGCCCTCCGGGCGCTCGCGCACCGAGATCCACCGGGGGTGCAGTTCGGCCTGGTCGAAGTCGTCCCGGGCCGGTGCGGCGACGGCGGGGTGCAGCGGCCAGGCCGGGGTGGGCAGTTCGGAGGTGACCCCGCCGACGACCGGCCAGCCGTCCACCCACTCGACGGGGGCGAGGAAGGTCTCCCGGCCGAGGACGTGCCAGCCGGGGGTGCCGCCGCGCGGCCGGACCGCGAGCAGCACCATCCACCAGGAGCCGTCGGGCGCCTGGACGAGGTCGGCGTGCCCGGTGTTCTGGATCGGACTGGCGATGCCGCGGTGGGTCAGGACCGGGTTGGCCGGGCAGGGCTCGAACGGGCCGGAGGGCGTCCGGCCGCGGGCGACGGAGACGCCGTGGCTCCGTTCGGTGCCGCCCTCCGCGATCACCAGGTACCAGTGGTCGCCGATCCGGTAGAGGTGCGGGGCCTCGGGGGCCATCGCGCCGGGGGTGCCGGACCAGATCCGGTACGGCTCGCCGAGGGTCTCGCCGGTCGTCGGGTCGATGCGGACCTGGGAGACGCCGGCGACGGTGCACCAGCAGGTGCCGTCCTCGTCCCAGGCCAGGTCCGGGTCGATCCCGGGCACCCCGGGCAGTCGGACCGGGTCCGACCAGGGGCCGGCCGGGTCGGTGGCGGTGAAGAGCATGTTGCCGCCGTCGCCGACGTTGGTGACGATCAGCCAGAAGCGGCCGTCGTGGTGGCGCAGGGTCGGCGCGTAGATGCCGCCGGAGGACGGCATGTCGCGCGGCAGGCGCAGCTGGCTCGGCCGGTCGAGGGCGTTGCCGATCTGCGTCCAGTTCACCAGGTCGCGGCTGTGGAAGACCGGGATGCCGGGGAAGTACTCGAAGCTGGAGCACACCAGGTAGTAGTCGTCGCCCACGCGGCAGACGCTGGGGTCGGGGTGGAAACCGGGGATCACCGGGTTGGGGACGGTGGCGGCCGGTTGGAGCTGCTCTGACACGTGGTCGGTTCCTTTCCGAGGTTCATCAGGTCGTCGGCGGACCTCGCCTGCTCGGCCGTGATGCCCCGGGCTTCCAGGACGTCCCGGCGGTAGAAGGTGGCGCCGGGGATGCCTTCAGGCCTCCTCGGTGGTCGCGGCGGTTCCCGCGACCGCGGCGGCCGTGCTCAGGAAGCTCCTGCGGTTCAAGCCGGATCCCATGGTGGTGCGACCCCCTCTCCGCCGAAAGCGTCGAAGCGCTTGAATGTTGCGGTGACACTAACGACGCGTTTCCGATTCGGCAAGAGGCTGAACAAATACAAAATCCCTCACTTGCAAGATAATTGACATGGGGAAGAGAGCGTGTCAGCGTCGAAGCGCTTCGACGAACGGCCCCTGCGCCCCACCAGCCCGAAGGGTTCTCCCGGTGACCTCCGCGTCCGTACCCGCAGCCGAGCTGCATCCGTTCCGCGACTCCGCGCTGCCGCTGCGCAAGCGCATCGACGACCTGCTGGGGCGGCTCACGCCCGAGGAGCGCCTCGCGATGCTGCACCAGTACGTGCCGGCCGTGCCGCGCCTGGGCATCGCCGCCTTCCGCACCGGCAGCGAGGCGCTGCACGGCGTCGCCTGGCTGGGGGAGGCGACGGTCTTCCCGCAGGCCGTCGGCCTCGGCGCGAGCTGGGACGAAGCGCTGCTGAGGCGGGTCGCCGAGGCGGTCTCGGTCGAGCTGCGCGCCTTCCACCGGACCCGCCCGCCCGCGGTCGCCCCCGACCGCGGGCCCACCAGCCTCCAGGCCTGGGCCCCCGTGCTGAACCTGCTGCGCGACCCCCGCTGGGGACGCAACGAGGAGGGCTACTCGGAGGACCCGGTGCACACCGCCCGGCTCGGCACGGCATACTGCCGCGGCCTGGCCGGCGACCACCCGACCTACCTGCGGACGGCGCCGGTGCTCAAGCACTTCCTCGCCTACAACAACGAGGACGGCCGCTGCACCACCTCCTCGGGCCTGCGCCCCCGGGTCCTGCAGGAGTACGACCTGGCGGCCTTCCGCCCGGTCGTCGCCTCGGGCGCCGCCACCGGCGCGATGGCCGCCTACAACCTGGTCAACGGCCGCCCGTGCCACGTCAGCCCGCTGATCGAGGACGAGCTGCGCCGCTGGGCGCGCGGGACCGGGCACGAGTTGTTCGTGGTCAGCGACGCCGAGGCCCCGTCCAACCTGGTCGACCCCGAGCACTACTTCGACGACCACGCGGAGGGGCACGCGGCCGCGCTCAAGGCGGGCATCGACAACTTCACCGACCACGGCGAGGACAGCGACACGGTCGTCGGCCGGCTGCGCGAAGCCCTGGAGCGCGGCCTGGTCTCCCAGGACGACGTCGACGCCGCGGTCCGCCGCCAGCTCGACGTGAGGTTCCGCCTCGGCGAGTTCGACCCCGAGCTGGACCCGTACGCCGGCATCGGTCCGGACGTGGTGAACTGCCCCGAGCACCGCGAGCTGGCCCGGCGGGCCGCCGTCGAGTCGACGGTGCTGCTCAAGAACGACGGCCTGTTGCCACTGGGGTCCGCCCGCACCTCACGGGTCGCCGTGATCGGTCCGCTCTCCGACACCCTGTGCGAGGACTGGTACAGCGGCACCCTGCCCTACCGGGCCACGGTCGCCGACGGCCTGACCGCCGCGCTCGGCGACCTCGGCGGCGAGGTGGTCCGGGTGGAGGGCAGCGACCGGATCACGCTGCGCTCGCGCACCACCGGCGAACTGCTCGGCGGGGCCGCGTTCGACGTGACCGACTGGGGACGCGCCGTGCTGACCCTGCGCGAGGCCGACACCGGCCGCTACCTCTGCCTCCAGGAGGACGCCACCCTGGCGGCCTCCACGCGGGTGATCAAGAGCTGGTCCGTCCGGGAGACCTTCCACCTGGAGCCGGCCGAGGACGGCGCCGTGCTGGTGCGCTCGGTGTTCACCGGCCGCTACGCCGCCGTCGACCCGGCCGGCGGCCGGGTCACCGTCACCGCCGAGAGCCCGGAAGCAGCCGAGCGCTTCCGGCGCGAGGTGCTGCGCGACGGCACCGCCGAGGCCCGGGCGGCGGCCGAGGACGCCGACGCGGCGGTCGTGGTGCTCGGCAACCACCCGCTGATCAACGGCCGCGAGACCGAGGACCGGGTCGACACCGCCCTGCCCGCCGGGCAGGAGGCGCTCCTGCGCGCCGTCGCCGCCGTCCGCCCGCAGACCGCGCTGGTGGTGATGAGCAGCTACCCGTACGCGCTCGACTGGGCGGACGCCCACCTGCCCGCCGTGCTGTGGACCTCCCACGGCGGCCAGGAGACCGGCCACGCGCTGGCCGCCGTGCTGCTCGGTGACGCCGAGCCCGCCGGCCGCCTCCCGCAGACCTGGTACCGGGGCCACGACACCCTGCCGGCACCGCTGGACTACGACATCATCACGGCCGGCTGGACCTACCAGTACCACCGCGCCGCGCCGCTCTACCCCTTCGGACACGGCCTCTCCTACACCGAGTTCACCCACCGCGACCTGCGGCTGTCCGAGACCTCGATCGACCGGGACGGTGCCCTCGACGCCACCCTGACCCTGGCCAACACCGGACGGCGGGCCGGCAGCGAGGTGGTCCAGCTCTACGTCCGCGCCCTGGACGCCCGCTACCGGGCACCCCGGCTGCGCCTGGCGGACTTCACCAAGGTCCGCCTGGAGCCGGGCGAGAGCCGCGAGCTGGGCTTCCACCTGCCGGCCGACCGGTTCGCCCACTGGGACGTCGCCACCGGTGCCTTCACCGTCGACCCCGGTGCGTACGAGATCGTCGTCGCCCGCTCGGCCGAGCACCCGGTGCTCACCGCGCCGCTCACCGTGACCGGACCGCCGCCGCGGCCCCGTGCGGTGATCGAACGCCGCGTCCTGGCCGCGGACTTCGACGAGCAGGCGGACAGCGCCCTGGTCGACGCCACCCGCACCGAGGGCGACGCCGTCACCCCGGCCGACCCGGCCCGCCCCGCCGTGCTGTCCTTCCGCCGCCTCGATCTGTCGGGCGCTGCCCGGGTGGAGGTGGAGACCGCCCGGGAGGCCGTCGGTACCGGCGCGGCACGGCTGGAGTTCCGGGTCGGCGACCAGCCGGTGGCGAAGATCGACGTCCCGGTCACCGGCGACCGGTACAGCTGGACCACGGTGGTGGCCGAGCTGTCCACCCCGCTGGTCGGGGTCCACGACCTGCAGGTGACCCTGCACGGCGGTGTGCGCCTGGCCGCGTTCCGTTTCGGCGCCACCGACACCGCCGGCTGAGCCCCACCACCCCGGAGGCGTCCCGCATGTCACCCCCCACCCCCCACCACACCACCTCGTCATCGCGCCACCCGGAGGACGACCCGATGCCTGTCACCGATCTCGGAATCGACGAACTCGTCGACTACCGGCCCGATTCGAGCGCCCCGCAGGACTTCGACGAGTTCTGGCGGCGCACCCTCGCCGAGGCCCGGTCGCACGACGGGGCGGCCAAGACCGAACGCGTCACCGCGCAGTACGGACTGCGCACCCTCGAGGTCGACGACGTACGGTTCCCCGGCTGGGACGGGGAGCCGGTGGCGGCCTGGCTGCTGCGCCCGCGCGGCGCGGACGGGCCGCTACCGGTCGTCGTCACGTACATCGGCTACAGCGGCGGCCGCGGCCTGCCCACCGAGCACCTGTTCTGGCCCACCGCGGGCTACGCCCAACTCGTGGTGGACAGCCGCGGCCAGGGCCACGACACCCCCGACCGGGACGCGGGGGAGGGCACCCAATGGGTCGAGGGCTTCATGACCCGGGGCATCGAGTCCCCCGAGAACCACTACTACCGGCGGCTGATCACCGACTGCGTGCGCGCCGTCGACGCCGTCGGACAGCTGCCCGGTCTCGACGGTGACCGGATCGTGCTCACCGGAGGCAGCCAGGGCGGCGGCCTCGCCCTCGCCGCGGCCGGCCTGTCCGGGAGCCGGGTGGCGGCGGTGATGCCGGACGTCCCGTTCCTGTGCCACTACCGCCAAGGCGCGCAGACCGCCCTGGAAGGCCCGTACCAGGAGATCGTCAAGTACCTGCGGTGGCACAGCCGGCACCGCGTCCAGCAGGCCTTCGACACCCTCGACCACTTCGACGGGGTCCACTTCGCCCAGCGGGCCACCGCCCCCGCCCTGTTCAGCGTCGGACTGATGGACCCGGTCTGCCCACCCCGTACGGTCTACGCCGCGTTCAACCGCTACGCGGGCGAGGACCGCACCATGACGGTCTGGCCGTTCGCCGACCACGCCGGCGGCTGCGGCTCCAACCCGCCCGTCCAGCTCGCCTGGCTGCAGCAGCGCGGCCTCGCGCCGGGGCGGTGACCGCGATGACCCCCTGGGAGACGCCGGACTTCCCCGCGCTGCCCGCCGGATTCCGGTTCGGCGCGGCCACCGCCGCGTACCAGATCGAGGGCGCCCACGACCAGGACGGCCGGGCCCCCTCCATCTGGGACACCTTCAGCCACACCCCCGGCCGCACCCTCGGCGGCGCCACCGGCGACACCGCCTGCGACCACTACCACCGCTACCGGGAGGACGTGGGCCTGCTCCACCGGCTCGGCGTCGACACCTACCGCTTCTCGATCGCCTGGCCGCGCCTGGTGCCCCGGGGCACCGGCCCGGCCAACCCGAAGGGCCTGGACTTCTACGACCGGCTGATCGACGAGCTGCTGGCCGCCGGGATCCAGCCCGCCGTCACCCTCTACCACTGGGACCTGCCGCAGGCCCTGGAGGACCGCGGGGGCTGGCGGGTCCGCGGGACCGCCGAGGCGTTCGCCGACTACACGGCGCTCGCCGCCGAGCGCTACGGCGACCGGGTGGCCCGCTGGATCACCCTCAACGAGCCGTACTGCTCCGCGTTCGTCGGCTACGCCGAGGGCAGGCACGCCCCCGGCGCCCGGGAGGGCCGCGGCGCACTGGCCGCCGCGCACCACCTCCTCCTCGCCCACGGCCTGGCGGTGCGGGAGCTCCGGGCCGCCGGGGCCCGCGAGGTCGGCATCGCCCTCAACCTCGACCGCATCCACGCGGCCTCCGGCCGCCCCGAGGACCAGGCGGCCCGGCGCCGCGCCGAGGTGCTGCACAACGACGTCTGGACCGAGCCGCTGCTCGCCGGCCGCTACCCCGCCCAGGAGGCCGAGACCTGGGGCGGCCTCGCGGACGGCCCGTGGCGGCTGCCCGGCGACCTGGAAGTGATCGGCACGCCGCTGGACTTCCTCGGCGTCAACTTCTACCGCCCGATCACCGTCGCCGCCGCCGCGCACCGCACCGAGGACCCCGGAGCCCGCACGGCCGTGGACATCGGCGTCGCGGAACTCGACCCGTACGGCACGCCCCACACCACCATGGCCTGGCCCGTCGTCCCCGGCGCGCTCACCGAATTGCTGTGCAACCTGCACACCCGCTACCCGCAGCTGCCGCCGGTCTGGATCACCGAGAACGGCGCGGCCTTCGAGGACACGGTCCGCCCCGACGGATCCGTCCACGACCCGGAGCGCACCCGCTACCTCGCCGCGCACCTGGCCGCCGTGGCCGACGCGGCCGCCGCCGGGGTCGACGTCCGCGGCTACTACCTCTGGTCGCTGCTGGACAACTTCGAGTGGGCGCGCGGCTACGACCAGCGCTTCGGTCTGGTCCGCGTCGACTACGACACCCTGACCCGCCTGCCCAAGGACAGCTACCACTGGTACCGGGCCCTGATCACCGCGCACCGCGCGCGGACGGAGGACACCGCCCGATGAAGTTCACCGACGGCTACTGGCTGATGCGCCCGGGCTGCACCGCCCGCTACGCCGCCGAGGTCGCCGACGTCCGGGCCGAGGAGCACCGGATCACCCTCTACGCCCCGGTCAAGCACGTCCGCGGCCGCGGCGACACGCTCAACAGCCCGCTGCTGACCGTCGAGTGCTGGTCGCCGGCCGAGGGCGTGATCGGGGTGCGCACCACCCACCACGCCGGCTCCGTCCGCCGAGGGCCGGAGTTCGCCCTGCCCGGCGCCGAGCCGCGCAGCGGAAAGGTCCGCCGCGAGGGGGACGTGCTGGAACTCGGCGCCGGCGAGCTGACGCTGCGCATCGACACCTCCCGGCCCTGGCACCTGGAGTTCACCGCAGGCGGCCGGGTGCTGACCAGCGCCGGTGAACGCGGCACCGGCTTCGCCACCGACGCCGACGGCCGGCACCACATGCTCGGCCAACTCGCCCTGGGCGTCGGCGAGCTGGTCTACGGCCTCGGCGAGCGCTTCACCCCGTTCGTCCGCAACGGCCAGGTGGTCGACATCTGGCAGGCCGACGGCGGCACCAGCAGCGAACAGGCCTACAAGAACATCCCGTTCCATCTGACCAACCGCGGCTACGGCGTCTTCGTCAACCACCCCGGGAAGGTCTCCTACGAGGTCGGCTCCGAGTCGGTCGGCCAGGTGCAGTTCAGCGTCGAGGACCAGGAACTGGAGTACTACGTCGTCCACGGTCCCACCCCCAAGGAGATCCTGCGGCGCTACACCGCGCTCACCGGCCGGCCCGCCCTGCCGCCCGCCTGGGCGCTCGGACTCTGGCTGACCACCTCCTTCACCACCGACTACGACGAGGCCACCGTCAACCGCTTCGTCGGCGGCATGCTCGAGCGCGGCATCCCGCTCAGCGTGTTCCACCTCGACTGCTTCTGGATGCGCGAGTACCAGTGGTGCGACTTCGACTGGGACGCCGGCACCTTCCCCGACCCGGTGGGCATGCTGGCCCGGCTCAAGCAGCAGGGCCTGCGGATCTCCGCCTGGATCAACCCGTACATCGCGCAGAAGTCCGCCCTCTTCGAGGAGGGCAGGCGGGCCGGGTACCTGGTCCGCCGGGCGGACGGCAGCGTCTGGCAGTGGGACCTGTGGCAGCCGGGCATGGCCCTGGTGGACTTCACCAACCCCGCCGCCCGCGACTGGTACACCGGCAGGCTGCGCGGCCTGCTCGCGCACGGCGTGGACTGCGTCAAGACCGACTTCGGCGAGCGCATCCCCACCGATGTCGTCTGGCACGACGGCTCCGACCCCGAGCGGATGCACAACTACTACACCCACCTGTACAACCGGGCCGTCTTCGAGCTGCTGCGCGAGGAACGCGGGGAGGGCGAGGCCCTGCTGTTCGCCCGCTCCGCCACCGCCGGCGGCCAGCAGTACCCGGTGCACTGGGGCGGCGACTGCGAGTCGCACTTCAACGCCATGGCGGAGTCGCTGCGCGGCGGCCTCTCCCTCGGACTGTCGGGCTTCGGCTTCTGGAGCCACGACATCGGCGGCTTCGAAGGCACCCCCACGCCGACCGTCTTCAAACGCTGGGTGCAGTTCGGCCTGCTCTCCTCGCACAGCCGGCTGCACGGCAGCAAGTCCTACCGCGTGCCCTGGGACTACGGCGACGAGGCGGTCGAGGTCACCCGCGAGTTCACCCTGCTCAAGCACCGCCTCGCGCCCTACCTGCAACGTGCCGCCCAGCACGCGCACACCACCGGCATCCCGGTGATGCGCGCCATGGTGCTCGAGTTCCCCGACGACCCGGCCGCGGCCACCCTCGACCGGCAGTACCTGCTCGGGGACGACCTGCTGGTCGCCCCGGTGTTCACCGACGACGGCACCGTCGAGTACTACGTGCCCGAGGGCACCTGGACCAACCTGCTGACCGGACAGCAGGTCGTCGGCCCGCGCTGGGCCAGGGAACGGCACGGCTTCCACACCCTGCCGCTGCTCGCCCGCCCCGACTCCGTCGTCCCGCTCGCCGCCGACGACCGGCGCCCGGTCTCCGCGTGGGCCGACGGCGTCGAACTGCGGGTCCACGCGTTCGCCGACGGCGCCGAGCGGACCGTCACCGTCCCCCGCACCGAGGGCCTCGGCGACGCCGCCCGCTTCCACCTCCGCCGCACCGGCGAGCGGCTCACCGTCACCACCGACAGTCCGCACCCGTGGCACGTGCGCGTCGGAGGCCCCGACGGCGCCCTGCACAGCCGGCCGGGCGGCACCCAGGAGGCCCACCTCCCGTACCCGGGCTGAACCGCGGTGGACGCGCGGCCCGGCCGGGCCGCGCATCCACCGTGCCCCCGTTCACTCCTCCCGGACGAGGACGCGGCTTACCGGAGTGCCGTCCACTTCTGGTTGTTCTGGCCGTTGCAGGTCCACAGGATGACCGCGGTGCCGTTGGCGGTCCCCGCGTGGTCGGCGTCCAGGCACAGCCCGGCGTGGACGTTGCGGACCGACCCGTCGGACTGCACGGTCCACTTCTGGTTGTCCTGGCCGTTGCAGGGCCAGATGACGACCCGCGTGCCGTCGGCGGTGCCCCGACCGGAGGCGTCCAGGCACTTGTCGCCGTAGACGCGGATCTCGCCTCCGGCCCAGGTGGTCCAGAGCTGGTTGGCGGCGCTGTGGCAGTCCCAGATCAGCGTCGCCGTCCCGGCCGCCGTGGCGGCCCGGTCCACGTCCAGGCAGCGGCCGGACCCGGTGCCGCGCAGCCGTGCGGTGGTGGAGGCCAGCGGGCTGCCGCCGGACACCCGGTACACGGCGACGCCGTGCGCCGGGACGCCGGCCGAGACCGTGCCGGACGTGCTCGACGTGCCGCCGGTCCACAGGTCGGTGAGGGTGAACGGCCCTCCGCCGAGGCCGATCTGCGCGGCCGTGGCGGTGACGGTCGCGGTGCCGCTCCCGCGGTTGAACAGGCCCACGGCGACCGAGCCGTCGGACAGGGGCTTGGCGAACACCTCGGTGTCGCCGTCGTCGCGCACCCGGCGGCCGCCGGCGCCGAGCGCGTCCTGGTTCACCGCCAGCAGACGGGGGTTGCGCAGGATCGCGCTCACGTCGCCGGACATGGTCCGGATGTCGTTGCCCGCGATGAGGGGCGCCGAGAGCAGCGACCAGAGGGCGAAGTGGGAGCGGGACTCGGTCAGGGACAGGCCGGGGCGGCCGACCACGAGCATGTCGGGGTCGTTCCAGTGGCCGGGGCCCGACTGGGCGGCCAGCGGCGCGTCGATGTCGAGGACGTTGCCCACACCCATCGGGTAGCTGTTGGTGTTGCCGTTCTGCCAGATGTCGAGCAGGTCCTCGGTCGTCCGCCACAGGTCCGCGACCTCACCCCAGTTGTACGAGGAGCCGGTGATGGCGTGCAGGCTGTTGGGGTTGATGCTGTAGACGACGGGGCGGCCGGTGGCGCGCAGGGCGTCGCGCATGAGGGTGAACTGCGCGACCTGCTGGTCCAGCGTGCCGGCGGACGAGCACCAGTCGTACTTGAGGTAGTCCACGCCCCACGAGGCGAAGGTGGTGGCGTCCTGGGCTTCGTGGCCCTTGCTGCCGGTGGAGCCGGAGTAGGAACCCACGGCCTGGGCGCAGGTGCGCTCGTTGGGCGCCTCGTAGAGGCCGAACTTCAGGCCCTTGCTGTGGATGTAGTCCCCGAGCGCCTTCATGCCGCCGGGGAACTTGGTCGGGTTTGCCCGGAGGTTGCCCGCGCCGTCGCGCTGCGGGTCGAACCAGCAGTCGTCGACGACGACGTAGCGGTAGCCGGCGTCCTTCATGCCGGAGGAGACCATCGCGTCGGCGGCCTGGCGGACCTTCGACTCGTCGACGCCGCACCCGAAGCTGTTCCAGCTGTTCCAGCCCAGCGGCGGGGTGGACGCGGGGCTGCCCGGCGCGGCCTCGGCGGTCGTGGTGGTGGAGGCGGTGACGCAGGCGGTGAGCATCAGTGCGGCGGCTGCGAGGAGGCGCAGCCGCCGCCCGTTGAACCGTGGGGGGAGCATGGCGGGGGATCCTTCCCGGGAGGGCCCGGCCGCGGGCGGGGGCCTGCGGCCGGGCGGGTTGGCCTGCTGGGACGGCGGTGCGGGTCAGCCCAGCGGCTGGGTGACCAGCCAGCTGGTGTCGGCGGCCCAACTGTTGGCGCTGTCCCAGGCGTTGGAACCGCCGTTGCTCGCGATGTAGGCCGTGTAGTTGTAGTGGCGCAGGTACTTCGTCGCGAAGTTGGCGGACCGGAAGGAGGTGCCGGTCCCGCTGTTGCCCGCGGTGGGGCAGAAGGTGGCGTCCTGCGCGAACGCGCCGCCGCCGTCGTCGGTGTTCAGGTTGAGCTGGTAGTTGTAGTGGCGCAGGAACTGCCCGGGGCTGTTGGCGGACTCGAACGACACGCAGGAGGCGTCGGCCAGGCCGGTGCGGACGATCCAGGTGGCGTCGGCCCTGTCGACGGCCGGGCTGGAGGCGTTGGCGGCGGAGATGACGACCTTGGTGTCGGCGTCGTCGTGGCGCAGGTAGTGCGAGGTGCAGCACGGCGCCGTGGTGGCCCGCAGCGAGATCCGGGAGCCGGGGGCGAGGGTGCCGGTGCCGGTCGAGCCGCTGGTGTAGCCGGCCGCGGTGATGTTGGCCTGGACGGCGTTCTCGGTGGCGTCCGAGGGGTAGCCCGAGGTCATGACGCCTTCGTAGAAGGTGCCCTGGGCCCACTTGCTGTTGTCACCGCCGATGCCGAGGATGATCGCGCCCTCCTTGTGCATCGGGTTGTAACCCGTGGCATTGGGCCGCACCCCGTTGTAGAAGGTGGACAGGCCACCCGACTGGGCGTCGCCGCCGCGGAGCGCCCACTGGTTCGGGCCGCCCTTGAGCATGGCGGTCAGGAACCGGTTGCTGACACTGGGGTCGCCCGCGTTGAACCCGCGGTTGACCCCGGAGAACAGGCCGTTCTCCAGGTCGGCCATGACCCAGGGCCCGTTGCCGCTGCCCGAGCCCCAGCTCTTGTTGTTGCCGAAGTAGAGGGCCTCCATGTGGCCGTTGCCGGTGTCCAGGTTGTTGGTCTCGGCGTTGCCGTAGTCGAAGCAGCAGCCCCCGTTGAAGTGCGTGCCGTCGAAGATCGCGTACATGCCCTCGGGCTGGTCGCCGGTGGCGATGCCGTGGGTGTTGTTGTTCCGGTAGCCGGTGCCGGGGGCCACGTAGACGCCGTACGCCTTGTGCCCGGCGACGGTGACCGGCGCCTCGAAGGCGTTGGCGAGGTTGTCCGGCCCGCCCGCCGCGCCGCCGGCGGGCGCCTGGGTGAGGTGGTTGCCCTTGGGCGACTGGTCGTAGATGACGGTGATGACACAGCTGGTGGCCGCGCAGAAGGAGTCCTGCTGCGCGGCGTCGGCGTACCCGCCGGTGCTGAGCAGGCCGATGTCCCTGGTCGCGTTGTCGGAGGCGCGCCTGACCTGGTACAGCGGTCCGTTGTACGTCCCGTACAGGGCGCGGGTGGTGCTGTGCGCGGCGACGCAGGGGGTGCCGCCCGAGGCGTAGATGTCGCAGGGCCCCTGGGTGGCGGCCTGCGAGGTCGCGGCCGTGGCGGTGAGCATGCCGACGGCGAGGGCGGCGGTCGCGCCCGTTGCGAGCAGAGCTCGCCCGAGCCTGCGGATCGACAGTTCGACCATGAAGGTCTCCTTCACAGGGTGGGGGTGGGGGTGGGCGTCCACGCACCTGCCGGCGTCCGTCCGAGCGGGCGGCGCGGGCGGCGCTGACGCCTCCGGGTGCCTGCCGGCGGGCCGTCTTCGGCAGCCGGTCGGCACGGGCCGCTCGTCAGCCCCAGGGGGAGACGGCGAGCCGGCTGGAGTCCTGGGCCCATGACGGCGGGTTGTCCCAGGCATTGGTGCCGCCGTCGCTCGCGGTGCAGCCGGCGAGGCGGTAGTGGCGCAGGTACTCGGCCGGGTGGTCGAGTGACTGCCGGGAGGAGCCCGTGCCGCTGTTCCCCGGCTTGGCGCAGAAGGTGGCGTCCGCGGCGAACCGGCCGGTGCCGGCGGCGGTCCGGGCGGTAGCCGCTCCGGTGAGCAGCCCGACGAGGAGCACGGCCGTCGTTCCGGTCACCGACAGCGCCCGCCGGGCGCGGCTCGGCCACGATCTCATGGTCATGAACGGACTCCTTCGCGGGTGGAGAAGGAAGAAGGCGCCCCCATATATTGTTAACGCTAACAATTTTGCCGGGAAATGGGAGCGCGCAAGACGGGTCGGACGCCCTGGTGGTGCTGCGCCGACATCACTATGGCCACACGTTGATGTACCGTCAAGACATCTAACTGTTAACGCACACAGTAGCCACGGCAGTTCGCCGTCCCGCCCGGAGCGATCGCGAGCCGGTCGTTCTCCTGCGCTGGATCAAGATTGGGTAACGGCCGGTCCGACGTCTTGCCTGCTGAATTGTTAGCGCTAACACTCCTCCGAGAACGACAGGAGATGCCCATGCCCGCGCTCCGCGCACGGCTGTCGGCGACACTGCTCGCCGTCTGCCTCCTCTTCACCGGCTTGGCGGTGGCCGCACCCCAGCGTGCCGCCGCGGCCGGCCCCGGCTACCTGATGGTGCACTTCATCGGGGAAGGGGCGGCCAACCAGCAGATGTACCTCTCCCACAGCACGGACGGCGTGCACTGGAACGACCTCAACGGCGGCGGGACGGTCCTGCGTTCGACGATCGGCACCAAGGGGGTGCGCGACCCCGCGCTGGTGCGCTCTCCCGACGGAAGCCGGTACTGGATCATCGCGACCGACCTGTGCATCGGCTGCGGGCAGAACTGGGACCAGGCCGTCAACAACGCCAGCCGCAACCTGGTGGTGTGGGAGTCGACGGACCTGGTCACCTGGTCGGACCCGTGGCTGCTCAACGTCGCCGGCGCGATCCCGGACGGGCGCAACGCCTGGGCGCCCGAGGCGATCTGGAACCCCGAGACCAACGACTACGTCCTCTACTGGGCGACGAACGTGCCCCTGAACGGCACGAAGAAGCACCGCATCTTCGCCGCCCGCACCAGTGACTTCCGCACCATCACCACCCCGCAGCTGTACATCGACCGCCCCGGCACCCAGGAAATCATCGACACCCAGATCATCGGGGTTCCGGCCGGCGTCGGCCACTACCGCTACGTGCGGGCCTCCGGCGACGGGCAGATCACCCTCGAAGGCAGCGACTCGATCTTCGGGACGTGGACCGACCTCGGCAACCTCTCCGGCATCGGCCTCACCGGCAGGCAGGTCGAGGGCCCGATGTGGATGAAGTTCAACGGCACCGACAAGTGGGCCCTCTACCTCGACCAGTACGCCAGCGGCGGCGGCTACATGCCCGTCCTGACCACCGACCCGTCCGACCCGGCCGCCTACCGGAAGCAGGCGTCCAGCGACTACACCATGGGCGGTACGAAGAAGCGCCACGGCTGGATCCTCAACCTGACGGCCGCCGAGGAGAGCCGCGTCCTCGCCCGCTGGCCCGGCACCCCGGCGCAGCGGCTCCAGTCGTTCAACTTCCCGGACCGCTACGTCCGGCAGGCCGACTTCGACGTGCGCCTCGACCCGAACGTCAGCCCGCTCGACGACTCCCGGTTCCGCCTCCGACCCGGCCTCGCCGGTGCCGGCACCGTCTCCTTCGAGTCGGTGAACTTCCCCGGCTACTTCCTGCGGCACTCCGACTACGACTTCCAGCTCGTCCGCAACGACGGCAGCAGCCGGTTCGCCCAGGACGCGACCTTCCGCCGGGTCGCCGGGCTCGCCGACCCGACCTGGTCCTCCTTTCAGTCGTACAACTTCCCGGACCGCTACCTCCGGCACTACGCGTACGAGCTGCGACTCGACCCGATCACCACCACGACCGGACGCGCTGACGCCACGTTCCGCGTGACCGGCTGATCCGACCGGGTGCCGGCGCCTCCGAGGAGAGCGCCGGCACCGCCGTCCTTTCCGCCGCCCCCAGGAAGCCCCCCGGTGAAGAGTCCGTGGCGTACTCCTGGCGGCCGCGGCCGCGGCCGGTGCCGCCGTCCTGGTCCTCAGGAGCCGGTGCGGCCGCGGGCAGGTCGGTCGCCGGCGTCGACACGGCCGCTGACACCGGGCGCCGGGTGCTCGGTCCGTCCCCTGCGGGCGGCTGCGCTGCGCGGCCGGAGCTTCAAGCGGATAGTTCATCCGGATGTGTGCTACCGTCGCGCCTAAGCGGATTACTTATCCGATTGACTGCCCGTGGAGGAGCGCATGGGAAAGGCTGCCGTGGTCACGGCCGGAACAGGCGGCATCGGACTGGAGACGGCGCTGGGGCTGGCCGCCGCCGGATTCGCGGTCACCGTGATCGGACGCGACGAAGAGCGGGGGGCCGAGGCCGTCGAGCGGATCAACGCGACGCGCCCGGCGTCCCCGGCCCGGTTCCTGCCCGCGGACCTCGCCTCGCTCGAGCAGGTGCGTGCGCTCGCCCGGAGGATCGCTCTCGATCAGGCCTCCTCGGGGGAGCCGCTGGCGGTGCTGGTCAACAACGTCGGGGCGATGTTCGCCGAGCGCCGGACCCGGGGCGGTGTCGAGGCGTCGTTCCTCGTCAACCACCTCTCGCCCTACCTCCTCACCGAACTGCTGCTTCCCACGCTCGCGGCCGGTGCGCCGAGCAGGATCGTGAACGTGACGTCGGGCGCGGTCGCGGTGGCCAAGCGGCGGTTCGACGCCGTCGAACCGCCGGGCGGCTACTACGGCTTCCACTGGTACGGGCGGGCCAAACTCGCCAACCTGGCCTACACGTTGGACCTGGCCGCCCGGCTGGACGGCACGGGCGTCTCGGTCTTCGCCGCCGATCCCGGAGGGGCCGCGACCGGCATGACCAACGGCACCATGACCGACCCGAAGATCGTCTCGCCCGCCCTGCGGCTGCTGTGGCCGCTGGTGCGCCGCAGGTTCGAACGCTCGACCTCCGGTCCGGCGTCCACGGCGGCCAGGCCCTCCATCGTGGCCGCCGCCGACGGCGCACTGGCGGGCCGGACCGGCATCGTCATCGGCGCCCGGGCGCGGCCGATCGCCCCGCACCGGGCGGCGGTCGATCCCCGCGTCGCCGAAGCCGTGCGCCGGCTGAGCGAACTGCACGCACCCCTCGCGCCCGTCTGAGCGGCGTACCGCCGCGGTGCGGGCGGACGGGGGCGGTCGGCGGTCAACCGGATCAACCATCCGATTAGCATGGCCCCATGACGACTCCTCTGCGCAAGGACGCGGCCCGCAACTGGGAGCGGATCGTCTCCGTCGCCCGCGACCTGGTCGACGAGGGAACACCGTTGCAGCTCAACGACGTCGCCCGCCGGGCCGGCCTCGGGGTCGGCACCGTCTACCGGCACTTCGCCACGCCGGAGGCGTTGCTGGAGACCGTCGCCACCCCCTGCCTGGAGGCCCTGGCCGCCCAGGGACGGCAGGCCCTGGACGACGCCGACCCCTGGCGCGGCCTGACGGGCTTCCTGTTCCGCACCGTCGAGGCGCAGGTCACCGACGCCGCCCTGCCCCCGGTCGCGGCCGCGGCCACGGACGCCGTGCCGCGAACGACGGAACTCAAGAGGTCGCTCGCGGCGACCGGCGCCGCACTCCTCGCCCGGGCCCGCGACGCCGCAGTGGTCCGCCCCGACCTCACCGCCGCCGACCTCGTCCCGCTCATGTGCGGCATCGCCCACGCGGTGAGCGTCCACGGTGGCGCCCCCGCCGACCGCGTCGACACCGCGCGCCGCTACCTCGCGACCCTCCTCGAAGGCCTGCGCACGACGCCGCCGAGCCCGTGAGCGATTCGACCGGGCCATGCATGTCTGCAACTTCCGGGCTGGTGCGGGTGCCCCTTCAGAGGCGGGTGGCGGTCGCCGCGGAGACGTCGATCAGCGCCGCGCGGCGCCGCAGCACGGCGGTCTCGGTGTGCGCCGCCTCGCGGGCGCGGCCCAGGGCGACGCGCAGGGAAGCGGCGCGGACGGCGAAGGTCTGGATGCCCGTGGTCCCGTGATGGGAAAGGGTCGGTGCCGTCACCAGCCAGAACGGCTCCGGGAGCGGGGACCCGCCGGATGGCCGGGCGGTGGGCGCGGCCCGGCAGGTGGTGTCGGGTGCGGTTGCTGCGGAGGCGAAAGCCATGGCATCTCCAGTGCTGGGGCAGCCGATGGGCGCGGGACACGCCGTGCGCAGGTGCATGGCCGCGGCGAGGGGGGTGGGCCGCGGGTGCGCCCGATGCGCAGGGGCACCCTGGTGCGGTGGCAGTCTGGAGTGCGCTACGCCCTATCCGGTCGTATCGGCAGAGTTTATGCGTGACTGAAACTTTCAGCAATACCTTTCATCGCCCCCCGGTCGGCAGCGGAAACCGCGCGGGGCCCCGCAACCCGGCCGGGTCACGGGGCCCCGCAGGCCGGTCAGCCGATGGCGATGTCGTCGACCAGGAAGGTGGTCGCCAGGTAGGCGTCCTCGGTACCGGCGAACTCGAGCTGCACCGTCCGGCCCTTGTAGGCGGACAGGTCGACGGTCTTCTGCACGTACGAGGTGCCGGCGTTGGCGTTGGAGTACGTCGCCAGGGTGGTGCCGTTGACGTTGACCTTGAGGGTGTCGTAGACGGTGGTGCCGGTCTCCTGGGTGGTGACCTTCAGCCAGAAGGTGAGCTTGGGGGTGCCGGTGGCGGGCACGGCGATGCCGCTCTGGGAGAGGGACTCGACGGCGGAGGTGCCGTAGCCCATCATCCAGGCGTACCAGGAGCCGCCGTGGGCCGCTTGCAGGGTGGAGTTGGTGATGTCGTTGTCGCTCTGCGTCCAGCCGGTGGTGCCCTGCTCGAAGCCGCCGTTGACCAGGGCGTTCCCGGTCGGGGCCGGGGTGGAGGTCGCGGTCGGGCTAGGGGTCGGGCTCGGGGCCGGGGTCGAGCTGGAGGTGGGGCTCGGGCTCGGGGTCCCGGTGCCGGGGTCGGGCAGGGCGGTGCCGACGCTGACCGCCGCCCACGCCTTGGAGACCAGGTACCGCTCCTGGGAGTTGGTGCCGTACAGGTCGGCGGCCGCCTGCAGGGTGGCCGTGCGGGCGCCGGAGTAGTTGGTGGTGGAGGTCATGTAGGCGCTCAGCGCCCGGTACCAGACGGCGGCGGCCTTGTCCTTGCCGATGCCGGCGAAGGTGTCGTTGTTGCAGGTGGTGCCGTTGTGCGAGCGGCCGCCGATGGTCTTCGCCCCGGTGCCCTCGGACGCCAGGTAGAAGAAGTGGTTGCCGATGCCGGAGGAGAGGTGGACGTCCACCGAGCCGGCGCTGGAGCTGTAGCAGGACAACGAGGAGCCGTCGAGCGAGGGGTTGTCCATCCGGCGCATGTAGCCGCCGGACATGTTGAGCTTCTCGCCGATGTAGTAGTCGCCCGGGTCTCCGGCGTTGTTGGCGTAGAACTCCACCATGGTGCCGAAGATGTCCGAGGTCGCCTCGTTGAGGCCGCCGGACTCGCCCGAGTAGTTCAGGTTCGCGGTGGCGGCGGTGACGCCGTGGCTCATCTCGTGGCCGGCCACGTCGAGCGCGGTGACGGGGGTGTTGCTGTTCTGCGAGGAGCCGTCGCCGAAGAACATGCAGAAGCAGTCGTCGTCGTAGAACGCGTTCAGCAGGCTGGTGTCGACGTGCACGTACGCGGGCGCGCCGCGGCCGTCGTTGCGGATGCCGGAGCGGTTGAAGGTGTCCTTGTAGAAGTCCCAGGTCTTCGCCAGGCCGTAGGAGGCGTCGACGGCGGCGCTCTCGCGGCTCGACGTGGTGCCGTTGCCCCAGGAGTTGGTGGACTTGGAGAACGTCCGGGCGTTCTGCTTCGGGTTCGACTGCGAGCTGTTGTACGAGTCGTAGACGATGGTGCCGCCGTGCGCGGCATCGGTCAGGGTGTAGCTGCTGCCGGACTGGGTGGTCTCGATGGAGACCTGGCCGACGGTGGTGCCGTTGCCGGTCCCGGTGACGCCCTGGTGCAGTTCGTACTGGTCCAGCGGCGCGCCGCTGGCCGCGTCGACGATCACGGCCTCGCGCGAGGCGGCGCCGGCATCGCCCTCGCCGGTGACGGTGGAGCGGTACGCCAGCACCGGAACCTTGCCGACCGCGTACACCACCAGGGCGCTGCTGTCCGCGGCGTCCGGCTTGGCGTTCTTGACGTGCTTGGCGTGCCGGACGGCCGCGGCCGAGGCGTCGGCCGCGCTGAGCTTCGGCGTGGTGCCGACGACCTTGAGCGCGCCCCGGTGGGCCTGGTCGGAGCCGGTGGCCCTGCCGTTCGCGTCGTAGTGGACGACCAGGTCGCCGCCGATGACGGGCAGGCCCCGGAAGGTGCGGTCGTAGCGCACGTGACGGGCACCGTCGGCGTCCACCAGGACGTCCTTCACCGCCAGCCTCTCGTCGGCGCCGAAGCCGAGCGCGCGGGCCGTCGCGGCGGCCTCCCGGTCGGCCGTGCGCATCGCCTCGCCACGGACCTCGGCCGCCATCGCCCGGAACCCGGCGCCGGGTCGGGCGGAGGAGCCGCGGGCCGCCGCGGTGGACTGGGTCGCCACCACGGTCACGGTGCCGAGGGCGAGGGCGGCCGCGACGGCGGCGGCCAGGGCGTTCTTGCGGGACATCGCAATCCTCCCGCCGAGCTGGGGTAGAGGGGGCAGCCGCAGGACGTCGTCGGAGGGGTGGGGGGACGTCCGGCAGCCGGGGACAGCTCGACTGTGGCGATGACGTTAGGGAAAGCGGGGGGTGGCCGAAATCAGGGCAACCCCTTGACCTGGACCGGAACGGTCCCGAGGGCGCACCATGGCCCGATGCCAGACTCTGCGACGTGGGTGAGCGTGCTCGACGGGACGGCCGGCGCCGTGCTGCCGGTGGTGCCGGAGGAGGTGGACGGCACCCGCCGCGCGGTGCTGTTCGGGCCGCCCGGGATCGGGAAAACCACCGCGGCCGGTGTCCTGGCACGGCGGCTCGGCCTGCCCGTCCTGCGGCTGGCCCCGGGCCCGCAGGACACCCGGGTCGCCTACGCGGGGCTGCTGGAACTCGCGATGGCCCTCCCGTCGCTGCCGGCCGCGCGGGAACTCGCGGCGGCGCTGGACGAGGCGTCCGGCGAGCCGCGCCCCTCGGACCACGCCGGCCCGGCCCTCCGGCTCCGCCGGTTGACCGCCGCACTGCTGCGGGACGCACCGGCCATGACCTTGCTGGTCGACAACGCCCAGTGGCTGGACGCGGCCAGCGCGGCCGTCCTCGGCTGGGCCCTGCGCCTGGCCCCGGAGCTTCCCGTCATCGCGGCCGAGCGCACCTGGCGGCCCGGAGCCGGCGGCCACTGGTGCGGAGCGGACGCCTGCGCGGTCCGCGTCCCCGCCCTGACGGCCCATCAGGTCGCGGCGCTGCTGTCGCCGTACCGGCCCGCCCCCCGCGAGGTCGCGAGGATCCACGCCCTCAGCGGCGGGAACCCGGCGCTCGCCCTGGCGCTCGCCGACGCCGCGGGCCCGACCGCCGACCCGGACGGCGGGGACGACCCGGTCCTTCCACCGACCGCCCGACGACTGGTCGGGGAGTGGCTGGACGAGGTACCGGACCGGGTGCAGGAGCTGCTGACGCTCGCGGCGCTGGACGACCGGCCCGACGTCGAGCTGCTCACCCGCCTCGCCGGACCGGCAGCCGGGAACCTCCTGGCCGAGGCCGAGGCGGCCGGGCTGCTGGAGATCGGGCAGCGCGGCGGAACGCTGCGGTTCACCGCCTCGGCGACCGCCACGGAACTGGCGACCCGGCTGCCGGCCGCCGTCCGCAGGGCCCTGCACGCCCGCCTGGCCGAAGCCAGCCACGACAGCGTCAGGCGCGACCGGCACACCGCGCTGGCGGCCGACACCGGCGACCCGCGTACGGCCCGGCACACCGCGCGCGACGCCGCCCGCGCAGCCGGCCACGCCCGGCTGCGCGGCGAGCACCCGCTGGCGGCCGAACTCTCCCTCCTCGCCGCCGAACGCACCCCGCGCGAGGACACCGGGCTGCTCACCGAACGGGCCCTGACGGCCGCGCACGACGCCGCCCGGTGCGGCGACCTCCGGCGCGGTCGGGCCGCCGCCCGCCTCGTCCTGGACCACGACAGCAGCCCCGCAGAACGCGTCGGCGCCCTCCTGATCCTGCTCGACGCCAGCGGACAGCGCCTCGACGGCGCCGACGAACTGTTCGCCGGGGCCGTCCACGAGGCGGCCGGCCGACCCGACCTGATCGCCCGGATCCTGCTCCGCCGAGCCATCCGGGCCAACATCAACGAAGGCGCCCCCGCCCAGGCCGCCGCCCTGGCCGCCCAGGCAGCCGACCTCGCCGGGGCCGCCGGGGACACCACCACCGCCGCCCTGGCCCTGACCATGCAGGCGCGCGTCCAACGCATCCTCGGCAGCCCGGACGCCGAGACCACGCTCGACCGCGCGCTGTCCCTGCCCCGCACCAGCCCCGTCCCCGCCAACGCCGGGCCCGAACACCTCGCCGCCCGCCACGCCCTCTTCGACGACCGCCCGGACGACGCCCGAACCGCACTGCTGCCCCTGCTCGTCCAGGCCGAGCGGGCCGGGGACGCCGAGGGCACCGTGGACGTCCTGCGCAGCCTCGCCGAGGTGGAGATCCGCGCCGGCCGGTGCGGCCGGGCCCTCGACTACGCCGCCCGAGCCCAGACGCTGACCGACCGGGCCGCTCTCCCGCCCGGGCCGGCCTGCTACACCTCCGCCCTCGTCGAGGGCACCGCCTCGCGCACCGACCTCGCGCTCGCCCACGCCCGCCGCGGAGCGGACGCCTCCCGGCAGGAGCGCAACCGGGTCTTCCTCTCCCGCAACCTCTTCGCCCTCGGGCACCTCCTGCTCGTCACCGGACGTCCCAAGGAAGCCCTGGAGGCCCTGGAGGAGGTACGCACCCTGGAGGAACTCCAGCACGTCCACGACCCGACCGTCCTGCGCTGGCACGCCGACCTTGCCGAAGCCCTCATCGCCCTGGGCCGCTGCGACCAGGCCCACCGCCTGCTGACCGACGCCCACCGCACCGCCACCGACCTCGGCCGACACTCCGCGCTGCCCGCGCTCGAACGCGCCCGGGCCCTCCTGGATGCCGCCTGGGGCGACTACGACACGGCCGCCCACCGCCTCACCGACACGGCCGACCGCCTCCTGCACCTCCCCATCGAACGCGGGCGGACCCTGCTGGCCCTCAGCCACACCGAACGGCGCGGACGCCGCCGCGCGAGCGCCCGCGCGGCGGCCCGCAGCGCCGCCGACCTCTTCACCGCCCACGAGGCCCACCCGTGGGCCGAAGCAGCCGCACGAGCCCTCGACCGCCTCGACCGCACCCCCGCGGACGGCGCCCCCGGTCCGCGCCTCACCCCCGGCGAACAGCGCTGCGCCCGGCTCGCCGCCGGCGGAGCGAGCAACCGCGACATCGCCGCGGCCCTCACCGTCAGCGTCAAGACCGTGGAAGCGACCCTGACCCGGGTCTACCGGAAACTCGGCGTCCACTCGCGGGTCCAGCTCGCGCACGCCGTTTCCCCGGCATCGGCATCGGCATCGGCCCCGGCGCCCGAGTGACCGGCGAGCTTCCACCCGGGTCGGGCTCGCACGGGATCAGCAGAGCCGCAGCTGCGTCACGTAGTTGCCGTTGGTGCCGTAGCCGGCGAACGTGACCACGTCCCCGGGCTCCGTGTACCGGCAGGGGCTGGACGTGCCGCTGACGTAGGTGAGTTGTACGGAGTAGGGCTGGGCGCAGGCATTGGTGACGAAGGTGTAGCGCCAGTCACTGGAGTAGCTCAGGCACGGGGGAGCGGTCTCCTGCCAGGTGTCGGTGAAGGTGGGCGCGCCGGTCGGCGGAGTGACGCCGGTACGGTTGTCGCCGCCCTCCCAGATGACGGTGCCGTCGGGGTTCTTCTTCAGGTACTTGTACTGGACGGCCGTGTCGGGCGGCAGTGGGGCCGTGCCGGTCCACAGCGGGTAGGTGCCCGCGTCGGTGCTGAGGGGGACGGCCTTGGCCGGGTCCCACGCGCCGAGTTCGGCGAGGTCGCCGACGACGAAGAGGCCCTGGCCCCACACGGTGGTGGCGGTGGCCCGGAAGCTGGTGAGGGGGGCGGCGTCCCCGGAGTCGGCGGCGTGGGAGCGGGCGACGGTGCCGCCGAGTAGGGCCAGGAGCAACGCGGCGAACAGGAGCGCTCGTCCGAGGAGGGCGGCTCGGGCATGGGTCAGGGTCATGAGGGTTCCCTTCAAGAGCACGAGGACGGCGGCACGGGGGCCGCTCTCTGCGCCACATCTCAACATGACTTGGAGCAAAGGGCGGACTCAAGCCGACTCATTCGTTCATTTATAGAAGAGAATCGGCCGCAACTTGGGGCGCCTGTCCTGTGCTTCGTTCAATGTTTGAACGATCGAGGAGGGTGCGGCGCGCCCCCTGTGTGCACGTCGGGCGATCGTGCCCCCGGTTGCGGAGCCGGGCGCGCTTCTTGCGCAAGTTGGCGAAAAATCTTTCAGTCGCGTCGGTGGCCGGACCGCAGCCGTCACTCGTCGAAGCAGTCGTTGACGATCGTGGGGCCGTCGTCGCTGAACGCCTCGTTGAGCAGGGCCCCGCCCACCGGCGGCCGCCGTTTCGGCGCGGGCGGTGGTGCGGACGGCTGCAGTCGCCGGGACGGCGCCCGGACCTGCCGGCCGCCGGGCCGACTGGCGTCCGGAGGGGGGCGGCGCACGATGGAGGGACCAGCGGCCCCGCAGTCGAAGGGGCGATGGAGGTGGTGGTGATGGCGCGCCGACTCGGCCCGGCGGATGCCGCGATGGCGGCCGGCGGGCTGCTGGACGTCCTGGGGGTGGCCGCCGTCGTCCTCGACGACCACGGCCGCATCACCCTGTGGAGCCCACCCGCCGAGGACCTGTTCGGCTACACCTGCGAGGAGGCCCTGGGCCGCGAGGCTTCGCGGCTGCTGGTGGAGGAAGGGCGCCGCGCACAGGTGCACCAGGCGTTCGAACAGGTGATGGCCGGCGGGGGCACCTGGGCCGGGGCGTTCCCCGTCCAGCACAAGGACGGCCGCACCATGCTGGTCGAGTTCCGCAACACCCGCCTGCAAGCCGCCTCCGGTACGTTGTACGCCCTCGGCCTCGCCTCCCCCCGCGAGACCGTGCGACGCCTGGAACGCGACCTGGCCCTGGCCGCGCGGATCGTCGACCAGGCACCCATCGGACTCGCGGTCCTGGACGAGGACCTGCGCTACGTCATGGTCAACCCCGCCCTGGAGAAGATCAACGGCCTGCCCGCCGCCGAACACCGCGGCCGCACCCCGCACGAGGTCCTGCCGCACCTGGACGTCGGTGCGATCGAGGACCGGATGCGCCAGGTGCTCGCCACCGGCCGGCCGGTGCTCGACGAGTTCGCCGTCGGCCGCGTGCCGCACGACGACCGCACCCACGCCTGGAGCTCGTCGTTCTACCGCCTGGAGGACCAGGCCCACCGGGTGATCGGGCTGGCGGTCTCGGTCATCGACATCACGGAACCCTACGAGCAGTCCGTCGCCGCTGCCCGGGCCCGGCGCCGCCTGTCGCTGATCGCCGACGCCTCCATCCGGGTCGGCACCACCCTCGACCTGCCCACCACCGCCCGCGAGCTCGCAGAGGTGACCGTGCCGGAAGTGGCCGACATCGCCGCCGTCGACCTGCTCGACGCCGCCCTGCCGGGCGCGACGACCCGCGCGGACGACGGGTCCGCCCAGTTCCGCGCGATGGCGATCAAAGCCGCTGACAGCACTCCGGCCACCGACGCCGCCGACCCGATCGGCGAGGTCACCCGCTACCACCCGCACCGGTTGGTCACCCAGGCCGCCGTCGGCGGCCGCCCCGTCCTCGTCCCCCGTGTCACCGCCGCGGACCTGACCCGGATCGCCCGGGACGAGAACGCCGCTCGCCTCCTCGCCGAAGCCGGCGTCCACTCCTACCTGGCCGTTCCCCTCATCGCCCGCGGCCGGGTCCTCGGCGCCCTCGACCTCAAACGCACCCGGACGCCCGCTCCCTTCGACCAGGACGACGTCCTGCTCGCGAGTGAACTCGCCGCCCGCGCCGCCGTCGCCATCGACAACGCCCGCTGGTACCAGCACCAGCGCCAGGCCACTCTCGCCCTCCAGCGCCACCTGCTGCCGCCCCGGCACGCCCCCGACCCGCCGGGCCTGTCCATCGCCCACCGCTACCAGCCCGCCAGCGCCACCGACGAGACCGGCGGCGACTGGTTCGACGTCATCCCGGTCGACGGCGGCCGCACCCTGCTGGTCGTCGGCGACGTCATGGGCTCGGGCATCACCGCGGCCGCCACCATGGGACAGCTCCGCACCACCATCCGCGCCCTGGCCCGCCTCACCTCGGACCCGGCCGACCTCCTCACCCACCTCGACGCCGTCACCCGCGACCTCGGCGACGCCATGGCCACCTCCGTGATCGCCCTCTACGACCCCGCCACGGGCCGCTGCCGCCTCGCCTGCGCCGGCCACCCGCCCCCCGTGCTCGCCCGCCCCGGCCACGCCCCCCACCCCGTCCGCCTCGACCCGGGCCCGCCGCTCGGCGTCGGCGGCCTGCCCTTCCCGGCCCGTGACCTCACCCTGCGCACCGGCGACGACCTCGTCCTCTACACCGACGGCCTCGTCGAAGTCCGTGACCAGGACATCGACCAGCGCCTGCAAACCCTCACCGACCTCCTCGCCGGCCCCCGCCGGCCCCTGGAGGACACCTGCGACCTTCTCCTCAGCGCTCTTCGCCGCCCCGACAACCAGGACGACGTCGCCCTCCTCATCGCCCGCGCCGTGCCCTGAGCCGATCCGCGCGCGAGGCCGGTGGCCGCGGTGGCCGGATGACCAGCGCCGGCGTCCGGCCGCGGAACGCCACCGCGGGTACTTCGTCACAGGTCCCGATGCGGATGCGGTTGCCGTCCCGGTGGGCGACGACCACCCTCCAGCGCCTGCCGTCATCGTCCTCCTCCGACACGGTGACCTCCCAGCCGGCCGCGCGGAGGAGGCGGGACGCACGGGAAGCCGTCTCGGCAGCCGTGACGGTGGCCGGGCGGTCGCCCTGGTACACCGTCGCGTAGTGGTAGCGCAGCGGCTCGCGCCGGTCGGCGACCTCCGGCTCGTCCAGGGACAGCCGGCGGAGGTGGACGCGGACCGTCAGATCCTTCACCAGCGCGACCAGTTGCCCACGCAGTGCCCGGCCCAGCCGGTCCAGTTCGGCACGTGCGTCCGAGGTCTCGTCCATGGCTGCCCCCTGATCGCGGAACGCACCGCAGGACCCCCGGCCGGGGGCGGCCCGGCCCGGCGGGGTCGACCCGGGCGGCGGGCCCGCCGGGCTCACCGGGCCGTCAGGCGCGCGAGTTCCGCGGCTCCCGCGACGGGGTGGCCCGACGCGGCCAGTTCCTCCAGGCGGTCGGAGAGCGCCGCCAGCAGTCGGCGCAGATCGTCGCGGACAGCCGGCTCGTGCCGTGATCCGGCCAGTCGCAGGGCGGTGATCCCGGTGCGGGCCCACCCCTCGCCGTGTGCGCGCAGCCAATCCCCGGGGGACCCGCCGAGGTGCCGGAGGGCGGTGTCGTACAGCAGGTGGCCTTCCAGCGCGAGCCGCCACGCGACGTCCGGGTCGCCGTCCGCCCGGACCAGGTCCGAGGCGAGCAGGCCCAGGCGGCGGGCATACGGTGCGGCCTCCCGGGGGTCGCCCAGGCGGCCCGTCACGGTGGCGGACCCGCCGGAGACCAGGGCGCGGTGAAGGGCCTCGACGGGTTCGCCCAGGGCGGACCCCGCGCGCAGGAGGGCCTCGCCGAGGGTGACCGGCACCCCTTCGTCGAGGACGCGCTGCTGGGCGGGGACGGCCGCCGGATCGAGCCCGGCGGCTCTGGCGAGCAGGGGAGCGGCGTCGGCCGGGCGGCCGGCGGCACGCAGGTGGACGCCGGTGCGGGCCAGCGCGCCGGCGAGGTCGCCGAGGCCCTGTTCGGCGATGCTCAGCACGAAGCCGTCCACACCCAGCGCGTGGTCCCAGTTACCCCGCGCGGCCTCGATCCGGGACGCGACGTCCGCCGCCATGCCGTTGGCGTACGGGAGGTGGGCGTCGGGGTCGGCGGCCACGGCGTCGATCGCTTCCCGGTACCGGGCGAGGGCCTCTCCGGCGCAGAACAGGGCCTGGTCGGGGTCGCCGTACCGCGCCTGGACGACCGCGACGACACTGAGCAGGCGGGCGAAGTCGAGCGAGCGAGGGGGCGGCGCCGACGGCAACCCGGCTCCGGCGTACACCTCCACCGCCCGGTCGCAGTCCACGAGGGCGGAGGCGGCGTGCCCGGCGGCGGAGTGCGCGGCCGCGCGGCGCGCCCGGACGTCGCCGATCCGGGAGGCGAGGTCCGCCGGGGCGAGGGCGGAGCGCTGGTAGTGGTGCTCGCTCTCGTCGAGGGACGACACGGCGTCCCCGGTCAGCTCCGCAGCGGTCTGCGAGGAGCCCAGGGAGTAGAGCAGGGAGGCGAGTTGCTCGCTCAGCAGCGGTTCGTCCGGGCAGCCGTCGAGTTCCGCGCGCAGGATGTCCGCCGCCCGGCCGTGCAGGTCCAGCGACCGGAGGAGCAGACGGCGCTGCTCCGCGCCCTCGGCCCGCTGCGCCCGGGAGCGGGCTTCCACGCCGTCCCAGTAGAGCCTGGCCACGACTGTCTGCTGACTGTCGGCCGACGAAGCCATCAAGTACCCCCTCCGCTCACCGAGTTGCCCACCCTACCCGGGTCGGGAATTCCGTGGGGCCGCGGAGCCCGGCGGGCTACCGAGGAGGCCACGGCTACGGAGAGGCGGACAGGGCGTGAGCTGGTCGATGTTCAGGTTCTGCGGGCACTGGGCGCACGCCCACGACGTCCAGCAGGAGACCTTCATGGCGTTGGCGGCGATGTACGTCGAGGCCAACGCCGACTACCGCACGGTGCCTTGGCTGCGCGAATGGCAGGCCTTCTGGCTGGGCGCGATCGGGCGGCAGGCCAACGGCCTCTCCGACCTGGGCGCCGACGAGCACCTCACCGACGACGACCGGGTCGCCCGGTTCCGGGCGTTCCTGCGCGACTACCGGTCGTGGCTGGTCGCTTCGGAGGGGCCGCTGGTCACGGCCGCCGGGCTGAGCGCCGACAAGCTCGTCGAGTTCACCCGGACCGTCGACGCGGTCCTCGCGGGCGACGCCACGCATCCCGACGTCCACCGCGACGTGGCGTGACGTGACGTGACCGGCGCGCCCACCGGCTTCCCCGCCGGTGGGACGCGGAGGCCGCCGCGTCCCAGACGCCCGCGTCACGGCTCCGGCCTCGTGGACGGCGCTCCTCCTACACGTCGAGCCCGGTTTCGATGAGGTGCAGGTGGTGCCGGGCCATGGCGAGGTTCGCGCGGGTGCGGTCGAGGACGAGGGACAGGAACAGGCGGCTGCCGTTGCTCCGGCGGAGCGGTCGGATGAGGTGGTACTGGGCCGTGAGGCTGGTGAGGATGTCCTCGATCGTCTCGGTGTCGAGGCCGGTGGTGGCGAGGGCTTGCTGGGTGGCCCGGACGATGTCGGTGTGGCCGGCGGCGGCGAGGGCCGGGTCGAGGGTGGAGAGCGTCGTCCGGGTGCCCAGGGCCATGCCGCTCTCGAGGTCGACGAGTGCCACGCCGAGCGCCCCGTCGATGGCCATCGCGTCCTTGAGTGCCTGGTCGACTCCGTTCACGGTTCGCTGCTCCCTGCTGTTGGTCGGTGCACGTGGGTGCCGGCCCGCTGCCGTCGTGGCGGTCGACCGATCGTGTCCGTGAGGCTACGGATCGCAGCGATGTGGCGCGCCCTGCCGATCGAGACCGACCGTGATTGAACGGTTCCGGCCCGGCGCCGACTTGCAATGATCGTGAGTTGAAGAATTCTTCACATTCAGAGATGCTTTATCTGTGAATCCGGTGGTCCGGGTCACTCGGTGGACGAAGAGGAGGAGGGCTGAGCGATGGCGGTCCCGCTCTACCAGGCCAAGGCGGAGTTCTTCCGCACGCTCGGTCACCCGGTCCGGATCCGGGTCCTGGAGCTGCTCCAGGACGGGCCGTGCCCGGTGCGCGAGCTGCTGGCCGCCATCGAGGTCGAGCCCTCGAACCTCTCCCAGCAGCTGGGCGTGCTGCGCCGGGCGCAGCTGGTGACGGCGACCCGGGAGGGCAACACCGTCGTGTACGCGCTGAGCACGCCGGACGTGGTCGACCTGCTGCGCGCCGCCCGCCGGATCCTCACCGAGATGATCACCGATCAGGAGGCGCTGCTCGCCGAGCTGCGCGAGCCCGACCACCAGGTGCACCGGGCATGAGCGGGACTTCCGCGGACCTCACGGCCGCCCCCGTCCTCGCGGTTCTCGTCCGGCGCACGGGAAGACGGCTGCGGGCGGTGCTGCCGACCCGGGACGTCCTGGCGACGATGGGCCGCTCCCCGCGCAAGGACCTGCTGGCCGGGCTGACGGTGGCGATCGTCGCGCTGCCGCTGGCCCTCGGCTTCGGCGTGGCCTCCGGAGCGGGTGCCCAGGCCGGATTGGCGACCGCGGTGGTGGCGGGCGCGCTGGCGGCGTTCTTCGGCGGCTCCAACCTCCAAGTGAGCGGTCCGACCGGTGCGATGACCGTCGTCCTGGTCCCGATCGTCCACCAGTACGGCAGTGCGGGCGTTCTGACGGTCGGACTGCTCGCGGGCGTCCTGTTGGTCGCCGCCGCGCTCGGCGGGGCCGGCCGGTTCATGGCCTACGTGCCGGCACCGGTGGTGGAAGGATTCACCCTCGGCATCGCCGGAGTGATCGGCCTCCAGCAGGTGCCCGCCGCGCTCGGAGTGCGGCCCTCCGGGGCGGAGAACGTCGTGATCGGCGCCTGGGACGCCGTCGTCGCCTTCGCCGCCGGACCGCACCTGGCGAGTGCCGCACTCGCGGCCGGCGTGGCGGCGGTGATGCTGATCGGCGCCCGGCTGCGCCCGGGCATCCCGTTCTCGTTGCCGGCGGTCGCCGCGGCCACCGTCGTCGCCGGTTCGGCCGGGTTGGACGTGGCCACGATCGGGCACCTGCCCGCAGGGTTGCCCGCGCCCTCGCTGGCCTTCCTGCACGTCGGTGAGATCCCGCACCTGGCGAGTGCCGCGCTGGCGGTGGCGGCCCTGGCGGCGCTCGAGTCGTTGATGTCGGCCACGGCCGCGGATGCGATGAGCGTCTCGGAGCGGCACGACAGCGACCGCGAACTGTTCGGCCAGGGCATCGCGAACCTCCTCGCCCCGTTGTTCGGCGGCGTCGCCGCGACCGGCGCCATCGCCCGCACCGCCGTCAACGTCCGCTCGGGAGCCGCCTCCCGGCTCGCCGCACTCGTCCACGCCGCCGCGCTGGCCCTGGTCGTGTTCGCCGCGGCCCCGCTCGTCTCCGGCATCCCGCTCGCCGCGCTCGCCGGTGTGCTGATCGCCACCGCGGTGCGCATGGTCGAGGTCGCCTCGCTGCGGGCCCTGGCCCGCAGCGGCCGCGGCGAGGCCGCGATCCTGGTCCTGACCGCCGGAGCGACGCTCGCCTTCGACCTGGTCACCGCCGTCATCGTCGGCCTCCTGGTCGCCGGCGCGCTGGCCCTGCGTCAGGTGGCCCGCTCCGCCGCACTGACCAGGGTGCCGCTGCACGAGGGGCTCCCACCGGCCGACCACCACGCCGAGGAGCAGGCGCTGCTCGCCGAGCACATCGTCGCCTACCGGATCGACGGTCCCGTCTTCTTCGCCGGGGCCCACCGCTTCCTGCTGGAACTCGCCGAGACCACCGACGTCAAGGCCGTCATCCTGCGCCTGTCCCGAGTCAGCGCGATCGACGCCACCGGAGCCCTGGTCCTCGGCGACGCCATCACCAAACTGGAACGGCGGGGCATCCTCGTCCTGGTCTCCGGCGTGCAGGAGGGCCACCTCAAGACGCTGGACGCCCTCGGTGTCCTCGACGCCCTCCACGCCGGGCACCGCGTGTTCGCCGCCACCCCCGATGCGATCTCCTGTGCCAGACGCCACCTGCACGGCCATCCCGCGGCAGGTGCCTGACGTGCGGCGTCCGGAACCGCCGCAGGGGCGGACCTACCGGGTGGAGCTCGCCAACACCGCGGCATCGATCCCGTGGGCGGCCCGCACCGCCAGAACGGCCTTCATCGCCTGGGGCGTGCCCCCGGGCAGGAGCGTGCTCGACGCCGTCCAGCTGATCGTCACCGAGCTGGTCACCAACACGGTCCGCCACACCCGCTGCCGGGATGTCACCCTGACATTCACCGGCGGCGGGCTCGCGGTGGTCGCGGAGATCACCGGAGGCTTCGACGGCCACCTGACCGTCACCGCGGACCGGCTCGCGGCAGCGGGGAAACCCATCCAGATCCTGGTCGCCAGACCCGCCTCCTGAGCGGTAGGCGCATTCCCCGCGCCGGCACCCTCATCCGGGAGCGCAGAATGCCGGCCTGTCGGTCGCCTGCCTCTTTGAGGAAATCCCACAGGCGGTGGCACGAGACGTCGTCGCCGTCGTGGTCTGCCGCAAGAGCGTCAATGGCGGCATGCTGTTCGCCCAGAGCAGGCGCGCGCTGAAGCAGCACGGCGGCATCTAGAAGTCTGATGAAGATCTTGGCATTGGGAGGGCTGTCCCGGTTGGGGCGGCCCTTCTGCGCTATGTGGTGGTGGGGGTGATGGTCCAGGTGTGGCGGGTGCGGGTGAGTCCGAGGTTGATCAGTCGGCGGAGGTTGAGTGCGGCGGCGCGGTTGTGGAGCCAGGTGTCGTTCCTCAGGACGCCTCGGTAGGGGACGCGGCGGTTGGCCTGTGCGGTGAGCCAGGCAATGGCGCGTTCGACCGGTGGCCGCCAGCGGCGGTATTCGGCCTGCCAGTCGGGGTCGGCTGCCTGGTCGCGGGCGGCTTTCAGGCGGTCGTAGTGGGCGTGGACCTGGAATGCTCGGCCGGTCTTGGAGCGGGTGCACCGATCGCGCAGGGGACAGTCGGTGCAGAGCTTCTTGAACTGGGCTGCCCGGGCGCCCTTGGCATCCGGGCGGCCGAGGGGTTTGGTGTGGCCGGCGGGGCAGGTGACGGTGCCGGCGTGGGTGTCGACGTGGAAGTCGTCGCCGGTGAAGCCGCCGGGGACGGCCTGCCGCAGTGGCGGGGGCTTGATGATCAGGGTGTGGCCGTCGTCCTCGAGGGCTTCGCGCAGGTCGCCGGTGCCGTAGGCGGTGTCGCCGAGGACGGTCAGGGTCCCGGTCTCGTCGGCGAGCAGGTCCTGGGCGACGGCGGCCTCGTGGTTGTCCGCTCCGGTGCCGGCGGTGAGGGCGACCTCGGTCAGCAGACCGGTCTCGGGCTCGAACGCGGCGTGGGCGCGGAAGCCCTCCTGGTGGCGGGTGCGGTTCTTGTGGATGTGCCGGGCCTCGGGGTCCACCGTGGACACGATGCGGTCGCGGGCGGTGCCGCGGGCGATCCGCCATCGGCCGTCGCGTCCGTCGGAGCCGTCGGCGACCTCGACGTCCTGACCGGCGACCAGGGCCAGCAGTCCGACGGCGTCCGCGGCCTTCTCGTCCAGTGGCCGTTCGGGCAGGCGGCCCAGCAGGTTCAGCGCGTCGGTGACCAGGGCGTCCACCAGTGCGGTGCGGGCGGCCTCGTCACTCCAGGCGATGCGGGGCTTGCCCGGGTCGGTGTAGTCGTGGGCGGTGCACCACGCGGCGGCGGTCCGCTCCGCGTCGGGGACGTCCCGGATCACCCGGCGGATCGCGGCGATCAGCTGGGTGACGGTGTCCTGGGTGGCCACCGCGTCGTCCAGCACGGTGGAGTCCAGCGCCCGCCGCTGCCTGCCCCTGAGCACGCCGGTGGCCGCCACCACCTCCTTGACCCGGGCGAACAACCGGTTCGGATCCGGTGAGCGCTGCAGCCGGCGCCGGAAGTAGGCCAGCAGCGACGGGTCGAACGCGGTGTCGTGCAGGCCGAGCCCGCACGCGGCCTTCCACCGCAGGTCGCACCGCAACTGCTGGACCGTGTCGACGTCCGACAGGCCGTGCAGGCTCTGCAGGACCACGGCCGCCGCCAGGACCTGCGGCGGCATACTCGGCCGCCCGTTCCTCGACGGATACATGTCCGCGAACATCGAGCCCGGGAACAGGGCCTCCCGGTGCTCGGCCAGGAACGCGAACACACTCCCGGCCGGGATCAACTCCCGGCAGGTCTCCCACACATCCGGCCCGACCAACTCCCCAGCCCATTCCCCCATCGCCACGAAACGAGTCTGGCCCCACCGCACACGCGACGAGGCCAGAACCCAACATCTTCATCAGACTTCTAGCGCTGCTTGGCGCCGACGCGGACCGTTCCGCGCAACCCCGCTGACCGGAGGTCAGGGGGACGGCCGCGCTCGGGGTCCGCGGCCGTCCCCCTCCTCCCAGCGTCACCCGCCGGCAGCGGGGCCGGCGTGGTGGTGCTCCTCGGCGAGGTCGGGTCGGCGACGGCGTCGGAGAGGGACAAGGGGAGAAAGCTTCTTCAGGCTGGGTGTGTAACGTCCGCCCGGGGTCGCGGCGTGGGTGCTGTGACAACCGAGCTCGGAAGGATCATCTGGTGGGGGAAGCACCCGCGGGCTATTTGGAGTTCGCACACGCCCACAGCCGCAGGCTGTTCCACACGGCCTGCCTGTTGACCGGCGACTGGCACCTGGCGGAGGACCTGGTCCAGGAGACGTTGGCGAAGATGTACCGGTCCTGGTGGCGGATCGACCGCACCGAGGCACCCGTGGCGTACGCCCACACGGTGCTGACCCGAACCTTCATCTCCCAGCGCAGGCTGCGCCGCTCCGGCGAGCGCCCGGTGGGCGACCTGCCCGAGAAGAGCGGTCGGCCGGAGGACCCGACGCTGCGGATGGCGCTGCTGGAGGCGCTGGCCCAGCTGTCGGCCAAGGACCGCACGGTGCTCGTCCTGCGCTACTGGGAGGACCGCTCGGTGGAGGAGACCGCTCAGCTGACCGGGATCAGCGTCGGTTCGGTGCGGTCGCGCAGCCTCAGGGCCAAGGACCGGCTGCGGCAGGTCCTCGGCCACGACTTCGCAGAACTGAGCCGGTCATGACGGCCTCGAACCAGCACCCGCAGCCCACGCCCCCCGACGGACCGGAGAGCACCGTGATCCACGAGCAGCAGTCCGACCACGAGCTGCACGACGCCTTCGACCTCGCCGTGCGGGGGTTCTCCCCGCACAGTCCCGACCTGGTCCACCGGGCCGCGGTCCGGGGACGGCGGTTGCGCCGGATCCGGCAGGCCCAGCTGGCGGTCGCCGCGGTGCTGGTGGTCGGGACGGCCGGGCTGGGCCTGAGCCGGCTGGGGCCGGCGGCCGCTCCCGGGCCGCTCCCGCCGGCCGCGATGAGCACCTCGCCCGGCCCGGTTCCGAGCAGCACCGCGCCCGTGGCGCCGACCGACTCGGCGCAGCTGCTCGATCTGCTGCGGGGGAAGCTACCGTCCGACCTGCAGCTCAGCGCGCCGTTCCGGGTGGACCCGGGCGGACAGTGGCCCTCGGGTGAGCCTTCCAAGGTCCTGGCCGCCGGCTTCGCCCTCACCAAGGGCAGCGGCCGGGGCGGCGTCGGCATCACTTTCTCCCGCACCTCCCTGCTCTCCACGGCCAAATGCACGAAGCCCACCTGCACAGCGACCCGGCAGCCGGACGGCACAACGCTGATGGTCCGGCAGCTGGCGGACGCCTCAGGGCTCCAGACCTGGAGCGCAGTGCTGGAGTGGCCGGACGGGTCGCAGGTGATGGTGACGGCGAGCAATAATCCCGGGGGGGACGGGGAGGACGGGACGCGGCCGTACACCAATGCCCCGCTGCTGGGCCTGTCCGAGCTGTCCGCAATCGCCCTCGATCCGGCCTGGCGGCAGGTGATGGCGGGCCTGCCCGCCCAGTGACCTGAGGTGAGGCAGCGTCTCCGGGGTGCGCCATCGTTTTACCGGCCCAGGACTTCGGTCACCAGCGACCGGCGGCCGCCGCAGCGGTGCCCACCTCGCCGACGGTGCCGTCATCGCCAAGGCGCTCAGCCGCCGGGGCCACATCCTGCTCCCGTCGTCCTGACCGCCATCGGCCTGCCCATCCTCTGTCGAAGGCGGCGACTTCGGCCTCTGACGGTCGCCCACCTGTGCGACCTGCTCGTGGACTCACCCGACTTTGGCTGCTGTGGCGGAGCTCGGCGGGCTCCTCGAGCTCGAGACGGCCGGGGCGTGCGCCTGGTCCTGGTCGCCCCTCCGGGGCCCGCCCGCCGCGCCCTGCGCATCACCGAGGTCGACACCGTCCTGCCCGCAGCCCGCAGCCCGTACTCCGGCGCACGCACTGAGCACGTGAGGACCAGCAGGCGCCACGAGGAGTGGCCCGACCGCGAGCGGGAAGACGCCCGGCAGCATCCGGCCCATTTCGGGAGTGCCCTTGCGTCCGCTGCCGGTCGAACCGGCCTTCCACCGCCGCCTCGCCTTCCCTGCGAGGTCGGCGCCCGACGTGAGCGCGGGCATCGACTTCACCCGTGGAACCCTCCGGGCCTGGCACCCCGGCGCGGACCCGGCCGCCATCGCGGACATCGTCCTGGTGGCCGCCGAACTCCTCGCCAACGCTGCCGAGCACGCCGGCGGCCCGCTCGCCCTGGAGCTGTGCCGGACCCCGGTGAACCGGATCCGGATCGAGGTCACCGACGCGACCCCCGCCCGACCGCGCGTGCAGTCCCTGTCGCCGGACACCCCGCACGGCCACGGCCTGCGGATCATCGACCGCCTCGCCCACGCCTGGGGCTGTCACCCCGGTGACGGCGGCAAAACCGTCTGGGCCGAATGCGACCTACCACCTCCCGCGACCCACGCTCCGTAGCCGCCCCGCCGCCCCGCCGCCCCGGCGCCCCGCCGCCGCGCTGACCGACGACAGCCGGCTCAGCCGTCGGCGGGGGCCGTCCTCGCCGGACGGCTGCAGATCACGCCCGGGTCAGCCCGACGCGTTCCCGGTGGCATCGAACGCGACGTCGGCCGACACCTCCGTGGTCACCGGGTCCGCGGCACGGTGGGGCTTCGCCCACCCCGGGCACTTCGCACACCCCCGAGCACCACCTGACACCGTCGATGAGACCGTGGACGGCCTCCGGTCGTCCGACCCGCCACCGTGCGGCCTGGTGGGGCGACTGGGCCGGTCACTAGGGTGGGGCCGTGGACATCACCGGCGACGCGTTCTCGCGCGCCCGCTACCTTCTCTCCCGACCGACGCCCGCCGACGACGGCGCAGGAACGCCGGCGGTACCGGCGGTCCAGGAGATGCTGGACGCCCTCCCCGGCTCGGTGACCTTCCTGCTGCCGGTGCGCGACGCGGACGGCGAGGTGGTCGACTTCCGCATCGCCGCGGCTTCGCCCGAGGCGGTCGACATCGGCGGGCGCCGGGGCGGCAACCTGGTCGGCCTGAGCGTCGTGGAGACGTACCCGACCGTGGTGGGCACCGAGCTGTGGCACGGGTACCTGCGGGCCCTGGCCACCGGGGGCCGCTGGGAGGGCGAGCCGTTCCAGTACGAGGAGGTCCTCGCAGGGATCCCGCGGCTTTCCCGCTTCGCCGTCCGGGCCGCGGCCTGCCGCGGCGGACTGGTCGTCTCCTGGGCCCGCCTGGACAGCGGCGAGCGCGAGCAGCGCAGGCTCACCGTGATGCAGCGCTTGGGGGGCATGGGCTGGGCGGACTGGGACCTGGTCCGCGACGTGATCACTTGGTCGGAGCAGACCTACGCGGTCTTCGACCGCGATCCCGAGCTCGGGCCGATGACCCTGGAGGAGCTGCCCCGCCACGTCCTCGCGGAGGACCTGCCCGCACTGGGTGAAACCGTGCAGCGGCTCCTGGGTGACGGGGAGCCGATCGACCACACCTTCCGGATCACCACCCCGGCCGGACAGGTGCGGCACGTGCGGATCGTCGCCGAGGCCGAGAGCGACGCCCACGGCAATCCGGTGGAGGTCCACGGGTTCTTCCAGGACCGCACCGCCGAGAAGCAGGCCGAACAGCGCCTGCTCGACCAGGAGCGCACGGCGCTCGCCCAGCAGACCCGGCTCACGTCCGAGCGCCAGCTCGCCGCCCGCCTCCAGCACGCCCTGCTACCGCTCGACCAGCGGTCCCTGCTCCTCGCCGGCCTCACCGTGGACGTCTCCTACCGCCCCCAGCAGCAGGACCTCGACGTCGGCGGCGACTGGTACAGCGCGATCGAACTCCCCGACGGCAGCGCCCTGCTGGTCGTCGGCGACGTCGCCGGCCACGGCCTCGACGCGGTCGCCACGATGGCGCAGCTGCGCTTCAGCGCCAAAAGCATGGCCATCACCGCCGGCATCCCCCCGCAGACGATCCTCGGCCGCCTCAACACCCTCCTCCTGCACACCGCTCAGCAGAACCCCACCACCGCCACCATGATCCTGGCCCGCTACGAACCCGACACCGCGAAGCTGACCTGGGCCCGTGCCGGCCACCCGCCGCCGCTGCTCGTCCGCCGGGGGCGCGCCCGCTACCTGCCGCTGCCGGAGGGCATCCTGCTCGGCGCGACCGCCACCCCCCGCTACGAGGCCGCCACCCTGACCCTCGAACCGGGCGACCACCTGCTGATCTACACGGACGGCCTGATCGAGCAGCGCGGGCAGGCACTCGACGAAGGGCTGGCCCGCCTCGCCTCCACCGCGGAAGCCTGCGTCGGCCATCCGCGCCCGCTCGACGGCATCCTCGACGAGCTCGACCCGGCCCGCGGACGACGCGACGACATCTGCGTCCTGCACATCGCCCGGTAGCCCAGCCGCAGGCCGGCGGCCCGGATCGCCCGTGCCGCGCGGGATCCCGATCGGCGGCCGGTGGCCGGCCGGGAGGGCGGGGCGCCGGCGTCCGCCCCGCGGGTTCACCCGACGGACGGCCATGGGTGCGCCGGGGCGCGGGTCCGCGGGCCTCCCGCCGACGCGGCCTCCCGACGCCGCCCGGCCGGGCCGCCGGCGTCCGGCCGGTGCGCTGCCGGTGCCGGGTCCGGTCCTCCGCGGGGGCGAAGCGGCGGCCGCCGGGGACCGGGGGAGTCGGCCGCGCCGGGGGGCCACGGTCGGTGGGCGAGGTGGTGGCGGAGGGTTTCGAGGCGGGCGAGGTGGGTGTCGAGTGCGGAGATCGTGGCGGCGTTGAGCTGGTGGATGCGGTGTTCGAGGGCGGTGAGCCGGTCGAGGAGGTGCTGCCAGCGGTCGCCCTCGTCGGTGGTGGTTTGGTCAGGCGCGTTGTTGGTCGCTGTCATGGCGGAGTCGGTCGGTTCGGTGGGTGAGGTCGTCGAGGCGGGCGGTGAGGTCGGGGTGGGCGGTGCCGAGGTGGGGGCGGATGTCGGTGAGGGGGGTTATCAGGTCGGCGGGGTCGGTGGTGCCCAGGGCGGTGGTGAGGGCGGTGAGGGTGGGGTGGCCGGCGGGGGCGATGTCGTTGCAGGTGGTGATGCGGGCGGCGAGGATGCGCAGGTCGGTGGCGTGGTCGCGGGCCCAGGCGGTGACGGCGCGGTCGGCGGCGCGGCGGTCGCGGACGGCTTTGACGCGTTCGGCGCCGGTCTGGTGGGTAGGGTGTGGGTGGTGGGGGCGCAGGCGCAGGTAGCGGTTCTCGGCTGCCTGGCGGCTGGCGACGCCCATGGGGTGGGCGAGGTCGGCCCAGGTGGCGCCTTGGGCGCGGGCGGTCTCGACCAGGCCGGCTTCCCAGCCGGCGAGTTCGGTGCGCAGTTCGCGCAGCAGGAGGAGGGCGGCGAGGGCGGGTTGGGGGCCGGTGTCGGTGGTGGTGGCGTGGGTGTCGGTGGTGGGGGTGGTGCGGGCGGTGTGGACGGCGTGGTCGATGGCGGCGAGGGCGGTGGCGGCGGCGAGGAAGGACGCCGGTCCGGTGGTGTCGGGTGTGTTCGGGGGCTTCCCCACGTCTGTCACTCCTTGGGTGACTCGCATGGTTGTCATCGGATGGATGACATGTTAGAACGGATTCAGGTGAAGCGCACTGGCACCCTTTGAACCAGTTGGAGGTGTTTCGCGATGCTGATGCGCACTGACCCGTTCCGCGAACTGGACCGGCTGACCCAGCAGTTCCTGGGGACGAACGGGACCTGGTCGCGTCCGGCGCCGATGCCGTTGGACGCCTACCGGGTGGGGGACGAGTACGTGGTCTGCTTCGACCTGCCGGGTGTCGATCCGGAGGCGATCGACATCGACGTCGAGCGGAACATGCTGACGGTGAAGGCCGAGCGCCGTCCGCGTCACCAGGGCGATGAGGTGAAGTGGGAGCTGTCCGAGCGGCCGCTGGGTGTGTTCTCCCGGCAGGTGATGCTCTCCGACACCCTCGATCCGGCCGGGATCAGCGCCGACTACGACGCGGGTGTGCTGACCCTGAGGATCCCGGTCGCGGAGAAGGCCAAGCCCCGCAAGATCGCGATCAGCCACAGCGGCGGCCGCAAGCAGATCCAGGCCTGACCGGCCGCACCCACCGGACGTCCCGCGCCGTCCCGCCTCCCCAGGGGACGGCGCGGAACACCCCCGGTTCCGACCCCTGAGGGAGGAGACCGCAGTGACGCTGCGATGGGAAGCGTTCCTCGAAGACGTCCAGGAACGCGGTGAGTACAAGACGCCCGAAGAGGCGGAACGCTCCGCCCGCGTCGTTCTGGCGCTGCTCGGCGCCCATCTCGTCGGTGACGTCCGGGCCGACCTGGCCCGATGCCTCCCGGAGACCCTCTCGCTGATCCTGCTCAACCCGCTGCAGGCCGCCGAACCGCTCAGTCCCGACCGGTTCGTCCGGGCCACCGCCGCCTGGATCGACGGCGCCACCGAGACCACGGCCCTGTGGGACGTCGGCGCGGTCCTGTCCACCGTGGCGGACGCGGCCGGCGACGACCTGATGGAGCGGGTCCTGTTCCAGCTGCCGCCCGGCTACGACCTGCTGTTCGGCCGGCCCGAACCCGGCCACCGCCCCTGACCTCCACCACCGCTCCCCGCGCCGCACACCGCCGCCCGGCGCGGCCCGACCCGGAAAGGCCGACACCCATGACACGGCACCGCCGCCTGCTGCAGCAGGTCCGAACCCTCGGCCGCTACCCCAGCGACGACGAGGCCCGGCGCGTCCTGGACGCGGTCCTGGCCCTGCTGGGCTCCCAGCTCACCGCGGAAGACCGGTGCGACCTCGCAGCCGTCCTGCCCGAACGGGAGCGGACCGTCTTCGCCGCGCAGATCCCGCTGCCCGAGCCGGTCACCGCGCCCGCCTTCGTCGAAGCGGTGGCCGACGCCCTGGGCACCAGCCTGACCGCCGCCCGCTGGGACGTCTCCACCGTGCTCGCCGCCGTCGGCGACCTCGCCGGCGAGCACCTCACCAGCCGGCTCCTGGACCACCTGCCCCGCGGCTGGGCCCTGCTGTTCGGCCGCGCCGAACTCACCGCCGCGGCCTGACACGCCCGCCAGGCCCGGTGCCGGTGGCGGCCCCCGGAGCGCGGAAGAGCGTGCGGGAGCCGGTGCGGCTCAGCTGCCGCCCTGGCCGCCCCATGGCCGTGCCCGGTCGATCCGGGCTGGCCGCGCCCTCCCGACCGGTGAAGGACCTGCTGGACGCCACCGGTACGGACGCGGTCTTCGCCATCAGCCCGAGCGTCGGTGCGGCCCTCACCGACGCCCACACACGCGATGAGGAACCGTCATGACCGGCAACCCGCGCTACGCGGTCACGGTGCCGGCACCGTTCGGCTCGCACTCCCCGCCCCAGGTCGTGATCGTCGAGTACACCGGCGGCCACACCGCGGCCGGCTCCCCCGTCTACGGAGACCCGGAAACCGGCCTGCAGGTGGAGATCCATGGCGGCGCCGCCAGAGTCCTCGCTCCCGGCTCCGGCCCGGCCCCGCCCGCCTGTCTGCACGCCGTGCCCGTCGGCTGAGCGCCGGTGCCGGGACCGCCGCGGCGCCGCTCCCCGTACGGGTGCGGCGCCGCGGACTGTGTTTCGACGGGCCTGTGAGCTGTGGTGTCAGGTGCCTGCTTGGTCGCGGATTTCTCGGGCGGCGTCCTGGCCGGTCTGTTTGACCTCCTCGGCGGTGGTCCGGGCGGCCTGGCGGCCGGTGTCCTTGGTGGTGTCCAGCGCGTCCTGGGCGGTGGATTTGACGGATTCGACGGCGTCCCGGGCGGGCTCGGTCATCTCTTCCTTGATCTCCTGCGCGGCCGTGCCGGCGGCCTGCTTGAGCGGCTCGACCAGGTCGTCGGCGTGTTCGCGCAGGTGGGCGCCGGCGCGTTGCTCGGCCTGGGAGACCGGCAGGAGTGTTCCGGCGAGCATGCCGGCGCCGAAGGCGATGATGCCGGCCGCGAGCGGGTTGCCGCGGGTCTGCCGGCGCACCCGGGCCGGGGTGTGCTGGACGGCGTCGCTCGCCTGGCCTGCGGTGTCGCCGATGCGCTGGCCCAGCTGGCCGGCGGTGTCGCCGACCCGGTGGGCCAGTTGGCCGGCGGTGTCGCCGGCCCGTTCGGCCAGGTCGCGCGTGCCGTGGGCGGTGTCGTTCGCAGTGCCCATCACCTGCTCCTTCATGTCGGTCAGTCGCCGACGGGAGGCGTCGATGCGGCGCCTGGCGACCCGGCGGGGCGCCATCCGGTCGGCCAGGAGGTCCACGTGGTGGGCGAGGTGGGCCCGGCGGGCCTCCACTTCGCCTCTCAGCTGGTCGGGTGTCGCGCCCATGCGGCGTCCTCCTTCAGGGTCTGGACGGTGTGCTCGGGTTTGAGGTTGACGTCCCTGAGCCGGGTGCGGCCCCTGGCGTAGAGGACGGCCGCGGCGGCGCCCCACAGCGCCGCGACGATCAGTGCGGCCCACACCAGGTCGACGGCCTCGCCGAGGGCGAACATGACGGTCAGGCTGCCGAAGAGCACCAGCAGGTGGGCGGCGTAGCCCGCGCCGGCGAGCAGCCCGCCGGCCTTGCCGGCCTTGCCGGCTTCCTCCTTCAGTTCGGCCTTCGCCAGGGTGATCTCCTCCCGGACCAGGGCGCTCAGGTCCTGGGCGATCTCGCCGACCAGCTCACCGAGCGAGCCCGGCGCGTGGTCCGGGTGCGGCGCGGCGGCGCCGTCGGGGTTGTCGCGGGTGCGGGTGGTGTGCGGGGGCCGGTCGTAGGCGGTGGCCACGGCTCACCTGCCGATGTCGGGCTGCTGCCACCGCCCGCCCGGCCCGGACGGCGGCGGGCCGTCGGGGTGCGCGTGCGGCGGGTCGGGGGTGATGTGCGGCGGCTGCGACTGCCCGGCCGCCTGGTAGGGGTCGGTGGGCGCGTCCACCGCCGAGGGCAGCGGGCCCGCCGCGGGTGCGGGAGTCGCCCGCGACACCCCGGCCGAGCCGCCGTCGCCCGACGGGCCGTTCGAGCCGCTGCTGCTGCCGCCGCTGTCGCTGTCGTTGTCGGGTGCGGTGCTCACGCCCTTGCCGGTGCGGCCGACCGCCAGGCCCGCCAGTGCGGCGCCGGCCAGGAACATCCCGGGCCGACGGCGGGCGAAGTCCTGCACGTCGTCCAGCAGCCCCTGCGGACCGCGCTCCTCGATCCGGCCGGCCACCTGGTGCCCGCCGTCCGCCAGGCGCCCGACCAGGGACGTGGTGACCGACCCTGCCGGCCCGTGCCGGCCCATCTCCTCCAACTCCCCGGCCAGGGTGCGGATGGTCTGCGCCAGCCGCCGGCCCTGGGTCTGCGCCTGCTGCCCGAGCTGCTCGCGCAGTCCGCCGAGCAACTCCTGGGCCTGCGTGCCGGCTTCCTCGACCACCTTCGCGGCCTGCTCCTTGGCGGTGCCGGCCACCTCGGACGCCTGGCGGCCCACGGTGGCGGCGCTCTCGGCGGCCTTCTCCTGGGCGGTCTGGGCCATCACCGCGGTGGTGCCCCGGTCCTCACCCGAACCTGGTGTCTCAACCACGGACAATCCCTCCTCTGTACCGGTCCGGCCTTCCTTACGAATCACCGCGCCTACCCGACCCGCGGCCGGTCACTCCGCCACCCCGCCGACAGAGTTTCCGCGCAAGGACGTCATCGGCCGGCCGGGCCTGCCGTTCGAGAACCGTTGCCGCGCGGATCCGGCTCGGGCCGTCGACGGGGCGCGACGAGCCCGCCTGGCCGGAAGCGTCGGCGCTGCCGCCGGCGGACGGCCCGGGGCCCGTCGACCCGCAAGCCCGGTGCGGTGATGCGGTGCTCAGGTGTTCTCGCCGCCATGGCCTGCGTTCACCCGCCCGTCAGGGGGCGCCCCGCCGCGGCACGCGACGGTCCTCGGGGCAGGCCGCCGACGCGCCCTTCGGGCCCATGGGGCGAGGACTCGTGCAACCCTTCCTCGGGCGCGGGACATCGTGGGGGCTCACCGGGTCGTGCCGGTGCGAGGGCTGCCGTCCGATGCGCAGGTTGCGCCGGAGCAGGAACGCGGGAACGCCCCAGCACAGGCCGCACCAGAGAGTCAGCGCGATGGTCAGCAGCAGGGCCGTGAACGCTCCGGTGATCTGCCGCATGACGACCAGCAGGCCCAGGGACGTCATCGTGAGCAGGAGGGCCAGGGCGACCGTGACGAGGCGGGAGGCCCAGGCGACCGCCTCGGTCTTGACCTTCAGCCCGGTGACCAGCCGGTGGAGGGCGACCGGGCCCGTCAACGCGACCAGCGCACCCGCACCGCTCACCAGGCACAGCAGGTAGAGGAGGCGCTCGGTGTGGTCCAGCCGCTCGTAGGCGGGGGTGAAGACGGCCGCGAGGAGGAACGCGAAGAGCAGCTGCACCGCGGTCAGCACCACCCGGACCTCGTGCATCAGGTCCATCCAGAGGCGGTCCGCCCGCTCGTCGCAGGTCTCCGTCCGCTGGCCGACGTTGGCGGCCCGGGCGATCATCGGCGGCCTCCTGGTGCGGGAGCCGCCGGGGGCCGTCCGGGTGCTCGGGTCTGTGGCGGCCATGAGCGGTCACCTCCGGCGTGTCGTGATCAGCGGGGTGCGTGCGCTTACCCGGTGCCACCCGTTCCACTCGGGACGTGGGCGACCGGTCTCGTCGGCACCCGGAGCGCCGAGGGCCCCGCGTACGGGGCTTCGAGGCCGGCGATGATCCGCTGCGCGGCCTGCTCGGTGAGATCGCAGCGGGCCGTGATGTCCCGGACAGGCAGGGCGGGACCGCGTGCGATTCGGACCGGCGCGCGTGCGCGGTGGCCGGTCACACGCTCGTGATCAGCTGCGGGGAGAGCGTTTTGATCATGCTGTTGGTCCAGCGCATCTGGCGCAGGGTCTGCGGGTGACAGGCGGTCGCCAGGTCGAGGAGGCGGCTGTCGGTGGTCGCCCGGGCGGCCTGGGCGAGCATTTCCCAGTGGAGGGAGTTCCCGGTGGCGGCCAGGTGGAGGTCGCGCAGGTCGTGCAGGAGCAGCAGTCCGGGTTCCGGACGGCGGCCGACGGCCTCGGCGGCCTTCTCGCGGAGGGTCGCCAGGAAGCCCGGTGACGGGTCGTCGGCAGGGCCGGACAGGTCGAGGCCGTAGTGCCGGCCGGTGTCGGCCAGGCGCGCCGCGTGCTCGTGGGACCAGCGGGCGATGTCGGTGGCGACGTGGTGGATCTCGTGGTCGGTGCGGTGGCGTTCGGCCGCCTTCAGGAGTTCCTCCTCGAGGTCCCGTTCGCCGTGGTGCAGGGCTTTGAGGACGAGGGTGATGCCGCTCATGGCCGGGTTCCTTCCTCGTCGTCGGTGTGCTGCGTGGCGTGGGCGGCGGGCCCACCGGTGGTGGCCGGCGCGCTGCCGGGGTCGAGGGGCGCGGAGGCGGTGGTGGTGGGCGCGGGACCGGGGGTGCCGTCGGTGCGCCGGAGGAGTGCGACCCGGGCGGCGGCGGTCTTGTAGAGGGGCTGTTTGGACGCCGGGTCCCAGTCCGTGACGGTGGTTTCGTTGGCGGCGCGCCCGGCCGTGTCCGGGGCCGGGCGGTGGCCTTCGGCGGTGTCCCAGTAGCCGTAGTGGAACGGCAGGAAGACCATGCCGTCGCGGATGGCGGTGATGCGCAGCCTGGCGGCCACCGCCCCGCGCGGGGTGCTGACCTCGACGAGGTCGCCCTCCCGCAGGTCCCGGGCGGCGGCTTCGGCCGCCGACATCTCGGCCCAGACGTCGGGCGCGGCGCTGTCGAGCTGGGGGACGCGGCCGGTCTTGGTGCGGGTGTGGAAGTGGTAGATGGTGCGGCCGGTGTTCAGCTGGAGCGGGTACTCCTCGCTGGTGTCCTCGTGCGGGGGCAGGTACTCGGCGGCTTTGATCACCGCCTTCCCGTCGGGGTTCAGGGCGCGGTACTCGACCTCGGTGACGGGGGCGCCGGTGACCAGGTCCTTGCCGAAGCTCTCGCAGGCTTCGGCGTGCGCCCAGGCGGGCCCGTCGGTGTACAGGCGCTCGGTGCCGTCCGGGGCCTGCTCGGTGCAGGGCCACTGGATGCCGCTGCCGCCGCGGAGCCCGTCGTAGCTGAGCCCGGTGTAGTCGCAGGGACGGCCGGCGCTGCACTTCTGCCACGCCTGGAACGCGGACTGCGGGTCGTGCCAGGTGATCAGCGGGCCGTCGTCCTTGTCGCGGAAGTCCATCCGGCGGGCGTAGTCGAGGAAGATGTCCAGGTCGGGGCGGGCCTCGCCGGGCGGTTCCACGGCCTTGTCCGAGAGGTGGACGGTGCGGTCGGCGTTGGTGAAGGTGCCGGTCTTCTCGCCCCACGTCGCGGCGGGCAGCACGACGTCGGCGAGCTGGGCGGTCTCGGTGAGGAAGAGGTCCTGGACGACGGTGAAGAGCCGATCCTGTCCCAGGATGTCGCGGATGCGGTGCAGTTCGGGCAGGGAGACGGCGGGGTTGGTGCCACTGATCCACAGCATCCGGATGCTGCCCTGTTCGGCGAACCGGAACATCTGCATCGCGGGGGTCGGGGGCGCGTAGTGGGGGATCTTCTCGGGGGCGACGTTCCAGATCCGGGCGAGGTCGGCGACGTGCTGCTCGTTCTCCCAGTTGCGGAAACCCGGCAGGTCGCCGTTGGCGCCGCACTCGCGGGTGTTCTGCGCGGTGGGCTGGCCGTTCATCTGGAGCAGACCGCAGCCGGGGCGGCCGAGCATGCCGCGGAGCAGGTGCAGGTTGTTGACCTGGACGGCGGCGGCGGTCGCCTGGTGGGACTGGTAGAAGCCCTGCAGGACGGTGGAGAGCAGCCGCTCGGCGCTGCCCAGCAACTCGGCGGCCTCGGTGATCGTCCGGGCGGGGACGTCGCAGATCGCGGCAGCCCACTCGGCGGTGCAGTCGGCGACCCGCGCCGCCAGCTCGTCGAAGCCGACGCAGTGCGCTTCGACGTACGCGTGGTCGACCCGGTCGGTGCGGATCAGCTCGTGCAGCAGGGCGTTCAGCAGCGCCACGTTGGTGCCCGCGCGCGGCGCGAGGTGGACGGCGGCGTGCCGGGCGACCCGGGTGGGCCGGGGGTCCACGCACAGCAGCCGCGGTGCGTCCGGCCCGGCCAACCGGTCCAGGACCCGCATCCACAGGACCGGCTGCGTCTCCGCCATGTTGTGGCCGAACAGGGCGATGGTGTCGGCGTGGTCGATGTCGGCGTACGAGCCGGGCTGGCCGTCGCAGCCGAAGGTCTCCTTGAGCGCCTCGCCGGCGGTGGCGGTGCACAGTCGGGTGTTGCCGTCGAGGTGGTTGGTGCCGATGCCGGCGCGGGCGATGACCGCGAGGGTGTAGTACTCCTCCAGGAACAGCTGGCCGGTGGTGTAGAAGCCGATCGACCCGGGTCCGCGCTCGCGCAGGAGTTCCTTGGAACGGGCGACGATCCGGCCCATGGCGGTGTCCCAGCCGGACTCCACCAGGCGCCCGCCCTCGCGCACCAGCGGCCGGGTGAGGCGGTCGGGGGAGGCGTTGGCCTGCCAGCCGAACAGGTCCTTGGGGCCGAGCCGCCCCCGGTTGACCCGGTCGTCCGCCCGGCCCCGCACGCCGACGATCCGGCCGTCCTTCACCGCGATGTCCATCGCGTCGCCGTTGGAGTGCAGCAGTGAGGCGCTCTGCACCCAGCGGTCCACTGCGGCGGGCGTCACCCCGGCGGCGAGGTGGGTGTCGGTGCGCGCCGGCCACGCGGCGCCGGGCGGGTACGGGGTGCGGCCGCCCCAGGGGTCCGCGATCCGATCGGTCGAATCCTTCACCGTTGCCTCCAGGACGAAACCGGACTCTCCGGCTCCGTCGCGTACCCGTCCTGCCCATCCCCTAACGGCCGGGGACGTGGAGGCCACCTGATCGGCGGTCGCCCCGGGGCCGGCAGGGACGACGGCTGCGGCCGCCACAGCCCGGAGGAAGGCGGCCGGTGCGGCCGCCCTCGTTGCGCCGCTCGGCCTGCTCCGTGGTGCTCACTGTTGCCCGGGGTCGTCGTCCCGGTCGTCCGGTGCGGTGATGCCGGTGCGGTCGGCGGCGTCGGCGGTCGCGTCGTAGCCGGCGCGCGGGCCGCGGACGTCCGGATCGTGCTCCCGGGTCGTCCGGGTGCCCGCGGCCCGGTCGCCGTAGCTGCGGTCGCCCTCGGCGTCCCGCCGGCCTTGCTCGTCGGGCCCGGGTTTGCGCGGTGCGGTCATCGGAGTTCTCCCCACGTCGGATGCTTCGGCATCCCGGCTACCCGGCCGGCGGGCGGGCAACCTGCCCGGTGCCCTCCCGCTGTCCGCACGGCCCCGGCCGGGGTCGCCCGCCGCAGGCGCCGCGGGGGTCAGGTGCGCGGCCAGGGGCGGCCCTGGAGCTTCTCGATGTCCCGGTTGAAGCGTTCCAGCGCCTCGGCGAAGGCGGCCAGGTCGTCGGCCGTCCAGTCGGTGACGACCCTGGACAGGCCTTCGATCGACCAGTCGCGGTCCTGGCGCAGACGGCGCAGCCCCTCGGCGGTGATCTGCAGCTTGCGGGCCATTCCGCCGTCCGGATCGGGGATCCGCTCGACCAGGCCGGAGCGGAGCATCGCGGCGGTCTGCCGGTTGACGGTGGAGGTGTCCAGGCCGAAGGCCTCGGCGAGTTGGCCGATGGTCAGGGGGCCCTCGGTCTCGATCCGGCTGAGCAGCGTGTAGGCGCTGCGCTCCAGGCTGTCGGGGCCGCTGGAGGTGCGGGCGGTGGCGAGCACCTGGTGGCGGCTGAGGAGCATCATCTCCCGCTCGATCAGGGCGAGTTCCTTGTCGCGCCGCATGCTCCTCCGTGCTCCTCCGTCCCGTGCGTCACCTTTCAGCAGCATATCCCGACCGGGTTGATATGTATGGTACACATTATATGCATCATGCATATGGAGCTAGAGAGATGAGAACAACCCCATGAGTCAGGCACGCACCGGCCCCGTCGTCGGAGTGCTCGCCGGCGCGGGCATCGTGGTCTCGCTGATGCAGACCCTGGTCGTCCCGCTGATCCCCGAACTGCCCGACCTGCTGCACACTTCGGCGGCCAACGCGTCCTGGGCGATCACCGCCACCCTGCTGGCCGGCGCCGTCGCCACCCCGGTGCTCGGCCGACTCGGCGACATGTACGGCAAGCGCCGGATCCTGCTGGTCAGCCTCACCCTGCTGGTGATCGGCTCGCTGATCTGCGGCTTCAGCGACGCGCTCGCCCCGATGGTGATCGGCCGGGCCCTGCAGGGCGTCGGCGCGGGCGTCATCCCGCTCGGCATCAGCATCATGCGCGACGAGCTGCCCCCGCAGAAGCTCGGCTCCTCGATGGCGCTGATGAGCTCCTCGCTCGGCATCGGCGGCGCGTTCGGTCTGCCGCTGTCCGCCGTCATCGCCCAGCACGCCAGCTGGCACGCGCTGTTCTGGATCTCCGCCGCGCTCGGTGCGCTGGTCGCCGCCGCCGTCGTGGTGCTCGTCCCCGAGTCCCCGGTGCGCTCCGGCGGACGCTTCGACACCGTCGGCGCGATCGGCCTCACCATCGGCCTGGTCGCCCTGCTGCTCGCCATCTCCAAGGGCAGCGACTGGGGTTGGGGTTCCTCCGGCACCCTCGGCATGCTCGCCGCCGCCGTGATCGTGCTCCCGGTCTGGGGCTGGTGGGAGCTGCGCACCGAGCAGCCGCTGGTCGACCTGCGCACCAGCGCCCGCCGCCAGGTGCTGATGACCAACCTGGCCTCCGTGGTGGTCGGCTTCGCGATGTACGCGATGAGCCTGGTCTCCCCGCAGCTGCTGCAGATGCCCACCGCCACCGGCTACGGCCTCGGCCGGTCGATGGTCGCCGCCGGCCTGTGGATGGCCCCCGCCGGCCTGGTGATGATGCTGATCTCCCCGTTCTCCGCCAAGCTCTCCAAGGCCAAGGGGCCCAAGGTCTCGCTGCTGGTCGGTACGGTGATCATCGCGGCCGGCTACCTCGCCGCGCTCGGACTGATGGGCCACGCCTGGGGCGTCCTGGTCTTCTCCTGCCTGATCAGCGGGGGCATCGCGTTCGCCTACGCGGCCATGCCCGCGCTGATCATGGGCGCCGTCCCGGTCTCCGAGACCGCCGCCGCCAACGGCCTGAACACCCTGATGCGCTCCATCGGCACCTCCAGCTCCTCCGCCGTCATCGGCGTGGTGCTGGCCCACATGACCGTCGACTTCCACGGCCACGCGCTGCCGTCCGAGAGCGGCTTCCGCACCGCTTTCATGATCGGCGCGGGCGCGGCCGTGACCGCCGCCCTGGTCACCCTCGCCATCCCCGGCATCCGCCGCGCGAAGGCCACCGGGCAGGCGCAACCGCAGGACGGCGCCCCGCCGGCCGTCGTCGAGGGCGCGGCCGCCAAGTAGCCCGCCGCCCTTCCTGACGGGCCGTCCGCCCCCCCGTTACCGTCTTCGTGGCCCCGCAACGGGGCTCTCGGCCTCCGGTCCGGCATGACTGTTCCCCCCTGTAGTTCGCATGATCCGGGGGTGGTGTCACCGGGCCGGAGGCATCGGTAGACCGCTGATAGAGGCAGGACCACCAGCTCGCTGGGAGGCTCTTTGTAACGTGGATGCCGGCAACTGGTGCCACGCCAACGAGGCCGGGACAGCACGACCTCGTAAGGGATCAGCGTGATCGACACCGACGACGTGGACGTCTTCCTCGGCCTGGACGTCGGCAAGGGCGAACACCACGGAACCGCGATGACCCGGGCCGGTAAACGGGTCTTCGACAAGCGGCTGCCGAACAGCGAGCCCAAGATGCGGGCCGTGCTGGACAAGCTCACCGCGAAGCACGGCACCGTCCTGGTCGTGGTCGACCAGCCGGCCTCCATCGGCGCCCTGCCGCTCGCGGTCGCCCGGGACGCCGGCTGCCGCGTCGCCTGCCTACCCGGCCTCACGATGCGCCGCATCGCCGACCTCTACCCCGGCGAGGCCAAGGCCGACGCCCGTGACGCGGCCATCATCGCGGACGCCGCCCGCACCATGCCGCACACCCTGTGCGGTATCGAGCTCGCCGACGAGACCATCGCCGAGCTGGAGATGATCGTCGGCTTCGACGACGACCTCGCCGGCGAGGCAACCAGGATCGCCAACCGGCTGCGCGGCCTGCTCACCCAGATCCACCCGCATCTGGAGCGCGTGCTGGGGCCGCGGCTCGACCACCCCGCGGTGCTGGCCCTGCTGGAGCGGTTCGGCTCGCCGGCCGCCCTGCGCAAGGCCGGACGCCGCCGCCTGCTGAACATCGCCCGGCCGTTGGCCCCGCGCATGTTCGAGCGCCTGGTCGAGGACATCCTCACCGCGTTCGACGAGCAGACCGTCGTCGTCCCGGGCACCGAGGCAGCCGCGCTGATCGTGCCGAGTCTGGCCGGCTCGCTGCGGGCTGTCCTCGACCAGCGCAAGGTCCTGGAGAAGCGGATCCAGGAACTGCTGGACGAGCACCCCCTCTCGAAGATCCTCACCTCCATGCCCGGCATCGGAACCCGGACCGGTGCCCGGGTTCTGATCGACGTCGGCGACGCGAGCGCGTTCCCGACCGCCGCCCACCTCGCCTCCTACGCCGGGCTCGCCCCTGCGACCCGCAGTTCCGGGTCCTCCATACGCGGTGAGCAACCCTCCCGCCGGGGCAACAAGCAGCTGAAACGGGCGTTCTTCCTGGCCGCGTTCGCCTCGCTCGGCGATCCGGCCTCCCGCGCCTACTACGACAAGAAGATCGGTCAGGGGAAACGCCATACTCAGGCTCTCCTCTGCCTGGCCAGACGCCGGGTCGACGTCCTGTTCGCGATGCTCCGCGACGGGACCTTCTACGAGTCCCGGCCGGCCACAGCAGTCAGCTGAGCTGCGGGTCCGCCATCAGCAGCACACGGTCCGCCGCAGGGTCGAAACCGAGCACCGGGTTCCCGTAGTCGCCTTCGGCCGTCATGACCACCTGCTTGCCGAGCCGACGACCGACCGCGGCCAGGAACTCGCACAGGACGTCTACGCCTTCCTGGCCCTGCAGTTCGCGAAGGTCGACATCGAAGTCGATCTCCTCGACAGACATCGGACGGAAGATCGCCAGCACGCCCGGGACCGGCCAGACCCGCAGATCGACCGTCTCCGCATCAACGGGCCGCGCCAGCACCTCCGCCGCAGAAGGCAGCGGACCCGCGACTCCGCCCTCCAGGTAATCCCACGTCCATCCGCTCGACCGGACCAGGTCAAACATTGCCTGCCAGTCCTCGACCGTGGTGCCCTCCACACACACGTCCGGCAGAGCACCTATCAGCTCAGGGTCGAAGAAGTTCCTGACGTTGTCCCACAGCAGATCCGGCATGTCGCCATGCTGCCCGGCCAGCGCGCCCGGACGCAGCCCGATTTCCTTGACGAACCCCATAGAGGCACCCCCCCGGCGCGGACGGCCCGGAGGCCGGTCACCACCCGGGACGCGGAGACGCCCCATCGGCGGTCCTGCACGATCGCGCGGGGTGATCCCGGTGAGCAGGGTCGCGCAGGCCGGCGGGGTCCCACCCCGTCCGGGTGGGACCCCGCCGGCCGGCAGGTGTCCGCGGTCAGCCCTTGAAGGCGTCCTTGACGTGCTCGCCGGCCTGCTTGAGGTCGCCCTTGACCTGGTCGGCCTTGCCCTCGGCCTCGAGGCGCTCGTTGCCGACGGCCTTGCCGACGGTCTCCTTGACCTTGCCCTTGGCCTTGTCGCCGGTGTTCTCGATCTTGTCGCCGGTGCTCATTGCTCCTCCTCGATCTCGATCGCGTTCTCGCGGTCGGTGTCGTTCACCGGACCTCGTCTGCCCCCGTCGGCTCCGAAGATTCGCCGAATGTTCGGAGCCGACGGGGGCAAGCGGCGGTCCGACACCGACTGTGGAGGTCTTCATGGTTCCCCTGCTCGTCGTCCTGGTGGTGTGGCTGGTCGGCTTCGTCGCCCGTGGCACCCACTCCTCGGGCCGCTACCGCTGGTACCGCTGGTAGGGCGGCTCGCAGGCCCCACCGGGAGCCGGCTCCGCGGCCGATGCCGTGGGCCGGCTCCGGCCCGTGGGCCCCGCACCCGGAGATCGGGTGACGACAGGTGCGCGGTGGACGCGACCGGGACCTACCGCAGTGCGTCGACGGCGGCATCGACGGTGTCGTGACGGGGCAGCAGCCGGTCCACCCCGGTCATGGCGAGCAGCCGCGCGACGTCGGCCGTGGTGCCGGCCAGGGCGAGCGAGGTGCCGGCGGCCTGGGTGCGGCGGAACGCGAAGAGCAGTTCGGCCACGCCGAGGGAGTCGCAGAAGCTCAGCAGCGCGAGGTCCAGCACGAGGGGCAGCGTCTCGGGGGTCCGCTCGACGGCCCGGTGCAGGCGCGGTGCGGTGTGGTAGTCGAGCTCGCCCGCGAGCACCACGACGGTTGCCCCGCCAGGGTGGGTGCGGACCTCGACGGTCAGGGCGTACTCGGGCACGGGTGCTCCGTACGGTGCGGGAGGGAGTGGGGGAGGGCGGTCAGTGCAGGCGGGCGACGAGCAGCGCGATGTCGTCGCTCTGCGCGCCGGCGAACGCGGACAGCAGCAGGTCGCCGGTCCGGTCCAGGTCCGGCGGGGTTGCGGCGAAGGTTTCCCGCAGGGCGGCCAGGCCCGTGTCGAGGTGCTCGCCGGGCACTTCGATCAGGCCGTCGGTGACCAGGAGCAGCGTGCTGCCCGGGGGCACCGCGAACTCGGCGGCGGGTGGTTGCGGCATGTTCAGGCCGAGCAGGATGCCGTGCTCGGTCAGGTAGCGGGTGGTGCCGTCGGGCAGCCGCAGCAGCGGCGGCGGGTGGCCGGCGTTCGCGACCACGAGGGTGCGGCGGTCGGGGGTGATCAGCACCAGGCACACCGTCGCGGTCACGCCGGGGCGCAGCCGGGTGAGCAGGGTGTCCAGCCGGTGCAGCAGGGTCTGCGGGTCGTGGCCCTCGATGGCGTAGGCGCGCAGCGCGTGGCGCAGTTCGCCCATGGCCATGGCGGCCTCCAGGGAGTGGCCGGCCACGTCCCCGATCGCCAGCAGCAGGCCGGCGGGGGTGTCGACGGCCTCGTAGAAGTCGCCGCCGATCTCGTTGCGGGCCGAGGCGGGTTCGTACCGGACGGCGAGTTCGACGCCGGGGACGGCGGGCAGCCGGCTGGGCAGGAAGCTGCGCTGCAGGGTGAGCGCGAGGGCGTGCTCCTCGGCCTGGCTGCGCTGGGCTTCCAGGGCGAGTGCGGCGGCCTGGGTGAGCTGCGAGAGCAGGCTGCGCCCGTCGGGGGTGGCGACCGCGTCCCGGTCGACGGCCACGGCGAGCAGCGGCCGGCCCGGTTTGGTGCGGGCCGCCACCAGGGCGGTCGGCCCGGTGGGCAGGCCCGCGCCGGCCAGGCCGTGGTCGGCCAGCAGGGACCGCCACGTGTCGGTGTCGAGCGGGGCGGTGTCGGTGCCGGTGGCGTCGCCCAGGGTGTGGTGGGCGAGGGCGTCGAGCAGGATGGGCGGGGCTTGGAGCAGGCGCGCCGCCGGGTCGTCGGGGCCGTGGTGCGCCAGGTGCAGGGTGTCGCGGTCCGCTCCGAGGGCGATCGCGGTGGCCCGGGCGGCGCCGAGTTCGAGCGCGCCGAGCGCGGCCGCGGTGACCAGGGCGTCGGCGTCGGCGGCGCCGTACAGGGCGAGGGTGCTGCGGTGCAGGGCGGCGACCCGGGCGGCGAGGCGCTCGGCGCGGCGGCGGGCCCGGGTGTAGCGCAGCACGGCGGTGACGGTGGCCTGGAGTTCGGCCGCGTCGATGGGTTCGGTCAGGTAGGCGTCGGCGCCGCGGTGCAGACCCTGGGTGCGGTCGCTGGCCTCGATCGCGGTGGCGGAGATGTGCACGACGGGCAGGGCCGCGGTGCGGGGGCGGCGTTTGATGCGCTCGCACACCTCGAACCCGGTCATGTCGGGCAGGCTGATGTCGACCACGGCGATCTCGGGCAGTTCGGCGGCGGGGGTGCGGTCCAGCAGGGCGAGGGCCTGGGTGCCGTCGACCGCCTCGACCACGGTGTGCCCGGAGCGGCGCAGCCAACTGCCGACGATGTAGCGGGTGGTGTCGTTGTCGTCGAGCACCAGGACGGTGGCGGGTCCGGCGTCCGGGCTGGCCGTGGTCACGATCCGTCCTCGGGTGGGCGCGGCCGGCGCGGTGCGGCCGGGCGGGGGTCGGACAGGGCGGCGGCGATCCGGCCGCCGGTGAGGCCGGACTTGGACAGCACGGCGCGGGCGTGCGCCAGTCGGCCGCGGTCGGCGGCGGTGAGCGAGGCGGAGGTCAGGACGACCACCGGGATGTGCCGCAGTTCGGGGTCGGCCCGCAGCTCGGCGAGGACCCGGTAGCCGTCGACCTCCCCGAGGTGCAGGTCGAGGACGATCCCGTCCGGCCGGACCTCGCGGACCGCGGCGTGCGCGGTCGTGCCGTCCCCGACCTCGACGACCCGGTCGGCGAACTCGTGCAGCAGCGGCCGCAGGACGTCCCGGAACGCCGCGTCGTCGTCGACCACGACCAGCAGCTCGCGGCGCGGGCCGTCCGCCGGGGCCGGGTCGGCGGGCAGCCGGACGGTGATCGTGGTGCCGTGCCCGGGGGCGCTGTCCAGGTGCAGCGTGCCGCCCAGGATCTCGGTCAGGCGGCGGGCGTAGGGCAGGCCGAGGCCCGTCCCGCGGCGGCCGCGCTGGTGCGGGCCCTTCACCTGGTAGAACTCCTCGAAGACTCGTTCGTGCTGGTCGGGCGGGATGCCGACGCCGGTGTCGGTCACGGTCAGCACCAGGGTCCGCCGGCCGTCCGGGTCGTCCTCGACCCGGCTGTCCAGGCCCACCCACCCCTGCTCGGTGAACTTCAGCGCGTTGGACAGCAGGTTGCGCAGGATCTGGGTCAGCATCGTCTCGTCGCCGAGCAGTGCCGCGGGCGGCGGCGGCCCGATGCGCAGGGCGACGCCGGGGCGGGCCTGCCCGCGCAGGGTGCCGTCCAGGTGGCTCAGCACGGCGCGCAGGTCCAGCGGCGCCCAGTGCGGTTCGAGCGTGCCGGACTCCGCCTTCGCGACGTCGAGCAGCTCGTCCACCAGGGCGAGCAGGGTGCGGCCGGAGTCGGCGATCAGCGACAGCCGGTGGTCGCGTTCGTCGGCCGGGACGTCGGCGTCGCTGCGCAGCAGTTCGGCCAGGCCGACGACGGCGTTGACGGGGGTGCGCAGCTCGTGGCTGACGTTCGCCCAGAACCTGCTCTTGGCCTCGCTGGCCTCGCGCAGCTGGCGTGACTTCTCGTCGAGTTCGGCGTACAGCGCGACGACGCCCCGGTTGGTCTCCTCCAGCTCCCCGGACAGCTCCGAGTACAGCGCCAGCACCCCCCGGTTGGTCTCCTCCAACTCGGCGTTGAGGCGGCGGAGTTCCTCGCGCTGGGCGCGGGTCTTCTCGAGCGCGGCGATCAGGTCGCGGGTCTGCTCCCGGGAGTCCTCCAGGGCGCTCGGGCCGGTGTGGGCGGCGAGCAGGCGGCGCGCCCGGTCGACGAGGTCCGGGTCCGGGTCGAGGGCCGGGCCGAGCCGTTGTTCGACGCGCACCCGGCCGCCCTCGCGGGTGTGTTCGTGGTGGGTGGGCAGCAGCCGCGCGGAGGCCTCCAACGCCTCGGCGGGCAGCTGGTGGCCGCCCTGCCAGGCCAGGGTGACGAGCAGGGCGGGCACCGGCCCCGGGCGCAGGGAGAACGCCGCGGTGAGGCGGTCGGCGCCGAGCACGCCGCGGCCGAGCTCGCTCAGCGCGGTGGCCAGCCGGACGGCGTCCTGGCTGTCGGCGCCGAGCAGGTCGGCGACCGCGCAGGCGCTGCGGCGCAGCGCGAAGGTGTCCTGGACGGCTGCGACGGGCATGGTGTCCAGGCGCACCGGCGGCGGATCGGTCGGTCCGTTCACCAGGCACCCCTCGCGACGACCACACCGGCGTCGTCCCGGCGCACCCCCGCCTCGCGCAGCAGCAGCGCGGCGGTGGTGACGGGAAGGTGGGCGAACAGGCCGGGCACGTCGGAGGGCTTCCAGCGGTCGGTCAGCCCGTCCGAGTGCAGGACGACCGCGCTGCCGGGCGGGAGCTCCTGCCGGACGGTGTGCGGCGCGCGCAGCTGGTGGCCGACGATGCCGGGTGCGGACGGCAACGAGCGCCGGGCGCCGGTCGCGGTGTCGACCAGGAAGGCGCTGACGTTCCCCACGCCGCAGAACGTGAGCCGCGCGGCGGCGGGTTCGACCAGGGCGACGGCGACGGCCCCGCCGCGCCCGGTCCGCAGGGCCAGGTGCAGGTCGGAGAGCACCTGCTCGGGCAGGTACGCGGTGCTGCGGTGGAACGCGGCGACCGCGTCCGAGGCCGCCCGGGCGGCGAGCGGGCCGTGGCCCAGGCCGTCGCAGAACATCAGCAGGAAGGCCCCGGCGGCGTCCGCCCGGCCCGGCCCGGGGGAGGGGTGGGTGCGGTGCGTCCGGTTGGTCAGCACCGACCAGTCGAGGCGCGCCGCCGTCGTGGCCGGGCGGTGCGGGTCCGGGCCGCCCGGGAGGGGCCCCGCCGGGGCGGGACCGACGGGGCGCGTCGCCCAGGCGTCGCCGCAGAGTTCCTGACCGCTCATCGGGCGGGTCAGACCGGCCGCGACCGGCTCGCCCCCGGCGACGGCCGCCCGGCCGGCCGGGGTGCGGTTCCAGAACCGGGCGGTCAGCACGGTGCCCCGGCCCGGCAGGGAGTGCAGGTCGAAGGCGTCGGCGAGCCGGGAGACGGCTCCCAGGCCGATGCCGAGGCTGAGGGCGGAGGAGTAGCCGTCGGCGAGCGCGGCGGGGACGTCCGCCATCCCGGGCCCGCTGTCGACGGTGACGAACTCGAGCGCCGCCTCGGCGTCCGTGCGCACCACGCGCAGCACCATCGCCCCGTCGACGGCGTGCCGGCGCAGGTTGGTGGCGGCCTCGCTGACGGCGAGCTCGACTTCGGCGACCCGCTCCGGCAGCAGGCCGATGCGGCGGGCGAGCTGACGCGCCGCGCTGCGGGCGGCGGCGGGCAGCGAGTCGGAGTGGCGGAACCACACGGTGTCCTCGCCCTCCGTCAGGGGGGAGGTCAGCGGGCCCACTTGGTCACCGACACCTTCGTGCCGACGCCGGGCTCGCTGTGCAGTTCGAACTCGTCGACCAGCCGCCGGGCGCCGCTGAGGCCGAGGCCGAGGCCGCCGCCCGAGGTCCAGCCGTCGGTGAGGGCGAGGTCCAGGTCGGGGATGCCCGGCCCGCTGTCCTCGAACACGGCGTGCACGCCGACCCGGGCCCCGCTGCGGACGGTGGCGCAGCGCATCCGGCCGCCACCGCCGTAGACCAGCGTGTTGCGGGCGAGCTCGCTGGCCGCGGTGACCAGCTTGGTCTGGTCGACCAGCGACAGCCCGCGCTGCTGGGCGTACGTCCGGACGGTCTGCCGGGCCCGGACCACGTCGTCGTTGGAACCGATCGGGACGGTCTGCTCGTCCTCCACCGTCTGCCCGGTCACGGGCTGACCGTACGGGCGCCGCGGTCGCGTTCGAGCAGCGCCAGGCCCTTCTCCAAGGTGAGCGCGGTGCGCACCCCGCCCAGCGAGAGCCCCAGTTCGACCAGGGTGATGGCCACCGCCGGACGCATGCCGACGACCACGGTCTCCGCGTCCAGCATGCGGGAGATGGCGGCGGTGTTGGCGAGCATCCGGCCGACGAAGGAGTCGACGATCTCCAGCGCGGTGATGTCGATGACGACGCCGTTCGCGCCGGTTTCGACGATGCGCTCGGCGAGGTCGTCCTGGAGGTCCAGGACGATCTGGTCCTCCAGGTCGATCTGGATCGAGACCAGCAGGAACCGCCCGATCTTCAGGACGGGGACGCGGTCGCTCACCGGGGGCCGCCGGCGGGCGCGGCGTTGCCGGTGCGGTCCAGCACGTGGCGCAGGGCGTCGGCCAGGGTGGCCTTGGTGACGATGTCGCCGAACTGGACGCCGAGCGCCACCAGGGTCTGCGCGATCTGCGGGCGGATGCCCGAGATGGTGCACTCGGCGCCCATCAGCCGGGCGGCGACCACGGTCTTCAGCAGGTGCTGGGCGACCTCGGTGTCGACGGCGGGTACGCCGGTGATGTCGATGATGGCGTGCTCGGACTCCGAGTCCACCAGGCTCTGCAGGAGCTTCTCCATCACGACCTGGGTGCGCACCGAGTCGAGGGTTCCCACCAGCGGGACGGCGACCACGCCCTCCCACAGTTTGACCACGGGGGTGGACAGTTCGAGCAGCTGCTCGGCCTGGGCGCTGATGATCTCCTCCCGGGTCCGGGCGTAGGCCTCGATGGTGAACAGGCCGAGCGCGTCGAGCAGCCGGGTCAGCTGGAGGTAGGCCGTGATGTCCGCGGCGGTGCTGTCCGTGGTGGGCGCCAGGACGTCCTTGCAGGCGAAGACGCTGATGGCCGTCTCGCTCGGCGTGAAGCCGTGCCTGGCCCGGTTGCGGGAGAGCTCCACGAGCAGCGCCCGCACCTCGGAGTAGGCCTCGTCCTGCCAGTCCAGGCCGCCCGTGCCCAGGGCGTGGACCAGGGCCTGGAAGAAGTCGGTCAGCTCGCGCTCCAGCTCCGCGCGGCTGATCCGGCCGCCCAGGGTCGCCGCCACGGCCGTCACCCACTGGTCCTGCACCGCGTCGTCCCGGGTCAGCAGCTCGACGAGCCGCTCCGACCCATGCTCCACCGCCATCAGGCGTTCTCCTCGCTCGTTCGGCCCGTGGTCGGGGCCGGCCGTCCGTACGACGGCACAGGTGCCCCGACCGGGTCGGCCGGAGCACCGGGCGCCGTCTGCCCCGTTCGCGGCGAGGTATGCGGGGTGGAACCGGATTTCTTTTCCGGGCGGGCGGCGGTGCCGGGATCCGCCGCCGGCTCAGGTCGTCAGCGTGACCCGGATGCGCTTGCCGCCGCCCGGCAGCGGGTGGATCTCCCAGGAGGCGGCGAGGAGCAGGACCAGGGGCCAGCCCCGACCGCCCAGCCGGGTGGGGTCCTGCAGGTTGGCGGCGTCGCCCCGCGGGTGGGCGTCGGTGGCGTCCTCCACGTCGATCGTCAGGACGCGCCCGCCGCCGCTCGTCCGGACGGCGAACCCGGTGACCCCACCGGCGTGCCGGATCGCGTTGGTGACCAGTTCGGTGACGGCGAGCCGGGCGTCGCCGCGCAGCCGGGCGCAGGCCCCGGGATGCCCGGCGAGCGCCACGGCGACGGCGGCCCTGGCCTGGGCCGCGGTGCGCACCGGCGGGAACGGGTGGGCTGTCTGGTCGCACCACCGTGTCGGGTCGGTCTCGGCACGGGACATGTGGGGGCCTCGAATCGGACGGGACGGGGGCGCTTCGGGTGTCCGGGGGACCGGACGGCGGGACGTCACACCGGCGGCGCTTGCGGCGGCCGGGTCGCGGCCGGTCCGGCCCCGCTGTCCGCCGCGGCGGCCGCGTCCGCCGCGATGTGGAAGTACCCGGTGGCGGAGGCGAGGTCGAGCAGCCTGCGGACGGCCTCCGGCAGCGGGCCGGCCAGGACGAGCCGCCCCCCGTCCTCGGCGGTCCGCCGGTGGGCGGTGAGCAGCGCCTGCAGCACCGAGGAGTCCGCGAACGTGACCTGGGCGAGGTCCACCACCAGCAGCCGGGGCGAGCGGGCCAGCGCGGTCGTCAACCGCTGCGCGAACTCCTGGGCGTCCTCCCAGTCGAGCTCGCCCTGCGCCCGTACCGTCTCGACGCCCACCGGGCCCGCCCCGGTGGCGCTGCGCGTGTGATCGGTCATGACGGGCATGGTAAGCCCTCGCCTCCCGGGCCCCTCCGGGAACGTACGGCCCGGGGGCCCGCCGGACGGCGGGTAGCATGGCGGGTCCGGGCACGGCCCGTCGGATCCGGCTGCCGGGTCCGGCCCGCCGCGCCGAACCCGCCGACCGGCGGTGGCCCTCCTCGGGCCCGGCCGGGCGACGGAAACCGAATTGCGAGGTGAGGGTCCGTCAGGGCCCGGACGATGGCTTCTCCGACTTCCCCCGCGTCGACCACCGGCTGGGAGTTCCTCGCCGGTTCCCCCTACCCGGTGGCGGTGCTCGGCGCCGACGCCGGACTGCTGCACGCCAACGACAGTGCCCGGCGCCTCCTGGGCGAGCCCGACGGCCGGCCGTCGGCCGCGGTGCCGCAGTGGCTGCGCCGGGCCCACCTGGCCCTCCCCTCCGACGGCACCCGGCCGAGCACCGCCTGGCACACCGACCCGGTGGCCGGCCCGATCGAGGCCCACCCCTCGCCGCGGGACGACGGCAGCGCGGTGTGGTGGTTCGTCGCCGCCGACGGCTGTGCGGGCCTGCTGCCCCGGACGGCCACGGGCGGCCCCTGCGACTGGGAGCTGCTGACCCGGCTGTCCGGCCTCCTGCTGTCCTCGCTGAACGTCGACCGCATCCAGGAGACCGTGGTCCGCCAGGCGGCGCTGCACCTCGCCGACGCCGCCGTGGTGGTGGCCCCCGGCTCGGGACGGACGCTGCGCTTCGTGTCGTGCCTGCGCGGCGGCGACCCGGCCCGCGTCCAGGTGCGGGCCGACCCGTCCGAGGTGCCGGGCCTGGCCGAGGCCCTGCAGGGCTTCCCGCCGGTGCCCTCGCGGTGGATCGACCCGGACGCCACGCCGCGGTGGCTGGTGCCGGACGGCCTCGGCCGGGTGGGCTCGGTGCTGGTCACCCCGCTGCCCGGCCACGGCGTCCCGGCCGGGGCGCTGGTGCTGCTGCGCGCGGCGGGCGCCGGCCCGTTCTCCACCGAGGAGGAGGTCTTCGCCCGGATGTTCGCCGCCCGGGCGGGCGCGGCCGTGTCCGCGGCCGTCATGTACTCCGAGCAGGCCTCCGTCACCGACCTGCTGATGCGCGAGCTGCTCCCGCCGCGGCTCGAGCACCTGAACGGGGTCGACTTCGCGGGCGGCTACCGGGCCTCCGTCGAGCGGGACCGGATCGGCGGCGACTTCTACGACGTCCACCCGGCCGTCGACCCGGACGGCGAGACGCTCGCCCTGCTCGGCGACGTCAGCGGGAAGGGCATGGAGGCCGCCGTCATGACCGGCAAGGTGCGCAACACGCTGCACGCGCTGCTGCCGCTCGCCGACGACCACGGGCGGGTCCTGCAACTCCTGAACCAAGCGCTGCTGACGTCCCGCCACGCCCGGTTCGCCACCCTGGTGCTGGCCTCGGTGCGCCGTGAGGACGACCGGGTCCGGGTCCGGCTGTCGGCCGCCGGACACCCCGCGCCGATGGTCGTCCGCGCGGACGGCCGGGTGGCCGACTCCAGCACTCTGGGCAGCATCGTGGGCGTCCTGCCGGAGTCCACCACCCGGACCGACACCGTGCTGCTCGACCCCGGTGACGCCTGCGTCCTGTACAGCGACGGGATCACCGAGGCCAAGGGCGGGCCGACCGGCCGGGAGCAGTTCGGCGACCACCGGCTGCGCCAGGCGCTCGGCGAGTGCGCGGGCATGCCCGCGGAAGCGATCGTCGAACGGGTGCAGATGCTCACCGCGCAGTGGATCCGGGAGGGCCGGCACGACGACATGGCGGTCATGGTCATCGCCGCGCCCCCGCGCGGCCACCTGGCCGTGGGCGGCGGACAGCGAGGACGTGCGGCATGACCGTCGAAGCACCGACCACGACACACCCCCGGGCCGGCGACCGGGCCGGCGCCGGGGCGGCCTGGACCGAGGACCTCTGGGAGGCCGTCGTCGGCGGCGACCAGGCCCGGGCCGCCGCCCTCGCGACGCAGGCCCTGGACGAGGGCCTCCCTCCGGAGTCGCTGCTGCTCGACGTGATCGGCGCGCTCCAGGCCCGGATCGGCCTGGAGTGGGCGGCCGACCGGATCACGGTGATCCAGGAGCACGCCGCCACCGCCGTCAACGAACGGGTGGTGGCCGTCGCCGCCGGGCACCCGGCGTTCTCCGCGGCCCGGCCGCCGGACCGCGGCCGGATCGCGGTGGCCTGCGTCGACGGCGAATGGCACGCCTTCCCCGCCCGGCTGCTGGCCGAAGTGCTGATGCTGCGCGGCTGGCGGGTCGACTACCTCGGCGCCCAGTGCCCCACCCCCCACCTCATCGCGCACCTGCACCGCACCGCCCCCGACGCGCTGGCCCTGTCCGCCTCGCTGACCACCCGGCTTCCCGCCGCCCACACCGCGATCACGGCGGCGCAGGCAGCGGGCGTGCCGGTCATCGCGGGCGGCGCGGCGTTCGGTCCCGACGGCCGCCACGCCCGGCTGCTCGGTGCCGACGCCTGGGCCCCGGACGCCCGCGCGGCGGCCGAACGCCTCGCCCGGGGGATCCCGCTGCCCGCCGGCCCGCACCAGCCCTGCGACGACCTGCCGCACCTCGCCGACCAGGAGTACACCCTGGTCAGCCGGAGCTCCCGGGAACTGGTCGCCGCCGTGATGGCCGCCCTGGAACGGGAGTTCCCCGCCGTCCGGTCCTACACCGACCTGCAGCGCGCACACACCCTCGACGACCTGGCCCACATCGTCGAGCACCTCTCCGTCGCCCTCTACACCGGGGACCAGGACCTCTTCACCACGTTCACGGGGTGGACCCGGGAGATCCTCGTCGCCCGCTCCGTCCCGGACGTCTTCCTCGCCTTCTCCCTGAAGGTCCTGCGCGATCAGCTGCGCGACCTGCCGCGCAGCGTCTCGGTGCTGACGTCCGCCCTGCCTCCGGCGGGCCCCGCCCCGCGCCCGCTGCCGACCCCCGGGACACCCGAATGACCACCCACCCCGTCCCCGAACCCCGACCGGACGACTCCGCACCGCGCACGGTCACCGTCCCGGTGGAGGGCGAACTCGACCACGAGAACTGCGAGGACTTCCTGCGGACCGTCGCGGAGCGCCTCGCCGCCGCGCCGGGGGCCGAGGTGCTCCGGGTCGACTGCCGGGGCATGTCGCTGTGCGACTCGATGGGCCTGTCCGTGCTGCTCCAGATACGCCGCGACATGGACGCCGCCGGCCGCCGCCTGCTGCTCGACCACCGGCCGGCCCAGCTCGACCGCCTGCTGCACCTCACCGGGACGGCGGACTACCTGTGCGCCGACCGGCCGCCGGCCTGAGCCACCGGGCGCGGCCCGGGCCGCCGGCGGGGCCGGACGGCTCCGCTCAGCCCGGGACGGCGGCCTCCACCGCGACGGCGGTGGCGCCCCCGGCGGGCCCGACGCCCAGGCGCAGCCGGTCGGCGGTCACGTCCGCGGTCAGGCGCACGGTGGTGCCGGGGCCGCCCGCCGCCGTGGCGAGGACCTGCTCGCCGGCGGTCAGGAGCTCCCCGACGCTGCCGGCCGGGACGCCGCACTCCGCCAGCCAGGCACGCAGGTCCCGGCGGACGGCCGCAAGCGCCTCGGGGCGGCCGGGGAACGTCAGCTCCAGACGTCCCGGGTGCCGGTAGAGCAGGACGGCCACGTCGTCCTCGTAGCCGTCGGCGGGGGAGAGACGGCCCATCACGTGGTCCGGGAGGTCCGCCGTCGGCAGGTGCATGCCCGCGGCGACGGCGCGGCCGGCCTCCGCGATCCCGTCGGACAGGCCGCTGCGCCGCCGCTCGACGAGCCCGTCCGTGTAGAGCAGCAGGGTGGAACGGGCGGGCAGGACCGCGGTGGCCTCGGGGCGCGGCCGGCCGGGGCGGACGGCCAGCGGGAGGGAGCGTCCGGCGTCGAGGAGGACCGCGGTGCGGTCGGCCCGGGTCAGCACGCCGGGCGGGTGCCCGGCGCTGGAGTAGCGCAGTTCGCCGGTGTCCGGGGCGAGGACGCCGCAGAAGACGGTGGTGCAGATCGCGCCGGGGACGCCGGCGGCGAACGCGTCCAGGGCGGTGAGCGTCCGGGCCGGGCTGTGGTCCTGGAGCAGCAGGGCGCGGCAGGCGCTGCGCAACTGCCCCATCACGCTGGCGGCGGCCAGGCCGCGGCCGACGCAGTCGCCGACGATGATGCCGATCCGGCCGTCGGGCAGCGGCACGGTGTCGTACCAGTCGCCGCCGACCTCCAGGGGCGGGGTGGCCGGCTCGTAGCGGACGGCGAAGTTCTCCGGCAGCCGGGCCGGGCCCAGGATGGCGCGCTGCAGGGCCAGCGCGGTCTCGCGTTCCTGGTCGATCCGGTGGGCGCGGGCCAGCCCCTGGGCCAGGCGACCGGCCAGCAGGGTGAGCAGCAGTTCGTCCTCCGGCCCGAAGCGGCGGCGTCCGCCCAGGTCCACCAGCAGGGCGAGCGGCCCGTCGGGATGCTCCAGCCGGACGCCCGCCCCGGCGGGACCGGCGGCCGGGGTGAGGGGCGGCGCGACGGCGAGCGCGCCCAGCGCGTCCCGCTCGGCCCCGGACAGGTCCGCCCAGCCGCCGGCCGGTGCGTCCGGTCCGGCCGCGGGGCCGGCCGGTCCGGTCTCCTGGCCGTCAGGGGCGGTGCGGGCGGCGGTGATCCGGGGCGGGGCCGTGGTGTCGGCGCGGTCGAAGCGGGCGGCCACCACCCGGCGCGCGCTCCACAGGGAGCGCAGTTCTTCGAGCGCGCCGGCCAGTGCCTCGTCGGCGGTGGTGGCCCGGGTCAGGCAGTCGCCGAGGGAGGCCAGCGCGCTCTCGCGCCGGACGGCGTAGTGCTCGGCGGTGACGTCCCGGAAGGTCCCGACGGTGACGGTGCGTCCGGTGGACGGGTCCTTGACCCGGGTGAACGTGACGTGGGCCAGGATGCGGCGCCCGTCGCGGTGGACGGCGGGGACGGTGCAACTGCCGTGGTCGGCGGAGGTCATCAGCGCGAGGGCGTCGGCCGCCCGCCGGTGGCCCTCCGGGTCGGTGTCCGGGTCCGGCCACCACTGGTGCGGCGGACGGAGGGGCAGCCCCTCGGCGCCGTGGCCGAGCAGGGCGGCGAACGCCGCGTTCGTCCGGATCACCGTGCCCTCCTCGTCGCAGACGAAGAAGGCGTCCTGCAAGGAGTCGACCAGGGCCTCGTGCCACCGGGCGTGGTGCTCGCGCAGCCGGGCCAGCCGCAGGGCGGCGCGCACCCGGGCCAGCAGGTCGGCGGCGGCGAAGGGCTTGACGAGGTAGTCGTCGGCCCCCGACTCGAAGCCGTCGATGGCGTCGTCGCGGCCCGCCCGCGCCGACAGCAGCAGCACCGGCAGGGCGGCGGTGCGCGGGTCGGCGCGCAGCGCCGCGACGAGCTGCAGGCCGTCCGTGCCGGGCATCATCACATCGCTGATCACCAGGTCGGGGGCGCAGGAGCGGACGGCGGACAGGGCCCGCGCGCCGTCGCCGACCGAGGTGACCCGGTGCCCGGCGCCGCGCAGGATCCGGGCCAGGTAGCCGCGCATGTCGGCGTTGTCGTCGACGACCAGGACGTGGGCGGGCCCGGCGCCGGCCGGCTGCGGGGCAGGCTCGGGCCCGGCGTCCTCGCTGCGCCCCCGGCCCCCGTCGTCCCGGTGCGCCCCGTCGCCGGGGCGCGGCTCCCACCGCAGCGCCTCCTGGACGTAGGCGTCGGCGACCGCGGCGCCGTCACCCGCCGGCCCGTCCGGGAGGGTCCGGACGGGCCCGGCGGGAAGGCCGCCCGCCAACGGCAGGGCGACGGTGAACACCGTGCCGCGGTCCGGGACGGAGGCAGCGGTGATCGTCCCACCGTGCAGGTCCACGAGTTCCTTGGCCAGGGCGAGACCGATGCCGCTCCCCTCGTGCGAGCGCGCACGGCTGTTCTCCACCCGGTGGAAACGGTCGAAGAGGTGCGGCAGCTCCGCGGCCGGGATGCCGATCCCGGTGTCCTCGACGGTGACCCGGGCCTGTCCGTCCCGCTCGCGCACCCGCACCCGGATCGTCCCGTCGAAGGTGAACTTCAGCGCGTTGCCCAGCAGGTTGAAGACGACCTTCTCCCACAGGCCCGGGTCCACCATGACCGGCGCCGTGAGCGGCGGGCAGTCGACGTCCAGCTCCAGCCCGGCGCGCCGGACGGCCGAACGGAAGACGGCGGCCAGCTCGGCGGTGACCCGCGAGAGGTCGACCGGCTCCGGACGGGCCCGCATCCGGCCCGCCTCGATCCGGGAGAAGTCCAGCAGGCTGTTCACCAACCGGCTCAGCCGCAGCGCGTTGCGGTGGATGGTCTCCACGTCCTCCCGGACGTCCGGGTCGGCGTCCGCGAGCCGCTGCCGCAGACCCTCGGCCGGCCCGGCGATCAGGGTCAGCGGGGTGCGGAACTCGTGGCTGATGTTGGAGAAGAACGCGGTCTTCGCCCGGTCCAGTTCGGCCAGTTGCTCCGCGCGCCGCTGCTGCGCCTCGTGACCGCGGGCACTGGCGATCCCGGCCGCCAGCCGGCCCGCGACCAGGCCCGCGAAGTCGCGGTAGGCCTCGTCCGAGGGGCGGTGCCGGTTCAGACCGACGACCAGGAAACCGCTCGGCCCGCCGCCGCCCGGGCTGTCCAGCGGCACCAGCAGGGCCTGCCGGGGCGGCTCCTCCCAGGCCCCGCACGGCAGGTCGGCGAACCGGCCGCCCTCCAGCGGCACCGACACCGCCTCGCCGCCGCGGGCGGGGCCGGTCGGCCACGGCCCCGGGTCGTCGGGCCCGATCCGGGCGGGTGCGGCGGGGTGGCCCGCCGGCATCCCGGAGGACGCGGCGAGGTGCGCGCCGCCCCGGTCGTCGAACAGGTACGTCAGGGTGAAGGGCAGGTCGTAGGGGTTGCGGGCGAGCTGCTCGGCGGTGAAGGCGAGGAACTCGCCCTCGGTGCGCACCGCCCCCGGATCGGAGCCCAGGTCGCGCAGCGTGGCCATCCGACGCTCCGCGACCACCCGCTGGGTCTCCTCGCTGACCACGCACAGCACGCCCACCACGGCGTCGCTCTCGTCGCGCAACGGGCTGTAGGAGAAGGTGTGGTAGCTCTCCTCGGCGTAGCCGGAGCGCTGCAGCCGCAGCGGCAGCGCCTCGTCCCAGGTCGCCTCGCCCTCGGTCAGGACGTGCTCGATGCGCGGCCCGGCGTCCTCCCAGACCTCCGCCCACACCTCCTGCAACGGGCGGCCGAGCGCCCACGGGTACTTGCTGCCGAGCGTGTCGCGCCGGTACGCGTCGTTGCAGAGGAACGTCAGCTCCGGCCCCCACGCCATCCACATCGCGAACCGCGAGGACAGCAGGATGTCGACCGCCGAGCGCAGGCTCTGCGGCCAGTGCGCCGGATCGCCCAGCGGCGTGGCCGCCCAGTCCACCCGCGCCAGATCGGCACCGACCAGCGGATCGGAACCGAAGACCGCCCGACCGCCGCCCCGCCCAGCCGCCACCGGCCGCCTCCCTCCGATCCGGCGCCGCCCGACCGCGCCGCCGCCCGATCATTGTGCCGGGCCCGCACTCCGCGACCCACCGGATGCCCGCCCCGCGCCGACGCAATCACCGCGACTCGCGACGGCCCGGAACAGCGAGGTTGACGTGCCGGGCTAGCATGACCGCCATGACGGACACATCGGAAGCACCCGGCGGGCCGCCCGGAACCACCGTGCTCCGGCTGCGCGGTGAGCTGGACTTCACCGGCGAACGCGAACTCGCCGAGGCCGTGGACTCCGCGCTGGCCGGCGGGGCCGAGGCGCTCGTGCTGGACCTCTCCGCGGTCACCTTCGCCGACTCCTCCACGCTGCGGACCCTGGTCCTCGCCCAGCAGCGCATGGAGGACGCCGCCGGCGCCCTGGTCCTGCTCGGGCCGCTCGCCCCCGCGGTCCTGCGCCTGCTGGAGGTCACCGCGACCGACGACTACTTCACCGTCGCCGACAGTCTGCACGGGGCCCGGACGGCGGCCGCCGAACTGCTGCGCCGACCCCCGCGCGAGCCCGGAGCCGGGTGACGCGGCACCGTTCGCACCGCATCATCCCCACCCGCGGGGGCACATGCCTCCCGATCCCCCGCCCGGACCCGTCGGCCGGGGTGTACGGCGCCGTAGACGATTCGAGGTCATTCATGCGCCACGACGAGGCCCGGCCGCCGTCCCCGGACACCGCCGCCCGGCAGGAGCAGGCGCCCGGGGCCGTGCGGACCGCCGGGCAGGCCCGCGCCGTCGTCGCGCAGCTGCTGGGCGGCGACGTGCACCCGGACGGCCGCGTCCTGGCCGACGTCCAGCTCGTGGTGACCGAACTCGTCGCCAACGCCCTGCGCCACGGCGGCGGCCTGACCGCCTTCGCCGCCCGCCTGGAGCCCGGCGGGGCCCGCCTGGTCGTCGACGTCGAGGACGGCGACGACCGCCATCCCGTCGCCCAGCCGTTCCACGGACGCGACCCGGCCTCCGGGGGCGGCCGCGGCTGGGCCATCGTCCAGGCCCTCACCTCGACCTGCCAGGTCCAGCCGCTGCCCGTCGGGGGCAAGCGCATCCGGGTCACCTTCGTCCTGCCGCCCGCCTCCGCCGGCTTCGGCCCGGAGAGCGCGGGTTGACGCGGGCCGGCACGGTCCGGGGCAGTCGGTCGGCCGCCGTGCGGCACCGGACCCCGCGCGGCCGGTGACCGCGACGCCGGAGGATCATGACCGACGGCGGAACAACCCGTATGGTCGTACCGACACCGCCTGCGGCCTGCCGCAGGTCGCGGCCGTCGGTTCGAACGAAGGAGTGCCGATGCACGACAACGACCCCGCCCGTCCCGGGGCGACCTCCTCACCGGTCACCGGACCCGAGGACGTGCGGCTCACCGTCGGCCTGCGTGCCGAGGACGGCGCGGTTGTCCTGTCCCCGGTGGGTGAACTCGACTACGACAGCGCCCACGTGCTCCGCGCACAGCTGGACGAGGCACTCGCCCGGGCCGCCGGACGGATCGTACTGGACTGCGGGCGCCTGTCGTTCTGCGACTCCACCGGACTCAACCTGCTGCTCGCCACGCGCCTCGAAGCCCTGAAGGCCGAGCTGTCCCTGGTCCTGGTCCGCGTGTCGGGCCCCGTGGCCAGGCTCCTCGAACTGACCGGTACCGACGCCGTCTTCGACATCCGCCCCGACCTCGCCCCGACCGCAACCGGATGACGGCACCCGCGGCCCGGCGCCCGTGGACCTCCCCACCGCCGCCTCCGGGGCGCGCGGTGCGGCGCCGCGGCGGTGCCGGCGGTCGGGAGTGACGACCTCGCTGCACGCCAGGTCCTCGTCGAAGTGCCGTTCGCCTGCCAGTCGGCACCCCCGCTTGTAGGTGTGCCGTCCGGGCACCGGCAGGTCGACGGCGACGCCCCGCCGGGCGGCGTCGCACAGCAGGTCGACGAAGTCCGCGTGGTCATGGTCCCTCCGTAGGGGCGGAGCGCAGCCGCGCGACGCTGTGCCGGGTCCGGCCCTCCGGGGGCCCTCCGGCGGCCCGGCCCACCGCGATCATGGAGACGACCGCCCGACCGGGCGTCAGCTCCGGCCCGCGGTGAGCCCTTCCAGGTCGAAGGCGCGGAACTGGTGTGCGGCCAGTCCCATCGCCCGGGCCTGCACCGTCAGGTTGGGCGACGGCCTGGCCGAGGCCGGTACGGGCTGGAGCGCCCTGCCAGCAGGGGTGCAGGCCGGCGGGCCGTTCTTGGGGGTGATCCACGTGCGACTCGAACCGCTCCGCTCTCCGGCCGCCCCGGCACGTGGTGCACGGCCGGATCAGCCGGGGTGCCCGGCAGCCGCAGGCAGGAGGCCGCGGGCGGTGAGGACGGGGAGCAGGCCCTCGCCGACCCGGTAGGCCTCCTCCAGGTGGGGCACGCCGGAGAGGATGAACTCGTCGACGCCCAGGCGGTGGTACTCCTCGATCCGGTCGGCGACCTCGGCGTGGCTGCCGACCAGGGCGGTTCCGGCGCCGCCGCGGACCAGGCCGAAGCCGGCCCACAGGTTCGGGTGGACCTCCAGGCGCCCGACCTCGCCGCCGTGCAGCTCGCGCATCCGCCGCTGGCCCTCCGACTCGCTCCGCGCCAGGGCCTCCTGGGTGGCGCGGATCCGTGCCGGGTCCATCCCGGCGAGCAGCCGGTCGGCCTCCGACCAGGCCTCGGCGGAGGTGTCGCGGGTGATGGTGTGCAGCCGGATGCCGAACCGCGGCCGACGCCCGTGCGCGGCGGCCAGCGTCCGGATCCGGTCGATCTTCTCCGCGACCCGGCCGGGGGGCTCGCCCCAGGTGAGGTACACGTCCGCGTGCCGGGCGGCGACCCGCTCGGCCGCCGCCGAGGAACCGCCGAAGTACACCTCCGGCACCGGGTCGGGCAGCCGTTTCAGCCGGGCCCCCTCGACCCGCAGGTGCGGGCCGTCGTGGTCGACCCGCTCGCCGCGCCACAGCCGCCCGGTCACCGACAGGAACTCGTCGGCGCGCGCGTAGCGCCCGTCCTTGTCGAGGAAGTCCCCGTACGCGCGCTGCTCCTCCGACTCGCCGCCGGTGACCACGTTGAGCGCCAGCCGTCCGCCGAAGAGGTTCTGGTACGTGGTCGCCATCTGGGCGGCCAGCGTCGGGGAGACCAGGCCGGGCCGGAACGCCACCAGAAAGGTGAGCCGCTCGGTCAGGCCGGTCAGCATCGCGGTGGTCAGCCAGGCGTCCTCGCACCACGGGCCGGTCGGGGTGAGCGCACCGGCGAAGCCGAGCTGTTCGGCCGCCCGCGCGATCTGCCCGAGGTGGCCGAGGGACGGCGGCCGGTCGGAACCGGCCGTCCCCGGGGTCGAGCCGTGGCCTCCGCCGACCACCTGGCGGCTGTCACCGGTGGTCGGCAGGAACCAGTGCACGCTCAGCGCCACGGACCCTCCCCGGCGCCGGGCGCGAACCCGCCGAAACCGCCGTCGTGGTGCACCAGCGGCTCGCCGCCCTCGGCGTCCGCCGCCAGTACCTCGCCGACCACCAGCAGGTGGTCGCCGACCGGGTGCAGACCGACCCGGCGGGCCGTCAGGCGGGCGGCGGCGCCGTCCAGCAGCGGGGTGCCGTGCGGGCCCGCGGACCACGGGACGCCGGCGAACCGGTCGACGCCGCTGCGGGCGAAGGTCCGGGCCAGCTCCTCCTGCCCCCGGTGCAGGAGGTGCACGGTGAACGCGTCCGCCGCGCGTACCGCGGGCGCCGTGGACGCGGTGGTCGACAGGTAGAAGGAGACCAGGGCGGGTTCGAGGCTCACCGAGGTGAAGGAGGTGGCGGTCAGCCCGACCGGCCCGGCCGGGCCGGCGGCGGTGATCACCACCACGCCGGCGGCGTGCCGGCGCAGGGTGCGGCGGAGCAGCTCGGCCGGCGCGGTGGCGGGCGGCCGTTCGTCGACGGCGGTCATGGGCGGAGTCCTTTCCTCGGACGGACGGTGGGCCCCGGGGCCCGGCCCCCGGAGCGGAGGGCACGGCGGCGTGCGGCGGGCGTGACGGCGGGCGCGGCGGTCGACGGCCGGGGCACCGCGAAGGGGCGGCCGTGAGCGGCGCCGGCCGCGGGGCGGGTGCCTCCGGGCCGGGGCGGGCCCGAAGCGGCGGGCGTGGCGGTCAACGGACCGGGCCCTGCGCGGCGGTGGCCGCGAGCGGCACGAGCAGCGGGGCCGGTGCCTGCGGCTGCCGGTCGTGGCCGGCCCGCAGGGCCTCCAGCCACTGCACCGTGCGGGCGGCGACGCTGCGGTGCGCGGCGTCGTTGAACACGTCGTGGCGGCCGTCGGCGACCCCGACCGCGTCCACCGACGGCAGCCGCCGGGCCAGCGCCCGGAGGGCCTCCGCCGGCGCGACCTGGTCTGCCAGGCCGTGGAAAGCCAGGACGGGGACGGTCGGCCGGGCCGCCGCGGCGGCGGCGACGAGCTCGGCGGCCACCGGGTCGGACAGGGCTCCGGGTCGGAACTCCGGTGACCCGGAGAGCAGTCCGCGGTGCACCGGGCACGCGGTCCGCGCGGACAGCTCGTCGTCCGCCCAGTCCGGTGACGACCCGACGCCCGACGACCCGACGCCCGACGACCCGACGGCCGTGGCCGCCGAGCGGTCCGCGGCGTCCGGCCCGTCGAGCAGGGCCGGGGCGGGGGCCGGTGCCTCACTGCGCGGGGTCGGGAGGCCGGCGAGCAGCAGCCCGTCGGCCGGGACGGCGGTGGCGGTGGCGAGGGCGAGCAGGGCGCCGGTGTCGGAGCCCGCCAGGACCACCGGGCCGCCGTGCCGCTCCCGTTCGTCGGCGGTCAGCACCGCCAGGTCGCGGCCCAGTCGCTCGATCCGCCGGTCGGACCAGGATGCCGGGGACGGGTCGGCTCCTGCTCCGTCGGCCGGGTCGACGTCCCACGCGGTGCGCGGGACGTCCACCGGACCGGCCGGGTGAGCGGTGACCGGGTCGGGGACCACCAGGCGGTAGCCGTCGAAGGCCAGCCGCCGCCCGAACCGGGCGTACACGCCGGGGTGTTCGCCGCGTCCGGGCAGCAGGACCACCGTGCCGCGGACGGCGGTGCCCTCGGCGGGCTCCCACCGCTCCTGGCGGAGCAGCTCGGGTGCGGGCGCGGTCATCGGGCGCCCGCCCCGGCCGGCACGGCGGTGGCGGCAGCGGCGGCGTCGCGGCGGGCGACCTCCGCGCGGACCAGCGGCAGCAGCTCGCGGCCGTAGTCCAGCGCGTCGTCCAGCGGGTCGTAGCCGCGGATCAGCAGCGTGGTCGCGCCGATGTCCACGTAGTCCAGCAGGGCCTGTGCCACCGTCTCCGGGGAGCCGACCAGCGCGGTCGAGTTGCCTGCCGCGCCGGTGGCCCTGGCGGTGGCGGTCCACAGGGCGCGGTCGTGCCGGTCGCCCTTGGCGGCGGCGGCCAGCAGCCGCTGCGAGCCGACGTTCTGCGGCGTGGCGCCGGGACCGACCGGCAGCACGGCGCGCCGTCCGCCGAACGCGTCGCCGCGCCGCTCGATGGTGCCGAGGATGCCCTGCGCCCGCTCCCAGGCCTCCTCGTCGGTGCGGCCGAGGATCGGCCGGAAGGAGACGCTGATGCCCGGGGCGGTGTCGCGTCCGGCGGCCTCCGCGGCGGCCCGGACCCGGGCGATCTGCTCGGCGGTCTCGGCCAGCGGCTCGCCCCACAGCGCGAAGGTGTCGGCGTGCTTGCCGCCCACCCGGTACGCGGCCTCCGAGGAGCCGCCGAAGTACAGCGGGATGCGCGGCTGCTGGACGGGCCGGACCTCGGAGTGGAAGTCCGCCAGCCGGTAGTAGGGGCCGTCGTGGTCGAACGGCGCGTCCTCGGTCCACGCCTTCTTCACCACCGTCAGGTAGTCGTCGGTGCGGGCGTAGCGCTCGTCCTTGCTCAGGTAGTCGCCGTCGCGGCGCTGCTCGGCGTCGTGGCCGCCGGTGATGATGTGGACGGCGACCCGGCCGCCGGAGAACTGGTCGAGGGTGGCGAAGGTGCGGGCGGCGACGGTCGGCGCGAGGAAGCCGGGGCGGTGGGCGACCAGCAGGCCGAGCCGCTCGGTGTTCGCGGCGGCGAACGCCGCGACCTGGTTCGGGTCGGGGCTCGCCGAGGACTGGGCGATCAGGATCCGGTCGAAGCCGGCCTGCTCGTGCGCCCGGGCGAAGCGGCGGGTGTAGTCGACGTCCACCACCGGACCGGTGGCCGGGCGGGTCTCGGAGACGTCGTGGGTGGAGATCATGCCGATGATTTCGACGGGCACGGTGGTTTCCTCACGTGATCGGGACGGGAACTGCCGGGAGAGGTGACGGGAGGTCAGGCGACCGGTCGGGACCGGTCGAGGGCGGTGCGGCCCGCGGTGAGCAGCACCGAGTCGTCCTGCGGGGTGTGGACGCGGGCGCACAGCACGTTCCGCAGGTGGCGTTCGAGCGGGTTGCGGCGGGCCAGGCCGTGGTTGCCGACCAGGGCCACGGCCTGCTGGACGGCGTCGATCGCGGCCCGGGTGGCGAGCACCTTCGCGCCGCCGGCCTCGTCGGCGGCGCCGGGCTCCCCGGCGTCGACGGCCGCGGCGAGGGCGGCCACCAGCCGGTTCGCCCCGGCCAGCGCCACCTCGATCTCGCCGACCGCGGACTGGAAGCGGGCCAGCGTGGCGAGCGGCGCGCCGAGCGCGCTCGGGGTCCGCTCGTGCAGGAAGCCGAGCAGCCAGTCGCGGGCGGCGTCCGCGACGCCCAGGTACAGCGCGGCCAGGCCGAGGCTGTTCCAGACGCCGCCGACCGGGTCGCGCCCGCCGTCGACGCCCGGGTGGGACAGGCCGGCGACGTGGTCCGCCGGCACCGGGACGTCGGTGAACAGCACGTCGTCGCTGCGCGAGGCGCGCAGGCCGAGGTGGTCCCAGACCGGTTCGACGGCGAGGCCCGGACTGCCCGCGCGGACCAGGAACGAACCCACCCGCGGCCGGTCCTCGTCGGTGACGGCCCAGACCAGCAGCCAGTCCAGCAGGTACGCGCCGGTCGAGTAGATCTTGCGGCCGGTCAGCCGCCAGCCGCCGTCGGGCGCCCGGCGCGCGGTCGTCGCGGGCAGGCCGCCGCGGACCGGGCTGCCCAGGTCGGGCTCCACCCGCAGCGCGTTGACCAGGACCGGACGGCGCGCGGACTCGGTGAGCAGTTCGCCCAGCGGGCCCGCCGGCCAGGACGGTGTCCGCGCCTCGGCGGCGTGGGTGAACAGCGTCATCGCGGTGACCAGCGCCACCGCCGGGTCGCCCGCGCCCAGGGCCCGCAGGATCCGTACGGTGTCCGCCAGCCCGGCCTGCGGTCCGCCGTGCCGGGCGGCCACGGTCGCCGTCAACAGGCCTGCCTCGTGGACGAGTTCGAAGTCCCGCAGGGGGAGTTCGGCGTCCCGGTCGTGGGTGGCGGCGCAGGCGGCCAGGGCGCGGGTGAGCTCGGGCAGGCGGTCCAGGGCCGGTGCGGGGAAGGTCGGTGGGGCGGTGGTGGTCATCGGTCGGCCTCCGGGACGGGGGTCGGTGCGCGGATCGGGAGCTCGGGTGCTCGGGCGGTGGGCAGGCGGCGGGTAGGCAGGAGGGGCCGCAGGCGGGCGGGCCGCCCGTACGGCGGTGGGGCCGGTCGGTGGCCGCGGGACCTGACGGATCGTCAGGCGGCGAGCCGGGTACGCCAGTCGGGCGCGTGGTGGCAGGCCGCGGCGCGGTCGGCGGCGGGCGTACGAAACTCCGGTCGAGGCGCGCACGCGGCGTCGGCGAACGGGCAGCGATGGGCGAAGGCGCATCCGGAGGCGGCCGGCGGCCGGGTGGCGGCGGAGCGCAGGACGGCCAGTTCGGCGTGCCGTGCCGGGCCGCCGCCGGGTGCGGAGGCGGCGAGCAGCGCGGTGTACGGGTGCAGCGGGCTGCGCAGCACGGCGTCGGTCGGCCCGCTCTCCACGACCCGGCCCCGGTACAGCACGGCGAGCCGGTCGGCGACGCCGGCGAGCGAGTCCAGGTCGTGCGAGATCAGGACGACGGCGAGGCCGAGTTCGCCGCGCAGCTCGTCGAGCAGCCGCAGCACGTGGTTGCGGCTGGAGGCGTCCAATGCGGACACCGGTTCGTCGGCGAGCAGCAGCCGGGGACGGGTGACGATCGCCCGCGCCAGGGCGACCCGCTGGCGCTGGCCGCCGGAGAGCTGGGCGGGCCGGCGGTCGGCGAGGGCGTGGTCGAGGCCGACCAGGTCGAGCGCGGCGAGCACCCGGTGGCGGCGCTCCTCGACGGGCACCCCGGTGATGGCGAGCGGCTGGCCGACCAGCCGGAGGACGGTCAGGTCGGGGTCCAGGGAGCGCAGCGGGTCCTGGAACATGTACTGGACCGTTCCGGCCCGGCGGGCGTCCCGCAGGGCCCGGCCGCGCAGGGCGGTCCGGTCGAGGCCGTCGACGGTGATGCGCCCGGCGGCGACGGGGGCGAGTCCGACGACGGCCCGCGCCAGGGTGGTCTTCCCGGAGCCGGTCTCGCCGATCACCCCCAGGACCTCCCCGGCCCGCACCGCCAGGTCGACCCCGTCGAGCACCGGAGTCCCCGGTTCGAACGCGACCCGCAGGTCGCGCACGTCGAGCAGCGGATCCTCGGGAGCGGCGACGGACGTGGTCATGGTCTTCTCCCTCCAGCAGGGTTGACGGTTCGTCAGGTGGTGGCCGGGCGCTCGGGCCCGAGGGTGAGCTCGTCCGCGCGGCGGCAGCGGACCGCGCGGCCTTCGCCGCGGGGGAGCAGGGCGACGGGGGCGCCGGTGCACGCCTCGGCGGCGTACTCGCAGCGCGGTGCGAACCGGCAGCCGGTGGGGGCCTCGCCCGGCGCCGGCGGGTGGCCGGGGATGACCGGCAGGGGGCCACGGCGGTGGTCGCCGAGCCCGGCGACCGCCAGCAGCGCCTCGGTGTACGGGTGGGCGGGGGAGGCGACGACCTCGGCGGTGGGGCCGTCCTCGACGACCTCGCCGGCGTAGAACACCAGCAGGCGGTCGGTGACTTCGGCGACCACGGCCAGGTCGTGGCTGACCAGCAGCAGGCCGAGGCCGCGCTCGGTGCGCAGCCGTGCCAGCAGGTCGAGCACCTCGGCCTGGACGACGGTGTCCAGCGCGGTGGTGGCCTCGTCGGCCACCAGCAGGTCCGGGTCGCCGCCGACCGCGATCGCGATCAGGACCCGCTGCAGCATGCCGCCGGACAGCTCGTGCGGGTAGCGGTCGTACACCGCCTCCGGGTCGCGCAGCCCGACCGAGTCGAAGAGCTCGACGGCCCGGCGGCGGGCCTCGGTCCGGTTCAGGCCGCCGTGCGCCCGCAGCGGTTCGGCGAGCTGCCGTCCCACGGTGAGCGACGGGTTGAGGTACGAGCCCGGGTCCTGGAAGACCGCGCCGAGCCGGCTGCCGCGCAGCCGCTGCCAGCCGGGCCCGTCCAGGCCGAGCAGATCGGTGCCGCCGAGGTCGAGCGTGTCGGCGGTGGCGGACACGCCGGCCGCGGGCAGGCCGAGGACGGCGCGGCAGGTCAGCGTCTTGCCGCTGCCGGACTCGCCGACCAGCCCCACGGCTTCCCCGGCGCGGACGGTGAAGGACACCTCCCGCACCGCCTCGGTCCGGCCCCGGCCGACGGTGACCCGCAGACCCTCGACCTCCAGCACGGGCCGCCCGGGTACGGGTTGTCCGGATACGGGGCCTCCGGGTACGGGGCGTTCGGCCGCGGCGGCGGGCCGGGTGTCCAGGTCAGGCGTGGACGTGGTGGCGCTCATGGCTCTCCTCCCTCTCCGTCGTCTTTCGCAGGGCTGACGGCCCGTCGGCGGGGCGCTCGGACCCGCGGCCCCCGGCGGGGTCGGCGCTTCCGGCGGGGTCGGCGTCCTGGAGGGCGTCGGCCAGCAGGTTGAGTGCGCCGACCGTCAGCATGATCAGCGCGGCGGGCAGGGCGGGTGCCCACGGCTGCTGGGCGAGGAAGCCCAGGTCGCCGGCGAGCATGCCGCCCCAGGTCGGCGCGGGCGGTTGGACGCCGATGCCGAGGAAGGTCAGCGAGGCGACCGTGAGCAGGCTGGTGGCCAGCGCGTGCGCGGCCGTGACCGCCACGGTCGGCAGCACCTTGCGCCACACGTGGGTGCGCAGCACCGTCAGCCGTCCCGCACCCATCAGTTCGGCGGCCTCGACGTACTGGGCGCGGTCCAGGCCGAGCGCCGCCGCCCGGGCCACCCGGAAGAACAGCGGGGCGAGCAGCACGCCGAGCGCCAGCATCGCCTGGTGCAGGCCGTTGCCGAGGACGCCGACCGCGGCGATCGCGAACAGCGCGAACGGCAGGGTCATCAGGGCGTCCACCGCGCGCAGCGACAGCCAGGCGAGCGGGGCCGAGAAGCGCACCGAGGCCAGCCCGGGCAGGACGCCCAGCAGCAGCGCCGCGCCGACCGCCTCCACCGCTGCCGCCACCGAGAGGCCGGTGCCGGCCAGCAGCCTGCTCAGCACGTCCCGGCCCAGGTAGTCGGTGCCCAGCAGGTGCTCGGCGCTCGGGCCCCGGAGCAGCTGGGCGGTGTCCTGCGCGAGCGGGTCGAGCGGGGCGAGCCGGCCGCCGAGGACGGCCAGCAGCGCGACCGCGGCCAGCACCGCGAGCGAGAGGGCCACCACCGGGCGGCGCAGCACGGCCCTCACCGCGCACCCGCCGGGGACGGCGCCCTGCGGGCGGCGGGGTTGAGGGCGAGCAGCCCGGCGTCCACGGCCAGGTTGGCGACCAGCACCACCGCGACCGTCACCAGCAGGGTGCCCTGGATCACCGGGACGTCGTGCTGTTCGGCGGCGCGCAGCGACAGCTGGGCGATCCCCGGCAGGTTGAAGATCCGTTCGGTGACCACGGCGCCGCCGATCAGCATCGGCACGCTCATCCCGAGCACGGTGACCGCCGGCCCCGCCGCGTTGCGCAGCACGTGCCCGAAGAGCACCCGCCGCCGGGACAGGCCGCGCATCACCGCGCCGGTCGCGTAGTTCTCCCGCAGCGCGCCGACCAGCGAGGTGCGCAGCTGCCGGGCGATGCCCGCCGCCGCGTCCAGGCTCAGGGCCAGCGCCGGGAGCAGCGCGTACCGCAGCCATTCGGCCGGATCCTGGTCGAGCGGCACGTAGCCGCCGGACGGCAGCAGCCGCAACTGCACGGCGACCAGGGTGATCAGGCCGATCGCGACCACGAACGCGGGCAGCGTGCCCAGCAGCGTGCACAGGGCGGTGACCACCCGGTCCAGGCGCCCGCCGGGGCGCAGCGCGGCGGCGATGCCCGCCGCCGAGCCGAGCAGGACGGCGAACAGCAGAGCCAGCCCGGCCATCGACAGGTCGACCGGCAGGGCGGCCGTGATCGAGTCCGTCACCGGCAGGGTGGTGAACCAGGACCGGCCGAGGTCGCCCTGGACGGCGTGGCCCAGCCAGCTGCCGAACTGCGCCCACAGCGGCCGGTCCAGGCCGAACTCGTGGTCCAGCCGGGCGATGTCGGCCGGCGTCGCGGTCTCGCCGAGCACCGCGGCCGCCGGGTTGGCGTCGGAGACCGCGCCGAGCCCGAAGGTCAGCACGGACGACAGCAGGAACACCGTGACGGCCGACGCCAGCACCCGCCCGGCCGACCGGGGCGTCCGCACCGCGCGGCGGGCCACCCACCCCGCGGCCCGCCCGGCCGGTACGGGGAGCGCCGCCCCGCTCATCCGACCTTCACCCCTTCGAACCGCTGCACCACGGTGAACGCGGGGATCGCCGATACCGAGCGGCGCCGGGCCAGCAGCCGGGGCACGCTGTACAGGAACACGTTCGGCATGGTGCGCACCGCCACCGCGGTCGCCGCCTGCAGCGCCTTCGGGTAGTCCGGCGAGTCCAGCGGGGTGCGCGAGACCTGCTTCACCGCCGCCGCCAGCTCCGGCGGGGTGCTGCGGCCCGGGTTCATCAACCCCTGCTCGCCGAACAGCACCTGGAACGCCTGGGCGGCCGAGTCGCGGCCCGCGAACTGATCGGTGAACAGCGCCTTGGAGTGCTGCACGTAGACGATCTGGGTGGCCTGGGCGGCCGGGATCACCTCGATGTTAGCCCGGATGCCGACCTGCTTCAGCTGCGCCTGCACCTGCTCGGGCAGGCCCTGCGCGGCGGTGGTGGTGAGGGTCAGGTCGACGCCGTCCGGGTGTCCGGCCTTCGCCAGCAGCGCCCGGGCCTTGTCCGGGTCGTAGCGGAACAGGTCCTCGGAGCCCGGGTCGTGGCCGACGTAACCCTTGGGGAAAGGCTGGTAGTTGACCTCGCCATGGCCGAACAGCTGGGTCTTCACCAGCGCTTCGCGGTCGATCGCGAACTTCAGCGCCTCCACCACGTCCGGGTTGTCGAACGGCGCCTTGGTGGTGTTGACGTCCAGCACCGCCACCACCAGCGACGGGATCTCCTGTACCTCCAATCCGGCGGCCTTGGCCGCCTCCACCTGGCTGCCGGGGATCTGCGCGACGTCGAACTGCCCGGACTGCAGCCCGCTGACCACCGTGGCGGCGTCCGGCAGCGGGTAGACCTCGAAGTTCTCCAGCTTGATCGAACCAGCGTCCCAGTACTGCGGATTGCGCTTGAGCACGGCCTTGCTGTTCTGCACGTACGAGACCAGGCTGAACGGGCCGGCGCCGGCGGGCTTGGACGCCAGCGCCGCGGCGTCCACCTCGAACGCCTTCGGGTTCACCACCAGACCGGTCTTGCCCGCCAGCAGGTTCGGCAACTGGTAGTCGGGAGAGCTCAGTTCGAGCACCACGGTGGTGGCGTCCGGCGCCAGCACCTGCTTGACCTGGGTGAGCTGCGGGGCGACCAGCGACTTCGGGTCGGTGCGGCCGCGGTCCAGGCTCTTCTTCACCGCGGTGGCGTCCAGCGGAGAGCCGTCCTCGAAGGCCAGCCCCGGGCGCAGCGTGAACGTCAGACGGGTGCCGTCGGCGTCGTACTTCCAGGAGGCGGCCAGGGCGGGAACGGCCTTCCCGCTCTCGTCGAGCTTGGTCAGACCGGCGTACACCAGGGAGAGCACGTGCACGTCCCAGCCCGCCGAGGAGAACACCGGGTCCCACGAAGTGGGCAGCGCCCAGCCCCACTTGAGGGTTCCGGAGGAGCCGGCCGCGTCGGCCGAGCCGCTCGGCGCGACGGTCGTCCCGCCGCACGCGGCGAGGGCGAGAGCGGCTCCCGCACCGAGTCCGAGGCCGAGGAAGGAGCGTCTGGCAAGGGGCGAGGAGGGCAGGGCGGTGCTGGTCATGGGCGTGCGTCACCTTTCGTGGCGCGGCGGATGCCCGCACGGTCGCCGTCGACGGGGGACGGCGGAGGGCGGGGCACGGCGGCGCGACAGGACACCGGGAAAAGGGGGGGGCGGCGTACGCCGTCACCCGGTCACGGGCGGGGCGGTGCCAGGAGGGAGGAAGCCCGGCACGGCGGCGAGAGCCGGCCGTTCGGCGCGGGGGAACCGCGCTCCGGGGTCCGCGGGCGGCCGTGCCGCCGGCGGAGAAGGGCACTCAGAGACAGAGATCGCTGCTGGTGCGCCGGAAGTCCACGTAGCGGCACACCACGTTGGGGTGCGTCGAAAGCATGGCGTCATCCTGTCGGGCGACGGGGCCCGATGTCAATGGACACCAAAAGGTGTCCCATTGGGTGGGCGGTCGCCGGGTCGCCCCGGCGGGCTGCGAGGAGACGAGAAGGGGGCTAAACACGTTACTGGGAAAGAGAGTTGACGCGTCGCAGGGCGTCCCGTCGAGGATGCGCGGCGACTCGGCCGCTGCCGCGGTGGCACGCCGCCCGGCGGCGCGCAGGGCCCGGTGGCGCGCAGGGCCCGGTGCCGGGCGCGAGCTCCGGGAGGGGCCGGGGAGCTCCGGGTCAGTGGGGATCGCTGAGCAGCGGGGAGACGGCGGCCTCGGCTGCGGACAGGTGGAGCGGTCCGGCGCCGGTGGTCAGCGTCACGGCGCCCGGCGGCGGGCCGTCCGGGGCCTCCGGCGCCGTCAGGCTCCGGTGGCGGTGGAGGAGTTCGGCCGGGTCCGGACGCCCTCGCGGCGCGGACGGCAGGCCGGGGCGGACCGCCCGCGCGGCGGCCAGGTACTCCTCCAGCCCGCGCCAGCCCGGCACCACCCGGCAGCCCGCCGGGCCGTGGAAGGCCACCGTGGGCAGCGCGTACCGGTAGCCGTCCTCGGTCTCCTTTGCCCCGCCGGGATGCGGGCCGTCCCCGCGCAGGCCCACCACCTCGGCGCGCGGCGCCCGGGTCTCCGCACGGTCCCGGGCGACCCGCTCCCGCACCGCGGGCGAGGCCGCCGCGGTCGCGAGCCGGTCCGCGTCCAGGCCGGGCACCCCGTGCAGCGCCGCCGCGATCCGCTCCGGCGTGTCGGCGGGCTCGCCGCGGACGAACGCCGACTCGCGCAGCCGCCGCAGGACGCGCTCGGCCACCTCCGGCCCCTGCTGCTCGGCCGCCGCGGCGGCCAGCGAGGCGGGCCAGCTGCTCGCCGCGACCCACCGCAGCCGCACCGGCCGCGGCGCGCCCGTGTGCCCGGAGACCCTGGCCACGAACCCGGCGTACCAGGCGGTCTCCGCGGCCGGGTCCGGCGCCGGCTCCTCGTCCTCGTCGAACAGGATGCCGAACACCCGGCGGTGGACGGCCACCCCGTCCAGCTCCCGGCGGAGCCGGCGCAGTACCGGCTCCGCCCCCCAGGCCCACGGACAGAACGGGTCGGTGTACTCCACCACCTCCAGGGCGGAGGCCCCGCCGGTCACACCGCCTCCACGGCCAGGCGCGCGGCCGGCCGCCGGGAACGGCGCACCAGGGCCTCGACGGTGGTGCCCGCCAGCACCTCGCCGGCCCGTTCCTCGACCTCGCGCCAGATCCCCGGCAGGGCGTCGGCCGGTCCGGGGTAGGCGAGCCCCGACAGCGGCTCGCCGCGCAGAGTGATCAGCTCGCCGTCCACCGCGCGGACGACGTCCAGCAGGGTGATGTCCGCGGCGGGACGGCCGAGCCAGTAGCCGCCCTCGCAGCCCCGTTGGCTGCGGACCAGGCCGGCCCGGCGCAGGTCGCCGACCACCGACTTCAGGAAGCGGAACGGGATCTCCTGGGAGGAGGCGATCGCCTCGCAGGTGAGCGGACGCTCCGTGTCGCAGGCGAGTTCCACCAGCGCACGGGTGGCGTAGTCCGCCTTCGCGGAAATATGCATACCCCCGAGTATCACCCGGGCCGGACCGCCTTCAAGTGCCACCCCGGGGATGTGGTTTGGGGAGCCGCCCGAAAGGATACCTCTTGACATCCTTTTCCGGACACGCCTAGCGTTCCCCTCGATCCGCGCACCCCGCGACCGCACCCCGCGACCCCCTCGGGGGCCCCGTCTCGCCCGTTCCGCGCGCAGCCCACCACCGGGAGAACCCATGTCCGCCGAGCACCACCGTCCCGCCCCGGCGAGCGACGGGAGCGGGCAGACCTGTGCCGGCGAAGGCTTCCACCCCCACCTCCCCGCGCCGTCCGACACCGCCCCGCTCCGCGCCCGCCTGCACCACATCCGCGCCGACGCCCTCGACGGCGACACCGCGCAGACCGGCGGCATGCGGCGGTTCGCGGCGATCAGCGGAAGCACCGTCGGCTCGGAGAAGCTCTGGATGGGGCAGACCCACGTCGCCCCCGCCACCGCCTCCTCCGACCACCACCACGGCGAGTCGGAGACCGCGATCCACGTGATCAGCGGCCACCCCGAGTTCGTCTTCCTCGACCACTCCTCCGGCGAACCGGAGGAGGTCAGGCTGCGCACCGGTCCGGGCGACTACATCTTCGTCCCGCCGTTCGTCCCGCACCGCGAGGAGAACCCCGACCCCGAGCACGAGGCCGTGGTGGTGATCGCCCGCTCCACCCAGGAGGCGATCGTCGTCAACCTGCCCAGCCTGCACGGCGAGCCGCCCGCCACGCCCTGACGTCCGCCGCCCCGATGCCCGGGGTCCGGCTGCGCCCGTCGAAGATCGCAACGCCTACCATCGGGGCGTCGACCGGACGAGGGGCGGGCGGGGATGGCCGAGGAGTTGGCGGCGCAGCTGCGGCAGCTGCGCGACCTGACGGGACGCAGTCTGCGCGAGCTGGCCCGGGACGTCCGGGGCAGCAGCTCCTCGCTGTCGCGGTACTTCTCCGGGCAGACCGTCCCGCCGTGGCCCACGGTGGTGGCGCTGTGCCGGGCGGCGGGCCGCGACCCGCGCCCGCTGCGCGAGGTGTGGGAGCGGGCCCGGAGCGGCCCGGCGGAGCCGAGCGCGCCCTCCGCCCCGCCGGTGCGCAACGAACTCCCGCACGACGTGACCCCGTTCGTCGGTCGGCGCGAGACGCTGGACGAACTCCTGTCCGCCGCACGGGAGTCGTCGGTGGTGGCGGTGGACGGCATGGGCGGGGTGGGCAAGACCGCGCTGGCGGTGCACGCCGCGCACCGGCTGACCGCCGAGTTCCCCGGAGGCCAGCTCTACCTGGACCTGCACGGCTTCACCCCGGGACGGGAACCGCTGGAACCCGCCGAGGCACTGCGGGTGCTGCTGTCCGCCCTCGGGCTGCCGCCCGGCCGGATCCCCGATGCGGTCGCCGAGCGGGCCGCGCTCTGGCGGTCGGAGCTGTCGACCCGGCGGGCGCTGGTCCTGCTGGACAACGCCGCCGACGCCGCCCAGGTGCGCGACCTGCTGCCCGGCGCGGGCCGCAGCTTCGCCGTGGTCACCAGCCGCCGCCGGATGGTGGAGCTGGACGGCGTCCGGCCGGTCTCGCTGGACGTCCTGCCGGCCGGAGAGGCGGCGGAGCTGTTCGTGGAATCCGCCGGCGGCAGCCGGCCCGGCGACGTCGGCGAGGTGCTGCGCCGCTGCGGGAACCTGCCGCTGGCCGTCCGGGTCGCGGCCGCCCGGCTCCGGCACCGCCCGGCGTGGACCGTCGACACCCTGGTGGAGCGCCTGCGCGAGGGGGAGTTGGCTGTCTCGGACGTGTTCGCGATGTCGCTGCGCCAGCTGGACGCGGCGCAGCGCAGGATGTTCCGGCTGCTCGGCCTGGTGCCGGGCGAGGACGTCGACGCGTACGGCGCGGCCGCCCTGGCCGGGATCCCGCTGGGAAACGCCCGCTCCCTGCTGGAGGACCTGGTCGACGTCCACCTGCTCCAGGAACCGGCGGCGGGCCGCTACCGGATGCACGACCTGCTGCGCCAGGCCGCCCGCGCGGACGCCGCCCCGGACGGTGAGGAGGTCGACCCCGGGCCGGCGGTCGCCCGGCTGGGCGACTACTACCTGAGCGGCCTGCTGGCGGTGAAGGCACTGACCGAGGTGCTGGTCCCGCTGCCGGTCGCCGTGACCCAGCCGCCGCCCGCGCTCCCCGGCTTCGCCGACCACGACCGGGCGCTCGACTGGGTGGACGCCGAGTGGGGCAACCTCACCGCGGCGTTCGCCCTCGCCGTGGAGCTGCGGATCGACGCCACGGCGGTCGGCCTGGCCCAGCTCGGCACGATCTCCAACGCGCGCCGCGGCGGCGTGGCGGAGCAGCGCCGTGGACTGGAGCTCAGCCTGGCCGCCGCGGAGCGGCTGGGCGACCGCCGGATGCTCGCCTCGCACCGGTACCTGCTGGGCGTCACGCTGATGCGGGTCGGCCGGCCGGGCGAGGCGGTGGCCGAACTGCGGTCGGCCCGCGGACTGATGGCCGCGGAGGGCGACACGATCGGCGAGGTGATGGCCCTCCACCAGCTGGCCGAGAGCCTGGGGTACGTCGACCGTGCGGCGGAGGCCGTGGAACTCCTGCGACAGGCCGAGGAGTTGGTGCCGCCGGACGCGGTCGCGGTGCGCGTCCGGGTGCTCGGTGGCCTGGGTCAGGCCCTGGTGCAGCTGGGCAGGTTCGCGGAGGCACGCGAGGCCGTCACGCAGGTGATCGACACCGCGCGGGGCCTGGACGGGCAGACCGAGCGGATGTGCCTGGACGTGCTCGGCTGGGCCGCCCTCGGGGAGGGCGACGCGGAGGGCGCCCTGGCGTTCGCCGAGCGGTCCACCGGGATCAACCGGACCACCCGGCACGCGGTGTTCGAGGCGGTGAGCCTCACGGACGCCGCCGTCGCCCTGCGCCGGCTGGGCCGGGCCGCGGAGGCGGCCGCCGGGCACGCCGAGGCCACCGGGATCCTCCGACGGGTCGGCGAGCCGCACTGGCTGGCCCGGAGCCACCTCGCGTACGGGGAGGCCTGCCTGGCCGCGGGCGACGGGGCGGCCGCCGCACCGCAGTTCGCGGCGGTGCTGGAGCTCGCGGCCGCGCACGCCCTCGACTACCTGGTGCCGGCGGCGCGTTCGGGTCTGGCCCGGGTGTCCTGAGCCGTCCCGGGCACGGAACGACGGCTCCCGTCCCGGCCCGCCGCGGAGGGCGGAGCTGAGCCGTCCCGTCCCGTGCGGGGCGCGCTGTCCCGTCCGTCCGGTGGGGGGTTGTTCCGTCCGGTCCCGTGCGGGGCTGTCCCGTCCGGTCCCATCCGGTCCCGTGCGGGGCCGTTTCCGTCCGGTCCCGTGCGCGGTGCGCTGTCCCGTCCCGTCCCGGGACACCCGCCGGCCGGCCGGCGGCAGGGCCGTGGGCGCAGCCGCGCCAAGGGGTGGGCGGGCCGGGCGCTGTCCCGGGCGACCCGGCACCGATGGCCCCGGCCGGCGTGTCGCGGCCAGGCTCTCCGCCATGGACACCACGCCCACAACTCCCTCCCTGCTCGCCGAGCTGGACGCGCTGCCGGCCCGCTGGGAGGTGCACGGGACGCTCCCCGCGCCGGTCGACGCCGTCGTCGCGCTCCTGCTCTCCGTCGCCGAGGGGCGGGTCGGCGACGACAACCTGTTGGTCCTGGCCCGGGCCCCGGCGGCGCGCCAGGGAGCGATGACAGTGGTGGCGGGGGCCGCCGCCGGGGCCTACCGTGCCGAGTTCGCCGGGTCGTTGAGCCCGGTGGACATCGAGGTCGACCGGCCCGGTTCGCGGCTGGCGGTGCAGAGCTGGTACGCCGGCGTGCACACCGCCGAGGCCTGCGCCGCCGGCACGCGGGTGACCCACCGCGTGCACCGGCTCCGACCCGAGCACCCGGGATTCACCGCCGGGACCGCCGAGGCGGGCCTGCGGGCCCGGATGTCCCGCGACCTGCGGCACGTGCTGGCCGTGATCGCCGACCGGCTCGGCTGCGGCCCGCCCACCGCGTAGCGTTCACTCGCCATCCATTGCAATGCACCGCCGACTGACGTTGCGTTACTTCCGCCCCCATTGCAACATATTCTCCGCTCTGACCTGTATAAAAGCAGATCCATCGCGCCGAGCTGATTGCCGGGTTGTGAAAAGCAACGTAGCGTTTCCATCATAAGAAACCGCGAAGCCCAAGGAGCTCGTCATGCAGAAGTTCGCCACCCCCGCCCCGGTCGCCGCCGTTCTCGACATCCCCGCCGGTCGTCTCCAGGTGGTCGCCGGCGACCGCGCCGACACCGCGGTCGAGGTCCGGCCGGCCGACCCGGGCCGGAAGCGGGACGTCCAGGCCGCCGAGCGGGCCGTCGTCTCGTACGCCGACGGGGTCCTGAGGATCCACGTCCCGCAGGCGGACGGCTCGCTCGTCGGCCCGTCCGGGGCACTGGACGTCACCGTCCTGCTGCCCGCCGACTCCGGAGTCGAACTGCGCTCCTCCGCCTGCGAGTTCGCCGGCACCGGTCGGCTCGGCGAGGTCGCCGTCGAGGGCGCCTACCGCCGGATCGCGATCGAGGAGGCCGCGGCCGTCCGCCTTGCCGCCGTCGACGGCGACGTGGAGGTCGGCCGGCTCAACGGCCCGGCGGAGATCTCCACGACCCGGGGTGACATCCGGATCGCCGAGGCCGTGCGCGGCGCGGTCGTGCTCTCCACTCTGAGCGGCGACATCACCGTCGCCGCCGCCGCGGGAGCGTCCGCCGCACTGGACGCCGGCACCACCCTCGGCCGGATCAGCAACTCCCTGCGCGGCGGCGGCGCCGCCGAGCTCCGGATCCGCGCCACCACCACGCGCGGCGACATCACCGCCCGCAGCCTCTGACCACCCGTCACTCCACTCCTCGAACGGGAGAGCCCCATGCCTTCAACTGCCGTGCCCGCGCCCCGCGAGCAGGGCGGCCCCCAGCCGCCCGCCGCCATCACCGCCACCGGCCTGCGCAAGTCCTACGGCGACAAGGTCGTCCTCGACGGGATCGACCTGCGGATCCCGGCCGGCTCCGTGTTCGCCCTGCTCGGGCAGAACGGTGCCGGCAAGACCACCACCGTGAAGATCCTCTCCACCCTGGTCGGCGCGGACGAGGGCAGGGCCCAGGTCGCCGGCCACGACCTGGCCGGCGCACCGCAGGCCGTACGGGCCGCGATCGGCGTCACCGGACAGTTCTCCGCCGTTGACGGGCTGATCACCGGGGAGGAGAACATGCTGCTGATGGCCGACCTGCACCACCTCCCCAAGCGCGAGGGCCGGAGCACCGTCACCCGGCTGCTGGAGCGCTTCGACCTGGTGGAGGCGGCGAAGAAGCCCGCCTCCACCTACTCCGGCGGCATGAAGCGCCGCCTGGACATCGCCATGACCCTGGTCGGCAGCCCGCGGATCATCTTCCTCGACGAGCCGACCACCGGCCTGGATCCGCGCTCCCGCCACACCATGTGGGGCATCATCCGCGAGCTGGTCGCCGACGGCGTGACCGTCTTCCTCACCACCCAGTACCTGGAGGAGGCCGACGAACTCGCTGACCGCATCGCGGTGTTGAACGACGGCCGGATCGTCGCCGAGGGCACTGCCGAGGAGTTGAAGCGACTGATCCCCGGCGGACACGTCCGGCTCCGCTTCCTCGACCCGGCGGCGTACCGCTCGGCCGCCACCGCGCTGCCCGACGCCGCCGAGCACGCCGAGACGCTGGCGCTCCAACTCCCCAGCGACGGCAGCCAGCGCGACCTGCGCGCGATCCTCGACCGGCTCGACGCGGCGGGCGTCCAGGCCGACGAACTCACCGTGCACACCCCCGACCTCGACGACGTGTTCTTCGCCCTGACCGGCGCGCCCACCGCCCCCGCCCAGCCCGAGGAGGCCTCCCGATGAGCTCCCTGTCCCTCGCCGTGCGCGACTCGTCGACCATGCTCCGGCGCAACCTGCTGCACGCGCGGCGCTACCCGTCACTCACCCTCAACCTGCTGCTGACACCCGTCATGCTGCTCCTGCTCTTCGTCTACATCTTCGGCGACACCATGAGCGCGGGCATCGGCGGCGGCAACCGCTCCGCGTACATCGCCTACCTGGTGCCGGGCATCCTGCTGATGACCATCGGCAGCACCACCATCGGCACCGCGGTCTCGGTCGCCACCGACATGAGCGAGGGCATCATCGCCCGCTTCCGCACCATGGCGGTCCACCGCGGGTCGGTCCTGATCGGGCACGTCGCGGGCAGCGTCCT